>NZ_RHGY01000010.1 GCF_003862435.1 Weissella viridescens | reverse complement strand
ATAAAAAGCCATAGTGATTAAAACTATGGCTTAAAAGGAGAAAATCATATGACTTTTATGATCATTATTGTTTATTTTTGGAAATACTATATCAAACTTTTTCTAACTATGGTTGGGATTATATATCTATGTAAATCCACTGTATCCTCACAAGACTTAACTGGTTGTATTGGTATGTCAATTATTTTACCCATATGGATACGATTGTTTTCAGACTTTCCAACTTCAAATTTAAAAACCCAATTGCAACTAAGGAAAGAATATACCAAACTATGTGAGAATAAACTGTATTCTGAACGTTTTTATTGTCTTTTAAAAGTCGTGTAGGAAGTAATACGGTAAATATTGCTCCACCAGGGAAATCATACTCTGACAACAATTCAAAATCTTCCTATTTTATTCACACCTCTCTAATTTTTTAAAAAAGTATAGCAAAAATTTATAAAAAAGCAACTAGGTGTTACATATAAAATATTGAAACACTATGATTTCAAAACTTTATTATGGTATAATGAGAGTATCATTAAAAGGAGTTAAACATGTCATGACAAAGAATATGAAATGGTTAATTGGTGGGATTGTAGCAGTTGTCATCATTGCAATTGGTGGCGTAGGGTATCAACAATACCACCAAAAGCAACTTGAAATTCAACATAAAAAAGAACTTCAAAAAGAACAAAAAAAAAGAAAAATACAACTAGCAACCAATGCAGGTAAAGCTTTGGTTCTATCACTTAATAAAACAAACCAAGACTTTATAGATTTTGATTATATGAATCAACCTAATATAGACAACATTGATGCGAGTATCTGGCTAGCACCAGGATCTCAAGATAACAATGCCTTTATAGTTAAAACAGCTTATCCTGTTATTGATGCTGATAAAACGCCACTAACCAAAACAGGTGATGTTAAAGATAAAAACAATGTCTATTTTGAGAAACAAGTTTGGTACGACTATGTTACCCCTGATTCAAATACAGTCTCGCCTATGGATAACGCACACGGGAAACCAAAGACGGGAAAATTAATTTATGAAAGTCATAATTATAAAGTAGACCGTAAGAACAACTAAAAAGTTGTTCTTTTTATTTTGTGGAAAGTGAGAGATTATGCAATTAAAATTAAATARGAAACGCATTTGGCAATTAGGAATCCTGTTCTTAATGGCCTTTTTTATTGGCTTATTTGTGCTTAGCCCGCATATTTTTGCAGCTGATAATTTGGTACAACAAACGATCCATTCTATCGGTAATGCCGTGAAATCTACGGGGAGTGCCGCTAAAAAGGTCGCTGATGCAGTTACAGGTACTGATCCAAAGAAGAATGATAGTCCGATTTTTGATGCCTATCAAAAGGGGGATTTAGATTATGTGATCAATCATATTAATAGCTTTAAACTTTATCATGAAAGTGCTGGCCTTACTAATTTAGATGCGAAAGGAACTTACTTATTAGCGGATACGTTTTGGTCATTTGCCATGATGATTTATACGTCAATGGATTCATTGATTACTGTCTTATTCAACACTTCATCCGTTAATGATTTAATTAATTGGGCTGCTGGTATTACAAAATCACTCTATTCTGGTCTTTCAGGTGTGATTATGGGGACTTTCTTAAGTATTGGTGCCCTTGTGGCGGTGATGTACTACTTTACAAAAGGACGGACAGCTGGCGTAAAACAACTCATTCAAATGTTTGTTTTAATTGCGGCGTCTTCATTTTGGTTTAGTAATGTTGGTCCGATTGTCTCAGACTTAAATTCTGTTTCAGATAGTCTGTCTGCCACACTCGCCACAAATATTTCTGACGCATTAAAACAGGACAACTCTAATAAAAATTTTACGGAATTAACCTCTAAAACCCCTGCAACGGCTTCTAGTTCGGTGGCAATCGTTCGTAAAAATTATTTTGATAATAGTACGTATAAGTTATGGCGAATTGGAACCTTTGGTGAATCTGATGTAAACGATCCTGCAATTAAATTATTTTTAAAACCCTCACCGTTATCAGAAAAAGATGTTGATAAATTAAAAGGTGACACCCAGGTAAAAAACTATAAATCATTCTTATTGAACGAAAATGCGCAACAAAAAAGTTCGGTGGCGTTCGGTGGGATATTTGTGGTGCTATTAGATGGCATTCCCTATGTCCTGATTGGCTTTTTGAATTGGATTGCGACGATGATTGCTCTAACGTTAGTATTTGGTACACCAGTATTAGCGATGCTTTCCTTTGTGCCAAGGTTTGGTAATTCTTTCTATCGGGGTATGGAACAAGTGGTTAAAGCCTTTTTGTTTAAGGCTGGTTCTGTGCTATTGATTGTTGTCGTGAATTTATCAGGACAAATTGTTGATTTATTAACTTCTGGTGGTGGAAATCCAAAGGGAACCGCGGCATTAGCACAGGTCTTAGTTTCAACGATTTTACAATTTGTATTGCTATATCTGGTATTCCGTTTCCGTAATCAATTCTTATCTGTTCTAAGTGGCGGAACTATTTCGAATGTTCCATATGCAGGTAATGTGAGTTCAGCTTTGCAAGCTGGTCGTGATTCGCTTTCTGGTCATAGAAAAACCCAGTCAGCGGAGCCACGGAATCCCGATGAACAATCTACTGACGAAAAATTAGATCAATTACTGGATAAATTGAATGAAATGTATCCAGGCAAAAATACTGGTAATCCCGATGGGGTTCATGATTCATTTGATGATGAACAAAACAACATTAAAGATGATATTGATACTAAGTTAGCTGATGAACTCGAGGATGATGACGATGATGTGTATGACGAAAAGGACGAAAAGGATGAGGAGGGTACTGAAGATTCGGAAGGTCCTGATTCTGAATTACCCGAGGATGATCCTGATGTGGATATTCCAAGTGACTTGGACGGTGATGATTTTGATGATTCGAAGCCTGATATCCCAAGCGGGTTTGATGATGTTGATCCTGATGTCGACATTCCAAAGGACTTAGATCAAATTGACGATCATAATCCGACATCACAACGGCCAGGTGCGTCAAAAGTGAACATCACTAAGTTACCTGATCATGTGGACGACTTTGAAAATCAAGACCAACGACGTATCACACCAAGTGAAGAGGTATTGTTGCCAAAGGATGCAGAAGTGCCTACGAATATAACACCTGTAGAACCTGTTAATTCTGACGATCAACTTTACCAAGACTTCGATGCAGATGCTGCTAAACAGGAACATGAAAGTCTTGACAATAATTAATCAAAGTAGAATACTAAGTCTATTCAAAAGCAAAGAAATCAACTTACTTTACAATGGGGTCTTTTTTATAGATTAAAGCGATGCGTTGCACGGGTTTATTGGGTTTTGACTGTTTTTGAATTAAATCAAATAAAGGGGGGTCCTCTATGTTTAAATTAATTGGCTTAAAAACAGACAAGTTATACACCGAACAAGCTACGAAAGCGGATGTTTTTCGTATCATGCAGGCCCGTTATCCAACCTTCGTCTCTGAAAATAAAAGAGGCCCAAGTAAAGTACAAATTTATCCAGAACCACTTAAATTAATAGAAGAATAGTTTAGATTAGCACTGATGTCGTTTAAAACGAGCATGAGTGCTTTTTTATTGGAAGGAAGGCAATTATGTGGAAAAAGGTCTTAATCCCGTCAGGGGTGCTTATAGGCTTATTTTTAGTACTTAGCGTAATCATCCTTGCCGTTGTGGGTATTAGTAACTCATGTAAGGATACCGTCAATACAGAAACACCGATGTTAGCTACTGGGGGGAGTTCAGGTGGTTGGAAAGATTCTGGCAGTAAAGTGCATAAAAATATGCAGTATGCGCTCGAACGATTTAAAAAGATGGGCTTTTCGGGCGATCAAATCGCAACCGTTTTGGCAATTGGTTGGAAAGAATCTAATTTTGATCCAACTATTGTGAATCCAGGTGGCGGTGTAGTTGGTATTTTCCAATGGGGAAAAGGGGGGCCAAACGGAAATCGTTATGGAAACACACAAGATACGGTGCAATCGCAAATGGATTTAACAGAGCGGGAGCTCAATGGGGCTTATAAGGGGGTTCAAACTAAATTGTTATCTGCCAAATCTATGGCAGAAGCTGAAGAAGCTTGGAATGTCGGTTATGAAGGATTGCCCGCTGGTGATGCTGCACAACGTAAATCATCGCAAATCATGGCTGATGCACAATCAATCAAGCAGACGTTTAAATTAGATTTTGCGGCGCAAAAGCATCAGTCGCAGTTGAGTCAAGATGCCAAAGATAATGCGACGTTGAACGCAACGACGACAGCTGATGATGCCAAAGCGTTAGGCTGTGGGACACCTGCCCCAGTTGGCGGCCAGAGTTCAGGAGCACCTGTTAAGGAAGTACCTGCAAAATATAAGGATAAGATTAAATTTGATAATAAACGTAGTACGACTTATCCCGATAATCGATATCCGTTTGGCCAATGTACCTGGTATGTCTACAATCGGATGAAGCAGACTGGTCATCCAGTTCCATGGTTCTCAGGCGATGGTGGAAATGGTGGTAATTGGGGTGAGACTGGAAAACAACATGGTTTGAAGGTTCAGCCGAATAAACCAGAAGTTGGCTGGGCGGTTAGTTTTAAAGGTGGTCAATATGGGGCACTAGGTCCTTATGGGCATATTGCTTTTGTGGAATATGTCAACGATGACGGTTCATTTCTAGTAAGTGAATGTAACGTTGTTAATGGTGGGAGTGGCACGATTTCATTCCGTGAGTTTAAGAATGGGAATAATTTGACGTTTATTCAAGGTAAATAAGTGCCTTATTAGCAGAAAGAATATTGGAGGAAGAATAATGAGTATACCTGAATTTTATGCAACAGACTTTGATGAAGCAAACATGGCACTACAACGATTTCTAATTGAGGCACAGCGAGATGGCTATATTGACGGGGGCGCAAGCTGCTGAAATTTTAGGGCCATTTATAGAGCTTAACAAGAAGTACGCCAAGCCTGTAAAGATGGAAGCGCTAACTAAAATGATGCTTAATAAGATGCGTAAAATTGATGGGATAGGGTTAGGAATTGTTGATTATCGTGGTAAAGAACCCCAAGTGATCCTTTCAAACGAATTAAACTATGTTGAGGCATATCAACATCCAGAATTGATTGAGGTATTGGACTATGAATAAACATAATGTGGATAAACATTTCAAAACAACTTTTCAGAATAAATTTGTTAGTAAGGGACGAGTTGGTCGATGTATTCGAGAAAAACATGTTTCAGAAATTGGTGATTTGTTGCTGGTGAATTTTGGTGTTGTAAGTATTTGGTGCTTTAAGCGCGATTTAGTGGAAGTTGGTGAATCGTGACTTATTTAGGTCTTAGGTCTTAGGTCTTCGAAAATTTAAGAGTATCGATTGAGACGGGGGACAGGTGATGGCTAACAACTTTTAACAAATATACTGCGACAATAGCAAATACAAGAATGCCTTATTGGAGGATATATTATGAATGTTTTTGGAATTACATTTGAGCTATCTGATTTTTTATTTAAGAGTGTGTACGCAATCTGTCAAATTTTAAAGGCAAATGATGATACTATCTCTTTAATAGATTTACATGTGGATACTGATGCGGATAAATATTTTGCTACTTTTCGTGTGTTTGGGTACGATGGCTTCTATAGATCAGAAACTGCTTCAGCTGACGAGGAGGACGGTGGTGGGATCTATGTGACGAATACAAAGATAATTTATTCTAATGATGATTAATTCTAATGATGATTAATTCTAATGATGATTAATAGAGTATTATGGGGCAGTTAATACACTATCTTAAAAAGATATGTAATAAGGAAAGGAAAATTGGTATTATAAGAATTGCATTAGCATATAAGTAAAAAAGTCAGTCATTAGAGATCAAGATCACTGGTTTTCAGTTTATTAACTGATATAAAATATTTATGTAGGGTAAGTTGTGTTATGTGTAATAAATCTTAAAAAGAGGTATTTAAGTTATGTTTACTTTTTTAACAAAAATAAAAGATGGTATCTTGTATGTAATTCATGCATATTTGAAAATGTTTTATTATTATTCGCCCTTCAATCATGATCAAAGACAATATGAACGTTATATGGTTTTAAAAAAACAATATTTACAATTAACTTCTACAGAACTACATTCAAAGTATTGTGATCAAAAGTCAATTGTGGACAAACAAAAAAACATTTTTACATTGACCGTGATTATTGTTTTTTCGGCGTTATTGTCAGATTTTGGTTCAAAAATTAAAAATTGGTTTTCTGAGATAATAACATTATTCTATTATCCAACGTATACCAATGTTTCTAAAAGATCCGTCCCCAGTGTTGTCATTTTACAAGGACAAGTTGCATTAAATACGTTGTTTGTGATATTTGTGATACTCTTTTTACTTCTTATTTTTTATTTTATTAAAAATATTTCCGAAAATAAGTGGAAATTGTTTATAATGGAGGACGTATTAAAAGAATATTCGAATCGAGACAATTAAAATGGATTACATTAAATTTTTTGTTTTTAGTTTTTTTGAAGATATTCCTACATTAGCTATGTCATCTTTTGAAGTTGCATATATTATAACGAGTTCGCTATTTATGTCCAATTTAAAAAATATGAATGCAGAGCTATCTTCATTTCATCATCCTGGTTTAAAATTGAGTATTGATCAAGCAATGAATATTACATCATTTAATCACCAAGCCTCCTTCTCATTTTTTATAGGTGGTATTGTATTTATACTTATAGGAATTATTATGCTCTTGGGCTTTTTATTTACAATAATTCACACATTAAATTCCAGTAGTTTTGGTGTAATAACACAGTCATGTGTTTTGATAGTTTCAGCAGTAATTAATTATTTTATTGTTTCAAAATTGGTTCATTTGGATTCAATTCCTATTTTTGTTGCTTGGTGCATGGTGCTTGGTTTAACTGGATTAGCAACACTTCTATTTACAATGAATCAATAAATTCAAAATATATTTTTAGCCTAACCATCGTTTCATTAGTTAGGTTTTTTATTTTGTATAGCAGGTAGGACTGTGGCGTCAAATTTCGATACAATTGAATTTAACAACTATTGAATTATGAAAATTATTGATAAGAAAAGAGGATAAGTAAATGACGAAAGAACATCGTTACATTGTGTATGGTATTACTGATGATGGCTTGGATTATGTGCAGTATCGAACGTTTAGTGGATTAATTGGTTTTGAATTTATTGATTCATGGGCTGATCTACAGCTTTATGAGTATGTGGACGGTTGGATTAAATCTGATGCGCAAAAAATCGCAGAAGTACTTGGTGGTGAGATTAAGGAAGTTAATGAAATAAGGCAGGTAAAAAATAATGGACACATATAATTTAGGCATTAATCCAGATAGTCGTTTATTTTTAACAAAGTCGATTACTAAAATCGTGGGAAATATCCCAGTTACATCTGATAAAGTACAATTGTTAACTTTCAAAAATGAGTCTGGAAATTATTATGCAGAGTTTGTTATTATAAATGACTGGATTAAACTCAAAACATGTTATGGGGATACAGGGGAAATCCTATTACAACTAGCGAATTAAGTAACCTTTGGAGGACATTAAACAATGGCAATGACATTTGATGAGGCAATAAAACAAATTAATGAATATGCGCTTGATATTGAAACGAAAGCACTGATCACAACCCTTATTTATGGGTTACGCGATACGTATGAAAAGACGGTAAAGATGACGGCAGACCAATATCAATTGTTTGATGGGTATTATCAAGAATCTGAAACGATCTTGGACTTGGTTGAGTTTGATTTCGGTGAAGATGAATTCGGTGAAGATGCCGCTGGGATCGGTAGTGTTGGTGAGATTCTTTATTTGGAGTTAGCGGCACTTGGTGCTAATATTTCGAGAGATGATTTATTGTACGCCTGGTTACAACCAAATTCAATTGAGGTAATTGAAGAGCTGTAAACCAGTCTGTTTTAAATTATGATTAACAACATGCCTGAAGCTATTAGGTTCAATCAATTTATGGAAATTAATTAATCCATTGAGTCAATTTTAGTGATATGTGTTTTAGTGATATGTGTATAGAAAAGACTGTCATTTTTTGTCAGTCTTTTTTGTTTTGAAAGGATTTATAATTATGGAAAAATCGGAAGAAAAATTAAGCCTGGATGTCTTACATTTATTAAATATGCCAATGCAAACGATGGTTTATTGGCATTATAATGTTGCCGTTGGTTGGTATGTCTCAATCTCAGGTCGAACCTATCGTGTCATTTTGGATAACGCTTTTGCTATTGACCATATTGAAGAGATGCAAATTTTAAGTGGGGAAATCAGATGAAAAAAGGACGGGTTATGATTATAACTGTACTTGCTTTAGGTATGTCTGCATTGTTTTAGAAAAGTTTAATGCTATAATAAATGTAGCATTTTATTAGAAAGGGGTGCTGTATGGACAAAAATAAATAYYGGGGTAAGAAAATTTATTTATTCAATCATTCAGCAAGTAATCTTGAGAAGGACCAAAAATGCTTAAATCACTATGYCAARTACAACAAACAACAATTAGAACTGATGTTAAATCGTGAAGAGGCTAAATCAGATATGCTTAATTCACTGAAAAATACGATTGGCGGGGTTATTCTGGTGTCGTTGTTATTGATTGGCTTGCCGTTGTTCAAAAGATTTTTATCTGTTAAGGCAACTCAGTATACCAATAGTCATGATGTGACATCTGAAAACTATGCATTGAGTGTGAATTTTACGATCTTTGTTTTAGTAATATTGGCGATCAGTTTGTTGATATTCTTTCTATATTATCTTAAGAAGATAAGCGATAAGAAAAGAAAAATGGGTATACTAAAATTAGCAATTAATTATAAACATAGTAAGGATTAGAAAAAATGGCTGATTATTTTGATGAAGAATCTATATTTTTGGATTAGTGGAGTTAATATTTTGTGTTTTCTCGATTGTGTATCTCGTGAAATTGAAAGCATTTAATCTTGAATTAAAAAAAATATGTTAACACATCGAGCCCATTTAAAGTGATGTCGTACAATAATAATCAGGCATGGTGGTTTATATTTGGTATGATTGTAATTACCATTGTTGCGGTAGTAATTGTGGTATTGGGGTTTGTATATGCTCACAGAGGGGTGTCCATTACGTATCTATGGATTCTTTGTATTGCCGTTACGATTAACGGTTGGATATTAATTAAATTATTTATTCTTATACAAAATCCAATTCTAAGGTCAGCAATTATACTTATCTTATGCGGTTTTGGTTATCTGACATATCAAACTAAAAAATAAAATAGTGATTTAAAAAGCTCTGGCTAGATACTTATTTCTGGTTAGGGCTTTTTTGTATTTGTATTAGGGCTTTTTTGTATTTGTAGAGGAAGGAAAATTATGGTTAAACGTGATGAAGTTACTAGTCGTAAGGTACTAGAATTATTAGATATGCCAATGCAAACGATGGTTTATTGGCATTATAATGTTGCCGTTGGTTGGTATGTCTCAATCTCAGGTCGGACCTATCGTGTCATTTTGGACGACGCATTTTCGATTGATCATATTGAAGAGATGCAAATTTTAAGTGGGGAAATCAGATGAAAAAAGGACAAGTTATGATTATAACTGTACTTGCTTTAGGTCTGTCTGCATTGTTTTTGAATCATGGGGTACAACTGAATAATCAATCACATGCGTTAAAACAAAAACTCTCGCAAAAGCAGCACAATTTAAAGCAGGTCGATATTAAAATTAAGCAGGCGCAAACCAGTCAAAAGCCAAAGTCGATTGATTTAATTGCGTTAGATCAAAAAATGCGTACGTTTAGTTTACAGGCTTTAAATACAACTGTTAAGAAGCAATCGGAGTTTTTAGATTTTCAAACAAAAATGGACCAGTATACTGTGTCACATGAAGTTCTAAAGGGACTTTATGCCTATCGTCAACCCACATCAGTTCAAAATGGGGTGGCACCAAAATATACGTTAAAATCAATTCAGCGTGATGAAGCACGTGGTACACAGGTCAATTATCTGATTACTTTAGAATCGGATCAAAATAATCATGAACTCATGGTGTTTGCATTAGGTGTAGATACGTTAACCAATCAAGTTGTTAAATCTCATTTATATCGGGAGGTTCCAGATGATGCTTAGAAACCAGCTCAGTAAGATGTTGTTGCTTATTTTGATCGTTTTATGTGGTTCAACCTGGTATTTTTCATCCCATGCGGCATCTGAGTATGTTAAAACGGAACATCAAGAAGAACAATTAAAAAAAGATATTAAAACGAAAAGCGTAACACTACAACAGGCACAAACGAAAGAACAATTATCTTATCGAGATAATCGTCAAACGTATGAGGCACAGCCTGTTATAGATAAATTTTTTGAATTATTTCGAACCTATGATAGTTCAAATTCGTATAATCATCGCAAAACGGTCATCGAAAAATCTGGTATTGCAGGGATTAATGTAACAAATAGTGACTTATTTAAAACAGATCGTCAAGAAACAGGGGAAGCCTATATTGATAATCATGGTATGAGTTCGACTTTTGTTTCATCTAAATTGTATGTTTCAAAAATTCAAAATGGCGTAATGTTCGGGAAGGTATTGGTCAATTATAGGATTATGACTAAAAATTCAGATGAACAGGTGTCAACGGCACTATATGATGTTCGTTATGACACGCAGAGCCATCGAATTACAGATTTAACTTATGATAACGGAATAAAGGAGATTAAATAATATGGTAAATCGTCATCATCAAAAAAAGCGTGCTTTAGATCTGAGTGAGATTTCACTCAAAGGCTGGGGAATGATTAGTATTGTGGTCGTTATTTTACTGGGTATTGGTGTGGGTCAGTATAACCATTTTGTCCGCGCTCACCGAGTTGTTGCATCAGAAAATGTCAAACAAGCTATTGCGTCTAATAAGTCAGTTGTTTTTTATCGAGATGACTGTCCAACCTGTCGAAAGACATTACCCCTATTATTGGCACGGAATCTCGTTAAACAAGATTTGGTCCTTGTGAACATGAATGGGCAATCAAATCAACACTTTAAAGGGGACTATCATTTGAAATCAGTCCCCACGATTGTAAATAAGGCGGGTAATTATTCTGATCTAACAACCGATGATTTTGTAGATGCCATAAAAGCTGTTGAACCAGAGACATTTCATTTTTCAAATTCAACGGATCCAACTGTTAAATAATAAAGCAGTTACTGCAAGAATTTTGATAAATTTATTTATATTAAAAGAAACCAACTTAATCGCGCTTAATTTTGCCTTATATTTGAAACAGAATGCAACGGGGCACAACTAAGACGTAAACAATTAAATAAGGGAGGCTAGTCTTATGGCACAAACTCCGCAATTAGAAGCTATTGATACGAAAACTCGTGTTAATAGCTTTTTTATGTGGCAAGATATTATGGAAAGTTTTGCAAAGGATTTCTATCTTGATTGTCAGTTACTGATTAAAGATATGCCTAGTTCACCTGGGACTTATTTAAATCGTTTAAAACGATATCATGATAAAATAGAAACACACACCACTAATTGGTCTAATTTAGCTGAAATATTGGATTTGATTAATTTACCAACCGCAATTGATTACCTAAGAGAATGGTATAAAAGTATTATTCAGGTAGACCGTCATGTTGAAGATTACATTGAACGCTTGTCTAAAGTTCAAAATTTGGATCAACAACGCACTTCAGATGTGCGGATGTATGAATTTGTGGATGTGATTCGTCCCTTATGCGTGACTTTTATTGACGCAAAGGACGGGATTGTTAAGGCAATTAAAAAGCAGTTTTTCGCAACTTTAAATCGAACACCAATTGAAATTCGTCTATTTGATAATTTAAAGCAGAAATTTAATCAGACCTATGAGGAGTTTTCAGAAGTTAAAATTGCTTTCCGTATGGTTGAGGAGGAAGGGGCATTTAAGCATTTTGATGGTGTTTTTTCTAATATGGCGCTTCAAATTAATGAATTATCAAGTCGATTAAAGACACTAACATCTGAGTTCGAGCTTGTTGATGATGACCAGTTAATGACTGATTATGCGACAATGATTGGTATGGTTAAGAGAATTGATCAATTGGTTTTAGAAATTCCCAAGCAACAAACTTATAGCATTCAGGGCTTTGAACATGGTGCAATTGGGAGTGATGTGTTTGAAGTTATTCAAAAAATAAATAGGCAAGTGGTTTATTTAGATCGAGAATATCTTGCGGTTATTGACCGATTAGCTGAATTGATGTCTGTCTAGTGAAGAGGGTTATGATAATCATTTAAATTTTTGTTGTTTAATCGTTAAATTTGGGGTATCTTTGAATTAAATTTTTAAAAAGGGGTTGTTATATGAGCAATATGCAATTTGAGATAAGAAAAGCTGTGCCAACAGATTTAGAAAAATTACAAATATTAGCTTTAGAAACTTTTTTTGAATCATTTAGTTCTGGTGCTTCTGTTAATGATATACAAACTTATCTACAAAATGAGATGACGTTAACTAAATTGGAAAATGAATTTCATCAGCCTAATACAATTTTTTTGATAATGATTGATAAACAAACAAATAATTTTATTGGCTATACTAAATTTAATATTGTTAATGAGTATTGGGGAATTATGGCTAATGGGTTACTTGAAATTGAACGTCTATATATATTATCAGCATTTCAAAGTAAGGGCTTAGGCTATAAACTGATTCAAGAGGCAGTTCGTTTTGCAGAATCAAATGCAATTAGTCAAATTGTTTTGTCTGTGTATGATAAAAATCCTAGAGGAATTAAATTTTATCAAAAAAATGAATTTAATGTGGTTACAGAACATTCATTTATGCTTGGCGATGATAAACGAAATTGTCTGGTTATGCTTAAACAACTTTAAAGAGTCAATGTGGTGCCTTAAATGGGTCCTGCATTGGCTTTTTTGTTTACAAATATTTTAGATGGAGCCATGTGATTATTTTTACTTTTTTATAGTTGTTTGAATATTTATTTTGCATTATGGCATTTTAATGATAAAATTATTTTATTGATTCATTCTTTAATCCTTAAGTTGATTTAAGAATTTCTATTTAGAAAGTAGGTGATGTTTTATAACTATTCAAAGAACAGTACGAAAACATGCGATCTCTTTTGAAGAGCGGCTGATTATTGAGCATATGTGGCAAGTCAAATCTTCAGTGAGCGCAATTGCACGTTATTTAGATCGGAGCCGTGGTGAAATTGATCAAGAATTGAAGCGAGGCAATATTTTATATTTCCAAGGGTTAACGGATCATGAATTGCAGTTAATGTCGATTCATAAACGTATTAAATATTCTGCGGAGTATGCCCAACAGTTTGTGGTTCGTTCCAATATGGTTCATGAAGAACGTCATCAATTAACCCCTGAAATGAAACGATTTATTGAAGATAAATTAACGCTTGGGTTATCACCAGAAAAAATAGTTCAGCTATATCCAGATGATGTTTCTGTCACAGGTCGAACAATACGCTATTACATTGATCAAGGATTAATACAAAAACGAGTACATAGTGAAGATGCCTTAGTTAAAATTCAAAATAAAGGCGAAGTGGTTGTTAATCCCATACATAGAAATAATTCTCAAGACATTTTCTTTGGTCAATGGTTAGTTTATGTTAAACATGAAGACTTAGAATATCAACGCGTTTCAACTTTGATTCTCGTTGAAGAATTATCTGGTTTTGTGGTTTTAATTCGTTTAGAAGATAAGGATCCACATGATGTTTATCTAGGGTTAGAGTTGTTTTTAGATCGTTATTTTCAAACTGTTCACGCACTTGATTTTAAAGCATCTTACCTAGGTGACCCTCAATTATTGGCACTCTTGGAAACCTATGAATTGAATTTTAATTTGGTTGATGGGGTAACAACAGAACTTCAGCAGCGCTTTGAAGAAATTGTTCAGTTAATGCCTAACTATGAAGATATCGTTTATTTTAAACAAACTGATCTAGATGGTTTAAGCCGTATATTAAATGAACGGTTGTTTTTTAATTCATTGCAATCAATTGAGAGTAAGTTTAAAGAAGCGCAGGTACAAGAATATGAGTAATCAGAGTCATCGAAAACATTTAACTTTTGCAGATCGAGTTATGTTAGAACATTATTGGAATGAAGAACGGTTATCTATGTCAGAAATTGCGATAAAAATGAATCGTAATCAATCAACAATCTCGAGAGAATTAAATCGAGGTAATGAAAGTGATATTTCTGATGTGCCCAAGCATGTGTTGAATAAATATGTGCACGATTTTATTAAATATTCAGCAAATTTAGCAGAACATCGACGGAATACGCAAAATAATCGAAGTGGGCCACGTAATTTAACATTTGAATGGCAGAAACGTATCGAACATTATTTAAATGAAAAAGACTATTCTCCTGAAGATTTTGTGCACACATTTCCAGACTGTCCAATGAGTTCGAATACGATTCGGAATTATATTGCAAAAGACTATATCAAAGTAAATACTTCGGCTTATGGTCGACGCTCTAAGCGTTATCAGAAAAAGCCTGGTTATGCTTCGACTGATGAAATTAAAGAGAGCTCCGCTAAATTAAATGCTAAGATTGAGCGTTATAATGCACAAGAGGATCATTTAAAATCTACTCAAGTACAACGTTTAACGATTACTGAACGACCTAAAGCTGTGAATGATCGGCGTTTTTTTGGACATTGGGAAATGGATTTAATTGTTGCTCGAGATGGTACACATTTTGGTATTATGGTTTTAGTTGAACGTAAAACACGTTATACCGTAGCTGTTCGTTTAGGGACTAGTCGAAAGGCTGGGGATATGAAAGAGGCTTTTGATTATTTTATGTCTATTCATGGTCAATTTGTTAAATCAGTCACTTTAGATAATGGAATCGAATTTTTGTCATGGGATTATTTGGCACATTTGCAACAACATTATGGGATTAAAATGTATTTCGCTCATCCTAATTCACCGCAAGAACGGGGAACAAATGAACGGAAAAACCGAGATCTAAGACATTTTATGGGTTATGGTGGTTATACAAAATATACGCAGTTGGATTGGGATAAAGCGTGTCAGGTGTTGAATAATAAACCAATGCGTCTTGCATTGAATGGAGATACGCCTAAGAAAAGATATGATCAAGCTTGTTTACAACGGTTACGGCAATTAAAAAAACAAGCAGAACGCAAATAGGTTAAATTTCTAGATAGTAGAATCAATAGACATTGGGTTGTTTATTGATTTTTTTATTTTCTTTCCTTCTATATATAGTTATGGTTATTAAAATTAATGACTTAGTTTAAATTTATTTACGATTTTACACGGTGTGCTTCATTAAAAAATAATGAGTTTATGTGGAAATTATTTACATAAAGCGTTATACTTTTTATGTAAATATGATTTTTGATTGAAATAGTATCATATTTATTATTATTTTGAGACTAGTTTAAAAATGGATTAGAGGAGGGGTATTATGGGTGAATTTTTTAATCGAATTGGGTTGAAAAAAATAATTGGCATTGCGTTGGGAATTGTGGCAATAGTCGGTCTGGGTTGGTATCTGGTTTCTCGACCAACAAACGTTTTAAAGTCTAAAGATGCAGATATAACCTTTAGTGGATATAATGGTTCGGGGTCAGCTAATATGTCACATTCTGACAAATGGGCACAGGATATCTTTGATGCGACAGCAAAAAGATATAAGGTTCCAAGTTCGATTGTTGATTCAATTGAATTAAATGCCTCAAATGTGACATCATTTAGTGACTATAGCAATTTGACAAATTCCTATTTAACAGAAAATAGTACAACGCTTAGTTCATCTGATCGTGATCATCTATTGATTTTATATCATGCTTTAGAAGCGACGAAGATTGATATTAAAGGTAATTCATCTAATTTGAGTAATGGTGATAAAGTTCTTTTAAAACTTAGTGCAAATAGTAATAAAGCGATTAAATCAGGTGAACGTACTTTTAAAGTTAAAGGGCTTAAAAAAGCTACTGAATTAACTGCTAAAGATATTGAAAAGCATGTATCATTAAAAGTAACGGGACTTAATCATCATGGATCGGCTGAATTAAAAGTAGACTCAGTAGGACAAAAATATGGTTTAACTGATTTAGCACTTTCGGATAAATATAGTCCAAGTGGTTCTACTGACCCGTCTCTATCAAATGGCGATAAGGTTAAAATGTATGATACTGGAACAATAAAGAGTCAGTTAGCCGAAGGTTATGTTTTGAAAGGTTCTGCAAATCGTTCTGAAAAGGTTTCAGGATTAAAGGATATTTCAAAGTTGGATTATAGTGCACTTAAAAATGATGCAGATACTGTATTTGCAAAGGTGGAAGAAGATAATAAGGATAATTTCTTTAATTCAATGGAAGGCATCCATGCCACCCTTAAGCAAGTTCGTTATAAATCAGATGCTTTAGATTCAATGAATTTAAATGAAGAATCAGACAATGGTAAAAATCACGGTAAAATTGTTATGTATTATGATATTTCATATATGACCGAAGGTGATGATGTAAATAATGATAAGAAGGTTAAAAAAGAGGAATCTGAAGTGATTTCCTTTGATGTTACTGATAAGAATGGTAAATTGATTAATGATAACAAACCAAATGCTAGTGATATGTCATCGACAGATGCGACTTTAAGTGGTTTTGAAAAAGATTATTCAGATTATGATCAATTAGCAAATAAATAAGTGAATAAGTGAATAAAATTTTTAGTGGTTCATGTAACATCTGTAAACACCTATATTAGAAAATAAATCTAATATGGGTGTTTTTTTGTGTTTAAGATTTCATTTGTTTGAGTACATTCATATTTTTAAAAAATAAACAATCCCATATATAGATTTTGGGTAAAATTTATAAAACTTAATATTTAACAATTTTTAGAAGTTGGTTTGTGAATATATTTGAATAAATTTGGTGATTTTAGTGGTGATACTTTTTTAGCTGTGCTATAATTAGATCAAGAAAAATTTGGTGTATAAAAAAGAAACACGAACAATTAATTTGTTTTTTGCTTTTATTTATATCAACAAATTATATACTTTAACTTCAATCAAAGAGGGGCGGTAAACCTTTAAATATTGCGGTTCAAAAAATTAAAAAAGAAATTTCGGTAAATGGGTTGACATTTGCTTCACTTATTTTAGTTTACATAATATATATTATCGTTAGTTATCATTCGTCGAAGTAAACACTAGATACTTGATAGATATTTTAGGATATCCATCTAAACATGTTTTACAATCGTCGACGCATGAATGGCCGCAAGAAATTCCCCATCCTCAAAAAATGGTTAGAAGTATTTCGGCTTTGATCCCGACATGCTTCTAACCATATATTTTATATTATCTTGTACATGATTCGCTTCTTCCGAGAAGCTACGATAACAGACCATCTCAACATAGATTTCAGTTACTGTATGACGATTAACTGGCTACATTAGCTGTTTCAGTATTTTCATCCAGAATATATCGGTCAACTAATGCTGCGATCACGGATCCTACAAACGGCGCTGTGAGATATACCCACAAATCCTCCATAGCTATGCCACCAGCATAAATTGCTGGAAACAACGAACGTACTGGATTCATTGAAGCACCAGTTAAGTTACCACCTACGAATACTAAGACGGCTATGGTTAATCCAACCGCAATTGGTGACTGAATGGCGTACATATTCGTCTTGGCATGGTTCAATACAAGAATCAGCACCAAAAGAAATGTTGTTAAGACAACCTCGGTCAAAAATGCGACTCCGCTTGAAATATTTGGGAATACGGTACTATTTAAGTGATTCTTGGCAATTTCTTGTGCCCAAATGCCACCAGTACCTTGTAAAAATGATTTATAGGTGACTACAACTAGTGTTTCACCAATTAACCCACCAATAAGCTGTGCGAGTACATATATGAATGCCTCTGTGGCTTCCATTCGTTTGGTTAAATACATCATCAAGGTCACTGCTGGATTAAAATGTGCGCCAGATAGGGGGCCAAAGGCATAAATGAGCACCGCCAAAGCAAAACCCCAACCAATTGCTGGTCCAACTAAATCATTAAAATTCCCAAAAATCACCAATCCGGTTCCAAAATAGAGTAGAAGTGCCGTTCCAACGACCTCTCCAAATAATTTTTTCTTCATTACCCTACACCACTATCCTTCTGACGCAGCGGTCACCATTTTTAAGAATGCTGCCGGTTCCAACGACGCTCGACCAATCAATAAACCATCAATATCAGCCAAATTCAGGATACTTTTAGCGTTCTCCGGTGTCACTGATCCACCATATTGAATGCGAATTTTATCCGCGACATCTTGCGAAAATAAAATAGCTAATGATTGTCGAATCACCCGCCCAGAATGTTCAATAATCTCTAACGATGGTGCTTCAGTTGCACCAATGGCCCACGCTGGTTCATAGGCGATGACAATCCGATGGGCAGCTGACTTTTCAACCCCGGCTAAAGCCACTGCAATTTCAGTAAGTGGTGCCATCTCGACGTCATCTGGATTATAACGGTTTGTATCTTCTGCAATGGCAACAATTGGGGTTAATCCGTTACGTAAACTAGCAGACACCTTTAGTCCAACAGAGCCATTCGTTTCTTTGAACATCTTTCGACGTTCATAATGCCCAACAATTGACCCAGTAACGCCAATATCTGCTAAGGCTGCCGGTGACGTTTCGCCCGTATATGATCCTTCATCTGCCCAATGCACATTTTCCGCAAATACACCAATCGGCAAGCTTAATGATTCACTGTATTTTACCATTTCGTGCAAGTAGACATCTTGGGCCGCAACCCCTACTTCTACTTGCTTTGCATTCGGAAGTTTCCCTTGAATTTCATGTAAAAATTCATAGACTTCGTCAACTTTTTTATTTGTTTTCCAATTACCAATAATTAACGGGGTTCGTTTTGTCATCGTTCTGCCTCTTCTTTTAGCGTCTTTAGTTGTGTTTCGTCACGCAACTGTATATATTCATCACGCATGATTGCTTTTGTTTCCGGCGACCATGTTAAGCATTTTGACATTTCTTCAATAACCGGATCTTCTAATCGCTGTAAGTCTTCAGACTTGAAAAGTAAGTAGTTGGTTCTACGTAAAAAGAAATCAATCGGCCGCAAAACAAATTCATGTTCAATGGCATAATGAAGCATACTCGTTTCTGTGATTGACAAATGCGGTGCACTCACCCCCGTTGCAATATACTTTGCAAGTTCTGGTGTATTAGACCCATACAAATTGGCAAGTTCCAAAGCTTCAGTTTCAAGAACACCCAATGACTCCAATTGTTCTGCATATCGATTAATTTCAGCATCAACTTGATTAGGATTAAAATGTCCGCCTGAAACAGGATAATTTGTTGAATCGATAAGCGTCACAGCCTGATTAAATTCATCTGATAAAGCTTCTGCAACAAACTTCATCGTATCTGATGCCATCAAACGATAGTCCGTTAATTTCCCACCCGACACATTGATGATGCCATTTTCAACTTCAATTTTATATCCACGCGAAACACTTGAAGCGCTTTTTGCGCCCCCAGATAAGTCTTGTAACGCTTGATTAACCGTTTTACGATCGATTTCATGGTCAAAGTATTGATTTATTGTAGTATCAAGCGCATGTAAAATATCATCCGATACAGCCTTCTTGGTGGTGTTACCGTTATAGTCTCCAGTCCCAATTAATGGCCGAATCCCAGCCCAGCTCGCCTGCACGTCATCAAGAGTAATCTTAGCTTTGGGAAAGCGCCGATTAATTGCGGTTAATAAGTAATCAACATCTGGTTGCTCAACTTTTGGATGCGCATAATCACCAGTGTAATCAGTATCGGTCGTGCCAAAGTAGGTTTTGTCTGCTCTTGGAATGACAAATAACATGCGTCCATCATGAAAACCTGAGTCAAAATACAATGTATTTGGTACAGGTAACCGATCTTTTTTTACGACCAAGTGAACACCCTTGGTTGGACGCATCGCATCAGTCGTTGGTTCATCAGCAATTTCAGTTACGCGATCATGCCAAGGCCCTGCTGCATTGATAACTAGCTTTCCTGTAATATCAAACGTTTCGTCATGCAAGTCATCATTAACTTGAACCTGCTTAAATGCACCCCCATCTGAAATTTTCTTCGCTTTGATGTGACTAGCTACAACGGCACCATCTGTCACCGCTTGTTTGATATTTTCAATTGTTAATCGTGCATCATTGTTTTGAAAGTCTAGATAAATGGCTAGTCCCACTAGTCCAGTTTGATCTAACATTGGCAAATAATCATTTGCTTCTTCTGCAGACAACAACTTATGGACATAGGGGCTATCTTTAGAAACCGCAGCTAATTTATCATAAATTTCCATCGCAATTTCAGCACTCATTGGCGTAAAAGTTGCTTCAGGTTCATCGTATAGCGGCATCATCATATGTGATGGGCGTGGAATATGTGGTGCAATTTTTTGTACACGGGCACGCTCCCCAACCGTATCAGCAACGACGTCAACATCGAATGTCTTAAGGTAGCGTATCCCACCGTGGACCAATTTTGTTGACCGACTACTAGTTCCTTCAGAGAAATCTTGCATATCAATTAGGGCGGTTTTTAAGCCCGATGCTGCCGCCTGAAGTGCAATACCAGCACCTGTAATACCGCCACCTATAATCACAACATCAAAGACTGTTTCTTTCAGTGTTTTAACTGCTTGCGTACGTTGCTCACTATTAAACTGCATTATATTTGACCTTTCCGATTTGGCTTAAATACTTGTGTGGCCTCAACAGCGCTTATCCATCCATCGTATAAGCCATCAGCTTGTTCAACTGACATTTCTGAATCAAATTCAGTGGGTTGATTGACCAATGTTTTCAATTCATCAATATCTGACCAAAATCCAACTGCTAATCCAGCCAAGTAGGCGGCCCCAATTGCTGTCGTTTCGACATTCGCAGCTCGAACAACTGGCTTTTGAATCAAATCTGCTTGGAACTGCATAAGGTAGTTATTGAGAGAGGCCCCACCATCAACATGCAATTTTGCAACTCGTAAACCTGTATCAGCATGCATGGCTTCCATCACATCTTTACTTTGGTACGCAAGTGATTGTAGCGTCGCCTTGACGAAATCTTCACGTGTTGTCCCCCGCGTCAGTCCAAAAACTGCGCCACGAGCTTCTGAATCCCAATAAGGTGCGCCCAGTCCTGTAAATGCTGGCACCACATAGACCTCATTTTCGTTGGTTGAAGCATTCGCCATCGCCTCACTGTCTGGGCTTCGTTCAATCACTCGCATACCATCACGCAACCATTGCATGGCTGAGCCTGCTATAAATACAGAACCTTCCAAAGCATATGTCACCTCACCTTTAATACCGTATGCAATTGTGGTCAATAAACCATTATTTGAAAGTTTGGGTTTATTACCAGTATTCATCATGATAAATGATCCTGTTCCATATGTGTTTTTAACATCACCTTGATCCAAGGCTAATTGACCAAACAAGGCCGCCTGTTGATCCCCTGCCATTCCGGCAATAGGGACTTCCGCGCCAAAAAAGTGGATTGGAATGGCCTTACCGTATACTTCAGATGATTGACGAACCTCGGGTAACATTTTTGCTGGAATATTTAAGAGCCCGAGCAGTTCAGAATCCCATTTCAGGTTGTTAATATCGAACATCATTGTTCGTGATGCATTGGTGTAGTCAGTTGCATGGACCGCACCCCCTGTTAATTTCCACAAAAGCCACGTATCAATCGTTCCGAACAAGAGATCACCATTCTCAGCACGTTGTTGCGCACCACTTACATGATCAAGAATAAAACGAACCTTTGTCGCTGAAAAATAAGCATCAGGAATTAACCCTGTCTTTTTTTGAATCAAATCTTTATGACCGTCAGCAATCAACTTTTCAGCAATCGATGCAGTCTGTCGCGATTGCCAGACAATCGCATTATGAATTGGTAGACCCGTTTCTTTATCCCATACAATAGTCGTTTCACGTTGGTTAGTGATACCAACACCTGCAATATCCGTCGGTTGAATCCCCGATTGAATTAATGAGGTTGCTATCACCGCTTGTACGGCAACCCAGATTTCATTCGCATCTTGTTCAACCCATCCTGGTTTAGGATAAGACATTGAAATTTCCCGCTGTGCTTGGGCAATTGTCTCCCCTTTTTTATTATAAATAACGGCACGTGTACTAGTTGTACCTTCATCAATAGACAATACATATTTTGACATAATTCAGTGGTTCCTTTCGTTTTGCATTATTCACAAAGTTATAAAACTGCGTATACACAAAATAACCATGGACTTTGATAAGCCCCAAAAAGAAAGCGCTTTCTCCACTGAAAAGCATACACCCTACCAAATTTATTCACAAGCTTATTTTTTGTCAAAGGTGTAAGTGTTTTTCAATTTTAATTTTTACCCTCCCACAAAATCAAATAAAAAAAGACAATTTATTTATAGAAACGAAACCGCCATTGCATCAGAAACACTTTAATGTCAGCAATATGTTTGATTCATAATTTCAAAATTCTTGTTGTAAAAACTTTTCATGATTTTGGGTACCCCATGTGAAATCATATTAAATATAATTTTCTAATGGTTTACTCATCACAAAAGTTTCGTTCGTTTCACAAATTCAATTTATTTTGTACTTGTGTCATAAAATTAAACATCTTCATTTTAAAGCCAACTTACGCTTAACGAAACCGCCATTTTGCTTGTGAAAATTAGAAAAAACACTATAATATTTCCGGCCTTCGACAGCATAAGTTCAAAAATAAGACCATTGTCGGAACACAAAAAAACACTGAGAGTAACGAGTACAATCAGCGCTTTTAAAAATACATTCTATTTATTCAGGAACCCATTCGGCATCCTTTACGGCTGCTTCAACGTCAGGCATTGACTGACGGTTGGTTAGGAATACTGATGTTTTCAAGCAGATTAACATCTATTTGTTCTAACTAGTAGAGCATGATCTCATCAGGATTTGGCGAATCTCTCACAAAAAAATGGAACTACACATGACCGGGCTAAATAATTTTTATTTTTTGCTAGGAGAGGCTTCAAGTATCGTTATAATATTAAGCATCCATTCTCCAATCAAAAAAAGCCACAAATTGCTATAAAAGAGCGTTTGGGGCTTTTTTCAGTACTACTTTAGATTTTCAATAGAAATTTCGTGTTCCATTTTATACACTTCTGCCACTCTATCCTGATCACGATTTACGTAATTCAAAATAGTTTGAAGGCTCACCGTTTTTTTCATCACTTCACCATTAGAGTGAACAATAAAACTCTCATAGGTAACCTGATTACCTTGAATTCGATACTCATTTGGTCGTAACTTTAGGTCGCTCTGCTTAGCGTGCCTATTTTCGTACGCCAAATGTCGCCCATTTTTATCAATATATACTTTCCAGCCCGAACTTGATTCCGCTAATTCATTCCATCTTCCAATAGACTGACTTATCTCTGAATACCCATAATATATGATTGCTGCATTTAATAAGTGGGGGTTTTTACTAATCTGAGATTGCGTTATTTCTCTCCTACTTTTTACCGCATGCTTAACATTGTATTTGTGAGACTCATATACTTTTGACCCGATATGTCCCTCAATCTTCTTGTGATCAACTAAAGTCACCGAATGGTTGTTTTTACTTAAATCTACTTCATAGTAATGGACATATGGTTTGTATTTTATTTTTTTGGTATCATAACTCGGAATATATACACTTTTCCCTAAAAGCTGCCCCTTACGATTCACGACGATTGGGCTCTTTGTGTCTATGCCCACTTCTTTAGACTTAATAAAGTAGTATTTATTATTTTGCTTACTACGATAAATGGTGATATCAGAATTATCAGGAGCCGCCGGTTTTAAATAATCCTTTACACCACTTTTTTGATTTTCTTTTTTGGCGGCCGCGTAGTATTGATCGCTTACCGTCTTAACTTCTTGTTTTTCTTGATAATGACGCTGAATCATTATTGTGCCAAGAGCCATTCCCAATCCGACCAGCATAGATAAAGCAATTATTTTCTTTTTCATATTGGCTATAGCACTCTCCATGATTAGATCTATGTGCATTTACTGATACATTATAATTTTTTTATTTTATCGTCCAATTTAGAGAATTCCCAGAGTAAAGGGCTTTGATAGTTTGTTGAATCATCAACGTACCACCTCGTCATGCTCTTAGCAAAGCCCGCATACTTTTTAATTGTTGGTACATCGGTTGCATTAATTATGGTATCCATTTGTTTGACAATTTTTTCTATACTACCATACCCTTTTTTATCTAAGCCATTTGAATAGACATAGTTCAGTATACTTTTAGCACTCGATTTAATGCGCAATATCCGTTGCTTTTCTATATTACTTAGCTGGGGTGTTTCAACTATGTTCTGTTGATTCATGAGGCCACCAGAATATTTCCAACCAGCTAATCCAAAATTTTTCTTAGCTTTTTTCAATATTTGCTTTAACTCATCCAAATTATCGCATCCATTTTTAATATATTCATTAACGGCATTTACCATACATTCAAATAAAACATCCAATGGAGTGTATGCCACGACCACATCTCCACCCACTTCAAAAATTTCATCTTCAAATAACAAATCAGTCTGAATAACTGCATAGTTTTTATCTATCGGTTGAGGTAAATCATACTTAGACCAAAACATATCAGCATCTTTAAATCGAATCGCAAAATTATCAAATTCTACACACTCTTTTTTAGAAAGCTTATCCAATTGATCTGTAAAACGATAATTCTGCAATTGATTACAGAATTCTTGCGTCATCTCTTTTATAACTGCTCTATCTTGTTCAATTACGTATGGCATCACTATCTCCCCGATTAATTCACTAACTTAATTTATGCATTTAATTTTCATTATACCGATAAACAGGTCCATGACGAAACGATTTACTTTTATAAACAAAAAAACACCGCTTAACGGCAATGAGGTACGTTAAGCAGTGTTTTATTATCAATATTAATATTCAGGAACCCATTCGGCATCCTTTACGGCTGCTTCAACGTCAGGCATTGACTGACGGTTAATCCCTTCAGCAACAGCTTCCTTTGCCACTGCAATTGCCACACGTTCAGACATTTCACGTAAGCTTGATACTGGCGGCAATACGGGAGCACCTGGTTGACTTGCATCAACCATGCCACCTAATGCATGGGCAGCAGCAGAAATCATGCCATCAGACAAGATCCGCGCTTGTGAGACAATCGTCCCTAAACCAAGTCCAGGATAGACGAGCATATTGTTAGCTTGTCCGATTTCATAAGTCACACCATTATAGGTCACCGGAGCAACCGGAACCCCAGCTGCAACAAGTGCTTTACCATCTGACCACTTAATGATGTCAGCTGGCATTGCTTCATGTAAACGCGTTGGATTTGAGAGAGGGAAAATCTTTGGATGTGGTGTATTGGCGGTCATTTCTTCAACGATTTCCTTGGTAAATGAACCAGGGTTCGTCGAAGTCCCAACTAATACCGTTGGGTGGACGGCTTTAACAACCGCTTCCAAATTCGTTAACTCCTCTGGATGATCAAATTCTGCACGTGAGCGAGCAAATGGACGTTGCTCATCAGTGAGTGTATCGTCATCCTCAAATAGAAGTCCTTGTTTATCAACCATGTAGAATCGCTGACGAGCTTCCTCCTCAGAAAGGCCTTGTTGCATGAATTCAGCTAAGACACGGTTGGCGATTCCAGTCCCAGCTGAACCAGCACCGTAGGTCAAATATACCTGATCCTTGATGTCTTCACCAGTAATGGCGAGTGCACCAAGGACCGCTGCTGTCACCACAATCCCAGTTCCTTGAATATCATCATTAAAGGTTGGCCAGTCAGCTTTATACGTATTCAAAATCTTCGTTGCCGTTGAACGACCAAAATCTTCAAAGTGTAAGTACATTTCAGGGAACAATGATTGCGCAGTTTTAACAAACTTATCTACGAAGTTAAAGAAGTTTTCACCGCGATCACGTGGTTGACGATTACCAAGATACGCTGGATCATCTAAAAGACTCTGACGATCGGTTCCAGCATCAATTGAAACCGGAAGCACGTGGCTAGGGTCAATTCCGGCTGCAGCAGTATAAACCATTAACTTACCAACAGCAATATCAACACCTTGCACACCCCAATCACCAATACCTAAGATTCCTTCGGCATCGGTCACCACGAGTAAGTCAATTTCACGTCCATCGGCTGCGTTCTCCAAAGTTGCCTGGATGTTTTCAGGATGGTTGATGTCTAAGAACGCTGCATTCTGCGGGTTCACGAATAATGCTGAGTAGTTTTCGATCGAGTCAGCAATTGTGGGATCATAGACAACTGGCATAAATTCAGCCACATGCTTATCCAATAAATTAAAGAATAGCGTCCGGTTTTCGTTAAAAATTTGTGAAAGATAGAGCCGCTTTTCTAAGTTTGTTGCTTTTGTTTGATATTGTGCATAGGCTTGATCGGCCTGCTCATCAATACTTTGCACATGACTAGGAAGTAATCCAATTAACCCCAATTCTTCACGTTCAACTTGGGTGAAACCAGTCCCTTTATTTAAAAATGGGTTATTTAATACTTCATATCCACGCATGCTTAATGCCTCCATAAATTGCTTTTTATTTAATGTATATCCACATTGTAGTCACCACCTAAATTTATAGTCAAACCCACGTGTTATAATAAGATATACTTATATGAGATTGGAGCATCGCATGAATATTAACGATTTATCTTATTTTATTGATTTAGCTGAAACACACTCATTTACAGCAGTCGCCAAGCACTTTGATATTAGTCAGCCCAGTGTGACGTATGCTATTAAACGCCTTGAAGAACACTTTGAAGCTCAGTTAATCAAACGAGACCAATCTCATAAAACCATTTCGCTAACTCCCGCAGGTTCAACACTCTATCTGGCTGCACAAAAAATCGTTGCCGAATATCATTTTGCCCAATCTGAAATCAAGCTTCAGACGCAGCAAAAATTGACGCTAGGACTGCCACCAATCATTGCCACCTACTACGCTCCGCAACTCAGTCATTTACTTCTTGAACATAATCTTTTAGAACATGTACAAACCATTGAAAATGGTAGTATCGATTTAATCAACAAGGTGAGTCTGGGGCAGTTAGATATGGCGCTCATTGGTGCACCTACGCCACCGACAGGACTCCAAAATGTTCAATGTAAACAGATTAGTGCCTATCCATTTGTACTCGTTACTGCAGATCAGGCCGCTCCAGATCAGCTTTCATTCAAAGATTTAGATCAACAAAAATTTATCCTATTAAATGAAAGTTTTGTTCACAATTCGGTCTTTACCCAACTCAGTGAAAATAATGGTGTGCACCCCACCATTTCGTACCAAACCAGTAATCTCACGCTTTTAAAAGACTTAGTCCGTCAACACGGTGGGATGAGTTTTATCACCACCCTTGCCTTAACTGATGTCGATCAGGATTTAAAACAAATTAAATTAACTGATGCAGATTTACCAACGTTTAACATCTATGCTGTAAGCCGCATTCAAGAGAATGCCGACGCCATGACGCGTCAGCTTGAGGGGCTTATTAACCATCTCAATTAAAAAAGACGTTCGACTCTTAAATGAGTTGAACGTCTTTTGATTTATCATAAGTGAATTTTATACGCCAGCTTAGAAACTATACTTGTTATCAGTATCATTTTCCTTGATATAACGTGATTCTAGTCCTTCAGCTTCTAGGAATTCACGAAGTGGCACGAGGTCTTCAGCTTCGTACTTTTCCTTGTACGCCTTAACGACATCATCACCATAAAGCTTTGGATCCACCTTCAATGTCTCAACCGGAATTGGACGGTCTTGGGTAATCTTAGCATCAACGACAACAACACGTCCTTGCTTATATTGAGCCACAGCTTCTTGCATGACTTCATCAATATCCTCAATTCGACGAACCGTCAAGCCAACTGCCCCTTGGGCTTCTGCAACCTTAGCGTAATCAACATCAGTAAAGTCGACCCCAAAATTGTATTCATTGGTGTCTTCGTACTTGTCCTTAATAAATCCGTACTCTTTATTCGTGAAGACAATATTAATCACGGGCAAGTTATAGCGCACGTTGGTTACAACATCGGGATAGGTCATTGAGAAGGCCCCATCACCCATCAAATTCCAAACTTGACGGTTAGGATATGTCTTCTTAGCCCCAATCCCACCAGGCAAACCAATTCCCATTGTGGCAAACAATGGTGATGTACGCCACATATTCTTTGGTGTCATGTGCAAGTGACGAAGTGACAATTGGGTCACATTTCCAACATCGGTTGAGTAAATGGCATCATCATCCGCATACTTATTGATGGCGTTGTAAACTTGGTAGGCTTGCAAGGGTCCTTCAGTCTTATGCTCCAACTTGTCCATATACTCATGCCAGTTTTGAACGTTCTTGACGTTAGCATTCCACCATGCAGAATTTTCTACTGGCGTAATCTTATCAAGAATCGCATCAATTGCTTCCCCGGCATCACCCAAAATGGCAACGTCCGTTTCATGACGCTTTCCCATCATAGCCGGATTGTTATCAATTTGGATAAACTTATCAACATTGCGGAAAGTTCCTTGTACCTCCGAGAATGGGAAGTTTGATCCAACAAATAGCACTGTGTCGGCTTCCAAAATCATTTCATTGGCTGGCTTCCAACCCACACGGAAAGTTGAACCTGTTAGGCCTTCAAAATCCCATTCAAAAGTCTCATAGTTTTTACCAGTGGTAATGACGGGTGCCTTTAGCTTACGTGCTAAATCTTGTACCGCACTTCCATGTCCCATCGTTCCAACTCCAGCATAAATGACGGGACGCTTAGCTTGTTCTAACAAGTCAACGGCTGCATCAATTTCTGATTCTAAGACAGGAGCTGAACGATAGTTTTGGAATTCTGATCCAGATGAATAAAGTGGTGTTGAATACAATGATTCTTCATCCACTTCGGCAAAACCAAAGTCAGTTGGCACTTCAAGCACTGCAACTCCACGCTTGGCAATCGCTGTACGAATCGCATCATCAACCAAATGTGGCAATTGTTCTGGTGTTGCCACACGACGATTATAAACCGCAATATTCTCGTACATTGGGTTTTGGTTCAATTCTTGGAATGAATCCATGTTCAATTCACGCACTGGCTTTGAACCCAAGATAGCAAGAACTGGCACATTATCCATAGCTGCATCATACAATCCATTAATCAAATGCGTTGCTCCAGGCCCACCAGAACCGATTGTCACACCTAGTTGACCACCAAACTTCTTTTGCATCACGGCAGCCATCGCCCCAACTTCTTCATGCTTGACTTGCAAGAACTTAATCTTGTTCTCTGGATCTCCCATGGCATTCATGAATCCACTTAATGTTCCTGATGGAATACCGTAGATTGTTTCGACACCCCAGCCTTCCATAACCTTTAATGCTGCTAGTCCTGCTGAAATCTTCTTATCTGACATAAGTTTATCCCCCTCTGATGTAACGCCCTTGTAAGCGCTTTCTTTACTATATTGTAGCGAATTGAACCTGCAGTGTCAAGGAAAGTTATCTTAACACGTGATTTTCAGTAAATCATTTGTTAAATGTTGCATTTTATCGATATTTGATTGCACATTATCAATATAGTAATAGCTTTGCGTCCCCTGCTTGGTATAGTTAATAATCCCAGCATCTTTCAGAATTTTTAAATGATGCGAGACAGCTGGGCGCGAAAGATTAGTCAATTCCGTTAAATCCTTAACACATAGTGGTTCTTGGTGATATGCCGTGATGAGTTTAGAGAGAATTTCTAACCGTTTTTTATCCCCTAATGCAACCAGTAAATCCGTCACTTCCGAGAAATCATGGTTAATTTGTTCACTTAAATCCGATTGTTTGCTCATACCTGATACCTTTCTTAAATATCATGGGCCTCTTTGAAAATTTGCATCAAGCCTTGATCAATTGATGTGACTTCAAAATCCGGAAAAGCCTTTTGAAACTTATCCGAGTTAAAGACATTATCATACTGATAGCGTGGTAGCAATTCGCTCATATTTTTAATTTCAGGTTTGAACCAACTTCCAACTTTAAAAGCCCACATGGGAACTGTTAGCGTCTTAACTTCGTGCTTGAGAATACGTTCTGCCTTTTGCACCATATCTTGATAAGACAAACTTGTGGCTGTTGGTAAATGCCACGTTTGTCCGTATGCAGTGGGTGTATTTCCAACTAATGCCATGGCTCGACTAGCATCAGGTGTCCAAATTAAGGTGCGCAATGTGGTTCGACTAACTGGAATATAGCCCCGTTTTCCCTGTTTAATGGGGTCTAAGAGCATTGAGTTCGTAATACTTTGTGTTTGACCTGGACCATAGAATTCAGGTGCCCGCACAATCACCGCTTCTAAATTATCAGTTTCAATCGCATCTAGCACCATTTTCGTCATTTCCGCGCGGATTGTAGAATTCGGTCCAACTGGGGCAATTGGTGTACTTTCAACTTGAACCGTATCATCTTTGGGGTACATATACGTATTATCGAAATACACGAGTTTGGCGCCCACCACTTGACTAGCCTTAATCACATTCTGCAAAATTAGTCTAAATTGAGTGTCCCAGAGTGAATAAGGTAAGCCTACCGTAAAATAGACGATTTCACTGCCTGCAATGGCCTGTAAAGCTTGATCATATTGCAATAAATCTGCTGCAACCAGTTCATCAGTGGCGTGTACCTGGTGTGGCTTTCGACTTACTAAACGAATATCGTGCGTGTATTCAGCGTATAAAGCTTTCGCTAGTTCCTGACCAATTTGTCCATTACTTCCAAGAATTGTTTGCATAAGTTTGCTCCTTTCATGAGTTAACGTAGATTTTTAATTAAAAGCGTTGCGACTTGTCGTGGTGAGAATGGATTTTGACCTGTAATAAACTGACCGTCTTGAATTGCGAATGGTTTATACGGACGTTTCTTTTCAAACTTAGCCCCTTTTTCCTGTGCTAATTGCTCATTACTAAATGGCACTTGTTTGATTTTCCCGCTTAACAATTCTTCACCATTTGTAAATCCAGTAATTTTACGACCCGTAATCAGGGGATTCTTTTGTTCATCTTGTAAATAAAACAGCCCGGCAATTCCGTGACACACCGATGTGATATAGCCACCGTTTTGGTAAATCCGCTCACTAATTCTTTGAAGGTACGGATTGTTTGGAAAATCCCACATCACACCATGGCCACCACTATAATAGATGGCATCGTATGCATCTGCATCAACTGCATTAGCTGGAATTGAGTTCGTCAAAGCCCGATCGATAAAGTTTGGTGACCGATAATAATCCATAATGGAAGCGTCTGCATATTTAAGACTACGTGGATCAATCGGGATGTACCCACCTTTTGGACTTGTATAGTCAACTGCAATACCCGCTTTTTCTAGTTCTTCCACAAATTCAGTGACTTCGCCAAGCCAGAGCCCTGTGGCGTCATTGGCTTCACCATATGTTGGTACATTTGTCATGACAATCAGTACTTTTTTCATCGTTAATCTCCTTTATACTTGATTCGCTTACAAAAGCATAGCATCAATTTGATTAAAGGTCAAAATATTTAAACCAATAAATTTAAAACAAACCCCTGATTTATTCTTCATCAGGGGTTTCTGTTGCCGTTTTCAGTTGCTTTTGGAGTTGTTCAATTTGTGCATGCAATTTATCATTTTCATTTGTTAAGGCTCGGTTTTTCTCTTGATGGTGCTTGATCGCTGCCCTTAAACGCTTTTCTTTGATTAGATTAGCCGTAGTCCCTTCAGCTAGCCGTGCCCGTCGTTCAACATCCGAGATTTGTTCAGAGGAAGCAACGCCTCGATATAAGTGCGCTTGCTTTTCTAATTTATCGGCATAAGCCATTTCTGGGTCTTGTTCAATCGTAGGTTCCAAACCATTGGCTTTTAAGAAGGCGATAAAATTAGCATAATTGGTAGCTTGTTTCTTTTCTGGCGCATGTACATCCAACTCTTGTAGTAGCACATCAGGAGTTGGATTTTCAGCTAAGCGTTCCGGCAAGATATAGGGTAAACCGTGAAACTCAACTAATTCTTGCATCCGTGCATCAATCGGAATGGTGATACTTGGTGTTCCAGCTAAAGTCGCCGCAACATTACCATGAAAACGAGTACCAATGCTAAAGTCCGCTGACTTCATATCATTAATCCAAGTTGGTGCGTTGAGATAGAATTTTGCTTGACCGCTTGCATATGCTGGATCTTCGATATGTGATGGATAATGGTCGATTGAAAAAGTTGAACCACCAGTGTATAACAATTTAAATTCATCATACTCTTGTGGAATATAACTCGCATCCGCATAGTCACGATGTAAATGATTCAGATAGTCCATTGTGGCTTGCGGTGCACTTTTTGAAAGATTTGTGGTAAACCGTGCCGTCTGTAGATTGACATGGCGAGGTAAGTCTCTGATTTTTAAATGCGGACCAAATGCATACATTGATGGGCAACCAATCACAACATGGTCTTGTCCGGCTTTAAAGCCAAGATTGGTTAAATACTGTGATGTAATTTCACCGCGGAGACCAACAACACTAGACTTCTCCAAGATTGCCGCAACAAAGTCACGGACAATATCATCATACTCAAAGTGTAAATCAGCACCTGCAACACCATAATCAGCCCGAACCCCCATACCAATTAGGTAGACCGGAATATCTAAAGCACGAATCACCTTGGTCAGTGCCTTAAGCGTGGGCATAAAATCGGGTCGAATCGCATCAGCCAATGCGATGATGTAGCCATCATACTGCTCATTAATGTCCGCCACACGATTCATACTAACAACGTACTCGTCGCTATCAATCGTAACGTCGGGACTTACTAAATTACGGAATATACCATAGGCATACAGCATGTTTCCTGAATTTGTACCAATGAAGTCACGGGCAATTAAGTCGCTAGGCGTTTTATAGTCTAGCGGAGTAAGTCCACTTCGTATGAGATATTTTTTCATAACTCGCATCTCCATATCTTAAATCAACGTGTAATTGTTGCAAAGTATACCACAATCAAAACATCAAAAAAACAACCCGATCAAGAGATAAGGTTGTTTTTAATTAATTATTTACCATCCAAAAACGGCAATGATTTTGCTAAATTCAAAGCTGAACGTAATTCATTCTTGACCTTACGCTTTGTCTTGGACTTGAGTTCTTCCAAATCCATGCTTGGTTGGTTATTTTTCACAATATGTTCAGCAACATTGGCATCTGTTACCATTCGTACCAATTCCTTGTTGGCAGAAATATAACCAACAGAAGTACGAAGGCGTGGGACTCCACCAACGTTCCAATCAACACCTTCCACTGTGAGTATGCTTCCCTTTTCAAGAATGAACTTACTTTGCGCCGTATCAACCCATTTCACACCGGCATATGCATATTGATTTTTCAATAGCTCAACCTTGAACGGTGTGGGTTGATTAAGTTTAATGTAGTGGTTCAAATTATTAATTGGGAAAATATTGGTTACCTGTGGAATATTCGTTACAGGAACACCCTCTTTAAGTTGTAATTGCTTGAAAGCATCACGTGCACCTTGCGATGATTGACACAATGACATACCAATATTCTTCGTCTTTGTCCGTAGTTCATCAATTGAGTGACATGAAGCAACATCCGCACGTGTTAGAACAGGCGCAAACGCACGTGTCTTTCCATACATGGCAAGATTATCCTTGTATTGCGCAAAGACTGAAGAAATATATGGATCAAATGGGTGCCTGAAGTAATATTCAAATTCACTTTCGCCAACAAAGCGATCAAAGAAGTCTGGATCGTCAACATTAAGGTTTGCGTAATCCTTAGCAAAGCGTTCAATGTTATCAGAAATTGCCTGATGTGAATTATTCTCTTTTGGAATAAAGATTGGTTCAACACGTCCATCAACGCGCTTGTAACCAGGAATACTCTCATATGGTGTGGTTGCAAAAATTGATTCAAAATCACTAAAGTTTGCTGGCATTTGTGTGAAACGGTGACGAATTGATTCGCCAGTCGTCTCAGTGAAGTTGCGGACATAATAGAATGGATTTGGCACATCCTTGCCGGCGGCATCCTTCAACAAACGCGTTAGTGTGTCCTGCGTATAACCACGTCCCCAGAACTCAATAAAGGCAAACTTTTCATCGAAGTCGATTTCTTGCTTCAAATAATCCGTCACAATTGGTCGACGTTCTGCTGCAATTTCAAGTAAACGTTGCTTATAAGCTTCAGAATGACTAAAGATTTCACGGATTCCAACTGCAATATCACCAGTCAAAGTTGGTTCATTGCGATAACCTTCTAATTCAGGCAAAATCTGCAACAACTCATCTTCGGGTAGTTGACTCGACTTGACCATATCATCAAAGTCATCCATTACGGTAAACATCCCAAATGGTGTAAATGAGGCTGGATCAACTTCATCAACGAATGAGGCAACACGCCAAGCTTTACGTGAACCGTAAATAAACTTCGCTTTAATTGGCAAATGTTCCGTTTCAATCAAGACATCAGCAATTTGCTTCAGGTAGTAACCATCACGTGAGATAAAGTACACCGTTTGGTAACCACGTTCAATGGCATCACGCAAGGCCCAGTTCACATAGGGTACAAAAGTTGGCCCAACAAATGAATAAGCATAGTATGATGGCGCATCAAACTTCATTTGCTTTGGATCAAGCAATTCCCAACGACGACGTTCAAATAAGGTTGCCAAACGATAAGCATCGTAAGCGAAACTCCGATCGGCAGTGTCCACGAAGTAGCGTTCATTTGGCACAAACTCAGCCATATCATGGTTATAGGTTTGGATACCTAAGCGACGTGGCACTGTCCCATCAGCTTCCTTATTGTCTCCATAATGCACCCACTTTTGATAATGATAATCAATATCAAAGAAAATATAGCTGAAGAGACGTCCAGTAGCCTTTTGGTAACCGACTGAACTTGAGACATACATTGGAATATCTGCTAAACGTGAATCGGCACGCTTCACCATTTCCTTGATGATGTGTTCAGGCAAGTACATGTCTGAAATCAACATAACATCATTGCCAGCCGCTTTTAATTTAAAGAGCAGGTCAATGCGCTTTTGAATTGGTTGGACCGCCTCAATTTCAAATTGTTCTTCAGTATCTGCCAAGAATTTAACTTGTGCATCACTTAAATTGTGGTTTGCTTGTAAACGCCCCAGAATATCTTGTAACGTTACTTCAATCTTATCTGTATGACGTTCATAAGTTGTCTTTCTAAAGACATCCCGCACATCCAGCTCCACTTGCTTGCGGACTTTCACATAGTTTTCAACTAAGTAGCTTGAGAATGGTTCCTCCGTATAGTCACCCATGACTGATTGCACCTTAGCAAAGATACTGTCTGGTGAAAGTGCATCACGTTGGATTAAGGTATCAAAAATATCGAAGGTGTGGAGTTCTGGGAAGTGTTCATGCTTAGGTTGTGCTGCATCTGCCGCACGAATCAAGTCTTCGATTGAGTGGTTTTGCTCATACTTAAAGAAGTAATCCATCAAGTAGTCTTTATTTTGAATGGGCTCAATGTCCGTATCAAAGGTTTGCAATAAGCCTTCAAATGACGTAACAATGTCGCCACCCGTCAATTCAAAGTAGTCACCGATAAGTTCAGAATCATTGACATATTGTTCATAATCCGGAATGTAGCGAATAAACTTGCTGACACCACTTTCCAAAAGGTCATAGAAAATCGATGAATAGTCGACAACACCAACCGTTATTTTATCAAAAATCTCGTAGACATCATATTTGTCATTCCAGAAGTAAATGTTCTTATCATCTGCAAATTGCTTGGCAGCTTGCAAGTATTCTGGATCTTGTAGCATGAATGGATGCAACTTCAAAATAAAGAGACCATTATGTTTTGCCATCTTTTCCGAAATTGCCGCTAAATCAGGCAAAAGTGTCTTGAATGATCCATTTACGTTTGTAAAACGATATGTTGGCGCAAACAAATAAACTTCATCAAAATCATCGATGAAATCAAGTGCACCTTTATCCGTACGCATACCAGGTTCACGGTAGACGCTGTTTCGTGGATAACCACCGCGAATAATTTGATCGTCCGTCAAGCCCATGTCCGCCTCAAAATGACTCTCCATTGCGGGTGACGTTGCTAAGAACTTCAAATTATTGCGATATAAGGCATAATTACGGGAATACTTACGAACAATACTCTCCGCAAGGGTTGAATCAGGACCTAATCCCAGTTCAATATGCTTTAAGCCTACACCGTGCCATAAATTAAGGATGATGGCATCCTTGTTCAAGGTTGTTGGATAACTTTCACGGAAATTTTCAGTGACGTACACATCAGCATCCTTAAACAATTGTTCTGCTTTGTTTGATTGCGCATACGTCGCTTTGTAGCCAAGACGGGCAACCATTTGTGCTTCTTCTTTTGTATCGGCAATCCACCAGACTTCGTGTGTTTGTGCATTATGCTTTTGCATATACATTAACAAAGCTTTCGGATTTCCTTGCCATTTATATGTTCCAAATAACCAGAGTTTCATTTTTATGTCCTATATCCCTCTATACAAAATCAAGAAAACTGTCTAAATCTCTCTCGGACGATTATACACTATAATTTCGGCATTTAAAACACGCTAATCTTGAACACCATTTGCGTCATTAATGCAAAATGTATGACCTTTTATCATCAATGTTCGCCAGTTAATCCTTTACTTGCTGTCCAAAATCATTCTCCAACGCGTCAACAAAACGTGCGGATGACCGACCATCTAAATCATCAAAATAAAAATCAAGAAAGTCTTGTAGCTTGGCCTGACTTTGTGTATCAACATGTTGAATCGCTGAAATCATTTCAGACATATCAGATGTAATTGGTCCGGGAACGAAATCCTCATAGTTAACATAAAAATCGCGGGTCGCACGATACGTTTCTAAATCTGGTGCAAAAAAGATTGATTTACGCTTTAACAAACTATATTCAAAAATGACCGATGAATAATCCGTAATTAGCACGTCTGTCGTCAGTAACAGATCATTAATTTCACGAGAACTTGAGACATCGAAGAAAAAGTCGGTATACGCATCGGGAATCGGCACCGCTTCTTTAATAAATGGGTGCATTTTAAATAAGAAGACATAGCCTAATGGTGCTAACGTATCATGTAGGGCTTTAAAATCGAGCCATTCATATGGATAGTAGCCATTAGACTGCCCACGCCCACGAAAAGTCGGCGCAAACAAAATAACTTTTTTATTGTGAATGAAAGGTAACTTTTCTGCCAATTCTTGAACAATTGTTGCTTTCTTCTTTTCGTCGAAGAACAGATCAGTTCTAGGGACGCCCAGTGGACGCACGCGACTTTCATCAATGCCAAACCCTTCCGCATAAAATGGTGCCACATGCTTAGACGACACAATGGCTTTCGTATAGTTTCGATGATTTTTAGATTTTGGATCTGGTCCATCGGGCAAGCCGACACGGCTAAAGCCAAACTTTTTAAAGGCCCCTACCGCATGCCAGACTTGAATTAACTCTGTATTCTTACGAATTTTCAATGGATAAACCAATGGATAGAAGTCGTCCACTAGGACGTATTTACTGGTTCCAATCAACCATGCAATCTTGGTATACATCCAAAAAGACTTGGCTTGGTAATTGGTGCCATTCAAGGCAAATGCCATGTTAAAAGGGTCTTGACGTCGATTAATCTCATTGACGATATATTCAAAATTCCCGGACAAACTTGAACGAGAATCTGATAAAAACGCTACCTGATTCTGACGGACTGGTACGACCGTCTTAAACCCAATATAGATAACTCTGAAATAGAGCTTTTTTACTCGCTGGTAATAAAGATTCAATTTATCCGAAATTTTTTTCACGTTCATCTGATTAACCCTCTCAGTAATACAAAAAGTGTCATTTTTGTTTGCACAAAAACAACACTTATCGCGCTTTCATTCAATTGTACTACATTATGGTGATTAACGTCTAAATATCAAAGCCAGGCGTACGCTTCAAAATTGCTTTGAGCATCTTCTTACCCTTTTTAGCTTGCTTGCGAACATATGGACGTAAGCGTTGTGGCTGTTTGATAATGTGATCAGCATCAGCACTCAATGTCACTGCAGTTTGTTGTTTGTTGGCTGAGATATAGCCCAACGCAGTCCGTAATCTTGGAACACCTTGATCTGTCCAATCAATGCCCAAAACCGTAATCACGGTACCCTTTTTCAACATGTAATTACTCTTACCAGCTTTGACCCAATGCACACTAGCATAGACGAATTGATTTTCTTGTAAGACTACCCGACAAGGGAACGTTTCAATGTGCACATAGCGGCTTAGCTCATTGACCGGGTACGGTACCTTCGTCTGTGGAATATCAGTCACTTTACCACGCTTTAGCTTTTGCGTACGACGATATGCAGCACGTGCCCCATTTGACGAACGACTCAAAGACATTTCCAGGTTACGCGTTTGTTGACGTAAACGACGCGGTGTCGTAAATTGCACCGTTCGAGCACTCAAAATTGGCGCGTACTCTTGTGGCTCCCCATACATTGCCACATTATCCTTATAACGCGCAAAGACCGAAGTGATATAACCATCATATGGGTGCTTAAAGAAGTACTTATAAGCACTTTCACCAGTAAATCGGTCAAATTCACGCTCATTTGCCACATCTAAGTGGACAAAGTTACGGGCAAATAACTGGATATTTTCGGTAATCGCCGCATGATACTCATTCTCTTGTGGTGTAATGATTGGTTGAACACTACCATCATCAGCGCGTACGTAGCCAGGAATACTCTTATAAGGTGTTGTCGCAAAAATTGATTCAAATGGACTAAAGTTAACCGGCATTTGTGTAAAGCGATGACGAATTGAATGCCCATCATTATCCGTAAAGTTTCGCACATAATAGAACGGATTATCGACAGGATGCCCGGCTGCATCTTCCAAAAGGCGCGTTAATGTGTCTTGCGTATAACCACGACCCCAGAATTCAACAAAGGCAAATTTCTCATCGAAATCAATTTCTTGTTGCAAATAATCCGTTACAATTGGTCGACGTTCGGCAGCAATTTCTAACAAACGTTTCTTATAGGCTTCAGACTGACTGAAAATCTCACGAATTGTATTCGCAACGCCACCCTTTAAGGTTGGTGCATGACGATACGATTCTAACTCTGGCAATAATTCAAGTAATTCAGCTTCAGGAAGTTGACTAGACTTGACCATATCGTCAAAGCTATCCATTAAGGTAAACATGCCAAATGGTGTAAACGATGCTGGGTCGACTTCATCAATGAATGAAGGCACACGCCACGCTTTACGAGAACCATAGATAAATTTAGCCTTGATTGGCAACTGTTGCTCTTCAATCATGACATCCGCGATTTGCTTGAGATAATACCCATCACGAGAAATGAAATAGAGCGTTTCGTATCCTCGCTCAATAGCATCTTGTAATGCCCAGTGGACATATGGCACAAATGTAGGTCCAATATAGGCATACGCATAGTAAGCTGACATATCAAACGTCATATTGGCTTGGTTCACAAGAGCTTGACGACGGCGTTGGAACAAGGTTGCCAGCTTATAGGCATCATAACGATAAGGCGCTTGCGCTTCGTCAACATACCATGATTCGTTCGGCACAAAGCTATCCATATCATGGTTATACGTTTGAATGCCAAGTTTACGTGGCACCTTACCATCAGCGTGCTTGTTGTCACCATAATGGACCCACTTTGAATAGTGATAATCACTATCAAAGAAAACATAATCGAACAGCTTACCGGTTGACTTTTGATAGCCAACTTCACTTGAAACATACAATGGTAACTCTGCTAAACGTGGGTCGGCTACTGTAATCATCTTTTGAATCACAGACTTTGGCAAGTACATGTCAGAGATTAACTTAACGTCATGCCCTGCTGCAATGAGATCAAATAGCGTATTGATTCGCGTTTGAATCGGTTGTACGGCCTTAATTTCCGCAGCAACTTCACAATCATATAGGAAATTCGTTTGTGCATCTGAAAGGTGATAGTTTTGTTGCAGACGTTCGAGAATTTGTGCCAACGTGACTTCAAACGTATCGGATTGGCGTTCATACGTTGTCTTTTTAAAGACATCGCGCAAATCAGACTCGACTTCTTGACGAATCGTTTGATAGTTATCAATCAGATAGCGTTCGAACGGTTCCTCAAAATCAGCGAGCTGATCTTGAACTTCCGCAAAAATACTGATAGGTTCCAATGTATCACGCTTAATCAAAGTATCGAAAATATCAAATGTGTGTAATTCAGGATATTGACGATGGCGTGGTCGTGCAGCATCGGCATCTTCAATCAAATAATCAATCGTCGTTGTCTTTTCGTACCCAAAGAAATACGTCATCAAAAAATCTTTGTTTTCAATGGTTGATTGTGGTTGATTAAATGCTGTCAATAAATCACTAAAGCTTGTCACAATCGTACCGCCAGTTAATTCAAAATAATCACCAATCAATTCAGAATCATGCGTGTATTCTTCAAAATCAGGAATGTATCGAATAAATTGATCAACACCACTTTCTAATAAGTCATAAAAAAT
>NZ_RHGY01000009.1 GCF_003862435.1 Weissella viridescens | reverse complement strand
GGACTAGTACTAATGGTTCGAGGACTTAACCAAGTTGAACAAAACGTTGGTGTACGGTTCAATTAATGAAATGAAAATAAGATACATAATATGATTCAGTTTTGAGAGACGTAAGTCTCATCAACACCGTGTTGTGATGATGGCATTGAGGTCACACCTGTTCCCATACCGAACACAGAAGTTAAGCTCAATAGCGCCGAAAGTAGTTGGAGGATCTCTTCCTGCGAGGATAGGACGTCGCAATGCAAACGAAAGTCGCCAGTGATGGCGGCTTTTTTGTTTATTCAGGAAACGAAATTTGATATTTTTCCATCATAGCATTAAATTTATTGATATAATGAAGATTAGGCTTTATAAGAGACTTATAATCTAAAATACAACAAGGGCAGCATACTCATTCGTATGCTGAAAGGTAAAGGATTAATGACAGAACCAAATACATTTTACATTACGACACCAATTTACTATCCATCTGGTAAGTTACATATTGGAAACACCTATACAACAGTGTTAGCTGATGCTGCCGCGCGCTACCACCGTCTACTAGGTGATGATGTCTATTTCCTTACAGGAACCGACGAACACGGTTTGAAGATTGAACAAAAAGCAGAAAAGTTGAATATGACACCACAACAATACGTTGATGGTATGGCTGAAGATATTCAAAAGCTTTGGAAAGAATTGGACATTAGTAATGATGGCTTTATTCGTACAACTGATGAACAACATGAAAAAGCAATCCAAAAGATTTTCCAACAATTCCTTGATCAAGGGGATATTTACAAGGGAAATTATGAAGGTTGGTATTCAGTAGATGATGAAGAATACTTTACAGAATCACAATTGGAAGAAGTTTACCGTGATGCAGATGGTAAGGTCATCGGTGGTAAGGCACCATCTGGTCATGAAGTTGAACTAGTTAAGGAAGAATCATATTTCTTCCGCATGAGTAAGTATTCTGACTGGTTGATGAACTACTACAAGGAACACCCTGATTTTGTTGAACCAAATTCACGTATGAACGAAATGGTTAAAAACTTTATCGAACCAGGATTGGAAGACTTAGCCGTAACGCGTACTGCCTTCTCATGGGGAGTTCCTGTACCATCAGATCCAAAGCACGTTGTTTACGTTTGGATTGATGCCCTTTCAAACTATATTACAGCGCTTGGTTACGGTAGTGATAACACGGAATTGTTTGATAAGTTCTGGCCGGCAAATGTGCAATTAGTTGGTAAGGAAATTGTTCGTTTCCACACCATTTATTGGCCAATTATGTTGCATGCCTTGGGCTTGCCTGAACCAAAGAAGATTTTCGCACATGGTTGGTTAACTATGCGTGATGGAAAGATGTCAAAGTCAAAGGGAAACGTTGTGTATCCTGATACTTTGGCTGAACGCTACGGTGTTGATGCGGTACGTTACTACCTATTGCGTGCAATGCCATACGGAAACGATGGCCTCTTCACACCTGAAGACTTTGTTTCAAAGTTGAACTACGACCTAGCAAATGACCTTGGAAATCTATTGAACCGTACGGTTGCGATGATTAACAAGTATGATGACGGTATTATTCCATCGCTTGAAATTGGTTCAACTGAATTTGATGCTGATTTGGAACAAACAGCTGCATCAGTTATTGAAAACTACAATAAGTACATGGATGAACTACACACATCAGATGCACTTGCCGAAGTCTGGAAGTTGATTTCACGTGCAAATAAGTACATTGATGAAACAACACCTTGGACAATGGCCAAGGATCCAGAACAAGCAAATAACTTGAGTGCGGTTATGGCCCACTTGGCTGCTTCATTGCGTGTTGTCGCAATCTTGTTGCAACCTGTTTTGACAAACACACCAAAGGCTATCTTTGAACAATTAGGTTTGTCAGAATCTAACTTACAAATTGCTGACTTAAGCTTTGATGCTTTGCCAACTGGTGGTCGTGTCGTAGAAAAGGGTCAACCAATCTTCCCACGCGTGGATGTTGATGCTGAAGTTGCTTACATCCGTGATGAAATGACGGGTGGTGCACCTAAGGCCGAAGCTGATGATCGTCCAGAAAAGCTTGAAACGAAGCCAGAAATTGAATTTGATGATTTTGAAAAGGTTGATATCCGCGTTGGTAAGATTGAAGCGGTATCTGCAGTTGAAAAGTCAAATAAGTTGTTGCGTTTCAAGCTTGATGACGGTTCAAAGAATGGTCGTACCATTTTATCTGGAATGAAGAAGTTCTATCCAGAATTTGAACAATTAGTGGGTAAGAACGTTGCCTTTGTGGCTAACCTAAAGCCTCGTAAGATGATGGGTGAGCTTTCTGAAGGTATGATTCTATCTGCCGAGAAGGATGATGAAGTTACCCTAACATTCTTACCAGACTCAATTAAGCCTGGTGCTGACTTAGGATAATGTAATTCAATAAGTTAAACGGCAGGGACTCAAAATTGGGTCCCTGTTCTCCTTATGTCGTAATCCCCTCAGGAGGAACTTATGGATTTTCTATTTGTTATTTTAGTAATTATGATTGCGATCATTGTTGCTAATTTTCTGTCTCAATTAATGCCAAAAATCCCCCAAGCTTTTTGGCAGATTTTAGCCGGAATTATTCTGGCATTAATTCCTGGTACTTTAAATCAAATTCATCTAGAACCTGATCTGTTCTTGATGTTAGTGATTGCTCCGTTATTGTTTTATGAAGGGCAACATACCAATGCCAGTGTGATTTCAAAGAATTTTTCAGCCATCATTCGTTTGGCGGGAATTTTGGCGATAGTCACGGTTGTGGTGCTTGGCTTTACGGAGCAGGCGATTATGCATTGGGTCTTACCCCTGGCAGTCGCGCTAGCAGCCATTGTTACGCCGACTGATGCAACTGCCTTAGATTCGGTGACATCAACGGTTAAAATGCCGTCAGGAATCAAGCGTGCGCTGAATTTGGAATCACTGTTCAATGATGCCAGCGGACTAGTTGTTTTAGCACTAGCATTATTGTGGCTAAATACGGGACACTTTTCATTCCTTGAAGGATTTAAAGAGTTTTTGATTTCAGCCTTTGGTGGTGCAGTTATTGGATTTATTTTGGGTATGTTAATCGTTTGGATTCGTCAAAATCTTTTGCGCTTCCAATTGGACGATAGTACGGCCCAAATTTTGATTCAAATCATCAGTCCAGTAGCAATCTATATTATTGCTGAGCACTTCCATGTCTCAGGAATTATCGCTGTGGTAATTGCTGGAGTTGTGCATAATGAAGAACGTGCGCATATGCAATTTATGTCGGCACAGTTAAGTAATTTGAGTAATCAGGTTTGGGAAATGATGTCCCAAATCCTAAATGGAATCGTGTTCGTACTTTTGGGGCTCGAACTTGTCCGCGTTGTCGAGACTTTCGTTAATACAACTGGTTACGGTTGGGTGCCAATGGTCGGCATGGGAATCTTGATTTACATCATTATGGTTATTGTGCGTTTCTTATCGATGATTTTTTCACAAAAAGAAGACGTGGAGCGCTTTATCGATTATGGTCAACGGAAGAAAGACGCGTTTGTCTTTGCCATTGGTGGCGTTCATGGAGCCATGACAATGGCCATGGCGCTATCTTTGCCATATGTGTTAAAGAATGGACAGCCATTCCCATATCGAGACAATATTTTATTGATTGCATCAGTTGTAATCATTATTAGTTTGGTAATGCCACTACTTGTTTTGCCTAAAGTCTTGCCTGAAGTTGAACCTGAATTCAAAACAGCTGACTTTGACAAGGCGCACTTGGAGATGGTTAGTCGTGGTATGGCCGATGTTGATCGTTCTGATGCTGACCCGCAAACCAAGCAACGTGTGACGCGTCAGTTGCAAGCACAACTCGGTTATGGAGATGAGCAGTTAGACCGTGACATTTGGTTAGAAGCAACAGATCGAATTAATCGGGTCACCAACCAAGCGATTGAAGACGCGATGGATGCTGATCAACTTTCCGGTGATGCCGCTTTGTTCTATCAGCGCTTATCACATAATTCGCGTAATTCTGGTTGGCATGGTATTCAGCACCGTGGACGTGTGCTTTGGCACAGTCTTGAACAAAGTTGGATGCACTTCATTGACCGTCATGTGAATTCAAGTAAGCGTCAAGAACGTCAAAAGCAACGTATTGAAAAGTATATTAAGCGTGAGCAACGCCACTTGAAGGATTTGCCACCTGACCAACGTAAACATATGGAACAACGAATCGCTGATCAGCGAAAAGTGTTGGATATGAATACGGCCGATAAACGTCAGAGTTTGCATAAGTTAAAGCAAAAGCAACGTGATCGTTGGGCTGCCGCAACTGAAGAAATTCGTAATGTGACGGAACCGGCGGTTGAAGCTGATATTCAATCTTTGGAGCAATCTGGTAAGAATCCACGCTTGGCATTAGCTATGCGCAATGTGCAAGTACGTCAACAAAACGTGATGCAGAGTTCAGTCGATTCAACGGACGACGATCAAGAAGTGATGATGAATGCATTGCAGGCTGAATTGCAGTACATCCATCAAGGTCGAGCCAAAAATACACTGAGTTCTGGACTGGCTAAAGCCCTTTACGATGAAGTGAATGCGGCTCAAGCCTTAGTTTTGGCAATTGAAGAAGAAGAAGAAGAATAACTTGGAAATTCAGTCGAATGTGTCATTCGGCTGTTTTTTATACATAGCATTATGACTGTTTTACGGTCAAAGCTTAAGCATGCCATCTTTTTTTGGTATGATAGTACTATTAAGATACGAGACAAAAATAAAATGAGGTAAATTATGGCGATTTATGATCCATCAAAGCGGCCTGAAGCCGCCTATGATTCACACACACATTTAAATGAAACAGAATTTAGTGAAGATGTTACAGCATACTGGGCTCGCGCACGTGAATACCGCATTATGGAAATGAACGTGGTGGGATACAATCACTTGGGAAATGCGCAAGCAATTGAAATTGCCCATGAATTGGAAGGCGTCCATGCAATCGTGGGATTCCAACCGGAAGATGTGAACGAAGTGAATGATGCCGAAATGGCGATTTTACGTGACCAATTGAACGACGACACAGTCGTTGGGTTGGGTGAAATGGGACTGGACTACCACTGGGAAGATAATCCTGCTCCAGAAGTCCAAAAAGCGGCCTTTGCGGCACAATTGGACTTAGCCCGTGAAACGCATCTACCTGTTACTGTGCACGCGCGTGACGCCTTTGATGACGTTTATGATATGTTGAAGGCGCACCACGTTGAAGAATTCGGCGGTGTTATGCATTCCTTTACTGGGGATGCAAAAGAAGTGCAACGCTTCTTGGACCTCGGTATGTATATCGGTTTCTCAGGAATGGTAACGTTCAAAAAGTCTGACGATATTAAGGCAGCTTTACAGGCGGTGCCATTAGACCGTATTTTGGTCGAAACAGATGCGCCATTCTTAGCTCCAACACCAATGCGTGGCAAGATGAACGAGCCAATGTTTACGCACTATACGCTTGAAAACATGGCTGAACAATTGGGCATGACGTATAACGAAATTGCTAAGATTACAACTGACAATGCCCACCGTTTGTGGTTGGATAAGTAATGACCAAGATTCAAGAAGTCATCGTGGTCGAGGGGAAAGCTGATACGCAAGTGATTCAACAAGCAGTTGATGCAGACACTTTGGAAACGAACGGCTCAGCGCTTAGTCCTGAAACACTACGGGCGATTAAAGAAGCTGCTGATCGACGGGGGATTATTGTCTTTACTGACCCTGACTTTAATGGGGAACGGCTACGCCACCTCATTACGGAAGCTGTACCAACGGCTAAGCACGCTTTTTTAACGAAGGATGAGGCTGGTCGGCAGATTAAACACCATAGTTTGGGCATTGAGTACGCTGATGCCGCAACGATCCAACATGCACTCGACCAAGTCGTTACGGTGATGGATGCCGATGGTCAACCAACGTCAGATGTGACGCGCCAAGATTTGGTCCGTTTAAATCTGCTAGCTGGCCCACAGGCCGCCCAACTCCGCCAAAAGGTTGCTGAAAAGCGCCAATTAGGCTACGTGAATGGGAAGCAATTTTTAAAGCGCTTGGGGATGTTTGGCATCACCAAGGCTGATTTAGAAGCAACGCTTCGAGAGATAGAAGAGGAAAATGCATGAATGATGTACCAGATATTGCAACGCCCGTCCGGACGCAGGCAATAATGAACCAATATGGTATTAATACGAAAAAGTCGCTGGGACAAAACTTCCTAACGGATATTAATATCTTAAAAAATATTGTCTCTGCCGGTGAAGTTAAGCCGACCGATAATGTGATTGAAATCGGACCTGGAATTGGGGCATTGACGGAACAATTAGCACGTAACGCCAAGCAAGTGGTCGCATTTGAAATTGATGATCGCTTGATTCCAGTATTGGATCATACCCTGGCCCCATATGATAATGTGAAAATCATTAATCAAGACATTCTAAGTGTTGATTTGGAGAAGACGATTCAAGAAGAGTTCGATGATCCAAGTGCACCATTGAAATTGGTGGCGAACTTGCCATACTACATTACGACACCAATTTTGATGCAAGTCTTGCAATCAAATGTGCAGTTTGATGCGATTGTCGTGATGATGCAAAAGGAAGTGGCTGATCGTTTGTCAGCTGAACCTGGAACTAAGGACTATGGTTCATTGACGTTAGCTGTGACTTACCGTATGAATGCGGCACTCGCCTTTAATGTTTCACGCACGGCCTTTGTACCAAATCCAAATGTGGATTCAGCGATTATCGTTTTGACACCGCGCGAACCATTAACAGTTGACCCCAAGGATGAGAAGAAACTCTTCCAACTCTTCAAGGTTGGCTTCGCCATGCGCCGTAAGACGCTTTGGAATAACCTCATCACCGCTTTTGGTAAAACTGATGAGATGAAGGAACGTTTGACAACAGCTTTGGAAGCTGCTGATATTAGTCCTAAGATTCGTGCTGAGAAATTGACGCTCGATGACTTTATCCGTTTGCACAATGCGCTATTTGACGCCGGCGTCTATAACGGATAAAATAATAGATATATCGCCAAAAATTCGGTTGATATAAAAATATTGTCTATGTATGTAATTTAAATTTAAAACTCGAAAGAAGGTAGCACATGGATTCCGGTCCGTCTATAATTATTAACCTTGTTGTCATTATCGTGATTTTGGCACTTGCAGTATTGTTTACTTTAACTGAATATTCTTTGGTTAAGGTTCGTCCCAGCGCTTTGAAGGCCTTGAAAGAGGAACAAAAAAAGCCATCAACAAAAATTGATCATGCCATTTACATGGTTGATCATTTGACTGAATATCTTTCAACAGCGCAAGTTGGTATTACGTTAACTTCGCTGATCTTAGGTTGGTTAGGGGAAGGTTTCATTGCTGGCTTAATCATCAGTAGTGGCATCTTGCCACCAGAAATTGCGCATAGTTTTGCGTCAATTGCCGCCATCTTGATTTTCACCTTTATTCACGCGGTGTTTACCGATTTGGTTCCTAAAAATATTGCGATTGATGATCCGACTGGGGTCTTGCTTAAAATCGTGCGCCCTGTTATGTTCTTCCACGTGTTGTTCTACCCAATGATTTGGTTGTTCGACCGTACTGCAGCATGGGTGACAAAGATTTTGGGATACAATGCGCATCCTGATGAAGATATCTATTCACAAGCTGAAATTGTGTCACTTTCTCGTGATGCTGCACAAGCTGGTGAAATTGATGAAGACGACTTACGCTACATGCAACGTGCCTTTGAAATGAATGATAAGGTTGCTGCTGATATCATGATTGACCGTACACAACTTGAAGTGATTGATGTGAACGCGACGATTCATGAAGCTTTGAACATGTACTTAGAAACCAAGTACTCACGAATCCCAGTTGTTGCTAACAACGATAAGGATAAGATTCTTGGTTATGTTTATTCATATGACTTAGTACGTCAAGGTCGTATCGATATGGAAGCGCCTGTAAGTACGGTTTTGCGTAACTTACCAAACATTTCTGAAGATCAACCTATTACGGATATCTTGCAAGAAATGATTGATCACCGTGTGCCAATGGTTGTCGTTAAGGATGAATACGGTGGAACTTCTGGAATTGTGACAGATAAGGACATCTATGAAGAACTATTCGGTACAGTACGCGATGAAGTTGATGATACAATCGATAACTTGATTACGAAGTTGCACTCTGATGATGAGGGTAATATGCATTATCAAGTGTCAGGTAAGTTGAATCTAAATGACTTTGAGCGTTACTTCCACGAAGATATTGGATCATTTGAGGATTCAGATAAGGTGACATTAACAGGCTATATGTTGGATCGTTTCCCTGATCTTAGTGTTAATGAACCCAACCAAGTGGCTAATTTTGAAATTACCGCCTTGGACTTCAAGGATGCATACATCAACTATTTCGAAGTAGCGGTATTACCACTTACGGATGAAAATAGTTCTGATGTACGTATTGAAGAAGAATAATCACCTGTTATAAATGACCGATAAAGAAAGAAGGGATTTCTATTGAGTACTGCACAACTGTGGATTTCATTGATTATCATTATCATTGTGTTAATTTTTGCAGCAATTTTTGTTGCCGCTGAATTTGCCTTAGTTAAAGTTCGTCGAAGTACATTAGAAGAAATGCAAAACGAGCGTGAGAAGCCATCACGGAAAATTGCGCGTACCATCAACATGGTGGATAACCTAAACGAATACCTTTCAACGACCCAAGTTGGAATTACTTTGGCAGGGTTGTTGTTAGGGTTCATGGGTGAATCAACTGTGGCCCACTTGCTCTTAAAGATGGGGATCATTCAAGAAATGACTGGACCAAGTGCCGGTGTCATCGCTTCAGTGATTGCCTTAGTCTTGTTGACATATATTGAAGTGGTCTTCACTGAACTTGTGCCAAAGAACGTGTCAATCGAGTTTCCCGTTAAGGTGGGGCTTGCTGTGTCAGGTCCTTTGAAGTTCTTCCACGTCATCTTCTACCCATTCGTCTGGTTGCTAAATGTGTCAGCCAATGGGGTAACCCATTTGTTTGGAATGAAGACGGCCTCAGAAGATAGCGAAGTTTACTCTGAAGCTGAAATTTTGAGTTTGTCACGTAATGCTGCCCGCCAGGGACAATTACAGGATGAAGATTATCTATTGATGCAACGCGCATTCGAAATGAATGACAAAGACGTTGTAGATATTATGATCGACCGAACTGAGATGGAAGTTGTTGATATTAACACAACCATTAAGGAAGCGGTTCAAGTTTATTTCAAGACTAAGTTCTCACGTTTGCCAGTGGTTGCTGACAACGATAAGGACAAGGTGTTAGGCTATATCTTCAATTATGACTTGATGCGTCAAGCTTATGCTGACGATACAGTCACCGTCCGTAAGATTCTTCGCCAAATGCCAACAGTTCCTGAAAGTATGCCAATTCAAGATGCACTTCAAGTGATGATTTCTAAGCGAACACCAATGGTGGTTGTTAAGGATGAATACGGTGGTACATCAGGGATTGTTACCGATAAGGACATTTACGAAGAACTCTTCGGCACTGTCCGCGATGAAGTTGATGATGTTGCCGATGACCTCGTTGAAAAGCTTGGTTCTGACGAAAATGGTATCATGCATTATCGCGTCTCAGGTAAAATGACCTTGTATGACTTTGAACGCTATTTCAAGACCGACTTGCGTGACTTTGATCATTCAGACATGGTAACTCTAACGGGTTACATGCTTGACCAGAATCCAAATGCCGGTGCAGGTAGTGAAATGCAAGTGGGTCCATTCCACTTCAAAGCATTACACTACAAGGATGCCTATATCAGTGACTTTGAAGTTACCAAAGAACCTGAATCTAAGGTTGATCCTGAAGTTAAAAAATAAACAAAAAAACGATGCGCATGGTTTAGGTGCGCATCGTTTTTTTTATTGCTAATCTAGTGGTACATCGATTGCCCAGCCGTCAGGGCCAGGTTGATCTCCGAACTGAATCGCCATTAAGCGATCGTAAAGTGCTTGGGTCTTTGGCCCAACTTCTGTTTCTGAATAGAAGACATGCTTCTTATCATTGTGTGTAATTGAGCCAACTGGTGAAATTACAGCAGCAGTTCCCATGGCACCTGCCTCATCAAATTGCTCAAGGTCATAAATGCTGATAGTGGTTTCTTCGGTTACCATGCCAGCTTCTTCTGCCAATTCAAGTAATGAATATTTGGTGACTGAAGGTAAAATTGAAGGTGACTTAGGGGTTAGAAATCGATTGTCCTTGGTAATCCCAAAGAAGTTAGCTGATCCAAGTTCTTCAATGTTTTCATGTAAACGTGGATCAAGGTATACCACATCAGAATAGCCATCAGCATGCGCATTTTGACCCGGCAACATTGAAGCGGCATAATTACCACCAACCTTTGCACGGCCGGTTCCACCGTGAGCGGCACGATCATACGGGCTTGTGACATAAGCGGTGGGTGTCAGTCCACCCTTATAGTAGGCCCCAACGGGGGTAACATAAATGCCGAATACGTATTCGTCGGCCGGCTTAACCCCAACAACTGCACCAGTTCCGATGAGGAAGGGGCGGATGTACAATGTTGCGCCAGAACCATAAGGTGGGACGAAATCTTGGTTGGCTTTAACAACGGCCTTAACCGCATCGATAAAGGCATCTTCAGGGTATCCCGGCATAACCAAACGTTCTGCCGATTGACGCATCCGGGCCGCGTTGCGGTCGGGACGGAAGATGTTGACACCGCCGTCGGCGCGACGATAGGCTTTCATACCTTCAAAGACTTCTTGACCATAGTGGAGGACTGAAGCTGCTTCGCTCATTTGAATCTGGCTGTTTTCAGTGATTTCACCAGGTTCCCACTGGCCGTTACGATAGACGGCGCGAAAACGATAAGGAAGATCGTGGTAGGCAAAGCCTAAATCGGACCAATCGAAATCGGCAGGAGTTACTTTTGTCATGTGGAATACCAACTTTCATATTTATAGATTATATAATTATTAGAATAAAATGATAAGTTTGTCAAGGTGGCGCCGATAGAGTGGTGGCGTAATATGAAAAAAAGCGTACCAAAAATGAGTAAAAACGAGTGCGACGACTATTTATGAAAAAATGCATGCCAACAGAGACAAAAAACGTAAGCGAATTTTTTTCTAGATTGAAAAAAATTAAATAAAAAATACCCGAACCAAAATGTAAATTGGCACGGGTATTTAGTATAATGAAACAAAAGCAAATTGCTGATGCTTAATTAAAATTAATTTCAATGTTTTCAGTTAAGACGTCAGTATAACTAAATGATGCACGATCAAATTCGTGGCCATCTTGCTTTAAATCTAAAACAAAGACAGCAGGGAAAGTTTCTCGGACAATTGCTTGATGCTCAATTGTGCGATGACGACTTTCGTGGGTAATCAAAGTTACCGTTTCACCAAGATGGTTATCAAGATTTTGTTTAATTTCCACTAATGTTGCAGGCATAAAAACACTTCCTTTCGCGAGACAATCTCGCCTTCTCTCGACAAATGAGATCGAGACTACGTATAGCCTGAATTTTATGTACGACAAGGCCTTTTTTTATTTTACCATAATTATGGTAAATAAGAAAGAGAGTTTTTATTAAATGAATTTATTAATCTCTTTAATGCAATTTTTGAAAAAAACGAAAGAAAAAGAAATTAGCCCTATCTTTTGCCCAGGACTGCGACTAGTAATGCTGAAACGTCAGTTGGTCCAAATTGAACGATTTTATTATGGTTATGAATGCGGTATGATGGGAGTTAGAAATAATTTGAGGTGGAGAAATGACTGAAAAGCGAATTGCCTGGCCAACCTATTTTATGTTGCAAGCTGTGATGTTAGCATCACGTGGAACCTGCACGCGACTCCAAGTCGGGGCAGTCATTGTTAAAGATGGACGGATTATAGCTAGTGGCTATAATGGATCAGTTTCAGGAACCCCACACTGTGATGAAGTCGGTGATTTGATGGTTGACGGTCATTGTATCCGGGCCGTGCATGCTGAACAAAATGCGTTGATGCAAATGGCTAAAATGGGCATTTCATCTGACGATGCTGAAATTTATGTTACAGATTTCCCATGTGTTTACTGTACAAAGCTATTGTTGCAGGCTGGGATTAAGAAAATTAATTATTTACGTAACTATCGCAATGATGATTTTGCCATGACCTTGATTGATGAAAAGCATGTGGCTTTAGAGCAAGTGACGATTACGGCAGATGATATTGAAAAGTTACACTTTGAAAAGTATATTGACACAACGCAAGGAGATACGGAATGAGCCAGAATGAACAAGCTTACTTGGATACACTCCAAGATATTTTAGAAAATGGTGCTGTAAAAACGGACCGGACTGGAACAGGAACACGTTCAGTTTTAGGCCGTCAGATGCGTTTTGATATGGCAGAAGGTTTTCCGCTACTGACCACTAAACGTGTGCCATTTAAGCTTATTAAAAGTGAATTATTGTGGTTCCTTCAAGGAAATACCAATATTAAATTCTTACTGGAAAACAACAATCATATTTGGGATGAATGGGCCTTTAAAAACTGGGTTGAATCAGATAGCTATACTGGTCCAGATATGACGGATTTTGGACGCCGAGCGCTAGTTGATGACGAATTTGCGGCTGAATATGATCAACAACACCAAATTTTCGTCGACAAGATTTTGTCAGATGATGATTTTGCCGCTGAATTTGGTGAACTTGGTGATGTGTATGGTGCGCAATGGCGTCACTGGAAGAAAGTTCAAGGTGGCTTTATTGACCAAATGGCTGATGTGATTGACCAAATTAAAACACATCCGGATTCTCGTCGTTTAATCGTAACGGCATGGAATCCCGAAGCTATTCCAACGCAAGCTTTGCCACCATGTCACGCCTTGTTCCAATTCTATGTTGCTGATGGAAAGATCAGTTTGCAATTGTACCAACGTTCAGCTGATATGTTTCTCGGTGTGCCTTTTAACATTGCCTCATACTCCTTGTTGCTACATATGGTAGCTGCGCAAACGGGTTATGAAGCCGGTGAATTTGTGCATACCTTGGGAGATGCTCACATCTACAATAACCACGTGGAACAAGTGGAAGAACAATTGGCACGCCCAATGGCAGAGTTACCTGAACTTTGGTTGAATCCAGATGTTAAATCGATTTTTGATTACACAATGGATGATATTAAGATTAAGAATTATCATCCAAGCAAGTCAATTAAGGCCCCAGTGGCTGTCTAAGATGATGATGTAGCGAGGGGGCACCATGCATGTCAGATAGAAAGAAACGACGTGTTGTCCGTGGACCACGTTATATTAAGTCGGCGTATCGGGAACGCAACATTGTGTTAGCGGTAACGTTGATAATGATGGCGATTGGCGTAGGGTTTGGTATACATACGCTAATCAATGCTAATCGTGCGATGAATCAAGCCTATCAACCGGCGCACGTGAAAAAATCGCGCAACGGGAGTAAACTCCTAAAGCAACGCAAACCGTTTTCTATTTTATTAATGGGGACAGATACAGGAGAATTCGGGCGTAACTATAAGGGACGGACGGATTCTTTGATGTTAGCGGTTGTGAATCCTGAACAGAAGACCACGACACTGGTGTCACTACCACGTGATAGTATTGTCGCGCCGGTCGGCTACGAACATGAATTTCCGGCTAAGCTGAATTCAGCGTATGAGTATGGATCAGCCAAAACATCGATTCAGACGGTGCAACGGTGGTTGAACGTACCAATTGATTACTATGCGATTGTGAATATGCGGGGGTTGGAGCAGGTTGTGAATGAGTTAGGTGGCATTCAGGTGGTTTCACCACTAACCTTTGAATTCAATCCTGAAACGGCCCATAGTGATCCCGGGAATTTGTATAAGTTCAAAAAAGGCTCATCACACTTTACGCACACGGGTAAGAATGATGTGACCCATTCATATGATCGGATGGATGGGAAAGCAGCGCTAGCCTTTTCACGCATGCGTTATCAAGATCCATCAGGTGACTATGGCCGCCAAGCACGGCAACGATTAGTTATACAAGGAATTGCCAAGAAGGCTTTGTCGAACCCTCTTCGGCTAGCAGATGCTGATTTTATTTCAGCTGTCAGTCAATCTGTGAAGACTGATTTATCTTCACAAGACATCGAACAAATTAGCGGTAACTACTTGTTAGCAGCTAAGTCGATTAAAACTGGTCATTTGACGGGTCAAACGTATGACACAAAACGGGGTTCTTCGGAATTCATTAGTACTGAAGTTAAGCAACCGGTGACGAATCAATTGCGGAAAGCGTTGGATTTGAAACCTGCAGAAACTGGGCCGCTCTACGGTGGGGACGTTGATGAAATGGACCTTGCCCAAAGTGGCTTACCAACACCATAAAAAAAGCACTGCCAAGCATAAGCTCGGCAGTGCTTTTCGTTTTATTAGATTTCGTCGTCTTGGTTAGGCGTAACATCTTCACGTTCATATTGTGAGAAGTTAGGCATATCGGGCATAATCATTGCGGCAATTACATAGAAAATCACACAGGGAACAATGCTTGTAAGCATTGTTAGAATCACAAAGATGACACGAATGACGGTTGGGTCAACGTTTAGGTAGTTGGCGATTCCACCAAGTACTCCGGCGAGGACACGATTGTCTGACTTATATAACTTCTTCTTCATAATATTTTCTCCTATTTCATATATGTTTAGTTTATACATAAAATTATACTGTACAGCGTATAACATTGCAAGGAATATTATACGCTAATTTAAAAAGCATTAAAAAAACTGGATAAGGGTTTTGCTAGCAGAAAAATTTTGGTATGTTAGTGTTAAGTAAATATAGGAGATAACTTATGATTGAACTTTTAAAGTCCTTTATTATTGGAATTGTCGAAGGAATTACTGAATTCCTACCAATTTCATCAACAGGGCATATTATTATCGCCGACTCACTGATGGGAATTCCTGGTGGAGCGGTTTGGACGAAGGCCTTCACGCACATGTATGAATATGTGATTCAACTTGGAGCAATTATGGCCGTGCTACAGCTCTACTTCAATAAGCTGAACCCATTTGCCCGCTCTAAGACGCAAGTTGAGAAAAATCAAACTTGGCGTTTGTGGTCAAAGGTAATCGTGGGAGTGTTGCCTTCAGCGATTATTGGGTTAGCCTTGAATGATTACATGGGCGACAACGTTTGGGTTGTTGCTGCAATGTTGATCCTTTATGGTTTCTTGTTTATCATTATTGAAAATTACTTAGCTGATAAGCAACCATGGTTGACTGATTTGAATGCCATGAGTTACAAGATGGCCTTGTTCATTGGATTCTTCCAAGTGCTTGCCATTATTCCTGGAACATCACGTTCAGGGGCAACCATCTTAGGAGCTTTGCTCTTGGGTGCTTCTCGTTTCGTGGCAACGGAGTTCTCATTCTTCATGAGTATTCCAATGATGTTCGGTATTGCGGTATTGAAGCTTGGTAGTTACTTCCTTAAGGGCGGTAGCTTCACCATGATTCAATCAGGAGTATTGTTCGTCGGATTCATGGTTTCATGGGTTGTTGCCTATATCGCCATTAAGTTCTTGCTTGACTATGTTAAGAAGAACGACTTTAAGGCCTTTGGATACTACCGAATTGCGGTTGGTATCTTAGTTATCGCCTTGATCTTAGTTGGTGTCATTAAAGCCTAATTAAACGAAAACACCTGCCATTGGCAGGTGTTTTTCTTTTTGCAAAATTGTGTAAAAAAAAGAACGCCAGGTGGGCACCTGGTGTTCTTTTTATAGGAGTAGGTTTATGAAAAAAGTATGGGTTGCTTTTCTCTTAATTAGGTATGAATATAATATAACGCCGTTAGCTTAAACATTTGATAAGTAGGGCTGAAATAGAACTTAAATTTGTTTACTTTACCCGGGCTTGGAATGGTGAACGCCGGCGTAAAGAAGTACCTGGCCAAAAATCATTTAGAATGGCCGTGATAATCGTACAGATATTACTAATTAACGCCATGAAGTTGAGCCACAACATAGCAACAATCACAGAACCAATCGCTTGGTAGAAGGAATAGGCTTTTGCGATAACCGAAACGTAAACACTAAAGGCTTGCGTTAAGAGCATGAATGCAGAAACTTCCAGGAAGGTTCCTAAGAGCGCCCAAGGTAACCAGGGTTTCTTAGCAGGGAGCAACCAATTAAAGAGACTGACCCCGATAAATAGCCCAATCGCAACGATGTAGGGACGCGAGGCGTTGATATGTTGAATCGTGTTTTCTCTTAGTGGTAGAGCATCTAAAATGCTTGATCCGAAAGCCGCGAACATTAGCAATGCCGCAATAATGCCAAGAATCAAGATGAGCCAGAAAAAGGAAACGAACTGATCAATAATGGCAATATGCTTGGGTTTGACCCCATAGATTGTATTTTGAGAGATACGGATGGATGCAACCATGCGGGACATCGTCCAGAGCATGACAATCAGTGAGATTGAGAAACCACCTAGATTATGCTGCGTCAAAATTGATTTAATAATAGGGCGGATAATCGTTAATGCAGACGGGGGCAGTGAATGATTGAGAAAATGCATAACATTATTTAAATTTAAATTGAGAATCGATAGTAAGTTACCAGCGACAATTAAGGTCGGTAAAATGGCGAGCAGGGCGTAATACGTAATGGCTGCACTCGAATAACCCAAATAAATACGGGTACAATAATCAATAATGGTCTGCATTGCTGAGCTATTCATGAATTTCTTCATATATTTCCGCATGTTCGTTACGCCCTCCTTCCAATCGTCATCATACTATTCTATACGAAATGAGAGCGTAAATAAATATGGGATACCTGAATAAAATAAGGCGACCCATATTTGGGACGCCGTTTAATTTAAATTATGACCAATTAGTGAGACTTACTTTACCAACCATATGCCCGGATTCAACATCGGCATGCGCTTTACGCATATTCTCAGCATTAATGGGTTGATAATGTACAGTATCTATTGGTTGGAGCGCTTTGTCGTTATATAACTGGGCAATATGATCCAAAATATCATGTTGCGTAATCATATTATCAGTTTGGTAATATGACTTACTATACATCCATTCCCAAGCAAACGTTGCACGCTTCTTGGTTAACGCTTGTAAGTCAATTAAACGATGATTTTCAGTTGTTGCCGCAATCATCCCGTCGGGACGAATTAATTCAGCAATTTCTTGCCAATGGGCATCCAAATTATTTAGATTCAAAATATAATCCACATTTTTAAAACCAAGGTCACGAACTTGTTTTACCAAATCCTGATGGTGGTCCACGACATAATCAGTGCCCAGTTGGTTAACCCAATCGACTGAAGCAGGCTTGGATGCGGTCGCAATGACGGTTAAACCAGCTAGTTTGGCAAGCTGCACGGCCATTGAACCTACACCACCAGAACCATTGATGATTAAAATACTTTCACCTTTATGGGAAGTGAAATTCAAATGCATTTTTTCAAATAAAGCTTCATAAGCCGTTAAGCCAACCAATGGGATGGCAGCAGCTTGTTGATCAGTTAGTGTCTTGGGTGCATGGCCAACAATACGTTCATCGACTGTTTGAAATTCTTCATCACTACCGGGCTTTGTAAATTCGCCGGCGTACCAAACACGATCACCGGGAGCAAACAAGGTTACCTCATCACCAACAGCTGTGACTGTTCCGACGGAATCCCATCCGATAATCTTTGGGTGGGCTAATTTATTCTTACGGCCTCCCTTGCGAACACCAGTATCCACGGGGTTTACCGAAACCCCTTGCACTTCAACTAGTAGGTCATGTGCTTCGGGTGTGGGGATGGCGAGTGTTACATTTTCAAAACTCGCTGGGTCTGTAATAGGTAAATGTTGGTAAAAACCAACAGCTTTCATTGAATTATTCATATCAAACCTCCTGACAACTCATATACTACACTTATTTAAATGAATAGGAAGAGGTGAATTATTGTGCACCTGGCTGAAAATGGTATCATAGAGTAGTGGGGGAAATATGATGCGTAAATTATATGATTGCGATGTGGGTTGTCCAGTGCAGAATACGTTACAGTTTATTGCGGGTAAATGGAAAAGTGTGATTTTGTATCATCTATTTGAGAATACAGTATTACGCTTTTCTGAATTACAGGAAAAATTACCATATGTTTCCAAACGCATGTTAGCTAAGCAGCTAGCAGAACTAGAAGAAGATGGTGTTATACATAAGACAGTCTATCCGGTTGTTCCCGTAAAAACGGAATATCGGATGACTGAGTTTGGGGCAACATTCAAACCGGTGATTCAAGCAATGGCCGCTTGGGGCGAGGATTACGCCGATGAGGTGCATGCTCGTGCCAATGATGGCGCAGATGAAGTATAAATAAATTAGGGAAGTATGGAGTTGGGAAATGAAAAAGAAACAGATTTGGTTAGTTATTTTAGGAGTCGTCGTTTTATTGGGAGGTTCAGTTTTTGCAGGGGCTGCCTTTGCGAAGCATCATGCGCAAAAAGTTGAAATGTCTGCTTCAAGCTCAAGTTTGGCTGCCAAAGAGCGCTCAATGTCAGAGGCCTCAAGTAAGGCGGCGTCAGAATCAAAGGCGTCTTCGGAATCACAAGCCCAGGAATCATCGGATTCAGCAACGATGTCGAGCGAGAGTCATACCAGTCAGTCATCCGTAAATTTAACGGCAGCACAAGCTGAAAAAATCAATCAAGCCTTTAATAACTGGGCCGGTGAACGGGCCAAAATGGGTCACATGGCCGTAACGAATTGGTATTTTGATCACGGAGCTGCTGGTCGCGGTGATTGGTATGCGGATTCACCAGATGGTGAAATTCAAGTTCAAAACCAAGACAATCCAGGTAAAGCCGGGTTTAAAATTCATTCACTGGGTGGCTGTGTCTTCTATAAGTCAAAGTCAGGCAAGATTGGTCAACAAGATCTTTCAGCTGAAAGTTCAATTGCTGGAAACTATTCTGTTGATATGAATTTTGATAAGCCAATTTCTAAGTATCTCCTGGGTGATAATGGTGTTGTTTACGAATTGAAGTTAGGTAATGGTAGTCCAGCATCAACTAATACTGGTTTTGGTGAGTATAACGATGATGGTGAATACACGGCTAAATATGCACCGGACGAAACCTTCCAAGTTTCTGAAGATGCGGCTGCACAATCTGAATTAAAGGCGTTAATTGCCCAATATCAATAATCAGGCACATGAGAAGTTGCAAATAGGCGCGATAGGGGTATGAAAAAATGAATAAACAAGAAGTAATTGAAGCATTTGAAAAGTTGTACGGGCGCCGGCCGACTGAGGCTGAACTTGCAGAATTAATGCAAAATCAACAACAAAATGTAGACGAATTGGCAGAAAAAGAGACACCAGCGACGCGGGTCGCGAAATATGATCAAACGTATGCTGTTACGGATGTACCAGAACCAGAGACTGAGGTTGCGCCAGAAGAGGTCGATAAACAACCCGAAGTCATTGTTGAACAACCTGCACCACAACCAAGTGGACGACGTTCACGAACAAGCGTGATTGGGTTTATCATTGGGTTTGTCGATTTGTTAGCCTTGTTTACCTTGCCATTTTTACAAATTGATTTACCAAATACTGATGAACGAACGATTCGCTTGTATGATTTTTTGAATAACTCCAGTGCATATTTGACCACGATTGGAATTGATGCGCACAAGATTACCATATTGATGTACATCTTGATTATCTGCCCAATCCTATACATGGTTTTACAATTAATCCGGAGCTATATTGCTAAGGCAATTGCCATGTTACTTGCATTGGTGGACTTTGGTGTCATTGTTTATGCGATTATCACGGTCTATCAAGAACTTGAAAATTCAATTTTGGGTAGCTTGAATATCGATTATTCAGAATTTATCGGCATTGGTTTCTGGGTCGTTTTGATTATGCCAGTAATTATGTTTGTCTGGAGTTTGGTCACGTTACCTGGTAAGAAAATTCGCTAAATGCGTTTTAAAACACTAAAAAAGATCATCACAATTATGTGATGGTCTTTTTTTAGCTGGTGATAGTTTATGAAGTAAATGTTTAGTGTCGGAGCTTACGAGTGCGCTTTTTTAATTGTTTCTCCATCCAGGCAATTCTATAACCTTCGCCAATCCAGCGCATAATTGTGCGATAGAATTTCCAACCGTATTTTCGAGCTAATCGTAGTGCAATTCCCATTTATCAGCTTCCTCCTTAATATGTGTTGTGATTACCAGCTATGTTTTAAGCTTAAGAAAATCGGAAAGATAAAAATATCCTTGTAATTTCAAAAAAGGGCGTATTCCCAGACGCTGGATGGATAAAAAAATAGTGAAGTGATGAAAATGTGAATTTATTTAAATTTTATTTATAACTCAAGTGAAAATAATTTCTTTTCGTTTGACAAAAATACCCTGTTTTTATAAAGTTGAGTTGGATTTATGTCAATAGAGGGAGTGATACAAGATGGAAAGGTGGATTAAGGTTTTAAGTGAGCAGGAATTACAACTGATCAGAGAGTTTATCGAAGTTGATTTTAAGATAAACCATTATCAAAAAAAGAGCGGGGAATCATACTTTGTTGCAAAAAAGAAACTTAACTTAATTCGACAAAAAATTATTACCGCACAAAGTAAAGCTGAATTTAAAGAGTATCTAGACTTTTTGGTATATGAAAAAGCGATTCGACCATCAATTGCTGAAGTTATCTATAAAAAACATTTGGCAGAAATTGGGGGATGATGAAACGAGGGGGAGTTATGGAAACGAAGCAGATGTGGCAATCAACACGTAAGTATTGGTTCTATGCCATGGGGGCAATGTTGAGTATAGATGGATGCATATTAGCTGGACTCCTGTGGGGGCGACGCGTATTAGCTTTGCGTTCAAGTTGGGATGGGTGGTTATTGGGGGCCTTCATGGTCGGGCTACTCTTTGAGTATCTGCATCAACGAAATTATTATGTGACGGCCTGTTTACGTATGGATCATGAACAGCAGCACTTTATTTTAGAACAAGGACGGGTGTTTAAACGTAAGACCTGGATTCCGTATGCTCGTGTGTACGGGATTACGCAACAAACGCATGTAATAAAGCAGTATTTGCATATTAGTGATGTTGAAATTCAGACCGCAGCCCGTTGTTTTGCGTTACAGGGGGTGCCAGAGCACGAAGTTCATCGCTTGATTGCTCAATTTAATGCAGAGGTTAAAAACATGGAGCTAGCAAAATGAACAAGCAAGCAAATGCATTTTTTTTAATTAGAGGTGAGCGCGCAATTATTGATGGTTTATTTTGGATACCAGTGATCCAAATGCTACAGCATGTCTTGGGGCGTCCGGATTTGGTAATGCCACTGTGGCTTGTCTTTGGTATTTATCAGGTTGTCGCAATCGGTCTATCTTATCGGCATACGACTTATCAGATAAAAGAATCAGCTATCCTAATATGCTATGGGTGCTTTGAACAACGCAGATTTGAATTGCATCAAAAACAAGCATTGGTGAATTATCGCATCGAGCAAAATTGGTTACAGCAGCTGTTTCGGGTTTCAGGCATAACATTGTATTTTAAAAATAGCGGGGACGAGACCGAAGTGACATTTTGTGCTTTGAAGCAAGCCGAACTAGTCCGGCTTGAGCAGGCATTAAATCAATTGGAAAACAATGTTGAACCACAAGAAACGACAACGGGGGTATCAATTGTATCAGGCGTTACAACTAAACGGCTTCTATTAACGGGTCTCTTGTCTGCGAATTATTTATTGATGGTGCCCTTTGTCATGGATTTAGCACAAATTCGTGATTGGGTGACGCTGCATGTAGGCATCAATGTGGTGGTAAATGGCTGGATGATTGGAATCTTGTTAGCGGTGATGCCAGCCTGGTCAATCGGCCTGCAGTATTTTAAGTATGCAAAATTTAAATTAATCGTGCATGCTGACTATTTTGTTATTAGTAATGGTTGGCTCGAACGTGATCGTAATGTACTGAGCCGCGATGATGTTATGGGCATTAAGCTTGAGCAGAACGTTGGCTTGCGTCTGTTGCACCTTTATCAGGTGTCAGCGATTTTGAATGACCCTGCGCCGGATACCCAAACTAAATGTTTGTTACTGCCATTTGCATCGGAGCACCAGGTACGGAGGTGGGTCGAAAATCAATTTAGCATAGCTTTAGGACATCAATCTCTTTTTCCAAGTGCACCACGACGTCGGAAAATAACGATGGCAGTAATGACTGCCGCGGCTCTCTTGGCTGGTGTGGTCGGACTATATCAATTAACGCAGATCAGTTGGATGTGGTTACTGGTACTCGCCATTCCGCCGATTATGCGTCCATTACTGACATGTATCGTGAAAGATACCGCGGATTTACTTAGGGTGCAGGTTGGCTATGTGAATCGTAGTTGTTATTATTTGCCGTTACAGACGCTAGGGTCAGAAACGCGATTAAGGATAGCGCAGTTTGGAGAAATACAAATTTTGCGTACAGATCAGAATCCAGCTTTGCGGTTTGTGGCTATTGAATCATAACGATAATCAGGTAAACTATAAACATTGACCGTGCAATCGTATCTTTGGGAGGAACAGAAGATGTTCAAACGAGTGTTTAAAGGGAAAAAGCGCCGTATTATTTTCGGTGTTATCGTCTTGGCGGTGGTGATTGTGGGAATCATCATGGCCGTATCTAAGCCGCAACAATCAAAAGAAGATCAAAAGGAGGCGACGGTACATCCTGTACAAGTTCAGCCGATTAGTGAATCAGGGTTAGTGAAGGCGCGCCATCACCAAGATATTAACGTACCAGAGGGTGCAAAGGTGAATCTCTATGTGAACGATGGTGCGAATGTAAGTGCTGGTGATGTGCTGGGTGTCGCAACGAATCAACAAGATTTGACTGATGGGACGAACAAGGTCAATCAACTCCAGACCCAAATTGCCAATGCCCAACAACAAGGGGGCGACACCAGCGATCTGCGAGCTGAATTGACGGATGCGCAACGTAAATTAAATCAAGCCAACAAAAGTATCGTAGCGCCATATGACGGTACGGTATCAATCGATGATACAGATACGAGTAATGTTAAAGTTGCGATTGCTTCAACTGATAAGTATATCGCCTCAAGTGTAACGGATTTTGACTATGATAGTTTGGCAACAGGGGATGCCGCGCAAGTTGCGACAAACGCTGGGGATGTGACGTCAACGGAAAAAATCACTTTCATTGCACAAATCGCTAAGACGAGTGGCAAAGTGACAAGCTATGACTTTAAAACCACGGCTTCACCAAAGTATCGGGTTGGCCAACAAGTTACCCTTAAAATTAAGCAAGATAAAGTCGCCTTGCCGGCTTCTGCTGTAAAAAAAGAAGACGGACAAGCGTATGTCTATTTAGTTCAAGGTGGCCGAGCCCACAAACAGGCACTACCAATGCAGAAATCTGGGGCCAGCTATATTGTTGACGAGGCGGGTTTGAGTCCTAATGCCACAGTTGTCAAAGCGCCAGGTCAGCGTGACCTAGATGGCAAGCAGATTTAGGGGGCGCACCAGATGTTAGAGCTAAAGCAAATCAATAAATTTTTTACACATGGAAAAGAGGAACAACATGTCCTAAAGGACATTAACATGACGATTAACGATGGTGAGTTTGTCGCAATTATGGGACATTCTGGGTCAGGAAAATCGACGTTATTGAACATTATTGGTTTACTAGACCGTGACTTTTCAGGAAGCTACTGGCTAAACGATCGCGATACGCGGGCGTTGAGTAAGAAGCAGTACACGCGTTTTCGGAATGAGAATGTTGGTTGGGTCTTTCAAAACTTTAAGCTCATCAATAATATGACGGTGGCGGATAATGTTGGGTTGCCCTTGCAGTACCAGGGGAAGAAGGCTAAAGAAATTCGGCAAATCGTTGAAGGCGTGCTAGCGCAAGTTGGTATCTTAGATAAAGCCGATGCTTACCCAAAACTATTATCAGGTGGACAACAACAACGCGTTGCGATTGCTCGGGCGATTGTGACGAATCCAAACATTGTGATTGCGGACGAACCGACTGGAGCGCTAGACAGTGCAACGACCGTTGAAATTATGGATGTTTTCAAGCGATTGAATGCTGCTGGAACAACGTTGATTATTGTGACGCACGATGCCTCAGTTGGTGAACAGGCGGAGCGTCTCATCAAAATCTTGGATGGACAAGTGATGGGGGCCGACTATGACATTTAGAGAAACGATTATCACTGCCTTTAAGTCCCTTAAAATGAATCCGAAGCGTTCGTTCATGACCATTATCGGGATCGTGATTGGGATTGCTTCGGTGATTACGATTATGGCGATTGGTAATGGCGTCAATCAGATGGCCAAGTCGCAATTCAAAACGTCAAAGAGTGGCGAACTGAAAGCCGTCATCGATTTCAATAGTAATACCGACTCGGGGCTGAATGGGTTCACGCAATCAGACGTGAGCTTTCTACGAAGCAGTGAGATTGGTCCTGAAATTACAGATGCCAAAACGTCGACGCTGTCGGGTGATTATGGTAGTGACTTTGGCAGTATCAACGGTGATCCAAGCGAATTGGATTTTACCGTGGCGCACAAACGTAGTGGTGGTCCAACTCTTGATAGTGGTCGTTATTTTAGCCAGTCTGATTTGGACGTGGGGCAAAATAGCATATTGATCAGTAAGCATTTGGCGAAACAGTATTTTGGTTCACCGGAAAAGGCGCTCGGCAAATCAGTGACTTTGGGGAATTATGCGTATACTGTGATTGGTACGTTTACAACGGATGATACGTACCAAGGTGGCGCCATTATTCCGTATCGGGCGTATTTGAAAGAAAATAATACGACAGGATCAGTGATGACTTTGTCGGTAAAAAAAGGCGCTAATCCCCAAAAGGTTGGGCGTAAGGCCGAAAAATTGCTCAAACAAAATGGTGCCAATCGTCAGAATGGAACTTATGAGTATGAAGACAATAACAAATGGATTGGCCAGATTAGTAAGGTCTTGAACGGCATTACGTTCTTTGTAACAGCGGTGGCTGGGATTTCATTGTTTATTGCCGGAATTGGCGTGATGAATATGATGTACATCTCCGTTTCGGAACGAACCCAGGAAATTGGTATTCGTTTGGCCGTTGGGGCTACGGAAGCCAATATTCGTAATCAATTCTTGATTGAGGCGATTATCTTGACCGTCACTGGGGGATTACTGGGCTTGGTATCAGGGTACTTAATTGCTTCAGGAGCGGTTAAATTGATTCCAGGTAATATGCATATTAAAGCAGTGATTACTTTCAAGGATGTGTTGTTTGCGATTGGTGTGTCAACGATTGTTGGGGTCATTTTTGGCTGGTTACCAGCAAAACAGGCTGCCAATAAAAACTTAATTGATATCCTCAGATAAACAAAGGCAGTCAGCTTACTGGCTGCTTTTTTTGTGGCACAATGTGTCTTTGCACGGATATCCGATACCTTAAAATGAAAGTGGTATAATAATACTGTAAAGAGATCTTAATTGGAGGGTTTGTGAAATATGACTGTAGTGGAAGAGCTTACGGAAATTGTCGGAAAGCATAATGTGATTACATCAAAGGAACGTTCACGTCCCTATCGCGAAGGATATCGTTCAGGAAAAGGGGATGCCCTCGCGGTTGTTAAGCCAGCTGACTTAATGGAGTTGTGGCATGTTTTAGAGGTGTTGCACAAGCATAATATCATTATCTTGATGCAGGCTGCGAATACTGGTTTGACTGAAGGGTCAATTCCAGCATCAGGCTACGACCGTGATATCGTGATTGTTAACGGTATGCGGATTAAGGGCTTGCAGTTGATTAACAATAACGAGCAAGTTTTAGCCTTTCCTGGAACAACCTTGCACAAGCTCGAGGAAACGTTGGATGACGTTGACCGTGAGCCACACTCAGTTATTGGATCTTCAAACATCGGTGCCACAGTAGTTGGTGGTGTGAACAACAATTCTGGTGGTGCTTTGATCCAACGTGGACCAGCTTATACTGAACTTGCGTTGTATGCGCAAATCGATGAAAATGATGAATTACATTTGGTCAACCATTTGGGCATTGATCTAGGAAACACACCCGAAGAAATTATTACGAATTTGGAAAACCGCAATTTCGATATTAATAATGTCGAACGCGATGATAAGCACGTTGCACATATGCGTGATTATGAAGCCCGCGTACGTGATGTTAATGCGTCTGAACCAACACGTTACAACGCTAACCCTAAGGAACTTTATGAAGTTTCTGGTGCGGCTGGAAAACTTGCCACTTTTGCGGTTCGGATGGACACGTATCCTAAGGCTGACGCTTCACAAGTGTTCTACATCGGAACCAATGATCCCGATGTGCTTGAGAAGATGCGTCGTCATATCATGACGGAATTCAAGCACTTGCCTGTTTCAGGTGAGTACATGCACCGTGAAGCTTATGACCTTGCCAAGAAGTATGGTAAGGATTCATTGGTTGTCATTGATACCTTGGGAACTGATGCACTCCCATATTTGTTTAATATGCGTGCGACTGCTGAACGTATTTTGGACCACATTCCAACGTTCAAGCCATATTTCCCAGACCGTATGTTGCAAACGATGAGCCATGCCATTCCAAACCAATTGCCAAAGCGCATGGAACAATATCGTGACCGTTACCAACACTATCTCCAATTGAAGATGGAGGGTGAAGGTATTGATGAGGCGCGCGCGTACTTGAAAGAATTCTTCAAGACAGAAGAAGGGGATTACTTCGAGTGTACCCCACACGAAGCCAAGGTTGCTGCAACACACCGCTATGTGACAGCTAGTGTCGCCATTCGTTTGGAAGAAGTTTATCAAGATGATAATCTTGAAATCTTGCCAATTGATGTGGCGTTGCCACGTAACGAATTCGACTGGTTCGAGCACCTACCAAAGGAGCTTGAGGATAAGATTCAATACAAGTTGTATTATGGACACTTCTTGGACCACGTGATGCACCAAGACTACGTATTGAAGAAGGGGGTTGATGCGCACGAAGTGAAGGCAGAAATGCTTAAAATCTTCGATGAACGCGGTGCGATTTACCCTGCTGAACACAACGTAGGTCACTTGTATAAGGCTGCCCCAGCTTTGGTGGAGCACTATCACAAGAATGATCCAACTAATAGTTTCAACCCTGGTATTGGAAAGACATCAACTTTGAAGTACTACGGAAATTACTAAAATCATAAACGAAAAGAGTCGACGCATTGCGTTGACTCTTTTTTGTTTGGGTAAAAAGGCGACTTTACACGCACGAGCCTTGAAACAAATGAAATGTTATAGAAATAAAAATGAAATATCTCGGTTTTTGAAAAGTACGCAAACCTCTCATAAATGTTATTATATCAGTGGTTACAAGCTTTCCAAAAAATCCGCTTTGCTTGCTCTAGACAAATTTGACGTTGCTTGTATATACTTAAATACATGGGGAATTAAATTGTGAATGAAATTCATTTAGTGCTATTTAAAACAAAAAAATACAATTTAATATAAAAGTAATTCAGTTACGTGCAAAAATGAACCACGTAAAAAGCTTTTGGGAGAAAAGGGATGTCAGAAGAAAACAAGCAGGGAAAGTTACCGGAGCGCAAAGTGTTGCCAATTATCGCATTAGTGTTCGGTGCAATTGCGTTAGCATTATCATGGATGCCAATTATTAATAATATTGCGGCGATTTTTGCTGTTGTGGGGGTTATTTTAGGATTAATTTCGTTAGTCGTAAATCGAAAGCACAAGAAAGTTTTGACCTTAGTTGGGTTAGCTATTTCAATCGCTTCTTTTGCAATTGTTTTGATTACACAAAATTCATTTAGTAAGTCAATTGATAATGCAACATCAGAGGTTGCAAAAGACTCGAGTTCAGATGATGAGAGTGCATCAAGTTCATCCGAAAAGGGTTCAATCAACGGTAAGACATTTAAGGTTGGCGATACAGTGACTTATAAGGGGGTCGAGTTCAAGGTAAATTCATTTACTTTCAAGCCCGATGATCCTGAGACAACTGTTTTGAAGGATGGTAATCAGTTTGCGATTGCTAACGTTACCATCACTAATAAAAGTGACAAGTCAATTAGTTACAATAGTTTTGATTTCCAATTGGATAACAATGGGAACACAACTGATATGATGGAAACAGATATTGATAATAATAATGAGTTGGACTCAGGCGATCTAAAGCCAGGGGCAACTGTTTCAGGTGACCTAATCGGACAAGCCAATCCAGCAGATAAGTTGAAGCTAGATTATAAGGGAAGCATGTTTGATGACGAAGAGGCCTTTGAAATTGATTTGAATTAATCATCATGAATATGAGCAGTCTTTGGTTTACGATGGGATAAAGTAAAACAAATCATAGAAACAAAAAACGCATACCAGACATGGTATGCGTTTTTATTCGTGATGAACTTTTTCAATAAGATGACGGACCACGTATTAATCAATCAAATGCTTTTCTTTGGCAATAAATATGATAAAATGACAGCCATAATAAGATAATTATACTTAACTAACGAAAGGTGAGAAATGCTCATGGGATTTTTTTCAAGATTTGCTGACAAAATTGAAGAAGTTAATCGTGGTAACGCAGATATAAACGAATTGGATGAATTATTTACAATGGATTCTGGGGAAGCTGAAGATGATTGGCATGAGATGGAAATCTCATTAGTTAAAGCAGCTGTGAATGCTGTAGATGTGAGTGCGGAGCGTGCGTTTATTTTTGTGGATTTTTCAGAAACTGATCCCAAGTTGGACTTGTTTTATCAAATGAATGGGCATGTTGTGCATTGGCAAGATTTATCTAATGCTGATTATCGTGAATCAATCGAGAATGTTGTATTACCGCAAGCTCGTGAAATTACCGAAACTATCAATCAACAATTTCAAAAGGAAGACCTAGCTAAAATTGCCTATGCTGAGATTCAGTTTGAATGGGGGAGTCAGGCTTGGTTTGGACATACGATTTATGAAGATAATGAAGAAGCTAAATTAGATCGGAATGAAGTTGATAATGAGTGGTTTAAACTTATGCAAAAGAAGGCACCTGAGTATGCACTAGATAGTGATGAAAAACTACCTTGGTATCCGCAAGTTAAACAATAAGAACAAAAAAACGCATACCAGACATGGTATGCGTTTTTATTCGTGATGAACTTTTTCAATGTTCTCAATTGCAAAACCTTTACGCACTAAAGTACGTGAAATTTTGCCAATGGTAGCTTCGTTAACCTCAGCTGGAATCGTTGCAACGATGCGAGCTGTGCTCAAGTCATTGTCCGGATTCAGCGTCAAAAGTGAAAGCACGGTTGTATAACGCGCGATAATTTTTGAAACACGTTCCAAGCTGCCACGTTCGCCACTTGTTGCAATGGTTAGCACAGTACTAGCAGTCGTTGGGCACCATGAATCTTCAAGTAAGTGCATATAACGATTGTGCGTGATGATGCCAGCAAAGTGGTTTTCGTGGTCTAAAACGGAAATGAATGGGAGGTCGCGTAGCGCGAAAGTGAGATCATAAAATGAATCATTGATATTGATGAATTTAGTGGTGTTACGCATCACTGACGTAACGGGTTGCTGCATGTCCCCATTATTAGCTTTGTGTTTATACAAGTGCATTTTGTAGATAACACCCCGGAAGAGTTGTCCACTTTGATCTAAAATAGGGAGCGCGCGATAATTGAAATCTTCGATTATCATGAGTGCTTCACTTAAGGTGGTGTCTTCAGTGACCACGGTCAATGAATCTTTTGATTTCACCAAATTTTCAAGCATCTGGCGCTGGCCTCCTTGTTCTTCTAATTAATTCCTCTATCATAACACGTTTTTTAAGGGAATAGGACGTTTATGTGAGAAAAGAATGAGATTTGACAAGAGTATATGAAGTTTATGAGTAAGGCATTGGGTATATAAGTTAATCAAATACTAATAAGTCACGCGGTGCGAGCAAGCGACTTTGCATGAGGATCTCGGCTAATTCATCAGGGCTTTCGGGATCAGGACTATTTAGCCAATGACGGACAATATTCAATAAATTCGTGATTGAAATTTCTTTTGAATAAGAAATTGGCAGCTTATCTGAGAAGTGTCCGTTTAGCTCAGCCAATTTGTTGGTGAAGAGTCGGTCGATGATTTTTTTAATCTTATCAAAGAAGTAGGGGTCACCGTTTGGTGAGAGCAATACGCGAATGGTCTCACGCTCTTGATCAATGTACTCCAAGCAATAATTGAAAATACGATAGGTTGAACTCGCAATGTCCTCATCGGTTCGAGCCAGCAAGGGAGCCTCAAGTTGTTCGCCAATCACATGACTTTGTAACTTTTCAAAGATTTCTTGCTCAATTTTTTCTAATAAATCATATTTATCGACATAATGAACATAGAATGTACCTCGGCTAATGTGGGCATGTTTGGCAATGTCAGTAATGGTAACTTTATTGATTCCCTTTGTATCAACGGCATGGATAAACGCAGCTTTAATTTGCTTTTCGGTCTCAGCATTTTGTTCGGAATGGCGCATGACAGTCCCCTTTCTTTAATTTGTTGAACACATTGTTCAATATTGATTATTGAACTTATTATAGCAAGATTTAAGATAAAAGATATGCAATATTTCAAAGATTAGCGAGGGGGAACAATGTTAAAAGCAGAATGGCAATATGTAAAACAGCATCGCTTTATGTTGCTGGTGGTAAGCGTCCTATGCTTTTTACCAGCACTATATGCCGTGCCGTTTTTGGGTTCCTTATGGAACACCTATGGTAATGTCGATGAATTACCAGTCGCGGTTGTGAATCATGATCAACCGGTTAAGTATCATAAGCAAACAGTTGATGTTGGGGATCAACTGGTGCATGAGTTAAAGCAATCTAAGGATTTGGACTTTACGTTCACAAATTCAAAGAAGGCACAAAAAGGGTTGAAAGATGGCCAGTATTATATGGTTATGACGATTCCTGAAAATTTTTCAAAAGATGCAACGTCTTTACTGGACAAGCACCCACGGAAAATGCAATTGGATTACGCCACAAGTTCTGGACATAGTTTTATTGGTGGTAAGTTATCCGAATCAGCCGCTAATAAAATGCAACAACGTGTGTCAGAATCTGTGACGCAGGCCTACACCAAGGCGATGTTTTCAGAAATTAAGAAGGCTGGGGATGGTATTGGTAAAGCTGCCGATGGTAGCCAAAAGCTAGCAGATGGTTCCGGTAAGATTAAAAATGGACAACAACAGTTAGCAGATGGCTTAAATACGTTGGCTCAAAGCAGTTTAACTTTTGGTGCGGGGGCCCAGAAGTTAGATGTTGGACTAAAGCAGTACGTGGATGGTGTTGGTCAGGCTGGTCAAGGTAACCAAGCAGTTGGGCAAGGACTGCAGCAAATGCAGGGTCAGCTGCCCGCCTTTAATCAAGGAGTCACGGCTTTGTCGGCCGGGCAAAACCAACTAAGTGCTGGATTGGGAGCAAGCTTAAACGGGCAGCGTCAGTTAACAGGTGGTTTAGCGCAGGCTCAAGCGGGGCAAACGAAGTTAAACACTGGTGTGCAAAGTTACACTGATGCTGTGTCGCAGCTAACAACGGGGAGTGAGCAAGTAACACAGGGACTCGCAGCATTACAAGATGCCACACAAAAAGGGCAATTGGACCCTAAAAAAATTAACCAAGTGAAGTCAGACCTGACTGACCTAGAGCGTATTATTGATGAAGCGAAAGCAAAGCAAGGAGCTGCGCCAGATGCGCAAGCAGTGACGCAAAAAATTGATAGTAGTTTGACAGCCTTGGCCGAAATGCAAAAGATTTCAGCTGGTCGTGATGCGCATGTTAATGCAGCAATCGACCAAACAGCTAAAGAACAAAAGTTGACGCCAGAGCAAACGCAAGCCCTTAAACAAAGTGTGCAAGCTAGTCAGGCATCAGATCAAGCGCAAATGGATGCACAAGTGGCAGTGCTCCAGAAGAATACAGCTGATTTACAACAAGCCATATCACCAATGGTGAAGAGTTTGACGGAAAATCAGGCAACGCTTACGCGCATTGCGCAACATGCCCAAGGCTTGCCAGCCGAGATGCCTGCTATTGAACAACAAGTGACGCAACTACAAGCTTTGCCAAGTGCGGTAACGAATTTAACCGATGGGTCAAAGCGCGTTACGGGAGGTTTGCAACAATTAAACCAAAAGTCAGGTGAACTTAACCAAGGAAGCCAACAATTGGTGACCGCCCAAAATAGCTTACTCGCCGGTAGTCAACAATTAACTGATGGTAATGCAAAGACGTTATCAGGAAGCCAACAATTGAATGCTGGTGTCAATCAGATGGCCAATCAAATGGCACCATTGCAAAACGGTGTGGCACAGTTAGTTGCTGGAAACGGCAAGGTCCAAACTGGATTGAATACTCTGCAAGATAAGGGTGGCGAGTTAGCCCAAGGAAGTGCACAACTTGCTGATGGTTCGATGCAACTTCAACAGGGATCACAAAAGCTCAATCAAGGCGCGCAACAAATGGGACCAGCGTTGCAGCAAGTGCAACAGGGGAATCAGAAGTTATCTGATCAATTGGATCAAGCAACAAAACGTGTGAATGATCTACCAGCTGACAAGCAGACCTATGCCCAAATGGCGCAACCAGCTAAAACAAAACACAAGGAACGTGACCAAGTACCAAATAACGGAACTGGAATGGCGCCTTATATGTTCTCAGTTGGTTTGTTCGTTGGGATGTTAGGAATCAATCTGATGATTGACTTGGTACAACCACGCACAACGGTCTATGCGCTTTGGCGTTGGGTTGGATCAAAGTTAGTCATCCTATTGGGGATTGCCACGATGATGGCGATTGTGCTCTTCTTCTTGAGCAAGTGGTTACTCGGCATGACTTATGTCGATGGACCTGCCACATTGGGACTGTTGATCCTAATTGCTTGGATGGATGCCTTACTCGTGACGGCGATTAATTTATGGTTCGGTCGAGCTGGTTCGTTCGTGTCGGTTGTTTTGTTAGTGGCACAATTGAGCCTGTCTGCGGGAACTTATCCAATTCAGTTATCACCTGAAATTTATCAAAAGTTGCATGCCTGGGTGCCAATGACTTACACCGTAAACGGGTTGCGACAAACGATGATGATTGGGCAAGCGCCAACGCAAGCAGTTCACGTCATGTTAGGAATTATGCTCGTATCTTTGGTCGCAATGATTTTGTTCTATATCAGGCAACATCGACATGGTTTTAATTTAATTTCAGAATAAAGTAAAAAGTTCGCACAATGTTGCGGGCTTTTTTTGTAAAAAATTATCGCGTGCGCGTCTTTAATATTGAGCGTTAGTCATGGCACTGTTGGTGCAAAATGCGTATAATGGTAAAAAGTTAGTAAATTCAATTAAATGGAATGGGTAGGATCCTCGCGATTCTGCCCCTTTCGTGCATTAAACAAAAGAGAAGGTATCTAAAAATGAAAATGATTGTTGGGTTGGGAAACATTGGTCGCGAATATGACCGTACACGACATAATATTGGCTTTATTGTTATCGATGCCTTGGCTGATAAGTATGATTTGACGTTCAAGCAAGATAGTGAACATCATGCATTTGTAGCGAACTGGTTCTTTGAAGGTCAAAAGGTGTTGCTAGTCAAGCCAACGACTTTTATGAATGATTCTGGTAAGGCTGTGCGTCCGTTGATGGATTATTACAAGATTGATTTGGAAGATATCTTGATTGTGCATGATGACATGGATATGGATCTTGGTAAGATTCGTCTACGTGCCAAGGGGTCTGCCGGTGGTCACAACGGAATTAAGAGTATTGCCAACCATTTGAACACACAAAACTTCAATCGCTTGAAGTTTGGGATTTCACATCCTAAGCATACCCACCAAGCAGTAATTGATTTCGTATTGGGCAAGTTTGGTGAAGATGAGCAAGTCGAATTAGCTGCTGGTGTCGATAAGTCACTAGATATCTTTGAGGACTTTGCCGCAGGGGATGATATTCAAACCCTAATGAATCACTATAATTAAGGGATTACTGAAGAGGAGATAGCCATGCAACTGGTTGATTTAATTGCCGAAAACCCGGATTTACAAAATTTAACAAGCCAATTGAAAAAAGGTGGTCGGCACATTGTGACCGGACTATCTGGAGCGGCGCGGACCGCTTATTTGGCTGCGGTTGAACAAAAGGTCCAACAACCGATGCTGGTTGTGGCAGACAGCCAGTTCCATGCGGATCAAATCGCAGAAGACATGACTGGTTTGCTACCAGACCGGCATGTGCACATTTTCCCTGCTGAAGAAACGCTTGCCAATGAAATTGCCGTGACATCCTTGGATGTACCGATTGCTCGCGTGCAAGCATTAGAAGCATTGCGTAATGATCCGAAAGCTGTGGTCGTTACGAGTGTAGCCGGGGCACAACGCTATTTGGCTCCGGTGGCTGACTTTGTGGCGGCACAACTCGAGGTCGATTTTAAACATGAGTATGATTTAGCAGAACTTGCGGCCAAATTGCATACAATGGGCTACCAACGCAATGAAGTCGTCGGGCAACCGGGTGATTTTGCAGTGCGTGGTTCGATTGTGGATGTGTATCCAATGGACGCCGAATATCCAGTTCGAATGGACTTCTTTGATACTGAGTTGGATTCACTACGCACGTTTGATGTGGCAACACAGCGCAGTCTGGATAACTTAAATCAAGTGACGATCCGTCCAGCAAATGAACTAGTGGCAACGGACGCACAACTTGAAGCAGCTCGTACGCGTTTTGAGTTGGCCTTTACCGAAAATCGTGATCGTTTGGAAGGTGCCGACAAGCGTCATCTTACGGAAGCGATGACGCCGATTATCGACGGCTTAAATCAGGGCCAAATCTTGGCGCCATTCCGCCAGTATCTGCGCTATTTATATCCAGAACCAGCGAGCTTGTTTGACTATCTTCCTGCTGCTGGGCTAGTTGTTTTTGATGACTATCCTCGTGCTATCGATAATGCCAAGCAAATGGCTGATGAAAATACCCAATGGTGGGAGCAGAAAGCTGAAGAACAACTAGCACTTGATCAAATTGATTTAGGGTTTGAAATTGAGCAACAAGCGCGTGAACTCAAGCAAACCACCTTAATGATTTCACCATTACAACGTGGAATTGGAAATCTTAAGCAAGACAGTTTAACTAATGTCACGGTACGCCCAAGTCAACAGTTCTTCGGCCAAATGCCAATGTTAAAGAGCGAAGTTGAGCGTTGGCAAAAGCAGGGGAATACGGTCCTCTTTTTGACCAATACCGAAGAACGAGCCGAGAAATTGGCACAAACTTTGGCGGATTTTGATGTCAAAGTGAACCAAACTGCTACGGACGGCTTGCAAATGGGACGGACCCAATTAGCGGTGCAACCATTGAGTGCTGGATTCGATTGGCCGGCCCAAAACATGATTGTGCTAACGGAGCACGAGTTGTTCCAACAAGCTAAAAAGAAGGCCCCACGTCGTCAAACCCTGACGAACGCGGAGCGAATTAAAAGTTATAACGAGCTTGAAGTTGGCGATTACGTCGTTCACGTGAACCATGGTATTGGGGTTTACGAGGGCATGGAGACCATCGAACGTGATGGGATGAAGCAAGACTACATCACGATTGGTTACCAAAAAGACGACAAAATCTTTATTCCTGTTTCTCAACTTGATTTGGTACAAAAGTATGTTGGTGCCGCCGAAAAAGCGCCTAAGCTAAATAAGCTGGGTGGCACCGAATGGCAAAAGGCTAAGGCTAAAGTGGCCAAGAAGGTTGAGGATATTGCGGATGAGCTGCTTGATCTTTACGCTGAGCGTGCGCTAAAACAAGGCTTCGCCTTTCCGGCTGATGATGATGCACAGCGCAAATTTGAAGACGCCTTCCCTTATCCAGAAACAGCTGATCAACTCCGGTCCGCGGAAGAAATTAAGCGAGACATGGAAAAGGTGCAACCAATGGATCGACTCTTAGTTGGGGACGTTGGTTTTGGAAAAACAGAAGTGGCCATGCGTGCAGCCTTTAAGGCAGCTCATGCGGGTAAGCAAGTGGCGATGCTTGTGCCAACCACGATTTTGGCACAACAGCATTACGATAGTTTCCAAAGTCGATTTGAGGGCACTGGTCTGAAAATCGGTGTGCTTTCTCGTTTCCAAAGTACCAAGGAAACAAAGGCGACCTTGGCGGCAGCTGCCAATCACGAAATTGATATCCTAATTGGGACACATCGTATTTTATCTAAGGATGTTGAGTTTGCAGATTTGGGCTTGTTGGTCATTGATGAAGAGCAACGTTTTGGGGTTAAGCACAAAGAGCGCCTCAAGGAGATGCAAAACAATGTGGACGTTTTGACTTTAACTGCGACACCAATTCCACGAACATTGAACATGTCAATGGTTGGGGTACGTGATCTTTCAGTGATTGAAACACCACCGGCAAACCGTTACCCAATTCAAACGTATGTGATGGAACAAAATGGTCGCACGTTGGCGACGGCGGTCGAACGCGAAATGGCCCGAGGCGGACAAACATTCTACCTTCACAATCGTGTGGAAGACATTGAACGCGTTGTCGCAATGATTGAGTCATTAGTACCTGAGGCACGAGTTGCATATGTTCACGGTAAGATGACCGAAACACAACTTGAAGGAATTCTTGTAGACTTCATTAATGGTGAGTACGACGTTTTGGTCACGACAACAATTATTGAAACTGGAGTTGATATTCCAAATGCGAATACACTCTTCGTAGAAAATGCTGACCATATGGGCTTGTCACAACTTTATCAGTTGCGTGGTCGCGTGGGTCGTTCTAACAATTTGGCCTACGCTTACTTCACTTACCCTGGAACGCGGACGTTGAATGAAGAAAGCGAAAAGCGTCTGGAAGCCATTCGTGACTTTACGGAGTTGGGTTCTGGATTTAAGATTGCAATGCGCGATCTCTCAATTCGTGGAGCTGGTGACTTACTCGGGCAAAGTCAACACGGATTCATCAACAGTGTCGGATACGATTTGTACATGCAGATGCTGAATGAAGCCGTGGCTGAAAAGCAAGGTAAGGGTAAGAAGAAGCAATCAGACGCTGAACTTGATTTGCAAGTCGAAGCCTACTTACCAAATGACTATGTACCAGATGGTCCCCAAAAGATTGAAATCTATCAACGGATTCGTAAGTCAGATAAACCAGAACAATTCGACGAAATCACTGATGATTTGGTTGATCGTTTCGGTGAGCTTCCATTGGCAGCTGAACAATTGATTATGGTTGGTCGCTTAAAGGCAGCTGCTGATCGTGCTGGTGTCGCTTCCATTAAACGGATGCCGCGTCAGCCACAAATGTTAGAGACGAGGTTTACGGATGCGAGCCAGGTAACGCTTGAAGCCCTTCAAGAACAACTAAAGGCGCATAAGTTAGCTGGTCAGATTAAGAATCAGGGTGACGTTGCACGTTTGCAGATTGCATTGCAACCAAACCAAAAGCCAATGGTATGGCTAAAGCAACTCACTGATTTCTTTGCTAGCCTAGTCTAGGTAGGTGTTCAGATGGCAAAACAACAAAAATTATTTGCCGGTGCCGGTATTCTGGCATTGGCGGGACTTATCGCTAAAATTTTAAGCGCAGTCTATCGCGTGCCGTTCCAAAATATTGTTGGAAACCAAGGTTTCTATGTCTTTCAACAGGTCTATCCCATTTATGGGATTGGCATGGTGATGGCGCTTAGTGGTTGGCCCCTCTTTATTTCAAAAATGGTGGCAGAACAACCAACGCAAGCTGAAAAACGTCTGGTAGCACGTCGCTTATTTTGGCTACTAGCTGGAATCAGTATCGCCATCTTTGCGCTCATCTACTTTGGTGCCTCAGTGATTGCTGCAGGGATGCAAGACATGCGCTTGGTTCCTGAAATTAAAGCAGTGGCATGGATGTTTCTCTTGATGCCGTGTCTGGCAACCAGTCGGGGCTATACCCAAGGGCAATTTGATATGGTACCAACCGCCTTGTCACAAGTGATTGAACAAGTAGTCCGCGTGACTGTCATTTTAGGTGTCGCGTGGTTTGGGATGCAACATGCGTGGGACGTTTACCGCATTGGCACCTGGGCGACGTTTGCGGCTACCATTGCTGGCGTCGCGACGGCACTCTACTTATTACGGTCGCTCTGGGACTTCAACCCTTTACAAAGAAAAACAACGATATCCGCTGAGAACCTCAATTATCGCCAATTATGGCAACGACTGTGGCGTGAAGGAGGGCTGTTAGCGGTATTAGCTGCTTTGTTAGTCTTCTTGCAGCTGATTGATTCCTTTACAGTGAAGGGGTTCTTGGTGCAAGGCGGTTTGATGAGTACGGTGGCTGAAAGTACTAAGGGTGTCTATGATCGTGGGCAACCACTCGTGCAATTGGGGATGGTAGTCGCCACTGGATTGGGCACATCATTGTTGCCGACCCTGCACACCCATTGGCAAAATAAAGCCGAAGCCGCACTGAAACAGGCTTTTCAAATGACTGTGCGCATGTCGTTGGTATTTTCAGCACTCACCACCTTTGGGTTAATTGCAATCATGCCTGTCGTTAACATGTTTTTGTTTAGTTCTCGCGAAGGGGATGGTGCATTGATGTGGTATGTTACAATTATTATCCCCGCCACCCTCATCACGGTGCTAACAAGTGTGTTACAAAGCATGAATCGTACCCGTGGCTTGGTCTGGTTTGTAGGCATTAGTCTGGGTACCAAATACGTCGGAAACGTCTTGTTGGTTCCTGCTTGGGGCATTGACGGCGCGGGAATTGCAACGCTAATCGCCTTATTGCCGTTGCTTACATTCGCTATTTGGCGGATTCCACGTTCATTGTGGCATGGAATGTTAACGTGGCAGTGGTGGTGCCATTTGGGTATTGTCTTGGGTGCTATGGTCATTACGGCGGTTGCCGTTCGCTGGGGTGGCGATTGGCTCTTTGGACAAACCCGGGGTGCTAGTATTTTGACATGTGGACTTGCCGGTCTGAGTGGTGCAGTTGTGGCTATTTATGGCGTGATCCACCAACATATTTTTAATCAAACAGAGCTATGTGCATTACCCAAGGGTGAGCACCTAGCGCAGCTATCGAAAGGAAATTAATATGCGTTTAGATAAATTTTTAAAGGTTTCTCGCTTGATTAAGCGTCGTACCGTTGCTAAGGAAATTGCGGATCAAGGCCGAATTGATATTAATGGGAAGACAGCGAAGTCTTCTAGCGATGTCACTGAAGGGGATGAGTTAACCATTCGTTTCGGTAACAAGACATCAGTTTTGCGTATCGATAAGATCGTTGAAACAACCAAGAAGGATGAATCAGAAGAGATGTATACCATCGTTGACGAAAAGTACACAACAGATGGGGACGCAGAATAACGCTCTGGGATACTTTTATATAAAAAGGTTAAGCTTTCATTTTTCGGCTTAAAATTTTTCGAGTTTTAAGATAAAGTTACTCTTGTGTAAAGACTAACGAACTTAAAATGAAGGAGGCCAGCAGATGGCTAAATATTACTCTAATCAAAATATTCAGCCATTGAACGATGCTGGTCAACGAGCGCTGGATTTGCAACGCCGAACGATTGAACACCAACGCAAGGTGCATCGTAAGCGTCGGATTATCTGTGCCTCAGCGATTCTCGTATTGACCTTGATCTTTACTTGGCAATACCAAACGCGTTATCAACGCTACGTGTCGGCTGAGCAAACAGTGACCAAGACCAAAGCTAGTCTTAGCAAAGCGCAGGATACGAATCGTTCCCTAAAACAGACGAAAAAAGATGTCCAAAATAATGATTATTTGGGTAAGCTGGCGCGTCAACGTTATCTTTATTCTAAAGATGGTGAGGTTGTTTTTAATCTCCCCGATGATAATTAAAATAAACAAAGGTCGAGCCGTGGCTCGACCTTTTTATATAGCAAGAAGATGAGGCTAACGAAATGCAAGATAATAAATTAAATCGTCAGTTAATCGAAACCGTGCGAACAAAACAGTTGTTCAAAGCCTCAGACCATATTGTGGTCGCCTTTTCAGGCGGACATGATTCCCTGACCTTATTAAATTGGCTAACCCAACAATACCTTCCTCAAGCGCTACAACCAAAAGTGAGTGCTTTATACGTTAACCATCAGTTAAGGGATGATGCACCAGCAGAAGCACAATTTGTACGCGAAGTGTTCGATACTAACCCACAACTGGCAGAAACAAAAATCGTGACACTGGAATGGGATGAAGTGCCAACCAGTGCTATCGAAGAGCAAGCCCGTGATCGACGTTATGCTGCGTTGGTTGATTTTGCCCAAACAATCGGGGCCAATAAAATTGTAACCGCACATCATGCGACTGATCAGGCAGAAACGATTCTCTACAAACTTATTCGCGGAGGACATATCCAACAATTACAGGGCATGCAACCGAAAGTACCGTTAACCGAAACCATTGAGTTAGTGCGCCCATTTTTAGGGATAGCTAAAGGCTCGCTTGATACCCTATTGGATAAACCGCTACAGCAGTGGATCACAGATAGCTCCAATCAAGACAACCGTTTTGCCCGTAATCGTATTCGTAATCGGGTAATGCCAGAGCTTCAACAAATTAATCAACAAGCCTCGGCCCATATTAATGAAAGTGCTGAACAACTATCGGGGATGCAGTACTTACTAGAAGCGAGCCTGCCCCAATATTTTAGTGCGCTTGAAGCAGGTACATTTGATTGGTCGATGCCAGATGCAGCTATAACCTATGTCTTGCAGGCTTGGCTAAATGAACAAGGACTGTATCAAGTGAAGCAGCGCCAGCTTCAACAGGCGCTTCAGTTGATGCGAAATGATAGCGTGGCACATGGGATAATTGATCTAGGAAAAGGATGGCAATTGGTACGGGAACAGGCCATATTAGCATTAGTGAGCATTGGTCAAGAAAGTTAACAATGTTTTCTTGATTTTGCTAAACATTCTCAATTATTTGTGTTACTCTTAATGCTGTGTAACGATAGGTGAACCATATTTTTAGGAGAGCAAACTACATGAGCCAGTGGGACATGAATAACGATATTGAACGTGTTTTATATAGTGAAGATGATATTGCAGAAGCGGCAAAGCGTGTCGGGACCGAATTGGCCAACGACTACGAAGGTCGCACGCCTGTTATTATCTCAGTTTTAAAGGGTGCCGTCCTATGGACAGTAGATGTCATGCGTTATATGCAATACGCAGAAGTAGAATTCATTGACGTCTCAAGCTACCATGGTGGTATTGCCTCATCTGGTGAAGTGGATTTAATTGTTGATTTACAAACAGATATTGCTGGACGTGATGTTATCATCATGGAAGACATTGTTGATACAGGGCGGTCATTGAAGTTTATGATGGCGCTGTTGGAACAACGTGGTGCAAAGTCAATTAAAGTGGCCAGTCTTTTAGATAAAAAAGAAGGCCGAGTTGTTGATGCTGACGTTGATTATGTTGGTTTTGATGTACCAAAGGCCTTCGTAGTTGGTTACGGACTAGATTACAAGCAACTTTACCGTAACTTGCCATACGTGGGCGTGTTGAAACAAGCCGTCTATGACCCAGAACACGCCGACTTGGTGGATACAACAGATATCACAGCAGAGCACTAAAATATAAATGATAAAGTAAACCGGTATATCGCAGTGATATACCCCTAGGAGGAATAGATGCGAAATCCCAAGAACAATGGTAATTTTGTTCGAAACAGTCTGTTCTACGTTATCCTTGCTTTAGGTTTTTTGGGGTTGTTTTATTGGGTTGCAGGACCTACACAAACAACAACGACTAAAACAACGACAACGTCACAGTTCGTGACTGATCTCAAGAACGAAAAGATTAAAAAGATTACGGTCCAACCAGGTGCGGGTGTGTATGAGATTACGGGTGAATACCGTAAGGCACAGTCTGATTCTGGTTCAAAGAAGGACCAAAAGAGTACGACCGGTGCGTTTAACAATCTTTTGTCAGGTAAGCAAAATACCAAGACAAAGAATTTCCAAACGCAAGTTGTAAGCAACGGTACCGTCATCTCAGATATTCAAAATCAAGCTGACAAGTCAAAGACAGCTGTGACAACTAAGCCACAAGCCTCAAACTTCTGGGGTACAATGCTGGTAACGTTGTTGCCTGTGCTATTGATGGTCGGATTGTTCTACATGATGATGAGCGGTATGCAAGGTGGTGGCCAAGGCGGACGCGGTGGTGGAAACATCATGGGTGTCGGTAAGTCAAAGGCTAAGCCTGAAGATCCTAGTGAAAACAAAGTACGTTTCAAGGATGTTGCCGGTGAAGAAGAAGAAAAGCAAGAATTGGTCGAAGTGGTTGAATTCTTGCGTGATCCAAAGAAGTTCTCTAAGTTGGGTGCACGTATTCCAGCGGGTGTCCTACTTGAGGGGCCTCCAGGAACAGGTAAGACTTTGCTAGCCCGTGCCGTGGCTGGTGAATCAAAGGTGCCATTCTTCTCAATCTCTGGATCTGACTTCGTTGAAATGTTCGTTGGGGTTGGGGCAAGTCGTGTTCGTGACTTGTTTGATAACGCCAAGAAAGTTGCCCCATCAATCATCTTTATTGATGAAATTGATGCGGTTGGACGTCAACGTGGTTCTGGTACCGGTGGTGGAAACGATGAACGTGAACAAACATTGAACCAAATCTTGGTTGAAATGGATGGGTTCTCTGGTAGTGAAGGTGTCATTGTGATGGCTGCTACCAACCGTTCTGATGTTTTGGACCCCGCTTTGCTACGTCCAGGTCGTTTTGACCGTAAGATTTTGGTCGGGCAACCTGACGTTAAGGGTCGTGAAGAAATTTTGAAGGTGCACGCCCGCAACAAGCCATTGGATTCTTCAGTTGATTTGAAGGAAGTTGCCAAGCAAACACCAGGTTTCGTGGGAGCTGATTTGGAAAACTTGTTGAATGAAGCTGCGCTTTTGGCTGCACGTCAAAACCACAACACCATCAACGCCAAGGATGTTGACGAAGCGGAAGACCGTGTTATTGCTGGACCAGCTAAGAAAGACCGTGTCATTTCGCAAAAGGAACGTAAGACAGTTGCTTATCACGAAGCTGGACACGCCATTGTTGGTTTGGTACTAAATGACGCACGTGTCGTGCACAAGGTAACAATTGTGCCACGTGGACGTGCTGGCGGATATGCCATCATGTTGCCACGTGAAGATCAAATGTTAATGTCAAAGCAAGACGCAACTGATCAAATTGCTGGTTTGATGGGTGGACGCGCTGCTGAAATGTTCAAGTTTGATCAACAATCTTCCGGCGCTTCAAATGACTTCCAACAAGCAACACAAATTGCGCGCTCGATGGTGACGCAATATGGAATGTCTGATAAGTTGGGAATGGTTGAATTGGAAAACCAAAACACGCCTTCAATGGGACGTAATGGTTTGACATATTCGGAAGCAACAGCGAACGATATTGATCAAGAAGTTCGTCGCTTAACAACTGATGGATATAATACTGCAATGTCAATCATTGCAGAATACCAAGATAAGCATGAAGCCATTGCGCAAGCACTTCTTGAGTATGAGACCCTTGACGAAAAGCAAATTTTGAGTTTGTTTGAAACAGGCCACATGCCAGATGAAAAGCCCGTTGATGAAGAAGATTCAGACGAGCCAATGTCATATGAAGAAGCACGTGATGCTGCTAACCGTAAGTTAACAGAGGACGAAGACAAGGCTGCTACAGATAAGCCAAAGGAAATCGCCCCTGATGACGATGATGAAATCTAAGTACATGAACAAGGAACTAATCACCGATTAGTTCCTTTTTTATATTTAATGATTAAAGTATGCTGTGAGATAGCGTATAATAGCACTTAAGAAAATGTGAGTATAAGGAGAATTAATATGACAGATGAACTAGTACGTGCCATAACGAAAAATAATGCGTTCCGTGCCATTGCCGTTGATGCAACTGACATGGTGCAAAAGATTACAGAAAACCAAAAGGCTTCAAACCTTGGAAAGACTATTTTAGGCCGTGCTTTAATTGGGGGACTATTACTTTCAAATGCCTTGTTAAAGGATGATGATCGTCTGGTTTTGACAATTGACGGTAACGGACCTGCAGGTAAGATTGTGGTTGAAACTTCTGCTGAAGGGCAAGTTCGCGGTTATGTTTCAAATCCAGAAGTTTCATTGCCATTGAATGAAGATGGTTCAGAAAATGTTGGGGCAGCCGTTGGTATTGATGGTTACTTGACGGTTACCAAAGATATGGGTGAGGACATGGAACCATTTACAGGGAAGGTCCAACTTGCAACGGGTGAAATTGGTGATGACTTAACTTATTACATGGCTAAGTCAGAACAAATTCCCTCAGCTGTTGCGGTTTCAGTTGATTTGGATAGCGATGGGAATGTCATCTCTGCCGGTGGTTTCATTGTTTCTGCACTACCTGACGCCACTGATGCTGACTTGGATACATTGGAAGAAAAGTTACAACACTACCCATCAATTGCATCAATTTTGGAAGAAAACCACATGCCAATGGAGCTTTTGGACCAATTGTTTGGGGCTACTGAATTGGAACAAGTTGATTCTACGCCAGTAACGTCATACCCTGAAACTTCAAAGGCGCGTTACGCCCAAATGCTTGAGACGTTACCAGTTGCTGATTTGCAAGAGATGCTTGATCAAGATCACGGTGTTAAGATTACTGATCGTTTCACTGGAAAAGAAATTGATTTTAATGCGGAAGAACTCCAAGCATTAATTACAGAAGCTCAAGACAAATAATGTCGGTTTAGGGCTTGCAAAAATGCCTTAAGCTTGGCAAACTTAAGAAGGCGATTTTTCAAAAACCAAATTTAAATTAAAACATATAAAGGGGTACACAATGGCAGATCAACAAGAGTCATTAAATGATCAAATGATTTCACGTCGTCAAAAAGCTGACGAAATGCGTGAAGCAGGAATTGATCCTTTTGGTCATCGTTTTGACCGAACACATACAGCAGAACAATTGCATGAGTTGTACGATGATGTTTCAACGGAAGACTTAGAAGCAGGGCATCATGAAGTGAAGATTGCTGGTCGTATGATGACTAAGCGTCGTTCAGGTAAGATTACTTTTGCTGATATCAAAGACCGTACAGGTCGTATCCAAGTGTTCGTCCAAAAGCCTGTTGTTGGTGAGGATGTTTACGAATGGTTCAAGAAGTCTGACTTAGGTGATATCTTAGGCTTTAAGGGAACCGTTATGAAGACGCGTGCTGGTGAACTTTCAATTAACGTTGAAGAAATCACGCACTTGTCAAAGGCGCTACGTCCATTGCCAGATAAGTACCATGGTCTAACGGATGTTGAAACAAAGTATCGTCAACGCTACCTTGATTTGATTGCCAATGATGACACTTATGACCGTTTCTACAAGCGTTCACAAATCATTACAGCTATTCGTGATTACATGAACCAAGATGGGTTCATTGAAGTTGAAACACCAATGCTACAAAATTCAGCTGGTGGTGCTTCAGCTCGCCCATTCATTACACACCACAACGCCCTAGATATTGATATGTATCTTCGTATTGCGCTTGAATTGCATTTGAAGCGTTTGATTGTTGGTGGTATGGAGCGTGTCTATGAAATTGGACGTGTTTTCCGTAATGAAGGTATGGATCAAAAGCACAACCCTGAGTTTACTGTTATGGAAACATATGCGGCATACTGGGACTTTGATGATGTGATGACGGAAACGGAAAACATCTTCAAGGCTGCAACTAAGGTTGTATCTGATGATTTGAAGATTACTTACCAAGGTACTGAAGTTGATTTAGGTAAGCCATTTGCCCGTAAGCATATGGTTGACTTGATTAAGGAAAAGACTGGCGTTGACTTCTGGCAACCAATGACTGTTGAAGAAGCGCGTCAAGTTGCTGATGAGCATAATGTTAAGTATGAAGATTACTGGACAGTTGGTCACATCATCAACGAATTCTTCGAAGAATTCGTTGAAAAGACATTGATTCAACCAACATTTGTTTACGGACATCCAGTTGAAGTGTCTCCATTGGCCAAGAAGAATGCTGAAGACGACCGTTTCACTGATCGTTTTGAGTTGTTCATTGTTGGGGCTGAATATGGAAATGCCTTTACTGAGTTGAACGATCCAATTGACCAACGTGAACGTTTCGAAGCACAAGCTGCTGAACGTGCCGCTGGAAATGATGAAGCCGAAGGCATCGATGAAGACTTCGTTGAAGCCCTTGAATATGGTATGCCACCTACAGGTGGATTGGGTATCGGAATTGATCGTTTGGTAATGCTCTTAACTGATGCAGAATCAATTCGTGATGTTTTGTTGTTCCCAACAATGCGTTAATTAATACAAAATAACTCGCCGAATTTCGGTGGGTTATTTTTTTATCCAATTATATCGAATAAGTGATTGACATTAACGGTTTAAATCTGTATTATCTTAAGAGTTGTCACGAGCCGTGGCAACGGAAAATTATAAATAAACGTTTGAATTAATCAGAAACAATCGTTGACGATTAACCAGATAGTTGCTATAATATAAAAGTTGCGTCAGGGAGTTATTCCGACCGATAAGTAGATCATTGAAAACTGAATATCGTTTCGATATAAACAAATGTGTAGGGTCACCAAATTTATTTGGTGCAAACATTTGCGAAGTCAATTCGCTAGTAAATTCGTTTAACAATCTGTTAAACAACAAAAAGAAAAATTGAGTAATATCAAGCTTTTGAAACCTTTCTTCATTTATGGAGTAAGTACAAAATGAGAGTTTGATCCTGGCTCAGGATGAACGCTGGCGGCGTGCCTAATACATGCAAGTCGAACGCTTTGTGGTCCAACTGATTTGAAGAGCTTGCTCAGATATGAC
>NZ_RHGY01000008.1 GCF_003862435.1 Weissella viridescens | reverse complement strand
TAGGAAATTTGAGAGGAGTTGCCCTTAGTACGAGAGGACCGGGGTGAACGTACCTCTGGTGTATCAGTTGTTCCGCCAGGAGCATCGCTGAGTAGCTATGTACGGATGAGATAAACGCTGAAAGCATCTAAGTGTGAAACTCGCCTCGAGATGAGATTTCCCATTCTTTATGAAGTAAGACCCCTTGTAGATGACAAGGTAGATAGGCTAGAAGTGGAAGTGCGGCGACGCATGGAGCGGACTAGTACTAATGGTTCGAGGACTTAACCAAGTTGAACAAAACGTTGGTGTATGGTTCAATTAATGAAATGAAAATAAGATACATAATATGATTCAGTTTTGAGAGACGTAAGTCTCATCAACACCGTGTTGTGATGATGGCATTGAGGTCACACCTGTTCCCATACCGAACACAGAAGTTAAGCTCAATAGCGCCGAAAGTAGTTGGAGGATCTCTTCCTGCGAGGATAGGACGTCGCAATGCAAACGGAAGTCGCCAGTGCTGGCGGCTTTTTTTTGTGTATAAATTCAAATAAGGCGCGTCTATTCAAGAGGGTGATCTTATCAGAATGGATGGACGGATGGTGGTTGTGTCTGAACAACCACAAGATTACAACGATGAAAATGTACACTATCATGCAGCAATTGTAGATGATATTTGTCAACGATGTTTATCAGAAATAAAACAATATTGGAAACTGCCAAATGGTAAACGATACTGTTGGAACTGTGCAACTTACGGACGAATAGACGAAGATAAATGGCTCAAATGTTATGCTGAAACACATGATTTTGAAATGATATCAGAAGATTACGACACATGGGCGGGAACCCTAACGTTGTTACAAACAAGTGTGGCACAATCATTATTAACTGGCATACAGAAAAATAAGGATCAATTACTTTATGCGGTAACTGGAGCCGGGAAAACTGAGATGCTTTTTCCCGCTATCAAATGGGCTATTAAATGTCGAAAACGAATCGCATATGTTTCACCCAGAGTTGATGTCATTCGGGAAATTGCACCTCGAATTATGGCTCATTTTAAACTTAGCTATACAATGATGCATGGTGAAGTAACAGACACATTTGCGTATACGCAACTAACATTTGCGACGATTCACCAGTTATATAAGTTTTATCATGCCTTTGACTTAATCATAGTTGACGAAGCAGATGCTTACCCATTGAGCGGAAACCAATCATTGTGGTACGTACTGGCACAAGCCCGTAGTGATCAAAGCGTAATGATATATATGACTGCAACTTTGAATCAGGATTTAAAGCGTTTAATGAGGTTAGGCCAAGTACAAGTCCAAAATCTATTACAAAGATTTCATGGATATCAATTACCTAATATCAAGATAAGTAAGGTAATGCGTTGTTGGGATAAGTGTTTTCCCATCGACATCGTTAATCAATTTAAACAGAAAAGCGCACCTTGGCTAATATTTGTACCAATGATTGACGATTTGGATACATTAAAGCAACATTTGAAAAAATTAGATTTAAGTCTCCGTATTGCATGCATTTCATCGCAAACGAATGACCGTGAAACGCTTATTCAGAAACTAAAAAACGGAGAAATCGATGTATTATGTACAACGATTATTTTAGAAAGAGGAGTGACGATTGCTGATGTACAAATTATAATTTTGGGAGCAGATGAAGGGGCATATTCAGATGAGACACTGCTTCAAATTGCAGGGCGAAGTGGTCGTGACATTAATTTTCCAGATGGAAAAATTATTGCTTATTGTCAGGAAGATACAATGCAGCTGAAACGCGTTCGAGGAATCATTGATGACATTAACCGAAAGTACAACATGTAATTTATGCCAACAACCTTTATCGGATCTAGAAATTATACGGGAAATGTTCATTTTTAAAACATGCCTCGTTTGTCGTGCGTGTCAAAAAAAATTTAAAAAAATCACGGGATCAACATGTCAACAATGTGGTGTAGCTTTAGAAGATGATAGGTGTGTTCAATGCCTTGATTGTATGGCCTGGTTGGAAAGAGTAGGTGAACCAATCAAGCATGTCAGTTTGTATCACTATAATGATATTATGCAACAATATTTTAAATACTATAAATTTCAAGGCGGCTATCATCTGGCTGAACTTTTTCGACATGAATTAAGTTGGAAAATTCGGAATCTGGGAGTCGATGTTGTTGTTCCAATTCCCCTTTCTGAAGTTAAATACAATATACGTGGTTTTAATCAAGTTACGGCCTGGTTAGGAAATGATTACCAATCTCTTTTACAACGCGTCCACCAATCAAATAGTCAAAGTGAAAAATCGAGGTCCGAACGTCTTTCGTCAGAAAATCCATTTAGATTAAATCCTAACCAGCTTTGCGTGAAGACCGCCAAGATTTGCGTTGTTGATGATATTTATACAACAGGGACAACAATCCGACATGTATATTCAATACTACGACAAGCGGGATATCAAAACCTGTGTTCGATATCATTAGCGCATGCATAAAATGTAAGCTATACGCGTAAATTTAATCGTGTTAAAATGTATCTACCCAACAAGAGGTGGGTGATTTGTAGATCGTTGTCAATACCTATAGGTATAGATAGGAGAAGCATATGGTAGAGTATCAAATTCGTGGTTTAAATTTTGAGTTAACTGAAGCTATTAGCGATTATGTTAAGAAGCGTTTAGCACGATTAGAGAAGTATCTCAATGCTGATGATCAGTATGATGTTCGCGTAAAATTAAGTAGTCATAAAACGAACCATACCTTTCAAGCTGAAGTAACGGTACAAATTGGTGACTTTGTCATTCGAGCAGAAGATACAGAAGATGACTTGTATGAAGCGATTGATGCAGTTACCGACAAACTTGATCGACAGATTAAAAAGTATAAGACAAAAATAACAAAAAGTACTCGTAAGCAAAGTATCAAGCAGTTGGATGTGCCTGATTTGGCTGAAGATGGTGAAGTAACAGAAGACGTTGATGAATTACCAATTGTTCGCAAAAAGACGGTGGAGCTAAAGCCAATGGATCCAGAAGAGGCTGTCTTACAGATGGAATTGCTGGGACATGATTTCTTCATTTTTATCAATGCAGAAAATGATTTACCTGCCGTTGTCTATAAGCGAAAAGATGGACAGTATGCCCTTCTTGACACAGATAACTAAAGGGTGCGAGTTAGTAAACATTACCACTTGTGGTGATGTTTTTTTATTATTCTGGATATATTCAGAAAGCCCTAAGCTGATTAAGGTATAATAGGGTTATAAATAAAACAAATAGGGGAAATAAGATGAAAAAATCATTTGCAACACCACAACAATACGCATTAAAGGTCGGCGAAATTGCCCAACTTACTGAAGATACTGGTGAGAAGACATCACCTTATTTCGAAAAGCTAGACGAAGCCCTTCGAGCTGATAATTTGGCTGATATGAGTAAGGCTGATTTTCAAGAGATTGCCACAGCATTTGATGATGCGGTAGACACTTATCAGGATGCAGCATCTAATTTGGTGGCTGTTAAAGCGCCAGCTCGGGTGATTGGGATGCATAAAGCGTTGGCGCAGGTATTTCAAGAATATGCTGATGCAACGCAAGCCATGGCAGATGCGCTTGATGTAGATAAGCAAGCGGTTGATCTAGAAGCGTTCCGTAAGTCAGAGGAGCAACAAAACGAGCTCATTGAAAAGTTTGGGACACAATTACGTCGCGTGATGATGTCAGCAATGTAGTAGAGAAGAGCAAAAATATGAATGAATCAATTGATATAAAAGTTTCGCAGGCCCTAGACCTGCCGCTCAAAAAAGTTAAGGCGGTTCAGGCATTATTAGATGATGGCAATACTGTTCCATTTATTGCGCGTTATCGAAAAGAAGCAACGGGAAATTTGGATGAAGTTCAAATTCGAGACATTCAAACGGTTGCCAAAAAGTTTAATGATTTAGCTGATCGTAAGAAAACGGTTGAAAAAGCGATTCGTGAGCAAGGAGCATGGAATGCGACGATTGAAAAAGCATTGAACGCCTCCGAATCAATGCAAAACGTTGAAGATATCTACTTGCCATACAAACAAAAGCGTCGCACCAAAGCAACGATGGCTAAAGAAGCTGGCTTGATGCCAATGGCACAGTTTATTCAAACTTTCCCACAATCTGGGATTGAAGAAAAAGCTAAAACATTTATTAATCCCGAAAATGGCATTAAAACAGTGGACGATGTTTTGGCGGGCGTGCATGAAATTTTTGCAGAAGTGGTCGGTGAAAATGCTGGGCTGCGTGAGTGGGTCAGAAATTATACCCAGAAAAACGGACGTTTAACATCAAAAATTAAACGTGGTGCACAAGATAAAGATCCGCAAAAAGTCTATGAACTTTATTATGATTTTAGTACACCACTTCCACAGGTCCAGAATCACCAAGAATTAGCGATTCACCGTGGAGAAAAAGAAGGGGTCTTATCACAAGGCATTGATGTGGATGTGGATGCGATTACGCGTTATTTGAAATTCCGACTAGTTGGACAAAAAACAGGACCAGCTGCTGATGTTTTGATGGATGCCGCCACTGATGCGTATAAGCGTTTTATTGGACCAGCCATTGAACGTGAAACAAAGAAAAACTTGTTTGAAACTGCATCGGCTGAAGCAATTAATATTTTTGGTGAAAATCTGTATCATTTGTTAATGGCTGCGCCACTTAAAGGTAACGTTGTTTTAGGATTTGATCCAGGTATTCGAACAGGTTCTAAGTTAGCCGTTGTGGACGAGAATGGGAAGTTTTTAGAGAAGGCAGTCATCTACCCACACAAAGCACCAAAGTATGATCCTAAGGCTGCACGTGAGACCATTATTGCATTGGTTAAAAAATATGACGTCGCTATTGTTGCCATTGGAAATGGAACAGCAAGTCGTGAGTCACAGCAATTCATTGCTGATATCATTAAAAATGATTTGCCGAAGTTGAAGTATGTTGTGGTAAACGAGGCCGGAGCTTCAGTTTATTCAGCAAGTGATGCAGCACGAGCTGAATTCCCAGAGTTACAAGTGGAACAACGCTCTGCAATTTCAATTGCACGTCGTTTACAAGATCCGATGGCAGAATTAATTAAAATTGATCCACAAGCTGTTGGAGTTGGCCAATATTAACATGATTTACCTGAAAAGGAAATGAATCAACAAGTCGATGCTGTCTTGGAAACAGCGGTTAATCAGGTCGGTGTGAATTTGAATACCGCTTCACCACAATTGTTAACGCATATCGCTGGATTAAACACGACAATTGCCCAAAATATCGTGAACTATCGTGATGAAAATGGACAATTTGCAAGTCGCGTTGCTCTAAAGAAAGTGCCTAAATTAGGTGCCAAAGCTTTTGAGCAAGCAGCCGGATTTTTGCGAATCCCAGATGGTAAAAATGCATTAGATAATACAGATATCCATCCTGAATCCTATAAATTAGCGCAAACGGTCTTAAAAGAGGCGCAAACTCAGGGTGTTTCACTGGATGCATTACCATTAAGTCAATTGGCAGCGGAATATGAAGTAGGTTTGCCGACACTGCAAGATATTGTGGCCTCACTTGAGCATCCTGGACGTGATTTACGAGATGCAGAACCTGGAGCAATTTTACGTTCTGATGTCTTATCGATGAAAGATTTAAAGGTTGGCATGCAGTTGCAAGGTACGGTTCGTAACGTGGTTGACTTTGGTGCGTTTGTTGATATTGGGGTCCACGAAGATGGTTTAGTGCATATTTCTCGTCTATCAACAAAACGTGTACGTGATCCACATCAAGTTGTTGCAGTTGGTGATATCGTTGATGTGTGGGTCGTTAAGGTTGATGAACAACGACAAAGAATTGAATTATCGATGGTTGCGCCAAAAGCAAAACAAGAATAATAAGATTTTTTTAAATATATCATGCTATAATAATAGAAAAGTAGAGAGACGAAAGGTGGTAGGACCATGACATTATTTGAAGGTTTTGGAAAGATTGTAACAGGAACTGGTGACATCATTAACTGGGCTGGTACAAAATTGCAAGAAGGTGGCGAATACTTAGGTCGCCCAGAAACACCTGAAGAACTTAAGACAAAGGCTAAGGATACCGCTTCAACAGTTAAAGACACGGTTTCTGATACTGCAAGCACTGTATCAAAGAAGGCCTCAGATCTTGGTAAGCAAGTTGCCAATAAAGTAGATAAGAAGCAAGCTGAAGTTACACCAAACAAGGATATCGTTGTGGACTTCCCTGAAGCACCATCTGATGATACAAAGAAGAAGTCAGTCGTTGTTGAAGTTTTGACACCTGAGAAGTAAGTTTTCCTTGGGAAATTAACGGTGATGCCTTGCGTCAACACGCTATTTTTGCTATGATATTTCATGTTGAGTTTCAACATGAAGTTGCGGTCGTGGCGGAATTGGTAGACGCGCAGGATTAAGGATCCTGTGGTAGGTAATACCGTGCGGGTTCGATTCCCGCCGACCGCATCATAAAAAAAGCTGTTCCAATCTGGAATGGCTTTTTTTTTATAAAAAAGAATGTGTTAATATATAATTAATAGTTTTTTAGGAAGGAGAAATCGGATGATTGAGATGCAACAGTGTGGCTGTGGATGTTGTGAACGACCAGCCAATGATACGACGGATTTGCAGCAGGTAAACACGGTTATGAAAATATTCATAGCAACTGATCAGGAAGATGATAGTGCTTCAGAAAACGATGAGTCCGTTTCTCCTGATAAACCTCCGTGACGTCGCTCTTGAGAAATGTTGCTAGTAAATCATGAAAGCGGGTAAACGATGAAACATACAAATGAAGAAGATATGAAGCAAAACGACATGTCCGGCATGGATATGAAGCACGATGACCATGATATGTCCGGCATGAACATGAAACACGACAATCACGATATGTCCGGCATGGACATGAAGCACGATATGTCGGGTATGGATATGAGCCACGGTGACATGATGATGCCAGGTGGTCATATGATGCACATGGGGAATATGAAACGTAAGCTCTGGGTATCATTGATCTTGACAGTGCCAATCCTTATTTTCTCTCCGATGATGGGGATGAAGATGCCGTTTACGGTGACTGGCGTGCCAGGTCAAAATTGGCTCGTGCTGATTTTGGGAACCATCCTATTTTTCTATGGTGGTTCGCCATTCTTCAGCGGGGCTAAAGGTGAACTTGCTGAAAAGAAGCCAGCCATGATGACATTGATTACTTTGGGAATTAGTGTGGCTTACTTTTACAGTGTTTACGCCACAGTCATGAATGCATTGCATCCAAGTATGCATGTGATGGACTTTTTCTGGGAATTGGCTTCTTTGATTGATATTATGCTAATCGGTCATATCATCGAAATGAATACGGTGATGAAGGCGGGATCAGCTGTTGATAGTTTGGCTAAATTAGTGCCTAAAAAAGCGCACCTTGAGACAAAGTCAGGCGAAACGACAGATGTTAACGTCGAAGACTTGAAGGTCGATGATGTGGTCCTTGTTAAAGAAAATGAGCGAGTGCCAGCTGATGGTCAAATCGTCTCAGGTACACCAATTTTGGACGAATCACTCTTGACCGGTGAATCTGCGGGAGTGCATAAGAAACAAGGTAACAAGGTGGTTGGTGGCTCACAAAACCAAAACCAGTCCTTTACGATGAAAGTTACCCAAGGGGATGACGGCGGATTTTTGGCACAAGTTCAAAAGTTAGTCGCAAATGCCCAAAACAATAAGTCCAATACGGAAAACTTAGCCGATAAGGTTGCTGGTTGGTTGTTTTATGCCGCAACCGGGATTGCCATTGTTGCCGCGATTTATTGGACTTGGACGCGTGGCTTCTCATATGCGCTTCCAATTGTTGTGACCGTTTTGATTACGGCTTGTCCGCACGCTCTTGGTTTGGCGATTCCGTTGGTGGCTTCACGGATGACCGGCTTAGCTGCGAAACATGGCTTGTTGATTCAAAACCGAAACGCGCTTGAATCAATTAATGATGTGAAATACGTCATGATGGATAAGACCGGAACGTTGACGGAAGGTCGCTTTAAGGTCCAGGCCGTGACGGTCATTGACCAAGTCTATACGAAGGATGATGTCTTAAAGTACGCGGCCGCTCTTGAACAAGGGAGCACGCACCCATTGGCCACAGGAATTGTCGAAGCAACGGGTAAGACAGATTTACCTACTGTTCAAAATTTTAAAAATATACCTGGTACAGGTGTTACAGGGTCAATTGGTGGGCAGGCAATGGCAGTGGTCAATCGCAACTACTTGGATGCCCAAGGCATTCAAGTGGATCAGGCCGCTTACCTCGACCAAACCAACGCCGGCTATAGTGTCAGCTTCCTGTTGATTGACCAAAAGGCAGTCGCTATGATTGCTGAAGGGGATGCAGTGAAGGCTGGAACAGCTGACTTCATTAAGACTTTGAAGCAGATGGGATATACACCCGTGATGCTAACGGGTGATAATCAACAAGCAGCCGAAAAGGTCGCCAAGGTGATTGGCATTGATCGGGTGCATGCTGAGTTGAAGCCAAATGATAAAATTCATTACGTGACCAAGTATCAAAAAGAAGCTGGCGTCATGATGGTCGGAGACGGTGTTAATGATTCACCTGCCTTGGCGCAAGCCACAATTGGTGTTGCCATCGGTGCAGGAACGGATGTGGCAATTAGTGCCGCTGATGTAATCCTGGTGAATTCAAACCCAACCGATATTATTGATTTGATCAAGTTGGCAAAGAACACGCGTCGTAAGATGATCGAAAACCTCTGGTGGGGAGCGGGCTATAATATTATTGCTTTGCCTCTAGCAGCGGGTGTGTTGATTCCATGGGGCTTCAAGCTCGATCCCATGATGGGAGCGATTTTGATGTCGCTTTCAACAATTATTGTGGCGATTAATGCCATGACGTTAAGAATTAAATAATGAGACCATTTGAGAACTGAGAACTATCATGATGATAGTTCTCTTTTTTTTAAGCTACGAAAATGCTAAAATAATCTTAGACGCAGAAATTTACCCAATAAATGAGTTGACAGAAATACAAATCTCGTGTAATATAATGATTTGTTACGGAGGATTACCCAAGTCTGGCTGAAGGGAACGGTCTTGAAAACCGTCAGGTCGGGAAACCGGCGCGTGGGTTCGAATCCCACATCCTCCTTTTTACTATTATCGCGGGTTGGAGCAGTCTGGTAGCTCGTCGGGCCCATAACCCGAAGGTCGTAGGTTCAAATCCTACACCCGCAATTTATGGAGAATTACCCAAGTCTGGCTGAAGGGAACGGTCTTGAAAACCGTCAGGTCGAGAAATCGGCGCGTGGGTTCGAATCCCACATTCTCCTTGCTGATAACCATATCCTGCGTCCGTGGGGTATGGTTATTTTTTTACTATTTTAGAAATGAGGTACAACAATGCGACAAATCCATTATCGTTGGTTTGCAGTGTTTGCGTTTGGATTGGCAGTGATGGCCGGATTAACGATGCCTGTCTTTTGGGGCTGGGACGTAGCCGTTGATTTCAATCAACCAAGTCTATTTTTGATATTAATCCTGGTTGCCGGGGTGTTGCTTGTTGTTGCTGATGTACAAATGGGGTGGCAAGCGTGGCGCTTCCAAAAAGAGCGTGGCTTTTCAAGCCTATGGGTGGCTATCCTAGGTCAGAGCGCCTGGTTTATTTTAACGTTGTGGATGTATCTCAACCCGATGCATGTGACGGCTCTGAAAACCGTGACGTTACCAATCACGATGTTTGGGATTGGGTTGCTTATGCTGACGTTGAGTTGGACGCAACGCGTTGAAAATTTGGCACCAGTTTCAAATGCGATGATGCAATCTGCGCGCCGATTATCTTGGTTGAGTGTGATTTTTGCGGTATATGGTTTGCTGTTCTTTGGACTCACCTGGGATTGGCAAATTGGTCTCGCCGTGGCAACTGCTTCGATGTTAGTGATTGATCCACGCTGGCCCCTTATCTTTGCCTCACAAGCACGTCGTGAAGCAATTGATGAGCTAACGGATAGCCATGTCAAAATTTATAATCCAGCTGCTTTGGATCAAATTAAAGACATCAAGCAAGCGGTCGTTGAAAAAACAGGTGTGCTTACCAGCCGGCAACTCACCGTTTACAATGTGGATAGTATTGATGACAATTTTAGTGCGCAAGATGTTTTAGCGATTATGGCAGGACTCGAGCAAGAAGTTGGTGGGCTCTACGCCGAAGCTTTGGTGACCTATAGTCATAATCAAGGCGTCTACCCAGTCCAAGCAGAGAACGTGGAAGTGTTGCCACTAGTCGGTTTACAAGGAACGATTCAGGATGAAACGTATATGTTGGTTTCTGCCACAAATGCCTTGCAAAATAATTATGTCTATCACCGTCAATGGTTGAAAGATACGATTGACCTGGGAAATTCAGTGAGTGTGCTGGTTAAAGGAAGCCATGCGATTGGCGCTGTTGCCTTTGGCGCACCTTTGATTCGTTCGCTGATTGATGTGGATGACTTCTTTGTGGATCAAAAGATCATAACGCATATCGCAAGTTCGGACACACAAGGATCACTTATGCGGGTCCAAGAGGCCATGCGTAGCTTAACGGATAGCCAAGCCTCATTGTCGCCAGATCGCAAGCAAAATAAGCAACGGGAATGGGCGGAAACACAACCGACTGCATTGATTACCAATCAACGCATTCCGGTAGATATGCCCGCTGATGTGGTGATTAGTTTCATTGATGAGGAAGCCAAAACCGACTTTGTGATTAGTAAGTTAGTTGATGTGAAGGTGATTTGGCAGGCAGCGCGTCGCTTGAATAAAATCGACCATAGTACGTTGACGATTTGGCAATTTGTGCTCATCACGTTGATTGTGCTAGCGGCAGGCCTAGAGATTTTATTGAATGTCTCTAATTCAGTCATTTTGATGGTCCCGATTGTGGCTGTCTTAGTCCGAAGTGTGGTGACATTTGGACTCCGTTTACGGATAAAATTAAAATAAGCAAAAGGTCTAATTTCTGTTCAGAAATTGGGCTTTTTTATTGCTGATACCGTGTCACATTCATTGACAGAGACTGTGGAAAAGTCTAAAATAAAGTAGTGCGCAAGCACAGATTAAACTATGATCAGGACTTCCTGTGAAATAGACGGGAGATATAAGATGGAAATCATTTTGATAATTCTTGTGTCGCTTGTCGCAATCGTAATTGGTGGTGTATTCGGATATAAGTACGCTGATAAGCAAATTAATCAGAAGCTTTCGGATGCACGCCAAAATGCAACAGATATTACGCATCAAGCTGAGGTTGAGGCAGAACAAGCAAAGAAATCTGCTTTAGTTGAAGCTCGTGATGAAAGCCAACGTTACCAAGATCGTATTGAAAAGGACCTTCAAGAACGTCGTTCTGAAGTGAAGAGTCAAGAAGATCGATTGGTAAGTCGTGAATCTGTATTGGATCGGAAAGATGCTTCTCTTCAAAAACGAGAAGAAGTTATCGCAGAGAAGGAAAAGAAACTAGACCAGCAACGCCAGAGCGTCAATGATAAGATGCAACGGGCGGATGCGTTACTTGATGCGCGTGAAGATAAATTAGTGGAAGTTGCAGAACTTTCACGTGAGGATGCTCGAAATCAAATCTTAGCTGAAACTAAGGATGATTTGGCTTCTGAACGCGCTCGGATGATTAAGGAAAGTGATACACAGGCATCTGCTGAAGCTGAAAAGCACGCCAAGAACTTGGTTGTTGATGCAATTCAACGTTCAGCTGCCGATATGGTTGCTGAATCAACAGTGTCTGTTGTTAACTTACCTAATGATGATATGAAGGGTCGGATTATTGGACGTGAAGGTCGCAATATCCGTGCACTTGAAACAACAACTGGAATCGATGTGATTATTGATGATACACCGGAAGCAGTTGTATTGAGTGGATATGATCCAATTCGTCGTGAAATCGCCAAGAATGCTTTGGAAAAGTTAATTGCTGACGGACGTATTCATCCAGCTCGCATTGAAGAGATGGTTGAAAAGTCACGTAAGGAAATGGATGAACATATTCGTGAAGTCGGGGAACAAGCAGTCTTTGACCTTGGTATTCACAACATGCATCCAGACTTAGTCAAAACAGTTGGTCGCTTAAATTATCGTACGAGTTACGGTCAAAATGTTCTTGTCCATTCAATCGAAGTTGCAAAACTAACTGGTCTGTTGGCGGCTGAGTTAGGTGAAGATATTACGCTTGCCAAGCGCGCAGGGTTACTACACGATATTGGTAAGGCCGTTGATCATGACGTTGATGGTTCACACGTGGAATTGGGTGTTGAAATTGCAACCAAGTACCACGAACGTCCAGAGGTGATAAATGCCATTGCATCTCACCACGGGGATGTTGAACCTGAAAGCGTGATTGCTGAACTTGTCGCAGCTGCAGATTCAATCTCAGCTGCACGTCCCGGAGCACGTTCTGAGTCTCTTGAAAATTATGTACAACGTTTGAAGCAATTAGAAACAATTGCGAATAGCTTTAGTGGTGTTGAGAAGTCATTTGCCATTCAAGCTGGACGTGAAGTGCGTGTTATCGTTGAACCAGCAGTTATTTCCGATTTGGAAGCAACTGTCTTGTCACACGACATTGCACAAGAAATTGAAAAAGATTTGGATTATCCAGGGCATATTAAAGTTACAGTTATCCGTGAATCACGGGCTGTCGAATACGCTAAATAAACTTTTAAAAACAGACATTCAACTTGAATGTCTGTTTTTTTGTCCCCTTTCATGAATTAATTTCGTTTATGAGCATGTACGCGTACAACATGACATTTAACGGAGGAAAGAGTTATGAAGTTGAAGCAATTAGCCCCGGTGATGCGAGTGCAATATATTGGGTCGCCCACGACGGTACACGATGAAGAAGTGAGTGATCCGATTACACGTAACATTTACGCTTTACCAAACACGTCGTTTGCAGACTTGATTGCCTTAGGACGAATTTTTGAGAAGCTTGGCCGTGAGAATTTTGTCCATCGCATTGTGATGACGAAGCAAACCTTGGTGAAATAGGAGGGAACCCATGAAGCAATTAAATATTCATTTTATTCTTGATACAGAACATGGTGATAAGAAATTCACGTGGAAGCTAAATCATGCTGATGACCAGTTAACACCGGAAACGTTGAAAGAAGCTTTAAAGGCGTTAGTGAACTGCAAGTGGCTGACTGATGCCAAAGGGCACGTCCTTTGGCCGAAAGTAAAACGAGTTGAAGCAGCCTATGCTTCAACGCAATTGAGTGAGCGGGTTTTAATTGAGCTCTAACATTCTTTGGTTTTTTCACTAAAAATAAGCTATAATAGAACTATTCAAAATGTTGTAGAGTTAATTATAAAAAAATATTTGAGACATCTGCATGTTTGAAAGAAAAGGCTCCCATTCGCGCTGGGGGTCTTTTTTTGTGGATATAAATAAACAGAGATTGACTTATGCCGAGCACAATTGGTGTAAAGGTATCAATCAGTCCGTCATTTTATGATGCGACGAACTGCCCCATTTGTGCGCAGGAACATGCTGAAGAACATCACCTGAATGCAATTTGGATTACGCCAATATGTGCTAGAAGCATAAGCGAATCTGATTAAATAAAATGGGGTTGAAGCAATGACAGAATTACATGAATTTAATCGTATAGTTGGGGGCGTGTTAAAGGCAAGTGGCTTAACGCGTGCGGATAACCAATACGATGATTATTTTCAAGAACTGTTACTGATTATTTGGGAACAATTGCAAAAACAACAGGATCTGGCACCGAAAGCGAATAAACAATTGTTTCGTTTATTATTATGGCGGTTACGGGACCTCCAACGAAAGGAATGGCAGCATCAGGCCCACTATGAACCATCAGCTGTCATAGACGAGGCCACGTATTCAGATTGTTATATGGAGGTTTGGCGCACGTTAAAAGCCAAGATGCCATACCAGCTCCAAGCCATTTATCAAAACGTGTTAGATTTTCCAGATCTAACGCTGCGCGAGCGAAGTCAGTTATTAAGTATGCACCGCAAGACTTTACGGCGCCGACTAAACGAAATCGCTCAGCACATTAAATAAGAAAAGCGGATTAGGTACAATGCCTAATCCGCTTTCGTTTATGATTATCGATTATCACCGTTTGTGATAGTGTTACGAACGATGACTGAGTCAACCTTCGTTAGGTCATGTAATTCACGACCACCGGCATATGAAATGGCTGATTGTAAATCTTCTTGCATTTCACGTAAGGTGTCATAGATGCTACCGCGCAATGGGACGAAAAGCTTCTTACCTTCGACGTTGCGGTACTCACCCTTTTGGAATTGTGAAGCTGAACCAAAGTAAGTCTTGTACTTGGCGCCGTCCATTTCAAGTACTTCACCCGGACCCTCTTCGTGACCGGCAAACATTGAACCGATCATGACCATGCTAGCCCCAAAGGCAATTGACTTGGCAATGTCACCATTGTAACGGATGCCACCGTCAGCGACGATTGGCTTCTTGGCGACAGCAGCACATTGTTGGATGGCGGCTAATTGCCAACCACCAGTACCAAAACCAGTCTTCAACTTCGTAATGCAAGCCATTCCAGGACCGACCCCAACCTTGGTTGCGTCAGCACCAGCGTCTTCTAACGCTGTAACAGCATCAGGCGTAGCGACGTTACCGGCAATCACGAATGACTCTGGCAACTTGTTTTTGAGGTACTTAATCATGTCAATAACCGTATCGCTGTAACCATGCGCGATATCGATGGTCACGTATTCGGGAACGTTGTTATCAGCAGCGAGTTGATCAATGAAAGCATGCTCTTCGTCTTTAACCCCAACTGAGATTGAGGCAAAAGTACCAGCCGCATGGGCATCTGCAATAAATTGGGCACGAGATTCTGGTTCGAAACGGTGCATCACATAGAAGTAACTGGCTTGACCAAGTTCAATGGCCAACTTCTCATTAATCACAGTCTGCATGTTAGCAGGCACAACGGGTAACTTGAAAGTACGATCACCAAATTGAATCGTCGTGTCAGCCTCGTTACGGCTCTTAATCACACACTTTTTTGGAATAAGTTGAATATCTTCGTAATCGAATACGTTTGACTCTGGCATAATGTCCACACCTCGTTTAATGTTCGTGTTTTGTATTTTAGAAGGTGATTTAAACCACCAAGAATTGATTATAAACGAACTATATTTAAAAAACAAATGTTTTTTTKGAATTAAAACGAATTTTTGTTTAAAACGTTTTACAATTTAATATCTACATTGGTTCTGTTATAATAGAAAGATAGCTAATATTTACGGGGTCGTTTTGGAATCGACTAGTATTGTTCGAGCTAGTATGGCGCTTAGGGGTTGTGTCCCTATAAACCACTCAGTTGAATTAACTGCAAACAATTCAAATAACTACGCCGTCGCTGCCTAAAAAACAGCACGCGTGATCGTTGCACATTGTGATTGCCGATATGTTAACGGTTTAATAATTTAGTAATCTGCGCTGTATGTTCTACGATTGGGGATGTACAGAAGAGGATAATCAATCTAGCAAGTTGATCGCTTTGTGATGCGGCGTGCAACTTGTGAAATTTAAAATGCATGACTATGAGCGTAGAGGTATTAGTAGCGAGATAGTAGGACAGGGGTTCGAATCCCCTCGACTCCATTGTTAAAGCCGACTTTGAAAAAGGTCGGCTTTTTATTTAAAAAAAGAAAGGGGTGGTGAGCAAAATGCAATTAACACAATTAGTGGATTTAGTGGTCGCAAACACGGATGGTTATGAATGCTTCCCATTTAATAAACCTACCCGGCATGAAAAAATTGTCTGGCATGTAATTAAGCATCACAGCAACGATAAAATCATTGCCATGGTTTTTGAGAAGGATGCTGAGCTGTTAATCGATCTTAAGCTAACCATCGAACATGGGCAACAAATGCGTTTGATTCGAGGCGTCGAACCGGGCTTTCATATGAATAAAGCGCATTGGAATACCGTCCACGTGAATGCGACGGATTTAAGCGAAGGTGAGTTAGTTAATATGATTAAAGAAAGTGCCACCTTGACGGAGTAAAGTGCCTCAGCACCGGAACTTATAGTTTTCATCTGCCGGTCACCTATGGTATTATTTTTTATAATAATAAAAATTGATTTCAATTGAATTGATATCATAAAGAAAAAGGGGTAGGGAAACATGAGTGAAGCAACCAATGAAGTAACAACTGAGGCAGCAACTGGCACAATGCCATCACAACAAGAAATTATTGAACGTGCCGAGGCGACCACAAATGGTCTCGAAAAGACATTAAAGAAGTACCACCGGTACTCTTCAATCAGTAACTTAACACGTATTATCTTGTCATCTTCAATTCCTGTGTTGGTCTCAATGTCATCACACAATATCAAGTTACTTATCTTTGTCTCACTTGCTGGAGCTTTACTAAGTATTATTCAAGGGGTAGACTCATTCTACGACTTGTCAAATAAGATGAGCGATATTAAGCAAACAATCTTATTCATCAATAAGGAGTCATTGTTGCTTTCTTCAAATAATGATCCCTATGATTCAGACCATGAAGAAGAAAACGTGCGCAAGTTTATTGCTAACTTGGCGGGTGCTTTGGACGACGAAATGTCAAACATTGACAACTAATCGTGGGGATACCAAGATGATTGTTCAAGGCTCGGGCTTTGAATAATCATTTTTTATTAGTGGCGGACGCACGTGACCAAACGGGGCAGATGAATTGTTTTAGCTTCACTTAACGTGTGCGAAATAAAATAGTATTTAGGACGGGCACGTGTGTGGCAACAAACAAATTCATTAAGCGAAGGGTGAGGTAAAGGCAATGACAATTAAGACGACACAAACACAAATTGAAAAAGCGGGTTTGGTCATGGAATTAATCCGTGAACAGTACGGGCAATATCTCAATGAAGTCACATTGGCCGCTGATACCTTTACCAGCAAAGCAGACCGACAAGCGATTACGTATTTATTAAATCAAAATGATCAAGGTTTAGTGATTGAGATTGATAAACATAATAAAGTTACTTGGCGTCCAACAAGCCAATAAAGTAAAGTGAATGGATCTGATGATCCATTCTTTTTTTATGGTGAACAAGTCAAGCGCGCGTGAAGCGATTGCATTTGTTATAATAGAAAATTAATAGGAAACGAATGAAAGGATACGTGAAAAATTATGGAAGTTGAACCTGCCATTGGTGAAGCCAAAGCAATGTTTGAGCAGTTAGGCTGGAATTATATTGTTAAGACCAGTGATGATGTCAAAATTAGTGGAAATGTAAAAAAGAATCTACCTGGGGATGCCGATGCAGCTGCGTTTGCGGCGGATTATGATAAATTCACGGCCCCAGAAGGTTGGCAACTCACTAGTGCTGCTGAAGCGTTTCCGTTGGTAATCTTTGAAAACGAGCATGTTCCGTTTTTCCAAGATATTTTTCAAAAGTTATTCAATAAAGAGGCGTAATGGGTACTAGGTAACCAATACACCAGTTAAATGAGATGGGAGCCCAAACATGAGTGAAAAGAATTTAAAACGCATTACGAAAGGTTATGAATATGTCATCATGGTTTTCATGATGATTTTTGGCTTAGTGATTGCAGCCTATTTTGCCTTAAGTATTTATGAATTGGTATTACCATTGTTTCAACATTTAACCCATGAAGACTTTACGGATATTTCCAAAAATATTTTGTCGGCCTTTTTGTTCTTAGAGTTCTTGGTCATTATTAAAGATTACTTCTCTAGTAACGCAAATATTCATTTTGAGGACTATCTGTATGTCGCTGTCACGGCGATCATCCGTTCCATCTTGGTTTACCATGATAATGCCTTGAAAACGCTCTTGTTGTGTGGTGCCATTTTGGTCCTTGTGATTGCCATTATTTTGTATAAACGCTATCAAACCCAATCTAACAAGACACCAGAAAGCGAGTGAAGCCGATGAGCACGAAATGGCGTAAGACCTGGCATAAATTATGGCGGATTGTTTTTCCTGCGATTGTTTGGACAGTCGTCATCTATCTAATGGTGCAAATATTTAATGTTGTGATTGCTTTTTCAGCCAACGATGATATGCTCGCCTTTGCAAAACAAGATCCGACTGATTTTATTTGGTGGTTTTTAATCACCTATATCGTATTTATTGTCACGAGTGTTGGGTTGCTGTATGGTACACATCGTTTGTTGCACATGCGTGGGAATTATGAACTCCCATTAGGTATCTTAAGTCTAATTACGGTTTTCACGACATTAACAACTTTAATGATTCAATTCACTGGATCGAATATTCCAAAGCCGTTTTTAGTATTGACTATTGTTAATATCTTATTGTCAGTGGCGCTGACAATCACTTCGAAGCTACTTAAATGGCAGCGAATGCGCGATATACCAATCAAAAAACAAAAATAAAAACGCTAACACCCGGTAAAGTGGGGTTAGCGTTTTTTATTAGTTATTTTTCCAACGATCTAAACCATGCATGAACTTTTTCGTATACATCCGCTTAAGGAAGAATTTTTGAAATTTATTCATATCTGATTCCAAGAAACGCTGATAATTTTTAGCATACATTTCGTCAAATGAGTCATCCTCGGTAAAGTGGCCATCTTGGTAGCAATAGGCACAATATTTAGATGAGGGTGAACCATCAGCATTGGTTCCAGCTAGTGTGTGCTTGTCAATTGGCATACCACAACTTTGGCATAAATTTGTTTGATGCATAAGGGGCTCCTTTTTAATGTTGTCGTTCCAGTATAACGCGTTTAAGTGAATCTGTGTTTATAGAGGCTTGTGAAATAAAGAATTTAGAAATTTCCTATGTTTTTTTATGCAAAATGAATGTAATTTTAAGGGAAAAGAAGTCATGAAAGGCCTGAATTTAAAACCTTTCCTCGATTGGATAATCTTGCATTTGCATAGTTATCCTTGTGAATATTTAAACTAATGTAACTGTATTTTAAATATTCAAAAAACTTTATCATTCGTTTAAGTTTCCGCGCCTACACTTCTCGTTACATTGTTGCGGTATTTAAATACGACAGTGACAGAGAACACATTAAAAAAGAGGTAGTTTAACATGGATAATAAGCGCATTGCAGTATACGGAGCAGGATCATTGGGAACCATTATCGGTGCTTTCTTGGCAAAGGGTGGATTAGACGTTACCTTAATTGACGTTTGGCAAGAAAACGTTGATACCTTAAACAGCAAGGGGGCCCATGTTATTGGAACAACTGATATCACTGTTCCTGTAAAGGCTTCAACGCCAGACGATATTGAAGGTAAGTTTGATATTATCTTCTTACTTACTAAGCAAGTCTTCAACGAATCAGTTGTGGCTAAGATTAAGACCATCTTGAATGAAGATGGTACATTGGTTTCATTGCAAAATGGTGTTCCAGAAAAGTACATTTTGACACAACTTCCTGCCAAGAATGTGGTAGCTGGATCAGTTGAATTCGGTGCAACAGCACAAGGTGCTGGAACGTCAGAATTGACAACGGTCTATGACCGCTTTAAGGAGTTCGCCTTTAAGATTGGTGAATTGGATGGCTCAAAGACACCACGTATTGAAGAACTTAAGTCAGTTATGGATAATGTTGGTGGAACAGTTATCTCAGATAACTTGCTTGGTACAAAGTGGTCAAAGCTTTTGATTAATTCATCATTTAGTGGTCTTTCAGCCGCAACAAACTCAACCTTTGGTGATGTCGCTGATAACCAAGTCGGAGTACTTGCTGCTTTGAACATCATTAATGAAGGTTTGGAAGCTGGTAAGGCTGATAATGTTACATTTGATAAGATGGGAAGCGTCGACTTGAATGACTTTAAGAAGCCGGCTGATGGCTTTACTGACGAGCAAATCGCCTTGGTACGTCACATGATGGCTGCAAGTAAGGATCTTAAGGCCAGCATGTTACAAGACCTTGAAAAGGGTCGCAAGACTGAAGTTCATGACATCAACGGTGTCATCGTTAAGGCGGGTGATGAACACAATATTGAAACACCATTCAATGACTTCGTTGTGTCAACAGTTGCTAAGGCTGAAGAAACGGGTAAGTTACCAGTCTTTGATGAAAGCATCGCCGCTTTGAAAGAAATGTTGAACTAGGAGATATAACGATTATGGAAAAAGCAGATTTACTAAAAAAGATTACAACACCAATTGATTCACCAGCCTTTCCAGCTGCAAAGGTTAAGTTTCATAATCGTGACTTCATGAACATTACTTATCGGACTGATCACGATGCTTTGATGAAGGTTTTACCTGAACCATTAGAACCCATTGATGATTTAGTTAAGTTTGAATTTATCAATATGCCTGATTCAGACGGTCTTGGTGACTATGCTGAAATTGGACAAGTCATTCCTGTTACCTTTAATGGTAAGGAAGGTGAATTCTATCTTTCAATGTATGTTAATAATGCCGAAGCGATTGCTTCAGGTCGTGAAATTGCAGCCTTTCCTAAGAAGCTAGCTGATACCTCAATCTATTTGGATAACGATGTGCTTGTTGGTAAGTTAGAGTATAGTGGCTTGCCAGTTGCAACTGCGACAATGGGTTACAACTACTATCCAATGGATTTGGAAGAAGCTAAGGCTGAGATTACTAAACCAAGTTATCGGCTTAACATCATGCGTAATTACGATGCAACCCCACGCATCTTGGAAATGACCGAATCAACCATTACTGATGTTGAGGTGAAAGGAGCATGGAACTCACCTGCGAAGTTGCAACTCTTTGAACATGTGATGGCGCCTGTGGCTGATTTACCTGTTCGTGAGATTGTGAAATCACAACATATTATTGCTGATTTGACGTTGCCACGTCCTCACATGGTTTACGATTATTTAGCTGACTAGTTTGTGAGTAGTTTGCCAAATCCGCATAATTCCGGTACACTAGTTAGTGCACTGGAAAAAATTGATCAAGAATTTGATCGCAAAAAAAGCTCAGTGCGTCGCAAAATTAGTTTGTGAACACTGAGCTTTTTAATACATAAAGCAATGAAGAAAGAAGGTAGTTTTGAAAGGTCACTTAATCTTTTTAACAATGATTACGTCGATGGTAACCATCAACACATTTTTAATGTATGGCATTAATGCGGAAGACGTGACGTTTATCTTGGGGATGCTGCTATTCGTCATCCCTGGCGCGTTTATGCTAAAGGAATTTTTCACGATTCCGTTAGTCCGAAACATTGAACGGCGGTATCTCGGGCGTGTTAAGGCTAACTTCCGTGAATTCCTCATTATTCCGGCCCTGATTATTTTGATTAATTCCGGAGTCATTACGTTAGTCACGACGATTTTGAAGAATATTGGTGAATTCCCAATTTTAACGAATTTTCTACAGGGGTGGGGAATTAAGTTATCAATTGTCTTCCCGTTGTTTTTCCTCGTGGTCCGTCCGATGTGGAATTATATTTTCACATTTTTCGAATCAAAAAAAATCGAACAAAATTAAAAGGCTTCCACCATGTGTGGAAGCCTTTTTTACTGCTCTAGCTGGACTCGAACCAGCGACCCTCGCATTAACAGTGCGGCGTTCTACCAACTGAACTACAGAGCAAATATTTATCTATGAGAGTATTATAACTTAAGATGAGAGGATAATGCAACAACAATTAAATAAAGTTAATATAGCTCAAAAGCATCGCAATATATGCAAAAATTATGTATGATAGTAGGGTGTGGTGCGAATTATGAGAACGAGGATAGGTTGGTTCAGAACCGCCTCTAACCGTACTTTTCAAAAGATTTATTAAAAATAAAAGTAAGTTGATAATATATATAGTGTGCTATCTGAAGTGAAGGGAAAGAGAACAATGACGTTAATTTCGATTATTGTGCCAATTTATAATGTTGAGGCATACATAGAAAAAATTATTATATCTATTTTAAAACAAACATATACAGAATTTGAATTACTGTTAATTGACGATGGCTCAACGGACCAGTCGGGCGAAATTGCTAGAGCATTTGTCAATCAAGATGAACGTGTCCATTACTACCGTAAGGAAAACGGTGGACTATCTGATGCGCGAAATTATGGTATGCAGTACGCAACTGGCGAATGGATTAACTTCATTGATGGCGATGACGAAGTAACATCAACTTATTTGGCACATTTAGTTGAAGCCAAGGAACGTGGGACACAAATTGCTGTTGCACGATTCTTTAACATTCAAGAAGATGAACATGTGGATGAGGTCACACCACCACAATATAGTGGTGAGATCTCAGTACAAGATACGGACGCCGCTTTGAAAACGGTACTTTCACAAAAAAAGTATGAAGTAAGTGCGTGGGCAAAACTATATGATCGTGAGTTGTTCAAGGATATTCAGTATCCAGTCGGTAAATTATATGAAGATTTCTATACAACCGTTCAACTCATTGACCATTCCAAACAGGTGGCCTTTATTGATGTTGCAGACTACGCTTATCGTCTGCGTCAATCAAGTATTAGCGCGGGTACATTTAGCGCTAAAAAAATGGATGGCGTTGAATTGAGTGAAGCGATGATAAACTATGTTAAAGCGCATCGACCTAAGGAACTTAGTTTTGCTTATGCCAGAGCTTTTAGTACGTTAGCCAGTTTGTTGTTGCAAATGCCAGCTGAAAATACGACGTTCGCACAACAAGAACAAAAGATTTGGTCATTGATGGAATCATATCGGTACCATTTTTTGTTTAATTTCCAATTACGATTTAAAACGCTTTTTGCTGCGTGGACCACTTTCTTAGGCAAGCGTGCCTTTAAAAAACTTGGACAACACAACGTAAATCGAAAGTAGCTTTTAGGGGGGCACCATGGCAATTTATTTCATGTTATTTCCGATTATCGGAATTATTTATTTGTTAACAAATAACCAAATTTTTAGTAGTCGACGGATGTTCGTCTTTTTGAGTTTCGCCTTTTTGGGTACTTTCGCAGCGAGTCGAGCAAGTACAGTTGGAACCGACACCATGACGTATGAGACGATTTTTGCCAACACAGGCGATGTGTTTAGTAAAAAATCACCGGCTTTTAGTGTTTTTTCAACAATTGTGAAGCTTATTAGTACTGATCCGCATGCAATCACAGCTGCTAATGCGCTATTAATTGCGTTTTTGTTTGGCTTGTTTATCTATCGTTTACCGGCCAACCCGCTCTACACAACTTTCTTCTTTATTTCATTGAACTTTTATCTACCTAGTTTTAACATTGCCCGGCAGTACATTGCCCTAGGATTGGTTTTGAACGGGTTCCTATATCTAATGGATAAGAAATACGTTCGTTACCTCATGCTGACCTTTATCGGAGTGGGATTCCACGCAACAGCGCTCTTAGGCTTGATTTATCTGGGCGTTTCCTGGATTAAGTGGAATAAGTTTTGGATTGCACTATTAACGATTTCTGCGGTTATCTGTTCACTTTCATATGACGAATTCTCGAATACGATTGTTGATTTAATACCGGGATTTGATATTTATTCGGATGCGACAAATGTTAGTAGTCTGAATCAATCCTCGCAAGGGAGTGGGTTGATTATCTTCTTTAACATTTTCCTACTAGTCGTCTTAATTGCATATATTTACTTCAAATTTGCAACTAAATCACCCTTCACCCGGTTGCAACGAAACGTGGCAACACTGTATTTTATTGGAAGTGGTGTGAGTGTGTTACTTGGTAATGTGATTTTGCTCCAACGTGGTTTGATGTACTTTACCATTTTTGGGATTTATATTTTTGCTGATTTACCAGTTGTCACGGAAAATCTCTTTACCAATCGTAAAGTTGGACGAATCACTGTCTTTGCACTTCTGTTCGGACTAACACTTATTCAATTCACATATCAGTTAGCACGAAATAATGGTGACATTATTCCATACCTCTTAAATTAGTCAGTCAGGTGAGTCATGAATAAGAATAAAAAATTATTGAATAATACGCTAATTTTTGCGATTGGCAGTATTGGAACAAAACTGATTAACATTTTAATGGTGCCAATTTACACCTATTTAATGACTAAAAGTCAGTATGGATCGGTTGATCTGTTCATTACAACAATCAATATGTTGGCGCCGATTGTTGGATTCAGCATTGCTGATGCAGTCTTTCGGTTCACGTTAGATGATGAATACGATAATAAAACGGTTCTGAGTAATGGGGTTGCCTTAACTCTATTTGGAACAGCGAGTTTCGCCTTAGTCTCAGCCATTTTCTATGTCATCACGAATCGACCTAATTTGCTCTTTATTTCAGTCATGGTTATGGCTAATGTATTTGTGATGTTATTCTTGAATTACTTCCGTGGAACCGGAAGTATCCGTCTATTTATTGTTTTCAGTTTGGTATTTGCAGCATTGAATGCCATTCTAACCGCAGTCGGAATTATGGTTGGCCCAAGCCATGTCACTGGATTTATCATGGGGTACATTTTGAGTGCAGTCATCACGATTTTCCTAATGATTATCTGCTCAAAGTGTTACCGGGACATGCGCATTGATAAGATTAAAAAGCCAATTATGCGTGAGCTATTAATGTACAGTGTGCCATTGATTCCGAATGCCTTTGCCTGGTGGTTTACACAAGATGCTGCTAAATTCTTTATCTTGCTATTTGTGGGTGCTTCTGGAAATGGACTGTATGCAGTGGCCTCAAAAGTACCGGCATTGGTCACCATTTTTTATGGTATTTTCAGTCAAGCTTGGCAGATTTCAGCAGTTGATGAATTTAAGTCTGAAGATGCAAGTGAATTCTATTCGGAAACGTTTGCGAAGTTGTTTAGTTGGTTAATTGTCGTCGTGGCTGTGGCTTTGCTGGTCTTACGTCCAATAATGGGTGTGATCGTGCAAGCCTCTTACTACGATGCCTGGCAAAACATTGGCTTTCTCCTTGTTTCGGCGGTTTTCTCAAATCTATCAGCATTTGTGGGAACGACGTATATTGCGGCAAAACAAACGCGTGATATTATGACGACCACCTTTATTGGTCTAATTGCTAACTTGATTTTTTCAGTGATTTTGATTCCAATTTTTGGAGTTCAAGGAGCTGGACTAGGATCAATGTTAGGGTTTGCTTTGGTTTTGTGGATTCGTTTGGTGAAAACCAAGAAGTTAGTGCCCATTAAAGTAAACTTATTTAAGACATTGAGTTCACTCATCATCGTTTTCGCGATGATTGGTGCGAACTACATTCCAGAGGTACCAGTACGTTATGGTAGTCTAGTGGTCTTGTTACTACTAATTGCATTATTAAATGCTGGGACGATGCGTCTACGAAAAAAAGGATAATAACATGAGTCAATTAAAAAAAGTAGTCAAAAAAACCCTATCTCCTGAGATGACGAATTTTTTAGCGAGTCGCTATAATTACATCAAGTATCATTATCGTATTTTTGAATGGTTTGCCCCACAAGCAGAAGTCGTAACGCCTAAGTTAGCTGATAACGGTGTTTTCTACATTTTTGGGACACCTATTAGTGGTAACTTGGGTGATCAAGCAATTGCCATGGCGCAATCACGTTTCTTACAAGATCATTTTAAAAGTAACCCAGTGGTTGAATTTCAAATTAATGAGACGTTATCTGGTGTGAAATATTTGCGTAAGCAAATTAAACCCAACGATGTCATCTTTATTCAAGCGGGTGGGAACATTGGTGATATCTACTATGATGCAGAAAATGTGCGTCGGAAGTTAATCAGTACTTTCCCAAACAATGCAGTGGTGCAGCTTCCACAATCGTTGACCTTCCGTAATCCAGAACAACTTGGATTTGATGGGCGCGTGTCACAAAATATTTATAAACAACAAAAGCAACATTTTTATCTGTTTGCGCGTGACCATGTCAGTGAAGCAAAGCTTAAACAAATTTTCCCTGAGAACAACATTCAATTGGTACCAGATATTGTACTATCATTGAATGAACGTGCTGAGACCCAAAAGAGCGGGGTATTGTTCGCGTTGCGGTCAGACGTTGAAAAAGAACTTGATGATACGTTGGTTGATCAATTACGCCAACACATTCAAAATGAAGGCTATGCCATCAATGAGACGGATACCGACATTGGGGTTGCGCTTGATAAATTTACTCGTGATGCAGCCGTCCAAAAGAAAATTGCTGAATTCCAAGCTGCTAGCTTAGTCGTCACAGATCGCTTGCACGGTATGATTTTCTCAGTGATTACTGGAACACCAGCAATTGTTTTTGATAACTACAATTCTAAAGTTAAAAACGAATATAATGATTGGCTATCTGATTATGAAAATATTCGCTTCTTTGAACAAAAAGATCACAATCAAGATATCGTAGCTGAAGTACAACAAGCTTTTGATACCATTATTGGTGGCGCTGTACCGGAGTTTGATGTTGGGGCAAAGTATAAGCCACTGCTGGATACGATTGGCGACCTTGTCCAAAAGTCCGAGAACAAATAGGGAGTTGAACATGAAAAAAGTGCTTTTTATTGCAGCGAAAGCGAATATGATTCAACAATTCAATATTAGAAACATTCTGATGACGCAAACCTTGGGCATGGAAGTCCATGTTGCCTGTGATTTCATTGACTACGGATCAATGGATGAGGCTGAGACGAACAAACTCATCCATTGGCTTGATGAAGTTGGGGTGGTTAGGCATCAAGTGCCATTTGGTCGTGGGATTGGGAGTGTGCAAGGTAATCGTGAATCTGCCAAAGCACTCGCCGCCGTGCTTGATGATGGCAATACGAGTGATTGGGCTTTTGTACATTGTCACTCACCATTAGGTGGGATTATTGGACGCTATGTCGCCCATAAATTCAAGATTCCAACGATTTATACAGCCCACGGATTCCAATTTTTTAAAGGCGGACCGAAAAAAAATTGGGTCTTTTACCCGGTTGAGAAAGCCTTTAGTTATTGGACAAATGATTTGATTACGATTAATCATCGGGATTATCGATTAGCTAAAAAGCATTTTAAAAAGCCAACCGTTGACTACATTGCGGGAGTTGGGATTGATGTTGAGGGTGCGTTAGCTGTACCAACAACTGAGAAACAAACAATACGTGAAAATGCCCGTGCCGCATTGGGCTTATCAGCTGATGATTATGTTTTAACTACGATTGGTGAGTTGAACGACAATAAAAATCAAATTGTTGTGCTTGAAGCAATGGCGAAACTGAAGCAACCACAAATGAAGTTATTAGTGGCTGGCGTTGGCCCTAACTTAACGATGTTGCAAGAAAAAGCGACAGAATTAGGAATTGCAGAACAAGTACAATTCTTAGGTTATCGTGCTGATATTACAAATATTCACTATGCCGCTGATTTGAATGTTTTTCCTTCTTTACGTGAGGGACTGGGCTTAGGTGGCCTGGAATCATTGGTTGATGGGAATTATGTGATTGGCTCGCAAAATACTGGAATGGCTGACTATTTGACTTCTGAAGATTTAGGGATGTTGGTTAATGTGACGGATGTTGACGCGATTACGCAAGCAATTGCGCAAGTTTATCGTGAAAAAAAGGTCCCTGCTTTAGAAAAGCATCGCACAGAACTCATGAAATTTGATGATAGTTCGGTTGACGCGAATATGCTTAAAATTTATAAGAAATATCTATAAGGAAAAGGACATCCAATGGGGTGTCCTTTTTTAATATGTGAATATTGACATATATTGGGCAAGTGAGTGGTACAATAAACATGTAGACAGGATTTTGGTATTAAAAAAAGGAGTAGCAGGATGACAAAAGTTGCATTTATTACTGGTGCTGGCCAAGGAATTGGTGAAGCCATTGCAAAGCGTTTAGTCTTGGATGATTTTAAAGTGGCCATTGCTGATTTGAATATTGAAACAGCGCAAAAAGTTGCTGACGAGATTAACGCACATAACGCTGATACGGCTCTAGCAGTCGAAGTTAACGTCGCCAAGCGAGACCAAGTTTTCGATGCTGTTGAAAAAACAGTGGCACATTTTGGAGATTTAACAGTATTGGTGAATAATGCTGGAGTCGCGCCTTCTCAACCAATCCTTGATGTCGATGAGAAGACACTTGAGTTAGCAGAAGAAATCAATATCAATGGGACTGTTTGGGGAATCCAAGCGGCCACAGCAGCCTTTAAGAAGCTCGGTCATGGCGGTAAAATTATTAATGCCAGTTCACAAGCTGGAATTGAAGGTAATCCAAACTTAACGGTTTATGGATCAACCAAGTTCGCAATTCGAGGCATTACGCAAACAACTGCCAAAGAATTGGCACCATTAGGTATTACGGTAAATGCTTTCGCACCAGGAATCGTCAAGACCCCAATGATGATGGGAATTGCACACGATGTTGCCCAAGAAGCGGGTGAATCCGATGAATGGGGCTTGAAGCAATTCTCTGATGGCATCGCCTTAGGTCGTTTGTCAGAACCAGAAGATGTTGCAAACGGCGTGGCCTTCTTGGCTGGAGCGGATTCTAACTACATGACTGGTCAAACACTCGTTGTTGATGGTGGTATGGTTTTCCACTAATAAAAATAAACAAAAATGCTTACTGAAAAGTAAGCATTTTTTTAGTTTATAGTTGTGTCAGTTCGGGTGTGGTTTGGCAAAGCCAATCTGGTTTTTCGGATTTTAAAGCTGTTTGTGTGTGGGCGCCCCATGTGACGGCTGCTGTTTTAACCCCAGCGGCTTTACCCATTTGTAAATCATGTGTGGCATCCCCAACCATGACTGTATTATCAGGATTTAGTTGGTATCGGTCTAGTAAAATCAAAATGCCATCCGGAGCAGGTTTGTAGTGTGCCACTTGATCAGAACCAATCCAGTCAGTAAAAAATGACATTATCCCTAAGCGCTCAAGATTACGTTCCAGGACTTGGGTCGGTTTACTCGTCACAATGAAAAGCGTGTGACCGTTTGCTTTTAGGTCGGATAACGTGGCAGTGATTCCTGGGATCAGTGTGACTTGACTGGATTCTAATGCCTGTGCGTGTTCACGGAAGCGGTTTAACAATGCATCGTATGTCGTTGGGGTGAAGTTATGGTTGGGAATCATTGCCTTAAAGGATGTCTCAATAGGAATGCCCATATAGTACGCAATTGTCTCAGTGCTTGGTTCAGGAAGCGCAAAATCTCGAAACGCAGCCTGCGTGGCTAACGCAACGGTGGCCCCTGAATCAGCAAGTGTCCCATCAAAATCAAATAATATATTTTGCATGCAATGCCTCCAATTGATTTTAAGATTAAGATTACCTATATTAATTGAAATATTATAATATAAATCTTGAAATTACTAGTAAATGGGCATATATTATGAGAAATCAAAATAACGAAAATGAGGATAGACGTTTTTATGAATAAAGGACGAGTCGAGGCATTTACGGATGCGGTCATTGCAATTATAGTGACCATCATGGTTTTAGAGTTAAAAGTGCCAGATGGCTATACATTCTCCGCCCTGCTTGAAGAATGGCCAGATTTTATCGCCTACGCCGTTAGTTTTAGCTATATTATGGTGGCGTGGTACAACCACCACTATATGTTTGGGTTAACCCATACGGTGACGCGAAAAATGTTTTGGGCTAACAATCTATGGATATTTATGACGTCGCTTTATCCTGTATCTACGGCCTGGCTGGGGGAGGATTTAGACCATTGGCAGCCGGCCATGTTTTACCTGATCATTTATACGCTTTGGGCATATGTCTACACGTATTTGACACATGTGATTGCTCAGGCCAATGCCGGAACTGCTGTACAGGGGAAAATTTTAAATATGCCAATTTATAAGATGTTAAGTAGTAAATACATGGCATTAGGACTGTTGATTGCCTTTGGTTTGGTTTATATTTACCCACCAGCAGTTTTGATTTTATCAATTCTGTTCCTTCCGGTATGTATGCGGTTGGTGTCAGATGATTCTGATAAACTAGATCAAGCAAAAAAGGATGGTGCAGCGTAATGGTTGTAAGATGTGCTTGGGGTGAAGATCCGATAAATCAGGCGTACCACGATCATGAATGGGGACGTCCACAATTTGAGCCACGGGCCCTGTTTGAAGCATTAACACTGGAACTAATGCAATCAGGACTATCATGGAAAACCATTATGAACAAGCGGGATAATTTTAAGTTAGCTTTTTCAAATTGGGATTATAATCAAGTGGCACAGTACGATGAAGCTAAAGTAGATGCCTTGGTGCAAGATGCATCAATCATTCGGCATCGCAAAAAAATAGAAGCAGTGATTAATAATGCGCAATGTATGGTTGAAATGGAAGCCACCACGATCGATTTTTCGGCATATATCTGGCAAGTTGTTGCAGGAATGCCGATTGTGAATCATTGGCAGCACAGTGATGAAGTCCCGGCCACAACGCCCCTTGCAACAGAACTGAGCCGGGATCTTAAACGACGTGGTTTTAAATTTGTGGGACCGACGACGACCTATGCATTTTTACAAGCGATTGGTGTGATCAATGATCATCTTGAAAGCTGTGATTTTAAATATAATTAGCAATCTCAAGGAGGAAGTAGCATGACACAAATTTATGATTTTAAATTAGATGAGATGGATGGATCTAAATTAGATTTAGCTGATTATAAAGGAAAGGTGTTGCTCATTGTGAATACGGCTAGTAAATGTGGACTAGCTGGGCAACTCAGTGGGTTACAAGCTTTGTACGAAAAATACTATGCAAAGGGTTTAGTCGTGATTGGACTACCATCAAATCAATTTAAAAATGAATTAAGTACTGATTCTGAAACGGCTAATTATTGCCAAATGCATTACGGTGTCACTTTTCCCATGACCCAACGAATTGAGGTGAATGGTCCGAATACCGCGCCGCTATTTACTTATTTAAAGGAACAGAGTGGACACGGCATGATCAAGTGGAATTATACAAAATTCTTGATTAATCAATCTGGTGAACTTGTTCATCGCTATGCACCAATTACGAAACCAGAGCGAATTGAACCTGAAATTGAAAAATTACTTAAATAAAAAAGCTAACCTAGTCACGTCTACGCGGACTCTGGTTAGCTTTTTTGTTAGTGGCTGCTAGTCAAATTAATCCCGATTAAACTAATCAACAATAAGACAACGAAGACCCAGGTAATCGGAGAAATATGATCGCCGAAAATAATGACCCCAGCAAGGATGGCACCAACGGCACCGATACCAGTCCAAACGGGATAAGCTGTACTCAAAGGAAGGGTTTTGGTCGCGAGCGCCAAGAATCCAAAACTAAGCACCATCCCCGCCAAGGTAGCTAAGACGAACGGCCACTTTGTAAAACCGTCACTGAGTTTCATGGTGGTTGCCCAAACAACTTCAAAAATTCCTGCTAAACCTAAATAAAGCCATGCCATGTGTGTTTCCTCCAAAATAAAAAATGCCCCCAGCGATACCTTCTTTGACCTAATGGTATCGGTGTGACATTTCATGTGATGCGCCCGGTGGCGCTGATTTAATTTTTGATAAAATGTAGTTTAGCACAGGCGACCAGCTTTAGCAATGTTTGGTACAATGCAGTATAAGTAAACCAAAAAGGAAACGTGAACCTGATGAAAACAAAAAACATCTTATATTGGATTGAGGAGACTTTTGATTGGCAAAACTTAGCAATTACCGTTGCGAGTCTAATCGTCATGGGTTTGGTGGGCCACTATGGGGTGCGCTATGTCATGAATAAGTTGTCACACCATAAATTTAAGCATTTCCCAAAATCGGCACCGCTGGTTATTCGTGCGCTAGCAGGGCCTATCACAGTGATTGTTTATACGGTCGGCATTAACTTGTTGTTTGAGTATTTGCACGCACCACATAGTCTTGTCTTGATTGCTAATCAAGTTTTGCGAACGTGGATTTTGATTAGCTTTGGCGTGATTTTGTATCGACTCATTCCAATGCTTATGGCAACCGTGACGATGGTTGGACGCCATAAAAAATTTGAAGTGAGCGAAATTATGCGCTCGTTTTTGACGACAATTTTACAGATTTTGATGGTCGTTGTGATTATTTTTGCGATTCTTGAAACCTGGCAAATTAATATTAACGGCTTGTTTGCTGGTGTGGGATTAACCGGTCTAGCCGTTTCGATGGCTGCACAAGACCAAATTAAAAACTTTTTGGGTGGTGCCGTCATTATTGGCGAAAAATCATTTTCGATTGGCGATAAAATTGAATCACCTTCAATTCATGGCACGGTGGAAGATATTACGTTTCGTTCAACGAAATTGCGAACATCAACGGGGGCCCTACAAGTTGTTCCCAATTCAACCCTAGCCAATGAACCAATCACCAATGATAGTCGGATGGACGTCCCACGTATTACGTTGGACTACTATCTTGATGTTGATACATCAGATGAACAAGTGAGTCAGTTACGTCAACGCATCTTAGATTTCTTATCACAAGATGATCGATTTATGGCAAAGCATATGGAATACCAAGTTAAAATCCCAGAAATTGTGAACCAAGGGATTCACATTCAAGTCAATGGGCCGTTGTCACCTTCCGGTAAGGCTGACCACGGAGATGAAGCCAAGGCAATTTTGAATTTGAATGTTCTTAAATCGGCCAAAGCACTGGATATTAAGTTTGCCAAGGCGGATCCACTGGAAGCAGGAGGCTAAACATGTTTACGAATCAAGATTTTAATATTTTTAAGGCACCAACTTTATCTGAACGGATGACGCTCATTCAACAACAAATTGATCCAAAATTTGAGGAGTTCGCACAACGCGCATTGCCCATTTTAAATCAGGATGGTCAAACCTGGTATGCCCATGTGGCGAAGCATTTGCGTCGAACGGTTTACCCACCTGACAATACGTGGGTCGCGTTTGCCCCAAATAAGCGTGGCTATAAAATGGTGCCCCATTTTGAGTTGGGCCTCTGGGAAGATTGTTTGTATTTGTATCTGAGCTTTTTGGAGAATCTAAAGTCCGATGCACAGCAACAAGCCCGATGGACTGAACGATTAAGCAACCAAAAAAGTGCATTTTTGGCATTGCCTGAAACATTTGTGATTAGTCCTGATCATATGGAACCAGCGGTCCTTGCCTTAAATGCAACTAATTTTGAAACAACGGTGACGCAATTTGGACAAAAAAAGCATACTGAGTTTTCAGTAGGGGTTAGAATTGAAAAAGGGGATGCCCGGTTCGGAACACCAGCTTTGGATGACGCATTATGTGATGCGTTGAAACAGTTACAAACAGTATATGAACGTATACAAGCCGAACAAGAATAAACGAAAAGGATTGTGAAGATGCCTAAATACCTGATTTTGGCGGAAAAACCGTCAGCAGCTAAAAATTTTGCAAAGGCATTAGGCGGAACGTCAGGTCATTTTTCAGATTTTGATTATCGAATTATGAATTTACGAGGTCATCTGATGACCTTTCGTGAGCCCGATGAAATGGTTCCAGAAACATTGGCCAAAAAGTATAAATCGTGGAAGCTAGCCGACATGCCGTGGCGACTTAATGATTTGAATTGGCAAAGAACGTATATCCGCACGCGAACTAAAGGTGCAACAAATAAGCAGTTGCTTGATCAAATTAAATCAGAGCTCAAACAAGGTTATGATGGGATTATCATTGCGACTGATACAGATCCATCAGGTGAAGGCGATTTATTAGCGTTTGAAGCAATCGACGCGATGAAGTGGCAAGGCCCGGTTTTTCGCGCTAATTTTATGGATGAAACACCACAATCCATTCAGCAAGCGATGCGTCAGCTGGTGCCCATTGCCGATAAATGGCAATATGGCCCATACCTCAAAGGTGAGAGTCGCAGCCGGTGGGATTTTGCATCGATGCAGTTAACACGGATTGCGACCACTTTAGTTAAAGGGGCCGGCTATGCTGTGGTAGCCCGGGAAGGGCGTTTAAAATCGGTCATTATATGGAAGATTTATGAACAATGGCAGAAGATCAATGCCTATGTGCCAATACCATTTTATGAAGTGAAATTTAAAGATCCGGCTGGGCACGTTTTTGCACGTAAGGTTGATCCTAAAATTGAGGGGTTACCTTGGCGGCATGCGCAAAAATCAGCCGGGGAAGCAGATTTAGCGAACTATCATGAGAGCCCAGTGACCAACGAACAACACGTCACTAAGCGACAAGCACCACCTAAGTTAATTGATTTGGCTGGATTAGCTGCGCTTTTGGCGCCACAAGAGCTTTCGGCAAAACAAGTTTTAAGTACGTACCAAAAATTATATGAGGCACAGTATGTGTCATATCCACGAACAGAAGATCGTAATGTGACACCAGAACAATTTAATGAACTATTACCGGTAGTTGACCAAATTGCTGATTTGGTGCAAGTAAATCGACAATTACTGAGTCATCGCCAGCCGCGTAAAACGCACGTAAAACCGCAGGGAAGTCACGGAGCGAACCGTCCTGGAACCAAGGTGCCAGCATCATTGGATCAATTGGATAAGTATGGTCCTGGCGCACAGCAAATTTATACGACGCTTGCGAAAAATTATTTAGCGATGTTAGCAGAAGATTATGTTTATGACCATGTTACGGCTGAGTTGCTCGATTATCCTGACTTTAAGACAGCCTTCAATGTGCCAATCGCGTTGAACTACAAAGCGATCTTCAATGTGGAAACGGATGATACCGAGAGTCAGAGTGCAACACTTGGTCCAAAAGCACAGCCCGATTTAGCTGAAGGTAAAAATCCTAAGCCACAAACGCCGACAACCAAATGGATTATGGCTTATTTGGAAAAGCACAATGTTGGAACGGGGGCAACCCGGGTTTCGACCCTTTCGGATATGAGTCAAGGGACGAAGGGGATGCTCAAAGAAGCGCGGGGAAAACTAACCCCAACGCAAACCGGAAATATTTCTGCAATCATGGTAGAAAATACTTGGATTGCATCGCCCAAAATTACAAAACGGCTCTTTGAAATGATGGATGAGGTTGAACAGTTCAAAATGCCAATGCCGCAGCTATTGGATTCCGTAACGCAAGTAATTGCACATGATATGCCGCAAATGGAAGCGAACGTTGCCAATCTGAATCAACGCCTAGGTCCACCGCCAAAGAAACGTAAGGTTAAGGCAAAGCCAAAAGCTGAGCAAGTGACTGGCATGTTTAAAGGGCAAGAGATTCATTTTGCAAAAACCTGGGGTAACCATACATTTACGGATGCGGAAATTGCTGATTTATTGGCTGGTAAGACAATTACATTTGAAACAACAACTAAACAAAAAAAGCCGTTTACAGCGAAAGGTCAGCTAGGAAAAAGGACATTTCGTGGCAACGAATATGTTGGTTTTAAATTGATAAAAGGTTGAAGACAAAGCTCAAAGTGCTGATATATCAGCATTTTGGGTTTTTTGAAAATTTTATGATTGGCTTTATGAAAACGCTTGCATAAACAATTTTCATGTGCTAATATTATTCATGTACTAAAGAGAACGATTTATAAATTTTGAGGAGAAATGATTATGGCAATTTTAATTGCGTTGATTCCAGCATTGGCTTGGGGATCAACAGGTATTATTACAACAAAGATGGGTGGATCGGCCGCTCAAGGAACATTGGGAATGACTTTAGGGGCCTTGATTTTTGGTCTATCAACTTTGTTATTCTACGTGATTCCTACGGCGGGGCTTGATTTTGCCTTCAATCCTCGTATTTGGATTGTTGGATTTGTTTCAGGTTTGTTCTGGGCCATTGGAACTGCTGGACAGTTCGTTGCCTTTAAGAAGTTAGGGGTATCAGTTGGTAACCCGGTTTCTACTGCTAGCCAAATTGCATTAAATGCTTTGATGGCCGCTTCTGTTTTGGGCGAATGGACTAATGGTAAGATGTGGTTCTTTGGACTATTGGCCATCATTGCTGTGGTTATCGGTGCCGTTTTGACATCATTGCCTGATCCTAATTCAAAGGCTGCTCCAAATCCTGAAGCTGATCCTAAGGGTGGTTACATTGCCATTGCCATTTCATCATTAGGATTCATGATGTATTTCGTATTCCCAAACTTGTTGAACAAGTTTGGCTTCATTTCAGACGCGGTTCACGGCGCACCTCGTGGAAGTGGATTACACTACATGACTGCAATCGTGGGACCACAATCAATTGGTCAAGTTATCGGAGCCCTCATTATTGTGGTATTCGTTATGCACCAAGGTAAGACAATGTGGCAACCTGCAACATTCCGTAACATCCTTACTGGATTGGTTTGGGGTGTTGGTAACATCGCAATGTTCATCTCAGCTGCAAATCCACAAATTGGACAAGCAACTGCTGCAACTTTGTCACAACTTGGTATTATCGTGGGAACTTTTGGTGGAATTTACATCTTGCACGAAAAGAAGACATCACGTCAAATGCTTTATATCTCAATTGGAACAATCTTGGTTGTTGTTGGAGCCGTGATTATCTCAAACTTGAGTAGCTTAGCTTAAACGATTATGGAAGGTACTGAAAATTTTCAGTGCCTTTTTTATTATCCTGAGAATGGTTAGGAATGTGCTAAAATAAAGGATATAAATGGAATTTCTTAGAGGAAAACGGTTTCATTTTAATAAGAACATGTTATAATCGGTATATACCAATTTGAAAAGGAGTGTTAAGACAATATGACGACACTAAAATTTGATGCAAGCAAGTTATCAACCTTCGTAAACGATGATGAACTGCAATTGATTCAACCAATGGTTGATGCAGCTGATGGCCTACTACATAAGGGAACTGGCGCTGGTGCAGACTACTTAGGCTGGCTTGATTTGCCTGTTGATTACGATCAAGATGAATTTTTGCGCATTAAGCAAGCTGCACAAAAGATTCAATCAGATTCAGAAGTCTTGGTAGTGATTGGAATCGGTGGCTCATATCTTGGCGCTCGTGCCGCAAATGATTTTTTGAATGATTACTTTGATTCAGCTTATCCAGCTGACCAACGTAAGATGCCACAAATCGTTTTTGCTGGTAACTCAATTTCACCACAATATGTTAATTCATTAATTAAGTTGATTGGTGATCGTGACTTTTCAATTAACGTGATTTCAAAATCAGGAACAACAACAGAACCGGCAATTGCTTTCCGTGTATTTAAGGAACTGCTAGAAAAGAAGTACGGTGAAGAAGCAGCGCGTGAGCGTATTTATGCCACAACGGATGCCCACAAGGGTGCTTTGAAGCAAACAGCTGATGATGAAGGCTATGAAGAATTTGTTGTGCCAGATAGTGTTGGGGGACGTTTCTCAGTGCTTACTGCAGTTGGATTGCTACCAATTGCAGCAGCTGGACATGACATTGATCAATTAATGGCTGGAGCGGCGCAAGCGCGTGCTGACTACTCAGACACAGATGTTACGAAGAATGATGCCTATGCTTACGCCGCATACCGTAACATCCTTTACCGTAAGGGTTATACAACTGAATTGCTTGTCAACTATGAACCAACGTTGCAACAATTCAGCGAATGGTGGAAGCAGCTCCAAGGAGAGTCAGAAGGTAAGGACGGTAAGGGCATCTTCCCAGCATCTGGAAACTTCTCAACTGACCTACACTCATTTGGTCAATACATCCAAGACGGTCGTCGCAACTTATTTGAAACTTTGGTGCGTATCGACACACCAGTTTCAGATGTCACAATTCCAGTATCTGACGCCGACGACGGCTTGGGTTACCTAGAAGGTAAGACAATGTCATATGTCAATAAGACTGCTTCTGACGGAACGCTTTTGGCCCACGTTGATGGTGGTGTGCCCAATATGATTGTTGAATTAGATCAACAAAATGAGTTTGCACTCGGCTACATGATTTACTTCTTTGAATTAGCTGTTGGTATCTCAGGGTACTTGAATGGGATTAATCCATTCAACCAACCTGGGGTTGAAGCTTACAAGTCAAACATGTTTGCCTTGCTCGGTAAGCCTGGCTATGAAGAAAAGACAGCAGAACTACGTGCCCGTCTCTAAAGCTAAATTATTTGCTTAAACACCCGTTCCATTGGAAGGGGTGTTTATTCTTGATAAAAAATAAGTTCAGGCTGTTCCAAGAAGCACTAACTTATGGTAATATTAATCGAAAGACAAAAATTGAGGAGATTTCAATCATGGCAACTATTGGTATGAATGATTTAAAGACTGGTTTGACAATTTTGTACAACCAATCAATCTGGCGTGTGTTGGAGTTCCAACACGTTAAGCCTGGTAAGGGTGCAGCGTTCGTGCGTTCAAAGTTGAAGAACTTGCGTACTGGAGCTGTTAACGAAGTAACTTTCCGTCCTGGAGATAAGTTTGAAACAGCAAACATTGTTTCAGCTGATATGCAATATTTGTATGCTGAAGGTGATTCACACGTCTTCATGGATACAGAAACTTACGAACAAGTTGCAATTCCAGATGACAAGATTCAAGATGCATTGAAGTTCTTGCTTGAAAACATGGTTGTTCGTGTAACAACTTATGATGGCGAAATCTTAGATGTTGAAGTACCAAAAACAGTTGAATTGACTGTTGCTGAAACACAACCTGGTATCAAGGGTGCAACAGCAAACGGTGGCGGAAAGCCTGCAACAATGGAAACTGGTTTGGTTGTCACTGTACCTGATTTCATTAATGCTGGCGATAAGCTAATCATTAATACTGATGACGGTGGATCATATTCATCACGTGCTTAATTACTGCGGTAAGGTGTACTTGCCCAAAAGCTGAGTACATCGCTGTTGTATGATAAGTGATAGTGCCGACCGGTTGCCGGCCGGCACTTTTATGTTTTAAGGAGGAAATCCATGGCAGAAGAAACTATTGTATTAGACCAACCAACTGGCACTGAAGGAACGACCCGCGTTAACGTACGGGTCTTAGACATCATTGCCGCACTTGCAGCACAAGAAGTTGAAGGTGTTGCAAGTTTGCGTGGTTCATTTTCTGATCGTGCCCAAGAAGCCTTTGGTCGCCGCGTGCGTGGCAAGGGCGTTGAAGTGGTTCAAGACGAATCAGGATTAACAATTGATTTGTATGTGTACCTTACCTACGGGGTTAGCGTACCGAAGCTTGCCGTGCAGATTCAAGAGCGCGTTAAGATGCAAATTGCAGCAATGACTGAACTTAAGGTTAATGCTGTGAACGTACACGTGGAGGGGATGATTTCTCCAAAGACAGCCCGCACAATTGATCCAAATAACTTATTTGGTGAAGAAGATACGCCGGAGGATGGCCAATAGCATGACGACATTAAACCGACACCAAGCCCGTCAAGCGGCATTCCAAACTTTGTATAGCTTGGGAATTAATGCTGATGCAGATATCGATACGGTTCTACGTCAGGTATTATCAGGTGACCCAGAAGTTTTGTGGGAAGGTGATTTGCCACAGGACGTCGTTGACCTTGTTAGTGCTGTGCGCGACCATCAAGATGAACTTGATTTACAAATTTCAGACTACTTGGCTGATGGTTGGACAATTGATCGATTGAATGTTGTGGATCTTGCCTTGTTGCGTTTAGCGCTTTATGAAGGACAGTCAACGGATACGCCAAAGAGTGTTGCGATCAACGAAGCACTCCAGTTGGCGCATGATTTTACAAATGATGATTCACGTAAGTTTATTAATGCCGTCCTGAATAAAGCCTTGACGCAAGACGAATAATCATCTATAATCAATATTTGTTAAGAAATAAAGTAACGGCATCCCGCTGTTCACCTTGGTAAGCGTACTTATCGGGTTAATCATTTATAACTATTCTTAGTTTTGATGTTTACAGCGGGTTATCGTATGCAATATACGGTAAGCCGCTTTTATTATACATTTATTTCATGCCAAGTTTTATCGGAGGTAAGGACCATAGCAAACGCACGTCAACCACAACAACAGCAAAAAGATTTAATCAATGATCGTATTCGCGCTCATGAAGTTCGTTTAATTACGGATGATGGTGATCAAGGAGTTATTCCAAAGGATGAAGCTCAAAAGATGGCCGATGACGCAGAACTTGATTTAGTATTGGTGCAAGCAACTGCTAAGCCACCAGTTGCTAAAATCATGGATTACGGTAAGTTCAAGTTTGATTCTCAAAAGAAGCAACGTGAACAACGAAAGAATCAAAAAACTGTTAGTGTTAAAGAGATTCGTTTAAGTCCAACAATTGATGACAACGACTTTAATACCAAAGAAAAAGCTGCAACTAAGTTTTTGGAAAAGGGTAACAAGGTTAAGGTTTCAATTCGTTTCCGTGGGCGTGCCATCACCCACAAGGAAATCGGACGTGAAGTAATGAACCGATTTGCTGAAGACTTGCAAGGAATTGCAAAAGTTGAAGCAAGAGCAAAGATGGAAGGGCGCAGCATGTCTATGGTGCTTGCACCCAAAGAAACTAAGTAACTAGACCAGTTTGGAGGAAAAATACAATGCCAAAGTTTAAGACACACCGCGCTTCAGCAAAGCGTTTTAAGAAGACTGCTAATGGTGGTTTGAAGGGTGCCAACGCGTACACATCACACCGTTTCCACGGTAAGACAAAGAAGCAACGTCGTCAATTGCGTGGGACTTCAATGATGAACCACACAACTTTGAAGAACTACGTTCACATGATGGGACGTTAATCTGTACTTTTGTACATTTTCGAAATCTAAATTAGCTATTTTATAAAAAGAATTACTGGAGGAATTATCCATGCGAGTTAAAGGTGGAACAGTTACGCGCGCACGCCGTAAAAAGATGATCAAGTTGGCCAAGGGTTACCGTGGTCAACGTAGCATTAACTATCGAGTTGCCAAGGAACGTGTTTGGAAGGGTTGGACGTACGCTTTCCGTGATCGTAAGCAAACAAAGCGTAACTTCCGTAAGTTGTGGATTGCACGTATTAACGCTGCAGCCCGTATCAACGGTTTGTCATATTCAAACTTCATGCACGGTTTGGCTTTGATGGGTACAACTGTTAACCGTAAGATGCTTGCTGACCTTGCTATTACTGATCCTGAAGCATTTGCTGCTTTGGCTGAATCAGCTAAGAAGGCTTTGTCAGAAGCTGGTAAGCACGTTGCCACAAAGACACCTGCTACAACAGAAAAGACTGTTGCAATCAACGTAGCTGCTCCTAAGGCAGCTAAGAAGTCTTCTTCAGATGCAAAGCCATCAGACAAGAACACTGTTGCAGAAATCAAGGAATACTTGACTGCTAACGGTATCGACTTCCCAGCATCAGCTAAGAAGGCTGAATTGTTGGCATTGGTTTAATCAGTAATTAATACACTTACTTTCGAGTGAGTGTATTTTTTTATACATAAATGACGGTTAAGGCCCAACTGATGGATAAACTTGGGACAAACGGGGCTTGGCGTTCACGATAAAATAGGGCTTGTAGGGCAAGTTGAATGAGGCAAGCACAATTTAGCCAACTGAATCCAATGAGATTTGGTGTCAGACATAAACCGCAAGCCAGGACATCTAAATCACCGTTCCCAATCCAACGTTGCTGGTTTAGCTGATTGAGATAAAGGACACATAGATAACTGATCCCAATCAACAAGCAAGTTTGCCAATGAAGGACAGTCGCAATACACCAAAAAGGGAATAATAGAAAAGAATTTATTGATTTAGTTGATAAATCTTGTTGTCCTAAACAAATTAAGACCATTAAAAAGAGGTAAGTGATAAAAATGTACATGTCGCAACTCCTTTCTCGATGCAGATATAGACGGGATTTAGAGATGAAAGTTCATTTTTGACACGCCCGGGATTGTGGGCAAAATGAATGCCTTAACACCGCCTTTAAATTGCACAGAAAAAACTTGCATCTTGTTGGAATAGATGATATATTATTGATTGTGCTTTAAGTGAGCAAGGGTGTTTACGTGTTCAACGTGACGTGCTGAACTCTTAAACGAAAAGTACCATTTATGCATTATTACGTGTATTTAAGCGATACGCCTGGTAATGTGGACTAGACACTATATAGAAAAATTGAAAGGGGACTCTAGGACATGCCTACTATTAACCAATTGGTTCGTAAGTCTCGTAAGTCACAGAGCACAAAGTCAAAGTCACCAGCTTTGAACTTTGGTTATAACTCACAATTAAAGAAGGCCACTCGTGTTTCTTCTCCACAAAAGCGTGGGGTTGCAACTCGTGTTGGAACAATGACACCTAAGAAGCCTAATTCAGCTTTGCGTAAGTATGCACGTGTACGTCTATCAAACTTGATCGAAGTTACTGCATATATTCCTGGTATCGGTCACAATCTTCAAGAACACTCAGTTGTTTTGATTCGTGGTGGTCGTGTTAAGGACTTGCCTGGGGTACGTTACCACATCATTCGTGGTGCCCTTGATACAGCCGGTGTTGAAGGACGTATGACTTCACGTTCTAAGTATGGAACTAAGCGTCCAAAGAAATAAGGGGAGGACATAAATAATGCCACGTAAGAGTTATACAAAACAGGCTGAAGTTTTGCCTGATCCAATTTATAATTCAAAGCTTGTTTCACGTTTGATCAACCGTTTGATGATTGATGGTAAGCGTGGAACTGCTTCAACAATTTTGTACGATGCTTTTGATCGTATTAAGCAAGAAACTGGTGAAGAACCTTTGACAGTTTTCGAAGAGGCTATGAACAACATCATGCCTGTATTGGAAGTTAAGGCTCGCCGTATCGGTGGATCTAACTACCAAGTTCCAATCGAAGTTCGTCCAGAACGTCGAGTAACGCTTGGACTTCGTTGGTTGGTTCAATACGCACGTTCGCGTGGAGAGCACACAATGGACGAACGTCTAGCTAAGGAAATTATGGATGCTGCCAACAACACTGGTGCATCTGTTAAAAAGCGTGAAGACACGCACAAGATGGCTGAAGCCAACCGTGCCTTTGCACATTACCGTTGGTAATATTTCAAAATTTGGCTACAGCCCAACAAAGGCTATAGCCATTTTTGTGTATTTTGCGGTATAATTGTTATAAGACAGATTAACGTCGTGTTTTTGGCGTTGGTCGTTAAATTTAAGGAGATATTATACTCATGGCTAACAAGCGTGAATACCCACTTAACCGTACCCGTAATATCGGTATCATGGCCCACATCGATGCTGGTAAGACGACTACAACTGAGCGTATTTTGTACTACACAGGTAAGATTCATAAGATTGGTGAAACTCACGATGGAGCTTCACAAATGGACTTCATGGATCAAGAAAAGGAACGTGGAATCACGATCCAATCAGCCGCTACAACTGCTGTTTGGCATGGTTTCCATGACCAATACAAGAACGATCCATTCCGTATCAACATCATCGACACACCAGGTCACGTGGACTTCACTATCGAAGTTGAACGTTCATTGCGTGTGCTAGACGGTGCCGTTGCTGTTTTGGACGGTTCTGCTGGTGTTGAACCACAAACTGAAACTGTTTGGCGTCAGGCTGAAACTTATGATGTTCCTCGTATTGTTTTCGTTAACAAGATGGACAAGATGGGTGCCGACTTTGGTATGTCAGTTGATTCATTGAAGGATCGTTTGGATGCCAACGCTAAGGCTGTTCAATGGCCTATCGGTGCTGAAGACGACTTCGCAGGAATCATTGACTTGATTACTAAGGAAGCTTGGTACCCAACCACTGAACTTGGTGAAGAATGGGAAGTTCGCGACATGCCTGCTGACTATGCTGACCTTGTTGAAGAAAAGTACAACGAATTGGTTGAAGCCATCGCTGATGTTGATGATGAAATCATGGACAAGTACCTTGGTGGAGAAGAAATCTCTGCTGACGAATTGAAGGCTGCTATCCGTCGTGCAACTTTGAACTTGGAATTCTACCCTGTCTTTGCTGGATCAGCATATAAGGATAAGGGTGTCCAAATGGTATTGGACGGTGTCGTTGACTACCTACCATCACCTTTGGAAGTTAAGCCATATGTTGCCACAGATCCTAAGACTGGTGAAGAAGTTGACTTGATCGCTAACGACGAAGATCCATTCGCCGCTTTGGCCTTTAAGGTTATGACTGACCCATTCGTTGGACGTTTGACATTCTTGCGTGTCTACACTGGTAGTTTGGAAGCTGGTTCATACGTTATGAACACTTCACGTGACAAGCGTGAACGTGTTGGACGTTTGCTACAAATGCACGCTACTAGCCGTACTGAAATCCCTGAAGTATTCTCAGGTGATATCGCCGCTGCGATCGGTTTGAAGGCAACAACGACTGGTGATTCATTGACTTCACCAGACCGTCCATTGGTTCTTGAATCAATGGAATTCCCTGATCCCGTTATCCAATTGGCTATCGAACCTGCTACTAAGGCAGACCAAGATAAGATGTCAAACGCTTTGCAAAAGTTGGCCGAAGAAGATCCTTCATTCCGTGCTGAAACTAACGAAGAAACTGGTGACACTTTGATCTCGGGAATGGGAGAACTTCACTTGGATATCATCGTTGATCGTTTGAAGCGTGAATTCGGTGTTGACGCCAATGTTGGTGCACCTCAAGTTGCTTACCGTGAAGCCTTCACTAAGACTGTTCAAGCCCGTGGATACTTCAAGCGCCAATCTGGTGGTAAGGGACAATATGGTGATGTTTGGATTGAATTCTCACCTAACGAAGAAGGGGCTGGATTCGAATTCGAAGACGCCATCGTTGGTGGAGCTGTTCCTCGTGAATACATCCCTTCAGTTGAAGCTGGATTGCGCGATTCAATGAACGCTGGTCCTATCGCCGGATTCCCATTGGTTGATTTGAAGGCTAAGTTGTATGATGGATCATACCACGATGTCGACTCATCTGAAGCTGCCTTTAAGATTGCTGCTTCATTGGCATTGCGTGAAGCTGCCAAGACTGCTGGTGCCGTTATCTTGGAGCCAATCATGCGTGTTGATATTACTGTTCCTGAAGACAACTTAGGTGATGTTATGGGACACGTTTCAGCCCGTCGTGGTTTGCTTGAAGGTCAAGAACAACGTGGAAACTCAATGATTATCCACGCCAAGGTTCCTTTGTCAGAAATGTTCGGATATGCAACTACTTTGCGTTCATCAACGCAAGGTCGTGGAACTTTCCAAATGCAATTCGATCACTACGAAGCTGTTCCTAAGAACGTTCAAGACGAAATTGTTAAGAAGTATGGAAAGCATGACGAAGACTAAGCTTTAGCTTAGGGCTTCTCAGCTTTAGATAAAACCCCGTAAGGTTATGCCTTGCGGGGTTTTATTGTGTCTTAAAGTTAAAGCAATCATAATTTTTGCGCTGACGCGCATAAAAACATTTCACTGAAAATAGAATTTTTGTATAATTTAAGGCATGCAAAGAAAGGTGGTGGAGACAAGTGACTCAACCCATAATCGAGTTTAAAAATGTGGCCATGCAATATGGTGATACAACTGTTTTAAAATCCATTGATTTAGAAATTGAGCAAGGAAAATTTTATACTTTGCTTGGTTCATCAGGTTCAGGAAAGACAACAATTTTGCGCTTGATGGCTGGATTTTTAACACCGACTTCTGGTGATATCTACTTTAAGGGTCAACGCATTAACGATGTCCCACCGGAAAAACGGCAAATTAATACCGTTTTCCAAAACTATGCTTTATTCCCGAATATGAATGTTTTTGAAAATGTTTCTTTTGGAATGGTCTTAAAGGGGAAAAGCAAAAGTGATATTAAAGCAAAAGTGTCTGAAATGTTAGCGCTTGTTAAGCTTTCAGGGTACGAGGACCGTGAAATTTCAGAACTCTCCGGTGGGCAACAACAACGTGTGGCGATCGCACGTGCGCTCGCCAACGAACCTGAAGTGCTTGTACTTGATGAACCACTATCAGCGCTAGACTATAAGTTACGTAAAACGATGCAATACGAATTGCGTGATATTCAACAACGCCTAGGCATTACCTTTGTCTTTGTGACCCACGATCAAGAAGAAGCGTTGGCGATGTCTGATTGGATTTTTGTGATGCACGATGGGAAAATTTTGCAAAATGGCACACCAGTTGATATCTATGATGAACCCATCAATCATTACGTCGCTGAATTTATTGGTGAATCAAACATTGTGCCAGGGGTCATGCGTAAGGACTACGTGGTGTCATTTGCCGGTAAAGAATTTGAAAATGTGGATGCTGGTATGCGACCAAATGAACCCGTCGAAGTCGTTTTGCGTCCGGAAGATTTAGATTTGGTCGATGAAGCTGACGGTAAGTTATCTGTTACGATTGACGATGAGTCATTCCGGGGAGATTACTATGAAATCACTGCCCATGATGATGATCAAAATCCTTGGCAGATTCAAGCAACCAATTCGGCGACAATTGGAAAACGCTATGGACTATACTTTGATCCGGAAGATATTCATATTATGCGTTTGAATGAGTCTGAAGAGGACTTTGACGCGCGTTTAGAACACTATGATGAAGAGGAGGAGACAGCCGATGACTAAAAAACGGACGATTAATTTTAGTGTGCCATATTATCTTTGGCTCGTCCTCTTCGTGATTGCCCCAGTCATCTTACTCATTTTTGAATCATTTACAAACCTACATGGTCAATTTACCTTGGCTAATTACAAGAGTTATTTCGGTTCAGGGACGTATTTGCGCATGACGTTTAATTCGGTTTTTTTTGCGTTTATTGTAACTTTGATTACATTAGCAATTAGTTATCCGATGGCGTTTATCATGAGTCGCCTTAAACATGCACAATTCTGGTTAATGTTGGTGATTTTGCCAACTTGGGTCAACTTGCTTTTGAAAGCTTATGCCTTTATTGGTCTATTTGCACAAAAAGGAACGATTAATGATTTCTTGACCTTTGTGGGGATTGGACCACAACAAATCATGTTTACCAATGGTGCATTTATGGCGGTTGCGGCATACCTAGAAATTCCGTTTATGATTATGCCAATTTTTAATTCACTGGTGGAAATGGATCAATCCTTAGTCAATGCTGCGCGCGATTTAGGGGCGACCAAATGGCAAACGGTATGGCGTGTGATTGTCCCCTTATCAATGAATGGGGTTCGAGCTGGGGTGCAAGCTGTCTTTATTCCGACATTATCACTCTTTATGATTACTCGTTTGATTGGTGGAAATCGCGTTATCACATTAGGAACTGCCATTGAAGAACATTTCATGGTCACCCAAAACTGGGGCATGGGTTCCACAATCGGGGTTGTCTTGATTGTAGCGATGGCAATTACCATGTATGTTACCCGTGATCGTAAGGGAGGTGGTAAGGCATGAGTAAGTTAAAACCAAGCTATCTTTACTTAGTGTTTGTCTTTGCGTTGATGTATCTGCCTATTTTTTATCTGATGTTTTATTCTTTTAATTCGGGAAGTTACATGAATGACTTTGCTGGATTTTCACTTAAACATTACGGAACGTTATTCTCAGACTATCGTTTGATGGAGATTCTGGCTAATACCTTTATCATTGCGCTATTAGCGGGGCTGTTTGCGACACTAATTGGCACTTTTGGGGCTTTGGCAATCTATCGAACGCGACGCGTGGGGGTGAAGAATACCCTCTTGTCATTAAACAATATCTTAATTGTGTCACCTGATGTCATCATCGGGGCGAGTTTCTTGATTCTCTTTACCTTGATTGGCTTGAAGCTAGGCTTTTTCTCAGTGCTTTTGGCACACATTGCTTTTTCAATTCCGATTGTGGTCCTAATGGTGCTGCCGCGTCTAAATGAGATGAACCCAGCCTTAATTGATGCAGCACATGATTTAGGCGCAAGTGACTATCAGGTTTTGAGCCGAGTCGTTTTGCCATTTGCGTGGCCAGGGATCTTGGCAGGCTTCTTTATGGCGATTACGTATTCGTTGGATGATTTTGCCGTGACCTTTTTCGTGACAGGGAATGGCTTTTCAACGCTCTCGATTGAAATTTATTCACGTGCGCGTCAAGGAATCGACTTGTCAGTGAATGCCTTATCTACCATCATGTTTTTGATTTCACTGGGCTTAGTGGGGGTTTACTACGTGATTTCAACGCGGACCAGTCGAGATAGTAAGAAGAAACGTCAAATGCGAACGGCGGTGCGTTAAGATGAAAAAATTAATTCATTTAAGTTTAGCCATCCTAGTTGTCGTGGCAGCGTTGTTTGGGATGCGAGCATGGTTTACCCATTTGGAAAATAGATCCGTCGGTAATTCTGATCAACCACAGGGTAAGCGGACCTTAACCATTTATAACTGGGGTGATTATATTGATCCAAGTATCTTGAAGTCATTTCAGAAAGAAACGGGTTATCGCGTTGATTATGAGACGTTCGATTCCAATGAAGCGATGTATACGAAGATTAAGCAGGGTGGAACGCACTACGATATTGCCGTGCCATCTGAGTATATGGTGGAGAAGATGCGTCAAGATAATATGTTAGAACCACTTGACCACAGCAAACTCACCGGTCTTAAAAATTATAATCCAGCCTTTATGAATGAACCGTTTGATCCTAAAAACAAGTATTCGGTACCTTATTTTTGGGGGACCCTCGGCATTGTCTACAATGATAAATTTATTAAGCCGGGCGAAATCAAGTCTTGGAACGACTTATGGCGACCAGAGTATAAGCAACAAATTATGCTCGTGGATTCAGCACGTGATATTATGGGGATGACCTTGGCGTCAAATGGTAAATCAGTCAATACCAAGAACTTGCCTGATTTGGCTGCCGCACGCGGCAAGCTAACAACGTTGATGCCAAATGTGAAGGCAATTGTCGCTGATGAAATTAAAACGTATATGGCGCAAGATGAAGCGGCTTTGGCCGTTGATTATTCAGGGGATGCTGCTGAAATGATGAGTCGTAACTCACATTTACATTATGTCGTGCCAAATGATGGGGGAAATCTCTGGTTTGATAATCTGGTGATGCCTAAGACCGTTAAAAATAAAGCCGCGGCATATGCGTTTATGAATTATATGAGTCGGCCTGACATTGCGGCGAAGAATGCCGAATACGTCGGTTACGCCACACCAAATCAAGCTGCTTGGCAGCGTTTGCCTAAGGCAACACGTGATAATCCATCATGGTACCCACCCAAAGTTGTCTTATCAAAGCTTGAAACCTACCAAAACTTGGGACCCACTTGGACCCAACGCTATAATGACGATTTCTTAGAGTTTAAGATGACGAATCAATAAAAGTGAGACACATATGAAAAAAATAAAACCAGAAGTCTGGATTGCCGCCGGAGTGGTTATCATCATTGCCTTATTTATTGGCGTGAGTGCCTACCACAACCAGCAACAGGCCCAACAACAGAAACAAAGAAAGCAGTTATCAGCCAAACAAATCCGGGCCCAAAAGGCAAAGTTAGACAAATTAGCATTACCACAATTACAAGACGGTGTTGCTGAAAATGAATCGGAAGTACGCATTGAAACAACAGCCGGGGCCATTACGGTTAAATTGTTTAATCAAGAAGCGCCGCTAGCGGTTAAAAATTTCATCACCCATGCGCAAGATGGTTATTATGATGGCACTGCTTTTCATCGGGTGGTTAAAGACTTTATGATTCAAGGTGGTGACCCTAAGGGAACCGGTGCGGGTGGGCATTCCATCTGGTATCAAAAAGATCAAAAGCTTGATTCCGGGAATGGTTTTAAAAATGAAATTAGCCCCAAGTTATACAATATTCGCGGGGCGTTAGCCATGGCGAATGCTGGTCCTGATACGAATGGGTCACAATTTTTCATTGATCAAAATCACGATGATCAAATGAAGAAAATTGATCGAAATCAATACCCTGAGAAAATTTACAAGGCCTACCGTAAAGGTGGTAATCCAAGTTTAGATGGGAAGTATACGGTATTCGGTCAAGTTATGGATGGCATGTCCGTTGTTGATCAAATTGCTGCTGGAAAAGTGGAAATGAGTGAGTCAAATGAAAAATCAAAGCCAGTTAATCCAGTTAAAATTAAAACAGTGACTGTACTAAAAACTGCGAAATAGCGCCTGTTATTTACATTATTTAAAAAGCTACAACCTCCAATTAGGGGCTGTAGCTTTTTTTGTGATTATTTTGTGAAAAATGTTACAAAATAGATAGTTTTTTGGGCGTGCTTTGGCTATAATAAAAAGGTTGACGATATATTGATTAGAATAAAATGGTACGCAAAGTGCTAATAGGTATTATATAGGAGAGTATTTATGGAACATGCATTAACAGTCCGACTGTTTGCAGAATTTTTTGGGACGATGTTTTTGATTATTTTAGGTAATGGTGCCGTAGCCAATACTGAATTAAAGAACACAAAGGGAAACCACACCGGATGGCTAAACATTGCCATTGGATATGGTGCCGGGGTTGGGATTCCGGTGATTGCCTTTGGAACGATTTCAGCGCACATCAATCCGGCCTTTACTTTAGGCTTAGCGATGGTAGGCAGTTTTCCTTGGTCTGAAGTCGCCTTTTACATCGTAGCGCAATTAGCTGGGGCGATGATTGGGCAATTAATCATCGTTGGTGCTTATAAGCCGTACTTTGATGCAACGACTAATTCTGATGAAATCTTTGCGCCATTCTCAACGAATGATGCCGCTGGATCACGCTTGAATGGGTTGCTCAATGAAGGTTTTGGAACGTTCGTTCTTGTCTTTGCAGCGATGGCGATTGGTGCCGTACCACAAAATAAGCCAATTGAAGGACTTGCTTTGGGTATCTTGGTGGCAAGTTTGGTCACATCACTTGGTGGTGCTACTGGACCAGCTTTGAATCCAGCACGTGACTTAGGTCCTCGTTTGATTCACGCAATGCTCCCCTTAAAACATAAGGGTAGCTCACACTGGGATTATGCATGGGTTCCTGTTGTTGCACCAATTATTGGGGCAACAGCTGCCACAGTCTTATATACATTGATTTTTAAATAAAATAAAAAGTTCAGAATCCATGATTCTGAACTTTTTTTATGGGTTATTGTTGCGTCTGGTGCTCTGTTGCATAGGCTTCGGCAGTATTTTGCACTAACATCTGGAAGTAATTATCAAAACCAGGTTGGTTATAACTTTGCTTAAGCCCAATAATATCAGCTGCATGCCAAGCACTAATCACAATTGCGCCGTCATTATATTGCAATGAATGGGCGATGGCGCTTGACGCGTCAACGAGATAGTAGGTGTCATTGGTATCTAAATAGAGCAGACTTAATTGGGCGTAGGGATTCTTCACTAATGAAGATTTTGTGGGTAATATTCCAGAACGTTTGTCGCGAATGTTTTCGTGGCGAAATTTATGAATATTTTCCAAAGTGTTACCGATAACTTTCATACACGTGTCCTCACTTTTATTCGACTTAAGAAACATCTCATGCTTATTTAATAAAACATCATTAATAACTATAATAACATGTTTTTAAAAAAGAAACAGGGGGAGACAAGCAGATAATCCAGCCAGTTTTAATCTCGATGGGCTGAATAAAATCATTTGCAAGTTGTATAACAGTATGCTATATTAAGGTCATGCGATGAGTCGAGAGAATCTTCATTTAGAAGATTTTTACAAACGGCCTATATTAACAGCCGCATGCTGGTAGGTGATTAAACGTGTTGTGGAACACGTTGATCTGCACATGACTAACAGTTAGCAATAACTGGTGTACGTTGACTGATGGGTAACCATCACCTGCGTTAGGACAGGTCATTCCTAACATTGCCAAACTCAAAACGTCGATCTGTGATCGGCGTTTTTTGTATACATAAAGATATTTTGGCTAATGCCTTAAATATTGTTATAATAGGAATTAAAGTGGAGGGAAACGCATGAAAGTTTATACTGTGCGCCAACTTGGATTTTTCCAACGGTTGATTATCAACACGATTACTTTTCTGGCACTAGCCGGTCTATTGCCACAAGGTATCTATGTTAAGTCGGTTTGGACTGCCTTATTAGCAGCATTGCTGCTAGGATGTTTGAACGCATTAATCCGACCAATATTACAATTATTAGCATTACCGCTAACATTACTCACGTTTGGGCTATTTGGCTTCGTGGTGAACGCTGCGGTCTTATGGTTAACATCATGTATTATTGGAAGTGACTTTCACTTTTACGGATTTGGATGGGCGCTTTTGATCTCAATCATTATGTCGATTGTAAATCTAATTATTTCTAGTTTTTTGAATCGTGAGTAGCGATAGAATGCATTAATGGGGAAATAGACATGGCTAAAAGCATAACCGTAAAAGATTTATTGAGTAACACACATCTTCGGGTAGTGACGGGAGAGCAATATCTCCAACGTGTCATCAAGACTGAAGATATTTCACGTCCAGGTTTGGAAATGACCGGATACTTTAACTACTACGCAGCTGAACGCGTACAACTTATGGGAATTACGGAAACGTCATTTGCTAAGCGAATGTCGCATGATGAATTAATGATGGTAGCGCGCAAGATGATGCGACCTGAAACACCAGCATTTGTTGTGTCGACTGGTTTGGAATTGCCACAAGAATTTATGGACGTTGCAGCTGAAACGCATATTCCGGTTTTGGCGACTGAGTTGACGTCTTCTAAAATTTTGTCAAACATGACCTATTTCTTGAGTGGTAAGTTAGCTGAACGTCAATCTGTTCATGGTGTGTTAGTGGATATTTACGGGCTTGGGGTTTTGATTACTGGTGATTCTGGAGTTGGTAAGTCTGAAACGGCCCTTGAATTAGTTCAACGTGGTCACCGGTTAATCGCCGATGATCGTGTTGATGTGTACGCTCAAGATGAAGAACGTCTTGTTGGTGAACCACCTGCCATTTTGCGTAATTTGATGGAAATTCGTGGAATCGGGATTATTGATGTCTTGAATCTGTTCGGTGCCGGAGCGGTCCGTTCACATGCGACGATTGCTTTCAACTTACATTTGGCAAAATGGAAGGATGATCAAGATGTTGATCGTTTGGGAAATGGTGAAGACATTACCCGTATTCAAGGGGTCGACTTGCCACGCTTAGTTGTGCCAGTTCAAACTGGACGAAATCTAGCCGTTTTGATTGAAACTGCGGCTAAGAATTTCCGTGCCAAGAAGATGGGCTTTGATGCCACCGAAACATTTAATAATAATTTGAACCAATTAATTGAAGAAAACTCAGTGCACTCAGATGGTGCAACTGAGTCACAAGCGTAGGAGCGAAATAAAAGCATGACAAAAATAGCAATTTTGGGTGCAGGTTCATGGGGAACAGCATTGGCCACAGTTGTGGCTGAAAATGGGCACACCGTTGCCCTTTGGACCCATAAGCCAGCCCAAGCTGAATTAATTAATACTGAACACATTAATCCAGATTATTTAGGTGATAATGCCATTAATCTGGGTGTCGTGGCGACAGCAGATATGCTGGATGCTGTTTCAGGTGCCGATATTGTGGTTAGTGTCGTCCCAACCAAAGCAACCCGCGAAGTTGCCGCAAAATTAGCCGATGTTTTGGCGGAATTAGGTGATCAAAAAATCATCTTAGTTGGAGCGACTAAGGGATTGGAACCAGGCACGTTTAAACGCGTTTCAGAAATGCTCGCTGAAGAAGTGCCCGCACAATATCGCAATGGCGTAGCAGTCATTGAGGGACCTTCTCATGCTGAAGGGGTTGTTAAACATGATCCAACCCTTGTCACAGCTGTTAGCGAAGATTTAGCGGTGGCTGACGCCGTTCAGGATGCGTTTACGAACACACATTTCCGTGTGTACACTGGTTCAGATATGATCGGTGCGGAAGTGGGCGCAGCGTTGAAAAATGTGATTGCGATTGGTGCTGGTGCCTTAGATGGTCTGGGTTATGACTCAAATGCCAAAGCGGCATTATTCACGCGTGGTTTAGCAGAAATTACGCGCCTAGGGCAAGCCTTCGGTGCTAACCCACTCACCTTTATGGGCTTGTCAGGTGTCGGTGACTTATTTGTTACTGCCACATCAGTGCATTCACGTAATTTTAGAGCCGGGCAACAACTTGGTGAAGGTAGAACACTGCCAGAAATTGTGGAAAACATGGGCATGGTGATTGAAGGTATTTCAACCGCTAAGGTAGCGTATGAGCTTTCACAAGCCAAGCATGTTACAATGCCAATAACAGAATCAATTTATAAGGTCCTTTACGAGGGACTAGATATTCAAGTGGCGATTCAAGAATTGATGAGTCGACCAGTTAAACAGGAAGGAAAATAAAATCCAATGAAACGTGTTAGAAAAGCGATTATCCCTGCAGCGGGGTTAGGAACTCGATTCTTACCAGCAACGAAAGCATTAGCTAAGGAAATGTTACCAATTGTTGATAAGCCAACCATCCAATTTATTATCGAAGAAGCCTTGGCTTCAGGTATTGAAGAAATTTTGATTGTTGATGGTAAGTCAAAGCGTTCAATTGAAGACCATTTCGACTCAAATCCAGAGCTTGAAAATAACTTGCGCGAAAAGGGTAAGTTTGACTTGTTGAAGATGGTGGAAGAAACGACGGACATCAACTTGTACTTTATTCGTCAATCACACCCACGAGGACTTGGTGATGCCGTGCTAACTGGTAAGGCCTTCATTGGGGATGAACCATTCGTTGTGATGCTTGGTGATGACTTGATGCAAGATGAGGTTCCATTGACGAAGCAATTGATTGATCGCTACGAAGAAACGGGTGATTCAACCCTTGCTGTTATGGACGTGCCACATGATGAGGTATCTTCATATGGTGTGATCAATCCTCAAGAAGAACTTTCAGATGGCTTGTACCGTGTGTCAAACTTTGTGGAGAAGCCACAACCTGAAGATGCACCATCAGACCTTGCGATTATCGGTCGTTATCTTTTGACGCCAGAAATCTTTGAAGAACTTGAAAGTACAGAACCTGGTAAGGGTGGCGAAGTGCAATTGACTGACGCGATTGACAGTTTGAATAAGCGTCAACAAGTTGACGCCCACGAATTCAAGGGTCGTCGTTATGATATTGGATCAAAGATTGGTTTCTTGACGACTAACGTTGAATTTGGTTTGAAGCACCCACAAACTGGGGAAGCGCTTAAAGCGTATATCAAGGAACTTGCTAAAACATTAGATTAATCAAGCACAAAAGGCACCGCGGGTGTCTTTTTGTTTACAATAAACACGATATGACTTACAATAAGTAAGTGGTGGTGATAAGTGTGAACCCGTTTCTTTGCCATAGTAATTTTGCAAAGAAACGGTTAAAATAACATAAGGAAATGCACAAGGAGGAAGTACGATGACTGAAAAATTTGATGTAGTAATTATTGGGGCCGGACCAGGTGGAATGACGGCTGCGACGTACGCTTCACGTGCCAATTTATCTGTTGTTATGTTGGATCGCGGAATCTATGGTGGACAAATGAATAATACGGCTGAGGTTGAAAACTATCCTGGCTATAATTCAATCATGGGCGCTGATTTATCTGAGAAGATGTATGCTTCATCTACGCAATTCGGCGCTGAATATCAATTTGGAACCGTCCAACACATTGAAACGAATGCTGATAATACATGGCATGTTGTGACCGATATGAATGATTATCAAGCAAATTCAGTCATCGTTGCGACGGGGTCAGAATACAAAAAGCTTGGCGTACCAGGTGAACTAGACTATGCTGGCCGTGGCGTATCATACTGTGCCGTTTGTGATGGGGCTTTCTTTAAGGGCCAAGGGGTCGTTGTCGTTGGTGGTGGTGATTCAGCGATTGAAGAAGCAACGTACTTGGCTGGCATTGTTGACCATGTGACAGTTGTTCATCGTGGCGATACCCTTAAGGCACAACCAATTTTGCAAAAGCGTGCTTTTGATGCGGATAACATTGATTTTATCTGGAATACTGAAGTCCAGTCGATTAATGGTGACGGCACTAAGGTCACTTCTGTGACGCTTAAGAATAATGTGACTAATGAAACAGAAGACTTTGCGACGTCAGCGACCTTTATTTATATTGGTCTTTTGCCAGTTTCAGATTCAGTTGATGGTCTAGGCATCACAGATGAGCAAGGTTGGATTTTGACAAATGATCAAATGGAAACGACACAACCAGGTATTTTCGCAATTGGTGATGTTCGTCAAAAGCAACTCCGTCAAATTACAACGGCGGTTGGGGATGCTGCAATTGCTGGACAAAATGCGTATGCCTACAACGAAACATTGAAAGATGGAGTTGAATAGGGCATGGATTACAATCAAATTTTAGAGGATTTACGAACGGGTGAGCTGGAAGCGTATATTTTAGAGGCGGAACATTTCCCAGAATTTTTTGAAGTTTGGCGGAATTATCCATATCAAAGTGCGATTGTTGGCGAGGCTGGTCGAAAAGGGCAGGTAACCTATCGTAAACGCCCTGAAAATCAGGAATAGGATTTCCATGTAAGCGCTTGCCAAGTTACATGGAAGCTGATAAAATAACTAGTGTAGAAGAGGCATGGTGTTGCCTTTAGCCACCATGTGAAAACTCGATAAAATGACAGACATATAAGGAGATTTAATCATGGAATCACGCGACTTTAAGATCGTAGCAGAAGCAGGTATTCATGCACGTCCAGCAACTTTGTTAGTACAAACTGCCTCAAAGTTTTCTTCAAACATTACACTTTCATACCAAGGTAAGGAAGTTAATTTGAAGTCAATCATGGGTGTGATGTCACTTGGTGTTGGTCAAGGTGCCGATGTTACCATCACTGCTGATGGTGATGACGCTAGTGCAGCAATCGATGCAATTGCCGACACAATGGCATCAGAAGGTTTGACGAAGTAATTTTTCAAATCAACAACACAGTTGGGGCAGTGTGAGTTAATAATAAAACTTAATAATAAGTTGAACTTCGAGGGGAACGAACAGCTATGGCAAAACAAATCAATGGAATTGCAGCTTCAAATGGGGTTGCTATCGCAAAAGCTTACAAGCTGATTACTCCGGATTTGTCTTTTGATAAGCGAACGATCGATGATGTTCAAGTCGAAAAAAGTCGCTTACAGGCGGCTTTTTTGGCATCAAAGGCAGATTTAGAGAAAATCCGTGATAAAGCAGCAGCGTCAATGGGGGATGAAGCCGCCGAGGTTTTCACAGCGCATATCATGGTGCTGGAAGACCCTGAATTTACTGGGGGCATTGAACAAGCCATTGAGACCGATACAGTGAATGCAGAAGCGGCTTTGCAACAAGTTGCCGATATGTACATTGCATTATTTGAAGGAATGGCTGATACAAACGCCTATATGGCAGAACGAGCAGCCGATATTCGTGATGTCACAAAACGTATTTTGAGTCATCTGTTGGATAAGCGTTTGCCTAATCCAGCTTTGATTGACGAGGAAGTCATCATTGTTGCGCACGATATGACACCATCCGATACAGCACAACTTGATCGACGTTACGTCAAAGGCTTTGTCACTGATGTTGGGGGACGAACAGCGCACGCTGCTATTATGGCACGCACGTTGGAGATCCCAGCTGTAGTGGGAACTGAAACTGCCACTGAGTCGATTAACGAAGGGGATACTCTAGTCCTTGATGGGATGGATGGCGTCGTCATTCAAGATCCAAGTGATGATACAATCGCTGAGTATCAAGCTAAAGCGGATGCCTATGCCGAACAAAAAGTTGAGTGGGCCAAACTTAAGGACCAAAAGACGGTATCAGCTGATGGACAACATTTCACTTTGGCAGCCAACATTGGAACACCTAAAGATTTAACAGGGGTCCTAGAAAATGGTGCTGAAGGGATTGGACTTTATCGAACTGAATTCCTTTATATGGATTCACAAGAATTGCCAGATGAAGAGGCACAGTTTGAGGCGTATAAGTCGGTCTTAGAAGGTGTTGGACCTGATGAGAATGTGACAATCCGGACGATGGATATTGGTGGTGATAAGAAGTTGCCTTATTTGCCTTTGCCAGAAGAGGAAAATCCGTTCTTAGGTTATCGGGCCATTCGTCTGTCACTTGGTCGTTCTGATATTTTCCGAACGCAACTACGGGCATTAATTCGGGCATCAGCTTTTGGTAATTTATGGATTATGTTCCCAATGGTAGCAACATTGCCTGAATTTAGAGCCGCTCGCGATATCTTCAACGAAGAAAAAGCGAAGTTGATTGAGGAAGGTGTTGCGGTTAGCGATAACATTAAGCTAGGTATCATGATCGAAGTACCAGCGGCAGCTATTTTAGCGGATAAGTTCGCCCAAGAGGTTGATTTCTTCTCAATTGGAACCAATGATTTGATTGGTTACACCATGGCTGCTGATCGTGGGAATGATAAAGTATCTTATCTTTATCAACCTTACAATCCTTCAATCTTGCGAATCGTCGATAGCGTGATTAAGGCGGCCCACAAGTATGGTAAGGTGGCAGCGATGTGTGGTGAAATGGCTGGAGATCCGATTGCGGTACCGATTTTGATGGGCATGGGCCTTGATGAATTTTCAATGTCCGCAACCTCAGTCTTACCAACGCGTGCTTTGATGCGTCAGCTTGACGCCTCAAAGTTACAACAATTGGCAGAACAAGCCATCGAAGCCGAAACCAGCGAAGATGTCATCGCGTTAGTACATGCGAACGTTCCTGAAATTAAATAACCAAAAAACAGTTAAACCAAGGTTTAACTGTTTTTTTTGTATCCTCAAAATCAATGGTATAATGAAAGTACTACAAAAAAGAGGTGAAGCTATGGGACGCCGACCAATCGTAATGGCTAATTGGAAAATGAATAAACTCCCCGATGAAGCACGGGCTTACATTAAAGACGTCGCAGCAGTGGTGCGTGACTATCCAGATGTGGAACCCATTTTGGCGGGACAAGATGTTTTGTTGCAAACGATGGTGGATGCAGCGGAGGGAACACTCATTGAAATCGGTGCCGAGAATGTTTATTGGAAAGAAGAAGGGGCTTATACAGGTGAAACCAGTCCGAAAGTGGTGGCGAGTCTAGGGGTCCAGTATGTGATTATTGGGCATTCTGAACGCCGGCACTATTTCCGTGAAACTGACGAAATGGTCAATCTTAAAGCATTAGCGGCCTTGAAAAACAATCTAAGCCCCATCATCGCTTTAGATGAGTCAATTCAGATTGTTTCGCCCAATGCGCACATGCATTGGATCGTCAATCAGGTCATTGAAGCGCTAAAGGGAGTTGCGCCAGAACAAATGCATCAAGTTGTTTTGGCGTATGAACCTACGCAGGCGATTGGAAGTGGGATGGCAATGAACGCCGACCTCGCCCAAAAGGATTTGTATTTGATTCGCGAAACGGTTTCCGATATGTTCAATGCCGAGGTTGCAGATAATTTACGGATTTTATATGGTGGATCGGTTAAACCAGAAAATGTCTATGAAATTATGCGTCAGCCAGATATTGATGGCGTATTGGTTGGAAATTCAGCCTTAGATCCGGATAATTTTGCTGAATTAGTGAAACTAGCCCATCAGGCACAAAAGTTAAAATAAAATTAGCCCACATCGATGTTAAAAGCGTGCTCATAGTTCGTGATATATGTTACAATTAAACATGTAAAGGACCTAGTTAGGTTCTAAAATCTTTCGTAAAGAACAAGGAGAACAACAATGTCTGCAATTACTGATATTTATGCACGCGAAGTGTTGGATTCACGTGGAAATCCTACTGTTGAAGTTGAGGTTTATACTGAATTAGGTGGATTCGGTCGTGGAATCGTCCCATCTGGTGCTTCAACTGGTGAACACGAAGCTGTTGAATTGCGTGACGGTGATAAGAACCGTTTCGGTGGTAAGGGAACTTTGAAGGCCGTTGACAACGTCAACACTAAGCTTGCTGAAAAGCTTGTTGGCTTGGAAGTTACTGATCAAGTTGCCTTGGACCAAACAATGATCGCATTGGATGGTACTGAAAACAAGGGTAAGTTGGGAGCAAACGCTATTTTGGGTGTTTCAATCGCCGCTGCCCGTGCTGCTGCTGATGAATTGGAAACACCATTGTACAACTACTTGGGTGGATTCAATGCTAAGGTTTTGCCAACACCAATGATGAACGTTATCAACGGTGGTGCTCACGCAAGCAACGATGTTGACTTCCAAGAATTCATGATTATGCCTGTTGGTGCTAAGTCAATTGCTGAAGCTGTTCGTATGGGTTCAGAAACTTTCCACGCCTTGCAAGCTTTGTTGAAGGCCGCTGGTCACTCAACTGCTGTTGGTGATGAAGGTGGATTTGCGCCTGACTTCAAGTCAAACGCAGAACCATTCGAATTCTTGTTGAAGGCTATCGAAAAGGCCGGTTACAAGCCTGGTAAGGATATTGCCATCGCCTTTGACGTTGCTTCTTCAGAATTCTACGATGCAGATCGTGGTGTATACGTATTGGCAGGGGAACCTGACAAGAAGGAATACACAACTGACGAATTCATCGATTACTTGGAAGCTTTGATTAACAAGTACCCAATCATCTCTGTTGAAGATCCTTTGGATGAAAACGAATGGGATGCATGGGTTAAGTTGACAAACCGTCTTGGAAACCGTGTTCAAATCGTTGGTGACGACTTCTTCGTTACAAACACACAATACCTACAAAAGGGTATTGAGATGGGTGCCGCTAACTCAATCTTGATCAAGGTTAACCAAATCGGTACTTTGACTGAGACTATGGACGCCATCGAAATGGCTAAGGAAGCTGGATACACTGCCATCGTTTCACACCGTTCAGGTGAAACTGAAGACACAACTATCTCTGACTTAGTTGTTGCAACTAACGCCGGACAAATCAAGACTGGATCATTGTCACGTACTGACCGTATTGCTAAGTACAACCAATTGATGCGCATCGAAGACTTGTTGGGTGAAAACGTTGCACAATTCAAGGGAATCAACAGCTTCTACAACATTGATAAGGCTGCCCGCGAAGCAATTACTAACTACGTTGGTTAATTTCAAATAACAATTAATTAAAGAGTTCAGCATGTTCACATGCTGAACTCTTTTTTTATATCTTTGGGGTGAGTTGAGTTATCGCCTAAGATATGCTATCCTAGGTAAGTATATTTAATCGAAATTAATGAGTATTTAGAAAAATGGAGGCGCCAAGTATGTATAATATTTTGTTGATTGCAATGATTGTTGTTGGCTTTTTATTGATCGTTGCCGTATTGATGCAACCATCAAAGCAACAAGATGCTTTATCAGCACTTTCTGGTGGCGCAGGTGATTTATTTGCAACTCAAAAAGCACGTGGATTCGAAGCTGTGATGCAACGACTTACCGCGATTTTGGGTGCAATTTGGTTTATCTTAGGTTTGGCACTTGTCTACCTATCAGCACATTAGACCATTTATGAAAAGACCTCTCGTGATTTTTTATGCGGGAGGTCTTTCTTCGAATAGAGACAAATTAATACGGAACATAGAAAAGAGAGAGTTTTAATGGCAGAAAATAATTTACAAGACCAATTATATGGTTTTTTAAAGGCCAATCCTTCGCAAGCCTTTCCCGCCCAAACCTTGGTCGACGGATTGCACTTGCCAGGTGATAATGCCTTTACGAAAGTCGTCCAAGCCTTAGCTGCGCTTGAACGCGATGAAAAGATTAAAGTAAATGATGATGGCGCCTTCCAATACAATGCAAAAAAAGAAGGTGTTATTGGTGAATTCCGCGCAAATGAACGTGGATTTGGCTTTATTCGTTACGATGACAATGCTGATGACATTTTTGTAAACCCAGATAACACGATGTTAGCTTTACAAGGCGATCAAGTCCGCGTGAAGTTATTGAACAAGGGTGATGGCAATCGCGGTCCTGAAGGGCAAGTTGTTGAAATTATGCACCGCTCACGTGAACGCATGGTCGGGGAATTCAAGTTAGGGTCTGAATACACTGGTTATATCGGGCAAATTACACTAACTGACAAGAAGTTTGCGACCTATGAGTTCTTAATCAAAGAGGGTGGCATGGCAGCCTCAGATGGTGAAGTTGTTGTCGCAACAATCGATGCTTACCCAACAATTGATGCACCAAAGCAAATGACCGGAACCATCGTTCAAAAGATTGGTTATAAAGATGCCCCTGGTGTCGACATCATGCAAATTGTTTATAATCACGATGTGCCACACGTCTTTCCAGATGATGTGATGGAGCAAGCTGAAGCAATTCCTGATCACGTTTTGGATGAGGAACGTGAAGACCGCGAAGATATCACGGATCAACCACTTGTTACGATTGACTCAATCGAGTCAAAGGACTTGGATGATGCCGTGACCGTTTGGCGCATGGATAATGGAAACTTCCATCTTGGTGTGCATATTGCGGATGTTTCACATTACGTCCCTGAAGGCTCACCTTTGGATAAGGAAGCCTACAAGCGTGGAACTTCAGTTTATTTGACGGATCGTGTCATTCCAATGTTGCCACGTAATATCTCAAACGGGATTGCCTCATTGAATGAAGGGGTTGACCGTTTGGCAATGTCTGCTGAAATGGAATTCACACCGGATGGGACGTTGGTTAACCATCGTCTGCATAAGTCTGTGATGCGCTCACACGCCCGCATGACTTATATTGGTGTGAATGATATTTTGGCTGGTGATGAAGAAGCCCGCGAAAATTATCGTGAATTAGTTCCTATGTTTGAAGACATGCAATTGTTGCATAATGCCTTAGCTGAAAAGCGTAAGCAACGTGGGGCGATTGAGTTCGATGCACCTGAAGCAAAGGTGATTGTTGATCCACAAGGAAAGCCAGTTGATATTGAACTCCGTGAACGTGGTACTTCTGAACGTATGATTGAATCATTTATGTTGGCAGCCAATGAAACGGTTGCGATGCACTATGATTTGGCAAAGGTACCATTCTTGTACCGTATTCACGAAGCGCCTGATAGCGAACGCGTTGAAAAATTCTTCGACTTTGTTAAGGCGCTTGGTTGCCCAGTTAAAGCAGATCCAAACCATGTGAAGCCAGCTGATCTTCAAAATATTCACCAATACTTTGTGGGTAAGCCTGAAGAACAAATGGTTTCAACAATGATGTTGCGTTCAATGCAACAAGCTAAGTACTCAGACCAACCATTGGGGCACTTTGGAATTGGTGCTGACTACTACACGCACTTCACGTCACCAATTCGTCGTTACCCTGATTTGACGGTGCACCGTTTGATTAAGTGGTATGGACAAGCTGGCTTTGGTTCTGATGCTCAAGCTAAGTACCGTGATCAATTACCAGTCATTGCTGAAGATACATCAATTCGTGAACGTCGTGCGGTTGATACCGAACGTGATACTGATGCCATGAAGAAGGCGCAATACATGGAAGACAAGGTCGGACAAGAATTCGATGCTGTCGTCAATGGTGTCTTAAAGTTTGGTATGTTCGTGTCACTTGAAAACACAGTTGAAGGATTGATTCACACGTCAAACTTGACGGATGATTACTATGCGTATGATGAATCACATATGGCATTGATTGGACGTCGTTTCCACCATATTTATCAAATTGGACAACCTGTCCGCGTGAAGTTGATTCGTGTTGATACTGAGCAAAGTGCTTTGGACTTCATTTTGGTTGATCCAGATGCTGCGCCAATCACTGACATTAAGGTTGCTGATGACCGTCGGGGTTCATTTGGTGGTAAGGGTGGCAACCATAAGAAACCAGGTCAACAAGGCCGTGGCCGTCAGGGTGATAAGAATAAGCAGGCTGGTAAGCCTAAGGATCACCGTGCGCCAAAGCCACGTCAAAATGGCTCAGCACAAAAAGGTCAACACAAATAAGCTTGATTAATTGGAGGGACCAACATGCCCAAAAAGAAAAAAGTCGTCAATGATGCCTTAGCAACCAATCGAAAAGCACGCCATGACTATAATATTGGTGAAACGATGGAAGCTGGGTTGGAGTTGACGGGAACCGAAATTAAATCGATTCGAGCAGGGCGGATTACGATTGCGGACGGGTTTGTCCAAATCCGTAACGGCCAAGCTTGGTTGGATAATGTGAATATTAGTCCCTTTGAACAAGGTAACCAATTTAACCATGAACCATTACGTTCACGCCGGCTGTTGTTGCATAAGCAACAAATTCGCCAATTGGAAGCTGAAGTCGCACAAAAAGGGAAAACAATTATTCCATTAAAAGTGTATATTAAACGTGGTTTTGCCAAAGTTTTGATTGGCGTTGCCACAGGTAAACATAATTATGATAAACGCGAGACCTTGAAACGTCGTGACCAAGAACGCGACTTACAACGGGCATTAAAACGTTAAACTAAAAGACCACACTTAACCGTGTGGTCTTTTTTGATGTTAGGAAAGTTAACACAATTTTCCACAAAACTTTTTTTACAGTGTATGCTAATCAGGAAATGTGTAGAACACTTATCTCAGGAGGAAATGTCATGAATAAATGGCTAAAGGGTTTGGTTGCAACCGGTATCATGCTGTTAGGTTTGGTTGCGGTACCACACAGCATCTCTGCTGATGCGAAACCAAACTATACAATTGCAACGGATACGACTTATCCACCATTCGAATTCCAGACGCAAAATGGGACTTATCGTGGAATCGATATGGATATGTTAAAGGCGATCTCAAAAGAAGAGGGCTTTACCTATACGTTAAAGCCAATGAGTTTTAACGCGGGTGTACAAGCGGTCCAAGCGGGACAAGTAGATGGACTCTTAGCCGGTATGTCAATTACCCCTGAACGTAAACAATCATTTGACTTTAGTACACCGTACTATAAGACAGGTGTGGTTGTGGCCGTTGATGGTAAGAACAAGTCAATTAAGTCTTTAGATGATTTAAAAGGTAAGAAGGTTGCGGTTAAAACCGGAACTGCTGGTGCGCAATACGCGCAAAGCATTCAGAAAAAGTATCATTTGAAACTATCATTCTTCAATGATTCCAACACCATGTATAACGATGTGACGGTTGGAAACACAGTTGCGTGTTTTGAAGATCAACCCGTGATGGGTTATGCGATTAAGCAAGGAACAGATTTGAAGGTTATTACGAAGCCGGCTAACACTGGTGGTTACGGCTTTGGTGTGAAGAAGGGTCAAAACGCCAAGCTATTGAAGAGCTTTGATGATGGTTATGCCAAAATCGTGAAGTCTGGTGAATATGACAAAATTGTTAGTCATTATGTTGGTAAGGGTGCTTATAACTATAAGGCCAATGCCGCTAAGAATGAAAAGCCAACGATTTGGAATATTATTAAGGACAATAAAGATGCCTTGCGTGATGGATTGATTAAAACAATTGAATTGACTGTCTTTGGAATTTTACTTGCTGCCGTATGGGGACTCTTCTTGGGTGTCTTGGGTGTCATGCCAAGCAAGATTCTACGTGGGACATCAACGACGATTATCTATCTATTCCGTGGACTACCTATGTTGGTCCTAGCTTTCTTCATCTACATCGGTTTGCCAAACTTGACGGGCCAGAAGATTCCAGCCTTTACTGCCGGACTGATTACCTTAATCCTAAACGAAGGTGCCTACATTGGATCATTCATTAAGGGTGGGTTCTTGTCAGTTGATAAGGGTCAGTTGGAAGCCGCACGTTCATTGGGCTTGCCATATGGAAAAGCAATGCGGAAGGTCGTGATGCCACAAGGAATTCGTCTAACGATTCCAAGTTTCATTAACCAATTCATTATTACGTTGAAGGATACATCAATTCTTTCAGCGATTGGAATTGTCGAATTGACGCAAACTGGAACATTAATTATTGCTCGTAATCTCCAAGGATTCCGTGTTTGGTTGATTATTGGAGCAATGTACTTGATTGTAATCACGCTATTAACTTGGTTATCAAATTGGATTGAAAAGAGGATTAAGTAATGACAGCCATTGTCGACGTAACAGATGTGCATAAGAGCTATGGAAAAAATGAAGTCTTAAAGGGCATTGATTTACAAGTGCAAGAAGGCGAAGTTGTTGTTATGATCGGGCCATCGGGGTCTGGTAAGTCAACTTTCTTACGGACTTTGAATCATCTTGAACCAGCTGACAGTGGTAAAATTGTCATCAATGGTTGGGACATCAGTGATAAGAAAACGAATATCGATAAGACGCGTGAAACAATCGGGATGGTTTTCCAACACTTTAACCTCTTTCCACATCTAACTGTATTGGAAAATATGACATTAGCCCCAGTGCAACTGGGAAAGATGTCACAGGCAGAAGCGGATGAAAAGGGCTTGGCTTTGTTGGATCAAGTTGGACTTCGCGATAAGGCCGATGTAAAGCCAACAACTTTGTCTGGTGGACAAGAACAACGTGTGGCGATTGCTCGTGCATTGGAGATGAACCCAAAGATTATGTTGTTTGACGAACCGACTTCAGCGCTTGACCCAGAAATGGTTGGGGATGTTTTGCAAGTGATGAAGGACTTGGCTAAGGACGGCATGACAATGGTCGTGGTAACTCACGAAATGGGCTTTGCTAAGCAAGTAGCTGACCGGGTTGTTTTCTTTGCCGATGGAAAAATCCAAGAACAAGGAACACCAGAAGAAGTCTTCGAGCATCCACAAAATCCACGTACCCAAGATTTCTTGAACAAGATTTTGAATGCTTAATCATTTTTGAAAAGGTAATGCTACAATATGTAGGATTACCTTTTTTATTTTGGTTAGAAAATGAATGGAGCAAATATGGCAGATTTCTTTGACACAGATTGGGCAGCCCCACTAGTAGAAGCACTACCGAATGCCTATTTTGAAAAATTAAATACGTTCTTAACGGATGCTTATGCATCTGAAACGGTTTATCCGGCGCGTAAAAATGTTTTTGCAGCATTGGAAAATACTCCCTTGGCGCAAACAAAAGTTGTGATTCTAGGACAAGACCCTTATATTAATCCAGGGCAGGCGCAAGGGTTAAGTTTCTCAGTGCCAGCTGATTTTCCCTTGCCCCCCTCATTACGGAATATTTTTCAAGAACTTGCGGACGATTTACAAACCGAGCCACCAGCCAATGGTGATTTACACCCATGGGCCCAGCAAGGTGTGTTGCTCTTGAATGCCGTTTTGACCGTTCCGGCGGGTAAATCGAATGGGCATGCCGGTGAAATATGGGAGCCGTTTACCGACGAAGTCATGCGATTGGTAGCCGCACAGAATCAACCCGTTGTCTTTATTTTGTGGGGGAAGTTTGCGCAGAAAAAAGCACGGCTATTGGACGGACCAAATAATTTGATTTTAAAGGCACCGCATCCCAGTCCGTTATCGGCGTATCGAGGCTTTTTTGGATCAAAACCGTTCAGTCAAACAAACGCTTTTTTACAAACACATGCCGTGGCACCCATTAATTGGACTTTGTGAATAGATTAATTAATGGTAGCGTAAGCGCTATCAAGTATGCGATAATAGAGATATAAATTGTATATCAACAAATTTTTTGGAGGCTGACATAATGGAACTTTTTGAACAATTATCAGAAAAAATCAAAGGTCAAGGAAAGCGCATTGTTTTCCCTGAAGGAACTGATGCACGTGTCCTTGGTGCTGCAGTACGTTTAGCAGAAGAGGCCTTGGTTGAGGTAACGGTCCTTGGAAATAAGTCATCAATTGAAGAAGTTGCTGCCGCCAAGAATTATGATTTACAAACCGTCAAGATTCTCGATCCTGAAGATTGTGATGAAAACTTGATGAATATCATGATTGAAGAATTGGTCAAGCGCCGTAATGGTAAGACTGATGAAGCAACCGCTGAAAAGTGGTTGAAGGATGAAAACTACTTTGGAACAATGTTGGTTTACCTTGATCTTGCTGATGGTATGGTTTCTGGTGCAACTCACCCAACCGGTGATACAGTGCGTCCAGCCTTACAAATTATCAAGACAAAGCCAGGTTCTTCACGTATTTCAGGTGCCTTCGTGATGCAACGTGGTGAAGAACGCTATGTCTTTGCTGACTGTGCGATTAACATCGACTTGGATGCGCAAACGATGGCTGAAGTTGCGGTACAATCTGCTGAAACAGCCCAAGTCTTTGGGATTGATCCAAAGGTAGCAATGCTAAGTTTCTCAACTAAGGGTTCTGCCAAGGCGCCACAAGTTGAAAAGGTTGCTGAAGCAACTGAAATTGCTCACAAGTTAGCACCAGACCTAGCCGTTGATGGTGAACTACAATTTGATGCTGCTTTCGTTGAATCAGTTGCCGCCTCAAAGGCGCCAGATTCAGACGTTGCAGGACATGCCAATGTGTTTGTCTTCCCAGATTTACAATCAGGAAATATTGGTTACAAGATTGCGCAACGTTTGGGTGGTTTTGAAGCAATTGGTCCGGTTTTGCAAGGTCTTGCTAAGCCAATCTCAGACCTTTCACGTGGCTGCAACGAAGAAGATGTTTACAAGGTAGCCATTATTACAGCTGCACAAGCCCTTGATGCTGATAAGTAAACGTTCAAACTAGTGAAGCGAGGAATTGCTTTGCTAGTTTTTTTGTTGATGTCAGTGAAAATGGCGCTCAGTTTAGAAAAAAATGATATACTAAAAATTATGATAGTGAATAGTGAATCTGTCGAAACGACACAAAAATTAGCAAAAACATTAGCACAATTAGTGACGCCGGGAACGACCATCTTACTGCATGGTGATTTGGGCGCTGGTAAAACGACTTTTACGCAGGGGTTTGCCCGTGCGTTAGGGATTAAACGTCCCGTTAAAAGTCCGACGTTTACTTTAGTACGCGAGTATCAAACGCCGGAGTTCATGTTATATCACTTAGATGTTTATCGTTTGGGTGAAGAAGGTGGGGCCGATGATTTGGGATTAGCTGAATATTTTAACCCAGAGAGCGTTAGTTTAGTTGAATGGTCTGAATTTATTCAGCCTGATCTGCCAAGTGACGTTTTAAACGTGACCCTAACGCGGACTGATACGCACGATCAAATTGATCAAAGAAAGATTGAAGTGACTGCAACTGGGAGTCATTCACAACAAATTTTAAACCAGTTGGAGCAAACTTATGGAATTGATGATTAGGCTAGCCGAGCCGGAAGATAGTGCTAATTTATTAGCGTTATTACGCCAATTAGCACAAGAATCAGATACATTTTGTATTACGCAAGATCTTGATACGGTGGATGCCATTACGGAAGCCCAGAATATCACGGCGATTCAGCAAACGACAAATAATTTAATGTTAGTGGTTGCGGATGAGGCCAATCATTTATACGGAATTGCGACAGCCACAGCTTTATTGGATGATCCAAAGGTGGCCGAAGTGGGTGTTGCTGTGCTAAAGGCATATCAAGGCTACGGGTTAGCACAGGGGTTAGTTGCGGAACTGATTGATTGGGGTGTCACGTATAGTACGGTTAACCAATTAGGGTTAGTTGTGCAAAAACGTAATGCGGCAGCCATACATATCTACGAAAAGTTAGGTTTTTCAGTTGCTCCAAATGCGCAACAAGATGAACAAACGACGGCATGGCCAATACAAACCATGCAACTGGATGTGACAGAGGGGGATTAGCATATGAATTTTATTGCAATGGATTTTGAAACAGCCAGTGGGCAACGGCATAGTGCTGTTTCATTAGGAATCGCCGTGATTCGCGATAATCAGTTGGTGGATGAGTTTTATAGCCTGATTAAACCAGATGATGATGTGACGTTTGAACGGCGCAATATTCAAATTCATGGGATTCATCCGGAAGACGTGGCGGATGCACCAACATTTCCTGAGGTTTGGCAACAAATCAAACAATTTTATACACCAGAGCAATTAGTGATTGCGCATAATGCGCCCTTTGATAATGGGGTGTTAAAGGCGAGTTTGACCCATTATGGGATGCAACCAGCGCACTATCTTTCATTAGATACTGTTCGGACGTCGCGTAAACTTTATCCACAGTTACCTAATCATAAGTTAGATACTGTTTCGCAAGCCTTAGATATTGATTTGATGCATCATCACAATGCGTTAGATGATACTGTGGCGGCGGCACAAATTTTAGTACATGAAGCAAATGAATTTGGGGTTGATCAAATTAAGCCCCTTGTTAAAGTGATTTAAGAAAGGCTGTCTTATGCAAGAATTAAACTTAATTCGGGAGTTCCCAGGTTTTGATATTAAGCAAAATCAAGCTTTGTCAACATATACCAACACCCGTGTCGGAGGTCCTGCTGATTGGATTTTTTGGCCCCGTAACTTAAATGAATTACGTGATGTCACACGTTATGCGCAGAATCAAGGCGTCCCAATCACTGTTTTAGGAAATGCATCTAACTTGATTATTACTGACCAAGGGTTACGCGGTTTAGTGGTTTTCTTGACGCGTTTGACTGATATTACGGTTGATGAGACCACCGTTACAGCTGCCGCTGGAGCAGCGATTATTGATACTGCTCAAGTTGCTTGTGAACATGATTTAGCCGGACTAGAATGGGCAGCTGGAATTCCAGGGTCTGTTGGTGGTGCGGTGTATATGAACGCGGGAGCTTATGGTGGCCAGGTTGATGACTGCCTATTAGAGGCCGTGGTTTTGACGCCATCAGGGACTTTGAAGACATATACACGTCAAGAATTAGACTTTGGCTACCGCCATTCAGCCGTGCAAGGAACGGGTGAAATCATTGTCAGTGCCACATTTAAATTGATTCCAGATGCTAAAGCGAATATTGCGGAGCGCATGGAAGACTTTAATGATCGCCGTGCTAGCAAGCAGCCTTTAGAGTATCCATCATGTGGATCAGTCTTTAAGCGTCCTGAAGGATATTTTGCTGGAAAGTTAATCATGGATGCCGGGTTGCAAGGCTTTCAAGTTGGGGGCGCGCAAGTGTCAACTAAGCACGCTGGATTTATTGTGAACAAGGGTCAAGCAACTGGTTCGGATTATGTGGCAGTGATTAAGCACGTGCAAGATGTCGTCCATGAACAATATCAAGTTAACTTAGAACCAGAGGTACGCATTCTAGGCGAATAAGGTAAGGAGAGCTACTGTATGGCAATACTGGAGACAATTATTGGGTTAACCCTTTTAGTGCTGATTGGAAATGTACTTTCACATTTCTTAAAACGTGTTCCAGTCAGTTTGATTCAAATTGCACTGGGCTTGTTCATTGCGGTTTTCTTTGGGGTGAAAATCAACCTAGATAGTCATTGGTTTATGCTGTTATTTGTAGCGCCCTTACTATATTCGGACGCCTGGAATTTCCCAAAACGCGAGCTTTGGAATTTAAGAGGTCCCATTTTTGGAAATGCCATTTTATTGGTGTTCTTAACAACGATTATTGGTGGGTATGGTATTTATTGGTTGATTCCATCGATGCCGCTGTCAGTGGCCTTTGCGATTGCTGCAATTTTATCGCCAACTGATCCAGTCGCAGTCGCATCAATTGGACAAGAAACGAAATTACCACCGGCGTTAATGCACCTAGTTTCCGGCGAAAGTCTGATTAATGATGCGAGTGGGTTGGTGGCCTTTAAGTTCGCCATTGCCGCGACGGTGTCAGGGACATTTTCCTTGTTCCATGCGACATCTGATTTTCTGTATATGACTTTAATTGGCGCGTTGATTGGGATTGCCTTGGGGATGTTGATTACGCGCTTGCAGAATTGGTTAATGCAAGAGCAGGCAACGAATGCGGTCGTTAATGTGGTGACCAATATTTTGACGCCATTTTTGATTTACCAAATTGCTGAAGGGGTACATGCTTCTGGGGTTATTGCCGTAGTGATTGCGGCAATTGTCCAAAATCTGCAAGTTAAAGATAATCGTGCGACGAGCGGTGAGTACTATTTGGTCAACCGAACGACTTGGCAAGTATTTAGCTACCTGATGAATGGATTTATCTTTATTTTGCTCGGAATTGAATTACCGGTAGCCATTAATGTGCATGCGGATAATAATCAAGTTGTGCCAATTTCGATGTTATTCTTGTACGCCTTTCTAACTTGGTTCTTAATTTTTATGATTCGGGTCGTTTGGTCGTATTTGAACCAAATTTGGGAGAAACGGCGCGTTGAAAGTACCGTTTTGTCATGGAAGAATGCCTTTATGGCTGGACTAACTGGAGTTCGTGGTGCGGTGACAATGGCTGGGGTGCTCTCAGTACCTGCTGTATTGGATAGTGGCGCACCATTCCCTGATCGGAGCATGATGCTCTTTATTGCGGCAATGGTGATTGTCATCTCACTCTTGGCGGCGATTATTTTGTTACCGTTGTTGGCAAAACCCGCTAAACCTAAGAAAAAAATAACACCACCGCTAGATGTCGCAAAGCATATGTCAGAGTCGCGTGCGCATACATATGTTTTGCAAACCGCGGTTGGTGAATTAGAACATGAGTTGAAGACGAGTAATGCCAGCATTGTCTACGATGTCTTGAGTAGTTATTACACTAAGATTCGACGGATTCAGATGCATTCGTTGCAAGAGGATAAGTTACAAAAGATTTTGCGGACCGAATTGAAGTTCCGAATGATTGCGCTCAATGCGCAACGTGAAGCACTTACAAAATTGCAGGCAGACCATCAGATTAGCCCACTGGTCTACGATAGTGAAAGTCGCCGATTAGATCGGATTGAGGAGGATTTATCGGAGACTGTACGGGTGCGCTCACAGCGACAAAATAAGTTTAATTTAGAACATCTTTGGCGTAAGGCGATGCGAGCAATCCGAATTTGGGTGAGTCATAATGATTCAGACACACTTCGTGCTGAGTACGCTTTAGCCGCGCAGGCAACTGCACAGGCTGGTTTAGCAGCGATGACAGACTATGCTCAAGTTCATGCCGGTACGATGAATCGTACTGAAACCACAGCCATTAAACATCTCAAGGTCCTTTTCCATTCACGTTTAGCCAATCAGCATCGGAATGTAAAGACCGTCAACAAAAAGAGTGCCACAGCGTTACGGCGTGAGTTGGCGTTGAAAGGGTATACAGCCCAACGTTCAGCTTTGGAACATTTGTATGAAGCTGGGTTTATTGATGACAAAAGTGCCATCGACATTCGACAAAATATTAATTTAGATGAAGCGAGTTATTTAGCACAAGATAGCGAATAGGGGCAAAGAATGACGCAAATTATGAACTTTTTAAGTGAGATAAAGGTCACACAAATTGTTGATGTCTTAATCGTATGGTGGTTAATTTATCGACTTTTTATGATGATTCGTGGGACAAAAGCGATTACCTTGCTACGTGGTGTTGGGGTTGTGGTCGTGGTCAAGGTAGTGAGTTGGTACTTTGATTTAAGTACGATTTCATGGTTGACTGACCAAATTATTAATTGGGGTGTCATCGCGATGGTGGTGATTTTCCAACCTGAAATCCGACGTGGACTCGAACACCTAGGCCGTTCGGCTTTGTTCAAGAATCGTGCCAATGACAATGATGAACGTAATTTAATCACGGCACTTGATGAAGCCATACAATACATGTCAAAGCGACATATTGGGGCTTTAATAACGATTGAGATGGAGACTGGTCTTGAAGAATACATGGAGACCGGAATTAAGATTGATGGTGATCTGTCGAGCCAACTGCTAATTCAAACCTTTATTCCGAATACTCCTTTGCATGATGGAGCTGTCATCATTAAGGATTTACGTTTGGCAGTTGCTGCAGCGTACTTCCCGCTCTCTGACAACCCCATGATTCCAAAAGAGTTAGGAACCCGTCATCGAGCTGCGATGGGGATTTCTGAAGTGACGGATGCCTTAACGATTGTTGTTTCTGAAGAAACAGGTGGCGTCACAATCACGCGAAATGCTGAATTAATGCAAGATTTGTCACGTGAAGATTATATGAAGTATTTGGAACGTCAGTTGCTACCAAATCAAGATGATGAAAAGCAAACATGGCTTTCACACTTCTTGAATGGCTTTAAGCAGGGGGATTAGCGCATGAATTCGAAATTAAGTAAATTTGGCTATCTCATCACAAGTTTGATTTTGGCAATCTTGTTAGCAGCGTATGTTAACGGACAACATGATAGTAGTATCACGCGAAATGTACAGTCAACTGATAAAACGCCCAAGGGACTCAAAGATGGTGCAGTGGGGTTGATTTCTAAGAAACGGGAAACCTTCTCAGTACCTTTGCAATTGAATGGGATTAATACAGATGATTATTATGTTTCTGGTGCGCCGGAAACGGTGAAAATCTCGGTTGCTGGTTCACCAGCGTTAGTTACTTCAGCAAAAAACACTAAAAACTTTCAAGTTTATGCAGATCTGAAACATTTGAATGAGGGGCGCCATACGATTAAGTTAAAGGCTTCGGGCATCAGTAATGATTTAACGTATACGATTGAACCAGCTGATATTTCTGTAGACATTGCAAAAAAGGCCGTTTCAAATTATACTGTTCAAACTAAGTATGATAGCCAGGCGATTGCCAACGGCTATCATGTTGGTAAAGTTACTTCAAGTGTGCATAACGTTGAAGTGATGGGAACTACTGATGTTGTGCAGGCTGTTCAAAGTGTGGTTGCAGTTGTGAAAGTACCACGTGATACCAAGAAGAGTATTCATCAGGATGTAACTTTGCAAGCCTTAGATGAACATGGTAAGCCCGTTAACGTGGCAATTTCACCACAAGTCACAACGGTTGACTTACCAGTAATTGGAGGCGAAGGTAGCCGCCAAGTACCAATTAAATTCAACGTTGAAAACGGGGATGCTAAAGATTATGAGTTTTCGGCAAACGTGAATGAATTGACAATTAATGGTAAAATGAAAGATATCGAAGGAATCAAGTCAATTACGGTGCCAATTGATGTGAAAAATATTCACACTAAGCAATCCTTGACGGTTAAACCAACCGCAATCAAGAACGTTAAAATTGACCCAGAAAAAGTACAGGTGCAAGTGACACCTAAGGAGCAAAATTAATTATGGTAGATTTACATTATTTTGGAACAGATGGGGTACGTGGGATTGCCAATAAGGAACTCACACCAGAACTTGCCTTTCGACTTGGGCGCATGGGCGGTGCTGTCTTAACGCAACACGCACAAGATCGCCAAGCCCGTGTGATTGTCGGACGTGATACACGAATTTCAGGGGAAATGCTTGAGTCAGCCTTGGTTGCTGGATTGCTTTCAGTGGGAATTGAAATTCTACGTCTTGGTGTGATTTCAACACCAGGTGTGTCTTATCTTGTGCAGGCGCAACAAGCAGACGCTGGTGTCCAAATTACGGCTTCACACAACCCAGCTGAAGATAACGGAATCAAGTTTTTCGGTTCAGATGGTTTTAAGCTATCTGATGAAATTGAAGGCGAAATTGAAAAGCTATTGGATGCACCAGTTGATGACTTACCACGTCCTTCAGCTGAGGGGCTTGGATCTGTTTCAAACTTCCCTGAAGGTGCCGGTAAGTACTTGTCATACTTGCAAACAACAATTCCTGACAGCTTGGATGGTATGCACATTGCAATTGATGCTGCCAATGGAGCAACATCTGGACTTGTCACAAGTCTATTTGCTGACATGGGTGCAGAATTTGAGACAATGGCCACTAATCCTGATGGATTGAACATCAACGCTGGTGTTGGTTCAACCCATCCTGAAGCTATTTCAGCGTTTACCCTTGAAAAGGGTGCACAAGTAGGGTTGGCTTTTGATGGAGACGGTGATCGTTTGATTGCAGTTGATGAAAATGGTGAAATTGTTGACGGTGATAAGATTATGTTTATCATTGGAAAGTATCTTGACGAAAACGGTCGTTTGAAGAAGGATACGATTGTGACAACCATTATGTCTAATATTGGGATGTACAAAGCCATGGAAGAAAACGGTATCAAGTCAGTTAAAACTGATGTTGGTGACCGTTACGTGGTTGAAGAAATGGTGAAGTCAGGATACAACCTAGGTGGCGAACAATCTGGTCACGTTGTGTTCTTGGATTGGGCAAACACAGGGGATGGCCTATTGACCGCCTTGCAATTGTTGCATGTCATGAAGGCAACGGGTAAGCCATTGTCAGAATTGGCGGCACAAATGACCACGTACCCACAAGTTTTGATTAATGTCCGGGTTCAAGATAAGAAGGCTGCTTTGCAAAATGAAGAAATTCAAGCAAGTATTGCCGCTGTTGAACAAGACATGAACGGCAATGGACGTGTGCTTGTGCGCCCATCTGGAACCCAAGACTTGTTACGTGTGATGGTTGAAGCACCAACTGATGAAGCGGCCCAACAATACGCAGAACAAATTGTAGCGGTTGTTGAACAAACTGTTGGTGTTGCATAACCCCAATTGATTAAAAATAAAAGCTGAGTGCTTCTCAGCTTTTTTATTTAGAGTAGAAGAGGCAGAACATGACAAAAGCAGGTTTTCAAACTTTGGACATCATTGAAGAAATTACTCGCTTAGATGGGTCAAAGTATAAAGAAATTGGGAATCTATTGCATAACGGACAGGCTGAATATGCCGTTGAAGAGAAGATGATTCAAGAAGTCCGGATTCTAAAGTTAAATATTCCACATTCAAATAGTGTGCAACAATACGAAAAATACGTGAACGAACATTTTGAAATTCCAGCAGAAATCGCGATTGATCATTATGAAGAGTGGGAGCGCACACCAGAAATGGAGCAATTAGTACAACAAATTTTAATTGAAAACAAAGTTAGTTAAAATGTTTTACGTCTTAATTTTTTAGTGTTAAAACGTTTACTAATGTTGGTAAAGGTGTTATATTTAATACAACAACGATTGACCTTTTAATATCGAGTCCAGAGAGGCTAACAAGGGTTTGGTTTTTGAATCAATTGACATAAATAGTTCCCACATTACTGGGACATTTTTACTGCAATTATTGAAAAGTCCGGGAACTCTTATGTTCCCGGACTTTTTTGCATAGGAGGATACAGGATGCACGATTTTGTGAACTTAAATGATTTATCAACAGATGCGATTATGCGTCTCATTCAAAATGGATTGGCTTATAAGTCAGGCGAAGCGACGCCAACAGCACCAGCAAAATTGGTTGCAAACTTATTCTTTGAAAATTCAACGCGAACGCAATCAAGTTTTCAAGTTGCAGAAGTTAAAATGGGCTGGGAACGCATCATGATTGATCCTGGCAGCAGTTCAACGCAAAAGGGTGAAAGCCTCAGCGATACGTTGAAAACACTTGGCGCATTAGGGGTCGAAGTTGCCGTTATCCGACACAGTTTGAATGACTGGTACGAACCACTGCTAGCCGAGCATTCTGACCTGATGCCACATCTTGTGAATGCTGGAGATGGGAACGGACAACATCCTTCACAAAGTTTACTCGACCTCATGACCATTTATGAAGAGTTTGGACATTTTGATGGTTTGAAGGTCCGCATCATTGGTGATTTATCACATTCACGTGTCGCGCGTTCAAATGCTGAAATCTTACAACGCCTTGGCGCAATCATCACTTTCTCAGGTCCTGAAAACTGGTATCCAACTGAATTTGACCAATATGGGACATATGTTGGGATTGATGATGATTTAGATCAACAAGATGTCGTGATGTTCCTCCGTGTACAACATGAACGTATTGAAACGGTTGAAAACGCTGGGTTCTCAGCGATGAATTATCACTTTAACTATGGATTAACCAAAGACCGTTATGATCAATTAGCACCACAAGCCATCATCATGCATCCAGCTCCGGTAAACCGTGATGTTGAAATTGCCGATGAGTTGGTTGAATCAGATAAATCAAGAATTTTCGAGCAAATGCGCAACGGTGTGTACGCACGAATGGCAATCTTGAACGCAATTGGGGAGGATTAAAATGTCTAGCTTAAAAATTAAAAATGCACGTGTTGTGCTCCATGATAATGATTTAATTCAAACTGATGTTGTCATTCGCGATGGTAAAATTGCTGAGATGGCACCAAAGTTGATGGTAAAGACCGATCGCGTGATTGATGCGAAAGGCCAACTCTTAATGCCAGGGCTGGTTGATGTCCACGTTCATTTCCGTGAGCCTGGGTTTGAATATAAGGAAACCATTAAGACGGGGTCTCAAGCATCTGCGCGGGGCGGATTTACAACGGTTTTGGCTATGCCAAACTTAAACCCCGTGCCAAGTACAGTCGATACCTTCAATCAAGTGCAAGCCTTGAATCAACAAGATGGTGTCATTCACATTGACCAGTATGCTGCAATTTCCGCAGGGTTAACTTCTGAAGAAGTTGATGATATTCAAGCACTGGCTGATGCAGGTGCCGTTGCCTTCACGAATGATGGTAAAGGTGTACAAAACGCTAAGACGATGCGTGATGCGATGCGCGCTGCTGCGAGGGTTGATCGTCCATTAGTTGCCCATGTTGAAGATGAAAGTTTGATTGACGGTGGGGTGATGAACCTAGGTAAGCGTTCAGCGGAACTTGAATTACCTGGCATGGATCCACTTGGGGAATCTTCACAATTAGCCCGTGACTTAGTGATTGCTAAAGCCACAGGCGTACATTATCATGTTGCCCACCTCTCAACGAAGGAATCAGTTAACTTGGTCCGTATTGCCAAGCAAAACGGGGTGCATGTAACCGCGGAAGTCTCACCACATCACTTACTATTGGATGAAACTGATATTCAAGGTGATAACGCTTTGTATAAGATGAATCCGCCACTACGTGCACCACAAGATCGGATGGCGGTCATCGGCGGATTATTAGATGGCACAATTGACATGATTGCAACCGACCACGCACCACACGCTGTGGAAGAAAAGGATCGGACATTCATGGGGGCTGCGTTTGGTATCACAGGCATTGAAACGAGTTTCCAACTTATCTATACCCACTTGGTTCGTTCAGGTGTGGCGACATTGGAAGAGCTCACCACTTGGATGGTTAAAAATCCTGTTGAAGACTTCAACTTAGCTGCCCCAACTAAGGTAGCGGTTGGACAAACAGCCGACTTAGCATTATTTGATATTGACCACGAGCACACCATTCGTGCTGATGAATTCCTCTCAAAGGGTGTGAATTCACCATTTATTGGGGAAAACATCTACGGTCAAACAAGCATGACTTTCTTGAATGGGGAAGTTGTTTACGACGCAGCAAACGACAAATAAGGAGCAAACATGAAACGTTATCTCGTACTTGAAAATGGATCAATTTATGAAGGTGAAGGCTTTGGCTCAACCAAGCCCGTTGTTGGAGAATTAGTCTTCAACACTGGTATGTCTGGTTACCAAGAATCAATCACAGACTTGTCTTACCACGGTCAAATTTTGACATTTACTTACCCATTAATTGGAAACTACGGTATTAACCGCGATGATTTTGAATCATTTAAGCCCGCAGCTTCAGCGATTGTTACGCATGAAATTGCCCGTCGTCCATCGAACTGGCGTTCACAAATGTCAATTGCTGAATGGGCTGAACGTAATGACTTACCTGGAATTACAGGGGTCGACACACGTGCCTTAACTAAGGAACTACGTGACTATGGTGTGCTAAAAGCAACCATCGTTAGCGAAGTGAACGATGCAACTTTACTTGACTTGAAGTCAGCTGAATTGTCAAAGCACCAAGTGGCTGAAGTTGGTAGCAAGAGCATGTACGTAAATCCAACTGATGGCGTAACGATTGCATTGATTGACTTTGGATTGAAGAACTCAATTCTACGTTCATTGGCCCGTCGTAATGTTAACGTCTTGGTTTTCCCAGCAACAGTGGATGCCCAAACCATCTTAGATGCAAACCCAGATGGGGTTTTGCTTTCAAATGGACCTGGTGATCCAGAGTCAGTCGAAGGTATCTTGGACGTTATCCGTGAATTAGAAGAAAAATTACCTATCATGGGAATTTGTTTGGGACACCAACTCTTTGCTTTGGCCAACGGTGCCACAACTAAGAAGATGAAGTTTGGTCACCGTGGATTTAATCACGCGGTAAAGGACAACATCAGTGGTAAAACGAACTTTACGTCACAAAACCACGGTTATGTGGTTGATGGTGACTCTATTCCAGGGACAAACCTTGAAATTACCCAATATGAAATTAATGACGGTTCTGTTGAAGGACTACGCCTTAAGAATCACCAAGCCTTTTCGGTTCAATACCACCCAGATGCAGCACCTGGCCCACATGATGCCGAATACCTATTTGATGAATTCCTAGAAATGATTGCCGCTCACAAGGAGGAACAAACACATGCCTAAGCGCGATGATATTCACAAAATTTTAGTAATTGGTTCTGGACCAATTGTGATCGGACAAGCAGCTGAATTTGATTATTCAGGAACACAAGCAGCCATGTCTTTGAAAGAAGAAGGCTATGAAGTTGTCTTGGTTAACTCAAACCCAGCCACAATTATGACTGACACCGAAATGGCTGACCAAGTTTATATCGAACCATTAACATTGGAATTCTTAGAGCGCATTTTGCGTAAAGAACGTCCAGATGCCATTTTGCCAACGCTTGGTGGACAAACTGGTTTGAACATGGCGAAGGACCTAGCCGAAGCCGGTGTCTTGGATGAGTTAAGCATTGAACTTTTGGGAACAAAGCTTTCAGCGATTGAAGAAGCAGAAGACCGTGAAGAATTTAAAGCTTTGATGGAACGTTTGGATGAACCAGTTCCAGAATCAACGATTGCCACGACGGTTGATGAAGCGGTTGATTTTGCGGAAACCCACTCATACCCAGTTATCGTTCGTCCTGCCTATACATTAGGTGGAACGGGTGGTGGAATTGCCAACAACTACCAAGAATTAGTTGAAATTGCTGAAAACGGACTTGAATTATCACCAGTAACACAAGTATTGATTGAACGCTCAATCGCTGGATTTAAAGAAATTGAATTTGAAGTGATGCGTGATGCTGACGATAATGCATTGATTGTCGCTTCAATGGAAAACTTTGATCCCGTTGGTGTGCATACAGGGGACTCAATTGTTATGGCACCGGTCCAAACATTGTCAGACCGTGAATACCAAATGATGCGTGATGCTGCTTTGAAGATTATCCGTGCTTTGAACATCGAAGGTGGGGTTAATATTCAAATGGCTTTGGATCCAAAGTCATACAAGTATTACATCATCGAAGTGAACCCTCGTGTTTCACGTTCTTCAGCTTTGGCTTCAAAGGCAACAGGATACCCAATTGCCAAGATGGCTGCTAAGATTGCGGTTGGGTTGACATTGGATGAAATCACCAACCCAGTTACTGGAACGACAATGGCGGAATTCGAACCAGCTTTGGACTACGTTATCGTTAAAATTCCACGTTGGCCATTCGATAAGTTCGTGACGGCTGATCGTCGACTTGGAACCCAAATGAAGGCTACTGGTGAAGTTATGGCCATTGGACGTAACATTGAAGAAGCCATGAACAAGGCGGTTCGTTCACTTGAAATTGGGGTAACGGGCTTAGATGACATGCGCTTTGAAGGGACAACTGATGCAGATTTGTTGGATGCCTTGATGCCAGCTCGTGATGACCGTCTCTTCATGATTGCGGAACTTTTGCGTCGTGGTGTAACACCTGAAGCAATCCATGATCGTACTGAGATTGATTTGTTCTTCCTTGATAAGTTGCTCCACATTATTGAAATCGAACAAGAATTGCAAACGAGCGTTGGTGATGTTGCGGTTTTGGAACAAGCGAAGAAGAATGGATTTGCCGATAAGACGATTGCTGGACTTTGGGGCATGACTGAACACGAAGTAAAGACTTTGCGTGAACGGAATAATGTGACACCTGTTTATAAGATGGTTGATACGGTTGCGGCCGAATTCGAATCACAAACACCATACTTCTACTCAACGTATGAGAAGGTGAATGAATCAGAAAAGTCAGACCGCGAAAGCGTTTTGGTTTTGGGTTCAGGACCTATTCGTATCGGACAAGGTGTGGAATTCGATTATGCGACTGTGCATGCAGTTAAGGCGATTCAAGCTGAGGGTTATGAAGCCATTATCATGAATTCAAATCCTGAAACCGTTTCAACTGACTTCTCAGTTTCTGATAAGCTTTACTTTGAACCGCTAACACTTGAAGATGTTATGAACGTCATTGAACTTGAACAACCTAAGGGTGTTGTGGTGCAATTTGGTGGTCAAACGGCAATTAACTTGGCAGCACCGCTTGCGCAAAATGGCGTTAACATTTTGGGAACAACGGTTGCTGATTTGGATCGAGCTGAAGACCGTGAAGAATTTGACCAAGTGATTAAGTCATTGAACTTACCACAACCAGTTGGTAAGACAGCGACAACTGTGCCAGGTGCCTTAGCAGCAGCTGAAGAAATTGGTTACCCAGTCCTTGTCCGTCCATCATACGTTTTGGGGGGGCGTGCCATGGAAATTGTTGCTAATTCAGAAGAATTGGCAGATTACATGGACCGAGCTGTGCAAGTTTCAAATGATCACCCCGTATTGATTGACTCATACTTGGTTGGTCAAGAAGCAGAAGTGGATGTCTTGTCTGACGGTGAAACTGCAGTGATTCCTGGAATCATGGAACACATTGAACGTGCCGGAGTTCACTCAGGAGACTCAATGTCAGTTTACCCATCACAATCTTTGTCACAAAAGGTAAAGGATGAAATGACAGCTGCTTCAATTGCGTTGGCACGCTCATTGAACACAGTTGGCTTGATGAACGTCCAATTTGTTATCCATGATGATACAGCGTACGTGATCGAAGTGAACCCACGTGCTTCACGTACTGTGCCATTCATCTCAAAGGTGACACACTTGAAGTTAGCACAGTTAGCAACACGCGTGATGCTAGGTGAAAAATTGACGGACATGGGCTTTGAAACAGGCTTGATTCCAGAGACTGACGACGTGCACGTTAAGGCGCCAATCTTCTCATTCACGAAGTTGCCAATGGTGGATTCATTGCTTGGACCTGAAATGAAGTCAACTGGTGAAGTGATGGGATCAGATAAAACGTATGAAAAGGCTTTGTATAAGGCCTTTGAAGCCTCAAACATCAAGATTCCTGAATTTGGAACCGTGCTCTTCACAGTCGCAAATGACGATAAGCCAGAAGCTTTGGCTTTGGCTAAGCGTTTTGACCAATTAGGTTATATGTTGGTCGCAACTGAAGGAACAGGTAAGTTGTTCGCTGATAATGGTTTGCGCGTCCAAGTTTTGGACAAGATTTCTGAATCAGAAAACAACCCCGTTACTGCAATTCGCGATGGACGCTTGCAAATTGTGATTAACACAACACAAGCTGATGAATCAGCAGAAAATGATGGTCGTATGATTCGTAACACAGCGATTGAAAATGCAATCCCATTGTTTACGAACTTGGATACAGTTTCAGCCTTGTTGCGTGTGCTAGAAGCACGTTCATTCGACGTTGAATCTATGAAATAATGCTTAAAACCGCCGGTTTCGACCGGCATACATATCAAAAGAATGGAGCTTGCTGATGAATAACGTATTTATTGCCCTTGATTTCGAGAATGAAGCTTTAGCTTGGGATTTCTTAAACCAATTCCCTGATGATGTTCGCCCAGCTGTTAAAATTGGAATGGAACTCTTTTATCGTGAAGGCCCTGCGTTTGTAGAAGCTGTTAAAGCTGCTGGGTTCACCGTTTTCTTGGACTTGAAGTTGTATGATATCCCCAATACGGTTGGGCATGCTGCCCGAAACCTAGCCCGCTTAGATATTGACTACCTAACGATTCATACAGCAGGTGGGGTTGAAATGATGCAAGCTGCTGTTGCTGGTGCGGATGAGGGGGCTCAAGCAGTTGGTGTGCAAGCGCCTAAATTACTTGGCATTACCCAATTAACATCATTTTCAGAAGCTTCAATGCAAGCCACCCAGTTAGTGGAAGCATCCATGGCAGAGTCTGTTACGCATCTAGCTAAATTAGCTGACGAAGCTGGTTTAGCAGGGACGATTTCATCTGCTTTCGAATCACAAATGATTCACGATGCGACCCGTGCTGGTTTTCTATCAATCACGCCAGGAATTCGGTTAGCTGGCGATGCAGTTGGTGACCAGAGTCGCGTGGTGACACCAGGGCGTGCCCAGGCAATGGGGGCTGACGGGATTGTCGTTGGTCGTTCAATTACACAGGCTACCGATCCGGTTGCTGCCTATCAACAAGTTGTTTCGGAATTTACACAAGGAGCTTAATCATGACAAATTATAAAAAAGAAGTTGCACAAGCATTATTAGACATTCAAGCCGTTAAGTTACAACCAAATGATCCCTTTACTTGGGCATCAGGTTTGAAGAGCCCAATCTATACCGACAATCGTAAGACGATTAGTTTTCCTAAGGTGCGTCAATTGATTGCCAATGGATTAGCTGAATTGGTTAAAGAAAAGTACCCAAACGCGACAGTTATTGGTGGCGTTGCCACTGCTGGAATTCCGCACGCAGCGTGGGTAGCGGAAGTTTTGGACTTGCCAATGGTTTATGTTCGTTCAAAGCCAAAGGATCATGGCGCTGGTAAGCAAATCGAAGGGGTTCTTTCAGATCAAGATCAAGTTGTCTTGATTGATGATTTGATTTCAACTGGTGGATCAGTCCTTGGTGCCGTTGATGCTGTTCGTCGTGAAGGAAGTGAAGTTGCTGGGGTGCTGTCAATTTTCTCTTATGAATTGCCAGCTGCCGATAAGAACTTTGCTGCTGCTAAGACAGACTTTGCACCGTTGACAACTTATTCAGCCCTTTTGGAGGTTGAAAAGGCCTCAGGTCAAATGTCAGATGCTGATTTGGCAGTTTTGCAAGATTGGCGTGTTGATCCAAGTGCTTGGAGTGAAAAGCATTCAAATTAATGATTTATGCAGTTCTAGCAAGATGCTAGGGCTGTTTTTTTGTTTGGTCAGCATTGAGTAACTATACCTTTAGGGCATTTACTGTTAAAATAGAACAATGAATGAATTTTTGTGAAAGGTGATTGTGTATGAATATCGGATTATTCACGGATACTTATTTTCCGCAAGTTTCTGGGGTCGCAACTTCAATTAAAACCCTAAAAGAACAACTTGAAGCACAAGGGCATCAGGTGTATATTTTCACGTCGACCGACCCTAAAGTTTCAAAAAAAGCAAACGAACCGCATATTTATCGTTTTTCAAGTGTGCCATTTGTTTGGTTTAAAGATCGCCGAATGACTTATCGCGGAGGATTCCAAGCTCTTCAAATTGCAAAAGACTTAAAACTTGACATTGTCCATACCCAAACTGAGTTTTCTTTGGGGATGATTGGTAAATTTGTAGCCCGACAAATGAAGATTCCAATTGTACATACTTTTCATACAAATTATGAAGATTATTTGCACTATATTGCGAATGGTAAAATTATTAAGCCAGGTGGCGTTGCCGTCATTGCCCGGTACTTCATGCATGGCATGACGGGGATTGTATCACCGTCAAAGCAAACATATGACACGTTAAAACAATATAAGGTGGAAACCCCAATTGTGATTATTCCAACGGGGGTCCGCGTGGCGCATGCGCCTGACGAAGATCATAGTCAGGAGTTGTATGAACCACTCGGTCTTACGCCGGAAACCCCAATTGTCATGTCAATTGGACGTGTGGCCTTCGAAAAGGATATTGATGATGTCATCAACGCTTTTGCGAAAGTCTTAGAACAAATTCCTGAGGCTAAATTAGTGATAGTTGGTGAGGGACCTGCTCGTTCAGCACTAGAAAAGCAGACTGTCGACTTAGGCATTCAGGAGAGTGTTATTTTTGTGGGTGAAGTTAAGCATGAGGAAGTATATAGTTATTACCGCCTCGGCGATGTTTTTGCTTCAGCGTCAGTCTCTGAAACACAAGGAATTACCTTTATTGAATCAATTACAGCTGATACGCCGGTTGTTGCCATGCATAGTGACTATATGGATGGCATTGTCATTGACCCTAGTATTGGGACCTTAGTTGATAAGCCTAATCAGTTAGCAGAACCGATTGTTCGCTATTTAAATGCGAAAGCATCGGGTACTGTTATTGGTGATCCAAGTGAGCGTGATGCGATTCTCCATGAAATTGATGAGCGCACGTTCGGTCATCGAATGATTGATTTTTATCGCGAAGCTTTAACCATTTATCATGATGACGATGATGATGATACGGCAGAAAAAAATAACGCTGCCTATGTTCGTTCATTTTTGCATCCGTTTAGGAGAGATCAAGATGATTAAAATTACGATGTTTTCAGCAGCAGAAACGGTTCCTGGTCAAGGCGTCGGTTCTGCTTACCGTGAACTTGTTAATTTGTTGGAGGAAAAGTTCCCTAAAGAATTTGACCTTCGATTTAATAGTTATAAAAAGACAGATATTAGCCACTATCATACGATTAACCCGACCTATTTTATGAGTACATTTCTACCTGGTCGTGGTCGTAAGTTGGGCTACGTGCATTTTTTGCCCGAAACACTGGAAGACTCAATCAGTCTACCAGGACCAATTAAAAAGCTATTTTACTGGTATGTAATGACCTTTTATAAGCGCATGGACCACCTTGTGGTCGTAAATCCAACGTTTATTGATAAATTGGTCAACCTAGGTGTAAAGCGTGACAAAGTCACATACATTCCAAACTTCGTTTCAAAAGAGACCTTTTTCCCAATGCCAACAGCTGAGCGGGAGGCTTTACGTGAGAAGCAAGGCTACCAGCCGGATGATTTTGTGGTATTAGGCGTAGGACAAGTGCAAGAACGTAAAGGTGTGTTTGATTTTATTAAATTAGCTGAAGCGAACCCACAATGGCAATTTGTCTGGGTGGGCGGTTTTTCTTTTGGTGCAATGACCGCCGGTTACGAAGAATTGAAAAAAATTGTCGACAATCCACCAGCCAACTTGAAGTTTCCAGGTATTGTCGATCGCAGCGAAATGAATGGTTACTATAATTTGGCCGACGTCTTTTTGTTGCCTAGTTATACAGAACTGTTCCCAATGTCGGCATTAGAGGCATTTAGTACAGGCACGCCTACGGTTTTACGTGATTTAGATTTGTATAAAGCAATTATCGATGGATATTATTTGCCCGCCAAGGATCGTGCAGGAATGCAACAAGCGTTGCAAAACATTGCTTCTGATTCAGCATTACGTGAAAAGCTATCATCAGATGCTTTGGCAGCTTCTGAACGTTATTCTGCTGATAATGTTGCCAAGATTTGGGAAAAATTTTATACAGAACAGGCTGAGGTAAAGTAATGTCAAGAAAGAATGTCCTCGTTTTCTTTTGTATGTTAGCCCTAGGTGGGGTGATTTTTTGGTGGTCATTTCGTGATGTCAGCTGGGCTCAATTCGCTAGTAGTATTGCTGGTGCACATTGGGGTTGGCTGATTTTAGCGTTGGTGGCGATGATTGTTTATCTGCTATTGGAAGCAGTGGTTGTCAAAATTTTTGTTGACGATGCAGATGAGCAAATCACTTGGCGCGATGCGATTCGTGTGCCCTTAGTTGAACAGCTTGGTAATGGAATTACACCATTTGCTGCGGGGGGACAACCCATGCAATTGGTTGCGTTAGCCCAATCCGGGATTGATGTTGGCCGAGGTGGATCGATTTTAACAATGAAGTTCATTATTTATCAGGGGATGATTGTAATTAATTTCCTGATGGCATTATTAGTGGGGTATCAGTACCTGATTGATAAGATTCACGCATGGACAGTTGTCTTAATTTTAGGGTTCCTAATTCATCTCTTTGTCATTGTTGGCCTGTTGATGATTATGTACTGGCCGAAGTCAACGGATACGTTAGTTAAGCTATTTATTAAAATGGTACATCCTTTTTCACCTAAGAAGGCACAAGAATGGCAAGTTGTCCTAGAAGACAAAATTGCAAACTTCCACGAAGAAAGTGACTTAATGCGGAAGAATGTGAAACCTGTGATTCAAGCAATCTGTGTCACGTTTGTGCAATTGTTTGTGTACTATCTCATTCCGTACTTTATCTTGTTGGGATTAGGGGCAACCCATGTAAACATTGCCTTAGTGATGGCACTAAACGTGTTAATTGTGATGGTGATTTCATTGTTCCCAATTCCTGGTGGTGCTGGTGGTGCTGAAATTGGTTTTTCAGTCTTATTTAGTCAATTTCTACCAACCCACGCCCAACTTGTGATTGCCATGATTTTGTGGCGTCTGATTACCTACTACTTTGGTATGTTTGCGGGAATTTTTGCGTTCAGTATACCTGCAACGTCAAAAAAATTATCAAAGCATTAGGTTCTTTTAAAATAGTTTCCTTAAAGTGGTAAGTATTATTTATATTGAATGGAGCAAAGTAAACATGGAACGTGTTATACAAACCGCCAAAAAGGGTGGTGCATATCTATTTAATTCAACCATGGGCTTTTTCCTGTTAAACGTGTTCTTTGTTTGGCTTAAAACATACATGGTTTATCAGCACGACTTTAGTCTCGGGGCTAAAGGGCCGATGCAAGAATTTTTGTTGTTCTTTAATCCAATCCCAACTGCAATTATTTTATTGAGTATTGGGTTGTATTTTAAGGGACGCGCATCGTATTGGACGATGCTCTTTATGAATTTAGTGCAATCAATTTGGCTGTTTTCAAATATTTTGTACTATCGTGAATTCTCGGACTTCTTATCATTGAATATTATTAATTCTGGAAGTTCAGCCGGAAATAATTTGGGTAAGGCCCTTGGTGGGATTATTGACCCAACTGATTTCCTAGTATTCGCAGATATTATCATTCTGACTTTGCTGATTGTCTTTAAGCTTATCCACGTAAATCGTCATGTGGTACGCCGTTGGGTTGCCGGGTTGACGACTTTGTTGGGGGTCGCCCTTATGTTTGTAGGGTATGGACTCTCGGAAAGTGACCGTTCTGGTCTGTTAGTGCGAACTTTTGATAATAATTATATTGTTAAGTATCTGGGGTTAAACGAATATGCTGCTTATAATATCTATAAGACGCACAAGACGGCTGAAGTTAAAAAGCAGGCAACTCCTAAGAACCTTGAGAAAATCGAAAAATTCGTTAAATCAAATAACACAATGCCTAACGCCCAATACTATGGGACAGTTAAGGGTAAGAACGTGGTCATGTTCCACCTGGAGTCATTCCAACAATTCTTGATTGATTATAAAGTCGATGGAGAACCAGTAACGCCAAACATTAATCGTTTCTATCACGATCAAAACTCAATTTCATTCGATAATTTCTATAACCAAGTTGGTCAAGGTAAGACGGCTGATGCAGAAAATATGCTTGAAAACGGGTTATATGGAACTGCCTCTGGGGCAGCCATGGTTAACTATGGTTCAACAAATACGTATCAAGCAGTACCAAACATGCTTGATCAACGCGGATATACGACAGCTGCCTTCCATGGGGATGTCGCTAGTTTCTGGAATCGCGATAATACCTATAAGAACTGGGGTTACGATTATTTCTTTAGTAAGCCATTCTATAAGGGTGCTAATAAAGATGATTACAATATCGGTTATGGAATGAAGGATAAGATTTTCCTTAAGGATGCGTCTCAGTACCTTGATCAGTTGCCACAACCGTTCTATTCAAAGGTTATTACAGTGACGAACCACTATCCATACGATCTTGATAAGAAGAATGTTTCAATCAACAAGACTGATACTGGGGATAAGACTGTTGATGGATATGTCCAAACGGCACGTTATCTTGATCAAGCCTTTGGTGAATTCGAAAACTATTTGAAGAAGTCAGGGATGTATGACAATACTGTGATTGTCTTGTATGGGGATCACTATGGTATTTCTGAGAACCATCCTAAGGCCATTGCTAAGCTATTAGGTAAAGATTCAGTGACACCTTATGATCTTGCTAATTGGCAAAAGGTCCCATTGATTATTCATTCACCAGGTCTAAAGGGTGGTATTAACCATACCTATGGTGGTGAAATTGATGTTATGCCAACGTTGATGCACCTTTTGGGAATCTCAACAGCTAATAATATTCAATTTGGACAAGACCTATTGGCTAAGAATAATAAGCAGGTTGTGCCTTTCCGTAATGGTAACTTTGTCTCAAAGAATTACGTGAAGTATGGCGGGAATTACTATGTGACTTCAACGGGAACAAAAATTAACCCCAAGGAAGATCCACGTGCTCAAGTAATCATTGAGAGTGATCAAAACTATGTTAATGATAGTTTGACGTACTCGGATCAAGTCCAAACGGGAGATTTGTTACGTTTCCATAAGCTAGCAGGATATAAACAAGATGATCCTAAGGACTATTCTTATAAGAAGAATGATACCTTAAAGTCATTGAAGGATCTGGAAAAGAAAAAGCCAACTTCAGCTATGCAAAAGAATGGCGGCAAGATTCCGGAATACGATACAGATGCGCCAGAATTGGGTGGTAAGCCACAAACAATTCCTGAAGCCGTAGCAAGTAGCCGGTAAATTTAAAATGAAAAGCTCACACATTTAATGTGTGAGTTTTTTTTGTAAAAAAACAATTGACCTGAACGTAAGATTCGGGTATATTAATTGAGTTGGGTTTTTTGGTAACATCAATGCGAAGTGAGTTTCAAATTCCTTCTAAACTAGTGTTGACAAACAAATCAAACATGTGTAGTATAGTTTAAGTTGTCTGAGGGAAACAAATATTTCTTCTAAACAATAAGTAGATCATTGAAAACTGAATATCGTTTCGATATAAACAAATGTGTAGGGTCACCAAATTTATTTGGTGCAAACATTTGCGAAGTCAATTCGCTAGTAAATTCGTTTAACAATCTGTTAAACAACAAAAAGAAAAATTGAGTAATATCAAGCTTTTGAAACCTTTCTTCATAT
>NZ_RHGY01000007.1 GCF_003862435.1 Weissella viridescens | reverse complement strand
ATAATCAATAATACCGACCGTAATTTTATTGAAAATTTCATAGACGTCATATTTATCATCCCAGAACAATAAATTAGGATGATTTGCATATTCGGCCTTAGCTTGTTGATACTCTGGGTCCTTTAACATAAATGGATGTAGCTTTAAGATGAATAATCCATTTTGTTCTGCCATTTTATCCGCAACAGCCTTTAAATCAGGCAGAAGTTGTTTAAATGATCCATTAACATCCTTATAACGATAAGTTGGCGCATATAAATAAACTGAATCAAAATCATCAATAAAGTTAAGGGCGCCGTGATCCGTTCTCATCTCAGGATCACGATAAACCTGATTACGCGGATAACCACCTTTAATGATTTGTTTTTCGTCTAATGGCATATCCTCCATGAAATGTTTTTCCATGACCTCGGACGTTGCCAAAAATTTGAGGTTATTTTTATAGAGCGGATAATTCCGCACATACTTCTTGACGATACCATCAGCCAAAGCTGATTCAGCACCAAGTCGCAATTCAATATGTTTCAATCCAACGCCGTGCCAAAGATTCAAAATAATGGCTTGTGGGTTTAAGTGATCAGGATATTTTTCACGGAAATTTTCAGTCACATAAACATCGGCGCGTGCAAACAATTTGGCAGCCTTGTCTGAACTAGCTAACGTTGCCTTGTAACCAAGACTTTTAACAAGCTTCATCTCTTCGCGCGTATCTGCCACCCACCAGACTTCATGGGTCTGTGTATTATGCTTTTGCATGTACATCAACAACGCTTTTGGATTTCCTTGCCAACTATATGAGCCAAACAACCATAGTTTCATACTTCTTCCTACATTTCTAATTTATTCTTTTTCAGGTCTGTTTACTGTCTTAGACCAACTTTTTCAAGCGATTCCATTCTAAATTTTACCATGTACAGAGCAGAGCTCGCCATGGAAAACACATTTATGTGAATAAGATATATAGACCTAGGCCAATATAGATAATTGGCACCAAGACTTTTTGATACTTTTGGACGAAATTCTTAATGACAGGTAGATCAGCAATTTTTTCACCAATCCAACACCAGATTGGAATCATAATCACAAAGAGTAAGAGCACACCCCACATTTGGGTATTTGAATACTTACTAAACAATGGGATATAGATACCCATATTGTCGGCACCGTTTGAAACAGTCAATGTCATGATTGTTCCGAGTGTTAAGCCAGTCGCTTTTTGCGCCGTCTTTTGGATTTTTGTGTGTCGCTTTGCATCCTGCTTTGCTGTTTCATCTGACTTGTAGAGCTTATAGAAGCCATTCACCCCCATCAACAATGGGAAAATCCCCAACAAGTTCAAATAATTCAGGTTAAATGCATGTAACATCGTCACACAGGCAATACTCAACAACAAGATTGCCCCAATTCCTAACAATTGGCCCCACAGAATTGTCCAACGTTGCTTACGTGTTGTCGCCTCTGCATAAAGAATTGTCAAAATAACTAAATCATCTAGATTACTACTCACAAAAGCAACAATCACTGAAACAATAAAATGTATCATTTTTTCTCTCCACATTCATATCTTTAACCGCATAAAGAACATGCGGTGCATAGCACTATTGTACCATTTTTTAATTTGAATCATACAAAATAACAGCAAGCGAGTGTTATCCCCTAATGCTACGTCTTCAATATTAATCTTTGTGCAATAAAAAAAGACATGCACCTGCTAGTACATGTCTCGTTTACTAAGCTTTATTTTGTGAGCCAAATACCTTAATACGATCTTCACACATTGCTTGAACCGCTTCTGTTCCGGGTTCTAAGAATTTGCGAGGATCATAGTTTTTACCTTCTAAGTCTTTGTCTGAAAGGACAAAGTCACGGATGGCCGTGTGGAAAGCTAATTGCCCTTCCGTATTGACGTTGACCTTGGCAATCCCAAGTTTAATCGCTGCTTGAATTTGATCATCAGGAATCCCTGATCCACCATGTAAGACAAGTGGTAATTCACGGCCTAACTTATCAGAAAGCATATCAGTGATGGCCTTCAAGTGATCCAAGTGCAACCCCTTCCAGTCAGCCGGATATTTACCGTGGATGTTCCCAATACCAACCGCAAGTGAATCAACTCCAGTTTCAGCCATTTTTAGGGTATCGTCTAATGAAGCAATCTCACCATCAGCAATGATTCCGTCTTCTTCACCACCAATTGTTCCAACTTCAGCTTCTAATTGCTTATCTTGTGCATGTACGAGCTTAGCAATTTCTGCAGTCTTGTTGACGTTTTCATCTAATGGCAAAGCAGAACCATCGAACATGATTGATGTGAATCCCGCATCAAGTGCTTCATGCACATCGGCCTCAGTTCCATGATCAAGGTGAATTGCCATTGGTACCGTAATATTTAGGGCATCATACATATCGGCGATAAGATCATGGGCAACCTTGAAATCACCCATGTACTTTGCAGCACCACCTGTGACTTGCATCATAACAGGTGATTGCATTTTTTCGCAGGCCAATAAAATTGCCTTAGCCCATTCCAAATTGTTAACGTTAAAGGCAGGCACCGCATAATGTTCTGCTCGCGCTTTTTGTAGCATATCGATCGCATTTGTAATCATCTTTTGTTACCTCTTTTTTAAATAGTTACGTGTTTAACAGCGTTTGAAATTGCACCATTTATTTTTGTACCAACTATAGAATAACATTTTTGGTGGAAAATCTAAACGCTTTCATGATGCATTAATTAGACGTACTTTTACGTATGTATTTTAATTTAATTAAAAAAATATTATAATAGACATATTACTTAATTTCTTAAGATAATTCGGAGGAGAATGATATGTGTACAGGTATTCGTTTGACCGCTACCGGCGGAGAAGTTTTTTGGGGACGGACAATGGATTTAGCCGCTGGGATGTTTGGTGAAGAACCAACCGCCCCTGCTCCAAGTAGTTTTGTGACTTATCCTCGTGATGTCGAGGTACACAGTTCTGGTGATAACTGGACGACAAAGTATGCTGCCGTGGGGATGGCCCCAACTAATACATCAATTATGTATGATGGTATTAACGAAAAAGGCTTGGCTGGTGACATTCAAGTTCTTATGGAATGTACACATGCTCCAGCTGATGAAATTAAGAAGCGTGGCCAAAAGCCTGTTATTGCTGAAGAATTTGTAACATATGTCTTAACACAATTCGCCAGTGTTCAAGAAATTCGTGATAATTACCAAAAGCTTGCATTGAGTGATCAACCTGAAGTGATTGGCACTTTTAAAGTAAAGCTTCCTGCCCACTATATTTTCGTTGATGAAACTGGAGATGGCATTGTGCTTGAACCAGTTGAGGCAGGCTCATTCAAGTTGTACGAATATTCTGGTGTTGCAACAAACAGCCCTGAATACAGCTGGCACCAAACGAACTTAAACAACTATATTGGTTTAGACACAAATGATGTCACACAACCAAAGCAACTTAAAGGCGCTAATCATGTGAACCTCACTCCCATCGAGAACGGTACCGGATATGGTTTCTTTGGGCTTCCAGGAGACTATACCTCTGTCTCACGTTTTGTTCGAGCAAGCTTGATTTCAAACAATCTGGATGCCTTTGAAGCGAAAGACGGGATCAACATCCTGTATGCTGCTTTCCGTTCAGTAATCATCCCCCGCGGTCTTGAACATGCTGATCCACAAAACGCCATCACTGATGCGTCACGTTACTGGGTAGGTTATGATCTTGCTAACCGGACCGCCTATGCCCAACCAATTACGGGTCTAGCAATCTCATCAATGGGCATTGACCCTGACGTTACTGAAATTACATTCACTGAATTGGATACAAGTGTGCATGCTCATACGCTCCATGCCATTTAATTAAAATAAAACAAGCAGATAACGTGTTAAAACGTTACCTGCTTTTTATTTACGCCTGAAGGTCTCTGTTATAATGGTGTAAAAACCACCGAAGGGAATTACATCCGTATGTCAGACACAATTAACGTTATTTCAGAATTTGCTCCACTCAAAAAAGTCGTTCTAGCGCAATCTGAATTCGCCTTTTCCAGTAAGGCAGTCTATGACGAACTTGATAATGGCGAATATGATTTTTTGGATGAAAAGTACGCTGATATCGAAGTTGGCCATTATTCTGAAGACTTTGCGACGGCCTACCCTAAGCTCAATCAACAGTGGCTCACTGAAAAGCAAAACTTAATCAACATTTTTCAACAGCATCAGATTGATGTTATTCGCCCACGACGACTCACTGAAACTGAAAAAGCCCACGGGATAACTTCAGGTGATGGCTATAGCAATTTTTTTGTGCGTGATCCCTTTTTCACCATTGGCTCAGCTGTTATCAAGGGTAATCTACGCTTACCTCATCGTAAACATGAAATTGATACCATTAACGACTATTTAGAGTCCGCCACACAAGTCGCCCACACACCTTATCTTTCAGTGACCCAAGGATACTTAGAAGGTGGTGACGTCTTAGTACTAGGTCATGATGTATTAGTTGGCTATTCTGGTTTAGCCAGTGACCTAACAGGCATTCAATGGCTATCCGAGACACTTGGCTCTGATTATCATGTCATTCCTGTTAAGTTGCATCCCCATATCTTACACCTTGATTGCGCACTCAGTTTATTGCGACCTGGTTTAATGATTGTTTGTCCAGAAGCCTTCTTGGATGGCATACCTGATATTCTTAAAAATTGGGAACATATTGAGGTTACCCTATCCCAAGCCACACAACTTATGTGCAACGGCCTCCCATTAGATGATCATACCTATATCACTGATAGCGCCTTTACTGATTTGATTCCCCGCATTGAGGACCATGGTATTCAAGTCACTGCATTGGACTACCAAATTTCGCGGATGTTTGGCGGAAGCTTCCGCTGTACCACACAACCCTTACAAAGATTTTAAGTCACTCTATACACCAAAGGATGAACTAACCCATGCATGATGAAACCCTAACATTTACCGACTTGATTTATGGTAGTACGTATACAAATTGCACAATTCATGACGATGGTAGCCTCATTCGACTAGATACGATGACATTTGAAAAATGTACCTTTTCAGATATTGATTTTGCTGAAAGTGAAATTTTAGATGTGTGCTTTAACCACTGTGATTTTTCAAATATGGATTGGTCAACTAGCATCGTTTATCGCACGCATTTTGAGAATTGTCGTTTAGTCGGTACAGACTTCGCCCAAGCACAGTTAAAAGATGTACAGTATGAAAATTGCCATGCCTTATATGCTAATTTTTCTGAGGCAAAAATGACCAATGTGAATTTCACGTCAACGCCACTCACTGAAAGCTACTTCCAAAATTTATCCGCTATTAAAAAAACAACATTCAATGACTGCACCATGGATGGCGCTGATTTTGGTGGCACGCCACTAAAAGGCGTTGATTTTTCGAATAGTACCTTTGACAGTCTAGTCTTCTCACCAGAACTCATGACTGGTTGTTCACTTACCCAAGCCCAGGCAGCCATTTTCATGACGAACCTTGGCGTTAAAATCAAATAAAAAAGACGTACGCCATCACTGGTGTGCGTCTTTTAGTTTGTCTCGGACTTAAAGCGTCCCTTTAACTTATCTTCACTATATTGCAAGAGTTCATCAGGCTCGATTCCAAACTTATCACAAAAAATCAGCACTTCATCCAACACATCAGCTAACTCCTCCACAATATGTGCTTTCTCTTCACTTACTGTTTGTGGCTTTTCTCCCGGATGATCTCGCCCAATTTCAAAACGACGAATTGCCTGAGAAAGTTCCCCAACTTCTTCAGTTAAAAAGTTCAACCGTCGGGATGACGAAAGCTGTAACCAGCCTCGCTCAGCATAAAAATGCGTTAACCATTGTTTATGTGTATCTAAGTCCATAAGCGCCTCCATGTATGATATATTATATTTCAATAATACATGAATTGGAGTCGAATTATGCAAAAAATTGCTGTTTATTGTGGCGCTTCAACTGGAAATGAGCCAGCTTATGCGCAAGCAACTGTCGCTTTAGGCACCTGGTTAGCGGAACACCAACTAGAGCTTGTTTATGGTGGTGGTGGCGTTGGCCTAATGGGACTGCTCGCTCAAACTGTTTTGGATCATGGTGGTATTGTCCATGGCATTATGCCGCAAAACCTTTATGATCGTGGTGCCGCGCATCCTGGTCTAACAGACTTAGAAATTGTCCCAAACATGTCAGTCCGTAAACAAAAGATGTTAGCCCAGGCAGATGGCTGTATAGCTTTACCTGGTGGGCCTGGTACTTTGGAAGAAATTGTTGAAGCCTTTTCTTGGGCCCGAATCGGCGACAATGATAACCCTTGTGTGTTTTATGATGTAAACCACTTTTACCAACCCATTCAAGACATGTTCATGTCCATGGTTCAGACAGAATTTCTAACGCAAGCTGATTTTGATAAACTTGGTTTCTTTGATAATTTACCTAACATGTTCCAATTCATGGAAAACTATGAACCACCACGTATTCGTCAATATACAAAATAAAGCAGTCCTACGGCTTGCTTTGCGACAATTCCTAACTAAAAGTCCATTAATTTATGTAAAAAATATTAAAAAAAGGTTGTATTACAGTAGTTAACTTTGTGAACACGCTAAGCTCAGCTATAATAATCATTGATTGAAAACCCGTTCTATAGGAGAAATAGGTTATGAAAAAAAATGGTATTGTTTTTATGCTCATTGCGGTATTTGCAGTATGTGCTGCCACAGCCTATTACGGCATAACCCAGAATAAGCAGCGTGCTGAAGCCAAAGCGCAACAAAAGTCTTCTTATAAAGCCGCATCTAAGAGTCTGGCCAAAGCTGATAGCTCCTCTGAGTCGTCAACTGCAACGACAACATCTGTGAGTGCATCAACCAACCCTGTCAAAGATGATGCTAAGAAGCTTAGCTTATCAGCGTTTATGACGAAGTATGGCACATCTTACGTTGGCTATCTCCACGATCAACAAGGGGTTCCTATGACTACTGCACTTAAGTCAGCCAAAAAGAATGACATTCCTTTGACAAAGTATGAAAAGGAAAGCTTGGCTGGTCTTAAAAATGGTACAGTTGTTGCAACTGCCGACGGTGATGTCGCACCAGCCACATCTGATGGTACCACCGACCAAACTGATGCTGGTAACGAGTAATACAAAAAGCGGCCCAATGGGGACCGCTTTTTTATTAATTCATCGTTGGTACGATACCGCCATCCATCCGTAACGCCTCTCCTGAAAAGGCTCCGGCTTTGGGACTCGCTACATACGTGACAAAATCTCCGATTTCTTGAGGTTTAATTAACCGCTGAATCGTCGATGTGGGCCGATTATTTAACATAAATAAACGTTCTTGTTCAGCTAAACTTGTCACATCAGGATACAAACTCGTTAATAGACTGCGCACGCCCTCAGTTAAAGTTGACCCTGGCATGACCGTATTCACTGTCACCGTCGTTCCCGCCGTCTGCATACTCAAAGACTTTGCCAGACTTAAATTCATCGCCTTAGTCATCGAATAATGGGGCATTTCTGGACTAGGCATCACAGCCGCTTCGCTTGCAATAAAAATAATGCGACCATTGGCATCCTTTTCTAAAAGACGTGGTAAATAAAACTTTGCCAGGGCAATCCCCGAAACCGCATTCACTTCAAAATAATGACGCCAATCTTCTAAAGTCAACCCCGCAAAGGTCGCCTCTTCAAAAATAGCCATGTTATTGACTAAGATATCAATGTCAGGAAATCGTTCATAAAGCTCAGCGCGTTCCGTTTCTTGGCTCAAGTCAAAAGGTGCGGCATCAACGGTTACCTCAGGATAGCGTGCTTGTAAGTCACTTTGTACCTGCGTGACCGTCTCTACGCGACGTCCATTAATGATGACATTTACTCCTTCTTGTGCTAAACTTTCGGCAATGGCATGCCCGATCCCCTTAGTTGAGCCTGTCACTAGCGCTGTTTTATGTTTTAAGTGTAAATCCATTTCCCTTACCTCTTACTTTTAATTAGTTAAATCAGCGTAACACACTTACTTATTGTAAACAACATGCTCACATCAACAATTTCGATTACATTTATTAAGGGGGGTTTCGTTATGTTTGTCTTTACCGAATTCGAAACACCCATTGGCCTAGTGCAATTAGTTTTCCCAGAAAGTACTTATGCGCCCGCATTGTTTAACGTTATTCAAACACATGTGTCTGAATTCGCAAAATGGTTGCCTTGGGCTACCACAACTGATTCAGTTGAAGCAGAAGTAGCATTCATTAATGATGCCCGCATGAAGAATGCCCAATATGAGTTACTGTCACTGGTCATTCTCGTTGATGGTCATCCTTCTGGTACCATCGATTTACATGATCTTGAGGCAGAAATTCATCATGCCAAAATTGGTTATTGGTTAGATCCAACGTATCAGGGTTTCGGCATCATGACCGAAGCCGTCAAACAATTAACACAACGTGCATTAACCGACCTCGGCTTTCATAAGCTCACGATTGAAATCGACACGCTTAATGAAAAGAGTATTGCTGTAGCTGAACATGCTGGTTTCACCTACGAAGCCACTTTAAAAGACCAGATCATCAATGAGGGCGAATATCGTGACGTATTCCTTTATACAAAATTGGCAGATTAAATCGTCCATTTAAATTTTTTTTAAAATTTGTACAAAAAAAGAGGCCAATGGCCTCTTTTTTATTAATCCCAATTCACATTTTCAGGAACGCGAACCAAATCATCATTAACTAATTGTTCTGCAATCTCGACAGTATTCCAGGCCGCACCCTTCAACAAATTGTCAGAGACAATCCACGCATGAAAGGCACCTTCATTTTCCAAATCACGACGGACACGTCCAACAAATGTGTCACGTGAGCCTTCTGCTAACAAAGGTTGTGGATAAATTTGGTGGTCCGGATCATCTTGAAGAACCACGCCATCGGCTCCCGCAAAGGCTGCTTGTACGCTTTCACGTGTAGCTGACTTGTCGTCAACTTCAAAATAAACACTTTCTCCGTGTCCAATAATAACTGGAACACGGACGGTTGTTGCTGTCACCTTAAGCCCTGTCGCCTTTGGATCCCCCAACATAATCTTCTTTGTCTCTTCAATCATTTTATACTCTTCATGGGTATAACCCTCATCTTCAAAGACATCGATTTGCGCAAGGAGATTAAATGCCAAAGGATAGTGTTTAGCATCACCCTTCACCGGCAAAATATGGGCATCTTCATTCATGATTGCGCGATTACCATCAATAAATGCTTGTGCTTCAGAAATCACTTCATCCATCGCACTTTGGCCAGCACCAGAGGCAGCCTGATAGGTTGAAACAATCACTTGATTCAACCCAAACTGATCTTGAATTGGCTTAAGTGCCACAACCATTTGAATCGTTGAACAATTTGGATTAGCAATAATCCCTTGGTGTTGACGTAACGCTTCTGAATTTACTTCCGGAACAACTAAAGGCACACGTTCATTCATGCGCCAATATGAAGAGTTATCAACGACAACTGCTCCGCGTTTTACGGCTTCGGGTGCTAATTCAGCTGACACGGAACCGCCCGCAGATGCTAACACAATATCAATCCCCTCAAAAGCATCTGGTTCTGCCAATTCAACAGGAATCGCCTCGCCATTAAAGGTCAAATGCTTCCCAAGTGACCGTTCCGACGCCAAAAGCTTAACTGATTTTACTGGAATGGTTGAGTGTTCTAACTGTTCTAAAATGCGATTCCCCACAGCGCCAGTCGCCCCTAAAATCGCAATGTGATATCCTTCTTCTGACATTTGTTTCTCCTTACAGATCCATAACTGCATCTAAACCAACTGCTAAATAATCACCCACTTGGTCTACGTGTTCAATTGCTAAGACCACACCAGCCATAAACGACTCACGTGAAATAGAATCCTGACTGATGTGCAGTGATTCGCCTGTGGCACCAAAAATAACCTCTTCGTGCGCCAAGTAACCCGGTAAACGCATAGCGTGTACTTGTACGTCATTGATGTCTTCACCTCGAGCCGGTTGGCCAACACCAACTAAACGTGGGTCTTCACGACGACCGTCCGCAATTTTTTTAGCCGTTGCCCGCGCTGTTCCAGAAGGTGCATCAAGCTTGTCTTGATGGTGAATTTCCAAAATTTCAGCATCCGGCATGTATTTGGCTGCTTGACCTGCAAAATGCATCATCAATACGGCAGAAATTGAAAAGTTTGGAACAACCAAAACATGACGCTTTTTGTTTTGCGCCAATTTTTTAAGGGCATCAGTTTGTGCTTCTGTGAGACCACTCGTTCCAATCACAACATCCATATCGGCATTAAGGGCATATTCAGCATTATCATAAACCGTTCCAGGCGTTGTCACATCTACCCAAACATCAGCACGAACGTCAATTAAATCAAGGCCCTCAAAAACGGGGACATCTGCGGGTTTCGGATGTGGTGCTAAAATCCCCACTAACTCCAGGCCATCAGTTTGTGCGATTTGTTTTTGAATCGCTTGGCCCATTTTACCAAAGCCACCGGCTAGCAATACTTTTGTCATTAGGCTTGGTCCTCCTCACCTTGATCCGCCAATAATTCATGAAGATGCGCCGTTTCAGTTTCGTTCAAAGGCAAGATTGGGAGGCGGGTTGTATTTTCGACTTCACCATGTTCCGCCAAAATTGCTTTAACGGGTGCTGGTGATGGATAAGCAAACAAGGCGCTCATCTTTGGTGTTAACCAACGTTGTAAACGTCCAGCTTCTGGAACATCCCCAACCTCAAGCGCAGTAAACAAGGCTGCCATTTCAGGACCATAAATATGTGACGTCACTGAAATTGTCCCTTGCGCCCCGACAGCTTTCGCAGCCAAGGTTTGCGCGTCTTCACCTGTATAAACCCAAAAATCATCTGGTGTATTTTCAACAAGGTAGCTTAAGTCATCAATTGTCGTGACTTGCTTAATCGCATTGATATTATCGTGTTGGGCTAACGTCAAGACACTTTCATTGGTTAAACCAACTGCTGAACGACCTGGAATGTTGTATAGCATCACGGGTACAGTTGCGGCGGTTGCAATCGCACGGAAGTGTTCAATCATCCCCGCTTGACTTGGCTTATTGTAGTAAGGTGTCACGGCTAAGACTGCGTCCACGCCATCAATGTCACTGACTTCTTTGGCAAACAATGCTGAGTGTTGCGTATTGTTGTCACCCACATTGGCAATCACAATGCCACGTGCGCCAACATAATCAGCAAAATGCGTATACAGTGCAATTTTTTCTAAATGCGTTAAAGTTGGTGCTTCACCAGTTGTACCACCAATGACAAAACCTTGTGTTCCTTCATCAATCAAACGATCCGTTAATTTATCCAAGGCTGGATAGTCAATTTCAAGCCCGTCATCGGTAAATGGCGTAATAATTGCTGTAATCAAGTTAATATCTTCGTACATGTTTGTGCTCCTTATGCTTGTGTCATGCGCCAGTCCAAGAATTCCGTAATTGCTTGTACCCCAGGTACTAGCGCCGCTTCATCTGGACTTAAAGTTGCTTGATGTAGATTGTGTTGTGGATCATTTACGCCTAACCAGAACATTGTTCCGGGAATTTGATGGAGCAAATACCCAAAATCTTCGGCAGTCATCGCTGAATCAATATCACTGAAGTCAACATCATCCGCATTTTCCATAAAATCAATAAACCGTGCCGTTGTCTCTGGGTCATTTTCGACAGGCTGGTAGCCACCCTGCTCTAACTCAAAATCAACATCTACATTAAATGTTTCGGCAACGCCATTAGCAATGCGCGTCATACGTGCCATCATCATTTCTAAATTCTTTTGGGTAAGTCCCCGCATGGTTCCAATGAGTTTAGCTTCACTAGCAATAATGTTTCCCACACTACCACCAGCATGGAAGCTCCCAAATGTCACCACACCAGCATCAACTGGGTTGAGATTACGCGAAACAATGGATTGCACGGCTGAAACAAAACTAGCTCCAGCCAATAAAGCATCATTGGTCAGATGTGGCATAGCTGCATGCCCTCCGGCACCCGAGAAAGTAATCCGAACCACGCATGATCCAGCAAAAAGCGTTCCTTGGCGTGTCGCAATTTGCCCAGCTGGTAATGCTGGATTATCATGCAACCCATAAAATTCATCGGGACGCCATTCACCACTGAAAACACCTAAATCATATAGTTTCTTACCACCAAATTCTTCTTCTTCAGCTGGTTGAAAAAGAAATACAAGATTATCTTTTGGTTGGTGTACAGTGTAGTAATGCAAAACACCTAAGGCGACGGTCATATGCATATCGTGCCCACAGGCGTGCATCTTCCCCGGATGTTTCGAGGCAAATGGTAAGCCGGTTTCTTCATCGATAGGTAAACCATCAATATCCGTTCGATAGCCTAAGGTCCGTTGTGGATCTGAGCCTTTCAAACGTACCAAAATCGCCGTTGGTAATTCAGGCACTTCTCGAATTTCCATCCAAGGTGCTTGCCAATCTGCGATAACGGCCTTCAAGTAATCATGTGTTTCAGTTTCTTCTAATGCCAGTTCTGGAATTTGATGTAAATCACGTCTGATTTCAACTAACTGTGCTTCATCTAATAATGCTTCAGCCATGTCTGATTCTCCTTAGTCTAGTTGACGAAGGGCATCGACCAAAGCCGTTTTACTCTTTGTTTGATCATCCAAAGTCTTAATGACCTTGGCTGGAACACCAGCAACAACAGTGTTTGCTGGTACATCATCTGTGACGATGGCACCCGCAGCAACAACGGCATTGTCTCCGACTTGCACACCTTCAATAATGACCGCACCAGCACCAACCAAAACGTTATCACCAACACGAACGGGTTGTGCAGAGGCTGGTTCAACTACCCCGGCCAAAACGGCGTTAGCACCGATGTGTGAATGTTTTCCCACTAAGGCACGACCACCAAGAACTGCTCCCATATCAATCATTGAAGCCTCACCGATTTCGGCACCAATATTAATGGTAGCACCCATCATAATGACCGCATTTTGTCCAATGACCACTTGATCACGGATAATGGCACCTGGCTCAATCCGAGCTGGAATATTGTCGTAATCCAACAAAGGGACACCTGAATTACGGGCTAAAATTTCGACGTGTGTTTGGCTAATCAAGGCTTCATTATCATCCAAAACTGGCTTAATGGCGGCCCAATCTCCGTAGATAACTCCTGTATCTTCATTTAAGAAAGCTTCAACGCCCTCTGGAAATTCCAAAATCTTAAGGGCACCATCCCCAGCAATGTCGACACGCACAGGCGTCAACTTCGGTGCGGTTGCAATGGTGTTGATAATGTCTTCTGCAGATAATTCAGTCATAGTATTCTCCCTTATTTCAATCCGATTAAAGTTCATAGTGATGATCCAAGCGGACCATATCAGCATAGGTTTCACGTTGGACAACTTCTTGTGATTGCCCATTTTCAACAAACACAACCCCAGGTCGTGGATTACGGTTATAATTTGAAGCCATTGAGTAACCATAAGCGCCAGTTGCGTTCATAACGACGACATCGCCAGGTTCAAGTTTAGGCAAAGTTTGCTCATCAATCAAAATATCACCAGATTCACAATACTTACCAACTAAGCGAATAGCTTCAGTTTCACGCTCATCAGCTGGTTCAGCTAATTCAGCCTCGTAGTCGGCTTGATAGAGCGCTGGTCGAATATTATCACCCATTCCACCATCAACGGCAACATAATGACGCATACCAGGCAAGTCCTTACGTGAGCCTACCGTATATAAGCTGTAACCTGATGGTCCAGCAATTGAGCGACCAGGTTCAATCCAGATTTCTGGCATTGGGAGGTCACGTGCTTGCGTCGCCGTTTCAATACTGGTGATAATGTCATCAACCAATGTGGTAGGTGGTAATGGTTGATCATCTTCAGTGTAACGAATACCAAAGCCACCCCCAACATCCAAGACTTTAGGTACAAAACCAGCTTGTTCTGCCAATTCAACTAAGCGTGTTGCAACGCCTTGGAAGCCAGCTTCTTCAAAAATTTGTGAACCAATGTGGGCATGGAGTCCCAGCACATTTAAATGTTCACTCGCCAACGCAAGTTTAACGGCTTCAACCATTTGACCACTATCGACGTCGAACCCGAATTTACTATCGACTTGCCCGGTTGAAATGTATTCGTGCGTATGCGCTGAGATACCTGGTGAAACACGTAAGAGCACATCTTGTGTTTTATTAGCTTGGGCGAGCAGGTCTTCTAATAGATGCAATTCATAGAAGTTATCAATAATAATCGTCCCGACACCATATTCAATTGCCATTTGCAATTCTTCTGCTGACTTATTGTTTCCATTAAATGAAATGTTTTCCATTGGGAAATCGGCGCGGCGGGCCGTATACAATTCACCACCTGACACAATATCAATGTGCAAGCCTTCTTGCTTGACAACTTCATACATGGCGACTGTAGCAAACGCCTTTGAAGCATAAGAAACAGCGTATGCCACACCGCGATCTTCAAACGCTTGCTTGAAGTCACGCATTTGTTGGCGCATTTGTGGTACATCGTACACATATAAAGGTGTGCCATATTCCTTAGCTAAATCAGTTGCTGCAACACCAGCAATTTTCACTTGTTCACTCATTTTGTTTGCTCCTTTATTTCCCTAATACACGGGTTAACCGTTCTTGTAAGTGGATAGATACTTCCCACGGTGTAATCCCAACGTGCGCCCCGACATCTTCAAGGGTGTTTTCTTGACCATGATTCTTCCCAATCACAGTCACCTTGGTACCAACTGGGAATTCATGCGGTAGGGCAACCATCATTTGATCCATGGCTGGTTTTCCAATCAATGGGCATCGTTCCCCTTCAATAATCACGTCAAAGCCCTGAATCTTACGGCTTAGACCATCACCATAACCAAGCGGAATGGTCCCAACCCACTCACCTTCTGAGGTGTAGTAAGTATGTCCATAGCTGACGCCATCCCCTTCATGACATTGCTTCACAAAATTCAACTCAGTTTCCAGGGTCAAAACTGGCTCGACATAACTTGCATCACGTAGTTCACCTTGCGAAGGTTCGATGCCATAAGCAATCGTTCCAGCACGAATCACATCTGTTGGGATTTCATCAGCGTGATATAATGCTGCGGCTGAATTGGCGAGATGTACCATGCGTGGGAGCTCTAATCCGTCGGTCAATTCGTGCCAACGTGCAACTTGCTTATGGAAGTAATCAACCTTTGGTGAATCAGATTCTGCAAAATGCGTCATAATCCCCAAATCATCAAAGACATCAGCTTGATTGCGGACATACGTCAAGGCATCCGCCAATTGTTCACGGTCCGTGAAGCCAATGCGATTCATACCAGTATCAACGGCAATGTTTACTTGCAATGGCTTTGCAACACCCGCCAATTCATCCTTCGCTTGCGCCAACCATGTCTGATCCGCAACCGTTAAAATAATGTCGTATTCAGCTGCTAATTTAGCGTATCCTGGTGGCGTGATACCAAGGACTAAAATTGGAACTGTAATTCCGGCTTGCCGGATCGCTAAGGCTTCATCCAAAATGGCAACTGCCAATCCGTCCACGCCTGCTTCAACCGCAGCCTGACTCATGGGGATGATGCCAAAGCCGTAGGCGTTTGACTTCACGGCTAACCACATAAACTGAGCTTGCGAAGCAGCACGCGTCGCATCTAAATTGTGTTTAACAGCTGATTTTGAAACAATCACGCGGGTGGGTCTTGTAATCGCAACTACCATGTCTTATCCTCCAAAAAATCTATAAAAAAAATCCGAATTACAGGGAACGCCCAGTAATTCGGATTCAGTAAAGTACACTTATCTCGATAACGAACGACAGCTCCCCACTACTTATATGAGCAGTGACAGTCTAGCAACTCTTAATCACTAGCCCGGCATTGGATTTGGCCCAAATCACAACACCTCGGCAACTTTCCCTTTCGCTAACTTCACCGTCTGGCAAACTCCATTAGCTAATTTTGTCGGTTGCAACCTCTATCTATTTATTAAATTACAATTAGATTACTAGTTTTTTGAAAAAAGGTCAAGCCTTGACTTTCATCATTTTCACATGTTTACTTGATGACAAACAAATTGGAGGTTACTTTTATGAAAGTCGTTAAGTTTGGAGGGTCCTCATTAGCTGATGGACCCCAGTTTGAAAAGGTTATCAATATCATTATGAGTGATGCGGACCGGCGTGTTGTGGTCCCTTCTGCACCTGGTAAACGCTTTTCAGGCGATATAAAAGTAACGGATCTCTTTATCACGTTTGCTGAGAAAACCATTAGTGGTGCTGATCTCACTGAAATCAAAAGCACGATTTTAAAACGCTACACCGATATTCTTGATTATTTCAAAATTGATGATCCTGAGTTTGTGGGGATGCTCAAAACTGAACTCGATCGTCTTAACCGGGTCCACTATCCTTCTTTTGATTATCTTTTTGCAGCATTTACTGGACATGGCGAATTTTTTAATGCGCAATTGCTTGCAAACATCTTAAATCACCTCGGTCATCCGGCAAAATTTGAACGCCCTGATACAATTGGTATAGTTGTCGACGGCACGCCTCGGGCATCCGCAATCGTACCTGCTTGCTATGACACCATGAAGCAAACAATCTTAGATGAACAGGTGATCACCGTGGTTCCTGGATTCTGTGCATTTGATGCCGACGGGTTGATGGTCACCTTCTCACGCGGAGGTTCTGATATCACTGGTGCAATTCTGGCACGCGGGCTCAAAGCGGACTTGTATGAAAACTTCACAGATGTTTCAGCCATTTACACGGTTAACCCCAACTTGGTCCCTGACCCACAAAAAATTAAGACGATGACCTTCCGTGAAATGCGTGAACTCTCATATGCCGGTTTCTCAGTCTTTCATGATGAAGCCATTCTACCTGTGATTGAAACGAACGTTAAAATCAATGTCAAAAATACCAACGATCCTAGTGCGCCAGGAACGATGATTGTTCCAACCAGTGCCGTTGATGAAGCAACACTTTCTCCGGTAACTGGAATTGCGACCGACTCACGTTTTGCTGCCATTTATATTCATCGTTACCTGTTGAATAAAGAGGTTGGTTTCACGCTTAAAATTTTACAGATTTTAGCTAAACATGGCGTGAGTTATGAACATATGCCTTCTGGTATTGATGATATGACGATTATCTTTGATAAATCACTGGTGAGTGACGAGCAAATCCATGCCGTTTGCACGGAAATTGAAGAAACCGTGCACCCAAATGAAATCGCTCTTATTCCAGAGTTTGCGATCATGATGGTCGTTGGTGAAGGTATGCATGTTTATCATGATGCCCCTTCTAAAATTCTCACTGCATTAAGCGATGCACAGATTAATGTTGGCATGATCAACATGGGCGCTTCAGAAATTAGTTTAATGTTAGGGATTGATACCCATAAAATTGATGAAGCCACTAAAATTATTTATCAACAATTCTTTGATTAAATCAAAATTGGTATAGTTAAAAAGCCAACTGGCATTCAGATCCAGTTGGCTTTTTTTATGCAATTAATCAATATATCCGGGCTTACCGGCTTTGTATCCAATGACAATCATCATGAATGCCATGACCACAACCAAAAGTAATGGCGTAAGGAAAGAATCCGTCCAGTTAACTAACAACCCAAACAATACTGGTCCCACCGCAGCCAGCGTATAACCGACCGTTTGACTCATTCCAGATAATTCGGCGGCAACCTGACCAGACTTTGTTCGAATGGTGAACAAAATCAATGACAGACTGAAAGCTGAACCAACAGCGATTCCCAAAATTAAGACGGCCATGACCATCAAAACTTCATTTCCTGTAAATAACAACACCGTTCCCAAGATGATGGCTGAACCTGCAAAAATAACGAAACCAGTTTGATTCTTCACTTTTTCAGCAAAAACTGGCACCACAAATGAGGCTGGTAAAATCATCAATTGCATCAGTCCCAATAGACTTCCACCAAAAGCTAATGAGTAGCCTTTACTTTCGATGATTTTTGGTAACCATGAGATGTATGTGTAAAAAATCAATGATTGTAAGCCCATAAAGGTCGCCAGTGACCAAGCGATCTTCGAGCGATAAATATTAATTTTCGTCGTGGTCGTTTGACTTGCCTTTGCGCTTGTTTGAGCGTCATCCGCACCACCAGTAATCAAGATAATCACCCAAACAAGCAAAGCTGGTAGCGTTAAGAATCCAACTGAGGCCAAGGCAAGCGTTGGCACATGATGCACTAATCCCAAAACTGGAATTGCTGCACTAGAACCAATGGCACCCATTAAATTCATCACAATCGTGTAACTACTCGTCATTTTACCAAGATGGTTTGGAAAAAATGTTTTTGCGAGTGTTGGTAGCAACACATTTCCAAAACAAATCCCGACAGCAATAATGACTGTCCCAACATAAAGACCAACATTTCCAGTAAATGATCTCACTAAGATTCCCACTAGAACCAAGCAGATAGCCCCTATAATACTTGGAATTAGGCCGAGTCGCCGCGAGATTTTTGGTACAAGGGTTGATAATACAGCGAAGACCAATAAGCTAATTGAAGTTAATTGACTTAAATTAGTTAGTGATAGACCCGTGGTTTCACTCAATGATGGGATTAACGGTCCCACTGAGGTTAGTGGAATACGTAGCATTGCCGCCAGTAGCAGAATCCCAGCTAGAATAAGTTTCATTTCTTTTTTCATAAAATTATCTCCGATTAATCATATAGTTTATAACTTTTGTGTTTGATTCGTTTGTGTCCGACTTTGTAAATTCAAATCATAATTTCGCGCAGATTTAAAAGCCCAGGTAATGGGTGCACATAAGAACACAGCCATCCCACAGATTAAGAATACCCGGTTGACCCCTACGGAATCAGCCAATGGTCCGAACACGATTAATCCGATTGGTCCAGGTAGGCTGAGGATTGACATCGTCACCCCCATTACCTTACCCAAATTTTCATTCTCGTAGCTTTGTTGAATCATTGCCATCAACAATGTATCAAAGAAAGGCACCCCGACTCCCGTAATGAATGTGAGCGCGACAAAAATGACAAATCCTGTTTTAGAGGGTTCTAACATGCCACTAATCATCATCACAATGCCTAGTGAAATGTATGACAAGATAAACGGGATCATCCGATTCTTCCAATTTCCAAATAGACTGATGAACAAGCCTCCCGCCAGCATTCCAACTGAATAACACACTTCAACCAAGCCAACTTGTCCAATTGAAGCCTTAAAATAGTCCAACGTCATTAATGGATATAAACTCGCAATCGGCATGATGAACAACGTTGAAATTGAACCAATCACAAGTGAAATCCAAAGCCCCTTGTTTTGCGTCAACAGACGTACACCAATCAACATATCTTGAATAACCGTTTTAATTGGATGGGCTTTTGCAGCCAAATTAGCTTCGGTTGCGTTAATCTTTGGAATCTTAACGAATTGCAACATGAAAATCCCCAAAATTGCGCCAAGTACATCTAGCAACAAAAGGTATTGGACCGATACAATCGTAAACAGAAAGGCGCCGAGCGCAGGTGCCACAATCATATTAGCCGATTGAATCATGCCGAATTGTCCGTTAACTTTAGTTAAATGCTCCTCTGGCGTGATGGTTGGAATAATTGATTGAATCGTTGGCATCTGGAAAGTTTGCGCAACGGCTCGAATAAACAGCGCTAAATAAACGATCCAAATCGAGACATGTCCCGTAAACAAAATGACAACGGAAAGGACTGCCGCTACCAATGCTGCAATGACGTCCGGTATAATCAACAATAATTTTTTGTTCCACCGATCCACATAAGTTCCAGCAAAGGGACTGAGTAAAATCATCGGTAACATCCCAATAATGGTGGCATAACTGAGCACTTTGGCTGAATGCGTTTGCTCAGTCAAATACCAAATAATTGAATATTGAACAGTCATACTGGTAATACCTGTTAAGAACTGACTCAATAAAAAAGCGCCGACATTTTTTTGCCAGCTTGAAAGTGTTTTAAATTTAAACAAAATAGTGACTCCTTAGGTATTTTTTTCAACGCATCAGCGTTAAAAAATGATCCATAATGGCGTTCACACCCCAATGCACCTACATCACTTTGGGGGAACTGCCTGAAGGCATGACCGTTGTTCCGCGACAACCATGCAATTTCATTGAAAATGAACCTGAAATTCCAGTATATTTGAACTAATTTTTTAAGTCAATCACTAAATTGAGGTATTCCTAAACTATAAGGCTATGTTATGTTCATCGCTATATGCTATTATTACCGCATTTAATATGCATAAAGCGCTGCTTTAAAATTTACTTTCAATGCTATAAGGCATATAATGATTTTCATGTGATTTTATATTATATGTAAACATACACAATTAAAACATCAAAGGACCTATCAAGATGACCGAAACCGTCCCCGCTAGTCAACCAATTAATTCTGACCGGCTTTTAGAAAATTTAACCCAATACGCCTCGTTAATGATTGAAAATGGTGCCGAAGCTTCTCAGGTTGAAAATCAACTCGTCACAATCAGCGAATTTTTGAATGTTAAAATTAACTGTGCAATCACGTTAAATACAATTTTCATTAACCTAGATAGCACGAGTAAAACAGAATTGATCAAGGTCAATTCAAATTCTTTCAATCTTCAAAAAGTGGATGCACTTACCCAAAATACATATGCCCTCTTAACAAAGCAAATTAATTTGAATACTTATTATGATCGAATTGATAATATTGCACACAAAAACATCAATTATCCCGTTTGGCTTCGTTTTTTGGGTGCTGGCTTAGTATCAATGCCACCTTTTCTACTTTTCCAAACAACACCAATTACATACTTATTTGGCTTTATTCTAGGCCCAATTGGCTACTTTTTGAACAGTTCGGTCGATCGTCATGTTGATTTACCCTATGTTGCTAACGTATTTGGTGCCTTTACAGTGGCGTTTTTAGCTTGTTTGGCTGGAACATTTTACCCGATGACATCGGTCGCAAGTTTGATTATCTTTGGCTTGCTCCCCCTTTTCCCAGGTACTTCGATCGTGAATGCCATTCATGAAATTATTCATAATGAGATGATTTCAGGCCTCATTCGTCTTTTGCAGTCACTTCTAAGCGCGGGCGCCCTAGGTGTTGGTTCAACAATTGCCGTCGTCATTTTCAATGCAATTTTCTAAACGTCATTTCAAAAGGACTTTAACCTATGACAAATTATCACATTCTTATGAATATGTTGCTGAGTTTTACCGCTGCTTTAGGCTTTGGAATCATTACCAATGTTCCTAAACGATCATTGATTCCCTCAGGTACGATTGGGATGCTTGTTTGGATTGTTTACCATGGATTATCAATCGCTTTACCTAATTCGTTGGTACTGCCTAATTTGATGGGTGGGCTCATTATTGGTTTACTATCTCAGGCATACGGAAGCCATTATCACGTGTCTTCTAACGTTGTTGCCATCCCTGCTATGGTGAGTCTGGTTCCGGGTAGTGGTGCTTATGAGGCCATGAAATTATTAATTACCCCCAATCACAGCTCATATGCTGCTCATGCTCAATTTCACAACGTTTTTGTTGTCGCCGTTTCAATCACGATTGGTTTCTTCCTAGCTGAATTCGTCACGCTCATGATTGGAAAACTTAACCATAGTCGTGTTAAGTCAGTTATCAACGAAACATGGCGTCGTCTATTGTAAGCATATAAAAAAAGAACACGACATTCTTGTCGTGTTCTTTTTTATGGTTTCATTAAATCATTGAAATATCGAATAGTTAAGGCTTCATTCGCTGGCTGTGACATTTGGTTTGAGAACAGGAAAATTCCCGTTTTACCATCCTGCGAAATGCGATACGACGATTCGAAACCCACTAAGGTCCCGTGACCACCATAAGCATTATTACTTTGAAAGGTATACACCCCTCCAGCATACTGTTTTCCAGGGATTGGATGGGTTAACGCTCTGAACTGGGCTTTTGAAATCAACTTACCGTTAATTTCATCAGTCAATACTTTATAATACGTGTATGGCGTCGCATAAGTATTCCCCGTTCCCACTTCTGAATAAAAAGCAGCTTTAGGCGCATCAATCGGATGTTGCCCATCCAGTTTATACGCGACCGGTCGGTGTGAATTGCTCAAAAACTGCGGATTATTTTCAACATGGTAATATGGTTGAATATATTCAGCTAATAATTCATCGTAAGACTTATGCGATAATTTTCTTAAAATACCAGACACAATCATATAATTGGCAGCACTATAACGCCATTTCCCATTTTCACCATATTGTGGTTGATACGTTGAACGCTTCACGACATCATTAATATAAGCTTCTTCAGATAGATTCTTTTGGCTAAAACGATCAACCGTATAGCCACTTGTCATATCAACAAGGTCTTTCACCGTCACTGTATCAGCATGCGGTAAGTTAGGATAAAACTTGGAAACTTTTGTTTCAAAATTATATCCATGATCATGTAGAACTTTAACTAACATTACGCCAGTAATATTTTTAGTAATCGACGCTAACGGATATGTCGTTGTAATTTTGTTTTTATCGCCTGATTGATTCGCTTTTCCATAAGCGCGGTTTAACACGATTTGACCATTTTTAACGACCAACACTGAACCCTTGAATCCATTACTCTTTAATTCTTGATCCATTTGATTCACCAATGGACCTTGCACATAGGTTGGCCGATTGCCATTATCTCTAAACTTTTTTGAGTCTTTAAACGTTGCTTTCGTTGACGTCTTTTTCGAAGTGGTTTTGCTTTTCCCCGCCTCCTGCCGTGGCCCGGATTGGTTTAAAGCCAAGACCAATAGAAAAAATACGCCTATGACGGCTACAAGGAGTATCCTTCGCCGTCTCTTTTTTTGTTTTGATTGATTCAAACGCATTTCATTTACGACCATTTACATTAATTCAATGAACATTTGTAGCGTTAGTATTAGTTACCGCTGCGGGCCTAGCCTTAATCAGGTCCAGCTTGCTTTCTAATAGTTTTTGAACACCACTTCATGTCCGACAACTTTTCCATAAATATATTTTGCTAAATTAGAATTTTTTCCAGTAACTGAATACTGATTTGATTGTAAGATAACCGCATCACGGCCATCCTTACTCATGTATACATAATCTTCAAATCCTTGCATCACCCCGCGACAGAAGTAAGCACGGTTTTGGTCTTCTGAATAAAGCCCACCGGAATAAATTTCATGATATTGTGACATCGGCGTCGATACCGCTTTAAATTGATCATTTGAGACAATTTTATGGTTAATCTCAGACTCGAGCAATTGATAGATACCCCATGTATTTGTAAAGATATCTCCCGTCCCTAATTCCTTTTGATAGGCAGCTTTATGGAAGGGAACATTTACGCCTTCAACGGTACTCCCCAATGGTTTGCCTAGATTGTTTGTATAACCTGGCAATGTTTGTAGCTCAGATTGATCGCCAAACGTTTCAGAGACAAGTTGCTCATAGGTTTTTCCCGTTACTTTTTGTAAAACCCCAATCAATATATGATAATCGGTCGCATTATAGTGCCAGGTTGTTTTCGTATGATCATAGTAAGTATGCTTCAAAATTTCGTTAATATAGTCTTGCTCATTCCCCAAGTGCACAGGGGTAAATTTATTGGTCTCATACTTAGCATTCATGGTGATTAGCTGGCGAATTGTAATATTTCCCGCATTTTGCATATCCGGATAGAATGTTGAAAGTTTCGTCTCAGGGCTATAGCCTTTTGCTTCCAACTGTTTAACTGCAATGACGGCAGTCACATTCTTTGTTAACGATGCAATCGGATACTTCGTTTCAGTTGTGTTATCTCGTTGTGATCGAATGCTCGTTTTACCATAACCTTGATTTAAAATCGTTTTACCATCTTTAACGACTAGAATTGTCCCACTAAACTTATTTTGTTTAATTGCACTTTCAAAATGTTTGGCTTGGCTCGTTTGAGCGGCGACCTCATACTTTGTTTGATGTGACAATTTATTTGGCGCGGACGTCGTACTTGTTGGATGATCAACTAATGTCGTACCTAGGTAAGCTACCCCACAGACACCAGCGATACTAGCGATGGCGATTATCCATTTGGATTTCTTTTTTAGGGGCATGCTTACTTCTCCTTACTATCTTTATGTGTGACAACTGAACCATCATCTGCTGTTGTCCCATTTTGTGGTTGTGGCTTTGCCAAAATACGTTGGGTGACGGTACTGATGACTTCATCATTTTCTGGTAAATCAGAATGTTCCGCATCAGATCCTGTCACCGTGATTTCAGTATAGTCTTTGACTTGATTTTGGTAGATATACTTCCCTGCACGAACGGATTCTTCTGGCACAATACCATCAGATGTGTAGGTTTTAGTCCCCGCAAGTGCATATACAGTTAAATCTTTTGGTAATTGTTTTTTATGTTTAATGAAATCCGAAAGCATTTGCGTTCGGTTATGAATAGACGTTTCCTCAAAGTTGAAAGGTGTCCCCATCGTCAAAAGCTTTTTAATTTTGACTTCTGGGTAATTTTTGGCATACCGCTCAAGAAAATCAGTGTACACTAACCCACCATTCGAATGTCCAATACCTTTGTAGTTGTTAAATTCATATTTATTTTGAAGCATTGCAAACGCTGCATTAAACATTTTTGACTGTTCTTTAATATTTTTATATCCATCATGGTTATTTTCAAACCCAACCACAATAAACGGTTCATTATCATTTTTCAACTTTTTACCATCAATCGTAATGCGTCCATCATTCCAAACTTTCACCTTAATTAAACTGTGTTGCACGGGTGCATTTTGATTAATGTCTGCAACCATACCATCAAACCGGTTGTTAGTTGCCGAGCTACCTGGAATCAAAATTACTGGTGACAGTTTTGAATTATAAAAACGATCTAGTTCATTAATATTCATTTTTGTCCAAGAATAGGCTGGAATTGCGAGCACAAGTATTAAGATTGCACAAACGACAATGCCGATTATGGCACGTATTCGTTTTTTCACCATAATTTTCACCACCTTAGTGCCTTTCATTTAGGCGTGTCTGGATTCGCTTATCTAACTTGACGAAAGGAATGTAAATCAAAACATCAATGATAAACATGCCAATCCCAGCCAATAAGGCGACAAAATTCCCACCTGACCCGATAAAGGCGATGAGTGGTCCTGGAGTCCCAATTGGCACAGGATAAATCGAAGGTGGCATTGCCTTACAGCAAATGAGCAAGGCACCCAGGCATACATTTACTGTTGGTACAAGTACAAAGGGTAGCAGATAAATCGGATTAAATAACACTGGTAATCCAATCATCAATCCCTGCCCACTTCCAAAAATTGTTGGTAACATAGAAATATGACTGGTTGCTCTTTGCTTACGATTATTTGAAAACAAGAGGATGGCAACTCCTAATGCCAATATTCCGCCAACCCCACCAAATAAACCAAAACTATCATAGAGGCTTTCTTCAGTAAATGGATTAGGAACTTGCCAAGGACTATGATGCTTTAAGGCAAACATTAAATTGGCATTGGCTGTCGGACTTGTAAAACTATTATCAAATTCAAACGGCCCACTCAAGCCAACCCATCGTAGCCCAGTCGTCACAATCGTCCCCAGTAAGGTCATGCCAAATGTCCCGCGTTGTAAGGTGCTGACAACAGTTTCGATGCCATTCGTAATTGGTGTAAACTTAACCAGGGCATTTAATCCAACATTAAGCACCAATCCACCAGCTAGTACTAAGGCAACAACCCCAATCATGCCGTAGTTATTCACGTTATCGGCATGTCGATCATGTTTTTGACCCCAGCGAGCGACGCGACCAAAAATACTTCCAACAAGGTAGCCAAAAATAAGACCCACTAATAGCCCACGCATACCAGTGTACCGGGTTAAGGCGGCTAACTGCATATGTCCTTTCACCAAATTCGCTGGATTAAAAACGAGAACATATGCGACCGCAGAAGTAATGCCCGCCTGATAAATCCGATGACTATATTTTCTGACCGTCAATTCAGCCATGTAATATGCTGCTAAAATCCCCAGAATACCTAACGTTAAATGCGTTAAATTTTGAAAGTAATGATTTAACACGTCATATTTTGGTAAAATATCTGGAATATTAAAAACATTATTCACGAATCCTTCGTCGTCCAAAACAGTCTTACGGAAAGCAGATAAAAAGCTTCCGATAATGGCAAATGGAAATAAACGTGTCAAAGTTTGTTGCGTCAAATCTACAAAGCGATATTGGCGGATTTGGTAGAACCATTTAAATAAATTTTCTTGCATCCTTCATACCCTCTAATCCATCATCATAAATACTATTTTAACATGTTTACCAAATACGAGGCTTATGGTTACAAATTATATTTTGTCGCGTTATGATATGAGTAGTCTCTTTTTGAAAGGAGCTGTACTAGCATATGCATCAACCAAATCAAGCGGATTATATGGCCGAAACAATCGCCAAAATCATGAAAAAATATCGACTCACAGGTAAAGTACTCCTCATTAACGCCGAGCAATCAAATCAAGATAATGAAGGCGTTGGTTTCGCAAATAAAGCTAACACTATACCCAATCAGGACAATGATGTGCTGTATCCAAGTGCCTCACTCCAAAAAGCGATGACAGCTGCCATGATGATTCAAATTATCAACGAATCAAAAACTAGCACAAACCCGATTAGTGAGTACACAACAATCGAACGCTGGTTCCCTGATTTAAATAAGGGAGCTGCCATCACTATTAGCCAATTATTAACCCATACATCTGGCATCGTTGATTTGAAATCAGAACGTGATCCTGGGTTTATCATGACCGAAGATCAGGCCGTCCAAGCCACTGTATCTCGCATTAATGCCAGTAAATTATCCCTCACTCATTTTTATTATGATAATGATAATTACATTTTACTGGCCGGTATTATTCGGCATGAGACACAAATGAGTTATGCCGATAATCTAACTCAGCGGATTATCAACCCACTTAATCTATCGCATACTTTTATGTGGCATGATGTATCCCCACAAACCCACAAATTAGCGGTTAGTTATCGATCAATTGGCCCCTGGCAATACCGGAAACCTCGCCTAGCAAATCCCCAATTAATGTCTTATATCGTTGGCGCCGGAAATTTGTATACAACCCCAGATGACTATTTAAAGTTTCAACGTGGCTTGCACAATAATCAAATTTTAAATGTAGCAGACTATACGCAACTCACACATCAACCTGATCAACCCAAGAATGGCTACTCTGGTGGGATGTACCATCGCCATCGAGGTAAACTCAAAAAAGTTTATGGTTATCTAAGAGGCACGAATTATCGAAATTGGGTTCAACTATCAGGCGATAGCCAATATGGAATTATCCTATTTTCAAATCAAAGTCGTTCAGCTGCAACCGTAAAACATGCTGCCTACGATATTTTACAACTTTTCTCAGATAAATTTGATGCTAAATAGCAACACTGTTTGTGCCCCCATGTCACGCGACATACGTTCACTTTCAGTGTTTTTTATTTGCGTTGAAAAAAAAGATGAATATCTTGCAGTGTCTGTTTGGCTTCTGGCATCGCTTGCCACATTGGATAATCATGTACGAGTTCAGGGTGAACTGATATCGCTACTTCATTTCCGCCGGCCACCTCACAAGCTTGTGCAATTTCACTAACCGCTGACGCAACACATTCATTGCCACCAGAATCGAACCGTAAACGCCCGAGTGAACTATAATCGGCTAACTGCATGAAATCAAATTGTTGGTATGCAGCATTATTCTGCATACGTCGCATTCGATTTGGATCCAGAACTAAATCTGCATGAGCAGCTTTTTCTGGAACACTAAAAGTCGTATCTGGACATAACGAAACAAATGCCGTTGCATCCGGTCGGATCAAGGCTGCATCTCGAATATCTAACAATAGTCGAAAAGCAATGTTGGCACCGGCAGAGTCTCCCCACATATAATGACCAACTGTTGGATTTTGCGCTACCCAGTCTTGGTAAACGTCTAATATCCATGGTCGAATATCAGCAATTTTTGCAGGTGCTAATGGATAATCCGGAATAGTCACAGCGTATCCCATTTTCATAAAAGCGACGGCAACCTGATTGAACGCCGTTGATGCTGGTAATATAAATGCACCACCATGCAGCATGAATAATTCACCCTGCGTTGTATCTGTCAAAGTAAGACGGCGGACAGTATGCGCATCGTATGCTACGGTGGTCTGGTTTACCTTACTTGGAAACTTTAATGCCCTAGGTCGATTTTCAGCGGGTATCCGTTGCATTTCCTCAAACGTATTCATCAGTTGTTGTCGATAATTCATCTCAGCCAATTTTTGATTAATTGAAGTGGCCACTTCTGAAAGCATTATGTTACCTCCTAAGCAAAACGCGTCAAACCCGAGGGTTCAACGCGTGATAGACTACTGCTTAAATTTGCTAAAATTATCTGATGCGGTTGGACGATAGTTCGCCCATGCTGCATCAAAGAACTTATCATTGATTTTGTATTTTGGTTGCGCTTGTTTTTGCGTCAAGAATGGGTCAACATGGTCATCCATTGCTAACCAACCATTCCAACCTAAATGAATCGTATCTTGCATAAAGTACGGCTTATTACCATCCTTCGATAAATCAACCACATTATTAAAGCCCTGTGAACGTAATTGATATTCAATCTTCTTCACTGAACGTTGGTACATGCCTTCGTTCAATCCAGTATATGCCACCCACTTATGATTTACTGGTGGGATGACAAACATCACATTCGTATTCGATTGGGCAAATTGTTCCAATACCAATTGGAAGTCATTATATTCAACCGACGACTCATAATTAATTGATTTCTGTTTACCAGCCAAACCTTTCTCAGATTGACGAACACGCTTATTATAAAATGTGTTATCAATACCAAAACGATTATTTGTGGTACTTTGTTGTCCAAGGTGTGTTGCAACTTGACCCAACTTTTCACGGTTGTATGGTTGCGGTAATTTCTTACTCTCAGGCAAAATCTTTTTGTTATAGTTGTCTTCAATCCGCCACTTACTAAAGAAAGCATCTTCATGATTTACCAACGATAACTGGGCATTAATACGATGCTTTTCGAATGGCGTCAAAGATTTACCATTAGCCACCTTTTTCATCATTTGATTAATTGATCCCTGAGGTGCTACTTTCAAAAAACGTTGTGCTGCAAAACGATCTGCTTTCGTACCTGTTTGATTCTTTAAGAAATCAAGCCCTTGACCTGTACTATAAAAGATAGAAAAGGCTTGAGGGTTATCTGCATTTTTAATAAACCATTGTGGTGAAATAACAAAAACAGCTTGCTTATTTTGGATTTGTGGTAACATCTGCTGCATACCAAAATAGTGCGTCAATGCCGTTGAACCACTTTGTCCAAGAAGAAATGGTCGATAACTGCGATGGTATCCCTCAGCAAGTGTTGATGGGTGCATTGCATCCATTCTCTTCCACTCACTTGACCCAAAAAACGGGACAAATCGATGCTGCTTATCTGATAAGGCCTGTTGTTTTAGGATAGCACTTTTAAACACGCGCGGTGAAGTTGCAGTTGCTGCTTTACGTTCAACTTTATAGTTGGATTTAGGTTGCGTATTCGCTGCGAGAATCACCACCAAAATTAAAAGTACTGCGCATAACAATGGCCCAAAAATCAGCCAAAGTCGTTTACGCATTCCGTAATTCCTTTACCCCTTCAACAATTTTGTTAGCCGTGTTCCAGTCATCACGTCCCATTTCTGAAACAGGTACCTTGATGCCAAACTTTGATTCCAAAGCCACAACTAACTCGACAACCGCCATTGAATCCAAAATACCTGCATCAAATAAATCATCATCCATCATGTCTGAAACATCTTCCATGAACAAATCATCAATAATTGCGATGACTTCTGCTTGTACATCCATATCTTCTGCCATTTTAAATTCCTCTATTTCTTAATTTAATTAGTGAAACCATAATTCATTCAAAAAGCCTGAGAAGACCAAGAATGTGAACATGGTAAAGTTAAAAGTTAAAAAGATTGCAAAGCCATTGGTGAACCAGTTACTTGGTAATGGCTCCAATCCAGCTTTTTTGCGATCACGGTTCTTTTGTTTCTTCTGACGCAGCCACCAGTCATTGACGATTAATCCGACGGCATGCAGGAATCCATATAAAATGTACCACCATGTCACACCATGCCAGAATCCCATCAAAAGCATATCAACCATATAGGCGAACCCAGAGGTCACATTTCGATTCTTAAATACTTTATTACGTGTGAGTACCAAAACCAAACGCATAAAGACATAATCTCGGAACCAGAAACTCAACGTCATATGCCAACGATTCCAGAATTCCTTTAGATTCTTGGCCATAAAGGGCTTATTGAAATTGATTGGCGTATCAATTCCCATTAACTTTGAAATTGCGATAGCGAATAATGAATACCCTGCAAAATCAAAGAACAGGTAAAGTCCATATGAGTACATGACACCAATTGTTGGCAAATTAAAGAGTCCACCCTCAAGTAAGGCTGCCTTTTTGAAAGGCCCTAAGAACTTAACTGAAATGACGTAAGCCACGATGAACTTGTAGAAGAACCCCAGCATAATGTTCCACGTTGCACTCTGCACAAAATCCAGATAACGTTGGCGATCAGGTACTTGTTCATAATCAGCTTCAAAACGACGGTATCGATCAATAGGCCCAGATGATAGCGTCGGCATAAACATCAAGAATCTAACCGTTGGCCAGATTTTAACATCCTTTAGAACACCATCTCGCATTTCCATAATCATACCAACTGATTTAAAGGTCAGATATGAAATACCTAGGAAACCAATAATTGATGCCTTGTTTTGATTAAAGACTGGGTGTAGTTTAACAATAATCAGGGGAAAAGCTGATAGAAATACAGCTCCGTAGAAAACCCACTTATTATCGTACCGTTTACGATAGGACTGATAGAGTAAAATCAACACCGTTTGCCATAAAATATAAGCAATTAAAGCGTAGAATTGAACCCATTTTGGTCCCGCAAACATAAGTAAAATAAACACAAATGAGAAACCGGCTTCATAAATCTGAAAGCGCCGTCCTATGAACATCCCTACAATAATTGGCAAAAGCCCTAATAATAGGTATCCGAAGTACATGGGGTCCCCATATGGCTGTAAATTAGGTAGAGAAGCTAACCATTGACTCATCAGCCGTTCACCTCAGCAATAAGTGCTTTGATGTCCACCTTACCATTTGGTGTCAATGGTAATGATTCACGATAAATGAATCGTGATGGCATCATATAAGGCATCATCTCATCTGACAAGCTTTCTTTAATCGCTTTCGTTAGCTTTAAAGGCTTTTCATATTTTTCCAAAAGCCCTGGCTTGGGTACCACATAGGCCAACAACTGTTGCACCTTATGTTGGTCGTTATAGCGTGGCACCGCAACTGCTGATTCAACCATGTCAGATAGGTTTAGTACGTGGGAAACTTCCTCCAGCTCAATGCGATAACCATTGAATTTAATTTGGAAGTCCATGCGCCCACCGTAATGAAGTAATCCATCCTCATCCATTGAACCAACATCCCCAGTATGATAAGCAGGTTGTCCATCAAATGCAAAGAAAGCCTCACGTGTTTTTTCAGGATTATTGAGGTAACCCTTTGATACTGCAGGACCAGCCACGATAATCTCACCTTGTTCACCATTTGGCAAAACCGTACCATCCACATCAACGATTCGGGTTGGTGAGTCAGGCTTTGGATACCCAATTGGCAAACGTTCAGCTTTTTCTAGCATGCTATCAGTAATATCTACTGCAGATAATGCTACCGTTGCCTCAGTTGGGCCATAAGCATTGACGATACGTGCATCAGGGAAACGATCTCGTAACTTTTGTGCAGTTCCGACAGTTAGCTCTTCACCATCAAAGTAGAAGTACTTAATATTAGGCATGTGCTCTGCATCAAATTCATCAGATAACATGGCCATATCGGCAAATGAAGGCGTTGATGTCCAAACCTCAATGGGTAATTCTGGTAGAACTTTAAAGAGCTCCTTGAAACTTTCAACAACGTGGCGTGGCAAAGCATACAATGTACCACCCATCGCTAATGTCGGTGCCCAATACATCACTGATAAATCGAATGAGTATGGGGGTTGTGCCAACATCTGTGGTTGCTCCGGAATATCAAAAGCATCTGCTGACAACATCCAGTTCGTGAATGAAAGCAAATTCTTATGTGAAATTTGAACACCCTTTGGTTTTCCAGTTGTTCCAGAGGTGAAAATGATGTAATAGTTATCGTCTCCTGTCACCATGTGATCAAGTGTGTAGCTCACATCATTTTGAACCACTTCAGCCAATTTTTCAGGCGTAACAACTGGCACTGAATCAATCTCAATTGGTAGCGGATCAACAGCAATGACTGCTGCTGGTTGGGCAATCTCCAAAATTGACGTCAACCGTTCTTCCGCTGAGTTGATGTCAACGGGGATGTAAGCATGTCCTGATTTTGTTAATCCAACAAAAGTCATGATTGCTTCATATTCTTGTCCTGTAAATACCATCACAGGTGCTTTATCTGCTAAACCTAATGTATCGATATATGCGGCCAGTGCATCTGAATCGTGTTTTAAATCAGCATAGGTATGTTGTTCACCTAAAACATCATAGACAACCCGATCACCTTGTGTCATGGCGTAATCGTCAATGGTTTGAATCATATTTTCAATTTGCATCTCATTTTCTCCGCTTATCTATCTAAAATTCGTTATAAATAAAGCCGCCTTGTCCATGGCCAGAATAGCCATAGAGATACAACAAAATCAATAACACGGCAAAGTAAAATAATGTTTTAATTATAAACAGCCAAAAGCCTGTATGTTTTTTAAACATTGTGTCGTCCTTCCAACTTTCTAATCTGCCCTACCTAGTGTTTCATAATTATATCAATGGTATCACAAAAGATTACAGAATTACCATTGACATTTAGTTAGTACCCTCATTTATAGTCTCTACGTTTCCATTTGATTCTGAGGCTTTCATGGTTTCAAAAAGTCGACTAGCTAGCGGTTTATTGCGTGGCTCATCATTTTGGTTAGAAAACAAAATCACTGCATTTTCGCCATTTTTATCCATAAATAAAGTTGGCTCAAATCCTTGCATTTTTCCGTGACCAACAAAAGACTGTCCATCTGTGCTTGTATATAATCCACCAGCATACCTCAAACCGGCTGGTGGCGTTGTTAAACTAGACAATTCAGACTGAGGTAATACTTTGCCCGCAAACTCATCTTTTAAGAAACAATACATCGTCCACGGTGTGGCAAACAAATCCCCAGTTCCCACTTCGCGTGCAAACCGTTGTTCATTAAATGCGACAGGATGTCCTTGATCATTGTACCCAATCGTTCGCTTATCACTTTTGGTATATTCTTGTACATTTAAAAAGTGATATTTGCTCTGAAATTCCTGCTTAAACGACGCCGTTAATGACTGCCCAGACAATTGTCGAATAATACCTGATAAGAGAATGAAGTTCGTTGAGGTATAGAACCAAGATCCCGATGGTTGATTGGCTTTAACACGTTCAGCGACATTATTGATATAACCACCCTCGCTCATCGGTTTCGTTGTAAATGGAACATCTGATAAATCAGCAGTCATCGTCCAAAGTTGATGTAATGTTGTCTGATCAGCCGATGGCACTTTAGGGTAAAACTTAGATAGTTTTGTTGAGCCATCTAAATGGTTCTTTTGTAACTGCTTTTGCAGCACAATTCCCGTCAAGTTCTTTGTCAGTGATGCTAATGGGTAAACTGTCTCAACCGTATTTTCCTGCTGATTCTTCCCAACACCATACCCTTTATTTAAAACCACCTTGTTTTGCCGCACAACTAGCGCTGTTCCACTATAGTCAGCTGCTTTGATTTGATTTTCAAGTTCATGACTCAACTGATCATGTGGCACGACCTCGCGATTCCCCTCATCGCGATAAACTTTTACGGGTCGCTTTTCTGTTTTCTTGACCGTGGGGTGTTCCACTTTTTTGTTTGGCTTTGCTTGGCTCAAAGCTAAACCACCACCAATCAAACCACAACCGATTAATCCAACTAACACTAATCCAAATTTTTTATACGTCATTTTTCTTCCCACACATTAAGTTCAATATTCTAAATAATTAACACTCTTTAGACTAGCCCATTTACGCAGTAACGGCAAGACTACTCCTTTTTACTTTTGTTAAAAAAAAACACTGAATTAGTGCTTTCAAAAAGAACGATATCATTGACGGAATACTTGGCCGTACTGATGGACACAATCGAGCGCCGACTTGTTAAGTTTATGTACAAACAATCTCATAAAGCACTGAAGCTTGTCTGAAAAAACATCATCATAATCATCACGGGGGAGCCTGTCTACAACCTAAATAAAATGAATCATCCCAACTGCCAATCACTGGTGTCTGCTTTTTATACCATCGTTCAATACCGCAGTTAGTGACATCAGTTTGTCTATAAAAGCATGCTCACACCTTAGGCATTTACGCATTCACACCAATTGATGTCATCAAATGCAATCATTTCGTTGCCTATGTAGATGTTATTCTCCCAATAGCCCGTTACCTTCCCTTGAACCATAGGGGTCAGGTGACCTAGCTCATCGCAATGAATACGCTGTACCCGAACAACTTCATGGTTAGCATAAGCATGCGTCAATATGTGATCAATTTCCATTTCATCCATTCTTGGCATCGCGGTGCGCGCTTCAACCTCAGCGGTTTTTTCAGTATATTTGGCAACATCCTCCACATGATCGGATAGGTAAAATCCTTGCCACTTGACCATGCCACGATCACGATAGGTTTTTTCAAAAAAATCTTTAGCCCGTAAAAAAGCAGCTGAATTTGCCTTACTATCCATATGCGTTTCCCCCGCTATGCCCACCAACTAATCCTGCACGATTAATCATCGTTCCACCATCATCCGTTGAAGCCAATTTCACAATAGCTGTGGTGCCGAATTTGTGTCGAATATCATCGACTACGTGTTCAATCGTTTGTTCTTTTATATTGATTTCTGGCTCAATAAACAAATCCATTTGTTCTGCGACATCAGGAATGAGCTTGCCAACTGATACACCGATATGCCGAATACTTTGCCCAGCATAGTGCGCATCAAACAACTGGTAAAGTGCCCCGACGATTCGTTTCGAACGATTTGTTACGTCAATGCTAAGTTGTCCAGCAAAACCCGATTCAGTCTCAGTTAGTGCGACCCCAATATATAGATGAACCACCTGACATGCTTGGCCTTTTGCACGTAATCGCGCGGAAATCTGTTCGCCTATTTCGCGAATGACATTTTTTATTTCACTCGCTTTAACATAATCACGTGGCAACACCTGACTATTTGAAATACTTGCACCTTGAGGCTGATATTTATCTGACAAGCGACTACGATCAACACCCCAAGCTAGTGCGAATAAATCAGCACCTTTAACACCAAATCGATTGATTAAGAATTGCGGATCAGCTAACGCAATATCACCCATACAACATAATCCCATTTGATTCAGTTTTTTTGCGGTGCGCCGTCCAATACTCCAAACATCACTCAGTTCATTTACTGACCATAATTTAGTGGGAACATCTTCATAGTGCCATTCACCAATCAAACTGTGATTATGTTTTGCTTCCAAATCTAATGCCAACTTAGCCATAGTAGGATTTTCACCAATACCGACGGTCAAATATAAGCCCAGGCGTTGTTTGACTTCTAATTGAATGATTCGTGCCAAACGACGCAACGTTAAATCATGTCCATACTTCGTTTGCAGGTACCCCCACGAATCAGTGACATCTAAAATAGATTCATCAATCGAATAGAGCTGTAAATCCTCCTCAGCCACAAACTCCCGAAAAATGTCATTAACCTTTTTATTCTCTTTAATATAGTAATTCATGCGTGGTGGCACAATAATCAAGCGTGGATCATCTGGTAAATCCCGGTGCCGCGTCACATTAGAAATACCAAACGTCTTTTTAGCCATTGGCGATGAAGCAAGCACCAATCCACCATTTATATTATCCGCCTGACTCATTACCACTAACAATGCCTTCATCGGATTCAAACCGAGTGATAGGCATTCACAGCTCGCATAAAAACTCTTACTATCAATCATCAATATTTTACGCCGTGCTTCATTTTCTGTCGGAAACATCCTGACACCTCCAGTTAAAACTAACTAAAGTTAATTTTAACCTAATATGTTGGATAATCAAGTCTTTTTGTGCCGAACCCCATCCATTTAAAAAACTCGTTTTTCAGCACAAGCGCAGGCATATGATCACTAATTAAAAAAAGACGTTAGTTTTCGTTGACAGAGGCTAACTAAACGACTATGCTACTCATTGCACTTCAATTTAGTTAGTTTAGATTTCACTAGTCTAACTAAATTCAGATAAAGGAGTTTCAATCATGACACTTAATACTGATTTACTTGATAGCTTTGGTCGACTATCCCAAAATCGGCCGTTTGCCCTGACGGTAAAACGTCAAGGACAATTTTTGGCGCATCGCAATCAAGAAGCTGGACGCGGTCAACTACGCCTCTTACATTTACTGCGTGAACACCCAGATGGTTTATCCAACACGGACATCTCAGAAATGTTAGACATCAAACCAAGCTCAGTCAGTGTGATGGTCAAGCATCTTGAACATCACCACTACATTGAACGGATACCTAATCCCCGTGATAAGCGGTCGTCATTAGTTAAATTAAGTTCAGATGGTCACCAACAGTTCCAAGAGCTCGCTCATTTTTCAGATGAACTTTCTACGGCCATTTTTTCAGGACTCTCAGATTCGGAAAAACAAGATCTCATCCTGTTACTAAATAAATTAACGACTTTCGTCAATGATTTGGATTGGATGGAAATCCAACATATTGCACAGCATCACGGTTGGCGACCAGGCATGCGCCAAAATAAACGCTAATTAAAAGGAGCTTCCCATGGCACAACATGAATTACAAGAGCGTCCGCATACCAAACAAAAGTTTGATTTAAAGGCCTTTTTTAACCTATTAAAAAATACAAAACCCAAATATTGGCAACTTTATCTCGGCTTAGCCATTGGTTTAATCGCTAGCTTAGCCCAATTAGCCGTTCCAAAATTGGCGCAATCCGTTGTGAATAATCTCAAAGACGGTATTAGCCCGATGTTAATTATCTTAGTGCTTGGTCTTTTTATCGCGAGTGCCGTGCTCAGTTCACTTTCTGGGATTGTCTTGAGCTTTTTTGGGGAAGACGTCGTTGCAAAATTGCGAGAAACATTATGGAATAAACTCATTCGATTACATGTTAGCTACTATGACAATGTTAAATCAGGTGAAATGACTTCGCGCTTGATTAATGACACCACTCAAATTAAGGATCTACTTGCGAATGCCTTTCCACAAATGATAAATGCGCTACTTCAATTCTTTGGCGCCTTGATTATCATGGCATTAATGGATTGGAAAATGACGGCAATTATGTTTATCACGGTCCCTGTCACCATGTTAATTATGTTACCCATTATGAAAAAAGCCGGCGAAGTTGGTCGTCAACGTCAAGATGCGCTCTCAAAGTTTAGCGGCGTGAGCGATGAAACCTTGAGCGAGATTCGCTTGGTAAAAACATCTGATGCTGAACCACATGAAAGTAAACATGGTCAAAAGCACATTACCGACCTTTATCATATCGGTCTGAAAGAGGCCATTTATGATTCAATCGTCGGACCAATTATGTCTTCAATGATGTTAGCCGTAATTGTCGGTCCCTCGGATATGCTGCTATCCGTGTCATGAATGGCAGTATGTCGATGGGAACTATGGTTTCCTTCCTCATGTACCTCTTCCAAATTATGAGTCCCATCGCCATTGTGGCGCAATTCTTCACCACACTTTCTAAAGCTGCTGGCTCAACCGAACGTGTGCGTGAAGTTTTAGCTGAACCTGAGGAACAATTATTATCCGGCGCCAACCATGTTAGCCTTGCCGATAAAACGCTTCGCTTAGAACATGTTGATTTTAGCTATGAAACTGGCAAGGCTATTTTGACTGACTTAAATATTGAAGCAAAACCAAACACTGTGGTTGCTTTCGCTGGACCTTCTGGTGGTGGTAAATCAACTATTTTCAGTTTAATCGAACGTTTCTATGAACCCACAGCTGGTCAGTTAACCATTGGTGGCCAAAACATTGACGAGCTAAGCCTCTACGATTGGCGTTCACAAATTGGTTTTGTGAGTCAAGATTCTTCCATCATGGCTGGAACCATCCGTCAAAATCTAACCTACGGATTAGATGAACAAACATTTAGTGATAATGCGCTCTGGCATGTCCTCAGTTTAGCCTACGCTGATAAATTTGTTGCTGAAATGCCAGATGGCTTAGATACTGAAGTTGGTGAACGTGGGATTAAGGTCAGTGGGGGTCAACGTCAACGATTAGCCATTGCGCGTGCCTTTCTCCGGAATCCGAAAATTCTCATGTTAGATGAGGCAACGGCTAGTCTTGATTCTGAGTCTGAAGCAATGGTACAGAAAGCTTTAGCTGATTTAATGAAGGATCGTACAACCTTAACAATCGCCCATCGTTTAAGTACAATTGTCGATGCGGATAATATTTATTTCATCGACCATGGTCAAGTTAGTGGAAACGGAACGCATCAGCAATTAATGGACACGCTTCCCCTCTATCGTGATTATGTAAAAATTCAATTCAAAGCTTAAATTAAACAAAATGACGTCCTACCAAAAACGTAGGACGTCATTTTTATTGCAAATTTAGTTACAAAAAAAGACTATGAAGTTATTCATAGTCTTTTTCAATTTAAGCTTCGTCTTGCAAGTCAAACCTGAAGCGCTTCTTCATTTGCATTCTGAAGAATAGGTATGACAAACCGGCTAAGACAATACTGATAGCAATGAGAATCAACATTGGTTGCACAATACTATCTCCAGTAGAGATGGTTGCACGTAGTCCCTCAATTGAGTACGTCATTGGCATGTATGGATGAATTGCCCGATAGAATGGTGTTGTTAACTGCATTGGGTAAGTTCCCCCTGATGCAGAAAGCTGCAAGACCATCAAAATCAAGGCTAGGAATGTTCCTAACTTTCCTAAGCAGACATTCAACAAGAACAGTATCGTCATGTCGGCGATGGAACTTATGATGAGTACTACTAAGAACTTAAATGGTTCAAGTGGATGGATACCCACGAGTAAGATTGATGCAACGAATACAATCGTAGCTGATCCAATTGACAATGCAAATGGAACCATGAACTTACTGAACCACCAACCTAGTGAACTCTTAGGTGGCACAATCGCTGGATCAAAGACATTGATAATTGCCATTAATGTAATCATTCCAACATACAAGTAGATTGAAAGCATATATGGTGCCATACCATAACCGTTATTCTTTGTGTTGGTTGAGTCATGATGCTTTACCTTCAATGGCTTACCAAACATGTTAACGGTCTTCTTATTATCCTTGACCTTGCCAATCTTTTCAGCACCATCGTTCAAGCCCTTTGAAAGCTTATCAGCACCCTTATCGGCAGAAACCAAGCCAACTGACAGCTGGTTTGCCCCAGCTGTTAGCTTACCACCACCGGCAGCAAGTTGTTGTGCGGCATCATAGATTTGGGCACCCTTAGCATTCAATTGACCTAAGCCACCAGCGAGTTGTTGACCACCTTGGTTTAGTTGTGAAACACCACCAGTGTATTGACCAAGCCCACTAGCTAATTGGTTCGCTCCTGATTGAAGTTGTCCGCTCTTACTGTCTAGTTGTCCCAGACCACCAGCAAGTTGATTAGCTCCTGATTGAAGTTGTCCGCTCTTGCTGTCTAGTTGTCCTAGGCCACCGGCAAGTTGACTAGCTCCTGATTGAATCTCGCCACTCTTACTATCAAGTTGGGTTAAGCCATTATAAACTTCAGCCCCACCTTGCTTAAGACCAGCACTCTTTTCATTAAGCTGACTCAAACCGCCATTCAACGAATTAGCGCCTGATGAAAGTTCAGATACACCGCCGAAGGCTTTTTGCATACCGGCATAGAGTTGATCATATCCATCAGCTAGCTTAGCCAAATTATTCGTTTGACCAGAAGCACTTTGCAATTCAGATTGAACAGCATTCAAGTTCGCTGTCAAACCACTTACATTAGAAGAAATGGTTTGCTTTTGTGCTGCAGTTAAGTTAGAAGCATTCTCCAAAGCAGCCAAACTTTGAATCTGACCTGCCATGGCACTTAACTTAGCTGTTAAGGCAGCACTATTCCCACCGTTTTGGGCTTGACGTAGCTTATCAACTTCAGCCTTATATTGGGCTGCTGCTGAACTTAAGCTTTGACCGCCACCGTTAACACTACTATTGAGTGTATTTAATGATTCCGTTAGCTTTGCACTACCCGCTTGGGCAGAACTAACCCCTGCCGTATATTGTTGGATTCCAGAATTTAATTGTGAACTTCCATTCACTAACTTTGAAACGCCACCAGTATATTGACCTAAGCCATTTGCTAATGATTGACCACCTTGGTTAAGTTTTGAAACACCACCAGTATATTGACCTAAGCCACTGGCAAGTGATTGACCACCTTGGTTTAGCTTTGAAACACCACCAGTGTATTGGCCTAAGCCACCAGCAAGTGAACCGGCACCTGACTGTAGTTGACCACCTTTACTATTTAGTTCAGATAGACCACCAGCAAGCTTTTGACCACCTGCATTTAATTGAGCAACACCATTGGTGTATTGCCCCAATCCTTGTCCAAGTTGACCAGCACCGTTACCAAGCTTGTTTGCACCATCAGCTAGGCTCTTTGAACCGTTACTTGCTTTTTGCAAACCATCGCCAAGTTTAGCTGAACCATCAGCTGCCTTTTGCATACCTTTTCCAGCTTGTTTAAAGCCAGTCAAGACGGCTTTTGCATAAGCCTTGGTTACTTCACTTTGTACATCAGCTTTGATTTCATTCATGGCACCTTCACCAATTTTTGAACCGATGAAGTTGTTTCCTGCGCTGGTCTTGTACTTTAATTGCATTTGCTTTGGATTATCATCCATCAAAGTTTCCGAATTCTTCGAAAAATCCTTAGGAATGATGATTTCCAAATAGTACTTACCTTCATTTAATTTCTTATCAGCTTCTTTTTGATCAACTTTTTGGAAATCCAAACTCTTACTATCAACTAAGTTGTTAGCCATTGATTTTCCAATATCAATCTTTTTACCATCAACCTTGACGCTCTTGTCTTGATTAACAACCGCCACTGGCAATTTATCCAAAGAGCCATATGGATTCCACATTGACTTCAAGAAAATAACTGAATAAATTGCCGGAATCAACATGATGACAATCATCGCAAAGCGAAGTAACTTGTTTTTCTTTAATTTTTCCCACTCAGCTTTTATCATGCGTGACTCCTTTCTGGATGATGTGTACGTAGTAACTGACTAATCTTGTAACTATTCAGTCGCTGGAGATAGGCCTGCTCCGCTTGCTCCATAAATGAAGCAACTTCTTCTTCGCCTGCCCGTATATCGGAAGCACCTTCCAAAAAATTATCCGCTAGATGTTTAGGGTGGTAATTCTTTTTCTTACCCTCAATTGCATAATAGATATCAAGCAAAGAGATGTCGTCTGTATCCTTAATGAGATAGTAGCCACCACCTTTACCCGTGTCAGACGCAATGACATTTTCACGGACAAGGTTTGCTAAAATCTTTTTTGTATAAGTATTTGAACTTTGCATCAATTCACTTATTTCATTACTACTTATCTTTTGAGGGTAACGATCATTAGCCAAAAGCAATACTATGCAAATGGCCCCTTCGAAACTATCTTTATATTTCATCCAGTACCCTCCATCATTAATTTAACTTTATCTATTATACATACGTGGACGACAAATGTCCACGTTAAATCACAAATTTATTTGACTTTTTTTAAACGTTGTTATAGATTTCACGTTTTTTTAATTTCATAGCTTATTTTGACCAAAAAAAGGCGCCAACAATTGGCGCCCTTTCATTTAAGATTAGTATTCTGTTGAAACAGTTGTAAACAATTGGGTATACATCTCAATAAACTTAAGATACATATCCTTTGAACATTCTTCATTATTTTGGTGAGCAGTTAGGAAGTTTCCTGGCCCAAACACAGCCATTGGAAAGCCAACGGGGTGATTAACCAATAAGCGGGAAGCATCTGTTCCACCCGGTGCAGCGACGGCTTTAATGTCTTGCCCCACAGCTTCCTTAGCAATGGCTTGCATTTCTTCGATTAGCTTTGAGTGCAAATCACCCTCAATTGGAATGATTTCCATCGTGACCTCACGTGATACCTCACCTTGATGGTTGGCATTATACGTCGCAATCGCATCATCAATGATCGCAAGTACGGCTTTATTATCAAATTCCGGTACTGTTCGGACATTTAATTGTGCCTCAGCTGTTGCTGGCAAGATATTTGGTTGTGAACCACCTGTAATGACATCCACGTTATAAACGTCTTGTCCAAGATATTGATTGGTATCTTTTTGGCTTTTCTCATCCAACTTAGCCTTAATATCTGCCCATACATCCATCAATTCTTGGATGGCATTGATACCAAGTTGTGGAGTTGAACTGTGGGCAGCCTTACCCTTTGCTGAAAGTGTGATATTCAACTCACCCTTATTGGCAAAGCTTGTGTAGTATCCAGTTGGTTCACCAACAATCAATGCATCAACGTCGTTCATGTACCCTGCGGCTTGTAATGCTGTTGAACCAGCCATACCAACTTCTTCTCCTGCCGTTGCCAAGAAACGGAGTGTACCATTGAAAGCCATGTCTTGTTCTTTAATTTCAATGAAGGCAATCGCAGCAGCGGCAAGACCACTCTTCATATCTGAAACACCACGACCAAACATCTTATCGCCATCAATTGTTAATTCAAGCGGATTCGTATCCCATTGATCACGATCAAAGTCAACTACGTCCATGTGTCCAGTGAAAGCAATCACTGGATTACCAGAACCAATTTCTGCTACCAAGTTAGCTCGATGGTCTGGATCTGAATCGAGTGGCAAAACGCTGGACTGAATGCCATGCTTCGCAAACAAGACCTTTAAGTATTCAGCCACTGGTCGTTCATTTCCATTTCGACTATCAAATTGAATTAAATCTGACAAAATTTGAATTTTTTCATTAGTTTCCATATATATGCTCCATTCCCTAGTCGCTTAAAACTGACAAAATTATTAAAATAAAGTATAGCATTAATTTTCAATAAAGATAGCTCTTGGCGAAAAGTTAATCGGTGTTACAATTAAATAAAGTGAGCGATAAGCTTAAAGGAGTTATATACATGCGTAAAGGAATTATTTCAATTATCGTTGCCACAGCCGTAATTGGTGGTGCTGGCACTTATGGCTACGCTGAAATGAATGCGCAACACCAAGCTGAAACGCAAAAGAGTCAGTCTTCAAGTCATGCCGACAGTGTAAAGGCAGCGTCTAAATCAACTTCACAAAAATTAGCAAGTGATGCAAATGCGTCATCGTCTAAAACAGATGCTAGCCAAACAACAGCTAGTGAATCTAATCAGACTGGTTCAACATCATCAAGTATGGCTGCATCTGACGCATCAACAAGTAGAACTACTGACACGGCGACAAGTCAAACGCCTACAACACAAGCAAGTAGTGAACAAAGCACATCAGGTACACAATCAAGTGCGCAATCATCAATCGATCCAAACAATCCAAACCTGACACCAGCACAAATTGCCCAACTCTCACCTGCTGACCAAGCCACGAACTTACGTGCCGCAGCAGCGCAAGATCCAACACGTTTCAAGATGGATTCAGCGATTGTCATGGGTTACTCTAACTCAGCCATCCAGAGTGTACCGGCATGGTCACACTATTCAGACAGCGAGATTAATCACTTCCGCAGTCAAGATCAATAAAGACAAAAAAAGCACCAGTATCCGTGGATACTGGCGCTTTTTATTTAGTCTAAAACTTGCCAATGGTTTAATTGGGTTGCCGTTACGTCAAAATGACCTGTTGTTAGATATTGCTTGGCTTTCAAAACCAATGGTGAGGCATTAGATGCTGAAATATCCCTTAAGTTTACAAATAAGGCACCTGTAACATCTTGCCCAATAAAATCTGGCACTTGGGCTTGGATTTGGCCTGTATATTGTAAAACATGGTAAAAAACCGCGATATGTTGATTCTCAACAAAATCCAGATAGTGCCAGGGATAGTGGAAACTTGTCGTTCCCAGCTGTTGGCTTACCTTAACTAACAGACCAGTTTCTTCTTCGATTTCACGGTTCAAAGCATTTTCTAGTATTTCCCCAGGTTCTAATTGACCACCAGGTAAGTCAAACCGATTTTTGTAAGGCCCGTCTGTTTTTTTTACAACCGCCAATTGTTCCCCCTGAACAATTAAGCCGTATACACCAAAAGATTGATGAACTTTGCTTTGTACCATTTTGAGCCTCCGAAAACTTTAATAAATCTGGTATTCTTGCCCGGTTTGTTTACCGACAATGCTCTTAACAAAGGCTTCAGCCACTTCTGTGATTGGCACTGGCGTGTAACCCAAGAACTGATCTTTCAACTTTTCAAAACTCACATCAACGACATTTGGACTGATGGCATTAATCCGTAGTCCGCGTGGCAAATCAATTGCGGCTGATTTTACGAAAGCCGTCACACCACCATTTGCCATAGCCGCTGATGCACCACCAGGAATTGGATCATCCTTTTTAATACCAGTGGTTAACGTAAAGCTACCACCATCTTTAAGATATTGTTGTCCAATAATAACTAAGTTAATCTGACCGAGTAACTTACTTTGTACGGATAGCATATTATCTTCCGGTTGCATGTCTGCCAAAGCTTTTGCCGTCGTTTGACCAGCTGTTGATACAACATGATCCAATTCAGGTAAACTTGCATACATGCTTTTGATACTTTCGGGATCAGCCATATCGACATAGACATCCGCATCATGACGACCACCAATTAAGACGGTATGCCCTAATTCACGTAAACGCGCCACGACGGCTTGTCCCAAAGTTCCATTTCCACCAACAACTAAAATCTGCATCCTATTACCACCTTTACCCTGTTACTAGTCGATTAGGCTAGCGTTACTTCAATCCGTTTTGGCATTTTGATTGTTAACTTTTGAATCTTTTGAATTGGATCAATGCCAATCACTTCAATTACATCTGCTAACACGTTTAATTGTAGCGTAAATGCTGGGACTTCCATATCATTCGTGGTATAGATTTCAATATCAAGTGCGGTGCTATCAGGCACCTTTTTCACATCGGCTTTGGCCACAGTACCATTGAGGACCCCAAGACTCCAACCTTCGGTTAGTTGAATCACATTTTGTTCTTCTGACATTATTGATACCCCTTTTCTTCAATGAATAATTAACCCCAGTGTAACTGGTTTATCTTGCGGACTAGCGTCAACAATGCGTCATTTTGATTAAGGTCAGAAGACGAATTGTTTTATTTAAAAGAACGTTTATTCTCTTAGATAATTGGACTTCCTATTTTTTAAATTAATGCTCATTTTCTAAAAAATAAAAAAACAACCAAATCCGTAGACCTGGTCGCATTAGCTTACTTATGTTTTAAATACCACTTATTCAGTTCCGCCCAAACAATCACGGGCAAACCTGCTAGTACCACGATTCCCCACTGTTGTAATGTCAATCCCGCCGTTGAAAAAATATCATTCATGAATGGGACGTAGGTTAATACAAGTTGCAAGGCAAGCATTAATCCAATTGCAACATACGCCATCGGGTTGGCGAATAATACTTTTTTCGCAAAGGCAAACGCGGATGTTCGAATATTAAAGAGGTAAAAAATTTTACCAAAAATAATAATATTGACGGCCATTGTACTAGCAACCGCAAATGAGATTCCTTGGTTCCGCATCACTTCAAAAATAACCAAAGCCATTCCCGCAATCAAGACACTCACCACTGTCATCTGTACAGCGTCAGATCGATTCATTAATCGTGCATCTGCTTGACGTGGCGGTTTTTGCATCAAACCTGGTTCTGCTGGTTCGAAAATAAATGCCAACTGAATGGTAATTGCCGAAACCATATTAATCCACAATAGTTGTGTGGGTGTTAAAGGCAGCGGCTGACTTAGTAGAATACTAATCGCCACAATTAAGCCTTCTGCAAAACTCGTTGGTAATAAAAATAGAATCGTTTTTTTGATGTTATCGTACAGACGTCGACCCTGTTCAATCGCTGTTTTAATAGTTGAAAAATTATCATTTGCCAAAATCATGTCAGCTGAATCTTTGGCAACGTCCGTTCCTTTAATTCCCATCGCCACACCAATGTCCGCCTGCTTTAATGCTGGAGCATCATTCACACCGTCACCAACCATGGCTGTCACATTACCCTGTTTTTGATAGGCTTGGACAATTTTGAGTTTATTGTGTGGTGTTGTTCTAGCAAAAATATCATATTGCTCAACAACCTGTGTCAACTCGTCCAATGTTAAGGCGTCGACTTCCTGCCCCGTCATGGCACGAATATCGTCGGCCAGACCTAATTGTTGACCAATCGCACTTGCTGTTTCAATGCTGTCACCGGTTATCATTTTCACCTTGATCCCAGCCACACGCATCTCGCGAATCGCTTGAATCACTTCTGGGCGTGGCGGATCAGTAATGCCGACCAATCCTAAGAATTGAATTTCTTGTGTGGCAATACTTGCTGTATCAATTGTTTCAGCATCTCGTGGCATATCTACATATCCAACTGCAATCACGCGTTTACCGACTTGCGCCAGTGAGTGAGCGCAATTAGTCCAATATTCACGGTCGAAATGTTGATTACCTTGGGCAACTAAGTCAAACATGACATCTGGTGCACCTTTAATGGCAGTAATCCGTTCACCCTGCTTATTTTCAATTAATTTTGCAATATATCGATAGTCAGAATCAAACGGAATCCGATCAATTTCGGTTACCTGCGGTTCTGTAATGCCAAACCCTTTATAGTATGCTGTGATGAAGGCCGCATCAGTCGGTTCACCATTCACAGCCCAACCCGTTTCATCCTCAGACAAAACGGTATCATTAGCAAGCTGACCCATCGTGAGTAATTTTGCCAATTGTGGATCTGTTTGAGCTTTGACGGTTTGTCCATCTAATTCAAAATGCCCGTTTGGTGCATAACCAGTTCCAGTCACAGTGTAATGACGATCCGCAACGATAACATCCTGGATTGTCATTTCGTTTTTAGTCAACGTTCCGGTTTTATCCGAAGCAATGATATCAATGGCACCAAGGGTTTCGGCTGCTGGTAATGTTTTAACAATGGCATGTTTTTTGGTTAACTTTTGAACACCTGTCGCTAAAATAATGGATGTCGCGGCTGGTAAGCCTTCTGGCATAGATCCTACGACCATCGTGATGACCGCCATCGCCAAGACCGGTAAGGTATAGACGTTCATGAACCAGCCTAAGGCAAATAATAACACTGAACTGATAATGATGAACCATGAAATCCCCGTCCCCAGTTGATCGAGTTCTCGCGTTAACGGGGACTTTTTTGGCTTCACTGCTTGCACGCTAGTTGAAATTTTACCAATTTCAGTTGTTGCGCCAATCCGTACGACAATGCCGAGACCACTACCATTTGTAACGCCCGTTGAGGCAAAGGCCATATTGGTTTGCTCAGCAAGTGGTGTTATTTCAGGTATCACTTGGTCCGATTTTTCAACTGAGTCAGCCTCACCAGTTAACGAGGATTCTTGAATTCTTAAATTATCGGTATCAACAAGTCGTAAATCAGCTGGCACATTATCACCAGCTTCTAAATAGACAACATCCCCCAGAACGAGTTCTCGGGCCCTGACCGTTTGACGCTTTCCCGCTCGATAGACGGTCGCTTCAGCAGAAAGCATCTGCTTAATCTTTTCCAAAGCATCATTGGCATTCACTTCCTGCATATACCCAATCAACGCATTAATCACAATCACAATGCCAATCACAATGGCATCGGAATAATGTTGCATCAATAAGGTCACAACAGCAGCAAATAACAAAATATAAACAATAATATTGTTGAATTGATTTAGGAAAATGCGCCATTTTGGCGTCACCTTCGTCTTCAACTCATTAAAGCCATCTCGTTTTAGGCGCTGTTCGACCTCCGTTTGTGTCAGCCCGGCTGGCACGCGTGTCTCAAATGCGTTAATGACTTGCGCATTTGTTTCTTGATAGACTGGTAAGCTTCTGGATATAGGGTCCTTTAATTCTGGCACTGATGTGTCTCCTCTAAATGTTTTATATTTTTAAACATTCATTCAAATGTTTAAATTCATTATTCCAAGCCAAACTTTAGGTAACCTTGTCCTAAGCTTTAATGAACCTTATGTCTTTGCATGCGTGCGAATAAGTCCACAAATTCCATAAGATATCTATAATTTTTAAAGAAACCCCACTTTTTTTAGTGTATAGTGATTAATTATAAGTAAAAAAGAAAGTAGAAATAAATTATGACTGTAGCTCCCATTTATTGGATTGGCTTCTTTGTCTTTGTTGTTGTCATGCTGATTTTAGATCTTAAGGTATTCAACAAGGCCAACACTGCGCCAACCATGAAACATTCTCTCATCACCAGTGGTGTTTGGATTGTTTTAGCCCTCCTATTTACCTTCATTATTTTCCATCTTGGTGGAAAAGAGGCCACGGTTGATTATCTGACAACGTATACTTTGGAAATGTCGTTGAGTTTAGATAACTTATTTGTCTTTATTCTCGTCTTCGGATTTTTCAATATCGCTGCTAAATATCAACATCGTGTTTTGTTTTGGGGTGTCTTCACCGCCATCATTATGCGTGTCTTATTCATTCTAGGTGGTTCAGCCCTCTTGTCTCACTTCCAATGGTTGATGTATGTACTCGGTGCCTTCTTGCTCTATGCCGGAATTAAGATGTTCTTTAACAACCAAGAACAACAAGAAAGCCTAGACGATAATAAGCTCATGCGCTTTTTGAATAAAGTGTTACCCATTAAAATTACTGATCAGGATGGCGCACCATTCTTTGTTAAAGCAGATGGTAAGACTTACGTTACCCAATTCATGGTCGCCTTGATTTTCATCGAGATGTCGGACATTATCTTTGCCTTTGACTCAATTCCAGCATCATTGGCCGTGACAACCGACACTTTTGTCGTCATCACGTCAAATATTTTTGCATTAATGGGCTTGCGTTCATTCTATGCTGCGTTGTCATTGATTTTGCCAATGTTCAAGTATATTAAGTACGGCTTAGCCGCGATTCTCTCATTCATCGGTTTAAAGATGATTGTGAACGAAGTTAGCAAGGCCATGGGGTCAAGTTTTGAAATCTCAAATGCAACTTCATTGCTTGTCATTGTGGTTTGTCTGGCCGTTGCCATCGGTGCATCCCTTATTTCAAATCATCGGGCTAAAAAAGCCTAATAAAAAAGCAACTAGTTTCGGATAACTCCGACTAGTTGCTTTTTTGTTGTTTACGTGTGGCTAACTTGACGTGTCTCGATTCCCCAATGCCTCTAATTTAACCAGTTCGCTAGATTCTGCCAAGATTTTTCATTCACTAACATTCTTGGGATATCTAAATTATCAGTCCCCTGATTAACAATTCCTGGATCAAGCGTTGAAACTGATGTTATCCCATGCTCTGCCATGTAAGTTGTTAAATTCTTATTTGTCGCCCCATAAGGGTACGTAAAGTATTTAGCATGCTGTCCCATATGTTGTTGAATAACTTGTTGGCTGTGTTGATAATCTGATGCCATCGTTTTTTCTGACACCTTACCTGATTGTAAAGCTGGCTGACCTTCAATCTGGTAATGTAGTTTATCAGTGTGTAATCCAACCGTTGCTAACGGACTCTGCGCCATCTTTTCTAATTGCGCCCAGTTGGCCATTCGAATGCCATCTATCTTCTTATCAACAAATCCTGTTACTACATAAAAAGTGTATGGAAATTGTTTTTGCTCGAGAATATTGGCAGCATTTTCAGGCATCGTGCGATCGACGTCATCAAAGGTCAAAACCACGTATTTGCCATGAATAGGACCGCGGGCTTTCATTGCCACCATGTCATCATATGAAATCACATTGACATGGTGCTGCGCTAAAAAGTCCATTTGCTTTTTAAATTCAGTCTCCGTCACGTTATATTCATGTAATTGATCATTGCTCGAGACGTGGCGCATCACCCGATTCAACTCCGAATCTTTCAGGATACGATGATAGGTCAACACGGTTACCCCATTGGATTCTTTTTGAAACATCCCCGCATAGCCAGGTAATCGGCTGTGTGTTTGTCCATTAGCATATTGAAAGTATTCATTGCACAAGGCCACCCCAAATATAATTAAAAAAATCAAATAAAGACTCCGTTTGAAGCGCATAAACATTACTCCTTTCTGCTGGTATCACGGGTACACTCCGCGCAGCCAAGCACGATTAGCCAAACGAACAGACTTGTCGTTATTAATCCCAGCACCACTAAGAAAATTTTCTGATTTAAACCTAAGACAATATATAAAATACTTAAGTCATCCGTGTAGGCGCCCCCGAGATAAAGACCGCCAATTAATACCAATCCGAATGAAACAACCCAAACGCTTGAAATAAACGTTTCTTCTAACCAACCAAAATATCTCTTTTTCCGAATAATCATATTTATACCCCTCGATCTGGACTGACCCAAGTCCCGGTAGATTTCTTTGTGAATAGCACGATAAATTCTGACTTAATTGAACAAACTAAATTAATCACCCAGTAAAAAAGGTAATAGATTGGCCAAACAAATAAATCACGTACTGAAATTTTGCTTGTTCCCCCATCGCGAATGAGACTAACGGCCGTCATGAAGACCATCATAAAGATATAAATAAACATAATCGGCACTGAAAGCTTGAAATCATGCGCTGGGAAGACCGAAATAACGAAATCAAGCGTACTGATAATGAATGACCATGACCAAAGGTGTGAAAAGAACATTTCCAACATTAAAAACTTGGTTCCTGTACCGGCTTGCCGTAACACCCAATGTATATTTTGATTGAAGACTTCGACCCCACCAATGGACCAACGCGTCCGTTGCTTGATAAATCCCTGCAACTTTTCAGGCACTAAGATATGCGTAATGGCCCGTGGCTCATATTTAATTCGGTAACCAAATTTGTAAAAGCGCCAAGTGACATCAATATCTTCCGTCATTACTTTTGGATTAAATCCACCAACCGTTTTCAAGCTACTCACACGGTACATCACTAATACACCAGAAACTGTCATAATTTTGTGAAATAGCGTTTGTTGGGCGCGTTTGATGGTATCAATAATACTGACATATTCAAGCGCTTGTAATGTTCCCAAGACCGTTGTCCGATTTCGGACAATTGGCTTTCCTGTAACAGCAGCGATTTCGTCTTGATCGAAATTTTCGACTAATTTTGTTACTGCCAAAGGATCAATAATTGAGTCTGCATCAATCACAGTCATATAATCCGAATCAACATAATGGGTTAAAGCAAAATTGAGGGCACGCGCCTTTCCACCATTTTCCGGCATTTCAACAAGCGTGCAATCATCCCAATGATTTGCTTCAATATATTGTTTAACAATGGTAACTGTCTCATCAGTACTCGCATCATCCACCAAGACAACTTTCAAATTTTCATACGTAACTGCTTTAATCGCTGCCATCGTTTCTTCAATCAACTCTGCCTCATTAAACATAGAAACCAAAATAGTCACAGTATCATTTTTTGCCGCTACCGCTTGCTTGTGAGCATGATGGGTTCGAAAACAAATCGCCCCAACAATCCACCCTACCGACATAAAGACTGGATAAATAATGGTGTATGCTGTCATGAATTGTAAAATATCTTTTAGTACTTCTGTCATTCAAATTACCTCCCCAATGCTAAGCCCTAAACGCGTCGTAATTGAATCTGTAGTCTTTCTTCAATCGTGGTCATCTCATCATAGGATGCCCGTGGTAAATGTGTTGTTTGTTCCAAATGAAAAATGACCTTATTGATTGTTATCTTTGGGTTCTCCTGATAATAATGCTGCACAATTGGTTCAAACATTAAAATCCGCTTACTAATACCTTGTGGCTCCTTACTCTCCGCCATATTTGATGCAACCTCCGTGTGGATCGTGTCGCGATTATGGAAGTGATAGTTGAGTTGTGCTGGCCCTGTTGCTCTAACATCAAAATTCATAACTCACTCCTTTCAGCATGCTTTTTATAATTTTTCAATTAGAAAAACATCATTTGCTCTAACTGATATCCCAAATTAAACCATAATTAATTTTTGAATTATATGCTTTTTCCCGCCTAGCTGTTCATGCTTTTTTAACCACATTAAAAAAACAGAGACTCTGAAGTTCGAGCTCTGTTTGTCGATGTTTGCTGATAACGTTATTGTCCTTGTCGCTTATCCAGTGGTTTTGGCTTATACTTTTCATAATAGGTCATTACCACTTAAGCTAACTGTGAAAAAACGTAGACTCAACGACGCCAGTGATGTGATATTCTGTCGCTGCTAAGTCATACATACCTTGAAGGAGGCACATTTATGGACAAAATTCTTTGTTTTTTAGATAAAGACGATGAGCAAAAAATCCATATTGTTAATCAGATGCTGCAGTCATCAGAACCGATGCTGGAACGTAAAGCTTTTGCTGCCAGTCTTGACATGTCTAACTATCGTTTAAATAAACTTATCGAAGAGATTAATCTAGATTTGCAGACCATCTCACCAAACGTTTTTATTAATGTCACTGATCGTCATATTGATAACAACGAACAACTTAAATATGGGGTTGAAAACCTACTATTACGTAATTACTTTAAATCAAGTAACGCTGAGAAGTTTTTACTCTCCCTGCTCAAAAATGATCAAATCATTTTTAATCAAACTTTTCGTGGTTACGGTTGGTCACGTGCTTTTTTCTTCAAAGAAAAGAAGAAGTTTGAAGAAAATATGATGTATTTCATTGGCCTGCATCCTTCTGAAAAAAATTTACGTTTGTTTATTTACAATTTGTATGATTACTTTAACGTGGTTCCTGATGTTCAAATTCCAGAAGTACAACGTCTTTTGGACCGTGTTTTACAATTAGACATTCCACGTATTCAAAATGATCTCGTCTTTTCGCAAAAAATCAGCATTTTAATTATCATTTCGTATTTCCGTAATCACTATAATCATCGCGTTTCTGAGGATTATTTGTGGTTAGCAAAGAATCCAGACAATCACGATGTCCTTGAATTATTCAAGCAAGTTTTACCAGAAAACACCACGCGTGCCTCAATCTTTATCTTTCAGACCACGCTCGAAATTGGGCTAATCGAACCTACCCACTATCCGATTGAGGACCTTGTCCGTGATCAAAAGAGTTGGCAAACCATTCATACCCTCATTACCGACTACATGGAAAACCTCACCTTCCCTTTTTCAAAAGCACAAATTAATAACAGTACTGTTCGTGAAATTTATACAGAAACGCAACGGAACTACTTTTTAACTGAACGTGATTATAGTCATGCAAGTCACTATTTTTCATCGGTCTATCCTCAAACAGACTTCCATATTCGCCAATTACTGGCCTTAGTGAATCAAGAAATACGGATGTCTCAAAATCACCTGTACCATCTTTATTTTAGAGTGGTTATTTTAGCCATGTCGTCTGGGCTGGATTTCCAACAAGATGCTCCCATTGAAATTTGTGTGTCATTTTCCCGCGGTTATCGGGCGACCAATTGGGTTTCCAATAATATTAATGCGTTTACCTATCTGAATGTACACACGACTACTGAACTATCCAATAAGACCGACATCTATGTTAGCGATGTGCCTTTAGATCACTTTGACAAGCCACAAGTCATTTGGAACAGTCCCACCGGTCCCCAACAATGGTATGACTTAGAAGAATTAATTCGCCAAGTTCGCCAGAACAAATTCAATCCAAAATAAATGTTTACAAATTTTATCCCCTTTGATATTCTGACCGCGAAAGCGAGGGGAATTTATGAAATTAAGAACATTTTTAGTTAGTTTATTACTTACCGTGACTTGTATGCTCGGTTTTTCAACAGGAATCGTACACGCGGACAACCTTGAGGCAAAAGGCGTTGATAAAGATAGCGCGGTTATCACCGATGCCCAAGGTAATGTACAGAGTCATACAAAAGACCTTACTGAATCGGGCTATCACGTGAGTTGGCATTGGTCGATCCCGGACCAAGTTAAGATCAAGTCTGGTGACACCATGCAAATTGAGGTACCCGATAATGTCGTCATTCCACATTCACTAACCTTTGATATTTTAAATAGTACTGGTTTAGTTGTTGGACAAGCCAATTTCATGGCAAACGCAAATACTGGTACCGTAACCTTTAATGATCAATTAGCTGATAAAACCCTAAATCGAAAAGGTGATATTTACATCTATGCCAGCGGTAAAGCGCTTGATGATCAATTACCCAGTGATTGGCTTATTAATAAATCTGGTTGGTGGGACACAAACAAACATGACAAAATCAATTGGAATATTGCTTTAAATCCCGATCAATCTGATTTAGGCCATGTTACCTTATCTGATACTCTAGGTCCTCACCAGACTTACCTTCCTGGCAGTGTTGTGGCCCAAACTGGTACGTGGGATGCACAAGGACAATTCACGCCTGATGGCGGAACGGTACCCGTAAAGGTTACCCAAAAATCCGATCGCAAATTGCAGTTCGACCTCCCCCATGTGACAACTGGTGTAAACTTACAATACCAAACGCAAGCAACTGGAAATCCTAATGGCGAAACCTATACAAATGCCGTGACACTAGATGCTGATAAGCTTGGTGGCGGAGAAGACGATACCCCAGAACGTAGTCAATCTAATGCACAGCTTAGTTTTGGTGGCGGCGGCACCGGTGATGGTGATATGGACGTTAAACCAGAGGTTCCGGATCAACCATCACAACCTGATCAGCCAACTACTCCAAAAACGCCAGAACAACCAAAAACGCCTGACGAACCGACTACACCTAAGCAACCAGAAACGCCCAAACAACCGGATACACCTAAACAACCAACTGCTCCCAAAGTAACTGATAAAAACAAAACCCCGCACCCAAAGCGTGATGCTGAAACTAAGCAACGCACACACACGACTGAATCATCCCCTTCCAGTGCCAAAACCCCACAAACACATGCAAACAAGCAACGTCAGCATCAACTCCCATTAACTGATGTTGCAACATTTAGCATCATCTCATTGATTGGGTTAGCGCTCCTAGCACTAACTGGTACCCTTTACTTTAAATCACATAAATAAACAGCAAAAAGCCTAACAGTTTACCCGACTGCTAGGCTTTTTTAGGGTTATTCTGAGAGTTTTTAACTTTATTAGCGTATAATGAGCATATAAATCTAAACGATGACGGGGTACCTGAAATGAAGAACAATCAATTTGGACGGATGCAATTGCCACAAGATGCGGAACTTTGGGAATTAAGAAACATTCACTTTCTTGACGATGACGTTTTGGACACACCAAAAGCGCAACTCATTGCCTTTTTGGAACGTGCCTTCGCCCCACTTGTAACGAGTCCGGCGGCCTTTAATCAAAAGCTAAGTCAATTGCTGGCGACACCAACGACTACCATGGCAGATTTCCTTGTCTCAGAAACGCCTCTAACCGCGGATATTTTCGCCCGCCTATCATTTCAATTGTTACAATTTGAACCCAATACGGATTATGATTTGACTGATCCCCTGTCAGCTTACGACACGCTACAATTGCCATCATTTGATGTCACAACCTTTACGACAGCGACCGATGTGGCGCACGCATGGTATCAACTCCTAACGACACACACCAAAAATGGTGAAACGTATTTGGATCATCTCACCCAAACGGGTTACTTTGTACCATTTTATGGGCAAGTGACTGGTCCTGTCTTCTTCAATGGTAAGGCCCAAGCGGTTTTCAATCCGCATGAAATTTTACATGAAATTGTTTACGTTGAAGCACCACTCGATACTGACCACGATGGCCAACGCGATTTGTTAAAGGTAGAAGTATCGCGTCCCAAATTAACCAATTCAGGCTATAAGGCACCCGTTCTATATACAGCAAGTCCCTATAATCAAGGTACGAATGATACATTCGGGGAGAAATTGACGCATCAAGTTGATGTCCCCCTTACTGAAAAAGCCCCTAATCAAGCAACGGCAGCAGACGTCCAAGCCGAAACCGTCACCTCAGAATTACCACCTGCCCGCACACCAATTGGCGAAACTGTGCTTGCTACCGAACATTTTGCAAAAGAACAAAGCTATACCCTCAATAATTATTTCTTGAGTCGTGGTTTTGCTGTGGTATATGCAGCTGGAATTGGCACGCGCGATTCTGATGGACTTCGTGATACGGGTGGTCCCGATGAAACCATTTCAACGGTTGCCATTATTGAATGGTTAGGTGGACAACGTCAGGCATTCACCAATAAAACAGACCGAATTGCCATCCCCGCTTGGTGGACAAACCAACATATTGCCATGACTGGTCGTTCATATTTGGGGACCTTAGCTACGGCTGCTGCAACCACTGGTGTCGATGGGCTAAAAACGGTCATTTCAGAAGCCGCTATTTCAAGTTGGTATGACTATTATCGTGATAATGGGCTGGTTGCTGCTCCAGATACATTCCAAGGTGAAGATATGGACGTGCTAGCCGGTGAAGTCTTCAGTCGCATGCACGATGCCGGTGATTATCTTGGGGTTAAGGCTGAATTTGAACAAGTCTTGACCCAACTTCAAAAGGATCAAGACCGTGATTCTGGAAGTTATTCAGCATACTGGGATGGTCGCAACTATTTGAACAACTTAGCCAATATCAAAGCGGACATGATTCTCGTTCATGGTTTAAATGACTGGAATGTCAAGCCCCGCAATGTCTACAATTTGTGGCAAGGGTTACGTGACCTACCTATTAATAAGAAGATTATCTTGCATCAAGGTCAGCATATTTACATTAACAATTTCCGCTCCCTCGATTTCACTGATATGATGAACTTGTGGTTGAGTTACAAATTATTTGATTTGAATAATGGTGCCGATGTCTTGTTGCCAGATGTTTTGATTCAGGATAATGTAACGGCGGAGACCTGGCACACCGTTTCCGACTGGCCCGCTGCCACCGACCACCAACAAACCCTTTATTTGGATCAAAACCATTTAACTAAAACAAAACAAACCGAATCACAGATTCAAAGCTTTAAGGATCACCTACCTGAAACAACATTCAAGCACTATCGGGATGATTTAGCTGCATGGCATGCTGACCTCTTTAAGCCTGATTCTGATGAAAACGGATTGCGTGACAATCGTCTGATTTTCAAAACAGAACCGCTTAAGGGCACTTGGACGATTGATGGCACGCCAGAAATTACGGTCGATGTTGCAGTCGATGCGTCAGTGGGGATGCTCAGTTTCCAACTTGTGGATTATGGGGATGCAAAACGTCTTGGTGCTGCGCCAACGTTATTAGCAAAGAATGCGCTTAGTGGTGCCTATGATTGGCGTACTGACGATTTGCATGAATTTATGCCTGAAGCACAAGCAACGCCTTGGAAAATGATTACCAAAGGACATATCAATTTGCAAAATCGGACGAATGCTTATCAAAATGAAGCGATTGAGCCGAATGCCTTTAACCAAGTCCACGTAACGCTACAGCCGACTTTCTATCGTCTCCCTGCTGGACATCAACTTGGCCTTATCATTTACGCAACTGATTTTGAAACAACTATTCGTGGTAATCAAGATTTGACTTACCGCATTAACCCTGTTGGTAGTCAGCTTAATTTACGTCTATCAAACACGAATGCCTAATAAAGAAGAGTCGCACGCCTATGTGTGGCTTTTTTTATTGGACCAATGCCAGTTGGTATGCATTCATACCTATCAAATGGAACCTTACACCCCAACCGATTACTTTTTACATTTCGTGATTATTTTTTGGGATTAACGTCCTTCTCTGTGTTCATATGATGTTCTTATATACATGAATCTTTTCGACCAACTAATTGCTTAAAATTAAACTCCCTATAAAAACAACATACACATAAATCAAAAAATAGAGTTGCCTCTAATGGGCAACTCTATTTTTTAAAGATTAATCGTTCACTCCCAGAGTGTTTTTTGTTTATTCATTCAGCATTTCTGCTGTTTTCAGCTTTTTCTTTGGATTAACCCCGACAATATATCCATTACTACCAACGGTAATAGCTATTTTCTGCTTCTTACCTTTATAGCCAACTTCATAAATCGGTCATACCTTAATAACGTATAATTCCCCCTGTTGTCAGTGCTAAATAAATATAAGAAAAGCCACCCAAGTTTAAGGTGGCTTTCATCCTAATCAACTAAATAGAGGTCAAATTTTCGCTTAATCTTGTTAGAAGGACGTTGCGCAACTTTTTTTCTGATTTCTTGATCCATATCATAATATGGAAAAATCGAATTAATAAACATGTTCCATACAATTCCCGAATCGTTATAATCCGCAGCGTACAAAAACTTCATTTCATCATGAATCACCATCACTATAGGTTGTTGTGGGAAATCACTAATATTCGATAAATTCATCATAGCATAACCTAATCCGTGCAAAGGATCTGGTAGATTATAATCCGGAAATTGTTCATCTTCATCTTCTTCAGGAGTAATTACTGGTAATTTAAATTTCTGAATACACTGCTTTAAGAAAGTATCTAAATCAGGGATCTCTTCGCCATAAAATTCAATTACTTTTACATCATTCAATAGTTCATCTAATCTTTGATTCAATTCATATTCACTAACTCTATATATTTGATTTCGTTTCATGACTCTTATTTTTCAACCCTTTTTTAATGTTTTATATAGTATAACGTAAAAATGCATACAATGTCGCTTACGTCACTTGTTTATTTTTCTGATCTCGTAGTGCTATTAGGAATGCCCTTCACGAGAGCGCTAAGTTCCCATCTAAACTTAGGTATTTCCAAACGTTCATTAAACTCACAACGCAGTAACGTGGCACATCTTTGATGCCTATCTTTTTAGTAAATGAAACCTAATTTCACATTTAAAACGATTCAAAAGCGAACATTACTAAAAAGTGTAGCAAAGCCCTTTCCTTTCAGTCTTTAGCCCCTTATAATACTAGCAACGAACTAATAATATGAGAAATACTTTAATCATTCATTTAGACTATCGGAGGCATGACAGATGGCTCAGCAAATCCCCCATCTTCCACAATCACTAACTTTTGCATCACTTGCAGACCATGTTGGCATTGAAATCGAAGAACATCGTGTGCAATTACCAAGCGCGCATCTCTCACAACATCCCCATGATTCGGCCCTCGGCGATCGCCGGACTGAACCTAACTTTCAAACTGATTTTTCAGAGAGTCAAGAAGAATTAGTGACTGACCCACAGCCTAGTGTCAATGCTGCTTTAGACCAGCTCAAGCAACTACAGACCCGTTTGACGGCACATTTGAAAACCGATGAAATCATTTGGCCATTATCAATGCCACCATACATGGCTGATAGCGATGTCACATACTTAGCCAATCACTTTGAACGTCCATGGTATGCTGATTATCGGAAAATTTTGATTGAGCGCTATGGCTACTATCAACATATTATGACGGGTATCCATGTGAATTTTTCATTGTCGGATACGGTTAGTGCCCCACTGCTCGATTCTGGTGCTTATCCAGACCGGAATGCGCTCTATTTCCAAATTTTGAAACAGGTTTCTAAATACCGTTGGTTAATCACCTATCTCTTTGGTGCCAGTCCAATTACTGAAAATCCAATTGATGATCGCATGTTAGAGCGCCGTAGCGACATCAAGCAACCGGTTCGTTCATGGCGTTCCAGTTCAGCTGGTTTTGCAAATCACCGTTCAATTCAACTCGACTTTACAAACCTAGACAACTTTTTAGCCAGTCTTGATGACCGAATTGATGCCGGTGACTTGTATGACTTGAGTGAATACTATGGTCCAGTGCGCGTCAAAGCAACTGATGCATACCATAGTCAACATCGTCATTCGGTGCAATATTTGGAATTCCGCATTTTTGACCTAAATCCATTTACACCACTTGGTATTGACCAAAACGCCTTAACTGTTTTAGAGTTGCTGATTTTAGATGCCCTCTACTTCCCTGAGACGCTTGACAATGCCACGATGCAAAAAAGTATCGAAATCAACGATGCTATCGCATTACAGCACCCTGATACGCCTTTACCTGATGCCCAACAAGCTGAATTGCGACAACTGCTAGAACATTTTAAGCTACTCCAAGCACAAGCAGCGGACGGTGCTGAATGGCAAACTACCATTGATGATTTAGAAAACAATGTCGTACACCCCCAGGATACGATTTCACAACAGTTATTGCCCCATATTCATGACGAATCTTTGCAAGCCTTTGCCGTACAACAAGGAAAGCATTGGAAAACGATGATTCAAGACCACCATAATTAAAAATGATAAAATTCATAGGTTCATCTCAGTTGACTTTTAGAATTGAACTTTGTATGATATTTTTAACACACAAAACAAAGTGATCAGGAAAGTAAAACGGCCCCAGATAACAGAAAGCTAGTGGTTGATGTGAACTAGTATCTGGCCCCGTTTGAAAATGACCTGTGATTGGCATACATGAGCGCATCACGTGAGTGTATGACGGCTTGGCCCCCGTTATCCTGGCACACCATTCGACGAATAATGTCTGATGGTTAGTGAGTGGCGGTTGGTAACAACCCCAAATACTCAGAATGGTAACGTAACTATCAATTAGCTGCTTCTGACTTCGCCCCAATGTGGCGAAGTTTGAAGCGGCTTTTTTATTTAATGCATCAAGAAAGGATTGCACATATGACAATTCACTCAAATTATTTAGATTTACTCAGCGAGCTCATTGCAATTCCAAGTGTTTCCGCTAAAGAAGAATTTCTACCAGAAACCGCCAAAGTTTTAACCCAAGCTTTGACTGATTTAGGAGCCGATGTTATCTATGATGACACTTACTTTGCCCCATTAGTCATCGGCCAACTCAAAAGCCCCAATCCTGACGCTGAAACGGTTATTCTCTACAACCACTACGACGTCCAACCGGCTGAACCCTTCGCGCTCTGGGAAACGGATCCTTGGACCCTGACCCAAGTTGGCGATAAACTTTATGGACGTGGTGTAAATGACGATAAGGGAAATATCACAGCCCGTCTGACGGCCGTTGCTGAATACATGGCTGAACATAACGGTGAACTGCCCGTCAACATTACCTTCCTATTTGAAGGTTCTGAAGAAACTGCTTCCCGTCACCTAGATGATTATGTGGCCAAATACGCCGATGAACTTCAGGCGGATTTGATTATTTGGGAATCGGGTGAAAAAAATAGTGAAGATCGCGTTGAAATTTACGGTGGTAATAAGGGTATCGTCACCTTTACTGTGACTGCACAAACCGCCAAGAAAGATTTGCACTCATCCTTTGCAGGCGTCGTCGATTCTGCAGCATGGCGCCTTACGCAAGCCCTCGCCACCCTCTTTGACCAAGAAGGACATATTTTAGTTCCTGGCTTTTATGATGATGTCATCCAACCTAATCAACGTGAACGCGACCTAACAGCTGACATCCCCCTAACGCGGACTGAATTGATAGACCAGCTCGGGATCGAAGCGCCGTTACTAACCGATAAAAATGGTAAGGATCTCAAAGAAACGCTTTATTTTGAACCAACCCTAAGTATTGAAGGGATTAGTTCTGGTTGGCAAGGCGCCGGTGTTAAAACGGTTCTTCCGGCTCGCGCTGATGCTAAACTCGAAGCCCGTCTGGTCCCTGGCATGGATCCAGATAAGACGTTCAATCAAGTTAAGGCTTATTTGGCTGACCAAGGCTTCGGTGATTTAACCCTCACGAAGACGCTTGGTCAACCGGGCTACCGTAGCGACATGTCAGACGCTGAAATTTTACGTGTCGTCAACGTGGTCGATGACCTCTATGACACAGCACCAATTGTCGCCCCAACTGGTGCAGGTACCGGCCCAATGTATTATATCCACGAAGTCGTCCAAGCGCCGATTGCCAGCCTCGGGATTGGTTACACCAATAATCGTGACCATGCCCCTAATGAAAATATTCGTTTGAGCGATTATGATGATGACATTGTCGTGATTAAACAATTAATTGCAAGTTACGAAAATTAAGGAAAGCAGATTGTGCTATGGGACAAATAACTTTTCGCCGTTTCGCGGCTGCTGATGCGCCGGCTGTTGTTCAGTTGGTTGCTAAAACGATGCGCATTTCAAACCGCGTTGACTACTCCGAAACTTACATTGAAAATGCACTCACGCGACTTGATGAATCCCATTATCTTGAGTTAGATCAACGCTCACATTTTTATGTGGTGTGTGACCAAAATAAACTTATCGGTACTGGTGCCATTGGACCTTTTTGGGATATTCCAGATGAGTACAGCTTTTTTGCGATCTTCGTTGATCCAGCCTTTCAGGGTCAAGGTATTGGCACCCGTATTGTCAATACTTTGGAAGCTGACCCGTTTTTTGCACAAGCACAACGAATCGAAATCCCCGCTTCAATTACAGGTCGACCCTTTTATGAAAAATTTGGTTATCAGATTAAGCATCACCAAGCCGAACCTGATGCAGAAGGCCTATATCGTCTTGAAAAATTTCATACTCCTGACCAATGACCAAAAAAGCAGACTATCATCATGATAGTCTGCTTTTTCTTTTAATCGACCGCTTGTAATGGCACACAGCGAGCTTGAATATTTTCCAAAAATGTTTGATCATGTTCAACCACAATCATTGTAGGTTCAAACATTCGAATAACCTTTTCAATTTGGCTTTGATTAAAGACATCTAAATAATTCAAGGGTTCATCCCAGAGGTAGAGTTCAGCCGGTTTAACAAGCGCTTGCGCTAATTCAACCCGTTTTTGCTGACCGCGACTCATTTGTTCAATTGGCAGTGTGAACGCCCGGCGTTCCAATCCGAGCTTGTGCAACATACTTAAGAGCGCCTGTTCATCAACGGCATTCGCTTCGCTGAATTCCTGTAATGATCCGTGCAAGTACTGCGTGGTTTGCCGAACTTGACTAATGGTAGGATTACCAGCAATTTGCACAGTGCCAGTGACTTGCCCGGTAAATGTCCCCTGCAACGCTTGTAAGAGTGATGACTTTCCAACACCATTATCACCAGTCAAGCCGATAATATCACCCCGTTCAACTTTAAATGAGGCTGGTTCAAACAATGGTTGCCCTTGGTATCCTAACTGAATCTGATGTACCTCAACCACAGGGGCTTTCCTAGGTGTTTCCACGGCCATCGTCAAGGTTTCCACGAATTCAGTATCCTGCAGAAGTGCTTGCTTATCATCCAAAGCTTGTTGGGCATGACGTTCAATTTGCTTGGCTTTTTTCATGGTGCGGGCCGCTCGTGCTGATTCAAACCCCTTATCCCCATGATTCTTACCACCGACCTGTGAAGGCTTGGCAGTTAATGACTTTTCACGTTGGTCTGACCATCCGGCCTTTTGTTTCGCGGCTTGATCAAGTTGTTTGATTTCACGTTGCAGCTTCTGCTTTGTGGCCAACTCATGCATATCACGCGCTTGCTTTTCCGTTTCATAAACCGAAAACGAGCCGTTGTAGCGTTTTAATTGCGTTTTTTCAATCGACAACGTATGATCCGTGGTTTGATCTAAGAACTGGCGATTGTGACTCACCACAATAAACCCTTGTTTATGCTGTAGATATTGGGCAACCTGCTGCCGCGTCTTAGCATCAAGATGGTTCGTCGGTTCATCAAGTAAGATAAAATCATCTGAATTAGCAAAGACCAATGCTAGCAAAACCTTGGTCTGTTCCCCACCTGAGAGGGTTTGGTAAACTTGGGCTTCAATATGGTCCACATCCAAGCCTAACTGCTGCATTTCACGCTCAACCTCCCATAAATGCTCCGGCGCCACGGTTTGTTCCAACATCGTTAGCACCGTTTGCTCTGGGTGTGTAACCTGTTGTGGAAAATATTGCACCGCAACCTCACAGGTTAATGATCCTTGATATGGCAATTGATTTTGTAATAATTTAAAGAGCGTGGTCTTTCCTCGACCATTTCGACCAACAAGTCCCAAATGCCAGCTCGTATCGATGACCTGTGAGACATTTTCAAATAACTTTGCTTGACCATCGTAAGCAAAACTAATATTTTTCATTTCTATTTTCGACATAAAAACCTCCAAAAAAAGACACCAGCTGCAATTAAACAGACTGGTGCCTTCTTGTTTGGGCCATGGGTCCTCACGAAAGAAAAATCACTAATCTTGAAAATTGCAGACTGCACCCCTTCTAATCAATTAGAAAGCGTTTCGACAAAATTTCAAATATTAGCTTAATTCTTCAATGGACACATACCTCATTCGTTTTTATAGTATCTGTATTATAAACAGGCCTCGCTTTTTTTGTCAAACATTTATTTAAAGGGATACCAAAAACGACTGCCATTCGTCCAAAGTAATACGAGTTCAATCCCAATCAATAGTAACGTCAAAGCAATCGCCCACCAATCCAACGTTTTGAATTTCTGTGCGTAATACCACGTACGATGTTTCCGCTTGCCAAAACGTCGCAAATCCATGGCACGACTAACTGAATCAATTTGCTCCAAAGATGTGAACATTAATGGCATCATAATCCCAACAGCACCCTTTAAACGGTGCCACAAAGACGTTTTTTTCGACAGATCACTGCCTCGGGCCTGCTGCACTTTACTAATCGTTTGATACTCGACCTGAATATCAGGAATATAACGCAAAGCTAAGGCCACGGCATAAGCCACCCGGTAAGAAATACCAATTTTATTCAGTCCAGCCGCAAACTCACTTGGATTCGTTGTCATCAAGAAGATCAATGCCAATGGTAAGGCAAACAGATATTTTGTGAAAACAATGAGTTCGTAATATAACTGCTCAAAAGTTAAGGCATATGCCCCACTCCCCAATAAGACTGTTTTAGTGCCAAATAAATGCGTCCCATATTGTGGCGCAAACACATAAATTAAAACCAAATTTAAGACCGCAAAAACAGTCACTAGCCAAACCAGCACACGTACATCAGACCATTTAATTTTTGCAACGAATAAAGCCCCAATCGCAACAACACTCAGTAAAATGAGATAGCGTAAATCAAAACTAAGCGATCCCAAAATCGTTAAACTGAGAAAAATAATGAGCTTCGTCGTCCCAGTTAGTTGATGAATTGGCGTTGTCCCTGGATGGAAACCAAAAATATTATGATTCATTAGCGACCTCCCGTGCATGTAAGTCGCGATAGACGCGTTGGTCAGCTACTAGGTCGTGACTTTTCAAAAATACATCTAATGATGTTTGGGCTAAATGCGCCTGGGCTAACACGTCCGGTTGCTGTAATAATTGCATGGGTTCTGTATCTGCCAAAATCTGACCATCAACTAACACAACCGTTCGATCTGCAATATAACTCATTAGTCCCAAATCATGCGTGACGAGCAAAATAGTCAGCCCATAACTTTGTTGGAGTTCTCGTACAAAGTCCATTAAACGATTCGCATTTTCGGCATCTTGCCCCGCCGTTGGTTCATCAAGAATCAAGATGGCTGGATTGAGTACAAGGATTGCAATGATACTTAATCTTTTTTTCTGTCCATAACTTAAACTGTCGGTTGGCCAATTCCGCATGGTATATAAACCAGCCAATTCTAGCAGTGGATTCACCCGTGCGACAATCTCCGTTTCTGGTACATCACGTAAACGTAAACCTGACGCAACTTCGTCAAAAACCGTTGATTGCGTTAACATCAAATTTGGATCTTGAATGACATATCCCATCACTTCCGCACGTTCCTTAATCGAAAGTGTTTTCAAATCTTGACCCGCCAAAGTCATTGTCCCTGACAGTTTTTGATTTTCAATAAATCCAGTCAAAATATTAATGAGCGTCGATTTCCCAGAACCATTTTTCCCAACTAATGTCACAATTTCTGACTTACCCAATGAAAAACTCAAATGGTCAAACAGTAATTGACCATGCTCATACCCAAATGATAAATCCGTCACTTGGAGTAGCTCCTCTGATGTCGGTTTAATGGTTTGTTTAGGTAATTGATTCAAATATGTTTGTACCTGTTCCTTCAAATCCGTTCCTGCGACAGTCGCTGGTGATGTTAATCCTGATAAAGATGGTAACGCCACGTTGGCCGCACGCAATAATTGAATATATAACGGCTCTGCCAATCCATATTGGGTTAATGTCCCTTGTTGTAACACCTCAGCTGGCTGTGCATCTTGCTTGATTTCGCCTTCCTCCAAAATCACAATGCGATCAACTTCGTGTTGTAGGACGTCTGCTAAGCGATGTTCAATCAAAATAATCGTAATGCCCTGTTCCTTGCGTAATCGCTCAAGCAATGTCAACATTTCATTACCACTCGCTTCATCCAAACTTGCCAATGGCTCATCTAGTAGTAATAGCGGACTCTCATCGATCAACACCCCTGCCATAGCTGTGCGTTGCTTTTGCCCACCTGATAATTGTTGCGGCGCTAACTGTAATTTGTCTCCCAAGTCCAAACGGTTCGCCCATTCCGCAACAGCAGCGTGCATCTTTGAGTCATCGACTTCATCATTTTCTAAGGCAAAAGCGATATCTTCAGCCACACTCAAGCCCACGAATTGTGCATTCACATCCTGCAAAACAGTACCAATCTTTTGAGAACGTTCAAAAATACTTTCATCATTAATTTGCTGCCCATCATAGGTCAGTGTCCCAGTTAAAGCGCCAGGAAAGGCCTCAGGAATCAACCCGCTGATTAAGCGTCCCAAGGTTGATTTTCCTGAGCCGGAAGCTCCCGCAATCACGACAAATTCGCCAGCTCGAACTTCTAAATTAATATTTTTTAGCGTTGGTGCTTTTTGTGCCTCATATTTAAAAGTCACATTCTCTAACTTCAGAATCGTTCGTGATGTTTCGTTTTCCATATTTCTTCCCTATTCCGCATTAAGCCTCATGTTCTAATGAATTCTTTTTTACCTTGGTACGATTATAAATGACTAGCACAGCCGTACCCAAAATGGCTGTTGAGATTACATTCACCAAAGTTGAAACAGCCCCTTGCGTAAATACTTTAGCTGCTGGTTCACTATAAATTAAAATATCACCTAGTGGTGCCACAACCAACCACGCCACAACGTTTGCCACCAACTGTGATAGATTAAAGCCAATAATCTTTTTTGTCGTGAAATTACCGTCAGCTAAATGGAGGTACTTACCGGCAATCCCAATCAATACCCCGAAAACACCATCAGCAATGACCCAACTCCACCAAATTGACCCATATGAAATCGCATCATTCAAAGCGTGTCCAATAAAGGCAACTAAGCCGCCAACCACTGGTCCAAAGATTGCGGCAACCAGACTTAGCCAAGCTTGTGCCACATTAATTTGTGTATTCGCAATACCCGTTGGAATGGCTAAAAATTTGAACAAAATAATAAAGACCGCTGTGCCAATGCCAACTGCTACCACTGACCGTGTTGATAAACCTTTTTTCTTTTCCATGCGTTAACCCTCACTCTTCTTAATTTCAATCGTCCAATCCGGACCAGCTGCTACTTGATTTACCTTTTCAAAATTTCCCATTCGAATGGCGATGCCAATCGTTCCAACTGAATTAACATAAATCAGATCATCTCCTGGTTCGACATCAGCGAATGTTTTGACAAACGGAATTTCGCGTTCAAACTTAATTGCTCCGTGATCAAAAATGCGTACCAAATAGTTTTTCCCCAATTCGGCTTGGAAATCATCTTCCCACAATGACGCACTAATGTTCGTCCAAAGTGATCCAAAATTAACATCAGTAATTTCAACTGTGCCTTCAATCACATCTTGCACTAATTGTGCTTCTTCTAAAGGAATGGTGACAATGTCATCAGGTGCTAACGGTGTCCCAATTTCATCAAACGGTACAATTTCTGATGCTAACTTAGCCCCGTTGTATGCGTAAATGTCACGGCCAAGGAAAGTTGCTGAATTTTCTGAGCCAGGTAATCGTTGGACGGTTTCATCCAAGACCCGCACAGCTTCAATCCCAAACTCATCTGCGACATGGGTCAACGTGCCATTATCAGGTGTCACCACGTATTGGCCTGTTTTTAATTTGGCCACAATCGACTTGCGTTTTGAACCGACGCCAGGATCTACGACTGAAACAAAGACAGTCCCTGGTTTCCAATATTTCACTGTTTGGAATAAACGGAAAGAGGCTTCAAAAATATTAAATGGTGTAATCCCTTGCGTGAGTTCAGAGATACGAATTTTATCGCTCACTCCATAAGCCACGCCATACATCGTTGAAACTGCCCCATCTTTAAGCCCAAAATCAGTTTGAATTACTAAATCTCGCATATCTTGCCTCCTTAAAATAAAAAACGCCCCAGAAATCCTAATGGATCTCTGGGACGTTAAACGTGTTACCACCCAAATTTTTTTAGACATCACTATCTAAAACTCTGTACGTATCAATCAATACGTTCCGCAATAACGGGCGGACCCGATGTCATGTCACCATCACATATTTTGCTCCAAGACCATATTCCAAACGCAAAATGGTTAGCTCTCACCAGCACGCCAACTCTCTGAACATCCGCAATTTGTACTCATCTCTTCATCACATTTAATATTAGAAACTTCTAATTTAATGCCATTATAGTGAGAAGAATATGTTAAGTCAACCTTTAAATGATTTCTTTTTTCATTTCAGCAGCATACTTTTGGAAATCACTTGCAAAGTTAATTAGCTTTGTGGGCCCTAGCAAACCTTTGTTGCGATTATAATCAGCTCGAAACTTTGAATTTTCCATATATGTCAGCATTTGCACCGTTGCTTGAGCCCATCCCTTGGAAATACCACTTGCCTGCATGTTTTCGAGAACTTGTGTTCCTGAAATTTGGATCCACTCTGCATCTGGAATACCAATGGCATCCCCTAAAATAGTTGCAATTTGACGCCCCGTGACCTCATCGCTGTCGACATAATAAACGTGCTCACCAAACTCTGTTTTTTCTAGCGCAGCGACAACCACTGGTGCCACATCTTCTGGCGCAACAAATGTTTGAACAAAATCCGGATCTTGAACACCATATATTTTACCCGTCTGCGCTAGAGTCTCATAATTTGCATATAGGTTGTAATACATTCCCGTTGGACGGATAAAAATAAGACTATCCAAATCAAGCATCCGAAGTACATCTTCAATAATATGATAAGTATATAGGCCACCCACTTCTGGTCCTTGATCAGCCCCGATACTACTTAGGTTCACAACATGTTTTACTTGTGCTTCCTTTACCGCAGTTTGATAAATATCAGCCTGCTTTTGAGCTGTTTCAACAACATCAAAATTTGGATTTTTAAAATCCCCACCAGCCAACATCAAGTAAACAGCATCCTGATTCCTAAATTGTTCAATGAGAAAATCAAGGTCCTCAATTGAACCTACGGCAGCCTTTGCTCCCATCGCTTCTATGTCAGCTTTACGTTTTTCATTCCGTGTGATAATTGTTACTTCATGGCCATCGGCTACTAATTGTTCAGCAACTGGTCGACTAATATGTCCAAGTGATCCTGTTAATGTAATTTGCATTTCATTTGCCTCTTTCCATTAAAGATAATACTATCTTTTTTGTGTAAACCCATCATAAGAGATAGGTTTATCTTTTGTCAAGTCTTTTGACAATTTGCACCCGACTCGCTACACTAGCAATTAGTCAAATTGAAAGAAGGTGTTGCTTCAAATGAAAAATAAAGATCAGGCCAAGTATGACCAAATCATCGAAGCCGCTAGCAACATCATTGTCGAAGATGGTTATCCCGCCTTCTCTACCACAGCTGTTGCCAAAGCTGTTGGCATCCGTCAATCGAATATTTATATCTATTTTAAAAATAAATCAGCTTTACTTGATGCCGTCTACATGCACCACATGCGGTTACTTGCACAATTCGCGCATGCGCATGATCAGGTTCAGGCAACAACAACCGAACAAATTCAATCAATGATTGTTGGCTTAGTTGATTTTGCAAATGACCACCCTGATTCCTTGGTTTTAATCATGACTTTAAAAAATAACCATGTGCTCACAGCTACCTTTCAAAGCGAAACAACAGAAGAAAATCAAATCAGCTTACTTGATCTCTTAAATAAGGGAGCAGCTGAAAATCTTTTAAAGTCGCTACCAACATCACTCATGGTCGAATTTGTCATGAGTATTTTATATGACGTTGCCCAACATCACTTAGATTCATCCTACTCTAAGACATCAGTTACAGATAGTACCCTCGCTGATTTCATTATTGATGCAATTTTCAAATAAATAAAAACGCCCGCCATTCAAATCCGAATGACGGGCGTTTTTATTGTATTAACGTTAATTCCTTAATCAGCTGATAAGGCATCAATTGGATTTAACTTTGAAGCACGACGTGCTGGTAGCAATGCTGCTAAGAACGAAATAATAATCGCAATCACGATAACCCAAATCACATTTGATGGGTGAATTTGAATCATGTTAAACTTTGCAATCTTATAAAGAGCTGCATTGAAGACATAACCGAGTCCATAACCGAGCACAATTGCTAAGGCAGCGGAAGACAAGCCAATCATCAAAGATTCACTCGTAAACAAACGGCGAATATCCTTCTTGGACTCACCTAAGGCACGCAAAATCCCAATTTCCTTAGTCCGTTCTGAAACAGACATAAACATTGTGACAATAATCATCAAAGCAGACACAATCAATGAAATAGCTGCGATTAATGAAAGTACAGAGGTTGCTAAGCTGACAAATGTATTAATCGTGCTTAACATTGATCCAGCCGTAATCGCTGTGAATAATTTCTTATTCTTGCTATCACGAATGTTCTGGACATCCTTTTGAACTTGGTTCACATCGCTACGATGCTTAACCATCATTGAAACATAATTGGCATCTGAAACTGCCCCAGCCTGCTTAAGACCTTGTTGCATCGTCTTATAGGTAGTGATGTTAGCAGGACCAGCTTGACCCATATCTGCAATACCAGAAACCTTTAGCACTTGCTTAACAGGAACAGGTGTCCCTTGTGCTGACATCCCAACGTAGTTAACGGTGATGTCTTTCCCAATAATCGCTTTCCAGTTTTTCTTGTCATAATTTTGAGCCACTGTCTTTTTATCGACGACGATTTCATTCATGCCCGCCTTTTTACCAGCTTTGATGCTGTCAGGCTTAATGGCGCTAGTCCATGTTTGCATTTGTGACATCGTGATCTGCTTATTTGGCATGACACCGTCAGTCTTGACGTTTGATACTTGAATACCAGGTTGAATCGTTCCGGCATTCTTTACTTCGCGCAATTTTTGAACTTGTGCATCCGTAATATACTGTGGGTTCGTCCACTGCTGACTTGGATCACCAGTATCATCCCCACGACGCATGACGTTGACGGAACGTGGATTAACCAACGAGTTCACTTGGTCGTTGATATAAGCTTTAACACCATTACCTAACCCACCAAACAAAAGTACGGCAAAAAGACCAATGGCTGTTCCAAGAATAATTAATGAATTACGCCCAAAACTGTGCTTAAAATGCTTAAAGGCATTGCCATAACTCGCAAATGCAGAAAGTGGTCGTGAACCAATGTGTGACGTATCGGCAGGAACAGGATAGCTATCACGTAATTGTTGGTCATCATCAATTTTGCCGTCAGCAAGATGGACGATTCGCGTTCCAGCGTCTGCCACAATCTGTGAGTGCGTTACTGTAATCACTAACTTACCTTGGGCCGCAATATCATTCAAAATATCCAAAACTTCTTGTGTATTTTGTGAATCCAACGCGCCGGTTGGCTCATCCGCAATAATGACCTTGGGATCCTTAGCTAAAGCTCGCGCAATCGCCACGCGTTGCTTTTGACCCCCTGACAGTTGGTTAGGGAACTTTTTAATCTGATCAGCCAAACCGACGTTTTGCAACAATTCTGTGGCGCGTTTTTCACGATCAGCTTTAGAAAGGTCCGTCATATCCAATGATACCAAAACATTATCAAGCACAGATAAGTGACTGATTAAATTGTATGATTGGTAGATATAACCAATGGTTCCTCGACGGTAAGCATCTAGTTCTTGTTCTTTTTTATGATCGAGGACTTTACCATCAATCGTAACGGTTCCTTCAAAGTTTCGGTCCAGTCCACCAATGATATTCATCAAGGTTGATTTTCCACCACCCGATTCACCTAAAATTGAAACGAATTCACCCAATTCAAAATCTAGGTTAATTCCCTTTAAAACGGGAAATTCGTCGTTTCCAAGATAATAAGATTTCTTAATATCCCGTAGACTCATAAATGCCATGTTCGTACCCTCCTGGCTCTGTGACTGCTTTTGATATGGTTGAATTATAGCCCGATTTGACTTAAAAGCAAGTTAAATCATTAAACATAACAACATCATACCTTCATATTCTTTTAACATAGTATCATATCATAACCTTTATTCGGGCATTAGGAAACCAATTAAACTTCATCATAATTCTCATTGTTTCCTTAAGTATGTCTGTAATCATCTCAAATAGACCGATTTACAAGCCGTAAAACACGGTCAAACCCTTGATATACAAGGCTTTGTCGCTTTACAAGACTCTGACGTTATTGATAAAATAAAGTGTTGTGCGTAAAAATTTTACGCCTTTATTTTAGAAATTGCTTTACCCAAAACACTTCATAAAATAGGAGGAATACATGCAAACCCTTAAGCATTCTTTACTTGCCCGTTTTCTATCAATTGCTTTAGTCATTGGTATTGTCAGTAACATGATTAATCCCATGATTCCGCATCCACTAGAGGCGGTGTTCATCTTGGTCGTCACCATCTTGGTGTGGTTAGCCATTAAAGCGATCCTACCGGTGATTGACCGATTATCACAACGCCAGGTTAAATGGATCATTTTTGGGGCCCTTAGTCTCATGTTTGTTGGTCAAATTTTGGTGCTCCATTTCTTACCGGTTACGGTTTATCACGACCCCTATCGTGTGTTATCACAAGCTGATCAAATTAGCCACGGTAACCCCGTTTGGCAAAGCACGTATTTCTGGCGTTATCCAAATAATGTCACTATCGCCTACTTGCTATCAGTTTGGCTGAAATTCACGAATCTATTTGGCTTATCAACCAATCTTTCGATTCACATTCTATCAATTTTGACGCTTGATACTTTTATTGTGCTTATGCTCAAAACCATGTATCGCATTAGTCATCAGAATCGCCACATTTTGTTTGGTGGTTTGGCATTCATGGTGCTCACCCCATTTGCTTACACTTATTTCTTGCAAGTCTTCTACTCAGACTTGCCTTCACTGCTACTCCTACTCGTTATTTTTATCGTCATTTATTTTTGGCCAAACTATACGGGTTGGCGCCAATGGGTCGCTGGAATCAGTCTTGTACTTGCCGTAATGTTAGGTCAGTTACTTAAGCCCAATATCATTGTGTTAATCCCTGCGATTTTAATTGTTTGCGCAGTGCTTCTCTATAAAAAGACATTCTCACTTGTTAAAATTATTATTCCAACCATTTTGATTATTGTCGGTTTCGGGCTAAGTGTTCCTGCAAAACAGGCGATTTTCTCTGAAACAAACTATACCAAGGATGAAGCCTTTGAATTACCAACCGTTTCATGGATTGCGATGGGCTTGAATGAGCACTCACGCGGAACTTATAGTGGAAAAGATATCGGAACTGAAATTCAAATTCCGACAAAGTCAGAACGTGCCACTTACGAAACTAAGGTCGTTAAGGAACGCATTCAAGACCTTGGTCCGATTGGTTTGCTTGAACAATGGACGATTAAGCTCGGTATCTTCCTAAATGGTGCTAATCCGCATACCTTCTATAATGGTGGTTTGCAAGCTGCACCGGCTTGGAAAGCAAAGCACAGCGAATTCTACAACTACTTGGTCAGCCTCATTTACCAAGTTGGTACAATTCTACTATTCGCCAATGTCATGGTCCGCGCCTGGGCTTGGCGTCCAAAGCTAAACACGCAAGCTGAAATGACAGCCCTAATTGCCATTGTCACCACCTTAGGCTACATGGCCTTCCACAGCTTGATTTGGGAAACAGAACCGCGTTACGGTCAAATTATCTTGCCGTTGGTGATGTTCATTCTCGCCGCACTACCCGCACCGCAGCATGCTGAAAAGACTGTTGCAAAACGTTGGCGTTATCTCATGCCAGCTGTCGCTGCATTTGCCTTAATTGGTTCAGCGGCCTTCTTGAGTGATTATTATCCAAAGAAGCAAATCGTTGCGGCCCAGCGCAGTCAACTTTCAACACAGTACGGTGCACGCGCGGCAAGCTTACCAAAGAAGTCAGTGGTGACCGAAAAGGTAACCTTACATGGACCTGCCAAGCGAGTTTCTGTTCAAATTCATGAAGGCTCAAAGTTTGAGGGTACAATTGAAAACCTCGAAACGCACAAACGCTATGCCTTAAAGCAAACGGCGGCTAACTATATCTATGAAGGAAACCTTCCAGCTGGTGATTACCAACTTTCATTCATCAATCATCAAGATAAAGATCAACTTGCAGATGTTGTTTCAACAAAGAACTACAAGCTTGCGCCTTATCCACTTGTGATTAATGGTAAAGCTAACCCCCACGCTTCACTTGTTTATAAAATTCAAAAGTAAGTTACGACCACCCCGCCTTTGTGTTGGGTGGTTTTTGTATAAAAAAAAAGAACCCACACAGGGGTCCTTTTTATTAAATCTCGCAAGTACACCAATTTTTTAATTGGTTTCCTGGATAATGCGCTTGTTCCCCACCTTCAAAGCGTACTAAGTACTGCTCATTTGTTGGATCATAGCCCATTACCAAAGCAGGCGTTTCTAACTTTGCTGAATCTTGTACTTGCACCGAACTGCCAATCATGAATTCTGACATCATGAGACCTCCTTAATCTTGAAGATTAATAAATTTAAATTGGTTAAAATCAAACAAACCTTGATCGGTTATTTTCAGACTAGGGATTACGGGTAAGGCCATAAATGACAGGGTCAAAAATGGATCAAACGTAATGTCGCTAATTTGCTGGAATGCGGCCTGCAATTTTTGATTTTCTGTATCTACTGTTTCATATGGTTGATCGGACATTAATCCGCCCACAGGTAATGGTAACGTGACAATATGGTCGGGGTCAATGACGACAACCTGACCACCATCCATGTCTCGTAAGGCAGCTGCTGCCAATGCCATAGATTCATCATCATGACCCGCTAGAATAAGATTGTGCGAGTCATGCGCGACGGTCGCCCCAATCGCACCTTGTTTGATACCCAGCCCCTCAATAATGCCAACGCCATGACCTAAATCATGATAGCGTTCTGCAACAGCAATTTTGCTAAAAGTTGCATTAGGTGAAAAAAGGCCACCCTGACTTGGAACAGGAACTTCCACATGTTCAGTTGTAATGTGATGTGGCATGATTTTAATCACATGCGCGGGTTGGTCCGCTTTGATCGGCAAAGCCAAGTCACTCGCTGTTAACGAAACATCTAGCGGTACCCGAAAGTCGGCCGATGGTGCCACCGTCGCTTTTTCATCAATCCATGCACCATTAATCATCACTTGTGTTGGGGCTACAGCATTTTTTTCAGGCAAAACGACTAAGTCAGCTAAATAACCATCTGTTAACGCACCGATATTATCCAGTTCCTCAGCCAAAGCAGCATGGTAACTTGCCATCGTAAAGGCTTGCTCAGGACGAATGCCTGCCTTAATCGCCAACCGAACATTTTCATCGATTGAACCTTCTTGGACCAAATCATGCACGCTTTTATCATCAGTTGCAAAACTAAACGCCCGTTGATTAATTGGTGTCACCGCTGGTAAGAGGGCTAATTCATCAGCCTCGACTGTTCCTTGACGAATAAGAACTGACATTCCTGCATCCAAACGTTCTTGAGCTTCTTGTACACTTGTTGCTTCATGATCGGTTTTAATGCCATATTGGCGGTACACAGCTAATTGTTCACGACTCAAGCCTGAAGCGTGCCCATCAGCATGCTTACCATGCGCATTCGCATCTGCAATTTTTTGCAGCATGTCAGCCTGCTTTTGTGCTACTGCTGGAAAATCCATGACTTCAGCTAAGCCATTCACTTCCGGTTCATCATAGAATGGTGCCAAACTAGCCGCATCCAGCACCGCCCCTGTCCGTTCGAACGGCGTGGCAGGAACTGATGATGGTAGCATGAAAAAGTAACGAACTGGCGTCTTACGCGCGTCATCTAGCATATAATTCAACCCTGCCGTCCCCGCAACACTTGCCAATTCATGCGGATCAGCAACCGCACTTGTAACGCCATGTTTTGCCAACAAACGGCCCAATTCAGCCGGACGTAGGAGACTACTTTCAATATGCATGTGCGCATCAATCATCCCTGGCACGATATATTGGTTATGCGCATCAAAAGTTTCGTCGGCCACTAATTGTGCACTTGGTCCGCGAAAGACAATTTGATTGTTTTCAATCCAAAGTTCGGTTTTTTCAAATTCTTCTGTGAATACATTTAAAATTTGTGCATTTTTAATGTGCAACATGGTTTTCCCTTTCAGATTTCAACTTGGTTATTGTTAAATACTATAAAACAAATAACCGTTAAATGAAAGTCCTATTCCAATCATTGTTCGCTTAAATCACAAATTATATAAATTAAATATCGTAAACCGTTTCAATTCCACCAAGAACACGAACATTTCACGAAACAAAAAAGACATTTCAATTTGAAATGTCCGATTGTTCTGGTAATGTCACTGCTAACTGCAGCTTTTGTAAGACTTGCTTCAAAATATCACGAGGCATTTCTTCAATATACTGCCATTTTCGGGCAATGAAATCGAAAGACTTGAGCTGCTCGGTATAGACCGTCCCTGAAATTTTCGTACGATCGTCTAACGCCACATGGAGTGGGTATTCGGGGCCGTCATAACTGCCATGCGAAATCGGGACAATCCAGACAAAGTGTGATGTTTGCATCAAAATATCATTACTAACAACAACGGCTGGTCGCCGTTTGACAATTTCATGCCCGGCTGCCGGCGAAAAATTAATGTAAATGATTTGCCCTTGTTTGGGGTAAGTCCGTTCACTCATTAATCTTCCTCCTCGTTTTCCTGCCACTCATCTTCGCTGGGTTGATAAATGCCTTCCCAGTTTTCAAATAATTCTGCCAAGCGAACTGCTTGTGCCACAGCCGTTTCATCAACTGGCTGTAAAACAATGGTTCCACTTGGTCGTTGGGATACTTCAAGGAGTTCCCCTGGTTCAGTTACGAGCGATTTCGGTAACCGGACGTACTGACCATGTTGGTCTGTTTCAATTCGCTTTAGCATTGCGACCTCCTTATACCAAAAAGACCGCCGATTGGCGATCTGAGGCATTAATCATTTAATAGGTACTTTGCATCAAATTCAGGATCTTGACTCGTTAGAATCTTAGGACCATCCTTAGTCACAACCAAGGTATGCTCATATTGACATGACCATGAACCATCAGCCGTTTCAACGGTCCAACCATCATCGGCACGAGGTGGCTTAACTTCCCATGAACCCATGTTAATCATTGGTTCAATCGTAAGCGTCATCCCTTCCTTCAAACGGGTACCATGTCCGGCAACCCCATAATGTGGCACGGCTGGATCTTCATGCATAGTTGGTTGGATACCATGCCCGATATAATCACGTACGTTACCATAACCGGTTGTATCAATGTAACTTTGAATGGCATTTCCAATATCACCAATCCGGTTACCCACTTGAGCTTGGTCAATTCCAAGGTAGAGTGCCTTGTGTGTCACTTCCATCAAGTTTTGCACTTCGGGCGTTACATCACCAATCGCATAGGCCCAGGCAGAATCTGAATAATAACCATCCAAATCAACCACTGTATCAACCTTCACGAGGTCACCATTCTTCAAGATGCGTTTCTTGCTTGGTACGGCATGGGCCACTTCATTGTTGACTGCCACACAGGTTGCATATTTGTATCCTTCAAAGCCTAATTCGGCTGGACGACCACCACGGTCTTCAATAAATTTACGACAAAAATCTTCGATATCCATCGTTGAAAGTCCAGCTTTGATATATCCACGAAGGGCAATGTGCATGTCAGCTAATAACTTACCTGAACGCGCCATCCCATCGATTTCACGTTGTGATTTAATTGTAATCATTTTGTTTTCTCCAAACTATTTCAATCTCTACTATAGTTATAACATAAATTAGACCAAATTACTGTATTCGCCTTGCCCTCATGCAATGTCTTTCCCCTTAATAGTCTGCTATAATCAGGAATATTATATTTTTATTGCTTACACTTGTTTAGGCAACCTCGATTACTAGGAGTCTTATATGGAACGAAAATTATCGGCACGCCAGGTCCAAATGATTGCTTTGGGTGGGACCATCGGTGTCGGCCTATTTATGGGGTCAACTTCGACAATCAAATGGACTGGGCCTTCAGTGCTAATTGCTTATATTGTTGCGGGTGCCTTTTTATACTTAATCATGCGTGCGCTCGGTGAAATGCTTTATGTTGATCCTGATACAGGTTCATTTGCCAAGTATGCTACAGAATACATTCATCCCGTTTGGGGTTACCTGACGGCTTGGAGTAATATTTTTCAATACGTTGTTGTTGGTGTCAGTGAAATGATTGCAATCGGTGGCTACATGCAGTTCTGGTGGCCCCACTTGCCGGGCTGGCTACCAGGAATTATTGCGGTCATCTTCTTGTGTTTAGCGAACGTCGCATCCGTGAAAATGTTTGGCGAGCTTGAGTTCTGGTTCGCCTTAATTAAGGTATTAACCATCGTCCTCTTTATTATTTTGGGGCTAGGCGTAATCTTATTCGGTTTCGGTAATCACGGCCACCCCATCGGATTCTCAAATCTATGGAAGTATGGTTTCTTTACCGGAGGGATCACCGGATTTATCTTTGCCCTTTCTATCGTGCTCACATCATATCAAGGAATTGAGTTAATTGGTGTGACCGCGGGTGAGGCTGAAGATCCCCAACATACGCTCGTTAAGGCCATTCACTCAACGCTGTATCGGATTCTAATCTTCTACGTGGGGGCGATTTTCGTCATCTTGTGTATCTATCCATGGAATCAGTTAAGTAGCGTTGGCTCACCCTTTGTGCAGACATTTGCCAAAATCGGGATTACATCAGCCGCTTATAAAAAGTTGAATCGACATGGTGTCCCAGCCTACTCCGTTGTTGCCATTTCATTGGGGATTTTGATTGGCGTCATCTTAAACGCCGTCGCACCCCTGTTCTTCAAAAACTCAGGTAATGCCTTTGTCATCGTGTATAGTTCAAGTACCTTACCGGGGATGATCCCTTGGTTCGTGATTCTGGTGAGTCAGCTCCGTTTTCGTAAAGCGCATCCCGAATTACTCAAAAACCATCCGTTCAAGATGCCTTGGTCACCTTGGTCAAATTATATAACGATTATTTTCCTAGCGATAACACTCGCTTTCATGTTCTTTAATCCTGAAACGCGAGTCTCATTATCAGTTGGATTAGTATTCCTAGCCATCATGGCTGGTGTTTACTTCACGAAGTTTTCTAAAAAACAATCCTAAACAAAAGCTGAGCAAGTTGCCTAGGCAACCTACTCAGCTTTTTTTAGCACGGTTAATGTTCGCTTGTTTCATCTGGGCTAAAACTCAAAATATCACCCGGTTGGCAATCCAATATTTCAGCGACACTCGCAATATCATTTTGGCAAAAGATATGAATGTGTGAAAAACCATGTTGTTGTAAATCTTCAATTTGCAGATGTGTTAATGCGGTTCCTGTCGCTCTAAAGTCATTCCTTGCTTCTGCTGCAAGCCATGTTTTAACTTCTGGACTCGGTGTTACATGCGTTAATCGAATCATGCTTTCAACGCGCTCACGTTGTAGATATGGCATCACCCCAATGATTAAGGGCATCGACACTTGAGCAGCCTCAAGTGCTTGTTCAAATCGATAGAGCTGGTGATTGTCCATTACCACCTGTGTCATCAGGGCCCTGGCACCCGCTAACTGCTTTCGTGCCACTGTTTGAACGGTTTGATTGACATTGGCATCATCAGGATGACCTTCTGGATAAGCTGCCCCAAACACTTCCAAATCCGTAGTCGCTTTTATGAAACGAATCAGGTCATCTCCATGTTCAAAGGCATTTGGATACCCATCACCACGCACGGCTAAGACCGTCGTAATGTTCATGTTTACAAGTTGTTGTAACATAGTTTCGACTTGAGCCAGGGTTTGATGACTCCCAGTAATGTGCGGCACAATTGGGATGCCCACAGCAGCTTGTAGCAATTGGATAAACCGTAATACAGGTGTCGCTTCTTCGAGACTGCCACCGGCACCAAGTGTAATGGCAATAAATTCAATGTGATCAGCGGGTAGTTTTTGAATTTGCTTAATCAAGTTTTGTTGTTCAGCCACTGTGGTTGGTGTTGATATTTCAAGTGAATAGTTCATTGCTTCTCTCCAATAAAAAAACTATGAATTCATCGAATCCATAGTCATTTGATATGTTTATTTTGGTGTAACAACACCGTTCTTGTCAACATGGTACTCGTTCAAGACACCATCACCTTGACCATTTTCAGCTGCCTTCTTATCACGAATCATAACATCGTAACCTGATCCAGATTCTGATGCAGATGTTCCAACTTGAAGACCATTCAAGTCGATTCCATTTTGTTGTGCGTAATCAACTACCGCTTGAGAAGCATTTCCTTGTGCATCCTTTTCAAAAGGTACAGCTGGTTGTGCTGTGGCTTGGCTTGAAGCAGTTGTGCTAGCCGGTGCTGCTGTTTGGGTTGCCACATCTGGTTCAGTTTGCTTTTGGCTAACCGCTACAGTTGATTGCGCTGTGACTTGGCTAGCTTGAGTTGCATCGTTAGCAACTTGCGTCGTTGTAGATTGTGCTGTTTCAGACGTTACCGCTTGGGCTGGTGTTGCAACTTTAGCTGCTGGCTTAGCAATAGCCTCCTTTGGGGCACTGTGCTTTGTCGCAGGACGTGCGGAGCTAGAAGATTGTGCCATAGTGTCTTTGTGACTTGAATTTGCTCCGATGACAGCAACACTACCAACAACAACTAGGAATGCCACAGCAAGACTTACGATTACTTTGAACTTCTTTGACATAACTTCTAACCCCGTTTTCTTTTTTTGTTTGGTTTATCTCTTATCTATGTGTCAATTATATTACGTAAATGCAACAATTATTTTCTAATGTGTCGTTAGTTTAACAATATTTAATATTTACGACACACAACGCTGTTCTAACCTGCAAACAAAAACGTGTACACCATGTTTGATGTACACGTTTTTGTTATAGTCGACGTTGACCTGTATATTCAATTGATGGGAATAGATAAACAAATCGTTGTAATTGCTTTTGCGTCAAGCCCATTTCAATTATGGGCACAAAAGTATTCATACTATTTACAGCTTCATGACTCATTTCAGCAGCACCAACTAAAACACGGTCCTGATTGAAAATCAACGTTAAGTAAGCTTCCGTTTCATTTCCAACTTGTCGGAACCAGTCACTTTGGTAGTCAACTTCTGTGATTTCATACTTTTCAGGATTAGCCTGGGCTTCCGCCACTGAAACACCCACTTGAGCGATACGTGGTGACGTAAAGACAACCGTTGAAATAGCTGGATAATCAATTGGATCCGTTGATTCACCTGAGAATTGTGAGGCAAGATATCGTGAATCAAACGCAGCCACTGGTGTCGTCTTTGGCAAAGCATGGTCGACCACATCCCCAGCTGCATAAATGTTCGCCACATTTGTTTGTAAATGATCATTAACCGGAATACCGTGTTCATTGCTTGTCACTCCGGCGGCTTCAAGATTCAAATAATCATGATTTGGCTGACGTCCAGTTGCATCAATAATGTAATCCGTTTCAATCATCAAATCATTTTTACCCTTAACTTGGACCCCGTCCAAAGTTTCCTCAACGGATTCAATGGTTTGATTTGGAATAAAGCGAACACCACGGCGCTTCAAGTCAGCAACGACGCGATTTACATATTTTTGGGGGAATGCACGTAAATATTTGTCTGAACGGGTAATGATATCAACCTTTGCACCAGCCGCATTCGCAATTGTTGCAAATTCTAAAGCGATATAACCCCCACCGAAAATCGTGACGTGTTCTGGCATTTCAGCAATTGATAAGAAATCAGTTGAGTCATGTACAAATTCTGCCCCGGGAATATCCAAGCGATGTGGCCGTTGACCAGTTGCAATCACAATTTTATCAGCAGTCACTGTTTGTCCATTAATTGATACCGTGTGGGCATCGACAAAGTCAGCGTGCCCTTGCAGTACCGTAATTCCTTCTTTTGTTAAACGCACTTCATTGTGATGAGATTGAGGATCAATCAATTCATGCTTGTGTGCCATCAAATCTGACCAATTAATAAAAATTGAACCCTCTACACCACGATCTTGCATGGCTTCGACTTGACGTGATAATTCAACGGGGTGGTCTAATACAATTTTGGCATTACACCCATAGTTTGAGCAAACTCCGCCAAATAAGGCCTCTTCCGCAACTGCTAACTTCAATCCTTGTTTAGCCAATGGAACGGCGCCATTCCAAGTTGCCTGACCACTTCCGATATACAAAACATCATAATCATATGCCATTTAATTTATCCTTCACTTTCTATTATTAACGTACTTTAAGTTTAACAAACGCTTCTTAAATCAAGGTTAGCATAAAAAAAAGACTAACCACAGTTAGTCTTTTTTTCGTCTTATTGCACGCGAGGTGTTTCTGACTTATCAGCGTCAGCTGACTTTGTGTCCTTAGACTTGTCATCATCAGACTTCTTAGTAGCGTTAGTTACCTTATCTTGTAGTGATTGGCTATCAGCTTCGTATTGCGCCTTTGACTTGATATCAATGACTTCAACGTTGAATTCAACCAAATCCAAACCAGTCATTTCCTTCAAGTTCTTAGCAACCAATTCCTTCATTTCGTTATAGATGGCACGAACATCTTTACCATATTCAACGACAATTTGCATGTCAGCAGCAACTTGCTTTTGACCAACTTCAGTGTTGATTCCAGCAGTTGTCTTGTCAGTGTTAACAAGCTTGTCTGCAATGTTTGAGAAGAATCCACCATCAACATTGAGTAAACCGTCAACCTTATCCAATGAAATCCCGATAATCTTTTGGATAACCTTATCATCAAAAGTCAACTTTCCTGAAACTTCGTTTGTCTTTGCTGGTGTGTTTGTCTTTGTGTCTGTCATATTTTTATCCTCCAGATAAATCGTGTCTACTTAGAATTTTTACTAAAGAAACCAGAATCTTGTAGGTATAACCCACCACCGATTCCAACTCCTGTCAAAATAACAACCAATAGGGTCTTCCAGAAACCAAATTCAAGGAAAAGTACTGCCAAAATTAATCCAGCAACACCACCAAGAATTGGCCACTTATATTCTGTCCAAACATCTTTTAATGTATCCATTGTGTAGCTCCTCTTATATTACTCTAGATTTCTTAGATCCATCTACGGCAACATCTGATTTCTTACGTTTCTTACTTGTAGCAAGATTGACACGTACGGTCTTCTTTTGTTTCAAACCAATCAAATTAGTCAAATCTTGTGTTAATTGATCTGCCCAAAGTTGTTCGATTTCTGAAACGTTTGAAGCTGAATTATTCAACTCACCCCGTACATTAACCTTGATCTTCTTACGACGAATATTGATCTTAATCTTTGGATTGTCTACAAACGTTTGTCCTTCCAAACTAGCCGTTACAAATCCCAAAAGGGCTTTGCGACTAATTCGTAATTGACTGTTTTTGTCTTTAAATACATATGCATCTACTTGACGTGGATAGAACAATACAATAACAAAGCCTAGAACTGAAATAACTCCGAGCACAACTGCACCCCAGAAGCTAAATAGTCGCCAATACTCATTTGTCATAATGAAGCGATGAATTTCTTCATACGTCTTACCATTAAAATTAAAGTTTGCTGGTGCAACCTTATAGTACGTAAAAATCAATGTGCCAAAGAGCAACATCAAGATTAGGTAAAACAATAAATAGCCTAACTTCTTACTTCTTTTCACAACATCACCTCCTGCACATCATGATACAGGAATTTAGAATTCATTTCAATTCTAATCAACGTCTAATATAGAATTATTTCAAAATGCCATTTGTTTTCAAATATTCCTTAGCTACCGTTTTTGCTGACTTATGTTGAATGGCTACTTGATAATTCATTTCTATCATATCCGCCTCAGAAATTTTACCGTGTAATTTATTCAAACGATGGCGAATTTCTGGGTGAGCCCGCAACACTTCAGGTCGTACTAACGGCGCCCCTTGATATGGCGGAAAAAAGTGTTTGTCATCTTTTAGCACAACTAATTTTTGTGCTTTAACTTGCGGATCGGTCGTATACGCATCAACCACTTGCACTTGGTGATTTTTTAGCGCTTCATACCGCAGACTTGGTTGGACACTCTTAACATTTTTAAACTGAATCTGATATGCCTTTTGAATACCTGGGTACCCATCTGCTTGATTGTAAAAGTCACTTTCAAATGCCGCTGAAAGCTGCGGACTAACCCGTGCCAAATCCGAAACCGTCTTGAGTTGATAACGTTGCGCAGTGCTTTGATCCACCGCTAAAGCATAACTATTTTCATAGGCCATTGGTTGTAAATAGTCTAATCGGTCTTTTTGCTTTAAGACATGCTGCGCTTGATGGTACACCTGCTCTGGCTGATGGCTAACTAATTTTTGCGGATGAATATTTTGTAACACGGTTCCCGTAAATTCTGGATAGATATCAATTTGCTGATTTTTAATCGCACGATAGAGAAACGTCGTGTTTCCAAAATTTGGTTTCAATTCAATCTTTAAATGCGCATTATCAGCCTCAATCAAATCCTTATACATATTCATCAAAATTTCAGGCTCACTCCCTAATTTTCCGGCAATGATAATTTTTTGATTTTGTTGGGTTTGATAAAAGTGATAACCCCCATATCCCAAACCACCAATACAAAGGACAGCAGTCAAGCCGAGCAAGCGTTGCATTGATAGATGGCTCAATAGTTGTAACCCAATCGAAAAGACGACCGCCAACAATGCTGATAATCCAGCCCCAATCAGAAGTTCAGGATTATCGTTGTTTTGGATACCTTGCATAATGAACGTTCCTAATCCTCCACCACCAATTAAAGCGGCTAAGGTAGCAGTTCCAATCACCATCACTGTCGCAATGCGTAAACCAGTAAAAATAAGTGGTAACGCTAACGGCAATCTAATTTTCCATAACTTGTACCAACTCGTCAGTCCAAATGCCTCAGCAGCTTCTAGCAATTCTGAATCGATTTGTGTTAATCCGGCATATGTGTTTTGAAAAATTGGCATTAACGCATACAAGACGAGAGCAATCACGGCTGGCACAGTTCCAATTCCAACAATTGGAATCAACAAACCTAAAATCGCTAAACTCGGGATCGTCTGAATCACACCCGTTACTTGTAACATCCCCTCACCGAGTTTGCGATGGTTCATAAGTAAGATTGCTACAGGAATTGCTATACATGCCGCAATGACAACCGAAATAAAGGATATCCAAATATGGGTACCCAATGCACTTACAATTGCCTGACTATTGGACTGCATCATGTGTATTATTTTTTGCATATGCGGTCCTCTTTCTATTGTTGTGCCATGTAGCGCAAATAATCATGCTGGGTAACAACCATGTGATCATTACCTTGAACTAATTGTTCGGACTGATTTAAAAATGCCTGCGCTAATTCAGCTAAGGTTGATTCAGGTTTAATGGTTGGTAAATTGCTGGTATCATCTTTTAACTGATAAAAGCCAAGGGCAATTAAATCACTGACCGTTGGTGCCTGCTGCGTTTTAAACATTGCGGCTACTTGTGCATTTTTTGGATGTAGCACGATATCGGTTGGTGTATCAACTTGCTCCAACAAACCATGTTGCATCACACCAATCCGTGTCCCTAATTGCAAGGCCTCATCCATGTCATGCGTGACAAAAATAATCGTCGTACGCAATTTTTCATGTAACTTTGCCACCAGTTGTTGCAATTGCTGACGTGAGATTGGATCCAGTGCACTAAAAGGTTCATCCATTAAAATGACCTCTGGCTCAGCCGCTAAGGCCCGGACAATCCCAACACGTTGCTGTTCACCCCCTGATAGTTCATGAGGCATACGCTGTGCATATTTATTGGGATCAAGTCCCACTTCACTTAACAACTGCTCAATTTTGGGACGTGCAGCTTTCGTCTTAATCCCTTGTGCGTTTAGGGTCACGGCCGCATTTTCAAGCACCGACATATTCGGGAATAAAGCACTCGTTTGCAATACATACCCGACATGATGCCGATACGGTTTCAAAGGCAGTGCCGCGATATCTCGACCTTGAAATATGATTCGTCCTTGAGATGGTGTGAGCAGGCGATTAATCATTTTCAAGGTTGTCGTTTTTCCACTACCACTTGCGCCGACTAGCACAAAGAACTCACCCTTTTGAATTGTGAGTGATACATTTTGAACCGCTTTTTCTTGATCGTAAATCTTTGACACGTGGTCAAATTGAATCAAGGGCTGCGTCTGTGCCGCTTCATGCTCCATGTGCCTCACCTATTTTTTCTATAAATTCTGGGTACATTATAACTGATATTGACATTTTTGCCAAAGTTGTACATTGACACCGTGTCATAATACTGACAGAATACACATTAATGACACAGTGTCATATAGATAAGAATCAAACTACTTCATCCACAAAGGAGATTTTATATGTTTTTAGCTTGGCATGAAATGAGACACGAAAAAGGACGTTATGGCCTAATTATCGCCGTCATTGGCTTAATTTCTTTTTTAATTTTCATCATTAGTGCCCTCGCCCTTGGTTTGGCACATCAAAATACTGCGTCAATTGATAGCTGGCACACGAAAAGCGTGCTCATGACTAAAGATGCAAATGGTAATTTGGCGCAATCAGTCATGACTGCACCAGAATTAAGGCAACAAAAACGAAATCAGCAATCCGCTGTTGTCGGAATTACACCAACCAATATCAATCGGCAAGGTGCCTCAAATCATGATGGCATCCAGTTTGTTGGTCTAAACACGAATGAATATATTTATCAAAATATGCCCATTTCAAAGGGCCACCGGCCACAGCGCGCAAATGAGGTAATCATCTCAGATAAATTAAGTCACTATCACTTGAATGACAAAATTAAAATTGGGCTTGATGATAACACCTACACCATCAGCGGGATTACTCCTGACGCACTATACAACATGGCGCCGGTTGTTTATGGTCAACTCACCAACTGGAACCACATTAAAGGTGTAAACCAGAATTTCAAGGCGAGTGGCATTGTTTCAAAAGCGACAACTCCAATCAAAACAAACAATGCCCAGCTTCAATTATTTAATCATGATCAATTCCTCAAAGAACTACCTGGATATTCTGCCCAAAATACGACTTTTATTTTTATGATTGTCTTTCTGATCATCATCGCTTTAGTCGTTGTAACCATTTTCCTTTATATTCTGACACTTCAAAAACGTCCTAATTTTGCAGTGCTTCGGGCACAAGGCATTCCCAATCGTTACCTTTTACGCAATACATTTAGTGAAACCCTGCTCTTGATGCTTTTCGCCGTCATTTTAGGTTGCGGATTAACAACGCTTACGGCAACCATTATTCCTAGTGGTGTTCCGATGTACTTTGATATTCCACTCATGTTTGGCGTCGCTACAGGTATTTTAGTAACTGGGCTACTTGGTTCATGTATCCCAATGTTGGTCATTTCTAAAATTGACCCTGTCACCGTTATTGGAGGATAAAAAATGACAACACTCGTTCTAAATCATATTGATAAAAATTTTGGATCTGGCCAAAATCAGATGCTAGCCTTAAAAGATGTCTCCTTTAAGACCGAGCCCGGTGAATTAACCCTCATTATTGGACCATCTGGATCTGGTAAAAGTACCTTACTAACCATTTTAGGTGGGCTTCAGACACCTTCATCGGGTGAGATGATTATGAATAACCAAAATATTGAACATCTAACACGTCGTGACCGCGAAAAGTTTCGTTTAAACGAGATCGGCTTTATCTTACAATCATATAATTTGGTTCCCTATCTCACTGTGGCTGAACAATTTAAACTTGTTGACCATGTCAAAAAGCAACATAACTTAGCTCCATCAACATTTGCCCAATTACTGACGCAACTTGGCTTACAAAACCTTCTATCACAATATCCAAACGAACTTTCTGGTGGTCAAGCGCAACGCGTTGCCATTGCGCGCGCATTGTATGCTAATCCGAGCATTATCTTAGCCGATGAGCCGACCGCAGCTCTTGATAGCGATCGGGTCATACAAGTCGGACAATTATTCCAAGACATTGCGCATCAGCAACACAAAGCTGTCGTTGCCGTCACACACGACATACGACTTAAAGCATATGCTGATCACATTTTTGAATTAGTTGATGGTCAATTGAGCCAATTACAATAATAACGCGTAGCCTTGCCACATTTATTTTTCACATAATTCCAAATCTATTGTTGACACTATGTCAGGACTGATGCAAACTTTAGTTAACGACTATTTTGTCATAGCAATTGAACAAGGAGCGTGTCTTATGGTTTCACAAACATTTGAAAAGTTAAAAGCAGAAAAAAAGGATCGCCTCAAGCGTGTTTTAATCGATGAATTTTCAAATTATACGCTAGATCAAGCCCAAGTTGCCCGAATCGTCAAAAAAGCGGGCATTTCGCGTGGTTCTTTCTACACTTACTTCTCGAACCTGTATGATGCCTATCACTGGACGCTTTCTGAAATCCTCCAAAATGTGCACCATGTGCAGAATACCGACCCACTCGAGGGTACGATTGCTTTCATTGAAAACTTACCACATAATCCCTACTATGATTTCTTAGATAAGTATTTTCAAATCAATGAAACACTTCTTCGTACCCATGCTCCGGAACTTTCACCACGCCAAGCTATCCCAACTTTAGCGCCAACTGCGACAGATCAAACGGTACGGAATTGGCTAGCCATGATTAGTACCCATTCTTTGATTCAAGAACGTTTTGCCTTCCCAGACCATGCCGATGATATTTTGCAATCCCTTCGTCAATTAAGCGTTTGGATTCATGACCAAGAAGCCTAGTCTTTGTTTGGTAATGACACTTTTAAAAAAAAGAAAAACACCCGTGTTCATGCTGAACACGGGTGTTTTCGTTTAATTTTAATTATCTGAATCGTCAGTTACGACGTCCTTGTTTAAGGCTACGGCTTCATCGAAGTACCGTCCCTTGAATGATGTGCGAACACCCCAAACGTAGAACAACAATGAACCAATAATCACCACAACGAAGTCCCATGGATAATGGAACCAGTTCAAACCATTGAATTCTTTAGAACCAAGGAATGAAATAATTGAGATGAAGACCAAGTACACCAGCAACCAACGACTACTGCGGAAGGCATTCTTGGTGTTTGGGAAGCCCAAACGCTTTTCATAGAAGAAATAGAATGGCAATCCAAGTGCAATCACGACAATAACTTGAAGCGTTGTTGGGAACATGGCCCAGTAAGTCGCCAATGATGCCAACACAAAGGCTAACGGTGCCATAACTGGCATCAACTTCCCCTTAAATGGACGCTTCAAGTCTGGCGCAATCTTACGCAAACTCATAACTGAAACAGGTCCAGTTAAGTAGGCAATCAACGTTGACGTTGAAATCACGCTGGCCAAAGCTGTCCATGATGGGAAAACAATCACTAACAACATACTTAGGATAGCGTTCACGACCATTGCGACACGAGGTGTACCATAATGGCTGTCCAACTTACCTAAGAACTTTGGCATATGGTTGTTAGAAACCATGGCTGCCAAAGTACGGCTAGCAGTAGCCGCAAATGAAACCCCTGTTCCAAATGGTGAGATGAAGGCATCCATATAAAGCAACACGGACAACCAATACAAGCCCAGCATCATCGCTAAGTCAGCAAATGGTGATTGGAAGTTGATTCCGTGCCAACCATACTTTGCAATAACCGAGGGATCAATTGACGTAATGTATGTGCTTTGCAAAAGCAAATAGATTACAGTTGCAATTCCCAATGAAATTGCGATTCCTAAACCAATATTACGTTCAGGCTTTTTGATTTCACTTCCCATATTAATAACCGTTTGGAAGGCATTAAATGAGAAAATGATTCCGGCAACTGTTGTCGCCGCAAAGATTGGTGCTGTCCCATACGGCATAAACTGATGCAATGAGTGACCATAGTTACCGGGATGGAAGGCACTCAACGTGAACATCACGATAACCAATGTTGGAATTCCAATCTTGAAGATTGAAATAAAACTGGTGAAACGTGTCAACAAATTTACTGACCAGTAGTTCAATAAGGTAAACACGAGGATAAAGAATCCAACCGCAACATACCCAGTCAATGATAACTTACCAGCTGAGAAAAAGCTGTGTGTCCACGTTGCCCAGCTCCAAGGCCATGAGCTCATATATTGCACGGCCGCAATTGATTCAATTGGAATCAACGCAATCAATGACACCCAGTTCGCCCATGCTGCGACGAATCCAAGTAATGAACCATGGGTAATCTGAGCATACTTACTCATCCCCCCGGATTGCGGGAACATTGTTCCCAATTCAACATAATTATAGGCGATGGTACCGATAACAACGGCTCCAATCACCCATGAAATAATCGCAGCTGGTCCGGCAACCTTGGTTGCTTCCCAAGAACCGAATAGCCAACCAGATCCAATCAAAGCGCCAAGACTAAGCATGACGATCTGAAAGAGACCCATTTTTTTCTTTTCCATGACGAAATAAAACTCCCTTCGATTTGTATCGAAATGACATGCTTAAAATAAGCATTCGTATTTTTGTTATCCGTATAGCTATCTATTTTAACAAAAACACATAACCAATTCAAATTTAAGCACTAAAATAAAATATTATTCAAATTCAATTCATTTTCATAAGTATACGTTTAGTATTTCTACAAACTCGTTTTAACCCCCGTTTAATTTTCGTGAATAACATTCCAAAAAATTGCAATCGTCCGCATAAGCATAGCCATTAGCCGTCACACGAACATTGTGATTTAGATGGACATGATGTCATTTTTTCATATTATGAGTTTGTTATCATTTTGTAATGGTTTTGCTGTCTTAGATAAACGAAATAAAATTGACACTTCATCATTTCATTTGCCAAATAGATGTCTAAATCCCGTCAAATGGGCAAAAAAAAGCATACCATGCACCATGGTATGCTTTCAAAATGCTCTTTTTTATGACAATTCATCATCTTCATCTTCATGCAAAGCAATGTCACGCATTGGTTCTGGAACATCATAGAGTCCTAAACGACCTGGCACCAAATGCTTATAAAAGTTTTGCTTAGCCAATGAGAAATATGGGTACACATAAAATAACGCAATTCCCAAGGTCACAATGACTAACAGTGCCCACAAAATAAAGCTTAGTTGCAAAATAAACAAGTCTGCTTTATGTCCATCCATGAGTTCACGACTTTGGGTAATCGCTTCATTAAAGCCAACCGGTTGCCCAGCATCAACAGAATCCTTATAGATATTTAGCGCTTGCGAATATGAATAAGACTTGACGATTCCCGGAATAATGAATAAAAGCGTCCATAAAGTCGTATAAATTGACATGAGCAATGAAATGATTAGGACACCCCAAATATACTTTGGTTTCAAAGATTCCGTTTGTTGCGTAATTGGATTACCCGTTGGCTCATCTGCCCGAAGACCATCCAAAGACACATAATCCGCACTAATTGTGACAAAGAAATTTACAATTGAAATCAATGCTAAGGCGAAAGCTACCCATTTCGTTGGATTATCGGTCGCAACACTGAGCAAAATATAGGTCAAAACTGAGATCAAAAACAACTTAAAATTATAACCGTAATTTTGATTTAAATACTGCCGTGCTTCTTGTTTAATCATCACGCGTTCATTCGGCATAACTGACATTCCTCCTTCGTTTGTATGGCACTGATGGCCATGATCAAATTTTCGTGTATCGTAAAACTAACGTAAATAAGGCGCTGTAATCGTATCGTCGGAATCCACCATTTGTTCCGGTGTTCCCGTAAACATGAGTTGACCACCGTTAATACCACCCTCAGGCCCCATTTCAATTAACCAATCTGCTGCCTTCATGACATCAGGATGGTGGTCCATGATGAACAAGGTACTTCCCTCATCAACCATGTGCTTAAACAAATTGATAATATGGCTAATGTCTGCGAGGTGTAATCCATCGGTTGGTTCATCTAAAATGTAAATGGCTGGATCTTGATGAAGATAGCGCGCCAACTTCAAACGTTGTAGCTCGCCGCCAGATAAGGTTGAAAGGCTTTGGTTCAAATGTAAATAACCCAGACCAACATCAACTAATGCCCTTAGTTCACCAGCAAATGGTTGGTCGGCAAAAAAGGCCGCCCCTTCATCAATTGTCATCGCAAGCACATCAATAATTGACTTACCATCGTACTTGTAGTCAGCCATTTCGGGCTTGTAACGTGTGCCATGACAAACATCACATTCCATTGTGACATCATCCATGAACGCCATCTCCGTCTTAATCACACCTTTACCATGACAAGCTGGACATGCCCCATCCGCATTATAACTGAATTCAGATGCATTTAAGCCGGTTGCTTTGGCAAACAACTTACGAATTTTATCAAAAATATTCAAATAAGTGAGTGGCGTTGAACGTAGATTAATGCCAATAGTTTTCTGCGAAATACTAATAATTTCTTGTGAGGTTTCTTGTTCTTGCAATTGTTGGTAAATTGCTTGAGATAACGTGCTTTTTCCTGAACCAGCGACGCCACAAATGACAGTCATAATGCCCATTGGCACCTGCAAACTCAAATCATGGACGTTATTATTGGTCACATGTTCAATCGGTATCCAAGCAGTGGCTGACTTTGGCTTTGTATTTAATGGATACTTTTGTTTAATCAGACGGCTAGTTAAGGTATCTGCCTGCTTGAATTCCGCTTGAGTTCCAGCAAATACCAGTTCGCCACCCGCTGATCCAGATCCGGGACCAATTTCAACCACATAGTCTGCTGAATTAATGATAATAGGATTGTGTTCGACCACGATCACCGTGTTCCCTTTATCCCGTAAACTCACCAATGCCGCTTTAAAACGCGTCACATCTTTAGGATGTAAACCTGCACTGGGTTCGTCTAAGATATACATCATATCTGTTAATTCACTATTCATGTACTTTGAAATCTTTACACGTTGAGCTTCCCCACCAGACAATGTCCCCGTGTTTCGACTTAACGTCAGATAGCCTAATCCTAAATCAACAAGCGCTTGGACACGATCTTTAATCGCATGACACATGTCATTTGCAACCGGATCGTTGATATCATCTAAGAATGATTCAATGATGGTATCAACAGGCATGTCCACAACATCACCAATGTTTAATCCATTGATTTTACATGAGAGCACTCGCTCATTAACGCGAGTACCATGGCAGACGGGACATGTTTGAACAGTTACAAAACGGTCCACGTCTTTTTGGTGTCTTTTACCTTCGTCCTTATGTAAAATACTACGTTGCATCCGCGGAACAACCCCTTCATACAAAGCCGTTTTTGGCCATTCTTTGGGTGGGTTATCTAACTTTGTTTGTGGTTGATATAGCAACTCATACAATTCGTCATCTGAATAATCCTTGATGGGTTTATCTAAGTCGAATAATCCACTGTAGGCATAGCGCTTCCAGCGCCAGCCATGCCGGAATGTTGGAAAATCAATGGCATCCTCATTCAAGGACTTATTAAAATCAATCAATTTATGCACATCGATATCAGTAACTGTTCCTAAGCCATCACATTCAGGACACTTACCTTCCGGATTGTTAAATGAAAACGTATCTGAATAACCGACAAACGGCTTTCCAACACGAGAAAAGAGCAAACGCAAATACGTATAGATGTCAGTGTACGTCCCCACTGTTGAACGGGCATTTGAAGATAACTTCTTTTGGTCCACTACGATAGCAACCGGCAAGTTTTCAATTTTCTGTACAGCTGGTCGGTCATATTTTGGTAAGTATTGTTGAACAAACGTCGCAAACGTATCATTCAGTTGCCGGCGTGAAGCAGCAGCCAACGTATCAAATACTAATGATGATTTTCCAGATCCTGATAGTCCCGTAACTACTACGAATTCATGTTTGGGAATATCAACTGAAATATCCTTTAAATTATTTTGGACAGCGTGTTCAATTTTAATCCATTCAGTCATAGGCGCTTGCGCTCCTTCTTTTTTATTGGTTATTGCCATTTTATCATGTTCAATTTAAAGCCGTTTTATAACGCCACGGTGGACTTTTTCATCCACGAATTCCCCTCATTCGAATATATCATGAACCTAACGATAAAGAAAATAAAAAAGCCTCAGTAAGTATCTCAACAAAGAGATATATACTGAAGCTTTTATCTTTCTACCTATTTGATTGTTACGAAATTATATTTAAGCCATGTAGATGCTGCACCAATATCAAGCTTCACGGAACTTCCTGATGGATTACGTACCATATACATGCTATTCAAAATAAAGACGGCGCTTAGCTGTCTTCCTATATTTATTCCGGAACTACTTCGTCATCGTACCCTAACTACTTTAAAGTAAGTTATTTTTATGAATTATTGGTAGCGCCAACCGGCTGGTCTATAGCCGCGAACTTTGAAAACACGTCCAGAACCAAAGTTTGGCGCACCTCGACCAATCATTTGACCAACAACTATGCGAGCGATTAAAACAGACCCAGCTCCCCCCCGTCATTGATCCGACGATTCCAACTCCAGTACCGATGGCAAAACTACGGATTAAGTTTAAAGTTCTTTTCGATAAGTAAACATCTACGTTACCCTTTCCTTTATGTCTAACCACTCTATTTACGCCTGCCCTTGCGAGCGAAGGTCCGATAGGTTGCATTGCTAATGGTGCTTTATGATATGCAGCACGATAGGCTTCTGCAACTTGAGCATCAGTTGTAATCCGTGTAACATCGCCATTTGATGTCACGGTTTCAGTTCCCATTTGGCTGAGTAATGTTAGAAATTTTGATCTTGTTGACTAGTTGTACTTTGAGTAGATACAGGGGCGCTATTAACTGAAATTACAGTGGGATTGGCTAAAACGGATCCTGCTGATAACAAAGTTGTACTTTCCAATGTGATTGCGAGAACTTCAACTTTCATTGATATCTCCTCATTGTTTCAATTATTTTTCTGTACGAATATAGTCATTAATTTGGAATTAAAAATGGAATTATTGTATAAATAAATGCTAAAAACGAAGCTTTTCCTTTACTCATGTTTTTTTCATTCATCAAACGATTTTTAGTTGGCATGTAATAAGCTTTGTAGTTTACAAACCAAACTATGCCTATCACAAAAATAACAAATGCAATAATCCAAAAGATATTAATGTGTCTTAGCATAACTGAGGATCCTCATTTTTTTCAAATCAACAAAACCGGTAATGATCATCTATGATGATACTACAACAAACTCCACTGTCAATTAACATAAAATAAGTAAATCAATTGCC
>NZ_RHGY01000006.1 GCF_003862435.1 Weissella viridescens | reverse complement strand
ACATAAAATAAGTAAATCAATTGCCTTCTTTGATTTAATAAAAAAAAAAAAGTCATGATAGCTTATTATTTCCATTATAGAATTTATTAAAAACATTTGTACCTTACAGTTGTCACCAAGGTTTCTTCATGTATTTTACTAATCACTGTAAAACCAAAGAAAAATTAATTATAGTCCATTTGGGACACAAAATTATGCATCAATAACTAAAAAGCACCTACACAATGTTGTAAGTGCTTTTTAGTTTATTCCCATATACTGTTATATACAAAATAAAAGCCATCCGGGCATTCATACCTGGATGGCTTCTCATTTACATTTCTGAATCAATGCTTAAACACTATAGCCCAAATTCTGGCGCATATTTCAAAGTGCCCTGCACGTCGGTCAAACTACCTTCACGCATTGGTTTAATTTGAAAATATTCATCAGGAACTTCCATCGGCGCTTTAATGCCAAATTGACTAGCTGGTCGATACCCAAACTGCTGGTAATAGTTACCACCTAAAATACTGATGAAACTATAACCATGCGTTCCCGCCACACTCTCAATTTCTGCCATTAGTGCCTTACCAACGCCCTGTTTTTGCGCATCCGGTGCGACAGCTAATGGTGCCAGAACTAACCCCGATGCTTGTGGCACACCTTCATCAAGGATTAAGGCATCTGAGAGTAATGCATAACCAACGATAGCACCATCATCAGAGGCAACGACATCATACGTACTCGTCTTGTCACTCTCCCTGAGCGCTTGGACTAACGCATTTTCACCTGAATATCCATGCGCACTACTGGTGAAAGCATCTTGAATCACCCTCTGTAAAGTTGGTAAATCTTTTACATCAAGTTCATGTTTTATTTCAACCATCAGACTTCACTAAACTTTCTTGATTAAAGCAGAAACGCCCATGCCACCACCAATACATAATGCCGCGACACCATACGCATCATCTGGTAATTCATTAATCAACGTCACCAAGACACGCGCCCCAGATGCACCAACTGGATGTCCAAGCGCAAGCGCGCCCCCATTTGGATTCACACGTGCTGGATCCAAATCAAGTAAGTCATTGGTTGCCACAGCTTGGGCGGCGAACGCTTCGTTCAACTCAAACGTATTGATGTCTGACAACTTAAGTTCCGGATGCTTGCCCATCAAATCCTTAATTGTATAATAGGGTCCAATCCCCATCATGGCTGGATCAAGTCCGACCAAACTCGCATCAATCCATTCTGCCAATGGTTGTAATCCATATGCTTGAACAGCTTCTTCACTCGCCAAAACAACGGCTGCTGCACCATCATTAATGCCCGATGCATTTCCCGGTGTGACTGTTCCGTCTTGTTTAAAGGAAGGCCGTAAACTGTTTAACTTTTCAATTGAAGTATCGGCACGTGGCCCTTCATCAGTATCAACGATTAATTCTGACTTCTTCAATTTAACTGGTACCTCAACGATTTCATCATCAAACGCGCCCGACTCCATCGCCCGCAAAGCACGTTGGTGGCTCTCATAGGCAAATTGGTCCATCGCTTCTCGGCTCACATGATATTCATCAGCAATGTTTTCTGCTGTCAATCCCATGTGATAACCACCTTCGGCATCGGTAAGAGCATCTGATAACATGGTGTCCTTCAAAGTACCATCGCCCATGCGATAACCAAAACGCGCTTTATCCAACACATAAGGTGCTTGTGACATGTTTTCCATACCACCCGCCACAATCACTTGGGCTTGTCCGGCTTGAATTAAGGCTGCCGCAGTATTCACACTTGATAGACCTGAACCACAGACATCATTTAACGTGATTGCCGGAGTTTGATTACCCAGTCCAGCTAATTGGGACGCTTGTCGTGCCGGATTTTGACCTAACCCAGCCTGTAAAACATTCCCCATGATGACTTGATCAACCTTAAGCGTTTGATTGGCTTTAGCTTGTGCAACAGCGCCTTGAATTGCACGAGCGCCTAATTTTGGTGCTGAAACAGTAGCAAGCTTGCCCCCAAATTTACCAACAGCTGTGCGCTTTGCGCCAACGATATAAACTTTTGACATGAATTTCAGCTCCAATCTTTTCATTTTCTATTTTCTTTTTGATTCACTTTTTCGAATCGCACTTTATCTCATACAAATGGTAATTATACCGCTTTAACTTTGATGTTACCATAAAAAAAATCTCAGTCAGAGGACCTGCCAGTTCCCGACTAAGATATTGTTTCAGTATGATGCTATTCAAAATTATCATTTACTACATTTATAATTGTAAGCGTTTTCATTCACAAATGCAATAAAAAAGTGCCCCACATTCGCGGCACTCTTCATTTTATTAACTATTTAACTTACCATCTGCAATATCAGCTAACATATCACGTGATGGGACAAAGTAAACTTGTCCCGTCAACAACGTTGAGAAGGTCAAAAGGTAATCACTTTGGTCAACCATGTTTTCTAACATGTGCTTCGTGACTTCCCAGTGTCGTGAATAACCAATAAAGTAAGTTCCAGTCTTATCTTGGGCTGGATCAGAAAATGGCACATTCATACGCACAATCTTTTGTTCTTCCCCATCTGGTTCATACTTAGATGTCACATTGTGCGCATTTTTAAACTTATCGTCATCTTCAAGTTCAAGGTCGGTAAACTTTTCACGGCCCACCGCCTTTTCTTGTGTTTCAGTTGCTTGGTGATTCCAAAAGTCCATATCATGGATCCACTTTTGAGCAAATGCATATGACCCATTAATAAATTCAGGATCTTCATCCCCGATAATGGCATATTCAGCTGCGTCTTGGACTTCGGGTGCTTCAGTTCCATCAATGAAACCAATAATCGCGCGACCTTCAAAGTAACGGAAGCCCTTAGTCTCATCTAATACAGTTGTAAAATCCTTCAAGAAACGACGATATTGTGTCACAACTTCATAAACTGTTGCTTCTGTCTTAGCTCGAACGTGTAAGAAAATATCCCCCTTAGTTGCAGGCATACTGTATTCAGGTCCACTGACACCAGTAAATGTCTCAAGTTCCTTTGGCTTATCTGCATTTGGGAATAGATACTCCCATGCTTCATTACTAAACCCAATTGAAACCTTCAAACTATCTTGTGCTGAGCGAATACGCATTGAACGAATAATTGCCTGTGAACGATCTGCGAATTCTTGGATACCAGCTTGTGCTGCTGCTTGATCCTCACGCGTCAATTCCAAAACTTCAAACGACACGTGTTCGCCAATATCTTTCCAAACATCCTGTGCCTTTGCTGGGTTAATTTCAACCATGTTGAGCCTCCTGTTGTGTATATGAGATTACGAATTGATTTTTCGTCTCATCTTTATCTTTCTACAAATTCATTTTATCACAATTTAGAATGAAACTAAATTAAAATCACGATAAGATCGTAAACTCACTATGTACGAAACAATTCGCACGTTTTAGTTTTGAATCCCGTTCCAAAATTATTGGTCTTACCTTTGTGGTGAATAAAGATGCTCATTTAGCACATGCAATGCAAGTCCTAGCAATAACATGCCAAGCGCTGCTAATTGATATTGCCTAACTGGTTTTGCTTCGTTTTTAGACATCCTAAATTCCCTCGAATAACTTCATTAAGACAAATAACATCAAAATAATCGTCTGCTCTCATTACCTATTCTTGTATGCTACAACGAGCATCCCTAAAATTTGGACTGCAATTGTTAATAAGATTAATTTTTCAGATCGCTTCAAATTTTTCATAAATGACTCCTTTAAAATGCATTAGTTTTCGCTTTTTTACGCTTTTGGTATTGCATGCCGAGGAAAAACATATTCCCAAAAGTTGCCAAAGTCAGCATATTCGATGTACGCATTACGATTGCCATCACATCGACTACCAGTAGCCCTAACGTAAATAAAAGCCCGATGACTGTCCCAACATTTTGTTTATGCATTTTTGGCTCCCGTAAAATCTTTTCTATATACATACATCATATCAAATGCCATATTAAATGTACAAAAAAACGCATCTCACCCTGAGACGCGTTTTAATTATTTATTGATGCCCAACTGCTCTTGACAGATAGGACATAGTCCTTCGACAGTTACTTCATAGCCTTTAATTAAAAAGCCGGTCTCGTTCGCGGCGATATTTGGCAATTGACTTAAATCAAAATTCCGACCGTCAACGATTCGTCCACAGTTCGTGCAAATCGCGTGATAATGTGGATGACCAAAATAGTCATAATGGCGCTTTCCGTCCATATCACTATCAATTGCCAAAACCAATTGCGTCTTCAAGAGAAGTTCTAACGTATTATAAACCGTCGCCAAGCTAATCGACTTATCCTGACTTTTCAAATCTTGATAAATCATCTCAGCTGTTGGATGGGTTTCATGCGTCATCAAATACTCAAGAATCTCTTTGCGTTGTGGCGTTAGTTTATAACCGGCATCACGTACGGCTGCTAAGGCATGTTCAAATTCATCGGACAATATAGCGACCCCCTCTTTCATTTATTGCTTTGCCTTTGGCAATTGTAATTGCCAGTGCTTATTGTAAAACTTACGCGTTGCTAAATAGCTCGCATAGACTGACGCAATTCCAGTTGCTGAAAGGAGCATGAATACAACAACAATTTGATACTTAATCGCATGAATTGGATCAACCCCAGCCATGATTAACCCAGTCATCATTCCTGGTAATGAGACCAATCCGTATGTTCGAACTGAATCGATTGTTGGTTGCATTCCTGTGCGAATGGCTTCTTTAGCAATATCCCCCGTTGCCAACTTAGGGTTAGCTCCTAAGGCCAGACGTTCTTGGACAACCTCTTGTTGATCAGTAAACTGTTGGTTTAGATTTCGGAAAACCAATCCCATCGCCGTCATCGAATTTCCAGCCACCATTCCGGTTACCGGAATTAATTGGTAGGGCTCAAATTTAATCACACGTGTTAAGACCAAAATACCAACTGTAATTAAAGTTGAGATGGATAAGCCAACTCCGGCAATTTTAAAGGCGCCTGGGATACCTTGACTACGATATGCCGCATTTCGCGCAGCATTGAAAACAATCAAAACGGCCATCAGTAGGGTTAACCAAGTATTGTTAACTTGGAAAACAAACTTCAACAAATATCCAACAATGATTAATTGAATAATTGCTCGGAAAACCGAAATAATCGTATCTTTTTCTAAATGCAATTTTTGTTGATAACTAATAGCCAATGAAATGAAAACCAAACTGAATGATAAAATCAATGACCAATTACTAACATTAATTTGTGCGTTCATGAATCGTGGCCTCCCCGTCTTGAAGTGTCATAATGGCATTTGCATGTTTAATTTCTTCACCATCATGCGTAACCGATAAAATGGCAAAATGGTACTTATCTTGCATTTGTTGAATCAATTTCCAAATGGTCAGTTTAGTATCCGCATCAAGTCCCGTTGAGATTTCATCAAGTAACAAGACCTTAGGTGGGAAAAGGAGGTTTCTCGCAACCCCAACCCGCTGGCGTTGACCACCAGATAATTCGTGCACATCCTTGTCTAAGAAGCTTTCTGGCAACTCCATCGCGCGTAATAACGTTAACTCGCGATCCACATCAGGTGTTTGATTGCGCACCTCAAATGGCAAGTCTAAGTTATCTCGCACAGTTTTACCAAAAAGTTGGGCAGATTGAACGGCATATGAGACTTCTTGACGATAGGTGCTAATGTCATAATCCCATTCACTCTTGCCATCAAGAGTAATCGAACCGCTGGTAGCATCGATAAGGCCAGCAATAATTTTTAGCAACGTACTCTTTCCACTTCCTGATTCACCGGTAATGGTCAACCAGTCATCGTTTTGAACTGTGAAGGTAACGTGATCAAATACGGTTGCACCATCAAATTGCATTTTTAAATCTTTTACATTGAGTTGCATCATGGTCCTCCTGCTTTTTTTATGTAAGTCCATTCTAACGCCAAATTAGAATGATTACAAATTAAAAAAAGACATTCCTTCGTGGCATGTCTTTTTGCTTTTTATTGATTAATTTGACAGAATTCAACGATTTCGTGATTAGGTCCTTCAATATTGAAAAACTTAATCCCCTTGTCCCAAAATGGTCGTTCTTGAATCGTGTCGTTTATCACGTTCAGCTCACTCGCTTGGCACTCTGTAAAAATAGCTTCGATGTTTTCGACGTTGAGTGAAATATGATTAATGGCGCCAACGACACCGTTCGCTTGTTCGGCTCGGGCTTCCCAAGTTTCAATCACAAGACCTTTAAATTCAAGAAACTTTACTTTTGAGGCCCGATTTTGAAATTCTCCAGTTACTTTGAAACCTAGTGACTCCCAAAAATCGGTCGTTGCGTTCATATCGCGCGTTGGGATGCCGACGTGTTGTAAACCAGTTGCGTTTTCTTCGATTGTTTTAAGCATTGCTTGCTCCTTTATTAGGCGTTAACGAATGTCGTTAAAATGGCATTGAATGATTCTGGATCTTCTACGTGTGGTAAATGACCAGTGTGTGGCACAATGGCAACCTCAGCCTGGTCATCGGTAATATGTTGGCAAGTCACAGCATAATCACTTGACCACAAAGGCGAGTCCCCACCAGCAACAAATAACTGAGGAACATCACGATATGTCCGAATGACATCACGCCAATCTTGTACCAAATGATTCATCAGCAACGGTTCATTTTGTTCATAATTGAAAGGATGATCAGCTTGAACTGTCCGAATGGCTTCATAAACATTATCCGGTAAATGCTTAACGGTCATCTTAACATGTTCAACATTCCGCGCTGTTAAACTCAAGTTATCCCAGGTGTCGTCTAATAAGCCATATGGCCAATCAGGCGTATTCAACGCCTTAGGGGATTGATCAATCGTCACTACGCGGGCAACTTGGGCCGCTCCGTATAATGAAAGATAAGCCCAAATGACTGCAGCACCCATTGAGTGTCCCACTAAAATGACGTGATCAAGAGCTAATTCACGGATTAAATCAGCTAAATCAGCCCCTAATCGTGAAACACGAGCCCCTTTCCCGGTACGCGCTGAAGCACCATGATTACGTTGATCAAAAACAATAACCCGAAAGCCCTGTTCCTCAAAAGCGATTTGCTGATTCAAAAATTCAGCATGATTCCCACCATAACCATGAATCATGATCATCGGTTGTCCTTGCTTATTTTGTGAATCTTCATAATATAGTCGCGTATGATCGTTCGTATAAAAATATGCCATGCTCCAAGCCTCCAACGTTTACTTTGTTACTATTGTACACCAATCACCTCGAAAAAAAGGCAAAAAAAAAACATGGTTTCCCATGTCTTCACTTTAGATACGATTAACAATTGCATATCCAACCGTACCAATTAAGGCTAAGCCCATTACACTTGCAGCTAGTACCCCAGCTGTATCAATGGCCCACTGAAATGGGTGCATCATTGTGAAACTCACTTCTGGCATAACTTGCATACCAACAAACATAATTCCAAATACCAAGCCTACCACGAAAATAATTTTAATTTGATTTGCATATGAACCACCAGCATCCAAGGCATGCGCAAATTCTTTGCGTTGCTTTTCATACAAAGCATGGAATTTTACATAAGCCTGACTTTGCTCGTTGGCATCGGCCATGTTTAAAATGGTAATAGCTTGTTCTCGTAAATCACCTAAAATGTCATTAAATTCATTTTCATCGATATCAGTGACCATCGCAGCTAAAGTTTCTAAATTCAGCGACGTTGTCATGGGATATTTGGCGAAAAATTGCTTTAAAGTCATGCCAACACGTGCAATTTCCATATCTGACTGGTTATGTTGCCGTGTGTGTCGGTTTACCAAAGCCATCCCGATTAATGAAATCGAAACCGTAATGATTCCGAAAATCGTTGTTAAATACATCAAAGGTCCTCCTCGTTAATATTGTCTTGATTAAATCAATCATAATTGCGTTTATTGCATTTAATTTTTTATTTGTACTATTATAATAGCACGTCTATAATTCAATATAATTTGATGCGATAACACTTAGATTAAGCATTTATGACGCCGTGTTTTATATTTGTCATATTCATTCAAATATTACAAAATAAGATATTTTTCATATACATTGTGTTAAAATGCATCCCGCTTCAAAAAAATGAATATGCTACAATGAACTCACATACGCTATTACAAAATAGGAGATCTATACATGCAAGTCGGAATTATTGGGATTGGTCACATGGGCCAAGCGATTATCGATGGGCTTTTAAATAAAATTGACCCAAATGAATTCATTTTAGCCGCACACCGAACGAATGATGCGATGCAAACCTATCATGATGAATTAGGCCTACAAATCACAACTGATTATCAAGACGTACTCGATGCAGCACCTGAATTTCTAATCTTCACAACTCCAGCCCCATTGACCCTTGATGTCATGGCGCAGTTCAAAGGCCTTGACCCCAAGGTAACGATTTTGTCAGCTGCTGGCGGCGTTCCCCTCGCTGATATTCAGAAGAAGTTTCCACAAAATCCCGTTGCTTTACTCATGCCGAATACACCAGTTGCCATCAATCATGGTACACTTGGTGTTTCGATGGGATCACAAGTCACCGACGGTGTGAAAATTGAAACTTTCCTTGCACTACTTGGTGATGTCTTCACCGTTTCTGCAGAAGAATTTGGTATTTTCGGTACGATTACGGGTTGTGGTCCCGCCTTCGTCGACGTCTTTATGGCCGCATTGGCCGATGCCGGGGTCAAAAATGGCCTCGGGCGTGAATTAGCTTATCAAGCAGCTGCAAGTATGGTGAAAGGAAGTGCCAGCTTACTTCAAGAGAGCGGGTTAACTCCCGACGTCCTTAAGGATCAAGTCACCACGCCAGGCGGCTCAACCATTCGCGGTGTGGTCGCCCTCGAAAAACATGCTTTCCGCTCAGCGGTCATCGATGCCGTTGATGCTTCAAATAATTAGACACAAAAAAACACGTCCATTTTGGACGTGTTTTTCTTTTATAGCACATCTGTCACAATCGCCATGTAAACCGTTAAGATGAGTAAATCTGCGGATCCACCCAAACTCAAATTCTTTTCGATACAAATCTCATTTAATGTTTTCGCGTAATTCAAGCCTTCTTCGGTCTTGCTGCCCCCCATCGTGAAATAGGCATCCACTTGTCCACGCCACCACGGTAAAATATCGATGGTCCCAGCCCGCTTAATTAAATTTGAATCTTCCGTTTCCCGTGAGATCATCATTAATGTATCTAACAAGCGTCCATTCATATCACCTGTAGTGGTTGCAAAATAAGGTAAAGCAAATTCCATGACAACTGGAAATCCTGCTTCAGCCTGGCCCCGAATGCCCGTAGCACCGTATTTTAGAAATTGTCGTTCACCAGCAGTTAACTCTATTTCAGGTTTTTCTGCCAGGCGCGCGAAATCATGCTCGCTCAGTCCCTGTAACATGGCCTGAACCGTCTGACTCACCTTTTCACTGGTCATGGGTTGGGCGTGTTGGGCTAAATAGGCTGTTGCGCAAACGAGTATGCCCAATGAGAACACAGCCCCTTTATGGGTATTGACCCCTTTAGTTGCGGTAAACATTGCTTTTTCAGCCACAATGCCCGCTTTCCGTAATTCTTCAAACAGTTCCGTCAAATCACGACTAGTATCAAACTGTTCAGCTAGTGCGACAGCCGTCGTTAAATATGGCAATAGACTCGCTGCGCTATCAAGGAACGTATACACATCCATATCTTGATGGGCACCATTACTGACTGGATCAACCAAACCTGGCTTGGGGTTGACGGTTACTTCATAAAGTAAGGCACGTTCGGCAGCTTGTACGAAATCAATCGGTGGCATTGTCATTTACACGTTCTCCCTGATCAGCTAAAAATGATTGATAAATAACATCCAATGCTTCGGTCATTTCAGTTTTACTATGTTGTTGCGACCGTGCACAAATTTTAGCATCTTCACCACAGACAAAGCACTTTCGTGTATCGAAACCCAATTCAGTTCGTGACAACTGTTGACCATCATCACTGGCTGCCATTACATCAACGTCGAAAATTCGCCCAAGAGAGTCGGTTTGTTCAAATCGGATACCGTTAATTTTGGCATCATGCAACGATTGATTTAGCACCATAAAGGCTTCAGGTCCTGTCGGACGGTCAAAATCAATGGTTTCGTCAATAATAGATTGACCATACATGTGTTCTAAAGTTTTTAAACCACGTTGAAACATCGCCAAGATTGCCGGACTCTGTTTCATGGCTCCAGGAATATTCATTTTGATACTTACTAAACTTGCTTCCGGAACACGAGTCATTAATTGTGTTTGTTTATGTGCTCGCCATTCTTTGTTCAATAATATTTGATCTAATGTTACCTCAGAGCCATTTTCAAAAACATGCTTCAATATCATTTCCCCCAAAACAAAAATTAGTTATTTCACTATTATACCCTAATTTTAAAGGCATACAAAAAAACAGCTAACATCCCTGTTAACTGTTCTTAAATTAAGCTAATTTTCCACGACCGTTTTCATCGAAAGTATAACGCTTTCCATTGATGGTCACGGTACGATTTCTAACTTGGTGGTAATCTTCATAGAACTCAACACTACCATCAGGCATGCGAATAAGCCCATTGGCAGCAACACCTTGTGCGTTCATGTAGTAAACAATTCCATCGACTGTTACGTGTTGGTTAAATACTTGAGCACGTGTTGTTGGATCATAATACTTGATTGTACGTTCACGCGTAGTAGGATTGATAACCTTAGTTACTAATCCATCGACTGCCCATCCCTTGTTATCAAAGTAGTATGTTTTTCCATCAATCGTCTTCTCTTGGTTCTTTAATTGAACACGTGTTGTTGGATCGAAGTATTGCAAAGCACGGTATCCCGTTTCTGGATTAGCAGCACCCCAGCGAATACCTTCAGTTGCCCATCCCTTACCATCGAAGAAGTAAGTCTTACCATTAATCGTCAACCACTTGTTCTTGTATTGAACACGCGTCTTTGGATCAAAGTATTGCAAGGCACGGTATCCCGTCTGTGGGTTTGCACCACCAGTACGGAAACCATCTTGTGCCCATCCCTTACCATCGAAGAAGTAAGTCTTACCATTAATCGTCAACCACTTGTTCTTATATTGAACACGTGTTGTTGGATCAAAGTATTGCAAAGCACGGTATCCCGTCTTTGGATTTGCACCACCCCAACGTAATCCTTCAGTTGCCCATCCATTGGCACCAAAGAAATACGTCTTACCATTGGTCGTTAGCCACTTATTCTTATATTGAACACGCGTCTTTGGATCAAAGTATTGCAAAGCACGGTATCCTGTCTTGGGGTTTGCTGCGCCTGTACGGAAACCGTCAGTTGCCCATCCCTTACCATCAAAGAAATATGATTTACCATTAGTCGTTAGCCACTTATTTTTGAATTGGACGTGTGACTTTGTATCGTAGTACTGCAAAGCACGGTATCCTGTCTTTGGATTTGCGGCACCCCAACGGAATCCTGAAATGGCAGCCCCATTTGAACCAAAGAAGTATGTGTTTCCATTAGTCGTTACATAACCATTTTGAAGACGTACCTTAGTTGTTGGGTTGTAGTACTCAATGTTATTACCGAACTTACGGAATCCACTAATCTTGTTTCCATTGTTGTCGTAATAGTAAACCTTACCATTTTCAGTTTGGTAACCAGTCTTCTTTTCTTGGCTTGCCAAGAAGTTGTACCAGTAGTTGGCAATGTTTCCACGATTTGGTTGGTAAGTATTGTATGGACGTTCGTAATTGTTCATAAAGACCATAGCCAAATCAAAAGCAGACATCTTGCTCTTCATGTATTGGCTTGCTGTTAGGCTTGACCAACCTGGATAGTATTGAATACCATGTGTGAATTCATATTGAATTCGCATACATTGACCGTACATTGTGCGGTAATCAAGTCCATTTGCACGACACCAGTTGATCAACTTACTTGCAGGTGTCCATTGCACAAGACCATATCCACCTCCACCACCAATTTCAGTGATGTCAGGCAAGATATAACTTTCAACAGCCATGTTTCCAAGCATTCCAGCAATGGCATTACGTGACCAACCACGGGCTGAGAAGAACTTATAGATATAAATTGCATTCGCCTTTTGCGTAGCTGAATAGTTATATGTTTGCGCAGCTAAAACAGGCTTAGCTTTAGCAGTTGTTGCCTTTGTTGGTGTCGCAACTTTTGGCTTTGCAACAGTTGTCTTCTTAACAACTGGAGCTGGTGTAACTGCCTTAGGTGCCGTTGTCGTTGGATTCTTTTTTTCAGTTTGGTCAGAAGCCTTAGGTGCGTTAACATCTGTTGTTGGCTTTTGAACTTCTGCACCAGCTGTTTGATCGTCTGACTTCACATCAGTTTTTACATCATTTGATGTGTTTTGGTCATCAGTCTTTACATCATTTGATGTGTTTTGGTCATCAGTCTTTACATCAGTCGTGTCAGCTTCTGAGTCAGTCTTTGTCGTTTGGTCGCCTGACTTCACATCGGCTGTCGCATCTTGTGACTCAGTTGCTACGTTATCCGCTTCTGACTTTACATCAGTAGCTGTATCTTGTGTGTCAGCCTTCACATCAGCTGTTTCTGCTGGTGCTTCAGCTGTTGTACTTTGTGTATCAGCCTTAGCATCTGGAGCTTGTGTTGCGGGTACTTGTTGCTCTGCAGTTGCGTCTGGTACAACCGTTTCTGCTTGGGTCGCATCAGTTTGCGTTGTTGCCTTAGCATCTGCAGTAGCTTGCGTATCGTCCGTTGCAGGAGTCGCATTTGTTGGGTTTTGTGCCATTGCAGCACCGATTTGTACTTGAACATGTCCAGCTGCATCAGTCTGGTCAGGTTTAACATCTGAAGACCCATCAACTGTTGCTTGTGCGTTAGCATCCGTTGCGTCGGCTTGGGCTGTTGTACCAGCACCTCCAACAAGCGCAGCTGCTGCTCCAAGGGTTGCTACAGCAGAACTAACCCAAAACTTACCACTTTTATACATTTTTATGTGACTCATTATTAATTACTCCCTTAGGACAATGGCTTTGCATTGTCTAAAATACTTTTACTGTGTACTTACTTAAGCATTTGTCTGTTTTTTAAGTTTCTTTATATTTTCTTAACTTCTTATATATTACCGCAGACGAAAACATAGGTCAATAATACTAGTTTTCAATACCGTTACAATTAACTACGCCAACGCACCCATACTACCAAGTAAAAATCACAGACATGTGCCATAGAGATTGCAAAATCGGAACATTCTAGCAGACGATTTACATTAATATTTCTTACCCACATCTGGTATGAACTCTAAATCTATCGTAGTTTTTATTTTCTGTCCGAATTCTGCAGTTTATTTTACATAAATTTAGAGTTTATTGTCTGATTTTATAACTTATTAAACATACAAAAAAACACTTAATCTCAACGATTAAGTGTTTTTTTGACTAATCTTTAATTTCTTTGATTGTATCGATAATTGAACCATCACGGTATTCAACCATCGCAACCGTACGATCGGTATACTCAAGTGGTTCTGGCTTTCCCACCTTAGCTTCAGCCATTTGTTGCAATTCTTCGATAGTGTAAACAGGTACACCAGGAACATCCTTCAATGCATCAATCAAATCTTGACGCTTAGGGTTAATTGCAATCCCAACTTCAGTAACAAGGACATCAACTGAGTCACCTGGGGTAACGTTAGTGGTTACTTCAGGCACAACCGTTGCAATACGTCCACGAACAAGTGGTGCTGAAATAATTGTCAACTTGGCTGTGGCAGCATCTTGATGGCCACCAACAGCACCACGGATAACACCATCAGATCCTGACATAACGTTAACATTATAGTCAGTGTCAATTTCAAGTGCTGACAAGATAACAACATCCAACTTATCAACCATGGCACCCTTGTTAGCAGGATCTGCATACCAAGTTGCACTGATTTCTTGTTGGTCACGGTTTGACTTCATTGATTGGGCAGCACCCTTATCGAAGTCTTGCACGTCCATAACCTTCTTAACCAAACCTTCTTCAAGCAAGTCAATCGTTGGCTTAGTGATACCACCAAGCGCAAATGAGGCCGTGATACCATTATCAATCATTGATTGACGCAAGAAACGGGTTACGGCAAGTGCAGCACCACCAGAACCTGTTTGGAATGAGAAGCCATCCTTGAAGTATGGTGAGTGTACAATCACGTTGTTAACCGTTTGCGCAATCTTAAGTTCCTTAGGATCCTTAGTGAAACGTGTTGCTCCAGATCCAATCTTATCAGGATCTCCAACCTTATCAACCTTAACGACGTAATCAACTTGCGTTTGTTCGATTGAAGCAGGTGTGTTTGGGTAATCAACAATGTTATCGGTAATCAAGACAACCTTATCTGCATACTTGGCATCCATTAATGCATAACCAAGTGAACCAAAGGCAGTCTCACCATCCATACCATTTGCGTTTCCCATCTCATCAGAGTTTGGTACACCTAAGAAAGCAACGTCAATCTTGATATCCCCTTCTTCGATGGCGCGGGCACGACCACCGTGTGAACGGAAGATAACTGGGTTTTCAAGCGCACCGTGTGATACGGCATCACCCAAAGTTCCACGCATACCTGATGATGTGATATTGGTAACAACACCCTTTTCAATGGCTTCAATGGTGATATCGTTCATTGTATTCGTCAATGATGATGGGGCCAAAGTCAAATCCTTATAACCATGATCAATGATAATACGCATAACCATATTAAAGACATAGTCACCCTCACGGAAATGGTGATGGAATGAAATCGTCATACCATCTTTAACATTATCAGTAACAGCTTTTTCCAATGAATCAACTAATTTATCCTTACCAGTAGTGGCACGAACCTTTGGTGCAACACGTTGAATTTCAGGGTTTCCAAAATCAACAGTTTCAAAAGGCTTGTAGTCCAACTTATCCATAAGTTCATCTGGTAATTCACGCTTTACACTATTTTCCAATGTAATTTCCCTCCTCATCAACTAAGTGTGATGCCTTTGCAAGACGCATCACACGTTCAGCACGCAATACGACTGGACGGTCAACCATTTGACCATTCATTGAAATAACACCTGAACCCTTAGCGCGGGCTTCTTCAATCGCAGCAATCACGTTTTGGGCATTTACAATTTCTTTTTCAGTAGGTTCAAAGACTGAGTTAACCATTTCAATTTGACGTGGGTTAACCAATGACTTACCGTCAAATCCAAGTTGGTGAATGTACTCAGTTTCACGATAGAATCCATCAGGATCATCCATGTTTGTAAACACAGTATCGAAGGCTGAAACACCTGCGGCACGAGCGGCATGCAAAATTGCATTACGTGCGTATTCTAGTTCAGCACCATCAGGGTAACGGTGAGTCTTCATATCCGTCGTGTAATCTTCGGCAGACAGAGCAATTCCCATCATCCGATCTGTTGATGAAGCGATTGAATATGCATTCACGACACCCAAAGCAGACTCAATGGCAGCCATGACACGTGTTGAACCAACTTCACGACCAAATTCCTTCTCAGCTTCTTCAACCAAGTTTACCAACTCAGTCATCATTTCAGCCGTTTCAACCTTAGGCAAACGGATAACATCGATTCCAGCCTTAACCATCGCACGAATATCATTTTGATAGAAAGGTGTATCCAATCCATTGATACGTACAACTAATTCAGCATCCCCGTAATCAACAGTTTGCAAGGCTTCATAGACCAAATAACGTGCGGCATCTTTTTCTGGAAGTGAGACAGCATCTTCCAAATCAAACATAATTGAGTCAGCTCCGAAAATACCAGCATCCTTAACCATGGCTGGGTTATTTCCAGGTACGAACATCATTGTTCGACGTAAACGTTCTTCTGTAGCCATTATTAAAGTACCTCCCACATTGGTTCATCAACGATGTCTAAAGCACGTTGCGTTGCTGCAATTGCGCGTGCCTTAATAACCATGTCTAATGCCCCTTTATCAACAATCTTGACATTGGCATTGTCAACACCATAAGCTTTCAAAACATCTGCAACAGTTGCCTTGATTGCCTTTCCATATTGTTTTTCAACATCTGATTCCAAATTAAATTGGATCCCATCTGTTCCTTGACTAAGCATAATTTGTACATCAGATGATTCTAATGTTCCGGCAATCGCCGTTTTCTTAATCTCCATCTTTCTTTCCTTTCTTAATCCGGTCTTGTAATTCAGACTTGTGGTTAACAATAAATTGGTAGGTGGTTTTGGGAACCCGATTTTCTATTTCGGAAATCCGGTCCTCTTCAATCGCCTTACGAACTGACGTTGCCGAGATGGCATCGCCTGAACCAAGTTCTTTACGTGGGATGATTTTCACCTGAACCTCAGGTGGCAACTCACGTTGTAGCGCTTGATTATACAAATCAGTGGTGTGCGAATATGGTTCACTACCTAGGTAACGGGTCTGTATGTGCAGATCCTTGGCAATCCAATTCTTGAACAATCGCGCATCTAGTGTGGTTTGATAATCAACAACTGCATCAGGACTTGAAATAAAATACGCTGGGAAAGTCGCATAACTGACCATGTAGCTGCCACCATTGACAACAATGACATTTTCTAAGTCTTGCGTTCCCGCCTTAACGAGTTCAACACGTTCACTGGTTTTGAAAAGTGATGCATCTTGATTGACGACAAAGACATAAACAAAATCATTTTCTTTAGCCGCCGTTTCCACAAGGTAGCGATGGCCTAAAGTAAATGGATTGGCATTCATGACGATGCCTGCAATTTTCTTATCAGCTGGAACCTTCGGGATATTCTTTAAGTATGTTTGAATATTTGGTTCACCTTTTTCAAGCAAGACACCTTGATCAGAATCAGCTAACTTCGTAAATCCAACATGTTCAAAACTAACTGTATATTTTGGCTTGGTAAAGACCAAAATATGGAACACCCCGCGTTGTGCTAATCGGCTCACGAGCTCAGAAACGACCATATTGAAGCGTGATCCTGAAGCACCGTCCTCATTCTGGACGGCAATGTACTTAATCACATCACCCGCAATGGAACCAGTTCCAACTAACTGGTCATGATCATCAAAGAGGCCAATTGTCTCATCAATGACATCAATCTCTTTGTCATTAAAAACATCAATGCCACGTTCAGTTAAGAAGTTTTGCCACATTTTGCGTTGTGGCTGACTTCTCAAATACAAATCTTGAATGTGATCACTCATTTTACAGACCTCCTTGTGTCATAACTTATTTTTTGGCAAATGTTTCAACAGCACCTGAAACGGCATCAACAACACCATCGTCAAAAACACCCGGGACAATATTTGTCGTATCAGGATTTTGAATCATATCGGCCAAAGCATGTGCAACTTCTGACTGAAGTTGTGAATCGACACTCTTAACACCGGTTTCCAACAATCCCTTGAATAGACCTGGGAATGCCAAAATATTATTAACTTGGTTGGGCCATTGTGAAGATCCCGTTGCGACAATCTTTGCTCCGGCAGCATTGGCTTCATCGGGGTCGATTTCTGGAACAGGATTTGCCAAAGCAAAAATGATTGGGTCATCGTTCATGCGCTTGACTTGGTCTCCTGAGAGCACCTTCTCATCTGACAAACCGATAAAGACATCTTGATTATCAATCACATCATCTAATGTTTGCCCATCTGCTTGGTTCACCATGCCAGCAAGTTTACGTTGGTACGCGTTGTAGCGTGTATCATCTTCGCGAATCACACCATGAATGTCGACCAAAGTAATATTTTTAATACCAGCTTCAGCCAATAACTTACCAGTTGCATATCCAGATGCACCAACACCATTCAAAACAATCTTCAAATCCTTAAGTGATTTATTAACCACCTTGGCAGCATTGATTAATCCAGCTAAGACAACAATTGCCGTCCCCTCTTGATCATCATGATAAACCGGAATATCCAATTTTTCTTTTAACTTTTCTTCGATTTCAAAGCAACGCGGTGCGGCAATATCTTCCAAATGAATCCCGGCAAACGATGTTGACATATTCACAACTGTTTGGACAAATTCATCAACTGATGTTTGTTCTAATGCCATAGGGACAGCATTTACGCCTGAAAAATCTTTATATAGCAGTGCTTTTCCTTCAATAATAGGTAGACTCGCAGCTGGACCAACATTCCCTAATCCCAATACTGCAGTCCCATCACTAATGATGCTAACTAACTTTCCACTCATCGTGTACTTTGCCTTAGCTGATGGATCAGATTCAATCAGCTTTGCTAGGCCAGCGACACCTGGTGTGTAGGCTTCACTCAAATCATTACGGGTTGTGACATCAAAGTCCCCTTTAATATCGAGCACACCGGTATGTGCTTCGTGAAGTGCTAACACTTTATCCATGTCAACCATGTTTGTTACACCTCTCACATATTTTTTAACTCTCAAAGGCCTCATACCTTTGCTAACATGTTTAATTTTAGGTCATATTTTTAAAAATGTAAAGAATAAATTCGATATTTTTAAAATCAGTTCGTTGTGATTTTAAAAATTTAAAAACGTGGTTCACAAACTAAAAACCTTAACTTGATATAATTAAAAAATATGAAAATCATTCAACATATTTCAAATGTATGGTAAGCTAAGGGTGCACAACGCTTTTAAGGAGGCTTACTGATGTCAGAAGAAATGGATCAGCATGAATTACTCGCCAATTTATCCCAAGACTACTATCTTTCACAATTGTCTTTAGCTGAATTAGCAGAAAAATATCACTTAAGTCGTTATCTTGTTAACAAATATCTCGATGATGCACGCCGCGAAGGCATTGTCACGATTAATATCGCAGCTCCTAACCCTCGTAATCTCGAACTTGAAAAAGAATTCCAAAAAGTTTTTAACATCCCACATATCTACATTCTAAAGGATAATATCAGTCCCACTGAAACGACCGAAAATATCCTCAACTACTCAGCACATCAATTAGCACCTTTAATCGCTCAAAGCAAAGTGGTTGGTTTAACTTGGGGTGGTACCATTTTTAATATCATCAACTACTTCCCCGTCTCAGTGCTAGAAAATGTTACTTTCACCCAATTCATTGGGGAAAACATGAAATATAAGTCTGCTGCTGGTTCAATGCGTATGGTTGAATTAGCTGCTGCCCGTTTTTCAGCCGAGTATCTTACGATGACTGGACCGCTTTACATTATTGATGATGCGACCCGTGAAAAAATGTCGCAAGAAATTGCCGTTAAACCTGCCTTTTCAGCTTCAAAACAAATGGATCTCCTCTTTACAACACTGGGGACCTTAGCCTCGCTTGAAAGTATTCCAACTTGGAAGGAAAATCTGGATATGATTCTCGGTGATATCAACCAAGATGATGTTGCCGGTATGCTTTATGGCCGTCCTTTTGATGTTGATGGACATTTCTTGAATGAAGATCATGATAAGGTATTTGGCTTGTCAGTTGACGAAATCATGGCGACACCTCGTCGCTTTGGTATCGTAAAGAGTAAGTTTAAGACCAAGGCTGCCCTAGGTGCATTACGTGGTAAGTTCCTTACCGATATGGTAACAACTGAATCGATTGCCCGCCGTATTCTAAGTGAAATGTAAAAAAATAAACCCGCACTAGTACTGACTAGTGCGGGTTTTACTATTTTATTATTTAACATCACGTGCAATATAAATTGGGCGATGCTTGCTTTCTAGGTAGATGGCTGCGATATAACGACCAACAATACCCAAGCTAAGTAGTTGAATCCCACCCATAAAGAGCATGATGACAACTAATGAAGGCCAACCACCAATAGCGGACGCTGGCACTAACAAAGCGCGAATGAAAATCGCAATTGCGCCAATAATTGAGGCCACAAATGACACAACACCTAAAATGGCAATGGCCGTAAGTGGTGCTTGTGAAAAGGCCACAATCCCCTCAATTGAATATTTGAAAAGTGACCAGAATGACCATGATGTTGAACCAGCAACACGTTCAACATTTTCATATGGCAGATACTTCTGCTTAAATCCAACCCAAGAAAAGATTCCTTTTGAGAAACGATTGTATTCAGTCATACTCAAAATGGCATCAACGACTTGACGGCTCATGACACGATAATCACGTGCACCATTAACCAAGTGCGTATCAGAAATTTTATTAATCACCTTATAAAACATATCTGAAAAGAATGTTCGAATTCTAGGTTCACCAGCACGCGTTGTACGACGTGCACCAACCATATCCCATTCCCCTGATGACACACCGGCCAACATTTCAGGTAACATCTCAGGTGGATCTTGCAAGTCAACATCCATCACAGCGACATATTCACCAGTCGCATGCTGCAAACCTGCATACAGACCTGCTTCTTTTCCGAAATTACGTGAGAATTCAACATAATGAACAGTATCTGTACGGGTTTGTAGGGCTTGAATTGACGCAATTGTGTTATCAGTTGATCCATCGTCAATAAACCAGTACTCAAACTCATATTCGGGTACTTGGGTGTGTACTTTTTCCAAAGCATCATAAAAAATTGGAACAGTCTCTTCCTCATTGAAGACAGGGACAATGATTGATAATTTAGACATAACTTACTCCTAGCAACTTTTAAACGTATTCATGAATGACTAATACAAGTCGGTTTTAATTGTGCATTTAATTTTAAAGTCGATTTTATTTTCTACAGTATCTTCATAGTATACCACATTCTGCACTACTCAAAAGTTAAGCATCAATTAAAATCACATGCCCGTCTTTATCTAGCCATCTCTTACTTTTTTAAGACAAGGCGTTGGTAAATGAATACCGTCACAACAAAGTAAAGTAAGTATACGCCTCCAACTATGAGTAATCCATTCCCTAAACCAATGTATGGATCCATCATAATCGGTTTAAAACTTTGTAGGCCAAATACAGTGTCCAAGATACCAATCACCATTGGAATAAAGAAAAGAATACCAACATCTTTAATCGTTGCCATCTTCGACGCAGCAGGTGTCGTTCCAATCATCCTTAAAATTTGATAACGATGACGATCTTGGCTCACGTTTGAAAGAACTTTAAACATCAACGTTGAGGCCAGCATCACGAGGAAAGCAATCCCCAAAAAGACACTCATAAATTCAAGACCACCAAAGATAGACTTCAACATCACAAAATTACCATATGCCCCGGGCACCATCAAATTACCGTGATCAGTATAGCGTGACTCACCAGAATATAGCTTTTCAAGTGGCTTTTGGTTCGCCTGCATATCTCGTACAGAGACAGCCTTAAACGTTTGGACACCTTGTTTTGGCAATTGATCGACCAGATTTACCTTTGTCCCGTATGGCATTCCTGCTAGATAAGCTGCCCATGTCGTCAACGTATAATCTTCATCTGCATGTGGTGCATTCACATTTAATGTGACACGTTTTGGCTTGGCATGGGTATCTTCAGGGTGGTTAAATGTCAGTGTCGGTACCTTGGCATTTGCTAAGTCTTGCTTTTCAAAGTCGACTTGCCCATCATGGACCCGATATTTAATTTCAGCTTGGTAAGTGACATCGTTAAGCCCACTCAACTTCGCATCAGGTTTACGCATCATTAATGTGACAGGATTATTTTCCTCTGCTTGTTTTGGCAAAGAAACATAGTAACCTTGTCCAACACTAATTGCACCTAGCGCTAAACCAAATAACACCGCAATCATCGTAAAAATACGCTTATATTCATTTAGGCGAAAACTTAATTGCCCGTTCAAGAACAAACGTAGTCCACGTTGTCCAAAATCAGAACGACGCATCCAATTTGTGATGAGCCCTAGTGTCTGACCAACAAACAAATACGTTCCGACACCATTCAAAATTAACGCAATGACCATCCCCGTCATTCGCAATTTTGGAATTGACGGCATCAAGGCATAACTTCCACCTAAAATAATAAGTCCAAGTAAGCCCAAAATCAATTGACGGACTGGCTTTTCTGGTTTAGCCATCGTCGTTTCGTCAGCGTGCAACAAAGTCAGTGTGTCAACGCGCTTCAAACGCCAACGATTGTAAAGTCCGTTGAGTAGAAAGACAACAAGAAAAAATACAACAGTAATCAGGATTGCCTTAGGGGTAAAGACAGCCCAGTGCTTGATTTTGATACCAATCAGATCCATTAAGGTTTGACCACTGAGTTTTGTTAATCCAGCCCCTACTAAAATACCAAATGCTGTTGCAATGACACCAATAAAGAGGGTCTCGCGCATTAACAAGCCACCAACTTGACGTTTAGATGCCCCCAGCATTGCAAGCAACCCATAATCCTTTTGTCGTAATCGCAACAAGAAGTTATTGGCAAAGTTCAGGTAAACAAACGTGATAATTCCCAAGAAAATCTCACCAAAAACAAACACAATGACAATGACTTGTTTTGTCATGGTCGACATACTCTTCAATAATGGTTCATTCGTCGCAATTGCGCTGAACATATAGAAAATAGCCACCGCAATTAAAGATCCAATGACCAATACACTATAATCACGCCATTTCTGACGAAGTGATTTTAATGCAATTTTATTTAACATGATTTCCCCCCTTCGCCTATTCTTCAAAGTTTCCTAATTGGTGCAAAATTTGTTGATAAAATGCTTCGCGATTTTGCCCATCACGCTTTAATTCAGCCACGAATTGTCCATCACTTAAGAAAAGAATGCGTGACGCAAAACTTGCTGAGAAAGCATCGTGCGTTACCATCAAAATGGAAATGGCTTCGGCTTGGTTAATCTTAGACAGATAAGCCATCATCTCCCGTGCATTTTCAGAATCCAAAGCACCTGTTGGCTCATCCCCAAAAATCAAAGCTGGTTCGTGGACTAAGGCTCGGGCGGCCCCAACGCGTTGTTGTTGTCCCCCTGACAGTTCTGCCGGATACTTCCCAAGATAATCAGCAATGTTCAATAATTCTGCTACACCTCGTACACGTTCCTTGATGAGCTTTGGTGCCACATTTTGTAAATTCAGTGGTAGTCCAATATTTTCAGCGACCGTTAAGCTTTCAATCAAATTATAGTTTTGGAAAATGAACCCCATGTCGTGCCCACGGAACTTGGCCATTTCTTTGTCACGCATATGGAGAATATCTTTACCATTAATTTCAACTTCCCCACTAGTTGGTGTCATTAATGTTGACAAAATGTTCAACAAAGTTGATTTTCCAGATCCAGAAGGTCCCATAATGGCTAAAAATTCTCCATTTTCAACCGTTAAAGATAAATCTTTTAAAACGGTTTGCTCCGCTTCTGTTCCTTTTTGATAGGTTTTTTCCAAATTTTTTGCTACTAATGCTGGTTCTGTCATGATACTGCCTCGCTTTTAATTATATATAATACTATTCCGTTAAATCTATTGCATAAAAGACATTACCATACGGCGTATAATACTACAAGCAAAAAAGTCCATAAAAAAACAGCCACTTGATTCAGTAGCTGTTTTTTTAATTATTTAAAGGCTCGTAAAGCCTGTGATGCTGGGGCAACCATCGTTGGGTAGTCACTCAAAATTTGGACACCTTTTAAGTAATCTTCCACTGTGACTTTTGGATTTGAACGCATCAAATGGTAAATCCCACCAAATGCTTTTGATGCAAATGCTGAATCCATGACACCATTTTTTTCATAAAAACGATGGCGACGTTCACGCTGGTCTAAATTGTCAGCATCAGGTTCTTGGAATTCAGCTTCTAGGATAATCCCGTTCGTAAAGCGCTCCTTCAAAGCTGCCAGCACTTTACCACCGTATCCACCACCACGTAGTGATTGATCAATCGCAAAGTATAGGATGAAAGCTTTATCATCCCCTAATTCAACCCACACAACCAAGCCAATCGCCTTGCCATCTTCGGCAATCGTATGTAACTCAACAACGGGCTTCGTTTCAGAAAGTTCCACAAGCATTTCATAGGGGCTACGCTCACGCTCTGGAAATGCTTCTAAATAAATTTTTTGCCAGTACGCTTCATCAGTAATCGGTTCAAATGTAATCATATGATCCCTCTTTTTCTGTTTCCATTTTGATTTATAAGACTATCCTTAAATTATACATGATTCTCTTCACCTTTGCCGGTGAGTACGGTAGAATTTGAACAGATTAACATACTCTTCGGTACAACACCGATTAAATGAAAAGAAGAAGGACCTCATGCCTAAAGACCAAAAGTTTATCCGAAATTTTGCTATTATTGCCCACATTGATCATGGAAAGTCGACACTTGCTGACCGCATCATGGAAACCACGAATACGGTTAGTAACCGTGAAGCCAGTGATCAATTACTAGATGATCTGGCTGTTGAACAAATGCACGGTGTGACCGTGAAGTCGCGTACCGTCCGTAATTACTACGTTGACCCAGAAGGTCAAGAATTTGAATATAACTTGATTGATACACCTGGGCACGTCGATTTCAATTATGAAGTGTCACGTAGTTTGTCAGCCACTGATGGTGTGCTCCTTTTGGTCGATGCCACCAAGGGTGTGCAAGCTCAAACTGTTGCCAACTACCGCCTTTCACAAGATGCTGGCCTAACCGTCATTCCGATTATCAATAAAATTGATAACAAAATGGCTGATGTTGATAGTACGCAAGCTGAATTGATGGATCTTGATGAACGTTTCACGCCTGAAAACACCCTGCGTATTTCCGCTAAGACTGGAATTGGGATTGACGATGTTTTGTTAGCCATTCGTGACCGTTTACCCGCACCAAGTGGCGACCCTGACGCACCGCTTAAGGGTCTGATTTTCGATACAAAATTCGATCCCTATCAAGGTGTCATGGTCCAAGCCCGTATTTTCGATGGGATTTTGACAAAAAATATGGCGTTGAATTTCATGGCTAATGACGTTAGTGCCCAACCAAAGGAAATTGGTTTCTATACGCCCCTTGCCACTGAAACGCCTGAATTATCAGCTGGGGATGTTGGTTACATTCTCACGGGAATTAAGGATCCACGTGCCATCCAAGTTGGTGACACCGTGACCTCTAAACAAAACCCCACTGATGCACCTTTCCCTGGTTATCAACAAATCGAGCCAATGGTATATGCCGGAATTTATCCGCATGAAGGTGAATACAAAGAATTAAAGATTGCGATTGAAAAGCTGGCGCTAAATGATGCGGCTTTCCAATACGAACCTGAACAATCTGAAGCACTTGGTATGGGCTTCCGTGGTGGTTTCTTGGGAATCTTCCATTTGCAGATCATTCGTGAACGTTTGCAAGCCGAGTTTGGCCTTGATGTTTTGACGACCATGCCAAACTCAACTTACCGCGTCACAGTTAAAAACCAAGATAAGCCGCTTTACATTGAAAACCCAACGCAATTCCCGGATTATAATATGATCACAAAGGTTGAAGAACCTTACGTTCGCGCTAAAATCACTGCGCCGGATTCTCAATTAAACGACATTATGCGTCTTGCAGAAGGCCGCCGTGGTGTCCTTCAAGATTTGGAAACGATTGGTGACATGCTATTAATCACCTACAAGATGCCAATTTCTGAAATTGCCTATGATTTCTTTAATGAACTGAAGTCCGTTTCCCATGGTTTCGCCACGCTTTCAACGGAGCGCGACGATTATGATGAATCTGATTTGGTCCGTTTGGATATCCAAATTGATTACACGCCTGTCGATGCGCTAACTTTTGTGATGCACCGTTTGCGTGCCGACCAATTCGCCCAAGAAATCGTCCAAAAGTTAACGGAACTGGTCCCACGTAAGTTGCAACAAATGCCGGTTCAAGCCATTGTTGAAGGGCGTGTCATTAGTCGTGGAAATATTCCACCCCTACGTAAAGCCGCTGCTTCATCTGGTAAGACGTCTAAGAAGCAACAACAAATGCGTCGCCAAGGGCAAAAGAATCAAATCGAATTGCCACAGTCTGTCTTTGATGCCATTTTGGATATGAGCCGTCATTAATCATCGAAAGGAAGTTTTGTGATGAATAATCTACTAACCCTGCGTTCACTTTTTCAATTAAGCCGTGAAGCCGTTGCTGAACAAACAAAGATTGCTGCAGATACCTTGAACGATTTCGAGCAAGGCACACAAGAACCGACCTTCGCACAATGGCAAACATTGGCTGAATTCTATTCTGATCAATATCATGTCGCTAAAACTCAGCCTGCAATGGTTGAACCCATCCACTTCCGCTTGAGTGTCGACTATTTGATGAACATCGGTATGACGATGACCGACCTTATCGCCATTAAGTGGTACTTCGCCAACCTACGTCCTGAACTTGGGACTCTCGGTGTGGCCCTTTTCAACCCCAATGATTCACATGATATGGAACGCCTAACAACGTCGATGCCCGATGTCTTAGAAGATTTCGCCGGTTATCTGCTCCTCAATCATGACGGTACTTTGAACCAGTTCATTGATGAGCGTAACGAGGATCACGTCAGCGACTGGCGCTTGCTCCTCTACAAAGACGAAAATAATTACGTTGATATCACCGATATTGTCAGCTACTTCGTTGACTTGCCTGATTTCACGAAATTCTAACTAAACAAACGCCAGCTACGATTACTCGTAACTAGCGTTTTTATTTGATTCTATTTAATTGTCCAACCACCGTCGATTGGCACAACTTGGCCTTGAATGTACCCTGCTTGCGGGCTTGTTAAGTAAAGGCTCAGGTCGGCGACCTCTTCTGGCTGAGCCCAACGCTTGGTTGGCGTTTCCGCCGCAACAGATTTCGCCATAGCGGCATCCCCAGCAAAATCGGCTGCATTCATAGGCGTTTCAATCGCCCCAGGTGCAATCGCGTTCACTCGCAATCCCTGGTCAGCATAATCTAAGGCGAGCTGACGCATCCACCCGACCAAAGCATGCTTGGACGTTGTATAGGCTGCGCCACCACCACCAGCAATTAAACCAGCAATCGATGCCATGTATAAAATTTGTCCATGCTTTTTTTCAAGTAACATTGGCAACAAAGCCATCGTGATTTGAATTGGGGCATAGGTATTGATTTGCATCACGCGCATAAATAATGCTTCGTCTTCTGCCAAAGCTGGTTGGAAAGCATCCAAGACCCCAGCCGTGCTCAAGAAAATATCCACTTGCGCGAGTAATGCCGTGTTTTGTGACAACCATGCCTTCAAGCCAGTTGCGTCCGCTAAATCAAGTTCGACCTTGGTTAAGTTGGCGTGTTCCAGTTGAATGGGTTGTCGATCCAGTGCAATCACAGTCGCACCGGCAGCTAGATAAGCTTGCGTTTGGGCTTGCCCAATCCCCGAAGCTGCACCGGTGATTAAGAGCGTCTGCCCCGTATAATTTTGATCAATCATTAGGCTGCCAAGTTAATGCGCTTGCTGATGAAGTAAATGACAATCGCACCAATGACCAATGAAGCAAATTCTCCAAGGGCAACTGAACCGTAGGTAATCCAGAATGGTGCCTTCAAGAAGACGTGCAATTCAAGCGCCACGGCCCACATCATGAAAGTATCAATAACTGTGCTGATGATGAGACGCTTCACGATTGACTTCACATGACGTGTGGCATAGTAGCTCATCGTCAACATTACAACTGTACCCAGCGTTCCGAAAATCATATCAACGGCACCAAGGGATGACTGCGTGTTGGCAATGAACACCCCTAGTGAAATTGCTACGATGTAGCGCTTATTGAAGACAGCTAGATGGTTTAGCCCTTCTGACAAACGCAATTGGACCGGTCCAAAAGCGAAAGGTGCTACCAACAACGTCAATACCACATAAAGTGCGGCAACAACGGCCATCATCGTGAGATCATAGACGCGTTTATTTTTTTTTGTTTCCATATTTAAAAGACTCCTAGTTTTTTTGCGTGGGATGGTTACGAACCACGTGATTTCAATATACCATATTGTACAGACACACGGAACAGATTAGGACTCAATTCAAAACTGAATTTATGTTCCACTTATGCCCCAATTAAACTTTCTTTATCAATTAAATTATAAGCTATGTTCTGTTGTTGGTTGTTAAGAAATTTTGGAGGAAACATCATGAACAAACAGTTTACAATTGCCGCAACAACTCTTCTCTTAGCTACTGGAGCTGCTGCAAGTACGTCTCTCATTCACGCAGATAGTATGAATAATATGTCTTCAAGCGCTAAGACGATGTCATCATCTACATCTGATACCTCACATTTGAAAATGGACAAAAATGCCAAGTACAAGGACAATGCTAAGGTGACCGTTAAGGCTGATCACATGGCTGGTATGAAGAATGCCAAAGGCATGGTCGTTCATGCATACGATACCCCACTCTATGAGGTTCAATACAAGAACACCCAGTCGGGTAAAGAAGTCATGCACCACAAGTGGTTGGTAAAGTCTGACTTCAAGGATCCAGATAAGAAGGACAAAAAGGGTGATACCATTACCATCACCACTGACCACATGCCAGGTATGAAAAATGCCAAAGGTAAGATTACCAAGGTCCACAAGGGCCCTGCCTATGAAATCAATTACACAAATACCAAAACTGGTAAGTCTGTGATGAACCATAAGTGGGTTGCCCAAGATGAGCTAAAAGCTCGTTCATAATTGAATAAATGCAAAAATAACATAATCGAAATGTTTTGGGAAATCCCCAGAATATTTCGATTATTTTTTATACAAAAAAGCCCGCGCTCGCAAGCACAGGCTTTCCCACTATCTTTTTCTTAAACACGTAACCGTCAATATGAGCATTAATACAATTAACGCCCCAACATAAAGTGGCAATGCAAATGCCGTGCCGTTGTGCATTAGACTCATGCCATAAGTCATCAAACTAATCATCACGTAATAGGCAAATCCAAATACACCACTGGCAGTCCCAATAATATTTTCATATCCAACCAAAGCATCATTCAGTACTAATGGCAAAATAGTGTTCAGCCCGGTAAAGACAATAAAGAAGGCCGCCAGGAACAATAAACTACTATGCATCGTCGCACTCAAGCAACCAACGCCAACACCTAGCCCACTCACAATCAGGCTTAACATAATAATTCGGTAAGATGTCAGATACTTCACCGCATAGTTTGCGCACATCGCCCCAACAATACTAGATAACGCAATCACCATCCCCGCGATGCCGTAATGCATAGCGTCCATGCCATACATTTGCATCAGAACAAATGGTGCCTCTGCATAAAAGCTAAACAGAATTCCATTGATGCCCGCAATCAAAACGGCATAAGCCCAAACTCGCTTATCATGCGCAAGAATTTTCGCAGCGTGCCAAATTGAAACCGACGGCTCAGTCGCCTTTGGATTCATTGTTTCTGGCAACTTACCATAACTGTATATCAAAATCATAATCGCCATGCCAATAAGCACGGAACAGACACTTTTGAATCCGAAATATTGTTGGATGATTCCCCCAATAAATGGACCCAATGCAGGTGCTAAGGCCATGGCACCGCCGACTTTGGCGAATACTTGGGCCCCTCTCACTCCGGAAAAGCTTTCCCGCATAATTGTTTGCGTGACAACTGATCCGACACTGGCGCCAAAGGCCTGCACGAGTCGGGCTAGTAGTAACCAACCAAATTCTGGTGCTGCAAATAAGCCGATGTTACCGATAAGATAGACCAAGATACCTAGGAGCATCGTTGGTCGCCGACCCCATCGGTCTGACAACTGTCCCCAAACTAAAACCCCAACGGCAAATGCCATGAAGTAACTTCCCATCAAAAGTTGGGCGGTTTGTGCGGTGACATGAAAATCTCGACTGATTTCCGGTAATGCTGGTGTGAAGATCGTTTCACTAATTTGTGGGAACCCCACAAGTACAATCAATAGGATGATTGCTGGACTATTTTTCTGGACGTTTCTCATTTTTTTCTCCTAATATTTTTTAATCTGATGAAAAACGTCCTTAGTCACTTACTGTTGCAGACATAATAAATTCTGAATAATTCATATTTTTTCTCCTCTTTTAAACCATATAAAAAGCCCACCAGTTAACTCACGCTAACTAATGGGCCCCATTTGAAATCATTTACTTGAGAAGCAAGACGAAAGCATATACAATCACAGCAACAACTGTCCATCCAATTAATGCTTGAATCTTTTCCTTCTTAGTAGTTCGTTCCATTGTCACAGTTAAGTGCCCATTTTTACTTGTATAAGTTTTTGGTAACTTCATGTCATTGCTCCTTTAGTTTAGCTTTTAATACTTCTCAACTTGTTATGTTCAAATATCATTACGCAATGATATTAAACTTTATTATCTTTAATATATACTATCGCAATTATTTTAACAAGTTCCTTAATTATTTTAATATCGTTTCTGACACGATACTACTGCATTATTGCATGTTCGCCCTCACCACTACTATGTTCTTTTATGAAGCCCTATCTTACCCTTAAAGATATGCATCATTTATTCTGTCTGCCACCTTAGGTTAGATTGCCGCGCCGTCTTTTCATTTGAATACATCAATTCTATCTTAACATGCTTGGCATAGCCACTGACGTCACCTAGTTTATCGTCAGATCTTATGCTTTCGGTTGTCCTAAGTTTAAATATTATATAACAAAATGAGGTCCAGAATACAGTCATTCTGGACCTCATGGTCTATTCAATCGTTGTCATTATCTGGTTTTACAGTCCAAAAGCTTTTTTTACTTCTGGTAACTTTTCTTTCATTTTTGCAATATCTTGAGGTCGATAAACAAATGTATTCGCATGGTTGACTTCATCAACGAAGTAATCATACAGTTGTTCTAACGTCACATACGCAATATCAATGGTCTCATCGGGATAATCATGAAAGTTTTCCACAACAGCTTGATTTTTTTCAATCTTTTTTGGAAACTCATAACAGTCATAACCTGCCTCCCAATCATCACCGTAAAATGTAATTCCATCATAGTCTGAATTCCAAGACTTCTTATCTTTACAATAATCTAATATTTGATTCATGTCTGTCTCAAGTCCATCCAACACCCATTTAATTCCTTCAGGTGTTGTTTTTACCCGATAATTATCATAATAGCCGGATTCCACAATACTAGATGGCTCTTCCTTTACATCATTAAACTTATTTTTAACATCAGTTATGTAAACGTTGCGCCACCTACCTTTGCGGTCTTTATCCCACTCAACTTCCATACCATTCTTGGCGTGTCCAATAAATTCACCTGTCTTATCACCAGGTTTCATATTATCCATAATTTTTTCCTCATGAATGAACTCCTAATCAAAGTCAATCTCTACTACAGTTATGCTTAATTTTTATAAATGCCGAGTTTACCATCAGGGTACTGACCTTCCCATTTGGTATAGATATAGCCATCTAGCAAAATTTTCTTTAATTCGGCGTAATAGGGTATTTCTTCTATATCTATGAATGACGAGGTAATAATAAGCATTAATAATTGAGCGGCAATATTATTTGTTAATTTCTTTTTTAACTCATCACTCACTTCACTTCCCCACGAACCATCAATTACAAATTTAATAGAATCTTGATAGCTACCAATATATTCATAAACTAGATTGTTCCATTGTTCTAATTGAGCCTGCGAAAGATTCATTGACACTTCATTACTTCGATCCAGACTAAAATTCTCAAAACTCAATTTACTCCATTGCTCGCTTAGTTTCTCAAGCTTCTTTTCATTCAATTCTTCATATTGTTGGAACCAATCATTTTCGATAAACTGATTAATCAAGTCAACGTTCAGCGACCAGTGCCCACTGTCATCATTTTCTTGGGTTTCAGAACTATCCTGACTGCCATGCATCAGATCTTCCATTGGTGAAACTTGTTCTTCAGGAACAGCATCCGGATTTTCCGCTTCATATGCTTTAAGATGGTCAACAATGTCACTATAATCCTTCTTTACTTCAGCTTGTTCACCATCGTTTAAATCATCAAGTGCTTCATACCCATGTTCAAATAAAACATTGGTTGTATCGTATTCTTGCGTTTCAACGAAATGTTCGATATTAAGCGCCCATTCGACTGCCTCGTCCATTGAATAATCAAAATATTCCATTAGGTCGCGAGTAAATTGGTTCAGCACTAACTTGTTATCAACATCATCAGCGTGACCTAAATGGACCAACATGCCATAGTAATAAACCATGAGCGTTTGACTTCCTAAGTCATCTAGTGCCACATTCTGCAATTCCATTTCATCAAAAATTGGAATAAGTATTTTTTGAATTCGATCTTCTGCGAACTGTTTCTTTTTATTATTGAATAGCATAAGCTTCCCTCATATTTTTTCGGCCTTTGTTTCTCAGTATTATAAATAGATTTTCAAGCTATAGCAATTACTTCCATTTGAAAGGTAAATTATATATACACATTAAAAAAGCCCCGCCAGAAAACTGGCGAGGCTTTATTTTATATTACAATTTGCTAATTGAATCAAACGCGATGGCTGGGAAAATGTAAACCAAGCGTTCAAGTTGTGCAGGTGTGTAGCCAAATTCGATAGCTGGCAACAATGCGTTGATTGAATCTTCGGCGCGTTCTGAAATTTCAGTTGCTCCGACTAGTTGCTTGTCCTTATTGAAGATAAGGGTCAACTTAGCATTCTTTTCATAATCAACGGCACGGTACCAGTCGCCAGAAAGGTCGTTCTCTTGAACGATGTACTTATCTGGATCAGCTTGTGCTTCTGCAACAGTTACACCAGCTTGGGCGATACGTGGCGTCGTGAAGACGTTTGTCGCGATGGCTGGGTAATCGATAGCAGCATCTGATTCACCTGCAAAGCGGTGCATCAAGTATTGTGATTCGAATTGTGCGGTTGGTGTTAACTTTGGTTGTTCCTTGTCGATTACATCACCAGAAACATAGATGCTTGGCACCGTTGTTTGAAGATATTCATTAACCACAATTCCCTTAGGGCTGTGTTCAATTTCCAAATCTTCAAGACCAAGGTTCTCAACGTTAGCAACACGACCAGTTGCATCCAAAACCCAATCAGTTGTGATTGTATCATCTGACAAAGCGACTTCAATTTGATCACCTTGTTGTTCAAATGACTTCACTTCTTGGTTGCGAACGACGGTAACCCCACGTGATTCAAGATCAGCTAACACTTCCTTCACATATGGTTGGTGGAAGCCGCGCAAGGCTTCGCCATCATGCAAAACAAGTGACACGTCAGAACCAGCAGCGTTGGCCATTGTGGCGAATTCAACCCCAATGTAACCACCACCAATGATAACCATGTGCTTTGGCATATCATCTAAAGCCATGAAGTCCTTTGAATCATGACCCAATTCAGTTCCAGGAATGTCCAATTGGTGTGGGCGCAATCCTGTGGCAATCACGATGTTTTCAGCAGTGATGGGTTCACCATCAACGGCAACGGTATGTTCACCAATAATGGTTCCATGACCAAAGTACATCTTGATGCCTGAAGCTTCCATCCCACCCTTAAGGGCATCTGGAATCACGTCAATGGCAGCTTGCTTGTGCGCCTTATTCTTCGCCCAATCAATCTTACCATCACCACTGACAATACCGTCAGAGGCAAGCAAAGTGTGTTGTAGCGCAACTGGTCCGTCTAGCAAAATCTTTGCGTTACATCCCCAGTTTGGACAAGTTCCCCCAACTTTATCCGCTTCAATCACGGCAACGCGCTTTCCCTTAGCGGCTAATGGCATTGCACCATCAAACGTTCCGTGTCCACTTCCAATATATACAACATCATAATCAAATTCTGGCATAATTAATCCCCCTATAGTGTGTTCTATGCTTTAAAAATCGCTCGAGTTGCCATCGTAATGAGCACATCAAGCTCGCTATCCTGCACCTTAGCTTGGTGTTGCGCGCGTGCTTGATAGAGCCACTGCAATGGTTCTAGTGCTTGCGCCACAATCAAATCTACATTATCAGTCATTAATTGTTCTTGCAAGTAGGCTCGTTTGATAACGGTTAACATTGCTGGCCCCAAAAGCGTGGTATCTGCTTGCATCGTTTCTGGAAGATACTCAGGATTAGCTGCTAAAGCTGCCATGAAATTCAGTTCTTTTGGTGCTTTGGCAAAGTTTTGCGCGTAATCACGCATCACTTGTGCAAACTGTTCAGTTACAGGCAAATTTTCTGTTGGCGTTTGAACGTCATCAATCAATTGCTCACGCACAGATTGATACAAATGCCCCAGCAGATCCGATTTATTTTCAAAATAAATATAAGCCGTCGCAACTGACACACCGGCGCGTTTGGCAAGCTTACTAATGCTTAATTGACTAATACCATTTTCTTGTACTAAATCAAAAGCGGCTTGTTCAAGTGCTATTAACTTTTTTTCATCCCTTTTTCGCATCTTTTAGTATAGCCAACCTGCCTTTATTTTCACTTAATATCGGCAGCGGGTTCTCCTTCATCTTTTTATCCGAATCCCTATTGTCATTTTAACACACCCGACGGCCTTATTACCGTTAATAAAAAAGACATTCGTCTTCACGAATGTCTTAGGCACCAGTGGTGAACTTCAAACCAACAGCCCCGATAATAATTAAACTGATAAACAAGATACGTTTCCAATCACGTGACTCATGGTAGAACAACATACCAACAATCGTTCCACCGGCTGCGCCGATTCCCGTCCAGATGGCGTATCCTGTCCCCATTGGGATGGTCCGTAGTGCAACGCCCAACAAGCTCACACTCAAAATCATGAAGGCAGCCATGAAGAAAATAAGGTATGAACGCCGACGACGATTATATTCATTCAAAGTGACCACGCCGGCAACTTCCATCAATCCTGCTAAACATAAAATAATCCATGCCATTAGTCAGTCTCCTCCTCAACTAGCTTCAAACCAATTACCCCAACGAGTAGGATAACTAAGAAAAGTAATTGGCTGATTGAAAGTGCATCGCCAAAGACTAACCAACCAATCAAAACGGTGGCGGCTGATCCCAAACCAACGAAGACGGCATACGTCGTTCCGACGGGCAGCTTGCGACTTGCAATCAGGTACAACCCAAATGACGTTAACAAAGAAATAATCGTTAGAATCCACTCTACGGGCGTGTGAGCATATTTAATGCCGACAACCCAGCCACTTTCGAAAATAATGGCAACTAAAATTGTCATCCACGGATTTTTAAGTAATAATTTCATCCATCTACCCTCCTTTAAATCGTTTTATAACTACTACTATGTATAAAAAGAGCACCCACAGAAGTGGATGCTCTTTTTAAAGACTTAAAGTAATCTGCCGATTACCAAGAAGCCTTCTTAACACCAGGGATTTGACCCTTGTGTGCCAACTGGCGGAAGTTCAAACGTGACATTCCAAATTCACGCATGTAAGCGTGTGGACGTCCGTCGATACGATCACGGTTGTGGGCACGAACTGGTGAAGCGTTACGAGGCAACTTTGACAAACCTTCGTAATCACCGGCAGCCTTCAAAGCAGCGCGCTTTTCAGCGTACTTTTCGATGGTTGCTTCAATCTTCTTTTCTTTAGCGATCTTTGACTTTTTAGCCATGATTACTTGACCTCCTTGAACACTGTAACACGACGCAACTTTGGAGAATACTTCTTAAGCTCCAAACGATCCGGTGTGTTACGACGGTTCTTAGAAGTTAAATAGATACGTTCGCCAGTCTCTGCTGACTCTAATAAAATGTTAATGCGCATTAACATAACTCCTTCGAATGTATTTTGTGAGATGCCTCTCACCTACCGATTGAACGACAGGTATGGCTGCATGGGCCAAACCCCAAGCTTGCGCCGTTACAATAGCTAGTAAATTACAAAAGATAACTATACAGAATATTTAAGAATTTATCAAGTCTTTTCAGACAAATTCTATTATTTATCGAAATATCCGTGACGCCAGAACCAAATCGTTGCAAGCAACATGAGCACTAACGTAATCAGAATTGTAATTAGCCAACTATTCTGATGCAAGGCGAAGGGCAAGTATTTCACATTTTGACCATAAAAACCAGTAATAATTGTTGGAATCGTCAAAACAACTGAATAAACCGTCAAAATTTGCATAATCCAATTCAAATTACGATCATTTCGTGATGAATAAGAATCCGCAATATTACCAACCACTGAACTAAGCAAATCAGCCATTTTATGTGCTTGTTGTGCTTCAATGTTAATGCGGTTTTTTAAGAAATCAGTTTGTGAATCAGGCTTATATTCATTAAATTGGCTCGTCATATTGTCGATAACATCCTCATTATCTTCAATTGAAGAGTCAATATAAAGTAACGCATTTGTGACGGTCCAAATACTATCTAGATCCCCACCAAAGCCAGTTGTCTTACGATAAAATTGATTTTGAAACTTACGTCGTAAGACATCTAACTTGTTCAAAGCGGATTGGTAATCCGAGTATACGACCAAAATTGCTGTATATAACAAATCAATTGGCGTTGTCGCCTTAGCACTGCTAGTTAACTTATGTGCAATATGATCGGCTAAAAAGTTCATCGATGAACGCGTAAACATCAAGACGCGGTGTTCTTTCATTTGGAGCAAAAAAGCAACCGACTCAGTATGATAAGCACCTTCTGATGGCACATCATTATCCACTACAACGGCATCAATAAAGAGTGTTAATGTCTCGTCTCTCTTTGAGTAATGCCAGCGAGCTGCTTCATTTTCATCGTTAACGTCTTTAATAAACGATACCGGTACATTTAGTTTTTTAACTTCATCATCTTCTAAATCATCAGCATGATAGAAAGTTCCCTGACTTCCTGCAAATAATTGCTTTAACATAATTTAACACGTTCCTTTGCATTCGCTGTGATGCGCAATAACGTTTCGCACCCAGATCATTTTAGGTTTAACAACTAGTATACCACGTCCATACTATTTAATTTAACTAACAAAAAAAACTACCTCAAATTGAGGTAGTTTTAGGTTAGATGGCTTGGCGCATAAAGTACCAACTAGTAAAGCCTAATCCTAGAGCCAGTGAATCCGTTGCTAAAATATCAAAGAAACCGCGGAACGGCCAATTCAATACCTGCATCCCAAATTCAAGGACACTAAATATCACGAAAAGTAAGGCAAAAACCGTTAAGACGTTGCTTAAACTCCACCAATCTAGTTTCTGAATTTGTTTTGCATAATATAGCATTGCTGCAGCTAAGACGACAATAATGACCGCCATTACCACGTTTTTAGCTGGAAAATTTTCTGGAACCACATAATTCACCATGGTGAAATTGGGCCAAAAATTATTCACGAGCACCCACGCGATAAAACTAAACAGCATGGCTGCACTGCCTTGCGCCATCTTCCGTTCATGTTGGAATTGATGGTATGACCAAATTGCTGCCAAAGCAATCGCAATCATAATACCTGCAATCACCTGGGCAATCAAAAAGCCAATACGATGTGGCGCATCTTGTGCCGCTAAAATCGCAATCGGATAGGCTAAGGGTTGATATGCGGGCCAAACTAATACCCCGACAATACTTTCAAAAAAGTACGTTAACGCGCCAACCACACCTAATCCAAAAAATATTTTATGTTGCCACCATTGTTGTTGCATGTTTCACCTCTTGTACCGATTTATTCTTAATCATTCTACCATATCTAGGGCCAATCAAAAAAAAAGACGATCAACCGACCGTCTTTTGATTTATTCAGAGATTGTCATGAGTAAGTCACCAGCGGAAATTTGATCACCCGCTTGAACTAAAATATCTGAAACCGTTCCAGCAACAGGTGCTTGAATGGTTGTTTCCATCTTCATTGCTTCAGTGATTACCAAAGTATCACCAACCGCAACTTCATCCCCAACTGCAACCGTTACCTTGACGACGTTTCCCGCCATCGTTGCCCCGATTTCACCAGGAACACTTGCTTTAGCTTGACGATGTTGGACTGATTGCACATCGACTGTTTGGTCATGCACCACCACTTCAACTGGGCGTCCATCCAAAGCCATGTACAGCGTACGGACACCATCAGCGTCTGGTTCACTCATTTCATTCAATGTGACCATCATTGTGACACCTGGCGCAAATTGCACCACCGTCTCCTCATGCGCTTTTAAGCCATAGAAGAATGTTGGCGTATCCAAAACAGTGGTTGGCCCAAACATTGCTTGCTTTTGTTCGTAATCACTAAACACTTCTGGATAAAGGGCTTTTGAAATCACTTCTTCTGGCGTTGGTTCGCGCTCAAGTTCAACTGTCAAATCTGTTTTAATTTGTGACAAATCATATGGTTCGGCCAAAGCTCCAGGACGTTCCGTCAATGGTGCTTGTCCCTTCAAGATGATTGCTTGCAAATCAGTTGGGAAACCACCAACTGGTTGTCCAATGTCACCCTTGAAGAAATCAACAACAGATTGTGGGAAATCAAGTTGTGCGCCTTGCGCATAAATATCATCCGGTGTGAGATCATTTTGGACCATAAAGAGTGCCATGTCCCCAACCACCTTTGATGATGGCGTCACCTTGATAATGTCACCAAACAATCGGTTCACTTCCGCGTACATGTGCTTGATTTCATTCCAACGATCACCCAAGTGCAAGGCATTCGCTTGTTGTTGCAAATTAGAATATTGTCCACCAGGCATTTCAACTTCAAAAATGTCAGTTTGTGGACTACGCATCCCATTTTCAAAGTCTTGATAGTATGGCGCCACGCCTTGCCAATATTGGTTCAAGCGTTCAACTGCCGGCATATCCAACGTTGGTTGACGCTCGTTGCCACTCAAAGCATAGTACGTTGAAGACAATGATGGTTGTGATGTTGTACTTGCCATGGCTGATTGCGCGACATCAATAATATCAACACCAGCTTCAACCGCACGGGCATATGTTGAAACACCAATACCAGTTGTATCATGCGTGTGTAAGTGAATTGGCAAGTCAACTTCATTCTTCAAAGTTGAAACCAATTGATAGGCAGCTTCAGGCTTAAGCAATCCAGACATGTCCTTAATGGCAAGAATGTGTGCCCCAGCGGCTTCAATCTGCTTGGCAAAATCAACATAGTATTGCAACGTGTACTTTGTGCGGCTTGAGTCAAGAATATCACCCGTGTAAGCCATCGTCACTTCCGCCAATTTATTTTCATCGCGCACCGCTTGAATTGAGGTTTCCATTTGAGGTAACCAGTTCAAACTATCGAAGATACGGAAGACATCCATCCCATTTTTCGCAGCTAAATGAATAAATTCTTGAATCACATTATCAGGGTAGTTTTGGTACCCCACCGCATTTGAGCCACGGAACAACATTTGGGTCAGTGTACGTGGCATTTTTTCACGCAATTGCTTTAAACGATCCCATGGATCTTCGTCCAAAAAGCGGTAAGCCGTATCAAACGTGGCCCCGCCCCACATCTCATTTGAGAAAAGGTTTGGCAGCGTTGTCTGAGTCTGTTCAGCAATATCAACCATGTCTTTCGTGCGGAAACGTGTGGCGAATCGTGATTGGTGGGCATCACGCATCGTCGTATCAGTGAGCAACACTTCTGATTGTCCCTTAATCCAATCAACAACTTGGTCTGGTCCTTGTGCATCCAAAACATCCTTAGCCGTCACTAATTCTTCTGGCAATACCAACTTTTGTGGTGTGTAATCAACCAAAGTTGGCTTTGCATCAGGATTCTTAACCCCAGGGAACCCATTAACCGTGATTTCAGCCATATAGTCCAACAACTGTTGTTGGGTATCAGCTGGTGACTTACGGATAAATTCTTGACCATGGTCATCCACAAAGGTGGTGGCAGCTTGTCCACTCGTGAAAGTTGGGTGGGCAAACATTTGGGCCAGGAAGTCCGTGTTAGTCTTAACCCCTTGTAGTTGTAACTCATTCAAGGCGCGTTCCATACGTGTATTTGCTTCATCGAAATCACGGCCTTGCGCAATAATCTTTAATAGCAACGAGTCAAAATAAGGGGTAACTTTAGCCCCAGCATAAACTGTCCCAGCATCAACACGAATCCCAGGTCCAGCTGGTTGTTGATACCAACGAATCGTCCCTGAGTCAGGCATAAAGTCGTTGGCTGGGTCTTCCGTCGTAATACGGGCTTGAACCGCAACACCATGTTCTTTTAATTGAGATTGTTCAGGCAAGTTCAAAGGTTCTTCGTGCAAACCATAGCCCATCGCAATCAAAAGTTGACTACGGACAATATCAATATCTGTTACTACTTCAGTAACTGTATGTTCAACTTGAACACGGGGGTTCACTTCAATGAAGTAGAAATCATCCCCATCGACCAAGAATTCGACTGTTGCAGCACTTTGGTAACCAACGCTGGCCATCAAACGTACGGCAGCTGCTTGAATTTGTTCACGGAGCTCATTTTTTATTGACACGGCCGGCGCAAATTCAATGATTTTTTGGTGACGACGTTGGACGGAAGAGTCACGCTCAAACAAATGCATCACTTGCCCATGTTCGTCAGCTAAAATTTGAATTTCAATGTGCTTTGGATCTTGTAAATACTTCTCCAAATAAACATCACTTTTACCAAATGATGCTTTCGCTTCAGAAGCGGCCCGTTGGAAAGCTTCCTTTAATTCTTCAGCGTGTTCAACGACACGCATTCCGCGTCCACCACCACCGGCAGCAGACTTAACAAACAATGGATAGCCATATTCTTCACCAATAGCCAAGGCTTCATCCAATGTTTCAACTGGATGATCTGTACCGGGCACACTGGCAACATTTGCAGCTGACGCTGCTTGTTTGGCCTTAATCTTGTCACCAAACATTTCAAGGTGGGCCACTTTTGGACCTACGAACTTTATTCCTGCATCACTGATTGCTTGCGCAAATTCAGCATTTTCGGATAAGAAGCCATAACCTGGATGAATCGCATCTACTTGGTGCGCTTTTGCCACCTCAATAATTGCCGGAATATCAAGGTAGGCGTCAACCGTCATATCATCCGTCCCGACTTGGTAAGCTTCGTCGGCGGCAAAACGATGCACAGCGTACTGATCTGCCTTAGCGTAAATAGCAACTGTTTGAAGGCCTAGCTCTTTAGCTGCTCTAATAATCCGAAGGGCGATTTCTCCTCGGTTGGCGATTAGTAACTTGTTCATCTCACACCTCTTTTTTCAAATATTTTAAAAAGAATTTAATTTTTCAAACCTTATCTCTAATATACATGAGATTTGGCTAAAAAACCATCGTTTTTGGTGTCTTAATTAAAATCATTCGGAAATTACGGATATTTCATTCGGTTTTAAACCGTTTTACTGCAAAAAAATAAACGCCGGCATGCAATGCATACCGAGCGTTTAAGGAATTTAAATTGAATTAGGGTTCTTTTGTCGTCCGAACTTCTTCGAATTGACCATCAAAGACTTGTTTACGGTCAACTTTAGTTTTCTTGGTTGCCTTATCAAAAGTTTCTCGATAAGGATCCATTTGTTCGTTTAAGTTAGCAAACATGCGGCGGGCCTTACGGCGTACATAAAATACACCAACAACCATCATTAAAATGATGAAAAATAATAGACTCATCTAGATCCTCCTTTATGATTAAAACCAGTTTAATATGTTGACCATACAATTAGCTTAAAATCCATGCGGTTATCTGTCATTTCATTACGATAAACCTAGCTTGGTTTATCTAACACTATTTTACACCAAATGCTGCAGATCCGTCACATGCTTTTTTTACAATGACTCTGGCTTTTTAACTCCGGTCACTGCTTCCATCCCCTCGCGTGTCACCACAAGTTGGCGACCAAACTTACGGATGGAACCCTCTGGAAATTTCTCGGGGTATTTAAAATACATTTGCCTGACATAATCACTGGCTTTACCCCAAGCTTCAGCTGCTGTCTTTGAATCCATAATGTCGCTATCATTTAAATTAATCATCTAATTCTCCTGATGCCAAGTTTGTTCGGCGTTCATCAATCAGTCCCTGTAGCTCATCCAGATCCTCACTCATCGCTTGTTTGCGGATAAACGAGCGTGATGTTGAACGATTGCGTAAGAACTTCGCTCGTTCACGGTTGTTTTCTTGCCATCTCTTATTAGCTTCAGTTTGCTTGTTTACTTCAGTCATGCTATTCCTCCCAGTCGTTAAAATAAAAACCAAGTTTCTTGTGACAGAAACTTGGTTCATTTTTTAAATTAACGGTCTTGCTTGTTCTTCAACATTTCAACGTCACGAGCAATTTCTAATTCTTCGTTCGTTGGTACGACCAAAACCTTAGCGGCTGAATCATCAGTTGAGATAATCTTTTCTTCACCACGGGTCTTGTTCGCTTCAGGATCAATCTTGATTCCCATGAATTCAAGACGGTTGATAATCTTCTCACGGACTTCAGCAGCATTTTCACCAATTCCAGCTGTGAATGTCAAAGCATCAACGCCGCCCATTTCAACATAGTATTGACCAATGTAACGGACAACACGGTCGATAAAGATATCCATTGCCAACTTGGCGTGTTCGTTGGTTTCTTCAACTTCTTCCAAGTCACGCATGTCAGAAGACAATGTTGAGATTCCAAGCAAACCTGACTTGTTGTTCAAGATGTACAACATTTGTTCGTTGGTAAGCCCTTCGTGTTCTTGGATGTAGTAAACCAATGAAGGATCAACGTCACCAGAACGTGTTGCCATTGTGATTCCAGCTAATGGTGTGAATCCCATTGATGTATCCAATGACTTTCCGTCCTTAACGGCTGTGATTGAAGCTCCGGCACCCAAGTGCAACGTAATCAAGTTCATCCCTTTTAGGGGTTGTCCCAAGATTTCTGAAGTACGTTCTGAAACATAACGGTGTGATGTTCCGTGGGCACCATACTTACGTGCCCCATACTTTGTGTAGTATTCGTATGGTAGTGAATATAGGTAGTTTTCACGTGGCATTGTTTGGTGGAAGGCTGTATCAAATACGGCAACTGAAACAGCATCTGGCAACAATTCACGGAAGATTTCGATACCCGCAGCATTGGCTGGATTATGCAAAGGCGCATAAGCAGCCAAACGGTTAATCTTTTCCAAGACTTCGTCATCAACGATAACAGACTTGTTAAACCATTCTCCACCGGCAACGACACGGTGTCCAACACCAGTGATTTCAGATAGGTCAGCCACAACTTGCTTGTCGTTGAATTGTTCGAGCATTTCTTCGATGGCTGCACGATGGTCTGGGAAGGCCTTCAAAACTTCAGTCTTCTCACCATTATACTTTAGGGTAAAGACCCCTTCATCCATACCAATGCGTTCAACTTGTCCCTTGGCAATGACCTTTTCGGCTGGCATTTCCAATAATTGGAATTTCAATGAAGATGAACCAGCATTAATCGCTAATGTTTTAGACATGCTTAAACTCCCTCGTTTTCAAATATATTTTACATTTCAAATCATTCACTTGCCACCCACTCCATTGGAGCTGGCTTTAGTTGCTGGCACTAAGTGCCTCTAACTAATTATATAGTTATCTGCGGTCAGTTACAATTCAAAATGCTAAGAAAGCGGTAAAACCAACCATTTTTTTCGTAGAAATGAAAAAAGACATGGGCCGTAGCGCATGCCTTCATTTTAATTAATCCAAAATTGAATTATTTACGTTTAATTCGTTAATCTTCAACATTGTATCAACAGCCTGCTTCATCACACGTGTTGAAACATATTCGAAGCGTCCGTGCATGTTTTCCGCACCGGCAAAGATGTTTGGTGTTGGCAAGCCCAAGAATGTAATCTTTGAACCGTCAGTTCCACCACGAACAGGTTCGATAATTGGTTCGATATTCAAATCAATCATCGCTTGTTCTGCCAAATGTACAGGTTGCATGTTGTCCTTTAGGACTTCACCCATGTTGTAGTATTGGTCGTTCATTTCTAGCTTAACGCGGTCTTCACCAAAGTCATTGTTCATTTCGTCAACGATGCTTTGCAACAAAGCCTTCTTCGCATTGAACTTTGCACGATCATGATCACGGATGATGTATGACATGCTTGCTTCATCAGGTGTTCCGTTCAACTTCAACAAGTGGAAGAAGCCTTCGCGACCTTCAGTATGTTCTGGACGATCATGTTCTGGCAACTTGTTGTGAATATCAATTGCAACTTGAAGCGCATTAATCATCGTATCCTTGGCATCCCCAGGGTGAACATTCAATCCTTGGATCTTAATGTCAGCTGAGGCAGCTGAGAAAGTCTCCCATTCCAATTCACCAACTGGTCCACCATCCATGGTGTAGGCAAAATCAGCGCCAAATTCCTTAACGTGGAAGTGGTCAGCTCCAGTTCCAATTTCTTCATCAGGACCAAATGCGAAGTGCAAATCACCGTGAGTGACTTCAGGGTGATTCACCAAATATTCAGCAGCACTGACCAATTCAGCTACCCCTGACTTATCATCTGAACCAAGTAATGTTGTACCGTCAGTTGTAATCAATGTGTGGCCAGCATACTTCTTCAAGCTTGGGAAAGCTTCAGGTGAAAGAGAAAATTCATCGTTTAACTTGATAGTTGATTTACCATCGTAGTCTTCAACAAATTTAGGATTAACGTGTTCTGAATTAAAATCAGCTGTGTCAACGTGAGAAATGAATCCAATTGAAGGAATATCATCATCAACATTGGCAGGCAAATCAGCAAATAGGTACCCATCATCCATCGTACGCACATTTTGCAAACCGATTGACTTCAACTCTTCAGCCAAATCTTTTAAGAAGGCAACTTCTTTTGGATCTGAAGGCACTGTTGTTGAGTCTTCATTTGAACGGGTATTTACTTTGGCATAACGCACAAAACGATCAACCAAATTTGGGTATGTTGCTGCAATTTCTGTTAATTCACTCATGAATCTACCTCTTTCTAAATATAAGTATAAGGATCAGTATTGGTTTCTGATGGAAAAACATCAGATAACTGCCATCCATTACTATTTTGCCACTTTTTGACTAAAGTCGCCATCCTTGGTTTTGCATTTGCTTCCATGTGATGATCTGGATCGATGGCCACTAAGTCGTGGGCGAGCATATCATGACCTGTGTGATAGTACACATCAGCCGTCACAAAGGCATCAGCACCCTGTGCTTTTGCCTGCAAATACTCATCCCCACCATCGCCACCAAGCACGGCAATCCGTTGAATCTTTTTTTCCATATCGTTGGCAATCACACGAACATGGGCCACTTGGAATGTTTCACGCACTAATTGGGCGTACTCAGTTACCGTGACTGGTGCATCAAGCTCACCAATACGCCCAATGCCCGTTTGTCCATCAGCATTTGGTAATAATGGCTTCACATTATTGGTAATCATTAAGTCTTCTGCGAGCCAATCATTCATTCCTGGATAAGTTGCATCTAAATTTGTATGTGCCGCATAGACGACAATATGATGTTCAATCAATTTTGCATACATTGCATTTTGTGGATCACTTAAATCAAGATTCTTCGGTGCGTGAAACATCATGGGATGGTGTGCAAAGATAAAATCAACATCCCGTAAGATTGCTTCATCCACGACTTCTGGACGAACATCAAGGGCCGTCATGACAGTATGAATTTCTTGATTTGGGTCGCCTAATTGTAACCCAATTGGATCACGTTCCCACGCCAATGTCTTCGGTGCATAGGCTTCAATTTGATTCATTAACTCACACGCCTGCATGTGCTAAGACCTCCTTAATTCGCGCCACTTGACCAGCATAATTCTGATAAGCTTCGGCTTCGGTTTGGTTTACGTCTTCAAGTTGTTGCATGATTTTTTCCATGCGTCCTTGTTCACGTTCCCACTTTTGGCGCCACATCGCATCATTTTTGACCATATTAACCGGACCAAAGGCAAGTTGCATGTCATCATAATCAGCTGAACCTGGCTCAGCGACCACAACTTCATAATAATGACCATCGTCGAGCAAGACGCGTTCATCAGTAATCTCATAGTGGTTTGCTTGAAGCCAACTGCGTACCGCATCCACATCAATGTTTGGTTGCAAAATCAGGCGTTGGTAACTTTCAGCAGAACCAGCTGCTAAAATTTGTTGAATCAACCGACCACCCATTCCAGCAATGACCACTGTATCAATGCGATCTTCGGTATGAATCGCAGCTAATCCGTCAGCCAAGCGTGGGATTAACTTATCATTCAAATGGTGCTGATTAATTTCTTGTTCCGCGTTTTCCAAAGGTCCTTGGGCAACTTCGCCTGCTACCGCAAACTTGATTCGCTTATTCAAAATTAAGTTAGCAGGTAAATAGGCATGGTCTGAACCAATATCGGCCAGACGTGCGCCGTCCGGGACATACGCCGCCACAGTCGCTAAGCGGTCTGATAAGTGCATTGCATCCATTTTTATCACTCTCGTTTCATCAATTTAATTGTATTCATTTTAACACACATCAGCCCTTGATGGCGCTGGGTTCAGTCCGAAAAAAAAGCTAGCCGCAGCTAGCTTTTTTGTTTAATATAAGTTGGTTTCGTCGTCTTGCAAATCTTGAATATCTTTTTCTTCCAACATTTCCAAATCATCTGGCACAACATTCAAATACAAACGTAATGTCTCTTTGTCAAATGTCTTCTCACCACTTTCTCTAAAGAAGTAATAAGCATCCTTCAAGAAACTAGCGTCAGTATCGAAGTATGGCAAAGCAGCTTGATAGTACTTATCCGCCATATCAAAGTCTTCAATACCAGCATAACTCTTCGCAAGATTACGGTACATGGCTGGATCAATATCAGCTTCATCATCTGCCAAATAGTCATTTAGCAAATTGATGTTTTCTTCATATTGCTCATGCAAGGTTAGCCAGTCTGAGTAATCCAGAGTCAATGTCACATCTTCAGGATTATGTTCCAAACCTTCCTTGAAGAAACTTTGGGCTTCGTTTGAATTACCCAGACGCTCACTCACAATGGCAGCACGCTCGAACATCTTAGGATTGAATTGATCAATCGCCAAACCATTTTGATAAGTTTGCAATGCTTCCTCATCACGATGTTGGTGTTCATACAATTCACCTAGTGGTTCGTACAACGTACTGTAATCTGGGTCAATCTTTTGCAAGGCCTCGAATGTATCAATCGCCTTATCATGTGTTTCCTCATCGGTCGCATACAACATCGCCAATTGGAAACGAACATCTGGGGTCATGCTGGTTTCTTCAATTTGCTCAAGGTAACCCAAAGCGCGCTTAACATCCCCAACCAAGGCATAGGCCACCCCAATCCGTGACGCAATATCAACACCTGAGAAATAACGTTCATCCATTTCAAGCAGTGTTCGGTAATAGGGAATTGCTTGCTTATAATCCGCTGAGGCAAAATAGTATTCGGCCAAGGCAAATTGGATCACGGGTTCGTCTGGAGCGAGCTCGTATGCCTGCTTTAACTTGGCTTCGGCTGACTCAAAAATCCCTTCAGATTGATACAAATCAGCTAATACCAAAAGTGCTTGCAAATAAGCATCAGAATCCGGTTGGATTTCCGTCAAATAATTCATTGCCGTTTCAGTCTCACCCTCATCAATGGCAATATCCGCTAGTGCGGCACGTAATTCATCGGCATCTGGGTACTTATCCAACAACTTCTGATAAGCGCGCTTGGCTTGGTTTGAAAAACCAAGCCCGTATAATTCTTCGGCTAAGGAATAAATGGTGTCATCATCATCATGACGTAATGCTAACGCATATGATTTCTTGGCATCTTCCGTTTGACCTAGTTCTAACTCATTTAACATGCGTTCTGCATAACTTGCCATTCACTTGCCCCCTTAAGTAAGTAATCGTTCACTTATCTGTTTGTGTCTGTGTTGCTTTTTGGCGCGCTTTGGCTAGTAATGCCTCGCGTTGTGCTTGCTTATCTGCTTGTGAAACTTGACCTTTACTAGCTGCCCCACGGGCAAAATCGTTTGATTTGATACTACCTTTTGTTGACATATTAACTCACCTTCATTAATTCTTGTCCATCTAGTATACGCTAATTTAAGGAAAAAAACTACCACACTAAGCGAGCTGATAATGAATCGCACTCTGCCCATTACCCATCTTTTTAACCTGCAGTTGCTGTGGGATTTGTTGTTTCATACTTTCTACGTGCGAAATGACACCAACGAGACGGCCCATTTGTTCCACATTTCCGAGAGCTTCCATGGCTTGTTCTAACGTTTGACCATCAAGCGAACCAAACCCTTCATCAATAAAGAGGGCTTCAATTTGTGCCCCACCGGCACGCATCTGGACCACTTCGGCCATTGATAACGCAATTGATAAGGCAGCAATGAATGACTCTCCACCAGATAACGTACTCGTGCTACGACGTTGATCGGTTTCTTGATCCATCACATCAATCTCCAAACCATTTTGGTTGGAACGTCCACTAACCGTCTCACCTAATTGGAAGTAGTAGCGATTACCAGAGAACTGTTGAATGAAATGCTCATTCGCATAATCCAATACCGCTGTCAAGAAACTTTGCAACACATAAGGTTCCAAACGCAACTTGGCTGCATTATCACCATCAACTGCTTCCGTTAAGGCAATTAAGTCGACATTCTCAGCTTGTAACTTTTCAATTTGGGCATTCAAGTCCAAAACCTGTTGCTGCTGTTGCTTTAATTGCGTCACAAGCAACGTTTGGCTTTGCACCAAGGCTTGTTGTTCGGTTAATGCCCGTTCCGCTTGGGCCAACGTTTCAGTTAACTTATCTAAATCAGGCGCAACTTGCTCCCCCAACTTCGTCTTTAACTCTGCCAACTCTTGCCCCACGTAACTACGTTCATTTTCATAACCTTGCACAGCCGTTCGAAGTTCCTCACGCGAATCATGCGCTTGCAATGCTTCCATCGCAACGGCAAACGTTTGGCTCGTGTATGCTGCTTGGCCTTGGATTAAGGTAAGCAGATCCTGGTGTAAGTTAGCTTGCACCTGTAGCTGCTCCTCAAGTTCACGTGTTTGATTTTGTTGTTGTTCGCGATTCGTTGCTAAGCGTCCGGCAATGTCGGCCTGTTCCGCAGCCAGTTCAGTTTGCTTTTGCTGGTAGGCTTTAAGCGCCGGTTCCAACTGTGCCAGCTCTTCTGTATAACTTGCCACTGTTGCTAATTCAGCATCAAACTTAGCCAAGCGGACTTTTGTCTCCGCAACTTGCGCCGTAAAGCTTTTCTGCCGTTCTTCGGCCTTCGCTAACTCTTGATTAACTTCATTTAACTCTGTTGCAATCGTGTCGGCAGTTTGTTGCAGTGTCTTTACTGTGGCTTGCTTGGCGGCTAAGGTCGCTTGCAACTCGTCAAAGGCAACCTGTAGGTCCTCCGTTTCGACGAGCGTATCCAAGCCACTGGTTGTTGCTTGTTCTTGTACGGCGCTCAGTTGAGCATCTTTTTGTTGCTTAATGTCGGCAAGTTCGGCTTCAACTGTTTCAACCTGGCTTGTGGCTTGCTCCAGCTTAACCGAAATCGTATTTTCAGCTTGTTGCGCTGACATCAACTGACTTTCAGCCTGATCAACTGCATCCATTGCCTCACGCAACTTCTGATTCGTACCTGCATTACTTTCAGCTTGATGTTCCGCCTGATGCTCATAAACAACCCCACAGACTGGGCAAGGTTCGCCTTCTTGCAAATCCGCCTGTAGTTGGGCGACTAAGGCTTGCGTCCGAAGGTGTTCTTGCGCTTGCTTAGCTGCTTGCGCCTGTGCAACTTCAGCTTGTGCATCACTTAGGGCTGTTTTCAACTCAACTTGTGTCTGCTCAACCTTTTCCAAAGCAGTTTGTGTCTTACCTTGTTGTTGATCTAAATTTGCCAGTATTTGTAGCGGCCCTGCCAATTGTTGTAACTGCTGCATTTGCGCATCAATGTCAGCTAATTCAGCCTGGGCTTGTTTATTTTCAGTTTGACGCTCCAGTACTGCAACTTGGGTTTGCTTATTTTCTTGGACCTGACGTTCAGTCTCCTGAATCTGGTGCTGCAAATCGCTCAACGTTGCTTCAAACTCTGCCTTTTGTTGTGCAGCGGGCAACAGCTCACTTTGAATTTTTTGCAGACGGATTTGCTTTGCGTGCATGTCATCAGCAAGTTCATTTTGTTCAGCAACCGCTGCATCAACTTGAACTTGTTGTTGGTGCAACTTTTCGTATTGTTGCCTGGTTTGACCCAGTTGCTGATTAATCCGCTCAAGTAATTGCTCATTTTGTGTAACCGCTTGTTGCCAGCCTTGTTGTTCGGCTAACCAGTTTAACTGAGTTAACTCGGTTTGCTTTTGCGCAATCTGTTCTTTTTGCAACTCAAGTTCAGCTAATTGCTGATCCAAAGTCGCTTTTCGCTCAAATTGGCTTTGCACAAGTTTAGCATCATTGAGGTTTGTCTGAGCGTCATCACGGTGTTTTTGCACATCCGTCAAGGTTGCTTCCAACTTTTGCGCTTGTTGTGTTTGTTGCGCCAAGACATCCGTCAAAGTGGCCAGTTTATCTGAAAAGCCACCCTCATATGCTGGTTGTTCATCCAAAATTTTTTGGTCAAAGACATTATCGCGTTGTGCCACCAACTGTTTCGTTGCGTCACGTGCTTGGCGACTTTGATCTTTTAAGTCACTCGTAAAAGCTTCAAAGATTTCACTGCCATACAAACTTCTTAAAATGGTTAGTTTTTCATCACTACCAGCTGCCAAGAAGTCTCGAAACTGATTTTGAGGCAACAAAATAATTTTACGAAACTGATCGTCCGTTAAATGTAACAATTGCTGCACAGCGCTATTCACATCACGTTGTTTGGCACCAATCGTTTTAATGGGTGTTGATAAGGTCTCATCCATTTCGGCAAAGCTAGCCGTTGGTTTATGTTCAATTAAGTCACCACTCTTAGCCGTTTTACGTTTTGGCGTCACCATTTGTTTAGGCGTCCGCTTGGCTTCGTAATAGTGTCCATTGTGTTCAAAATAGAATTGCACTTCGGTTAATTGATCACCTGTTGCAAATTCACTACGCATTTCTTCAGGTTGTCGCTCCCCGGAAGTCGTGCCATACAAAGCATATGTCATGGCATCAAACATCGTCGTTTTTCCTGCACCAGTATCACCACTGATGAGGAACAAGCTGGACTCATCGAATTTACGAAAATCGATTTCTGTTTCCGCATAAGGTCCAAAATAATTCATTTTTAATTTAATCGGACGCATCTTAATCCTCCTGTCGTTCCAAACGGGTTAACGTTTGATCAATGATTTCAGCCTGATGGTCAGTCAACCTAGCATCTGTGACATTCTCATAAAATTCACGAATTAAATCTTGATTAGACTGTTCAGCCCGTTCCGTCATTTTATTCGCCCGGCTAATACTCTGTGCCTGACTCTGTTTGAATTGGATTTCGACAATTTCACCATAGATGGCATTCAATTGGCTTCTTAAATCCGTCACTGCTGGTCGGTCAGTCATTTTGATACTAAAGAGATTCGCCCCTTGGCGCTCGTATTGTTGATAAAATTCTGGATCAATCAACGTATTGAAATCAGCTTCCAACAAAATTAAATCTTTTTCCGGCTCCAAAGGTACCCACTCTGATGTCACACCATCCGCATTGACATCTACGATAAAGACCCCTTTTTCACTCTGAGCCTCTTTCGTATTAAATTTAATGGGTGAACCAGAATACTGGACAGTTTCACTTGGACTGGCCTGCTTGAGATGGAGATGCCCTAACGCGACATAGTCAAACGCATTAAATTGATTCACATCAATACTCTTTAAACCACCAGCCTTCGAATTCGTTTCACTAGTTAGGTCATAATCTTCATTTTGCTTACCTGCCACATAATAATGACTCACCAAAATGTGTTGCTTATCTGGTGCAAAATTAGCCTGCATATCAGCGACGACGCGATCCATCACTGCATTGATGGTCCGTAACTCGTTTGATTCATTACTAATCCCGTAATAAACCCGGGCCTCTAACGGATCGATAAAGGGCAACATAAAAATTTGCGTATCTCCGAATTCAATTGGCTCAAACGCCTCCGCCAACGTCGTGCGTAAAAAGAATTTGTTATTTTCACGCCACTTTTTCCCTGCCCCCAAGCGAGTTGGTCCATCATGATTCCCAGATACAGCAAAAATAGGGAACTTAGCTTCGATATTCATTTTTTGCAACATTGACTCTAACGTATTCACCGCATCAACGGGTGGAATACTTCGGTCATATAAATCTCCTGCCAGTAAAATTGCATCGACCTGCTTATCTTTTGCAATGGCTAAGGTCTGTTCAAAGGCTGTCTTTTGTTGCTCCAACAGGGAATAATCCCCGAGTTCTTTCCCGATATGCCAATCGGCCGTATGTAAGAATTTCATAATGGCTCCTCTTTCGACTAAAAAAACGCTGTCAATCACTAAAAATGATTACAACGTTTCTCTGATTATTATAGCGTTGCCCGTACTTCACGGTATTGCTCTGCAATGAACGCATGTGACGCATTTAATTTTTCTAATTCTGCTTCAGTCAAATCCAATTGGCATTGTTCGACAACACCCTCGCGACCAATAATTGCTGGATATGATAGATATGCTTCGTATTCTGGACGCAAGTTTGATAGAACGAGTTCTTCACGCGCATCTGACATAACCGCTTTCGCAATCCGGATGGCTGAAGTTGCAACACCATAACTGGTAAAGCCCTTACCATTCACAATGTCATAACCACCCTTACGTGCTTGATCACTAATTTCATCAAGGTCAAGACCACGCGCAGCGGCAAGTTTTTTCATTGGTTGCCCTAAAGCACGCACTGTTGACCATGCCACGAATTGTGTGTTTCCGTGCTCACCTAGGTTATACCCCGAAACTGAGCGTGGGTCAATATTTAACTTAGCTCCCACAATGCGTTGCATCCGCGCCGTATCTAACAAAGTTCCTGTTCCAACAACGTGACTTGCTGGTAATCCAGTCACATCCTTGAATAACGTTGTAATCACATCAACTGGGTTTGAGATGACAATCAAAACCCCTGTAAAACCAGAATTTTTAAGATCAGTTCCAACTGAAGTTACCATTGAACTCGTAAATTTAAGCTCTGCAAAACGATCCCCAGTTGGATTGTTTTGTTGCATCGCCATATTTCCCAAAGTTGAGATAACAACATCGGCATCAGCTAATGCTGACCAATCATTGATGGTAATGTTCGCATGTGTTTCCAAGTTAGCCATTGCGTCTTCAAAATCAAGTTGATTTGCAACAGCCTTCGCCTCACCACGGTTGATAAAGACGTAGTCATCAGCAACACCTTGTGCAATCAATCCGTGCGCAATCGCACTCCCAACACTTCCCATTCCAATAATTCCAATTTTACGTGACATGATATATCCTCCATTAATAAAACAAGTATACTAAATCACAAATGCAAAATATATAACATGAAATAAAGTCTAATCTTAAACTCATAAAATTCATTACTTTGTAAAAATACGATCCGCCTTAATGACAAGTAATGTAACGCTTACGAGTAACACCACAATTACGGTATACACAATATTTTGTACACTACCTGCTGGGTTAGCCTGAAACGCTTGACCATATAAGGTTGGACCAAAGGCAGAAATGAAATAGCCACCTGACTGGGCCATCCCGGACACCGTTGCCGTTTGAAAGGGTGTCGTCGTCTTAGCTGCAAACATTGTCATGGCGATAAGGAAGAAGAAAGCAGTGATACTCCCAATCATCAACGCCAATGCTAGCCAAAAGCCAACTGCACTCGTGTTTTGATTAAATAACATCACGGCGGTTAACAGACCAATTAGTCCCATAAATAAGACACAGCCTGCTAAACCACGCTTCGTCAAACGCACAATGAGGTTTGGCACTAACAAAGAGACGAACATCCCAATAATTGAATAGAGCGCCATGATCCAACCGATATTGCCCGCACTAACGTGATGGTACGCCATCAAAGATGGCATCCATGCGACAAAGGTGTAATTTAAAATGGCTTGAAACCCAAAGACCAAAAGCAAAGCCCAAGCCCGGGGATTGCGCCATACATGTAGTTTTGGTTCTTGTGGACTACTTTTATCAAAATCATCGGCTGGCTCTTGCACTACCGGTTCTGCAAAACGACTTGCAACTAACCATACCCCCAGCGCTAAGGCAGGAAGTAAGACTAGAATCCACATCATCGCATGCCAACCCCATTTTGCCATGACCGGTGCTGTCAGCACATTAAACACGGCTGTCCCGAGCATATTCGACATCGTATAAATTGAAGTATAAAGCCCAATTTTTGTTGGGAAGAAAGCCATGACAAAAGAAGGCATGAAAACATTCAAGTGCGCAATCCCTAGCCCAATTAGAACGGTCCCAATAAGCATCATTGGCATATTGGTCACGACACGGCAGAGCGATCCAAGTAAAATCATCGCAACTGCAAAGGCCATCGCCCGTTTCAGCCCCATTAGTTGCATCGTTTTGGCTGCAAAATTTGAAACCAATACGAACATAATTAACGGGATTGTTGTCAAAATGCCCAATTGACTCGTTGCCACATTGAGACTTGACGCGATTTCGTTCAACATTAGCGGTAATGTTGTGACAGGCGCCCGCATATTCATCCCAATTAAGACAACGCTCAAACTCAATAAGACTAAAACACTTAACTTATACTTTTTTTGCACAATGAACTCCCAATTCTGATTAAATAATATCCGCTTTAGCTAGTAAACTTTGAATTGGTTTGTTTACAATCAAGGGGACAATAAATCCAACCAAAACTTGCATCATATTCCCGGGAATATCACTAGCTGTTGCTAAGAAAGCTGCGGACCATGGCATCGCCATGCCGCCCATCAACCACATCAACATCGCTCCGGCAAGCCAGTACCCCAATACCATGATGGCTCCACCAATCAGGGTTGTAATGAGTTTGCCCTTCATCTTTTTTCCACCCGTACCAAATACATACCCTTCAGTCCCATGAATGATCAATGACATAATCATCCATTGAGGATATCCAGCGATTAAATCGAGCAATAGCCCTGTGACGCCTCCGACAACTGCCCCACCACGTGGACCGAAGTTCCAGGCGGCAATAAAAATTCCAGCTTCCACGAGCGACACAAATCCTGCTCCTGTTGGACTTGGTAATTTAACAACATAACTTAACGCTAAGTTCACTGCAATAATGACGCTTAAAACCGTCAGCTTTTTAATTTTCATCAATTTTTCCTTCCCGAATTGCCCGTTGTGCACCTTGCCAAACGTTTCCAATATCAAATGATTGATTTAGCGGTACCCCATGCGCGATACCTGCGTGCACGAAGGCTTGTGCTTTTTGTACAGCATCTGCTAAAGGTTGCGCCTGGCCCAGATTACTGGCAATGGCCGCCGATAATGTGCACCCAGCCCCATTATTCGTCTTAGCGGTTAACTTAGGTTGTGTGTAGATGGCTTCAAAACCCGTTTGCGTAACCAGTACATCTGAAACTTGATTACCTGCTAAACGTGTGCCACCTTTAGCATATACAGCCTGACTGCCCAGCTGTAAGATTTGTTTAGCAGCATTCGTTAAATCTGCACTAGAATGAATGGGTTGTCCTGATAATAATTCAGCCTCTGGTAAATTTGGTGTCACCACCGTTGCTATGGGCAACAAGTTCGTTCGCATCGCTTGTACCATTTTCGTTGTATCCGCATCATCCGTTTCTTTAAACACCATCACCGGATCGACAATGGTTGGCGTATCCTGCACATGTTCTCTTAAAAAATTAGCAACTAACTCTATATGTGCTTGTGATGGTAATAATCCGATTTTTACAGCTGCAATATCCTCTAAGGCAAATATGGATTGCATTTGTTCCAACACAAGTTTGGGTGCGACAGGATGAATCGTAAAATCGTCATCAATTACCGTTACAATACTCGTTATCACACTCAAACCTTGAAAATAATACTCATCAAAGGTTGCTAGATCGGCCTGGATGCCACCACCTGCCAGACTATCAGAGCCTGCAATCGTCACAATTTTTCTAACCACCATTTCATCATGCTCCATTTTTTGTTTAACTTCATCTTACCTTAACTGTGAGCTGACTAACAAGATACGATTTTAAGAAAAGCTCAAAAGTTTACAGAAAGCCAAGCTTTATACGACTGGTTAACTTTATTTTTTGCTTACATTTTAGAAAAAAGCGTTATAATACAATTATTGCTTAGTTTACTAAGTCCCCCTTTAATTTAAGTATGAAAGAAGTTCCTCAATGACTTTAAACACGACAGATGCTTTGAATTTTCTCATCGCGGTCAATCTTATTTGTTTAATACTTTTATGTATTCCTCGTTTGATTGCTAGCATCCATGATCATAATCGATATGAGACTTATTTGATGATCGTACTCTTTATCATGTTAACCGTCATGACCATCTATTTTTATAATTGGAATTATTCACGCCCGGATTATACGCAACTCTTATCCTAAACGACCTAATTTTCAACAAAAAAAACACCTACCAGGTAACCCTGATAGGTGCTTTTTGTATAATTTCTTACCACCAACCGTTAGCTTGACGGAATGAAATGGCATTTTCAACTGAACCGTAACGTGAAGTTGCGTAGTTAACCATACCCTTAGTTTGTTGTGCAACTGAACCAGTTCCCCAACCTTCCTTAGTTTGACCTAATCCACGGTACCCGTTTGGTGAAATGGCATTAGGGTTTCCACCTGATTCTGGGCGAACAATTGTGTGCCACATTGCAGCAGTTCCACCGTTAGCAATAAATTCTTCATAAGTTGAACCTGACCCAGCTGGTGCAGAAACTTGTGCAGGTGCAGCTGACTTTTGAACAGGTGCCGCAGGAGCTTGCGTAGCAGCTGGTTGTGCAACGGGCGCAGCAGCTTGGACTGGTGCTTGTTGTGCAGGTGCAGCGACCGGAGCAGCTTGACCTTCAGTTTCAAGTGTTTCACCAGCAAAAATCAAGTTAGGATCTGTAATTGCGTTAATTGCTGCAAGGTTTTCAGTTGTTGTCCCATGTTCTTGAGCGATTCCGGCTAGCGTATCACCACTCTTAATTGTAATTTGGTCAGCTGAAGCAGCAGTTGAAGCACCAACTAATCCAGCAGCAGTTGCCCCAGTTAAAATCATAGCTTTTTTGATATTCATAATCGAAACTCTCCTTTAAAACGTCTTTTTTAATTTTTTAATTTATTTTTTATATGTTGCTTATCAACAATGAATACTATAACGCTAACCCGCTCACTTTGTGTATCAGAACACTTAACGTTCTATTACAACTATTGCAAAACTTAAACACACATACCTGATGAAATGCGTATTAAAGTGTTTAGCTCGCCTTTTTACGTCTGTAATATATTCTTTCAATTTTTCAAAACTTTTTGCTTGCCTGTGACAGATACAGCCCAATTCAAGGTGATCTTGCTTCTTTTCCTAAGTTTATGACCTTTATTTTAAGCTGTGCCTGTGACACAAATCAATATAACTGACAGCCATCGTTATATTGGATAGTTTCAACCATTGACTAAAACTTGAAACACGCTACACTCAAAGTAGCTGTATTTTACATATAAATTCGATAAAAATACGTGCAATCCTGAACCACGTTAAAAGCTGCCAGGAGTATGAATATGTTCGAAAAATTTATGCAGAATAAGACCTTATCAATTTCAGCAATTCTTGAATTGATTATGATTGTGCTACTTTTCCGTCCAATGCAATCTACATTAGACTTAAAAAATAGCGTCCGCGATAACTTATCATTCACCACTAAAGACATGTTCCACCTTTCTAGCTTTGTGGGTTGGCTCGTCTTAGCCTTGCTTGTGATTTCAGTGGTGACGATCCTCATTACCATCTTCACGAACTACACGTTGATGCAAACGATCGCAACAGTTACTGGTGCCTTAGCCTTTTTAGTTCTTGTTTTCCAAGGCGTCGTCATGTGGTTAGGTAATTTATTCAAGGATACCCGTTTAATTTCAATGACCGGTACTTACTGGATTCTATTGATTTTGGCATTGCTTGTGGCGGCACTTTTGATTTTCAAGTACCGTTCAAATGAAAATGCTTAAGTTTTAAAATTAGCTCATTCGAGCTTTTTTTGCAAAAAAACGTCGTCCCTCATCATTTGAGGGACGACGTTTTTTCGTTAAGATTAAATCTTACCACCAACCGTTTGCTTGACGGAATGAAACGGCATTTGAAACTGAACCGTAACGTGAGTTGGCATAGTTAACCATGCCTTGCGTTTGTTGTGCAACTGAACCAGTTCCCCAACCTTCCTTAGTTTGACCTAATCCACGGTAACCGTTTGCTGAAACAGCGTTAGGGTTTCCACCTGATTCTGGGCGAACCACAGAGTTCCACAATGCAGCAGATCCACCATTAGCAAGGAATTCGGCGTAAGCAGAACCAGAAGCGGCTGGTGCAGCAGCTTGTTGTACAGGGGCTTGTTGTGCAGAAGCGGCTGGCGCAGCAGGTGCAGCAGCTTCTTGTACTGGGGCTTGTTGTACAGGAGTTGCTTGGGCAACTGGTGCAGCAGCTTGTTGTACTGGAGCAGCTACGGCTGTAGCTTGTCCTTCAGTTTCAAGGGTTTCACCAGCAAAAATCATGTCAACATTAGTAATGTTGTTCAATGATGCCAAGTGATCAACAGTTGTGTTGTTAGCTTGAGCAATTGAAGCAAGTGTGTCACCTGACTTGATTGTCACTTGATCAGCAGATGCAATTCCGGTTGCACCCAAAAGTCCAGCAGCAGCAGCGGTTGTCATAAGAATTGTTTGTTTGATATTCATTGAAATTAATCTCCTCTATATTATCAGCGTTTAATTTTAAATTTGTTTTTGTAGGTCGCCTTAACGACAAGGAATACTATACCGTGGAAAACACTCCTATTTATATCAGAAATATAACGATTTATGACAAAATATGTAATGTACCAATTTTTTAAGGAGACCAAATGGACTGAAATCCTTTTGCAGTCGGATATAGTTCTGTCATGAAAAAGACGCAGTTTATTTAAAATAAATTCAAAATCCCTTTTTTTTGTTGATATGGTCGTGGATTTTGTAAAAATATCATGTTAGATTGCAAACCGTCGACAACATTAAGTTGGCTTTTATGCACTTTTATAACTTAATCAACCTGTTTTCGTCTGGATCCCGGCATCTCCATCGTTTAAAATAAAGCTTATTTCAGGATCAGTTACAAATCAGATGCTTAATTCCAATTTAATGCAGGTATTTAGATAACAACCTGCGGACGATAGCTGTTCATCACATTCATTTTTCACTATTTTAGACGTATATCTATAATAATGAAAAGAAGCCTAACTCTATCGAATTGGGGTTCATCATACAACATTCTTTTACATTACACGGGTTACACAAGTGCTGCTTCAAACATCGCAAATTCTTCTTCATGCTACTTAAAGCGAACCACGCGTTGACCTGCCTGATTAGTTGGATACACTTCCGTGATTTGCACGGTCTGTCCAATCGGATAACGATCAGGCTGTCCCGTATATCCAACTTATTGCGCTCTTGCTAATGTGACCTCATCAATTTGTGTATCATCAAAGCGATAGAAATTATAGTTCTTTTCAATCTTGCGATAGGTTACAAGAGGTGCTTGAATAATCGAATGATTAAATGAATATCCCACATTGGTTGAGCAACCACTGTGAGGTTACTCTCAATTTGACGCTTGTTATAGACGGGTTCAGTGATAACCTGACCGAAATTAGTATTTCCAGTATATTGACTAACACGGGCGATTGTCACGAGGTGCTTGAGTTTCGTTTCGATATTCATACCTGATGTGATGGTTCCCATTTGCTTTGCGTAAGCTGTAGTATTCGCATATAATGTTATTTTTTCTCTCCAAATATCCTTCCGTATGAAACGGGCCCCGAATCTTTGGAATAAAAAAGACATTCAGAAAATTTTTGAATGCCTCCTGTAGAATGATTAATTTTTCAACACTATTAATTTAACACCCATTTTGAGCCAAAAACAGGTATCATCATTTTACAGGTATATGCTCAACTTCAAAATAGCCCCACGCCAACATTACTAAGCCTTATACAAACAAAAAAGAGCTAACTCAAATTGAGTTAGCTCTTTTCATTTATAAATGGACTGGAATACCGAAATATCCCCAAATGTCCCATATTAAGCGTTAAACCGCACCAGAAGTGGGTTTTAATTACTTAACGGCATCCTTCAAAGCCTTACCAGGCTTGAATGCAGGGATCTTTGATGCTGGAATTTCAATTTCTTCCTTAGTTTGTGGGTTGCGACCCTTACGAGCTGCACGTGAACGAACTTCGAAGTTACCAAATCCAATCAATTGAACCTTTTCACCCTTTGCCAAAGTATCTTGGATTGATGAGAAAACGGCGTCAACTGCAGCAGTTGCGTCCTTCTTTGTCAAACCAGTTGCTGTTGCAACATCGTTTACCAATTCTTGCTTGTTAGCCATGCGAAATATCCTCCTGCATAATCATTTACGATATATTTAAAATTAGTTATATGTTAGACATATAACCATTTCGATATTTAGAATATCATAACTCAATGTGATAAACAACATTTTTTCATTGAAAACGCTGATATATCAACCCTTTTAAACATTTATAAACAATTCACGACCTAGTTTGTGCTTCATTTGTCAAGTATTTGACAATAAATTATTTACGAGCTCGCTTAATCAAATGAATTGGTGTTCCAGTAAAGTCAAATGCCTTACGGATTTGATTTTCTAGGAAACGTTCATATGAAAAGTGCATTAGCTCAGGATCATTGACAAAGACAACAAATGTTGGTGGTTGGATTGCGACTTGCGTTGCATAGTAAACACGCAAACGCTTACCGTTAACCGTTGGTGTAGGATTAGTTGCCAAAGCATCCATAATCACTTCATTCAACGTTGCTGACTGAATACGACGCTTGTGGTTCGCATCAACCTGCTTAATCATTTCAGGTAACTTGTTCAAACGTTGCTTTGTCTTAGCTGATACAAAGACAATGGGTGCATATGACAAATATTGGAACTCGTCACGAATTGTTTGTTCAAAATCCTTCATGGTATACGTATCTTTTTCGATTGTATCCCACTTGTTCACAACGATAATGATAGCACGGCCCGCTTCATGCGCGTATCCGGCCACGTGCTTATCTTGATCCCGAATACCTTCTTCGGCATTTAGTACCATCAAAACAACGTTAGAATCATCAATCGCGCGCATAGCTCGCATGACAGAATACTTTTCAGTATTTTCATAAACCTTACCACGCTTACGGATTCCAGCCGTGTCGACCATGACAAATTCATCACCATCAGCATCGGTAAACTTTGTGTCGACGGCATCACGGGTGGTTCCGGCAATATCCGAAACAATAACACGATCCTCGCCTAACAAAGCATTCACGATTGATGACTTTCCCACATTTGGACGACCAATCAAAGAGAAACGAATTGAATCGTCTTCTTCTTCAGCATCTACTTCAGGAAATTCACTGACAATTTTATCAAGTAAATCACCAACACCAGTTCGGTGCGTTCCTGAAATTGGGTATGGATCGCCAAAACCAAGCGCATAAAAGTCATAGATTTCCGCACGCTTTTCAGGGTTGTCCACCTTATTAACGGCTAGAATGACTGGCTTGTCTGTACGATATAAAATTTTTGCAACGCGTTCATCCGCTTCTGTAAGGCCTTCTTTAGCTGATACCATGAAAACAATGACATCAGCTTCGTCGATGGCAATTTCTGCTTGTTGTACGATTTGTGTCATGAATGGTTCATCACCCATTTCAATTCCACCAGTATCTATCAAGCGGAATTCGCGGGTTAACCATTCTGCACGTGTATAAATACGATCACGTGTTACACCTGGGGTATCTTCAACAATTGAGATTCGATCCCCGGCCATTTCGTTAAAGATTGTTGACTTTCCCACATTGGGACGCCCAACAATCGCTACTACTGGTAGTGCCATTTCTGCTACCTCCTTGCAACTTAGCTATTACTTGTAATGTTACTATACTTTCGGCATTTTGTCGCTAAATAAAATTAAGCGTGCGTCAGGATAAACCCAACACACGCTTAATTGTTTAGTTATTCATCAAAAATTAGTTAAAATCCTTGAAGATATCACCGAATGCATCACCCAAAGTTGCGTTACCTTCTTCTTCTGAAGTTGAGTAATTCTTTGGTGCACGATCTTGACGTGGACGACGTGCTTGACGACGAGGACGATCAGAGTTACCACCACCATTGTTGCTGTTGTTAGCAGATGATGAGGCATTGTTTGATTCTTCTTCACCTTCAGGCGCTTCTTCCAAAGCCTTGATTGACAATGACAAACGTTGCTTTTCTGGATTTACATCCAAAACCTTAACCTTGACCTTGTCGCCAGCCTTCAAAACATCAGCTGGGTTGTTAACGTGCTTGTGAGAAATTTGTGAAACGTGAACAAGTCCTTCAACGCCAGGGAATACTTCCACAAAGGCACCAAAGTCAACAACACGCTTAACAGTTCCTTCAAGAACTGAACCAACTGGAGCCTTTTCTTCAATATCATCCCAAGGACCAGCTTCTGTGGCCTTGATTGACAATGAGATACGCTCACGTTCTGGATCCAAGCCCAAAACCTTTACCTTCACAGGTTCACCAACTGACAAAACGTCTGATGGTTGTGAAACGCGATCGTGTGAGATTTCAGATACGTGAACTAATCCATCTACACCACCAAGGTCGATGAAGGCACCAAAGTTAGTCATACGAGCAACCTTACCTTCAACAACATCACCAACTGACAATTCATCAAAGACATGCTTCAATGCTTCTTCACGTTCGGCGTTCAAAACGTCACGACGTGACAAAATCAAGCGGCTTTCGGCTGGGTCGATTTCGATAATCTTTGCACGAATAGTTTGACCCTTGTATTGGTTCAAATCTTGTACAAAGCGGTTTTCAATCATTGAAGCAGGTACGAATCCACGTACACCGTCAACATCAACAACCAATCCACCCTTAACAACTTGTGTTACAGGTGCTTCAACAATATCACCCTCGTTATACTTGCTTGCGACTTCCTCCCAAGCACGACGAGCTTCAAGGCGACGCTTTGACAATAGGTATGATCCACCTTCTTTGTCAGAACCGATAGTTGATACAACTACCAAATCCAATACATCTCCAACCTTAACAAGATCGTTAACGTCAGCATCACGGTCTGAAGAAAGTTCGCGCATTGGGATAACACCCTCAACACCGGCACCTTCAATACCTACAATCACTTGACGGTTATCATCAATTGCTAAGACTTCACCCTTGACTACATCGCCAACTTTAACTTCGGCTACACTATCAAGAGCTGCCAATAGCTCATTGTTCTCTTCGTTCATTACAATATATCCTCCTGGTCACACGACTCTAGCGATTATTATACAGTATCCTTGTCTGTATTACTAGCATTAATCGTGGTTTTTTTATGATTCAAATAAATTATGCCTTCTCAGCGATGATGGCCTTGGCTCGATCAACAACTTCATCAATCGAAAGTCCTGTTGTATCTAACTCCACTGCGTCATCAGCCTTTTTCAAAGGCGAAATTTCACGATGTGAATCTAAATAGTCACGCTGCTCAATTGCTTGCGTTAATTCAGCTAAAGTTGTATCCGTATCAATCCCCTTAGCTTGGTTTTCCTTATAGCGGCGTTCGGCCCGTTCTTGGACTGAAGCAATTAAGAAAATTTTGACGTCCGCATTGGGCAAAACCGTTGTTCCAATGTCGCGTCCATCCATTACCACACCAGCATTACTTGCAATTTCGCGTTGTAACTCGGTCATGGTTGAACGAACGGCAGCATATGAAGCAACAGCTGAAACATTACGAGCGACTTCGTCTGAGCGAATCGCTTCCGTCACCTCTTGTCCGTTTAAATAGACATGTTGGACTGGCGTACCAGGCTTAAATGTAATTTTCACATCAGGCAATAGTTTGGTCACAGCTTCTTCATCGTTTGGATCGATGCCGGCTTGCAATGCGGCCAATGTGACAACTCGGTACATCGCACCAGTGTCAACATACACATAATCTAAATCATTCGCTAAAATTTTAGCAATTGTTGACTTTCCAGCCGAAGCTGGTCCATCAATTGCAATCTGCATTGACTTCATCATTACATCCTTTGTTAATTTATTTACCTTATTATTTTACGCTATTCAACTGTGAAAGTGAATTGTTCCAACAAAAAAAGATTACCAAAATTGGTAATCTTTTTACTTAACGCGTAATTGCTGTCCAGCTGAAACATTGGCTAGGTTAACCCCAGGATTCAATTCTTGGAGCTTAGCTTGTGAAATGCCGGCGTTGGTTGCAATGCGGAAAGCACCTTGACCTGCCCCGACAGTTGCGTATTGCTTTTCACCCTCATCTGGTTTCTTTGAACTTTGCGCAGCTGCATTTTTCTCACTGGCAGCCTTCTCACTCGCAGCTTTTGCTGCTTGTGCTTGCGCAGCCTTACTTGAACTTTCGGCGGCCTTAGATTGTTCAACAGCTGCCTTGCTTGAAGATTCCGCAGCTTTTTGACTTGATTCAGCCTTAGCACGACTCTCAGATGAACGCTTTTTAGCCAATGATTCTGACTTTGCAGTATCAGTTACTTTTGTCTTAGATGTTGAAGCAGATGACCATGTCTGCTCTGCGTTGGTTGGCTTATTTAATGTTTGCAAATATTCATATATTGGCACAAATGATAAGACCACCACAATTACCACCAATACACCGATTGTCCAATTCACACGTTGTGACTTGCGACGGTGTTCAGTTCTTGAATATTGGTCAGGTTGGTCTTCTTTAAAAGTTTCCTCCCATGGCTCCGGTTTTTTATCTTGATCGGTCATGATAGGCCTCCTAATCTCGAATTTACTATGCCATAGCATACACCAAAAAAAATGGTAGTGCTATCGGCATTGAACTTTCTTAACTTAATTTAAAGAGTTTTGTCAAAATCGTTGTCCAATCCATCTTACTTTCAGATGGTGCCACTCGTGGTCTTTCCGGCAATTCGACGGCTGATAATTCCCACTTAGCCATGCCAATGGATTCAAAATCGCTGGTTGCTTTCTCACCAAAGTATCCTAATAGTAGCGGACGTAGCGTTGACCGTGATTGTGCATAGCGCACCATTTTAGCTAAATCTGCTTCACGAACCACTCGTCGTTCTGCAAAAAGTTGTTGAATCGCAGGAACGGATAAATTGTGTTGCCCATAATAGTCTAATAACCGAGCTCGCTCTTCGCCAATGTCACGTTGGCTGAGTGTTTTTGCATAGTACCCTTCAATCATGGCGTCCGTTGGCAAGGAAGCATCAATCAAATGTTGTTGGATGCGTTCATCCCCCTTTATATAGAGCAAGATTGCTACGGCATTTTGTCCATCACGGCCGGCACGCCCAATCTCTTGCATATAATTGGCCAAATCTTGGCTCAAATGATAATGAATCACAAAGCGAATATCGTCCTTATCAATCCCCATGCCAAACGCTGAAGTTGCCACAATGACATCTAATTGATTTTCCATAAATTGTTGTTGCAAACGATACCGCGCCACATTATCTAAACCACCGTGATAAGCCGCCACACGTTTCCCAGTTGCATGTCGTAAAAATTCAGCTAAACTATTGGCCATTTTGCGACTAGAAACATAGACAATCCCTGCACCCGGAATTTGATGAACTAAGAATTGCAAGCGTTGGCGCTTATCTTCTTGGTTGGTTAATTCTTCCGTGTGTAAATAAATATTAGGACGATCGCTGGACTCCGTGTAAGTGAACCACTGCGCCGCGCCAAGATCAAACCGCCCTTTTAAATCTTCTTGCATGGCTGGAGTGGCCGTTGCTGTCAATAGTAGCAAACTCGGCGCACCCAACTCGTGATGGATGCGTGGTAACTCAAGGTAGTCTGGTCGAAAATCAGGTCCCCAACTTAGTAACGTATGGGCCTCATCAATAACGAACGTATTTATTTGAATACGTTGAAACGCCTGTAAGACACTTTGTTGTGATAACATCTCTGGTGAAATAAATACAAACCGATATTGGTTCAAATGCGCTAAAATGGTGAATTTTTCTTGTGCATCCATGGTCGAATTAAGAGCAATGACTGATTTTTCACCTAGGTAGTTAAAGCGAGCCACCTGGTCTTGCATCAACGATAATAACGGGGTCACGATGACGACTGTACCTGGTCGTAAATAGCCCATCATTTGATAGATTAAACTTTTACCACCACCCGTTGGCAACATACCAAGCGCTGCATCCCCGTGCAACAACGCCTCAATGATTTCGCGTTGTCCCGGTCGAAATGAATCGAATCCAAAGTGTTGCTTTAACGTAGCTTGAATGTCTGTTTGATTAATCATACCCTTGCTCCCGCTTTGTTTGCCAAATCGCATACAACCTAAAATTAAAGAACTCTTGAATATCTGCCGATTCCCGAACGGTTTTAAACCGCCAAGCATCGATATCCGGATCAGTCAGTTTCTGCGCAAAGGTAGCTTTTAAATCATCCGTTAAATATTGTTCGTACGGAAATTGGTCAATTGGCAACCAAATGGCTGCTGTTAACAAATGCTCCTGCACTGTCCCTAATTTTAACTGTCGCGTTTGTGCAATGTCGGTTAAAGCTTGACCCGCTTTTGCTGCATCAAAACTCGTTTGCATACTGGCAGGAAATTGCGTTCTTTTCCCCACGACCGCATATAGTTGGACTAAGGGGTTCTCAATTGTGACATGCTTCTCCAAATAAGCTAATAAAGCCGTATATTGATCCAACTGCCATAAATAAAAATCAAAATCCGTCCATGCTTCTGGCAAATGCATTTGATCATAATTTAAGCCAGCAGTTTCATGACCAACCCAGCTCGCAGCTAAAGTGTTCGCTGTCTTTTCCGGCAATGTCGCCAAGAAGGCTTGTAATGTTTCAAACCAATTGCCAACTAGCTGCGTTTTATCTTGCTTTTTAAACCACTGTTTGATGCTTTGCCTTTGCTTTAGGCTTGCTTGCATGGGGTAATATTGACGATTATGATACGACCACTCTGACACAACTTGATTTGCCTGTAAGAATAATGGCATAAAGATGCCTGTTTGATATTGGATTCGGGATGCGTTTTGCTGAGGCAAATAATGCTCATTTGCATATTGTGCTTGCGCTTTTGCACCTTTGTCCGTCAATAAATAAAGACCTGGCTCAGTTTGTTCCAGATCTTTATTTTGTTGCAATTGCTGCAACGCATGTTCATATTCATTTTTTCGTAACTGAGGCAACAGACCAAACCAGTCTAATAATTGATACCGTAAGCCCCAGTATTCGGCCGATCCCGTTGTTTGTTGCTTTAACAAGGCAAAAATAACATGACTCCGACGAGGTTGTTGTTTTGAAAATAACGTTAATAAGAATTCAGGATTCACAACAGCCTCCTTTCCATCAGCTTACATTTGGCGCTTCAATCGAATAAAGACATTCTTGAAGCCCATCAAAATAAAGCCTGACACCAGTGTGAGCAAGGCCCCTTCGATTAAGTTAAAGGGCAAAACCATGTACGTTAAATATACCTTGGTTCCAATTGTTTTGGCAATATCAAAATTAGCAAATCGCGCGTATAACGGCATCGCATAGACGACATTCAATACAACCATTGTAACGGTAAGACCGAGTGTCCCAATCACACCACCTTTTAGAATCGATCGCCATTGCCAATTTTTCCCAGCTTGCATGCCCCAATATAGGCCTAATAATAGCACCCCCAAACCAATGATGTTCATGGGCAAACCGATATAATCATTGACACCCGATCCATCAAGCAAGATTTTTAAAACGGAACGTAAGAGTAATACCAAATAACCTGCGCGTAGATCTAGTAGAACGGCGGCAAAGAAAATTGGAATAAACGAAAAATCCATCTTGAGGAACGTGGCCCCTGGAATCAGTGGAAACTGACTAATCAACATTAAAATAAATGACAAAGCTGCTAATAGCGCAATTACGCTTAATCGTTGTGTGCGTCGCATTGTTTTCTCCTCATAGACGAAAAAAGTCTTCTCTAGGTTTCAGGGCTACCTAAAGAAGACTTTTTACTGTCTTAACTTTAAAATCTTCTATATACCAGACTATACTGTCGGTTATGGAGTTTCACCATATCAATCAAATGCACAATGCAATTTGAGTCGCGGACTTACAATGCCAAACATTGCTCACCACCGGTCGGGAATTTCACCCTGCCCTGAAGATATTATTCATATTAACTCTAATATAGAGTTTGCCTTACTATTTGTCAATAAGAAGTCTTACGATTGCTTCGCCGGTGCTTTTGCGTCCTCTTTATCATTGGCTTCAGGGAATAGGTATAATGTCACTTCCCCATGAATTAATTCACCAAGGTACACGTCTGAAACAGTTTTGTCTGGATATTGTGCTTCGACTTGTTTTTCAACCCATTCTTCATCGACATCAACAACATCCAAAAGGCCTACGTTAATTTGACCATCTTGAATGATTGGATACTTCGTGTCTTCTTCACCGTACTTATTGATCGTCAATTGTCCATTTTGTTCCAAAGTTGCCAACTTAACTTGTTGAATTTCATCAAAACCACTTGAACGGAGCTTGAACATCAATTCATTGGCTGACAAACCAATCCGCATGACGGTATCCATCTGAATCTCACCACGTCGAATCACGACAATTGGACGTCCATCAATAATCGTCCGAATTGTATAACTATATTCTTTGGCTACCTTCAAAAGTAGGACTAAGAATGTCCAAATAATCAGAACCATGACGAATTGGAGCGTTGAAATATCTTTATTATAAATCACCCCACCAATAATCCCACCAAGGGCATAGTTTTGAACTTGGTCCATGGCTGAAATTGGTGCGAGATTTCCCTTACCCAAAATGTTAATTTGGATAATCAAGGCCACAATTCCAACAGCTAATTTAACAATAATATCTGAATAATCACCCATTATTTATCACCTGTCTTTACTGTAATCTGGTCACTTGGCACCGCAATTTCTGTTGGTGACACTGTGTAAGCCGTCATATCTGGATTAAACGTCAAATCCAAATATTGATTCTTCTTCCCAGCTTTAATCAACATTTGGGATTGACTTGTCTTTCCGTCAACCGCAATTTGATCAACCGGGACATTTTCTTTCTTAGCAATTTCATGCAAAACATCAACTAATTGTGACTTTTTAGCATCAACTTGCTTAATCCCATTCATATTTTGCAATTGTAACCCAATCGTGAATAGTCCTACTAACAATACTAAAATTGCCAAGTCACGGTAACGTCCCTTATGTTGGTGCTTAAAGTACATAAAGGCCAATACAATCCCAACCAAAACTAAAACACCTAAAACTGTCCAATGAATAATATTTGTCATAGTATCCTGGCTCTTAATATAATCAATCGTATAAAATGTCATGATCGCCTACTCTTCCCTTTTTATTAAAAAAACACCTTATTCAGGTCCGTGAAATATAATAATATATATTTCATTTCAAATAAAGTGTTTTTTAATCTTTTATAATCTTCCAGATGAACGACGGTATTGTTTACCATTTTTCAAATTTTGAACTTCATCATATGAAAGCTCACGATATTCACCAGGTGCCATATTATCGACATCCAGCATTCCGTAACGTTCACGGGTCAATTTCAAAACAGGGTGTCCAACCGCCTTCATCATTTCCTTAACTTGGTGATAACGACCTTCATGAATCGTTAATTGCACCATTGCCGTATTCTTGGCCTTATCAACACCAATAATTTCGGCTTTAGCGGGTGCCGCATGGAATGTGCGGTGACGCTTATTTTCAATGGTGTGCACGGTTACACCTAGGCGTAACGCCTTTAACTCATCATTAGTCGGAATCCCCTTAACCTTAGCCACATACACCTTATCAATCTTGTAAGATGGATGCATCAATTGGTTGGCCAAATCACCATCGTTAGTCAGCAACAAAACCCCAGTGGTGTCATAGTCTAACCGACCAACGGGATAAATACGCTGTGGCACATCTTTTAAGATATCCAGAACAGTGGCACGGTCTTTATCGTCCGATGCCGTTGTCACAACTTCACGTGGCTTGTTCAAAAGGAAATAAACTTTCTTTTCATTTCCTTCAACCGGCGTCCCATTCACTTCAATCTTATCGTTTGGTTCTACCTTTGTGCCCAATTCTGTGACGCGTTTTCCGTTCACAGTTACTTGACCTTCGGTAATTAATTTTTCAGAGGCACGACGTGATGCAACTCCAGCTTGGGCCATCACCTTTTGTAAGCGTTCTGCCATATTTAGTTTGTCTCACTTTCATCTAATAAGTCACTGGTAAAAGCTGACTCAGTTTCTTTAAATAACGGTATTTCTTCGTCCAGTTGATCACTCGTTTGCAAATGTTCTAGGGTTTGCGCTGTTCCTAATTCAGGCAAGTCGCTCAACGCATCCAAGCCGAAATAATCCAAGAAATATTCGGTGGTGCCATATAAGTTGGGGCGTCCAGCCTCATCGGCACGTCCTTGCACACTAATCAAGTTCCGTAACACCAATTTTTGGAGCATTGCACTTGACTTCACGCCCCGAATCTCATCGACATCAATCCGTGTCACCGGTTGTTGATAAGCCACAATTGCTAAAACTTCTAACGCTGATTGCGATAAGTTAGAGGTAATTGGTGCTGTAAAATAATGATGAATGACTGATGCCATTTCAATTTTGGTGACAAGTTGGTATTGTTGCCCATGTTTAACCAGCATTAAACCACAAGTAGCGTCAGATGCATATTTATTTTGCAAGCGTTGCAATCCTTGCATCACTTGATCCGGTTCAGCTTCGGTTGCCGCCGTAAGTTCGGTTAACTTAACGCCCTCATCCCCTGATACGAATAGCAAAGCTTCAATTTGCGCATCTAAATTATTCATCGTTCTGTTCACCTGTTATTTGATTTTTTAGGACAATTTGATCAAAATTCTCCTGCTGCGTCACATAAAGTTCTTGGTGGCGGACAAGTTCTAAGACTCCCAAAAAGGTCACAATCACATCTGCTTTAGTCACCTGACCATCAAAGAGTTCATCAAACGTCAAAACAGCATGATGCGCAAATCGATCTTTTATGGCATCAATTTTGATTTCAATCGACGGGCGGGCGGGCGCAAGCGAACGTGTTTTAGCTCGATCAACTTGGATTTGCCGGCGAGCTAACAACGTATCAAAGGCCTGTTGTAAAGCATCCACTTGCACCCCAACTGGTGTCGGAATGAAGGTATCTTCAGTCGCCAGCGGGTCAACCGTTTCCGGCGCACGTGAAAATTGCTGTTGTCGATCTTCTTCTAACACGCGCAATTGAGTCGCAGCGTTTTGGTATTGTTGATAATCCAGCAATTGCTGCATCAATTCTGCCTTAGGATCAGGTTCATCAACATACTCAGCTAAACTATCATCTTGTTCATCAATCATGACCGGAATCAAATCTTTTGACTTAATGGCCATTAAGTTAGCTGCCATGACGAGAAAATCACCTGCAACATCAAGATTACGATCTTCAGCTTGATGAATGAAATCCAAGTATTGTTGTGTGATTTCAGTAATCTGAATATCAAAAATATCCATCTCGTTAACCCGAATCAAATGCAACAACAAATCTAAGGGGCCATCAAAATCTTCTAAATGATAGGTCAGTTGATCAGTCATCTTGTTTAGCCTCCCGCCAATCGTTCACAACATGCTGAACCCGTACGGTACCCATGAGGACCAAGTCTTGATTCTGACGATCAAGTGCATCCAACATCTCCTGACGGACTTTTAAACGATCTTTTGGTGGCACTTCCACACCATATACCAGTTGTCGAATAACGACAGCATGATACATGTATTCAATCCCAAGCATCGCCACAAAATGTCGTGACTCAGGATCTTGCCAAAGGAGCAAGCTCCGATTGGGATTATTTTGATACCAGTCAATTTCACGTTGCGTGGTCGCAATGTTTTTATACTCAGGTAAATAAGAGAGTAACCCCATCGCAATTTTTAATTGATCTTCACGAACAGTTATTAACATGTTTACCTCCTAATAAAAATAGCAACTACGCCCGCGGATGACTTTTATCATACACTTCGGTCAGACGCTTATCCGAAATATGGGTATAAATTTGGGTTGTTGAAATATCAGCATGACCCAATAGTTCTTGAACAATCCGCAAATCAGCCCCGTTTTCCAGAATATGGGTCGCAAACGAATGTCTCAAGGTGTGCGGCGAAACATCTTTCGTAATACCGGCTTGTCGCACCATTTGTTTAATTAACTTCCAAACACCTTGGCGCGTTAGCTGACGCCCATGATCATTTAAGAAAATGACATCGGCCGCTTGCTGCTTACCCAAAAATGGCCGACCATCTGATAGGTAACGTTGTAACCAATGCGCAGCGACATCCCCAATTGGAATAATCCGCTCCTTATCCCCTTTACCGATTGTTTGAATCAAGCCAATTTCAAGATGGAGATCATCCAATTTCAAATTAACGAGCTCACTGACCCGTAATCCGGTTGCATACATCACTTCTAACATTGTCCGATTGCGTAACCCTAAGGGGGTATTGGTATCAGGTACCGCTAAAAGCGCATCAACTTCGGCTACCGACAAAACTGCCGGTAAATGTTGCGCTTTTTTGGGTGGATCAACTTGATCCATAGGATTCTTTTCAACCCATTGACTATTGTAGGCATATTGGAAAAACTTACGTAACGATGAAACCATATGAATCACCGAGTTACGTGATTTTCCAGCCGTTTCAAGGGCCTTCAAAAAATCTAAGATGGTAAACCGATCGACATCTGTCAAAGCCATACTATTACGCTCATGCATTAAAAAATGAAAGAACTGTACCAAATCTTGGCGATATGACGTCCGAGTGTTTGCCGATAAGCCACGTTCCACAGTCACATAGTGTAAATAATCCGCTAACTGATCTGTGTAGACGCCCACCTCATTTTGTGTTGCCATTTATTTTTCCTCTTGTTCAACCAAATAAACACCTTGATCGTCTTGCGTAATCAAACGTTGCTTATACAAATTCCCCAAAGCGCGCTTGAATTGACCCTTTGACATATTAAAGTACTTTTTAATTGCTTTTGGATCTGACTTATCATTGTATGGTAATGAATTTGTGGCTGAAGCTTGTAACAATTTCAAAATCATTTCAGCATCATCCCCAATTGATTCATACGCACGTGGGCGTAATGATAGATTTAATACACCATCATCGCGAACACCAATTACCCGTGCGTCAACGCGCTCACCTAAACGTGGTTCACGATAGCGTTCATCTGGGTGAATAAATCCGATATGATAATCATCAGTCATCACATACGTCCCCACCATCTTCAAACGATAAACCGTTGCCTTCACATTTTTGTTTTGCATAGTCTTTTTAGCTGGGACTTGCAAAGCCTGGTAAACTTCGGCTGGTGCCAGTTCACCCCATAGACGGTCTTTATTATCAACCCGTAAAGTCAACAAAAGACGATCACCACGTTGTGGCCAAAGTTCTTTAATCGTTGGTAATTCATCTAAAGACACCACGACATCTTTGTCTGGTAGGCCAATATCAACGAAGACCCCTAGGTCACGTCGAATATCAGTCACTGTGCCAAAGGCAAAATGCCCTAAGCGCACCTCTGGAATTTTTTCTGTAATGACTAAGTCATTTTGTTTATTCTCATATGCAAATCCGGTAACCGTATCACCAAATGCAAAAGGAACGTCAAATTCTGCTTTATTCAATTCATAGGTTACCCCATCAATTTGGGCAAAGTAGTGTGTGCTATTTTCGTCAGTAATCTTTGCCTGAACAATTTCGCCAACTTTATGTGCCATTGTTTCTCCCTATTTCAAACTACGTTTTAACATGTTATTTTCATCTAATACTCTAGTTTAACAGATGTCTCGGATAATTGCGCCCGATATGGTTGAGATTATTATTTTTATAGGCAATCCGGACTGTCTTTGCTAGAATGGAATTAATAATAAATGAAAGTTGGAAAACAAACATGCAAGCAGTTGGAATGGAACCACAAGTTTTAATCGATATCCTCGTTGGCGCTAAAACAGGTGTTATTTACGATTTCGATACTGATCTACGTGGTGATTTGTTAATTACATCATACGCCTTGAAAGAAGCTGGTCTTCCCTCAAACATGGCTGGTGCGGTTGTTCAATTAGAAGATGTTGAGCCAACCGAAGACGGACACTACATCTGGAAATTCAACCCTGATGTTAAGTTGATTCGTCCATTCAAGGTTCACGGTACAATGGAGCTTTTTGATATTCCTGATGAAAAGATTCAATACGAACCAACAAATTGGTTCAACGTAGATGCCGAAAATGCTGGTCATGAAAAGATTAACGACTGGATGGAAAGCTACGTTGCCGCACACCCTGATATCGAACGCATCCCACGTGCTGATATTCCAGATGATATTGCTGAATTAGCCGCATCTTTTGATGATTGGCGTGCCGCCTACTTCACATTCCTTTACGCCCCTACTAAGGCGCAACGTAAAGAATTACGTGAACCCCGTTATGAAGTAGAACCAAAGTAGCGTAAAAAAACGCAAATGTCAGTGACATTTGCGTTTTTATTTTGTCTGCTTAAAAACTGGACTGAAATTCTCCATAATGAATTGGCCTTCATCACTTGATTCTGGCACGACTCGCAAATTTGGCACCTCAGGGTGCTTTTTTTGGTAGTCTTCCCAATACTGCTTAATAATGAAAACATTCTCATCACTATAGGCATCAGCATCGATTACCATAAGCAACTCTGTGTCATCGGATTGAATAAGCTTTCCCAAGTAAGCTTGGTTGGCAACCTGACTCAACCACGGAATTAAATCCGCCTCAATCTCAGCATCATCTTCTGTCAATGCTGCTAACATCGTGCGTCCCTTTGGGAAGAAGAATTCCCGTGGTAGGACTACACTTTGATTAATCAAAACACCTTGAATATCGTCAGTTGTTCGAATGCTGTTAATTAAATCTTGAAAATGCATCGTAAAGACTGATTCATCACCCGTTAATTGCGCCCAATTCGTGTACGTATCAACAAGGTAACGATCAGGGTCGATCTCTGGCTGCGCCACTAGTTCAAATTGATATTGGTCATCATCCTCTTGACCACGAACCAATAAGGTTGCATCAGCTAAAACATTTCGAAATTTGTCTGAATTTAAATCCAGGTCATTTGCTTGCAATGCATGAATTAATGCATCGTTCATTATTGGCTGATTCATTTATCATTAGTTCCTCATTTATTGTTTTCTTTATAGTATAACCATTTTAGACCAATCTGCCAAGTCATGTCATTTTAACTAATCGGTTACCTTATCCAATAATGGACGTAGCATGATTGGTGCAATGATTGTTGATAAAATAATGACAATCACAAAGCTTGAAAATTCCATGTGGTTAATGATCTTTGTTGATAGACCAATTTGGGCAATCACTAAAGCCATCTCTCCTCGTGATATCATTCCTGCTCCAATGGCACGGCTATCTGTTTTACTAATTCCAGCTAAACGAGCTCCCCAACCAGCCCCATAATACTTCGTGGCAACAGCCACAATGGTCAAAATGACAAGTAACACGGCTTCATGCCAAAAATTATTAAAACTCACCATCAACCCGATTGATCCAAAGAAAATTGGGAAGAGGGTCCACTTTCCAAAGCGATTACTTAGTTCCAAGAAGCGGCTTGAACCTGACCAACGTCGCATGACTAATCCTAGACCAAACGCAATCAAGGGCATTACTGAATCAAGCCCCAGCCCAGACCCACCTACGAACATGGCATAACCAGCTACCAATAACAAGGCCATCACATCATCTAACACGGCAGCCCCCAAAATGACTGAACCGGCTGTTGATGCCAATTTTCCTTGCTCATTTAATACCGCAATTGTAATTGATACTGACGTTGCTGAAAACACAATTCCCCAAAAGATGGCTGTTTGTAACTGAATCCCAAACATTAAAGCTAATACGGGGAAAACAATCAATGGCAACAAAACGCCAAGTACCGCCGCATAAGTTGCAGCTTTCATGTTTTGCTTGAGTTGTTTGACATCGGTCTCCAATCCCGCATTTAGCATGAGCAGCAAAACACCGTATTCACCAATAACGTGAATGATGTGCAAACTTGGTACTAAATGTAACATTGCAGGTCCCACAATAATTCCTGCCAATAGTTGCCCTACAACATTTGAGAGACCCAACTTTTCAGCTAATTTTCCACCCACTAAAGCTGAGACGATTAAAATACCAAAATATAAAATATCCATAAACACTCCATTTCCTAAAAAAAAACACTTCAAGATTGACTATTCCCCCAAATAGTCGATCTTGAAGCGTTAGCTCAACCGAATAAATATTCAATTACTTACCTGAAAACAAGTTATCAAATGGTGATTCACCAGTGTTTGCAACTTGAGTCAAGAAAATTTTGATTGCGGTTTGGGTGGTTAACCCTTGCGCCTTAAAAATTTCATCTGCCTTATCTTTTACGTTATCTTCAACGCGAAGTTGGATCAATTTTTCTGACATGCTTCTCACTCCCCTTACTTTCTCTTAAATTACATGTATTAGTATATCAGATGCGGTTAAAGTTAATCGTTTCAATAGTTTTACAAATACATGTTTTTAATATTAACATGTGTCAAAATGACATACAAGATTTTAATAATTTAAATCGGTATCAAAAATAATGGTAACCGGTCCATCGTTAATTAAACTCACTTGCATATCTGCACCGAAGACGCCCGATTCAACCAAAAGCCCCGTTTCGCGTAATTTGTCGTTAAACAAATTATACATTTCTTTTGCATATTCTGGTTTCCCCGCATGCATAAAATTTGGTCGGTTCCCTTTTTTGGTTTGCGCGTACAACGTAAACTGTGAAACAGATAAAATTGCCCCACTGACATCTTTAATGTTTAGGTTCATTTTTCTTGATGAATCTTCAAAAATCCTTAAATTAACGATTTTCCGGACCAAATAATCAATTTCTTTGCTAGTATCTGAATCTTGAATCCCCACAAGCAAGAGATAGCCTTGTTTAATTTTTCCAACTGACACATCGTCAATCTTAACTTCGGCTGACTTAACACGTTGCAATACAACTTTCATCAATTAAATACTCGCTTTACTTCATAGATATCAGGCACATCACGGACCATTTCCATCATATGCTCCAATTGGCTCAAATCACGAACCCCCACAGTCAGTGCAATTTTAGCTTCATTTTTATTTTCAATGCGTCCGTTAATTGACGTGAGCGTTTTCGTGTTATTTGTCACGGTCCGCATAACATCATTTAACAATTTATCACGATTTAGACCGCGCACAGTTAGATTGGCCTCAAATTCTTCATTGGCAAAGCCTGCTTCATTTTCCCAGGCGACATCAATCAAACGCTGCCCTTGTTGTTCGGCCGCAATGACATTTGGACAATCAACTCGGTGTACTGATACACCACGTCCACGTGTCACATAACCAGTAATCTCATCCCCTGGCACAGGTGTACAACAATGACCAAAACGAATCAACATATTATCAACGCCATCAATAACAATGCGATCCTTACGTTTGTTTTGATCTTTTTCATGTTTGACAGTATCATTTTCAATCGTTTCGTGTTCTTCTAAGATGGCCTTTTGTTCAGCAGCTTGGCGATCCGCTTCCATCTGTGCCCGCTTGTCTTCTGTTAACTTATTGGCAATTCCCTGAGGATTACTATCCCCAAAACCAATACTAGCAAACATGTCATCAGGACTATTGAAGTGTGTCTTTGACGCCGCATTTTCTTCATTTTCCGGAGTCATAATTTCTTCCGGATCAAACCCATTTTCTTTAAGGAAATGGGTTAGCATTTGACGCCCGGCCATAACATTATCATCACGATCCTGCTTACGGAAGTATTGACGAATCTTATTGCGGGCACGGCGCGTTTTGACCATATTGAGCCAATCACGATTTGGCTTGGCCGTTGGTGACGTAATGATTTCAACAATATCACCTGTTTTAATTTGATAATCAAGCGGAACAATGCGTTCGTTAACGCGTGCACCGGTCGTGTGGTTACCGATATTCGTATGAATACTGTACGCCATATCAAGTGGTCCAGCCCCTTGAGCAAGCTCAATCACATCCCCTTCAGGTGTAAACGCATAGACGCGATCTGAAAAAAGATCACCCTTAACTGATTCCATAAAGTCGTCAGCATCACGGGCATCATCTTCCAAATCAAGAATGCCTTGAATGACATTTAACTTTTGCTCGTCATTATTTTCGACATCCGCGCCATTAAAGTTACCTTCTTTATAGGCCCAGTGCGCCGCAACCCCATATTCGGCAATTTCATGCATTTCATGGGTACGAATTTGCACCTCAAGAGGACGCCCACTAGGTCCAATAACAGTTGTGTGCAACGATTGATACCCATTCGCCTTTGGCAGCGCAATATAGTCTTTAAAACGGCCTGGCATTGGTGTCCAACGCGCATGGATGGCACCAAGGACCGCATAACAATCAGGAATTGAATTCACAATCACACGAATCGCTGAAAGATCATAAATGTCTTTGAAGTCTTTCTTCTTATCAACCATCTTACGATAAATGGAATAAATGTGCTTTGGACGCCCATAGACATCGACATTTTCCAATTCTAAATCATTAATCGTATTTTCAATTTCGTTCACCGCTTCATCGACGACTTCTAAACGTTCGCGACGACGCATTTTCATTGAGCTTGCGATTTCATGATAGGCATCTGGATCAAGATAACGTAATGACAAATCTTCCAGTTCCCACTTAATCGTCATAATTCCCAAACGATCTGCTAAGGGCGCATAGATTTCAAGTGTTTCAGAAGCAATGCGCTTTTGTTTTTCAGGACGTAAAGCATCCAGCGTACGCATATTGTGCAAACGATCTGCTAATTTAACAATAATCACACGAATATCGTCTGACATAGCCAAAAGTAGTTTACGATGATTTTCAGCCAGTTGTTCTCGGGATGACTTATATTTGATTTTTGAGATTTTTGACACGCCGTCAACAATATTGGCGACGTCATCTCCAAAATTCTCACGCAAATCATCTAAAGTTGCATCAGTATCTTCAATCACATCATGGAGATATCCCGAAACAACGGTATCAGGATCCATTTTTAGGTCCGCTAAAATACCAGCAACTTGTATTGGATGCATAATGTACGGCTCACCTGATTGTCGCACCTGATCTTCATGTAAATCAGCAGCAAACTGATACGCACGATCCACTTTTTCAACATGTTCTGGATTCATATAAGTTGCGACAGTGCGATGGACGTCATCTGCTGTAACTACTTTTGCTTCTACCATATCCTATCCCTCAGTTCATTTCGTGCGTAACGCATCCGTCAGCACACCTAGTTTAATTAATATCATTGTACCGCAAGTTCTGGCATGAATGTAGTCCAAGATTAAAAGAATCTCACATTTATCAACGGCTTAACGTGATACCGTTCTTTTTAGCAACGAATCCCTCAGTTTGCATTTTGAAAAGCGACATTATTTGCGCCAACAATTTGCTCTAAAGCCAATTGTACTTGGGGTTCAATTGATAGGCCTTGGTTCGCATCGAGGGCAACCTTGCGTCCGCTTGCTTCTTCAATGATGATAACTTGATTGTTCCCATGGTTCTGTTCCAGAATCGGTTGCAGGTTCTGGTAGACCACATTCGGATCAGTCGCACTTGGAATCCGTAAGAACCAACGTCCGGCTGCCGGTTTTTCAGGAACGACAGCCTGCGGTTGGGTAGCTGGCGCGGCTTGGATTTGATTTGCAATCAGTTGTAAACTATCGCGACCGCGTTGTTGTTCCACTTTTCCTTGAATTCGTAAAGTCTTCCCTTTTTCAAGTAGTGGCGCTACTTGTTGATACAGCTTTGGAAAGACTGTAATGGAAATCGTGCCAGTGAGGTCCATGACATCCACAAAAGCCATTTGGTCCCCTTTTTTGGTGCGAATGACTTTAACATTTTGGACATAGCCAATCAAAGTGACTTGATCTAAGCCAGCAACAAGGCTGTTAATGTCGGTATGTGGTTGCCCTAAATATGCTTCAATGGGATGTCCACTTAAATAGACACCCAGCGTGTCGTATTCGTGGGCTAAGCGTTCCTCAGTTGGAAATTCGTCCAATTGACGTACTTTGGGAGTTAATGTTTCAAACAGTGACATTGAATCTCCGGCTAAACCGACTGCGTCCAAGTATCCTTGTAAGGATTCTAAAATTGAACGACGATTATAGCCAAAGTCGTCCAGCGCCCCAGCATAAACTAACGGTTCGAGTTGTTCTACTTTACGATATTTATTTGGCAAACTGCCAATAAATTGCGTCAAATCCTTAAACCCACCTAACTGCTTGCGTGCATCGAGAATTGCGGCCCGAAAATCACGACGTAACCCTAAAATTGAGGCCAATCCCATTTGCAATTGTCCCTGTTGGTTCACACTATAACCTTGCCAGCTTTGGTTTAAACTTGGGCCTTGAATGGTTACACCGACTTCTCGTGCTTCCGCAATATAGGCTGCTACTTTCGCTTTATCATTAATGGCATCATTTAACACTGCTTTATAAAAAGCCAAAGGATAATGGGCTTTCACGTAAGCTAATTGAAAGGCTAACTTCGAGTATGCCACGGCATGAGAACGATTGAACCCATACTGCGCAAACGTTTCAATGTAGCCATACACTTGCTCAGCTGTCGCCGCATCATGTCCTTGCGCTTTTGCACCAGCCATGAAATCAACTTTAATATCGGCCAATTTATGGGCATCTTTTTTGGACATCGCCCGCCGTAATAAATCGGCTTCGCCCAGAGTGAAGCCAGCAAACTGTTCTGCAACCCGCATAACCTGTTCTTGATAGACAATAATGCCATAAGTTGGTGCTAAAATATCCGTTAAGCTCGGATCCGGCACATCTTGCGCTTCTTGACCATGCTTTCGCGCAATGAAGTGGCCAATGTTTTGGCTTGGTCCAGGTCGGAATAACGCATTCGCGGCTACAATATCTTCAAAACTATCAGGATGCATTTGAATCAACATATTTTTCATACCAGCTGATTCAAATTGAAAAATCCCATTGGTTTTTCCTTGTTGGAACAACGTCAATGTCTCAGCATCATTTAAATCAATCGTTTGGATATCAAAATCAGCATCTTGTTTTTGTACTTCCCGCAGCGCCGTATCCAAAATATTGAGATTAGAGAGCGCCAAAAAATCAACTTTTAACAAGCCTAGTGCTTCAACTGGTCCTTTTGGTAGTTGCGTCACAAGACGCCCATCTTCCCCAAGTTGAACTGGAATAGTTTGCTCAATTGGCGTTGCTGAAAGCACTACCCCAGCTGCGTGTAATGACGCATTACGTGGTAGTCCTTCTAAGCGTTTGGCTGTATCAAACAATAATTCACCATCGACCGGCAAATCAAATAACGCATTGCGAAAGGCCTGTGATTCGTCAAAAGCTGCTTGCAAAGTGAGATTTGGTTGTCGTGGCATCGTCTTAGCCAACTGATCGATTTGGGCTGGTGACAAACCAAATACTCGTGCCACGTCACGAATAACCGCACGAGCACTCATTGTTGAAAAAGTAATGATTTGTGCAACTTGTTCATGCCCATATTTATCATGTAAATATTCCAAAACCTGCTCACGTCGATTATCAGGAATATCAATATCAATATCCGGCATTTGCGCACGTTGTGGATTTAAAAAGCGTTCAAAAAGTAAATCATATTGAATCGGATCCACATCCGTGATACCCAAAGCGTAAGCAACCAGTGACCCAGCTGCCGAACCACGCCCTGGTCCCGTCCGAATATCCTGCTGATGCATATAATTCATCACATCCCACACAATTAAGAAATAATCATCAAAGCCTAATTCGTCAATGACTGACAATTCATAGGTTAAACGGGCCTCATAATCTGCATTTGGATTTGGCACCCGTTGCGCTAAGCCTGATTGTGCGAGTTCGGCTAAATATTGTTGCGCGGTGGTATTTGCGGGTAAACCAATCGATGGTAGGTTATTTTCTTGTACATTAGGCGTAAATTCACTGTGTTCAGCAATCCAGTCGCTCATGTCAATAGCATCCTGTAGCCCTGCTTGTTGAAATTGGTTCGTCCAATCATCGGCACTGGGCAAATAGGCTTCCGCCGGTGCAGCTTGCGCTTGGCCAATATTTTGAATAGTCTCACCTTGGCCAATTTTTTCAACGACCTGCATCGCAAAACCATCTTGCGGATGGGTATAAGCAACTTCGCCCATGGCAACTAATGGTGTTTGATATGCTTCGGCAAATTGACGATATTGCGCTAATTGATCTGGCCCCATCTGTGGCGTGACACCAATCAAGAGATGATTTTCTGGCACAATGCGCTTGGTGGTTTCAATTAAGGTGGCAGCAGCATCAGGGTGTGAACTATCAAGCACAGACAGCTCGCTGACGGCTGGAAAAACGACATATAGTCCAGCTAAATAATCCTGTAAATCCGCCAAACGTGGTGGCTCAGCTGAAGTCATGATTTGACTACTGATTTCGAGCAAATTTGTATAGCCGGTCTGATTTTCCACGATAAAAACAATCGGGAAATTTTGAGAAAGTTGGGTCCCTGTCAGATTCGCCGTTAACCCTAAAATGGGTTTCATCTGTGCTTGTTTTGCTGCACGATAAAAATTATCCATACCATATAACGTATTTTCATCCGTCAAGGCAATCGCTTGATACCCTTTTGCTTGTGCATCTTGGACCAAATCTGCCGGTAAAGTGGGGCTCTTTAGGAGACTAAAGGCCGAACGTGTCTTGAGTGGCACCATGTTTTTGCGCCCCCTTTCTAATTTGAATGTCGTCCTTTTATCATAGCATTAATTTATCCAATCGGGCCAAAATAAAAAGACCAATCTACAAGAGATTGACCTTTTTAGCTGACCATTTAGTGTTCACGTGGCTTAGGTGCGGCTGATTTTGAAATATAATACTCAACGACCGTTCCTAACGTTCCAACAATCGCTGAGAATAGTGAAACCGTTGTCGCATCATAACTGACACCCAAAAGCGCGCTGGAAATATATCCAACAACCTCACCTAAAATGAACATCCAAAAAAATAATGTTAAATACTTCATGAATCTTTACCACCTAAACTTCAAGATACTTTTATTGTACGCTTCTCAAATCAGAATGTCATGTTTCTTGTGAATAAAATCGCAAATTTCTAGCGTCGCGTATAATGAATGACACTGTAATCGTAATCATTATCCTCGTTCGTTACGCCATGCGCATATTCTGTACCTTGCCATTCTGTCTTGTCGACAATCGGCATTTTCACATCACCTGTAAAATCAGTATCCAAATAGGTTACGTACAAGTCTGTTGCTAGGTCCATGAACGCTTCATAAACTGGCTTTCCACCGATAACAGCTAGGTCAGTCCCTGCTTCTTCAGCAATTGTGATAGCTGATTCAATACTGTATACCTTTTGGAAGCCCATTGGCACTTCAAGACTTTCATCATGGGTCAAGACTAAGTTCATGCGTTCTGGTAGCGGACGTCCGTTAAAACTTTCCATTGTATGGCGTCCCATCACGACAACCTTTTCAAGGGTCAAAGCCTTAAAAATCTTGAGATCATCTTTTTCACGCCAAGGAATTTGGCGTTTGAGTGCAATCGTTCCATCATTTGTTTGCGCCCAAATTAAAGTTATATTCGTCATTATTATTAATCCTCAATTCGTTCTGATAGTTCTTCCCAACGGTTCATTTTGGCTTCAAGGGCTTGATTCGTCTCATCAAATTCATGTTGTAAGACACTTAATTTACTGAAATCAGCCCCATTCTCAACCATTGCCGCTTCTAATTCGGCCACTTTTGTTTCCAACTGAGCAATTTCATCTTCAATGGTTTCCCATTCTTTTTTCTCAGCCCAAGTCAATTTCTTCTTTTTTGGCTTCTCGTCGACTGGTTCCGGATCCGGAGCAGCTTCCTTTTGTGGTGTCGCTTCCTTTTGGTGACTAGGTGCGTTTTCTAAAGTAGGCGCCCCATACTGTTTAAGATAATCAGAGAACAAGCCATTGTAGCGACTAATTTCACCACCACCATGTAGAATCAATAGTTTATCAGCCACTTTGTCTAAGAAATAACGATCGTGGGAAACCGTAATAACGGTTCCAACGAATTTTTGTAAGTAATCTTCTAACACAGTTAGGGTGCTGATATCTAAGTCATTGGTAGGCTCATCTAGGAGCAACACATTTGGTGTTTGCATCAACAGTTTCAACAAATACAACCGACGCTTTTCCCCACCAGATAACTTTCGAATCAAAGTCCCGTGCATCATGCTTGGGAATAAGAATTGTTCCAAAAGATCAGAGACCGATACACGATTCCCATCCTGATCAACAATCGCTTCTGCGACATCGCTCAAATACTCAATCACACGTTTATCTTCGGGGATTGGTTCGGTTTGTTGCGTGTAAAACGCCATCTTAACCGTCTCACCAATTTCAACCACACCTGAATCCAACTTTTGACGACCAGCAATGACATTCAATAAGGTTGATTTTCCGGTTCCATTTGGACCAGTAATACCAATCCGTTCGTTAGCTTGAATCAATTCATTGAAGTCATTTAAAATGACACGGCCATCAAATGCTAAATCAGCATGTTCGACATTGATTACCTTTTTACCAAGTCGTGATTGACCTAATGATACTTCAACTTCATCATCTAACTGCAAGGTCCCCCGTTGATCTGCTAATTCTGAAAAGCGATTTTCACGGGCTTTTTGCTTAGTTGAACGCGCCTTGGCCCCAGTTTTCATCCAAGCCAATTCTTTTTTGTACATTTGCTCGTTTTTATGATCAGCTACCTTTGAGGCTGCCACACGTTCAGCCTTAGCTTGAACGAATGCTTGGTAGTTTCCTGTGTATTCATACAGGTGACCAAATGACAATTCAAAAATACGATTGGTGACATGATCCAAGAAATAACGGTCGTGCGTAACGGTCATCACGGCACCACGATATTCACTCAAATACTTTTCAAGCCAAGCAATTGAATCAAAATCCAAGTGATTGGTTGGTTCATCTAACAAAAGTAAGTCAGGTGCTTGAATCAAAACCTGAGCCAACCCCACACGCTTTTTTTGTCCCCCTGAGAGTTGACTCACTTTCAAGTCTAAATCAGGTAGGTGTAGTTGCGTCAAAATTGACTTCACTTCAGATTCGGCCAACCAAGCATCATCTTGATCCATCTGACTCTGTAATTTTGTAAAACGTTGTTCAGCCTTACTATCTTCTGGATTGGCTGAGTAAGCCTCTAAGGCTGCTTCATAGTCACGAATAAGTTGAAAGACCGGTTGAGCCCCAGAAAAGATGGCATCTAATACTTTTTTATCTTCATCTAGATCTGGATCTTGTTTCAAGTACCCAATCGAATAATCATTGGGTGTTTCAATCGTCCCTGAATCAGCTGGGACCGCTCCTGAAATGGCATTCAATAACGTGGTCTTTCCAGAGCCATTGACCCCAATCACACCAATTCGATCACCCGTCTCCACTAAAAATGAGACATGGTCTAGCAGGGTCTTTTCCCCGTAAACACTCGTTAAATTTTCTGCTCTTAATTGTTTCATGCGTTATTTCTTCTCTTTTCCCATTAATTCAATGGCACGGTACACTAAGGCCGGCTTTAAATTGGCAATTTGTTTTAGCACAACTTCATGTTCCAGTTGATTTAAAATCTTACCAAATAAGGGACCTGGCTTTTGTTGTAGGTTTTGTGCTAAGTCCCCACCGGTAATTGCTAATTCAGCGCGACTATGAATTGGCAATGCCTGATAACGCGCTTGTAAGGTCGACACGTCAATAGCTAACTCAGATAGTTCGACAACTGCCAAAGCAGTTTGAATGGCTGTACCCGCTTGATATAGCTCCCAATCAGACACATCCCCAAGGCGTAGTTCATTTAACAAGGTAATACTTGTCTGAACGGTTTTAATAAGCTCCTTGCTGTGCTTCCAATTACGCAAAAAAGTCCCCGCATCATCTGGGGTCAAACCTAACTCAAAAATCAATAAAGTCCATGCTTGGGCATCGTCTTGTGGTTGCGCCGTTTCTTCAAGTTCAGCTAAGCCAATCAAATCAATATCTGATGACGCCAATCCAGCCATATAGGCATTAAGACGCCCTTTAATCATTTCTAAAATACCGTAGGTTGCTGCTGGTGCTTGCAATAACTTTGTAAATTCAACATTAATCCGTTCAATTGAAATATTGGCCAATAAGGAGGCATTTTCAAGCATAGCTTGTTGGGTTTTAGGTTCAATTTCAAATCCCAATTGCGCGGCAAAACGTACAGCTCGCATCATCCGTAAGGCATCTTCATGAAAACGCTCCGCCGGTGTACCGACAGCGCGTAACACATGGTTCTGTAAATCATCTACCCCACCGAAACGATCAATCACTTCGCCATCAGCTGTTAGCGCCAAGGCGTTCACCGTAAAATCACGGCGCTTTAAGTCCTCACTCAATGAGCGTACGAACGACACCGAATCCGGACGGCGAAAATCTGTGTAATCTGACTCCGTCCGAAAAGTGGTCGTTTCATAGCCGGTACCGTGATCTAAAATCATTACGGTACCGTGTTCAATCCCTGTATCGACAGTTTTTTTGAATAGACTTTTGATTTCAGCAGGAAAAGCTGACGTGGCGATATCCACATCATGAATCGGCTTCCCCAAAAGGGTATCGCGAACTGAACCGCCAACAAAGTAGGCTTCATAGCCTGCTGCTTCGATTGTCTTTAAAATAGGTAAGGCATCTTGAAATTCTTTTGGTAGTGTCGCCAGTTTCATCTGTGGTCTCCTTTTTTCTTTTCTCTTAAGTATAGCAAATATTTAGGAAAATCGGCGCCTCACGATTAAAAATGTCAATTCCCCATCATATCGTTACGGATTGCGCCATAAAAAAAGCCCAATTGGTAGAAACCAATCAAGCTCATTGTTTTTTAAATCTTATTGCACAGTCACTGACTTAGCCAAGTTACGAGGATGATCCACATCCAAACCACGGCCCAATGATGTGTAGTATGCCAAAAGTTGTGTTGGGACAACTGATAGCAAAGGTGCTAGCAAAGGATCAACATCCGGCAAAACGTAGCCAGTATCACCTGGTTCAGCCAAGGCCTTTGTCGTAATCGTATAGGCTTCAGCACCACGTGCTTGTGTCTCAGCAATGTTTCCACGAACCAAACCAGCAGTCTTTGGTTGTGTCATCAAAGCGATAACTGGTGTCCCATCTTCAATCAAAGCTAATGTTCCGTGCTTCAATTCACCGGCTGGGAATCCTTCAGCTTGAACATATGAAATCTCTTTCAACTTCAAAGCAGCTTCCAATGAAACGTCGGCATCTGCACCACGACCAATGTAGAAAGCACTGTGGGCAGGTACTAACAATTCGTTGGCAACCTTTTCAAAGACAGCCTTATCATCAACGATTGCTTGAATATCTACGGCAATCTTTGATAGTTCTTGCTCAAGGTCAAGATCGATGCGATCTGACAAAGCGTAGGCCAAGATTGCTTGCAACGTCACTTGGGCGATGTAAGCCTTCGTTGAAGCAACAGCAATTTCAGGACCAGCCATCAATGGCAAAGCATAAGTGGCTTCACGCCAAAGCGTAGACTTTTCAACGTTAGTCATAGTCAAAGACTTGAAACCAGCACGGTTCACGTTTTGCAACACTTCACGTGAATCGGCAGTTTCACCAGATTGTGACAAGAAGATAAAGAATGGGTTTTCTGAAAGCAAAGGTTGTTCATAAGCAAATTCAGATGAAACATGCACTTCAGTTGGAATGCCTGACCAGCTTTCAAACATACGGGCACCGATTAGACCTGAGTGATATGAAGTTCCTGCAGCCACGATGTAGATACGGTCGGCTGCTTTGATATCATTCAAGATTTGGTCACCGATTAAGATTTCACCAGTTTCCCCAAAGTACTTATCCAACATACGACGGATTGCGACAGGTTGTTCGTCGATTTCCTTGAGCATGTAGTATTCGTAAGTTCCCTTATCAGTTTCTGAAGCGTCAATATCAACGTGGAATGGTTCACGGCTGATTTCTTCACCTTCACGGTTGAACAAACGAACAGATTCAGGCTTAATCACACCAATTTCATTATCGTTTAATTCAATGAAATCATGCGTTTCGTCAAGCATGGCAAGTGCGTCAGATGTCACAACGTTGAAGTCTTCCCCAATTCCAATCAAAAGTGGTGACTTACGCTTAGCAACGTACATCGTATCTGGTTCTTGATCATCCATCAACAAGAAGCCGTAAGCTGAGTTATCAGCAAGCAAGCTTGTCATCTTTTGCAAGGCTTCAAAAGTTGTCAAACCATCTTCAACAAACTTAGCTACCAATTGCACGGCAACTTCAGTATCCGTATCTGAAACAAATGGTACATCTGTCAAATACTTGTGCTTAAGTTCAAGATAGTTTTCGATCACACCATTGTGAACCAAGTAAAAACGTTCGTTCGCACTCATTTGTGGGTGCGCATTTTCAACAGATGGGACACCGTGAGTTGCCCAACGTGTGTGTGCAATTCCAGCTGTTCCTGAAACATCTGAACGATCAACAAGGTCCACTAATTCAGAAACACGACCCTTTTCCTTAACTAATTGGTCCATGTTATCAGCAACATCAGGAACGAAAATTCCAGCTGAATCATAACCACGATATTCTAATTTTTGTAGTCCCTTTAATAAGATGGGAGCAGATTGGTAGTTTAAACCAGTATAGCCAACAATTCCACAATACATATGTGTAGTCTCCTTTAAAATGCGCTTTTTATGCGTTGTTTGATTTTATCACTTTCATTATTATACAATTTGACTAATGGTATAGTCAACGAACCAATTCACATGATTGGTATAGTTATGGCATTTAATCTCTTGTTATCAGCCTGCCCTTTCTGAATTGGTATAGACAAAAAAAGCATTGAAGCTATTGCTCCAATGCCTTTTTTGATTAGTTGGTTGTTGAACCACCGGCTGAACCAGTTGCAACACCGTCTGTTTGCGGTGCGATGTTTGATGTATCACTATTACCGTCTGAATTTGATAGCGCTTCTGACTGTGCTAACGTTGGAACCCCATTGGCAATCATTGTTTCATCTGAAACATCACCACTATAAAGATTTCCGGTCTGCTTTTGCTTCAAGTCTAATGACTTACGCAAAACATCAGTTGCACGTTGTTGTTCACCACGATAAACGACTTCTGTTGAACCTGATGAGAGATTGTATCCGTTACCTTGAATGTGATCTGACTTAATGTTGTTAGCCGCACTCACATACTTAGTTCCAATCTTCATAACATCACCGAAGGTCATATCCGTTTGCGTTGACTTTCCAATTTCTTCAATAAAGTTACTTGAAAGTACCTTGGTTGGGTTTTGCTTAATCTTATCAAGGATTCCTTGCATGACCAAACGTTGACGTTCTTGACGACCGTAATCACCGTTAGGATCCGCATAACGCATCCGTGAGAAGGCTAAGGCTGCACGCCCATCCATTGTGTCATACGTCTTTGTTTGACCATTCTTGGTATGGGTATAAGTTGATGACCCCTTTGTAAAGTGATAAAGATCATCACCTTCAGAGTGTGCTGTGTTGGGATTAAAATCAAAGGTTAATGGTGACTTCACTTCAATACCACCAACTTGATTAACAACCTTTTCCAACCCGCCCATGTTAACGAGGGCATAGAAATCAATTGGGACATTTAACCAGTCCTGAACCGTTCGAATGGTTGCGGCTGATGACCCATCTTCATATGCTGAGTTAATCTTTGCTGGGAATTCACTTTCGTAACCTGGTACAGCGACCAATGAGTCACGTGGAATTGACATGATTGTCGTCTTGTTTTCCTTTGGATTAACCGTTACTAACATCATTGAATCGGTACGACCCTTATAGTCACGACCAAATTCACCAGTATCCGTTCCGAGGAGCAAGACTGAAAATGGCTTACCGTCATTTAAGACCTTATCGACATTACGCGCCTTTTTGATGTTTGAAGGCTTGTAAGAGTTATCAACTGCATTTTTTGACTTAGCATAAAGCATCCCACCAAAGACAAAGAGTGCAATCAAAATCAAAATCAAAAGATATAACAACCAGCGCCATGGGCTTTTCTTGCGACGAGGTTTCTTTGGACCAGAACCATTAGCGTTGGCAGTTGCCGCCCCTTTTGATTCACGATGCCGTTGTTCATCTTCTTCATGTTCGCGTCGTTCCGAACGTGAATTATATTCATTAGCCATGCTTAATTCCCTCGTTTCAAAGCTTTAATAATACACAATTATAACATTCATAAGACAAATAATACATAGGATTTTTAAATATAACCTTAATCCTATTCTATTTTAAAAGGGCTATTATTTTTCGGCAAAGAACCATTCATTTAGATGACAACGTTTAATCACGTATGAACCGAGATATGAAAAAATCAAAGCCACGATGAAAATAATGATGGCAACCAACCATAAATTGGTCACATGGGCGAAACGCAGTAAGAAGATACGGGTTCCGGCTAACGGAATAATATGCATCACGTAAATTTGCATAGAAATGACGCCCGTATATTCAAGCGCTTTAACTGACCAATGATTCGCTTGATGCGCAATTAGCTTTGCCGCATAGCACAACATGGCTGTGCCCATGATTGCTGTAAAGAACCACACATAATCAGCAAGATGTGTTAGATTGGCGCGCAAGACCAAAATATAGAGGGTCTCTACGCATACAAATGCGCCAGTACTTACACCTAATCCTAACCAAGTCTGCTTTCTTTTTTCTTCAACTGTAAAGAAATCCAATAAGTAGGTACCCAAGGCAAAGAAGATAAAGAATTTGCTAAAGCGCAGCAAAATCCAGACATCGGGAAGAAATGGGTAACTGATAAACAGGGCTGCTCCAACAATCAATAGTAATGGCTTATAGCCACGAGGCCAAAGGCGACCAACGATGAGATAGGTCATAAAGAAGAAAAAGAGCAGATATAAAAACCAATATTCTGAAAATGGGACAATTGGCGCCTGAACTAATTCTTTGAATCCAAGGCCCCCATTTGTATATTGCTGGACTACCTGCATAATGGTGCCTAAAATAATGGACCAGACAAAATATGGGTAAGCCAATCGTTTGATTTTATCCCATAGCGCTACTTTGGTTGGTTTACGCAACCAGTGATCGACAAACAGACCGCTCAAAATAAAGAAAGCCGGCATGTGAAATGAATAGATCACGGCTTTGGCAACATAAATCGAGCTCCAAGCCGTAGTGAAGCCCAGATGTTCACTTGAATTAATTCCTTGAACCGCGTGACCAAAAACGACCAACAAAATTGCCATTCCTTTGGCAATATCGATGGCGTGAATTCTTTTTTTCTGCATTGTTCTTCCCTTAAATCATAGACAAAAAAGCAGCCCCAGGTCGGTGGACCTGATAACTGCTTTTAAGCTGAAATTAAATTGTAAGTAATTCTTTTTCTTTATCCGCAGCAATTTCATCAACTTGCTTAGTAGCAGCATCAGTTGCTTTTTGGATATCATCTTCTAATTGGTGGGCTTCGTCTTCAGACAAATCACCATCTTTCAAAGCACGCTTACTTGCATCCATTGCGTCACGGCGCGCTGAACGAACAGCGACCTTTGACTTTTCAGCAATTCCCTTAACTTCCTTAGCTAAGTCCTTACGACTCTCTTCAGTCAAAGCAGGGATTACCAAACGGATGACAGAACCGTCATTGGCAGGTGTCAACCCAAGATCGGCAGCGAACAAAGCTCGTTCGATGTCCTTCAAAGCTGACTTATCAAAAGGTGTAATCAAAAGCACACGTGCTTCTGGTACAGAAATTGATGCAATTTGGTTCAATGGTGTTTCGGCACCATAGTAATCAACATTGACATTACGTAAAATTGAAGGGTTTGCTACCCCAGCGCGAATTTCGCTTAATTCTTTACGCAAAGAATCGTTGGCTTTTGCCATCTTATCTTGCGCTTGCTCGATAATTTCGTTTGCCATTAATGACTAGCCTCCACGGTAGTTCCAACGTTTTCACCTTCAACCACACGTTCGATGTTACCAGGTGTATTCATATTGAAAATCACAAGGTTAATATCGTTATCACGTGCAAGGGTTGAGGCAGTTGAGTCCATAACCTTCAAATCTTTTTCAATAATATCTTCGTGTGTTAATGATTCAAACATAGTTGCATCTGGATTAGTACGAGGATCAGCTGAGTAAACACCATCAACCCCATTCTTGGCCATCAGAATCGCTTCGGCATTGATTTCAGCTGCACGCAAAGCGGCAGTTGTATCAGTTGAGAAGTATGGTGAACCAGTTCCGGCACCAAAAATCACAACACGACCCTTTTCCAGATGACGGACAGCCTTACGACGGACGTAAGGTTCGGCAACTTGACGCATTTCAATCGCAGTTTGGACACGTGTTGGTACACCAGCTGATTCCAAAGCATCTTGCAATGCCAAGGCGTTCATTGTTGTTCCTAACATCCCCACATAGTCAGCTTGGGCGCGTTCCATACCCATTTGGGCACCGGCTTCACCACGCCATAGATTTCCACCACCAACAACAATGGCAATTTCAATTCCAAGCTCATAGACATCCTTAATGTCAGCTGCAACTTGAGTAACCGTTTCTGGATCAATTCCAAAACCACGTTCCCCAGCTAAAGCTTCCCCGGACAATTTCAATAAAATACGCTTATATTTAACATTTGCCATGATTTATCTATCCTCTACTAGTTCGGATTAACCAATTTGTGCAGCAACTTCAGCAGCGAAGTCGTTTTCAGCCTTTTCCATACCTTCACCAACTTCGTAGCGAACGAATTCAACTACCTTACCACCCTTAGATGAAACGTATTCGCTGACAGTTTCCTTACCGTCACCCTTAACGTAAGGTTGGTCGTTCAATGAGATTTCTGAAAGATACTTCTTCAAACGTCCTTCAACCATCTTTTCCTTGATGTTTTCAGGCTTACCTTCAAGATCTTCAGCGTTCATCAAGACTTCCTTTTCGTGTGCCAATTGGTCTTCAGGCACTTGGTCGCTTGAAATGAACTTAGGGTTGATAGCAGCAACGTGCATTGCAACGTCCTTAGCTGTATCATCATCGGCACCGTCAAGAAGAACGATTGCTGAGATACGTCCACCCATGTGTGAGTAGATTCCCATTGATTGTCCGTCTTGCTTTTCAATGACTTGGAAACGACGCAATGTAATCTTTTCACCAGTCACTTGAGTTGTGTGAATGATCAATTCGTTCATTGTTTCGCCATCAATGTCCAAGTTCAAAGCAGCTTCAACATCAGCTGGTTCGTTATCAACGATTGTTTGTGCAACCGTCTTCAACAAGTCATTAAATTCCTTGTTTCCAGCAACGAAGTCAGTTTGTGAGTTCAATTCGATGATTGCAGCCTTGTTTCCAGCTTCAACAACGAATGTCATTCCTTCAGCAGCAACAGCATCAGCCTTCTTAGCGGCCTTTGCCATTCCCTTTTCGCGCAAAACATCAACGGCCTTTTCCATATCTCCGTCTGTTTCTACCAAAGCCTTCTTGGCGTCCATCATTCCAACACCAGTCATTTCACGTAATTCTTTAACTTGAGCAGCTTTAATTGCCATTTTTGTGGTCTCCTTGTTTAATGCATAATTTTTTCTAATTCAGTATAACTGAAATTCAGCGGAATTTCTAGCTATTTTCACAATATCTTCAAAACTATCTGTGAATTCATAAAAAAAAACTACAAGTACAAGACTTGTAGTTTTATTTCACTTAAACTTCCTTGTTACCTTCAACAAGTTCAGTCAAGTCAACGATTGTGTCAACACGACCGTCTTCTTCTGCGTTAACTGCAGTCAATTCTTCTTCAACTGAGTCTTCACCTTGGTTACCTTCGATGATTGCATCTGCCATCTTAGCAGTGATCAAACGAACGGCACGAATAGCATCATCGTTAGATGGGATGATAACATCGATTTGGTCTGGATCAGCATTTGTGTCGACCATAGCCACGATAGGAATGTTCAACTTGTGTGCTTCTTCAACAGCCAATTGTTCCTTGTGTGGATCCACGATGTACATAACATCAGGGATACGTGGCATGTCAGCGATACCACCCAAGAACTTTTCCAACTTTTCACGTTGCTTGATCAACAATGAAACTTCCTTCTTTGGCAATACTTCAAAAGTACCGTCTTCAGACATGGCACGCAATTCCTTCAAACGTGCAACACGCTTTTGGATTGTTTCCCAGTTTGTCAAAGTTCCACCCAACCAACGGTGGTTAACGAAGTATTGGTTAGCACGCGTAGCTTCTTCAGCAATGGCGTCTTGGGCTTGCTTCTTAGTTCCAACGAACAAGAAGATAGCACCATCAGCTGCTTCATCGCGCATGAAGTTGTAGGCCTTATCAACCAACTTAACTGTCTTTTGCAAATCGATGATGTAGATACCGTTACGTTCCGTAAAGATGAATTCCTTCATCTTTGGGTTCCAACGACGAGTTTGGTGACCGAAGTGGACACCGGCTTCAAGCAATTGCTTCATTGAGATTACTGCCATGAGTATATCTTCCTCCAAATGTTTTTCCACCTAATTTCGCCTGTAATTCGACGACCCAGTTGGGGCACCTGCCAAACTATTGAAATTAGTGCGTATTTTGTCCGATTTCACGAACAATAAGATATTTTACATGATTTCAAAACAGACTGCAAGTCTAAAAATCAAAGACATCGTGTTCATGCAAAAACACTTCCTTTTTTGCCCGGTTTAATTTTTTAAAGGCCGCCTCTGCCTTCAATGCGTCACTTTTATTGTCAAAAGCTTCTGCATATAACAAGCGTAGTGGACGCCGTGCCTTAGGACGCGTGAATTTAGCGCCTTTACCGGCATTATGGGTGGCTAAGCGTTTACCCACATCATCAGTAAAACCACCATAAAACAAGCCATCCGCCGTTAACAAAACATACATATAATACTGTTTAGTCATCCTGGTTGTTGCCTTCATAAATATCTAAAATTTCTTGGCGATAACTTCCATCCGGATTATGGGTGATGATTGGTGGCAGAATCCGCGCGCCAGTCCCATCCCCATCTTTAATGGCATCGATTAAAACGATGTTGGCTTCTGAATTGGGCTTTGGATAAACAAACTGTAATTTTTTAGGTGATAAGTGAGCCGCTCGCAATGCATCGAGAATTTCAAATAAACGATCAGGCCGATGTACCATATACAAATGCGCTTTATTTTTCAAAAGTTTGTTCGCTGTTTTCGTGACCAATGTTAAATCAGCTTTAATTTCATGACGGGCAATTGCATAATGCTCATCCTCTTTCATCACTGTTTTTTCTGAGTCAACCGCAAAATATGGTGGATTTGACACAACGGTATCCGCACTTCCAGGTCGAATATCATTAAAGATATCCCGCATATCTTCATTTTTAATGGTAATCTTGTCTTCAAGGTGGTTCATCGCTACCGATCGTCGGGCCATTTCGGCTAACTCAGGTTGGATCTCAACACCGACAATTTGACCTTGCACCTTATGGGCCATGAATAATGGAATGGCCCCATTACCAGTCCCTAAATCAACGGTCAAACCTCGCCCATTTTTTCTTGGGTTAGCGAAATTAGCTAACAAAACTGCATCAAGTGAAAATGAAAAAACATCTTTACTTTGAATAATATGAACTTGATCTTGATATAACATATCAATACGTTCACCTGGTTTTAATTCTACATCCATTGCTTTACTCCGCTTCTCATCCATTGCCATGCGCCAACCCGTATGGGATAATATACTGTCACAATCAGGAGGTTAATTATGTTTTATACAGCAGGACGCTATGTCGTCGCATTTATTCTTTGGGTATTCAATGGTCGCTATCGTGTCGTTGGTAAAGAAAATTTACCAACTTCTGATAACTACATCATCGTTGGCCCCCATCGGGCCCTTTGGGATATGATTTACTTTGCCATGATGGCCTGGCCGAAGCGTTTTGCTTTTATGGCCAAAAAAGAACTCTTTAAGAACCCTATTTTACGCTGGATTTTAGTTCATGCCAATGCCTTTTCGGTGGATCGTGAAAATCCAGGTCTTTCAGCCATTAAAACACCGGTCAATATTTTAAAGAAAACGGATTTGAGTTTAATCATGTTCCCATCCGGATCACGGCATTCTCAAAAACTAAAGGGCGGTTCAGTTGTGATTGCTAAAACTGCTGGTAAGCCCCTTGTTCCGGTTGTTTACCAAGGTCCCTTAACGCTAGGCGAACTGTTCAACCCCTTTAAACGCGGTCACGTAGCTATTGGTGTTGGTAAGCCCATCTCAATTGATAAAAAAATGAAATTAAACGATGAGACAACAGCAGCCATCGATAAGCAATTACTTGATGCTTTCAAAGACTTGGATACGCAACTTGATCCTAACTTTGTCTATGTTGATCCTAAAGCAAAATAAAAAAAGGTTACCCAATTGGGTAACCTTTTTTGTTTACTTCTTATTTGATTGTGCTGATTGGGCCTTCATTTGCGCCATCATTTGATTCAACTTCTTTTGTGAAGGCTTTTGCCCCATTGACGTCATCATTGAACGCATCATATCTTCACTAATGGGTGGGTTCTTCTTTAAATAACTCTCCATTGTGCGACGCGCCAAAAAGAAACCACCGGCGGCTCCTACCAAAGCTGCTACTACAACAATCAAAATCCAAATTCCTGTGCTCATGATACTCTCCATTTAATTATTCAGTTTAATTTAATCAATTGGTTACGCCAATTAGTCGTCACGCAAACCTTTATCACGTTGGATTTGACGGACCTTTTCAGGGGTCACTTCATTACCATCGTCATCGTAGACTTGCAACATTTCAATTTGTGAACGGAATGAGTTACGGAAGTTATCTAAGAATTCTTGACGTAAGTCAGCGCGTTCCTTAGTTTCTTCTTCAGTCAAACCTTCATCAGTCTTAGCCTTAGCAGCCAATTCATTGATACGTTCACGCACAGCGACCATGTGGTCATCTACTGGCGCTTGACTATCTTCAGCTTCAGAAGCATCGTGTTCAATATCTTCTGTACTTACCGGATCAACTTCTAAATCAACTTCTTTGATTTGCTTATCTTCATTTTCAGCCATAATTCTCACGTCTCCTTTTAATCTTCTGCTTTATATTTTAACATGAATTAAGCCAATTCGATTGGTAATTATCTATTTTTTGGCTTATTATATTAAAAAATGCGAAATGAGTGAAAAAATGGCTGAATCAAAACAAATTGCAATTCTAAGATATATCCATGAACAGCAAACACTAACTGGATATGCACCTACCATGCGTGAAATTGCGGCCCGCGTTCATTTATCTTCAACTGCCACCGTGCACGGTCACATTAACCGTCTGATTAAGAAAGGATTGTTAACGAAAAAAGATGGCAAGTCCCGTTCTCTACACGTCACGCCGAGTGGCTTACGCGTCCTTGAACAAGCACCAGCCTCATTAAACATGGTGCCGCGCTTTGATTTAGAAAACAATATTGAAAACAGCGAGGACGTCGACTACGTCCCTGTTCCAGAGCAGTTGATTGCCGATCAGGAAGCCTTTTTTATTGTCGCTCAGCAAAATGCGAACATGATTGATCTAGGGATTTTACCTGGTGATATGTTGATTGTCCATCGTCAAGACGATGCCGATGACGGCGATATCGTCTTAGTTGATTTACCCGAATATCCAAAACAGGTCTATCGTTTTTTTCATGAAGCCGATCACTTTCGACTTGAACCAGAAAATACCAAACTGACCCCAGTCATTTCGCGCTCATTAACAATTCTTGGTAAAGTCATGAGTCTTTATCGTCCAAACATCCAATAAAAAGCCCACTGCGTTATCCAGCGCAATGGGCTTTTGTTTATTTTGATTTGTTTAGTATTCAAGCAACGCAAGAATATCATAGCCATCAAGTCGATCACGACCGTTTAATCCTGCCAATTCAATAAAGAAGGCAAGACCAACTACCGTTCCACCCAAAGCTTCAACCAACTTGATCGTTGCTTCGATGGTTCCACCAGTTGCAAGCAAATCATCAGTAATCAAAACCTTATCACCAGGCTTGATTGCATCCGTATGCATCTCAAGACTTGCCGTACCATACTCTAGTTGGTAACTCTCAGAAACAACTTCACGAGGCAATTTACCTGGCTTACGGGCTGGCACAAGACCGATTCCCATTTCGTTGGCGACTGGTGCACCAACTAGAAATCCACGTGACTCAGGCCCAACAATGACATTTACATCACGCTCTTTTGCATAAGCAACAATTTGTGATGTTGCTTGTCGGTAAGCCGCACCATCTGCTAAGAGTGGTGTGATATCACGGAAAATAATACCCTCTTCTGGAAAATCCGGAATCGCTTTAATATAATCATGTAAATCTAACATGTACTTTATTTCTCCTGATTACTCAAATCTGAAAGTAACGCCTCAAGTTCTGCCGTCGAACTATAAATGAGTTGCTTTTCTAGTTCACGACGCATCATAAACGCTTTATAGGCCTTCGTTTCCGTTAAATCAACCGTACTAGGATTGGCAACTGGATTCAAAAAACCATTTTCTATTGTAACAAAGTTAGCTTCCAAAAACACCTTAAATATTAAATTCAACATACTTTGGTCCATTTGCAAATGTTGGGCAACTTGTTTAAATTGACCCGACAAATTCACATTCTGGAAAGATTGCACAAACCGGAAAACCTTTGCAAAATCCGCCTTAGTGGGCACCTTTTGCAAGTAGGCCGGCGTTTTGGTATAGAAAATCGGTGCGACGGCTTGCGCCGGCACAAACTTTAATAGGTCACCTAGTTCATCAATTGAATTTGGTAAATCAACCAGCGCGAGAGTTCCTAACTGGGTGTAGTTGTAAGCATCATCAATATAGATGGCGCGACCATTCGGCCCGACTTGGCTGGCCAATTGATCATAGTTCTTCTTATTAAAAAAGATATAATCTGCATCTTGTTGCAACAACTGTCGCGTTAACTTTGTGGTCCGCCAATCCATGATTGAAGATCCCTCGGCACGCAAATCTTTCAACATTAGTTGGTAGGTTGTCATCCCCCGGTACACATTTTCACTCATCGATCCAACCAATTTAATTGTTTGGAAATGGCCTTGCAATTGGTCCGCAATCGCACCAAACCCGAAGCCAATAACCGGTAAGGTTCCCTTATCCGTTACAGCTGTAAAGCGGATGTGCTTACCGTCAGACATCGTTTTTACCTGCTGGACGGCGCTCACATTAATTTCAAAGAGTGGTTCTGGGTTTCCCTCTCCAAACGGCGCGAGCATTTGGAGTGTTTCGAATGTTTCACGCTTAAAATCGCTCCCCGCCATTTCTGAGAGAATCGACAAATCTGGTTTACCTTTTTCTGAAAGATCTTGGGTAACCGCAGCTTCATCCAGAATCGTCTGTAATTGGGCAACATTGCCTAACGGCAAAGTCATCCCAGCTGCACCAGCATGCCCACCGAAAGCAGTAAAAAGCTCACGATGTTGATCTAATGGTGTAAACAAGTCAAAACCATCGACTGAACGCGCTGATCCTTTAGCCTGTGTCCCATCGCTCGCCAACACAATTGATGGCTTACCAGTCGCATCAACCAGGCGACTCGCTACAATGCCAAGAACGCCTTCGTGCCAGCCTTCCCCCACGACGATATTAACTGCATGGTCGGTTGCTTGCTCAGCTAGTTCTTGCGTGGCCACCGTCGTAATATCTTCAACAAGAATTTGACGTTCCTGATTGAGCGTTTCGACTTGTTGAGCTAACGGTTCTGCCTCATCAGGTTCATCACTTAATAAGAGCTGCACACCCAGCATTGGATTATCTAAGCGACCAATCGCATTTAAACGCGGACCGATTGTAAAGCCAATGCTCATTGCATCTAAATCTTCTGGATTTTTTCCGGCAATCGCCAAAATGGCTGCGACCCCTGGACGTGGGTCTTCACGCATCGCCATCAATCCTTGGGCAACAATGACGCGATTCTCATCAACCAACGGCATAATATCCGCAACAGTTCCAAGCGCTGCTAAATCAATCACTTCATCGGCTGGGGCTTCAAGTAACGCAGAGGCTACTTTAAAAGCGACCCCTGCCCCTGATAGTTCACCAAAAGGATAACTTGGAGTTTCGCGTGGTAACCGCGGATGCACGACTGCTACAGCATCTGGTAGTTGTTCGGGCAATTCGTGATGATCTGTTACGATGGTATCAATACCTTGCGTCTTCAACCAGGCAATTTCATCAACCCCGGTCACCCCATTATCAACTGTCACCAAAAGTTGCATCCCATTTTCAGCAAGTTCTTGATATTTGGCTAGGTTAGGTCCATAGCCTTGTTCAAAGCGACTTGGCACAAAGTAATCAACCTGAGCTCCCATAATTTCAAGTGCCCAAAACATGATGGCCGTACTCGTCATCCCATCAACATCATAGTCTCCATAAACAATAATCTGTTCGCCAGTTTCAATGGCTTGCATGAGGCGCGTAACTGAGGCATCCATTCCAGCAAGTGCTGTCGGATCATACAATGCATCCATCGTTGGTTGTAAAAACTCTTGAATCGCTTCAGGTGTTTCAAGCCCCTGATTTACCACATACTTGGCAACTAAGTCTGGCAGTTGATATTCAGTTTCTAACGTTTTAACACGTTGGGCATCTGGTTTAACCGGTTGCCACGTATATTTTGATTCAATCATGACTAACCTTCCTGATCTTCAATCACATGGTCAATTTTAATTGGCTTACTATTAGTTTGTTTACCGTAAGGAATATCAAATACATCAAAATCATTCACAACACGGGTGTTTTCAAAAATAGTCCGTGCTTGATAGGCTAGCGCACTGGCTGACTTTCCAGCATAACGAGCTGAAATATGCGTCAAAAAGAGCCGGCCAACATGGGCATTTTCAGCAATTTCAGCCGCTTGCAGGCTAGTCGCGTGGTAATGATTGCGAGCCTTCTTCCCCTCACCCTTACCATACGTTGACTCATGCACTAACACATCGGCATCCATCGCTAGTTCCGTCGCTTGGTCTGTCTTTCGAGTATCGCCCAAAATCACAACCGAACGGCCCTTCTTTGCTGGTCCAATCACATCGGCACTCTTAACAACCGTACCGTCATCCAATGTAATATCATGACCGTTTTTCAATTGACCGTACTGCGGTCCAGCTGGCACATTTAAAGCCTGTAATTTATCTACCTGTAACTCACCCACCATATCATGTTCATCGATACGGTAACCAAATGATAAAATTTTGTGATCCAATGGTTTAGCCGTCACCGTCATCTTTTCGTTTTCAAAAACAACGCCCCCTGCTGGGTCAATTTCAACAAAAGCTAATGGGTACGTCAGATGGGTTTGTGATACCTGTAGACTCGTTTCTACGAACCGTTTAATTCCCTTTGGTCCATAAATTGTCATTGTATCATCACCACCTTGGAATGACCGTGAGGCTAAAAGTCCAGGTAAGCCAAAAATATGATCACCATGTAAGTGCGTAATAAAAATTTTATCGATTTTTCGAGGCCGAATACTTGAACTCAACATTTGAATTTGCGTTCCTTCGCCCACATCAAACAGCCAAACGGAATTCAATTCATCAAGTAACCTTAAGGCAATACTCGTCACATTACGAAAACGCGCCGGGACACTTGCCCCTGTTCCTAAGAATTCAAGTTGCATTACTTGTTCCTCCATCTTAATTCAACATAAAAAAACCGCCTAAAAGCGGTTTTAGACTTAATCTATTCTAACATTTAAAACGAGACTTGCGTACGTTTTCTATGATTCATCACGTTTTAGATATTCACCTTTAGTTGCGGTGTCTTTTCACTCACTTCACGACCATCAGCATTATACGTTGAGGCAAATTCGATATTAAACGTCTTGAAGCTTTTTACAGATTGCTTGGGTACCCAAACAATGGCGTAACCCTCTTGTGTCGCACCTGGCGCAATCCCTTCGTTTGACAACTCTGAGCCATTCACTAAGCCACCCAACGTTGTCATCACATCCTTATACCCATAAGAAACGGTTGCAACACCATCTGTCAAAATCGTTTGATCAGTATGGTTAGTAATATCATAGTGAATTTCAGCAGCTGTATAATTCTTAGGCAAGTTTGGAACATTCAACGCCTTCCGGACAACATTTTGCGCTTGTTCAGTCCGCGCTTCATTTTGCAACAACTGAATGCGTTTCATTTTATAACTAACCGGGCCGCTTGTCACTTCACCTTGAATTGCTTTATCTTCTGCTAAACGTACCCGTACACCTTGGCGCGTGACAGTATAGTCACCCTGACGTGTAGGCATGGCATTTTTCACAAAATTTTTAGACTTTAAATCTGATTTTGGCACATCATAGACAACACTAGATTCGGCTGCTTTTTCACTTCGCTTCCCTGCACCAACCTGTCCATTAATCGCCAATCCTCCTTGCATCCAAAGGTAGCCAACTCCCATAAGAATCAGTAATAACATTGAGAATGCAAAATACATCGCGCTCTTTTTCATCGTTTGCTCCTTAGCCTAGCACTAACCGCTCCGCCTGAACTTGATAGCCATAGATTCTGACAGGATTATCGGTTCTATCCAATCCGACAATTTCAAGTGAGTCCGATAAAGCTAACAGGTCCGCCAAGACCATCCCAGAATTCGTTTGTGGTGTTATTTTTAAAAAAACTTTATCAGAATTTACATCTGCCAAGACGACTGGTGCAATCTGATCGGGCCCATCGTGGATAAAGAGAGGCCGATCTAACGGCATCCCCACAACGCTAAGTTTAAAATCTAATAATAGCATTCCGAGCCTCCTTCATTAATATAACGACTAAACCTTAAAGAAATAAAAATAAAAACCGATTCATGCAAAAGTTGCACGAATCGGTTTGAATTTACGCTATTTATTATTTACCGAACAAACCATGTTTAGATTCTTGACTATCAAGGACTTCTTGATAATTCGTCAAAGCCTTCTTTTGATCCTTATTCAACTTCTTTGGCACATCAACGTAAACCGTAACGATGTGATCACCATTATTATTACCACGCATCAATGGCGCTCCCTTTCCACGTAGACGGAAGTTTGTTTCAGTTTGTGTTCCAGCTGGGATCTTCAATGAAACATCGCCATGTACTGTTTTAACTGAAATTTCTCCACCCAATACGGCTGTTGGATAATCAATGGCAACACGTGAGTAGATTGTACCACCATCACGATTGAAACCATCCTTTGAAGCTGAGACATAGAAGACAACATACAAATCACCGTATGGTCCACCATTTGTTCCAGCTTCTCCTTGACCTTCTAAGCGCATTTGTTGACCATCTTCAACTCCGGCTGGAATCGTAACCTTAAGCTCTTTACGCTCTTGTTCACCATTTTCACCTTGACGGGTGTAGTTAATCGTCGTTTCTTTTCCAAAAATCGCTTCTTCAAAAGTAAGGTTCATCCGATACTGCAAATCACGTCCTTGACGTGGACGGTTTGGGTCAGAAGAGAATCCGCCACCGAACATCTGCTCAAACAAATCATTTAAATCGCCATTGAATTGGGCACCTTGACCACCGCCAAAGCCACCGAATCCACCAAAGCCTTGACCACCACCGCCAAAGCCACCATCTGCGCCAGCTTTACCATATTGATCATACATGCGACGCTTTTGTTCATCGCCTAGTGTTTCATACGCTTCTTGAACAGCCTTGTATTTTTCTTCAGCACCTTCTTCATGATTAATATCTGGATGGTACTTCTTTGATAGCTTACGGTAAGCCTTTTTTATATCATCTTGAGATGCGTCTTTAGATACACCTAATGTATCGTAAAATTCTGAATTGTTCATGTGGCATCCCCCTCCTTTTTTATTTTATGTATCACAAAGCGAGGCATACGCCCCGCTTTGTGTTTGTGTAACGATGAGATGATTCAGATTACTTGTCTGATTCGTCTGTAAATTCACCATCAACTGTGCCATCATCGTTTGATGCAGCACCATCAGCATCTGGTTGTGCTTGGTCAGCTTGTTGTTGATATAGCTTCATAGCTAATTCTTGAGCAACCTTTTCCAAAGCTTCCTTCTTTTCCTTCATGTCGTCAAGGTTGTCAGCTTCCTTAGCAGCCTTCAATGCTTCAACAGCATCTTCAACAGGCTTCTTTTCGTCATCACTAACCTTGTCGCCAACATCTTCAAGTGTCTTTTCTGAACTAAAGATTAATTGGTCAACTTCATTACGCAAGTCAGCCTCTTCCTTATGTTGCTTATCGGCTTCTTCATTAGCCTTAGCATCGTTCATCATACGTTCGATATCTTCATCTGATAATGAACCTGAATCTTGGATGGTAATCTTTTGTTCCTTGTTTGTACCAAGATCCTTGGCAGAAACTGAAACGATACCATTACGGTCAATATCAAATGTCACTTCGATTTGTGGTACACCACGTGGAGCAGCAGGGATATCAGTCAATTGGAATTGTCCCAATGTCTTGTTATCAGCAGCCATGGCACGCTCACCTTGCAAAACATGGATATCAACAGCTGGTTGGTTATCAGCAGCAGTTGAGAATGTTTGTGACTTTGAAGTTGGGATGGTCGTGTTACGATCAATCAACTTCGTGAAGACACCACCCATTGTTTCGATTCCAAGTGAAAGAGGTGTAACGTCAAGCAAAACAACATCCTTAACATCACCAGTCAAAACTCCAGCTTGGATAGCAGCTCCCAATGCAACCGCTTCATCAGGGTTGATTGAGTGGTCTGGTTCCTTACCAGTCAACTTCTTAACAGATTCTTGAACAGCTGGGATACGCGTTGATCCACCATTCAAGATAACCTTATCAATATCGTTCATTGATAGTCCGGCATCCTTCAAAGCAGCCTTAACAGGTCCTTCAGCACGCTCAACAAGATCAGCCGTCATTTGGTTGAATTGGCTACGTGTCAAAGTCTTTTGAATGTGTAATGGACCAGCATCTGTTGCAGTAATGAATGGTAAGTCGATTTGTGCTTCAGTTGCTTGAGACAATGTCTTCTTTGCAGTTTCAGCAGCATCCTTTAAACGTTGTAGGGCCAACTTGTCATCACGTAAGTCGATACCGTTTTCCTTTTCAAAGTCATCAGCTAACCAGTCAATGATCTTTTGGTCAAAGTCATCACCACCAAGGTGAGTATCACCATTTGTTGACAAAACTTCAAACACACCATCACCTAATTCAAGGATAGAAACGTCGAATGTTCCACCACCAAGGTCGTAAACCAAAATCTTTTCATCCTTGTCATCACCATCAAGACCATATGCCAAAGCGGCAGCAGTAGGCTCGTTGATGATACGCTTTACATCAAGTCCAGCAATCTTTCCAGCATCCTTAGTTGCTTGACGTTGTGCATCATTAAAGTATGCAGGTACTGTGATAACAGCTTCAGTAACCTTTTCACCCAAGTAATCTTCAGCGTAACCCTTCAAGTATTGCAAAATCATAGCTGAAATTTCTTGTGGCTTGTATTCCTTACCTTCAATATCAACTGTGTAGTTTGGCTCACCCATGTGAGACTTGATTGATGAAACTGTGTCAGGGTTTGTGATTGCTTGACGCTTTGCAGTATCCCCAACTTGAACTTCACCGTTCTTAAATGAAACAACTGATGGTGTTGTACGACCACCGTTTGGATTAGTGATAACCTTTGGTGCATCACCTTCCATAACGGCAACAGCTGAATTTGTAGTTCCTAAATCAATTCCAATAATCTTAGACATAATATATAATACCTCTCGATTTTAATTTTTATTTTATTTCTTCTTCACTAGTGTCGGTTGTCAGTTAATTATAAACTGCAACCATTGCGGGACGGATCACGCGATCTTCAAGCATGTATCCCTTTTGCATGACACTTGCAATTGTATCAGCCGGATGATCATCATCTGCTGGTACTGATTGAATGGCTTGCGCATAATTTGGATCAAATGTTTCACCAACTTGCCCAACTTCTTTAATCCCATTATCAGACAATGCCTGCTTCAAGGTACCAAAGACCATTTCAACGCCCTTCTTTAATTGCTCCGATGCATCATCATCAGCTTCAACTTGTAGCGCCCGTTCTAGATTATCCAAAGCAGGTAGTACAGCCAAACCTAGTTTTTGATTTGCATACTTCAAAGCTTGAGCTTGTTCCTTAGCTAAACGTGATTGCATATTTTGCATTTCAGCTTGAACTCGTAAGAACTTGTCGTCCGCATCAGAAAGTTGTTGTTTCAAGTCAGCAATTTCATCAGCAACTGACTCAGTTGTCGTTTCATCAACTTCAACTGCATCGTCTTCTGGCTCAATCACTTCAACATCAACTTCTTCATCATTTTGAGGGGTTGCCTCATTTTCCTGATTTTCAGTTTGTTTTTCCTCTGCCATTCCGACACCTCTTTTCATTAATAATACTCGATTAATTTCTGGCCAATCGCATTTCTAAATTGATCAACCGTCGCTACCATTTTTGCATATGGCATGCGGGTTGGTCCTAGCAATGCAATCGCACCAGCTCCATGTTTTGGAATATGGTAGGTCGCCGATACTAAACTATATTGATCAAACAGATCATTTCGATTTTCATCACCGATTTGAACCATAACACCCTCATTGGCAGTGCCAACAACTTGACGCATTGATTCAGGCGATTCAATCACTTGCAATATCTGCTTAATATCTTGCGGATCCGTATCATTTGTATAATCCAAAACATTTAATTGGCCACCGATAAAGACTTCATCCGAAATCGATCGTGCGAGTACATCACCAAACAACTGTAAAAACGCAGCCGGTGTGCGAATCACACGCTCCATCTTCAATGGTAAGTCACCACTTAATGTTTTCAATACATCAACGACCAAACAATCGACCAACGTATCATTAATATAAGCAACCATGCCATCTAACTCGGAAACATCCATTCCTTCCGGTAACCTAAAACTTTGACTTGTTACATCACCATCATTTGTCACAACAATTGCTAATATCTGTTGTCCATCAAGTGGCACTAGTCTAAATCCTGAAAGTCGAGTCCCCATCGCTTCGGGCTTCAATGCCATCGCTGTATAACCAGTTAAGTTAACCAGTTCCTCAACCGCTTGTTGTAACAAATCATCAACTTGTTGGAAATTCCGAGCAAAAACACGTTGTAATGCTCGTTTAATTTCTAAATCACTTTGATCATCAGTCATCAACCGATCAACGTAATAGCGATATCCACCTTGCGAAGGCACCCTTCCAGAAGATGTATGTTCTTTTTGCAACAACCCACGGTCTTCTAAAACGGCCATTTCGTTACGAATCGTTGCAGAACTTACACCTAAATCCAAGTCCTGAAGCAATGTCTTTGACCCGACAGCTTTTCCATTTTTAGCGTAATCTTTAACGATAGTCGCTAAAATCATATTCTGTCTATCCGTTAACATTTTGCTCCACCTCTTTCATTAGCACTCATTAACCTTTCCTGCTAACATCTATTATAATACACGCCTCCCAGACACTTGTCAACACTTTTAGCACTTAAATATCAAGAGTGCCAAACTATATTCAAATCCACTCATATCAAGCCTTTATCGGTTGCATATAGCTCTTTAAATACAAAAAAAAAGAAATCTTTTTCGATTTCTCTTTAAAAATGGGTTTTTGTTTGATCACTTTTTAAAAACTTACGCTTTAAGAACTGAGTTCCTTTGTCCAACCAGTTTGTCCGTTCAGTTGTCACAAGTGGATATTCACGATATGAATGTTGTCGCGTTTCAATCCAAACATCCATCAACCGCTCCGATAGAAAACCAAAGACACGTGCATCTTGTCCTTCATAACGATCATATGGGATTTTTGCTTGAACTTTAGCCAAAACACCAAAAACAAAATCAGTATAATCCTGGAACAACGCTTGTGGCATGATACTCATGTTGTACAAATGAATCTTGGTTGATTTCTCTAAAGCTTGGAATGCTGGTTCGAACTCTGGGTAGTCTTCACGGATAACCTGTTCTAAGACGAAATATGGTTCATTTAAGTGTGCATTTAAATAATGATCTCTTTGATTTTCAATATAATAGTTACGACACTTAGGCAAGAGCACATCGTGAGCCGCTAAACCTTCACGAATTTGAGATTCTGTTAGAACATCTTTTAGTTCATGACTCGCTTTTGATCCTAAATAACGTCGATAATGCGCCAAACCGATAATATCCTCATCCTGCAAATTATATTTTGCCCAGTACATGGCCGTCAATTCATTATAGTAAGGATTCATCTCGGACATATTTTTTCCGGTATCATCACCGATATACCCAGCTGGTCGATCTGTTTTCAATGCACTTCCGACGTAAACTGGTTGATAAATGGGATCATCTGGCATTTCGTATGGCTTGTGTGCTGCAACAATTATTTTCATTTCACGGCTCCTTTAAACAATTAATTCAATGTATTGGGATGCTTCTTAGCATAAGTCACAACTGACTCATCTGCATGCTCAGCCGCATTCATCACACGTTGCATTTGCGCCGTTGAAACCCGTTTCGTTGATATACCAGCACGTGTTAATTCACGACGAGCTGACTGCACGGCCTTGGATTCACGCCCAACCGAGGCCGGTTGCTGTTTTTGTTGTTGTTGCAATCGGGCATGTTGGACATTTTGAATGTAATAACTACCAATCGCCATCGTTAATAATAAGACAACCAGTAATACCCAGATTACCCAATTTCGCTTTGGCTTAGGCATTGCCTGCGCCTCCTTGTCATCGTTACATCGCGCCAACCTTTTTAAAGATGGCACGAACCGTCATAAAGATAATTTTAAAATCAAACCACATATTGGCATGCGTAGCATATTCAATTTCCAACTCTGCGCGTTCTGGATAATGAATTGTGCTTCGTCCACTAGCTTGCCAGAGACCCATCGCACCTGGCCGAACTGACAAGAAAACATCAACCCGGTCGCCATACTCAACTAATTCATTCTCAACAACCGGACGAGGGCCAATGATACTCATATCCCCTTTTAAGATGTTGATAAATTGTGGTAATTCATCAATTGAGGTCTTACGCAAAAAAGCGCCTAACTTGGTAATACGTGGATCTTCTTCAGTTGGTAATTTGTAGCCATTTGCCACAAATTTTTCATACAATTCAGGATTCGCGTACAATTTCTTATCTGCATCGACAATCATTGAACGAAACTTATAAATTTGAAACGGTTTGTGGTTCAACCCAATCCGAGTTTGGCGATAGAATACTGGACCGCGATTTGCACCGTAGAGATACAGTAGTGACACAACCAAAAATACAGGTGACAATACAATCAACGCAAAAATCGCAATGGAGATATCTAAAAACCGTTTGGAAAATATGTAGCTTTTACTTTTCTTTGTCATCGCTTTATTTAACTCTCTTTAATTCCGATTCACTTCTATTGATTCAATCAAATCGAAATGGTTATTCTTTCTATTATATGGAGACTTTCAGTTCAATACAATGTCTCACCGTATTAAATTATACGCTAAAACGCAAAAAAACCACTAAACTCTTAAAAGTTTGGTGGTTTTTTAATGATTTCAGACAAAACAAGCTCTGAGCGCCTTAATCGTTTCGGCGGTTGGATGTGGATCAAAGCGTTGTTCTAGTTTTACTAATGCCGTTTTAGAGCAACTCTGCTCCGCTAAAGCTTTTTCTAATGCATCAAAATCACGTGCAATCGGCAACCCTAACGTGTGTGGATCAAAATAAAAACCACGTTGCGCTTGATAATCGTTTAAATCTGCTTCATATAGATAGATTGGTTTTTGCCAATAAGCAAAGTCAAAGAAGACACTCGAATAGTCAGTTATCAAGAGGCTCGCTTCAGCAAACAAGTCATACAAATCGAAATCATTTCCATTGATTAACCCTGGTAATGATAAATGCTCCGAGAAATAGTGACCACGATAAACCACTTGATACGTTTGCATTAATGTCTTTAATTGTTCAGCCGTTAAAAAGGCATCAGGACCAGCATCATTTCGGTACGTTGGAACATATAACAAAACAGGTTTATCGGTATTAAATGGCGTTTTTGGTGTTTGTGGTGCTTGTTGTTTAGCTTGATCAGACAACCATTTACGTAATTGACCATGTTCAACAACCTGCTGTGTTTTTGGAAACAATTCGTGTAACTTCTCAGCATCATACGGACCATTCGCAAATAAATAGTCAATCTCCACTTCGTCATACCATTTTTGAACAAGTTTTGGTAAACCGGGCTCAGCATGCCCTAGTGTTTTCAAAGGAATCCCATGCCAAAATTGAATATAGACATTTTTGGGGTGATGAAATGGAATTAAACGCTCGATTGAAGCATTACTTACCCAGTATTTAGATTGGAGTAAATACCAAAAATAACGCATCGAATCCATTTTAATCATCTTTGCGCCAGGAACATCCGCAAATTGATCGGGTTCATTTACTGCCCAAATAAAATTAAAATCAGCAAAATCAGGATCATCACGTAAAATTTCAAAGGCAGCAAGTGGGGTGTCTGAGATTTGGCGTCCACTATATGACGCAAACATAATCTGGTGTTGTTTTACTTTCACAAAGCGTTGTAACACCGCTAAAAACATCCGCATGATTCCCAGGTAAATGAAACCAAAGAGACTTGAATTTTTAATGACATTTTTTATTTTTTGCATATTACTCTTCCTATAAAAAAATCATTTTGCGAAATGCAAAATGATTTTTATTTTTTACATTAAGTCAGTAAATCGATTTCTAAAACGTACGTGTAGGTGTGCACCCGTAATCAAAATTAGCGTGACCACTAACCAGAAAAATATCGTGTTTGATGGCATGTGCCAGAACCACTGGTGGTACAAAAAGGTATCACGGAATACTTGAATGATATAGTAGAACGGCATCATCTTAATTAATGAGACCACTGCAACTGGTAGGTTTTTTGCATCAATATTAATCACAATTCCTGAGAAGAAGAAAATCAGACGGAACAATGAATTTGCAAAAGTTTTATAGTCCGGAACCACAATTGTTAAAGTTGAATTCAACAAATCAATAGCGAACATACAAATGAGCATACATGGAATTGCATACAAAATTTGAATCCAATAAATGCTTGGATGATACCCAAACGCGAGCAACACTATGACCATAAAAATCGTCAAAACGAAGTAACGTCGGATTTCTTCTAATAGTGGCATCAACGGTGCAATTGACATCGGATAATTCGTTTTCGTTAGTAAATTCAATTGTGAACTAACACTAGTCAGTCCTTTATTGAAGGCACCTTGAATGAAATACCAAGGCACGATTCCAGTCAATAGCCACAAAATATATGGCACACCGGCAACATTTCCATTATAAAGTCCCATTCCAAAAACAACGAAATAGGTACCAATATACATGAGTGGTTCTAGGTAATCCCAAACCGAGCCTAAATAATTATCCGCCCAGCGGGAACGGACATTAAAGCGCGCCAACCGATTTGCAATTGGAAAGTTATGCCAAACTTCTTGCAAAACTTGCATCAAATCTCTCATGGTCACTTACTCTCTTTCTGCTTACCGTTTTGATGTTGCTTGTGTAAGGCAGCTTTTTCTTTGACTTTTTTAGCATGGCGCTCATCAAGCGCATGCAATTTCTTAGGTGTCCAGCCAGTTACTAACGTTGCCGGCTTTTCAATGATCGTTTTAAACCCAAGATTGAGCGCGATTTTATCCCCAACCAAAATCGTCAAACAAGCTAAAATTACAATCACCCATTTTTCCCAACGTGCCATCTTACTTGGATGTTGTTCATGATAAATTTCTTTTTTAACTTGCTTAGCTTGTTGTGGTGAGGTCGTATCGGTAACCGACTCATCATAAAGTTCTTCCAGCGTAAACTGTTCTTGGGCATCTCGTAAATCATTCCGGTATTGCGCCTGTTCTTCCTGGCTCAACTGCTTGTATTCATTCACGAATTCATCATAATGGTCCATCACTTCATCCGTTGGTCCAAACATCCGGACTTTCCCAAAATGTAACCACAAGACGCGGTCAGCCATCTCACGAACTTGTTGCAAATCGTGTGAAACGAAGAAAATAGTCTTACCTTGCGCCTGGAATTCACGAATTTTTTCAAGTGATTTCCGATTAAATGTTGCATCCCCAACTGATAACGCTTCGTCAATAATCAAAATATCAGGATCAGCGTGCACTGAAATTGAGAAACCAAGCTTTGACTTCATCCCTGAAGAATAGTTTTTGACCTGTTGGTCAATAAAATCACCTAACTCAGAAAAGGCAATAATATCATCCATTTTTTGATCAATTTCTTGGTTCGACATGCCCATCATCAAGCCCTTTAGCCGAATGTTTTCACGCCCACTCATATTCCCGCGTAAACCAGCATTAATCGCAATGAGCGAAACCGCCCCGTTTACTTGCATTTCACCAGAAGTTGCTGGAATAATCCCAGACATCACCTTCATTAAGGTTGATTTTCCGGATCCATTTGTTCCGACAACCGCAACCGTTTCACCTTCATATGCTGTGAAACTAACGCCACGCAAGGCCCAGAAACTCGGAAAAGTTTTATTTGAAAGGGCTGCCTTCATTTTATCGGCATTGGTAGGTGCCATTTCATAACGTTTCGTCACAAATGAAGCCTGTACTTTAATTTTTTTATTCGAATCAGTCACAGTCGCTCTCCATTCATTCATTTCTATGTATTATACGCCTACCCCGAAACCACGGCATAAGCAATCAATTAACTTTTAACAAAACTAAAAAACCAGGCTTATTCACCCGTGTCAGCTAATTTTTTATCATTCAAATCAGCTTTAATTTGGGTCGTTGAAATTTCTGGTGTCCGTTCCAAATACGTTACTTCAACACCCGTTTCATCAGCAAGATAATCAAACTTACCCTGCCAATCATCACCCATAACAAATTCATCCACTTGATATAATAGAATATCTTGTGATTTTTGCGCCCAAGATTCTTCTGGGATCACTAAATCAACATAGCGAATCGCTTCCAGTAGTTGCTTACGTTTTTCATAACTGAAATACGTTTTTTTGTGCTTTGCTTCCCAGTTAAACTCGTCTGTTGACAAACCGACAATTAAATAATCGCCTCGTTCTTTGGCTCTGCGCAATAGATTGATATGTCCATAATGTAGCATATCAAACGTGCCATACGTAATCACTCGTCGCATTTAATATTTCCTCCGGCCTGCTTTGAAATCACATTTCTTCAATTATACTACATTTTTGCTGACTTCCCAAAAACTTACCCCGATTTAATTAGAATCATCCGACTAGTGTTTACGCTAAAGGTATTGTAGAATGAGTATATTCTAATAATTGAAACGAGGCCCATTTATGACTCTTGAACATTTTGATTTATTACTCGATAAGTATGCCCACCTGGTGACATCAATTGGGGTAAACGTCCGTAAGGGACAGTCTGTTTTAATTTACGCTGAAATTGAGCAAGCACCTTTAGTTCATAAGTTAACTGATGCTGCCTACGAACGTGGCGCTGCCCGCGTTGATGTTGAATGGTCCGACTTACACACTAAGCGTGCTTTCTTGGAAAACGCACCTGAAGAGGCACTTGCAACAGTACCAACATGGGTGCCTGTCCGCTCACAAAACATTGCCGATGCTAACACAACTCGCATCTCAATCTTGTCAGCTGATCCCGATGGTTATAGTCACATTGATGACAATCGTATTTCAACCTTGGAACAAGCGATGCAACGTGCAAACTCACCAGTCCGTCAAGCAACGATGAACAATGATCCGGATTGGATTGTTATCGGTGCCGCTGGTCAAGCTTGGGCCCAAAAAGTATTCCCAGACCTAGAACCCGCTTACGCTCAAGATCAATTGTGGGCTGAAATTTTCAAGGTATCACGCATTTCAGTTGATAACGACCCTGAAACTGACTGGGCCGCGCATGTTGCCAAACTAAAGACCAAGTCAGAATGGTTGAATCAACAAAACTTCAAGTCATTGCACTTCAAGTCACCAATTACCGATATCAATATTGGCTTAGCGGAGAACCATTATTGGGAGGCCGCTGACTCGGCTGATAAGTCTGGGCATACCTTCATTGCAAACATGCCAACTGAAGAAGTCTTTACCTCTCCAGACTACCGCCATATTGATGGTCATGTTCAATCAACGAAGCCTCTTTCTTACGCTGGAACGCTGATTAAAGATATCCAATTAACTTTCAAGGATGGTCACGTCACGGAAGCCCACGCTTCAACTGGCGAGGCCATTCTAAAGCAATTGATTGCAACTGATACAGGTGCTAGCTCACTTGGTGAGGTCTCTCTTGTTCCAGATCCATCACCAATCTCACAATCGGGTATCATCTTCTACAATACCCTATTTGATGAAAATGCATCTGATCACTTAGCACTTGGTGCCGCCTACCCATCTAATATTCAAGGTGGTACGCAAATGTCACTTGCTGAACGTCAAGCTCATGGTCAAAACGATTCTTTGGTTCACGTTGACTTCATGGTGGGATCAGCCGATATGGATGTTGATGGGATTACATTTGATGGACAAACAGTACCAGTTTTCCGCAATGGTGATTGGGCATAACAAGACAAAAAACGACTTTAACACTTAATGGTGTTAAGGTCGTTTTTTCATGATTCATGATTTATATCAGTTTGCTTCACAACTTTAACGATTGTTTGAATCACAATCGCAAAATCATTCCGCGCTGTTACTTCTTTGGCATACTCTGTATCGTACGCAGCTTTTTCAACATCGGTAATGTTATTTCGCCCATTCACTTGCGCTAATCCCGTGATGCCAGGACGAACCTGGTCAGCACCAAATTCGCGTCGTAAGTCAAGCACCTTGCGGTCTGTATCAGCCAAAGGACGTGGACCGATCAAACTCATTTTTCCGATAAACACATTAATTAACTGTGGTAGTTCATCAATCGATGTTTTCCTTAAGAAATTCCCAAATGGTGTGATATATTCATCCATGTCTGCAAAGTCTTGGTTTGCTCGTTCAGGCGCCTGCTCAGACATTGAACGGAATTTGTACATATTAAATGGCTCCGAATTCAACCCGTATCGTCGTTGTTTAAAAAACACCGGACCTGGTGAAGTCACTTTTACAATAAGCGCAATAATTAGCATTGGTATGCATCCAATCAACAAAACAAGCGCAGAAGCTAACATATCTATAAAGCGTTTAACATAATTTCGATAAAACATAAGCATCCTTCTTAGACGTGTTTATATATCTCTGGTAATTACAAATCTCATTATTTATTCATTTATAGTTAATTATGCCTTTTTTTCAATAAAAAAGCTAGTCTTAAACAAAACCAAAGCTATATTTACATCAAAATGATATGAAACCCTTATAATATAGTAACATAATAAGCGTTTCTGGCATCTTGTCATCCCTGTTGGTAAACAACCTTATCCTAAAAACCTGTCGGTGTTGGCGCATTCACGACGATTTCAGTGTGTGAATAAGGATTTATAAAAACAATCTTTTCACCATGCAACATCAACCTTTCAGAACCAGTATCAGCCGGATAATATAACGTATCGCCCAAAATTGGATGTCCCACCGCAGCTAAATGTACCCGAATTTGGTGGGTCCGCCCGGTTTCAAGAGCAATTGCCACAAGTGAACTGTCAGCCCGCGTTTCGCTGACCTTCCAATGCGTCACCGCTGGCTGCGAATTCGAACCATTTACCATACGTTGGCGTGGATGCTCTGGATCGCAACCAATCGGTAATCGGATCGTCCCACTGGCCCCTTCCATTTGACCCGCTACACGTGCAACATAGTAACGCTGGATGGTTTTATCCCTTAGATAGGCATTTAGTAACGTTACTGCCATCGGGTTTTTGGCAACTAGTATGGCTCCCGAGGTTGCCACATCCAATCGATGAACCATATATGCATTTTCGTGTGCATTTAAGGCTAAGTACCCCTGCACATAGTTCATCAGGGTCCCATCCTCAAAAGGCGAGTTGGGATGTGTTTTTAGACCACTCCGTTTATTCACCACTAATAAATCATCATTTTCAAACAAAACATCGATTGTTTCACGTATATCGGGTACGTAACTTGAAATTGGCGTTACGAAATCACTTTCTACAAAATGCATCGTCACAACATCCCCCGCCTGTAATACGGTTTCCACATTATGATAGGCCTGATTCACCAACACACGCTTTTGCTGACGTAGTTGTCCTTGAATCCGTTTCGGCATACGCCATGCCCGCATTTGTTCACGCAGGGTGATTTCAGGTTGGCTTTCAGGTAAGGTTACATTTTTAATCCACTCTACCATTTTCACTCACTTTTCCAAAAAAAAAAAAACAACTCAATGAAGAGCTGTTCTTTAATTTAGAATTAAAGCTTTGTAACTTCCGCAGCTTGTAATCCACGATCTCCATCAACAACGTTGAATTCAACCTTTTGACCTTCGTCTAATGACTTAAATCCGTCACCTTGGATAGCTGAGAAATGTACGAATACATCGTCTCCGTTATCGCGAGCAATAAATCCAAATCCCTTATCTGCGTTAAACCACTTAACTGTACCTTGTTCCATTATTACGAACCTCCTGGCATATTGCCAATCTTTTTTTAATAATCCAAAACGACCATGCCATATTTCAAAAAGGATCGAAACATAAAACAAAAATCTTTTAAACTATATTTATAGTATAGCAC
>NZ_RHGY01000005.1 GCF_003862435.1 Weissella viridescens | reverse complement strand
CTATATTTATAGTATAGCACAGCTTCCAAAGATGCGCCACTTAAATTTAACATTACTTTGAATCTTGTTGCTTAAGCGCACTCGTTGCTATTTCAGCCGCATACGCATTAGCTTGCGCCTTTTGTTGCGCTGATGTAGCAGTCGGATGTGCTTGCATGTAAGCCATCATCTTTGCTTGCACGGCTTGCTTCATTTGCATCTGTTGGGCTTGTTGGGCTTGCATTGGCATTTGCTTTTGCTTAGCCCCAAGTGACTTTGCTTGTGACGGTGTCATCACAACCCAAGTCTTACTTGGCACACGAACTAGTGTGTGCTGCTTAATGAGTTGATTTTGTTGATCACTCACGCCAAACATCATCTTATAGAAATCGTTCTTAAAGCGCCAACGCGTCGTGGTTGTCTTTGCCGTTGCTTGACTACCTTTTGTCGTCTGATACGTTGCTGTCTTCTTAACTGCTTCAACAATGTGCTTTGTGTCTGGCTTATTGTGTACAGCTGGCTTTTTATCACTGGCCTTGTCACGGTAAACCATGACATAGTTGTTTGACTTAGTTCCAATTTCTTGGGCTAACAACATATTCGCTGGAGATGACGTGTCCCCCGCTGTATAAATCTGCGTTGTTTTTGTTGTCGTAACCTTTTTCATACCAAAGTGATCGGTAAAGTTTACGGTCATCGCCCAGACACTCAACATTAATAGGACTAATGAGATGGTTCCAGCAATCACGCGTAACGTTACAGGCTTAATATAAATCCATGAAACAAAGGTTAGCACGACAAATAGTAATAATAGGACAATAATCATATATTAGTTCTCCTTTGTCGTTTCATCAGTAGTATCATCTGCAATGATCTTACCCTTACGCAAGAACAATGCAATCACAAGACCAATGGCCGCAAATAGGAAACCAATGAAGAATGAAACTTGGAATCCATCCATTGAAGCGTCAATCATCTTTGCCCCATAACGGAGTGGGTTCGCCGTGCGCAAGAAATCACTTGGCTTGTTGTTTGTAATGATATTTTGAGTAATTGAAGTTAACAGAGCGACAACAACTGCTGATGCAAGTTGACGTGCCGTGTTATTTGATGCAGTCGCATGATTAGCTTCTTCAGCAGGAAGTGCTGACATCGCAGATGCAGTCAATGGCATCATGACCATGGCGACTCCAAACATACGGGCTGTGTAAAGTGTCGTAATGAAGTGTGTTGGTGTGTCAGCAGTTAAGAACATAAATGGAACCGTTCCGATAGCTAGCAAACCAAAACCAACTAAGGCAAGACGACGTGCGCCAACCTTATCGTAGGCCATACCAGCAATAGGTGACATAATTCCCATCATCAAAGCACCAGGCAAAAGAATCAAACCTGACGTTAATGCGCTCAAATTATGTACATTTTGCAAATATGTTGGCAACATCATTTCAACACCCATCATCGCCATCATTGCCATCATGACTGCAATCGTGGTAATCGTGAATTGCTTATTCATGAAGACACGTACATTCAAGAACGGTTCCTTCAAATGTAGCTGACGCATAATAAAGATGGTAATGAAAATAATCCCTATCACGATTGGTGCGATAACCGTTTTAACATCACCCCATCCATCACTACCAACATTTGTAAATCCAAGTAGGAAACTTCCAAATCCGATAATTGAATAGATCAATGACAAAACATCTAGCTTCACATGATGAGTGGGTAAAACATCTTTAATAAAGAAGAAGCTCAATACAAATACGACTGCAAGTACAGCCATTGGTAAGTAGAAAATTGAACGCCATGAATCTGAGATTGTTAGACCTAAGATGACATGGTTCTTATCCAAAATCCAACCAGAAAGGGTCGGTCCGATAGCAGGCGCCATCCCAACCACTAAACCACCTAGTCCCATGGCAACCCCACGCTGCTCAGCGGGGAAAATATTCACCATAACGACTTGCATTAATGGCATTGAAATTCCAACCCCCATGGCAGCTAGCACACGTCCTGATAGGAACATCCACCACATGTCATGTTGTTCGGGAGTAAAGGCCGTGATCGCCATTCCAGCCCATAAAAGACCAAAGGCAATGACATAGAGCCATTTCGTTGGAATTCGGCTTGTTAGGTAGGCTGATACAGGAATCATGATTCCATTCGCCAATAGGAACCACGTTGTCGCTTGCTGCGCTGTGGCCAAATTAATATCAAATGCATCCATCAAGGTTGGAATCGCTGTTCCAAGTGACGTTTGCATCAAAACACCTGCAAAAGTCGCAACCAAGATCAAAACGATCATGATTGTTCGATTATAAGGTTTTCCATGCACATCCACTGGTTGTGCATGCATAGCAGTCTCTGACATACTTTATGTACCTTCCGTTTCAATTTCAAATTAAATTCTCTTACCAACAGTTAGTAAAGAGAGAACAGACACTAATTATAAATGAATCACAACAAAATACAAGGGTTTTTGTCAAATAAGTTAACAATTAATCTCAGACAACAAAAAAAGGAGCGAATGTTAAATTCGCTCCTTTTTAAATTTCTTAGATTACCACCAACCGTTAGCTTGACGGAATGAAATGGCGCTTTCAACTGAACCATAACGGCTTGTTGCATATCCGACCATTCCCTTGGTTTGATCAGCAACTGAACCTGTTCCCCAGCTTTCCTTGGTTTGACCCAATCCAGTGTAACCGTTTGGTGAAACGGCGTTAGGGTTTCCACCTGATTCAGGTTGAACAATTGTTTGCCACATTGCATCAGTTCCACCATTGGCGATGAATTGATCATAAGTTGAACCTGATCCAGAAGCTGCAGCTGGCTTTGCTTCAGCAGCTGGTTGTGCAGTTGCTTGAGTCGTTGCTTTTTCTTCAACGGCTGGCTTTGCTTCAGCAGCTGGTTGTGCAGCTTCTGCTTCCTTAGCTTGGCTAGCCTCGGCAGCTTTTTGTGCAGCAGCTTCATCCGCAGCCTTTTGTGCAGCTTGTGCTTGCGCAGCTTGCTTAGCTTCTAGTGCAGCCTTTTGAGCAGCCTTTTGAGCATCGGCGTTAGCTGCCTTATCAGCATCACTAGCTTTGGCAACTTCGATCTTTTGATCAGTGAAAACCAAGTTCTTATCAGAAATCTGGTTTGTTGAAACAAGATCATCAACAGTCAAGTTAAACTTGCTGGCAATTTCTGAAAGTGTATCACCCTTTTGGACAGTGTAAGTTGCGGCGTTGGCAACAGTTTGTCCAGCGGCAAAAACAGAAGCTAATCCTGCAACTGCAAGTGCAGCATTTTTAGTCGTATTACTCATGAAATAAATTCCCCTCAACTACTCTTTATTTTAAATAATAATTTTTTCAAATTAATATGATTCGCTTGCGAAAACTCCTTCGCAACAACAAAGATAAGTTTACCAATTCAGGCAGTTAGTAAATTACGAAAACATTACATCTAGTTATAAGAAATATAATTATGTTCACAATATGTAACATTCACGACATAAAAACGGTTGTAACAGGCTAAAACACTGGATATTCTAGGGTTTTCAACACTTATATTAAAATTGGTTTTACGTCAAAATAAGCATCAATTTCTTAWAAAAAACCGTGATTTGGTATCAAACCACAGTTCTTTCATTGTTTGTCACATTTTTGACATCTATAAAAGTTAACTATTTAAAATTTGCGTAACCATATTTCATCAATAATATGCCCCACTGTCTTATGTAGGATTAAATCGGCCCGTTCACGTGTTGGCAGAATATACTCTTCAAGGTTGGGTAAATTAACTGTTTCCCAAACTTGGCGGGCTTGACTAACCGCTTGGTCAAATGGCATTTGCGTCCATGAATAAAAGAAATTATTTGGATCCTGTGTCTGTGCCGTCTGATTTAGCAACGCGACAAAGCGATCCAAATACCAATGAGCAATTAAATCAGTGTCCGCATCCAAATAGATTGATAAATCAAAGAAATCTGATAAGTATACTGGGGCGTCCGGTGTCGCCTGTAACGTATTAATCCCTTCTAAGATAAAAATCTTTGGACGCTTAAAGTCGTCATATTCATCTGGCAGAACATCTGAAATATCATGTGAGTACTTTGGCGCACGAATTTCGTCCTCGCCATCCTTAATCGCATCGACAAATTCAAGCAAAGCTGGCATGTTATATGATTCAGGAAACCCTTTTCGGGCCGTAATCCCTTTTTCAGCAAGATCAGCATTTGAACGCAAGAAACCATCTGTTGTAGCCAACGCCACCTCCGCTTCACCAAATTCTGCTTGGAGTAAATATTGGAGTAACTGCGCCGTGGTTGTTTTACCGACCGCAACTGATCCAGCGATTCCAATGACAAATGGACTTGGCGTCTGTGGTTGCTTGAGAAATTCAGCTTGAACTTTTCGATCTTGCCCATATTGCTGGTACTGCGTCTTAATATAAGCCACCAATGGCTTATAAATAGCATCAACCTCATCTAATGAGATTTGATCATTAAACGCCTTTAGTTCAGATAAGACTTTTGGTGTTAATTCAGACTTCACATCTTTAGCCGTTGGTTGTCCAAGTTTACGCCAATCATCACGTTTTATCACTTGATAATTCATTGACGGTTCTGTCATTTTCTTATTCCTTCACATATAAGCTCTCATCAATATCACTTAACAAGGGCGATAACGTTTGGTCTGCAAGGACCGTTAATTGATGCATGGCACGTGAGGCAATCGTATAAACCAGTTGACGTTCATCCTCGGCATGATAATTTTCAGCATTTGCATCCCACATGATCACGGCATCAAACTCTAATCCCTTAGCGAGATAAGCTGGCACAATAATGGTACCTGGAACCAGGCGTTGGTTTTCGGTACGAATAATTGTGACGTCAAGCTGCTCGCGTAATTGGGCATAGGCCTCTTCAGCCTGAGCTAACGTCTTAGTGATAATTGCTGTCGTTTCATGTGCTGCACTCGCTTGATTAACTTTTGCAACAGCCGCATCAACCATTTCGGTCTCCGTTTGTGTCACTTGGACGCTAGGCTTCTCTCCTTCACGTTCAAACGCATTAATCGTTGCGCCATCAACCAAAATAGCTTTGGCATAGTCCGTAATTTGCTGGGTTGAACGATAAGTATCCGTCAACTCAATGTATTCAGACTTTTCTGGGTTAAATAAATGCGTGAGGTCTGCTTGCAACCCAGCTGCATTTTCTTTGGTAAAGATTGCCTGATTCAAATCACCCAACATGGTAAAGCGTGCCTTTGGGAAGCTACGCTTTAAGAATGCCAACTGGAATGGCGTATAATCTTGAATTTCATCAATGAATAGGAAACGAATATCACGTTCACCGTGCGTTCCCTTAATCAAATCAAACAGCAGCATAAATGGTGTCATGTCCGCTAAACTGAGTTTACCTTCTTGCATTTGGGCAACTGTTGCCTCAACACCGGCGTCCCAATCAGCTTGCGTTAGGTCATATTGCGCCAAATCCATCAAATAAGGGACGCTCTTCAAAAAGTGGACAAATTGTCGATTAATATTAATGAAACGATTACGGTTAATCCCACGAATAATGGGTGCCATTTCATTTGTCACAATAATTTTAGCAATGTACTTGTGCTCTTCCTTATCTGACTTAAACTCTTTCTCTTGATCCCCCATCATTGAATCGTATTCTTCCTTTGATAGGTTTTCAATCTGTTCGTCGACCCATTCTGCATTCATCTCTGAACGCACATGTGATTGCAATATCTTGAGTAAGCGTTCCTTAGTTGCAAATAGTCGATTTCCCAAATTATAGTTCTCATTGAAACTATAGTAGATTTCCTTAATCCGGTCGGCACTAATGACTTCTTCGCCTCTAAACTTAATCGGACGAACTTGAATCCCTTTGCGGTTCAATCCCTTAGCATACGTTTGCATGACGTTGAAATAATCCAGGGTTCCTTTTAGGTCAATCAATCGTTTTTTAACCGTTCCAGGTTGAGCTTCAAACCGTTCTTGGAGCGTTTCCAAATCAAAACGTGGAAGACGACGTGATGCATATTGATAATAGGTCATTTGGACCATGTTTTGTTCACCAAGTTCTGGCAAAACTTGGTCGATATAATCGTTGAACAATTGATTGGGTGAGAACATCACCACTTGTCCTGATGTTAGTTGTCCACGATAACGGTACAAAAGGTAAGCTACTCGTTGTAATACGGCAGAGGTTTTACCTGAACCAGCTGCCCCCTGGACGAACAATAAATCAGCAGAAGTGTTTCGAATGATTTTATTTTGTTCACGTTGAATAGTCGTCACAATTGATTGCATCTTGGTTGTTGATTCACCAGATAACGCATTCAAGAGCATTTGATCACCAACGGCTTCATCCGTATCAAAAATGGTCTCAATCTTGCCATCCTCAATTTGGAACTGACGCTTTAAATGAACTGTCGCCTGTTGTTCCCCAGCCGGAGTTGCATAAGTTACATCACCGACCCCATCATCGTAATAGATAGATGAAATTGGCGCACGCCAGTCATAAATCAAGAAATGGTCCGGCTCATCTGAAAATGACGCTAAGCCAATATAGATTGGTTCCGTCACTTCAGATCCGGCATCTTGCACGTCAATCCGTGCAAAATATGGACGTTCTTTTAAATGTTCGAGAACCTCAGCTTGATGTTCAACGGAGTTCATTTCCGCCTCACGCTGTTCAAGCATTTGTTGTTGTTGGCGAACAGACATCGCCGTTTCAAATAATCCACTGTATGTTGATGAGCGATAACGGACATCCTTCCAACCAGCATCAACGTCAGCTTTCTTTTTATCGGCATTTTCCCGTTCTAATTCATTCGCAACTTTTGCGTCCTGAATTTTTTCTAACACACCGTCTAAGCGATGTTGTTCAGATTTATAAGGTTCTAACATTCGGGTTCCTCCCAACGAATTTGGTCATTCCATGATACACCATATTCCAGAAAAAAACCATTTTCCGGTGGATTCTCAAAAAAAAAACCATTGACGTAACATAAAGTTATCATCAATGGAGATTTAATTTATACTATTTTAATAGGTCAATTTCATCTGAACCAGCTGCATCTGAATCACCGGTATCAGCATCCTTAGCGTCATCTGAATCGTCTGACCCATCATTTTCACCAAGGTAGGCATTTCGAACCCGTGTATAGATTTCATCGTAGATCGCTTGATGTTCTGGATCTTCAAGCCAACGAATCACGTTAACCTTTCCTTGTCCAATCTTTTCACCATTATAAGCGAACCATGACCCTGACTTATCAATAATATCCTTATCGACAGCCAGATCAATCATTTCACCTGTCTTTGAAATTCCCTTACCAAACATAATTTCGAGTTCGACTTCACGGAATGGTGCGGCCACCTTGTTCTTAACCACCTTGATACGGGTCAAGTTACCAATTGACTTTACGTTGTCCCCATCAGCCTTAGTTGCATCAATTCCCCCCTTACGACGAACATCTAACCGAACAGATGAATAGAACTTCAAAGCACGTCCACCAGGTGTTGTTTCAGGATTACCAAACATGACCCCAATCTTTTCACGTAATTGATTAATAAAGATGACGGTTGTCCCAGTTTTAAGAATTGAACCTGACATCTTACGCAATGCTTGTGACATCATTCGTGCTTGCAACCCAACCGTTGAATCACCAATTTCACCGTCAATTTCAGCCTTTGGCGTCAATGCCGCAACTGAGTCGACAACGACAAGATCAACGGCTCCAGAACTAATCAATTCATCAGCAATCGCCAATCCTTGTTCACCAGTGTCTGGTTGTGATAGCAATAATTCATCAACATCCACACCAAGTGCACGGGCGTATTCCACATCAATGGCATTTTCAGCGTCAATATAGGCTACAATTCCGCCGTTCTTTTGGGCTTCAGCCGCAGCATGCAATGCTAACGTCGTCTTACCAGAAGATTCAGGTCCATAAATTTCAACAATACGACCCTTAGGGAATCCACCAATACCAAGCGCAATATCCAACTTCAACGAACCTGTAGATGTCGCTTCAGTCTTGGTAAACTTACTGTCCCCAAGCTTCATCACTGATCCTTTTCCGAATGACTTTTCAATCTTCTTTAACGCGTCATCAAGCGCCTTTTCTCGGTCCTTTTGATTTTCAATACGACCTTCAATTTTTTTATTTGGGTTAATATTTTTTCCACTTGCCATCTTAAACGCCTCCGTTTGTTAACTTTAACTTAAGTAAAACTAGTATACACCTAATTTACTCCGAACTGCAATCTTTTTAATCAGAAATTTCTAGATCAGCTATTGCATCAAGTATCATCTGCATCCCTTGCGTCACACTTTGTTGGCGAACGGCTCGCCGATCACCTGTAAAGCTAGCTTTTACCACTTTTCCATATTGGTTTGGTCCAACCAGACCAATGAAAACTGTACCTGATGGATGCCCTTCTAGTGCATCAGGTCCTGCAACACCAGTGAAACTGATGGCAAAATCCGTATCAAGTTTTGCTTGTGCCCCCTTTGCCATCGCTAACGCAACCTGTTGTGACACGACACCATACGCGTCAATTAAATCAGTGGGAACACCAACTAATTGATGTTTTGTCGTTGCTGAATAAGTCACGAATGCACCAGGTAATACCGCTGAGATGCCACTAACATTCGCTAATTGACTGACAAATAGACCTGCTGTTAGGGATTCAGCACTTGTAATACTGAGCTTTTGTTGAATCAATTGTTTGCCGACCATTTCTTCAATTGTCATTTTTCCCACCTCTGTCATTAAAGACGCTTTTTATCCCAACTTTTTTTATTTTCCCTATGTCTAGTGTAACAAAAAAAGCAGGTCAGATGACCTGCTTTTCGTTTATTTGAATCCGTCACTAAAAACTTGACGATTCTTATAAAAGTAATCAACACCTGAGTAAACTGTTGCAATCAAGGCAATCCACATCATAATTTGTGCGAATGGCACATGAATGGCAGCAAAACCAATGTTGTGTAACAAGAAGAAAATAATCGCGATCATTTGCGAGAATGTCTTAATCTTACCTGGCATTGCAGCAGCTAACACTTTTCCATTGTTTTCAACAATAAGTGTTCGCAATCCCGTGATGGATAGTTCGCGAATCACAATAATGGCTACCATCCAGGCCGCCACCCATTGGAATTGCACGAAGAAAATCAATGCCGTCATCACGAGCAACTTGTCAGCCAATGGATCGGCAAACTTACCAAAGTTAGTGACTAGATTTTCACGACGTGCAATTTGCCCATCAAGGAAATCCGTTAGTGACGCAACAATAAAGATAACTGCTGCGACAAAATGACTAACTGGTAATTGCACACCTAAGACTAACCACGTTCCCCAATCGGGATTGAACGCCAGAATCAACATGAACACAGGAATTAAAAGAATTCTAAAAACCGTTAACTTATTTGGTAAATTCATATTTCGCCTCGATTAATTAACGCTTAATCATCAAGTTTGCATTCCAAACAGTAGCACCATTGTTCTTCATATCAATATTTTGATTTCCAAACTTTACCTTAAGTGGGTTAGCATTACCGATTTGCATTTTGATGTTGGTTGTTGTTGCAGGCACCTTAATTGATTGTGGTGCATTTGCCTTAACAGTTCCATTAAAGAGCATTGTTCCAGCGTTGTCAGTTACTTGAAGCCAAGCATCACTTGTTGCATCAAGTTGAAGGACTTCTTCCTTCTTTGGTGCTTGAATATTGTTATAAGTAACAGTGTTACCAGTAACAGCTCCGTTACCAATTTTAACTTCTGGTTGCTTAGGCGCAGGTTTTGGTGCTGGCTTTGAAGATGCCTTCTTAGATGAACTTGAAGACTCAATCTTCGAGCTTGAGACTGAAACAGATGAACTGTTTGTCGAAGACTTTGAAGTACCAGAGAAAGCAGACACTAGTGCCCAAACAATCAAAACAATTGCAACTGCCGCAACTGCAATCAATACTTTTGGCATCACTTGACGGGTCTTATCAACTGGTGATTCCGTTTCGCGATGCATCCCTGCTCGTGTAATATTATCTGTATCAACACGTGCCCCTTCAAAGTCAGGTTCAACCGGCTTCAAATCCTCATCTGTGGCATGATCTTTGATAAATTCATCAGCATCAAGCCCAACTGAGGCTGCATATTGTCGTACAAAAGCACGTTCGTAGAACTTACCAGGCAATTGATCAAATTGACCATTTTCAATTGCTTGTAAATAACGCTTCTGAATTTTCGTCATTTGTTGAATATCATCAAGAGACAAACCTTTTTCGATTCGTGCATCTTGTAACGCTTGTCCAATTTCTTGATTGTGTTCTTCACTCATTTTGATCACCTAACTATCTAAATAAATTTGTCATATATACCGTAATTATATCATATCAACCCAAGATTTGGGTGCACAATTATACTTGATATTTCTAGAAGCGGATTTTGAACCAAAACTGACTGCACAAATGCCACATCAATTTCTTCTAAAATACTATATTCATCCATCACCGTGCTTGCATCAAATAGCTTACCTTCAAAACTCACGGCATCTTCTTCCATAAAGTTAAAGCGATTAACTGCACGACCCATGGCGTCTTTTTTAACTAAATCAAATTCATCTTGTAACTGCGCAAAGGCATCTGCGAAACGGTCCAAAACCGCTTTAATTTCGGTAATCACAGTTTCGGGTTCTGGTGTATCAGTTGCCACAGTAATGAAAGCAAAGCCCCGTTCCCATTCAAACTCAACACTAAAGTCATCGCCAATGATGCCCGTGTCATACCATTCCATGTATTGCGGTGAAAGCTCACCGAATACCAAATCCAAGGCAAGACTCACGCCAATCATTTCCTTGAGCCCGGCCCGACCGGTTGGCAACGTTTCAGGTGTCCGCCAGCGTCGCCCTAACGCAACTTTAGTACGGTTGGTCGGCAATGTCACAATCTTGGGCGTTGTCAGCGGTTCAGCCAGCTTGGGCGTCACCACTTTGGCAGCGGAATGCGCCCCCCGTTGTCCAGCCGTCGATTGTTCAATAGTAGCCAATGCCGCTTCCACATCAAAAGCCCCGGTAATAAAAATGTCCATATTTGCTGGTTGATAAAAAGCTTCAAACGCCGTTTGGAGCATATCCCCTGTGATTTGTGATAACGAGGCATGGGTGCCCACAATTTCTTCGCTCAATAAATCACCTGGATACAATTGTCCTAACAACATACGGTACAACCGCGCATCGACATTATCTTGGTACATGTCAGCTTCTTGAGCAATAATTTGTGCTTCTCGTTTAACGGCATCCTCTGGAAAATATGCCGTTTGTGTGAAGTGCAATAACTCATTAAGCGCCGCCAAATTATTCGCTAAACTTGTGAAGTAGTAACTCGTGCGACTTTGACTGGTGAATGCATTTGCATCTGCGCCGAGTTCACTTAATTTTTGGAAAGCATCGTAGTCTGGTTGTCCAAACATCCGATGTTCCAGAAAATGAGCAACCCCCAGCGGTTGGTGGATGGTTTGTTGCTGCCACTGAAAAGTATCATCCCGTCCCCCAAAATCAACCGTTAAATTAGCGGCCATTTGATGGAAATCCGGACGTGGTACTAAATGTACCCGCAATCCGTTCGCTAAGACGGTATGCCTTTCAGCTGGAAAATGTTTATTTATCTGCATCATCGCCAGCTCCTTCTAAAACAAAATTGACTTGTTCAATCACCGCATTGGCCACAGCTTGCACGTCCGCAATCGTGACCGCATCCAAAGCCGCAAACCACTCCGCTTGTGAGAGTTGTGTCATCGTTGCGATAAAGGCGCGATCCGTGACTTGGCTTTGATTATCTAAACTGACCATGTATTCAGTCTTCATCAATTCTTTGATTGTGTTTAACTCAATCTCGGAAATGGGTGCCTGTTGTAATCGTGCCAAATTTGCTGCGACTGCTGTTTGTGTCTCTGTAATTTGGGTGCCGGCAATTCCAGCTGTGACCAAAAGGACATCGGTAAATCGATTGTAATCCGTACTAATGCCATAAGCTAGTCCTTTGGTTTCGCGCACATCCAAAAACAAACGGGACACTGGCGTACCGCCGAAAATTTGGTCAAATACATAAGCAGCAAAACGGCGCTCTTCTGGAATCACTAATTGATAAACCATCACTAATTGACTTTGATTCACAGGTTGTTGTTCAACGACATGCTTAACATTCGGCTGCACCGGCTGATGATAAAACGGTTGAATCGCAGTTGGCATCTGTGGCGTTGGCAGATCCATTAGAGCTGGTGTCACATCATCTGGTGTCACATCACCAGAAATAATAATGTCCACACGATTAGTTTGCACCATATTTTCCCATGCACGCCAAGCTGATTGTTCGTTCGCGTCTTCGATGGCTAACGCAGTCCCATAAGCTGGTAATCCTTGCGCTGTCTCATCGAAGTAGGTTTGCAGAGCATGTCGATTCGCGATATAAGGCCGATCATCCTCTAAGCCTGCAACTTCATCCAAGAGTAACTCTCTTTGCCGATTGAAAATCGTCGCATCAAAACCTTGCGTCGCATTTCCCAAGGGTTGATAAAGCATCGTCTTCATAAAGGCGAGCGCTTGATCCAAGATTGGCTGGTCATCATCAATGAAATGGGGATCAATGACGGCCATATGCGCTTTTACCACATGGAGACGACCAACTTTCAACACGTCAATGCCAAAGTCTGCCCCATACAGTTCACTAAGCGCTCTGGCAATCTGCGGCTGACTTTGATACTCTGCGGAAGCATTTTCAAGCATCTTCGCTGCCAATGTCCGATCTGCGGTTGTATCTGCATCCATTTCCGCAGAAAAATTGAATTCAATGCGGATGGTTGAAAATTGCTGCGTCGGTTGGATATTTAAATAAATGTTTGGTTTGATTGTTGTTTCTGTCAAAAATATTACCTACATTCAGTTTTTTTGTACAAAAAAAGTACGATACTTAATCATAACGTACTTTTCTCTAAAATTATAATATTGGTGAAAGCAAACGTGAGAACTTTTGCTTAAACTTCATCCACTTTGATTGATCATTAAAGTATTGTTCGTTCAAACGAGTTGAGACCTTAATATCTTCCTCAAAGAAAGCTTCCAATTGACTAGCAATATCTTCATCATACATGAAAGCATTCCCTTCGAAATTCAGTCCAAATGAACGCATGTCCATGTTAGCTGAACCAACTGATGACACCTTACCATCAATCGTAACAACCTTGGCATGAATAAATCCATTGTCATACGTATAAACTTCACCACCAGCATCCAAAAGTTCCTTGGCATAGTATTCTGTGGCACGGTAAACAAATGGGTGATCAGGCATACATGGAATCATCAAACGAACCTTAACACCTGACATGGCTGCAACGGTCAACAAATCCATAACACCTTGATCAGGAATGAAGTAAGGGGTTTGAATGGTAATTGATTCACGAGCTGAAGCGATTTGACGCATGTACCCTTGCTTAATTTGTTGGGTATCTTGATCAGGACCAGACGTAACGATTTGTACGGCTGTATTTCCCTTAACTTGTGGATCACTTGGGAAATAGTTCTTAGCAAATTGAAGCTTTTTATCCTTCTTAGCGGTTGCATTCCAATCCATAAAGAAACGACCTTGCAAAGCTAAGACAGCATCACCTTCAATACGTGTGTGTGTATCACGCCAGTTTCCAAATTTCTTTGAATCCCCAACATATTCATCTCCCACGTTCAATCCACCGATGTATCCAACCTTACCATCAATCACAACAAGTTTACGGTGTAGGCGGAAGTTAGCACGGAAAGTGATTGGCCATGGTGATTCAAGAAAGGCCATATCTTGTCCACCAGCTGCACGAAGGCGCTTATAAAGTTTCTTATTGCGCCCGTGTGAACCGAATTGGTCAAACAGTACGCGAACCTTAACTCCTTCATGGGCTTTTTCAGTCAATAAATCAATCAATTGATTTCCTAACTTATCGTCAAAGATTGAGAAGTATTCAACGTTAATGTGGTCCGTTGCATTACGGATATCTTCAAACAACGCCTTGAACTTATCAGGGCCATTATTGAACAAACGCACATCATTCTTTTGTGTCAAAACCGCTTCGTCACTATTCAAAAATAGGTTGAAAAATGGTTCTTGTTCACTGTACTTTTCACGGTCTTCATCTGAAGTCTTCGCTAATAAGGCACGTTGATTTTCGGCAATTTGATCAATCCCCAAATCCTCTTGTGTACGCAAATCAAAAATCTTGCTGTGTGAGATTTTACGGCCAAAGAATCCATAGATGAAGAATCCGATGACTGGGAAAAGAAGTAGGACCAATAACCAGGCCCAAATTGACGCAATATCACGCTTTTCATCGAAAACCGTGATGATTGCTGCAATTAAATTCACAACGAAAATAACTACAATAATACTAATAATAATGCTGCTTGACATATCAAGCTCCTCTCGCGGTTAAATTAATCTTATTTTATCATAATCCATTTATAAATGCATATTCATTAACGATGCATTTATATTTCCCGTAATTAAAAAGCCCCCACATACTGTGAGGGCTTTTACTTTACTTTTCGTCGCTATTTACAAACTTACGTTGGAAATCAGCAATTGTTTCATATTCAGTTTGTAGTTGACGTGACAAACGAATAAAGATTGGTGACAACGCACGATAAACGGCATAGTTTTCAGGCTTTGGTTCATAAGTGTTTGAATCACCGATCATACCACCGATCACATCCAAGCTATCAACCATACCAAGCGCCTTTTGTGCCATAACTGTAGCAGCCAATGCACCTGATTCAAAGGCCTTTGGCACTGTGACAGCTTGTTCAAAGATGTCAGCCATCATTTGACGCCATAACGGTGAACGGGCGAACCCACCAGTTGCTTGAATTGAAGTCAAGCTTCCAGTCACTTCTTCTAGGGCTAGTGACACCATGTAGATATTAAAGATAACACCTTCCATCACGGCACGTACCATGTGGGCACGCGTGTGCTTGTAAGTGAGACCAAAGAATGACCCCTTAGCATTTGCATCCCAGATTGGAGCACGTTCCCCACCAAGATATGGGTGGAAGAGCAAACCATCGGCACCAGCCGGTACGTGGTTCGCAATTTCAGTAATCAAATCGTATGAGTCCATGCCCATCAAGTCAGCAGTTGACTTTTCGGCATCGAACATATTGTCGCGGGCCCAACGCAAAACGTCACCCCCACTGTTCACAGGCCCACCAACAACCCAGTGATCCTTATCCAAAGCATACGTAAATGTACGTCCCTTTGGATCAATCTTTGGTGCATCCGTTACGACACGAATGGCACCAGAAGTTCCAATCGTCACCGCAGCAACACCAGGTTGCACAGCGTTAACACCCAAGTTAGACAATGGACCATCTCCGGCACCATAAACGAATGGGGTTTGTGGGTCAAGACCAAGGTATTGCGCCAATTGTGGATCCAAGCCACGTTCCATGGCGTAAGGATCAACAGTTTCAGGCATTTGGTCCTTACGAACACCAGTCACTTCAAGGGCTTGTGAATCCCAGTCCAAGTCAAAGATGTTAAACATTCCAGTTCCAGAAGCAATTGAGATATCCATACGGTTTACACCGAACAATGAGTGGAACAAGTATTCTTTAATTCCCAAGTAATGTGCTGCATTGTTATAGATGTCTGGCTTTTCGTTCTTTAACCAAAGAATCTTTGACAATGGTGCCATTGGGTGAATAGGCGTTCCCGTCTTTGAGTAAATTTCTTGACCCAAACCAGTTGAACGCAATTCTTCAGTGTACTTAACGGCACGGTTATCGGCCCAAGTAATGACACGTGTCAATGGTGTCCAGTCTTCATCGAAAGCAATCAATGAGTGCATGGCTGAACTGAATGAAACCGCAACGATTTCACCATCTGTTGCTTTAGCAGAAACTGTGTGAATGGCTTCAACAAAAGCACGCCAAATCTCTTCTAAGTCTTCTTCGGCCATATCTGGCTCATCACGATATAATTTGTAGCCTTTGTTGGCACTAGCAATAACATGTCCAGCCTTATCAAACAAAACAGCCTTGGTTGACGTAGTTCCTAAATCAACCCCAATTAGATACTCCATTTTCAATCTCCTATCGGATGTAAACGTTTTTTTGTTTTTCTTTACTTTTCTATTTTATGCTTATTTATTCGTTTTGAAAACCCTATCATTGCTGTTTTAACAACTTCTTTTAGATTAAAGGTCTTCAGTTTGATTCTCTTGTAGTGGTCGATAAACTCGACGTCGATCAAGCGCAAATTGTGGACTTGAAAACTCGCCTGGTTCAGTCTGTGACAACGCTTGATCAAATGATTGAATATTCGCGTCTAACTCATCTAACTGATGTAAAATATTGGCTTCTTTGATTTGGGGACGAACTGGTGAACCGTAATCAAGTTGACCATGATGTGCCAGTACCGTATGGCGGAGTACCAGCATATCTTCTGAATTTAAATCAAGTTTGAGTTCATGGGCTGCGAGAACAATTTGCTCATCAATCAATGTGATATGGCCAATTAGGTTCCCTGCCGTTGTGTATTTCGTTGCAACTGGTCCCGTTAATTCAATGACTTTCCCTAAATCATGTAAAAGTCCTCCCGCATATAAGAGACTCCCATTAATATTTTCATATTGTTCCGTCACAGCTTGTGCTAAATGCACGATTGAAAGTGAATGGTATGCTAATCCACCTTTAAAGGCATGATGATTGGATTTAGCAGCTGGAAAAGTAAAAAATTCATCATGGTACTTCTTAAACAAGTACCGCACGACCCGCTGCCATGTGGCATTGGTAATTTGGAACATAATCTGGCTCACTTCTTCTTCGAGTCCTTCTTTTTTCACCGGTGCTGACTGCATAAAGTCAGCCGGATCATTCGGTTCACCAGGCTCAGTTTTACGCATCTCTAATACGCGTAGTTGAGGTTGATCTTTGTAAGTTTGGCGAATAGCCTTAATGTGTACGACTTCCCCGGCCACAAATTCTTTCGTTTCAGCTTCTGAAACATCCCATTTTTTGGCACTAATTTCCATTGAACGATCGGAAACCATTAGATTTAGATAAGGCTTGCCTTGTTGGGTGCGTCGGACATCAATATCATTCAATAGCACGTTAGCTTCAAATTGTTCATTATTTGTATAATCTTTTAGCATACGGGTGCCTCCCTTGGCGCATAAACGATTGTTAGTTTTACGTCATTTTACCATGTTCTGGTATGAAACACGAAAAATAGGCATTACTGCGCAAAATCTTTTTTTGGCAACAAAAAAACCTGTTCATAAAAAATGAACAGGTTCACGGTTAGAAAGCGAGTTGCTTCCAGTTTGTTTAATTAGAACTTATCTTTAACACTATCAACGGCGTCTGAGGCAGCATCCTTGGCATCACCAAAGGCTTGCTTAGCCTTACCCATCAAACCTTCAGCCTTACCCTTGGCTTCAGTCTTTGAATCTCCAGTAGCCTTACCAGCAACTTCCTTAGCCTTACCAGTTGCTTGGTCCATAGCACCCTTAGCTTGATCTTCTAATGACATAATAAATACCTCCACTTGATATAAGTTAATTTGTTACTTGATTATTATACCATTGTATGGCAAATTAATCAAAACTTTAGTGCAATTGCATTATGCTTGATACAAATCAGCAATCGGTTTCGTTAATGTGTTGTTGATTTCCATCAACAATTGGTTCATAGCTTGTTCTGATTCCATCAACTTTTCAATGGCATCATATTCTTCAATTTCTTGTGCAACAGTTTGCCATGCGGCAATTTGAGCTTCGTCAGGTTCTTCACCAGCTTGCATGGCATCGTTAATTGCAATTTGTGCTGATTGGAAACGTGTAAATACTTCGTTTGTCTTTTCGTCTTCACGAACAGCCTTAAGGGCTTCAGCCAAGTTCTTGTATTGTGGTGTTTCTACCAAGTCACGTGCTGTTGCATTGACATTATCAAAAATATTAACCATCTTAAATTCCTCTTTTCATTGATTGCCTCTATTATGGCATACCCACAGTGCTTTTAAAAGTTTCCAATCAAATCTGACCAAACCTTTTTCGCCCCACGGTTGAAGTTGTCAATCGTATCTTGCGTCCCTTGGCGAATCTTGCCTGTAATATCGTTGGTTCCTGAATCAGAATTTTGATTTTGGGAAGCTTGCCTTGCTTTTGCGGCAGCCTCATCAGCTTGTTGTTCACGTACACTTTTGACATCAAATGGTGTATTCGGTGTATTTGGCAACACTTGCTCCAACGTTTGCTTCATTAACGGACCAGCCGTTTGACTAAGATAAATTGGCAAAGTATGTTCTGCATCCGTTTTATCATAGCCCATCCAAGTTGTGACCACGACATCCGGCGTATACGCGATGGCCCATGAATCAGTCGCATTCGTTGCTGATGAATCCTTACCGGTCACTTCTGTCGTTCCAGTCTTGCCGGCAACCTTAAAGCCATAAGGATTAGCAGAAACACCGGTTCCATTCGTATATACGCCCAACATCATTGACGTCATTTCCTTAGTCACCTTAGGACTCCACAAACGCTTTTGTTGTGGTTTAGCCTCGACGATTACCTTACCTGAGGCATCCTCAATTTTGGTAATAAAGTGACCATTACTCATCTTTCCACCATTCGCAAAACTTGTATAGGCTTGTGTCATTTGAAGTGGTGAAACCCCTTTCTTCATCCCACCAATTGCTAATGATAGATTGTTATCTGACTTTTCAACTGGCAAACCAGCATCCTCAGCACTCTTAAATCCGACCTTAGTCCCGATCTGATCCAATAACCATACCGCAGTAATGTTATATGAATTTTCAATGGCCTGATACATTGGTACCGGCTTAGTTTGGACATCTTCCGCATTATGTGGTTCATAGCCATTCGAGCCAAACGACGAGATTTGATTCTTCAACTTTGAATCAACTGAAAAACCACGTGATAACGCTGGTGCATAATCAACAATTGGCTTAATTGTTGAACCCGGTGAACGATACATTTGCGTAGCTCGATTAAAGCCGCGGAAAACGTGTTCACCACGTCCGCCAACAACCGCACGCACCCCACCATTTTTGGCATCCATCACAATTGAAGCGGCTTGCGAATCGCCACCAACAGGATTTAGACTGGGATCATCAAAATTATTTTGCAAATTCGTTTGATCATCTTGGTCCAGACTGGTGTAAATCCGGTAACCATCATTCAAGAGTTTGTTTTCCTTAAGATGATACTTGCCAATGGCTTCATTGATAACAGCATCAAAGTAAGAAGGATAACGATAACTATTATCAACATGCTCATGATTGCTGGCACCGATTGGTGTTTTCGCAATTGTGTCAGCATCAGCTTGAGATAATTTATGATCATTAACCAAATTTTGGAGCACTTGATTGCGTCGATTCAAGGCTGCTTGCGGTTGACTAATGGGGTCATATCCATTTGGTGACTGCAACATCCCCGCTAACATCGCACCTTGTTCAACATTTAGATCCTTAGCATCAACCCCAAAGTATTTTTGGGCTGCATCTTGGACACCCCAGGCGCCACGACCAAAGTAAGCATTATTCATGTACATGGTAATAATGTCATTTTTACTGTATTCTTTTTCAACTTGAACTGACAAAAATAGTTCTTTAATTTTACGACTAATCGTCTGGTCTTGCGTCAAGAATGCATTTTTAACTAACTGCTGGGTAATGGTTGATCCACCTGCCGAAGCGTGACTTCCTTTCAGACGATAATAAACGGTCGTTAAGGCTCCCCGTAACGTCCCTTTAACTGAAAAACCCGGTTCCTTATAAAAATTACGATCTTCGGTTGCAATAATCGCATTGGTCACATTCGGTGAAATTTGGTTAAATCCCACGTATGTCCCCTTTTGTCCAGCAATCGAACCGGCTTTTTTATTGGCATGATCGTAAATAATGGTCGAATCTTTAAGGCGCGTTTTTAGATCGCTGACATCTGTCGTCTTTGCTTTAAACGTTCCCAAGGCACTGATAACAAAAATCAGCGTTAAAAATAGCACAATCAACCAGCGTGTTATCTGATATCGCTGCCAAATTGGCTTAATGCGCGCAAATCCTTTTTTAAACCAGTTCTTCATCTTTCTCTCCATATCTTAAAGCCAAGCTTGAATGGTTTCAGCCGTTCGCTTCGCTTCTTCGACACTATGGGTCATCACAAAAATTGTGTCATGACCCGCCAACGTACCGACAATATTTTTAAAATTAACATGATCAATTAAGGCCGCAATACGATTTCCGTTTCCTTCAGCAGTCTTGAGCACCACCATAAATTCAACCCGTTCAACAGAACTCACTAATTGCGTTACGTTTAGTTTCAATTGACTTAATTCATCTGCCGCATACGGCTCTAAGACTTGATAACGATTGAGACCATTTTCATCTGTATGGCGCACAATCTTCAACTCATTGATGTCACGCGACACGGTTGCTTGCGTCACGCTGTATCCAGCTGCTTTTAGCGCATCCATCAACTTCTCTTGTGAATCAATCACATTTTTTGAAATAATATCCAAAATCTTAAGTTGTCGACTTTGTTTTTTGGTTGGCATGTTTTCATCCTCAATGTTCATTCTTGGTAAAAAACCGACGCCGTTCCACTCAGTTGAGTAAAATGAAGTCGGTTCTATATCAGCAAATCATTGCATCCGTTTTAATGCATTGCTACATTTCCTTAGGTGCTTTAACCCCTAGCAAACGTAGTGATTCTGTCAAAACTTGTGACACGGACTTAACCAATGCCAAACGTGCGTTTAACTCTACATCATCTTTCAAAATGACTGAGTTAGCGTAGTACTTATTGAAAGCGCGTGCCAAACTCAAAGCATACTTGGCGATAACAGATGGTTCGTATTCACGCCATGCACGCTTTAGCGTATTGGGGAATTCCGCCAATAACTTTTCAACTTCCCAAACTGCATCATCAGTAATTGTTAAGTCATCCATGACCAGTTCAGGGTTACCAGCTTTACGCAAAATTGATTGTGCCCGGGCATTTGTATATTGCACATATGGACCAGTATCACCTTCAAAGCGAACAACATCTTCAAGCTTGAAATCAAAACTCTTTGTGCGTTCGTTCATCAAGTCGTGGAAGACAACCGCGCCAACTCCCACTTCGTGCGCAACTTCTTCTTTGTTTGGTAAGTCAGGGTTCTTTTCTTCAATTTGTTCTTGAGCTAATTCAACAGAATCATCCAAAACATCCTTCAACAAAATAATCCGACCTGAACGCGTTGATAGTTTCTTACCGTCAACGGTAATCAAACCAAATGAAACGTGTTCAATATCATCAGCCCAATCAAAGCCCATCTTCTTTAAGACAGCCTTCATTTGTTGGAAATGTTCACGCTGTTCACCACCAACAACGTAAAGTGACTTCACGAAGTTATAGTTACGCTTACGGAAAATAGCCGCGGCCAAATCACGCGTCATGTACAAGGTTGCCCCGTCAGTCCGCTTAATCATCGCCACATTCAAATCCTCGTCGTCCAAATTAACAACTTGGGCGCCTTGTGATTCTTCTAGGAGCCCTTTATCTTCAAGCATATCCACAACTTCATCCATCTTATCGTTGTAGAATGATTCACCATTAAATGAGTCAAATTCAATATCAAGTTCATCATAGATATCCATGAATTCCTTCAATGATTCATCACGGAACCACTTCCAAAGATGCGTTGCCTCTTCATCCCCATCTTCAAGCTTCTTGAACCAAGCACGACCTTCGTCGTTTAAGGCTGGATCTTTTTCAGCCTCTTCGTGGAATCTCACGTAATACTTGACCAAAGTGTTGATTGGGTCAGCCTTAACTTCTTCTTCTGAACCCCAACGCTTGTAAGCAGAAATCAATTTACCAAATTGGGTACCCCAATCACCAAGGTGGTTAATCTTAATAGGTTGGTAGCCATTGGCACGCGAAATTTCTGCCAAAGAATTTCCAATAACCGTTGAACGTAAGTGTCCCATTGACATTGGCTTAGCAATGTTTGGTGATGACATATCAATGGTGACATGCCCCGCTTCACCGTCCGTGTTGTGTCCATAGTCTTCATTTAACAAAACATCACGCAGGAAGTTTTGTCCGGCTTGGGCCTTATCTAGGAAGAAATTAACGTATGGGCCAGTTGCTTCAACTGTCTCAAACTGACTTTGATCAATTGCATCAACAATGGTAGCGGCAATTTGATTTGGCGCTTGATGGCGAGATTTTGCTAAAGTAAATGTTGGAAACGCAAAATCTCCCTTACTTGAATCCTTTGGAATCTCAATTTTACCTAAGATGTCAGCTTGACTCAATTCGTCAACTGCTGGATCAAGAACTTGCGCAACAAGTGCTTTATAGTCCATTAATTCTCCTCCTCCGTTTCAGTTTCTTCTTCATCGTCATCATCCAAAATACCAGCTGGTGCTTCTTCTTCTTCTTTTTCGTCATCATCTTCGTCATCAGATGGACGTGGTGCTGGGTTATCGGTCTTCTTTAAAATTTGTGCGTCTGACATACGCACAACGGCCCGTTGGTTATATTCGTTAACGGTCGCTGTATCTTCTGGATCGAAATCCGTAATCAAAATCATGATTGAGTGTTCGTAGATTTTTTCAACGATTCCTGCAAAATCATGTTCGAAGTTCGCAAACTTCTTTCCTGAAACGTAATCACCGATATCAAATTCTGATGTATTTTCAATAGGTTCTTTAGCCATGTGCTACGTACCCCTTTTCTATTTTTAACTCTTATGTTCACTGCATTAATCTTTGTATTATACCAAACAATGGTTGGCAATTCTACTCTGATTCATGAGTCAATTCGTTGACCACACGGTTGGCAATCGCCCAATCATTTTCATAAGGTGTATCAACCCCATCAATTTTTTGGTATTCATCCAACCCTTTTCCAGCCAAAACCACAACGTCATTTGGACCTGATGCTTTAATGGCCTCTGTGATTGCCTTAGTCCGATCTAATTCTTCTATGACTTGGACCTTATCCGTATCAATATTTGCTGCAATCTCAGCATTAATATCAGCTGGGTTCTCATATTGTGGATCATCACTTGTCAAATAAGCGACATCCGCACCCTCATTAATGGCTTGTCCAATTCCGGGGCGACGTGAAACACCCTTATTTCCAGGTGCACTCACGACAATGGCCAATTTATCGACACGCTCGTTGGCGCGAACAAACTGCAACAAAGCTGCGATTGAAGCATAGTTATGCGCATAGTCAACATAAATCGTACCGTGATCTGCACTCGTTAATTCTTGCATCCGACCAGGCACCTTCACTTCATTCAAAGCAGTCCGCATTGCTTCTGGATCAGCTCCAACTAGGCGTGTGGCAATCATAGCAGCCGTAGCATTACCTTGATTGAAATCCCCCGGCATATCTAGGTCATATTCCCCATCAAGTTCAAGCGCTTGTCCTTGTTGTCCATGAGCATTTACTGCAAACGTGCTCCCTTGTAAATCTTCCTTAACCGTCCGATAAGAAACATCCGCACCCATATCTTCGTCAGCATTGGCATGTTCTTGTGCATATAACCAGAGACCATCCTTTGGTACGGCCATTTCAGCTCGTTCAATTAATTGAGCAAAGTGGTCAGAATCGGCATTCAAAACAATTTGATCTGAGTGATCAAATAATTCCATTTTGCATTCAAGGTAATCCTCAAATGTTGGGTGCTCATTTTCACCAATGTGGTCAGGACTAATGTTTAAGAAAATCCCAACATCATAACGCAAGCCATACACACGTTCTTTTTTGTATGCCTGAGATGACACTTCCATCACCATGTGGGTCATCCCATTTTCAACAGCCTCTGCCATCCAACGGAACAAGTCAAGTGATTCTGGTGTCGTCAAGTGGGCGCGATAATGGAACTTTGGATCTGTCCCAGTAACGACGGCCAACGTTGAAGACAACGCCACCTTATCATCAGTAGCCTCACGCAAAATTTCATAGGCCATATAGGCACTTGAAGTCTTTCCCTTCGTTCCGGTAATCCCAATCAATGCCAACTTATCTTGAGGACGGTCATAAAAGGCCATACTCAAAATACTCATCGCAGCCGCAACATCATCCACAATCCATGTTGGCAAGTCCAATGTTTCTGTAAAATCGGCTGGTGCGACAACCGCAATCACACCCTTTGCTTTGGCATCTGCTAAATATTCAGGCTTAAAATTGCCCTTGATAAAAAACAATGTTCCTGCGGTCACATCATTTGAATTATAAGATAAATGCTGAATGTCACCTTTAAAATCTGGTGCCGTTAAAACCAAACTTTCATCAGCCAAATAATTCGTAACTTGTTCTCCAGTAAGTGCCATGTACAGCGATCTCCCTCTAATCTTTGTTTAAAGCTTTCATAATTGTTTGTACAGCACGGCCCCGCGCAGCATAATCAACGCGTTGCGTCACAGACATCTCGCCCAAGGTTGCCCCTGTTTCGGTTTCAACAATGGCATCTAGGCCATTGGCACCCCGTGGTGCCTGCGCAATCCGCACCCCACCTGTGGCTTGAGTCGTCATTGTCTGACCATCTGGAAATATCACATAAAAATCTGATTGCAAATATCCAGATCGATCAGATACAGTATCAGCCAAATCTAAAACATATTGATTAATTTCGGCATCCGTTTTTAACGCGTGGGCCTTAAATTCACGCATCGTCGTTACCCCAAAATGTTCCGGTAATGCTGGAATAAATAAGGCAGAATCATCAGCTAAGACAATTTCATTTGGTAATAAGGCGTGAATCGTGCTAGCTTTCATTTTAACATTTTCTGCCATGTTATCAGTTGTTTCTTTAGGAAAAGTTATTTGTGCATGCAATTGGCGATAATTCACAACTGGTTGATCAAAAAGCGCAAAAAATTCTGCAATTTCAGCTGTTTTATGTGAATTATTTGAAGCAATGACAATTGGTTGACGCATATTAAGCTCCTTCATGAATCGCCTTCAGTGTGTAAAATGAACCCGTTACCAAAATCATCGCCTGTGTACTTTCACGCGCTTGTCGTGCTAGTGAAATCGCAGCAGCCGAATCGTCGGCAACATCGACATTAACGTTACTCATCATCACAATTTTAGCGGCTAGCTCATCCGCCGACATCGCATTGGGTGCATCAGGGGTAACTGTAATCACTGAATCCGTAAATGGTAATAACTCATCCAACATCTCATGCCAGTTATTATCCTTTAGGAATCCAAGAACCATCAAAGGTTTAGCTTGTAAATGCCAAGCTTTTAGTGAATCAACTAAACTTGCTACGCCACTTGGGTTATGGGCCCCATCATATAAAATATTTTGGTCTGCATCATACTCCATGCGTCCTTCGATTTTAACGCGTGACAATGCTTCAACTAAATCAACATCTTGGATATAAGCACCTTTTTGCTTTAACACATCAACGATTTGGAGCACCGTTGACAAATTTTGAATTTGATATGACCCAGTAAGCGACAGTTTTAGTCCTTTTAAATCATTCACATTCAATAGCAAACCATCTGGAGCAGATTTCAACAGCGTAATCTTAGGCTTATGATCATACCAAGTTGCCCCCACTTTTTCGGTCGTTTCTTGCAAATACTTATTAACGGCAGCATCTTGTCCAGGATAACTCACGACCGTTGCACCAGGCTTAATCGCCCCTAATTTTGTCTCGGTAATCTTAACGAGGTTTGTCTCTTGTTGTTCAAAATAATCTGGTGCAATTTTAGCAAAAGCAACCACTAATGGATTATCAACGGCATTAGTGGGGTCACACAAACCATGTTGTCCCGCTTCCAAGACCACATAATCAACTTGTTTACGACCAAAATACTCTAGCGCAATTAAAACCCACCATTCAAACTTGGTTAAGACTGATGCATCCCCACCGTGACGATGAATTTCAATTAAGATATTTTGGTAACTCGCAATGAACTCAGTCTCATTAATTTCCTTACCATCGATACTAATCATTTCACGATCATCATTAATCACGGGTGATGTAAAATGCCCAACTTTATAACGGGTATGTTTGATAATGTCCGAGAGCATAATGCCCATCGAACCTTTTCCGTTCGTTCCAACAATATGAATGATTTTTAAGCGTCGGTCTGGTTGACCAATCCAACCTAAAACCTCACGGACAATATTCGTTCGGGTGCGATCACTGGCATCTACGTCAGGACGGGCACTAATTTTTTTATTGATTTGTCGATAGACATCTGCAATTGGCATACTGGCCCCCTTCATAAACTTTATACTAGCTCATGCCATTAAAAAACGTCCTAGCTAAAGGACGCATCTTGTTATAGATCAATACTTGGCAATGTGAATTGATTATCAGTCATAGCGTCAACATTGGCCACCATGGCAATGTGCGCATGATGATTCACAAAGTTAACGGGTGCATCCCCACCATATTCACCATCCAAATTAATCATAATTGGATTTTGCTCATCACCCTCTGGAATAATCTTAACTTCATTTGATTTTACATAAAGCACATTTGGATCATTCACGTGCTTACCCTTGAGGGCTTCACTCATAATCGCCATCAATTCGTTCAACTTGCTCGTCTTCAAAACAAGCAATGTAAACTTACCATCATCTAATTTTGCATCGGGCACAATTTGTTCAAACCCACCGACTGAGTTTGTTAATGCCAAAAAGAAGAGTGAAGATGGACCATCATAAACGCCATCATCATACTCAATCCGTAAATTCATTGGACGAATGCGTGGCAATAATTCGGCCCCTTTAACAACATAAGCTAAATAACCATACATTGACTTTAACTTAGAAGGCACTGAATACGTCAATTCTGACAGTGAACCACCAGCTGCAATATTCATAAAGTACATGTCGTTGGCTTGACCAATATCCATGCGCGCTGCCTTCTTTTGTAGGATAACTTTAGCGGCTTCGATTGGATTGTCACGCGGAATGTGTAAGGCGCGAGCGTAATCGTTGGTCGTCCCAGCTGGGATAACAGCCATCACTGGTCGCTCATCTAAATCAGCAATTCCGTTAACCACTTCATTAACGGTTCCATCACCACCGGCAGCAACAATCAATTCAAAACCATCAAGTGCGGCACGGCGCGCTTCATTCTTTGCTGAATTTTCTTCGGGAGTTGTCGCAAACGCACTAGTCTCATAACCAGCCAATTCATAAATATTTAAAATATCGACCAAGTCCCGTCGAACAGCCTCACGTCCGGAAGTTGGGTTGTAAATAATACGCGCTCGTTTTTTCATGCGTCATCTCCTTATTTTCATAATATAACATTATGTATTGCTGATTATGCAAGTTGCACAATCAGCATGTTTTTTATTCTGGCTTACGATCCTGCAAGGATGTCATCAAAAGTTGGTTAACAACACCTGGGTTTGCGTTCCCCTTGGTTGCTTTCATAATTTGACCAACTAAGAAGCCAACTGCACGGTCTTTCCCATTATGGAAATCAATGATTGATTGTTCATTGTTATCCAAGATTTCATCGATAATTGGTTGCAATTCAGCAGGATCAGACATTTGCTTAAGGCCATTCGCTTCAACGAATTCAGCAGGATCTTCACCCTTAGTGATGGCTGTGAAGACACGCTTAGCCATCTTTGTTGAAATTGTACCATCATCAATCAACTTAATCATCTCAGCGAGATGATCAGGCGTCAAAGCAGTATCTTGCAAGTCAACTTGCTTTTCATTCAAATAGGCATTCACATCACCCATGAGGTAATTAGCAGCACGCTTAGGGTTGGCCCCAGCTGCAACCGTTGCATCAAAGAAATTAGACATTTCAAGGGTCTGGGTTAGCACCTTTGCATCATATGGTTCCAATCCCAAATCTTCAACGTAGTGCTTACGACGTTCTGGTGCAGATTCTGGCAATGCATCTGCCACTTTGGCAACCCACTCATCCGAAATGTGCACAGGTGACAAATCTGGTTCTGGGAAGTAACGGTAATCATCTGCCGTTTCCTTCACGCGCATCAAGACAGTTTCACCAGTGGTCTCGTCAAAACGACGTGTTTGTTGTTGAATCGTTCCCCCAGCAAGATAAATCTTAGCTTGGCGATCTTCTTCAAAGGCAAGTCCTTTACGAACGTAGTTGAAAGAATTCAAATTCTTCAATTCAACCTTAGTCCCATATTCCTTTGAACCAACCGGACGAATTGAAATATTGGCATCAACACGCATTGATCCCTCTTGCATCTTAACGTCAGAGATACCCGTGAATTGGATGGCTTGGCGCAATGCTTCCAAATAAGCGTACGCTTCATCAGGCGTTGACATATCAGGCTCACTCACGATTTCAATCAGTGGTGTGCCTTGCCGGTTCAAATCAACATAAGAATAGCCATCAGTTCCGTGGGTATTCTTTCCGGCATCTTCTTCAACGTGCATTTCAGTAATGCCAATGCGCTTTGTGCCATTCTCTAATTCAACATCAATCCAACCCTTTTGTCCGATTGGCTTTTGTTGTTGCGTAATTTGATAAGCCTTAGGGTTATCGGGATAAAAATAATTCTTACGATCCCAGTGCAAATCACGTGTGATGTCAGCATGCAACGCAGTAGCTGCCATCATACCGTATTCCAAAGCACCTTGGTTTGCTTGTGGCAAAACCCCAGGATAACCCCAGTCAATCACATTTGTGTTTTGATTTGGCTCTGCCCCGTACCCAACTGGGGATGGAGACATTGCCTTAGAATTCGTTTTTAATTCAACGTGGACTTCAAGTCCAATCGTTGTTTCAAAATTTGGTACAGCCATTACTTTGCACCTCCAGGAGTCTTTTCATATAACTTTGTTGCTTGCTCAAAAGCATAACCAGCTTGGTATAGCTTTGCTTCTTGGAATTGGTCACCAATAAATTGCATACCAACTGGTAAATCATTGGCAAAGCCAGCATTGACTGACATTCCTGGCAAACCAGCCATATTCACTGGAATTGTCAAAACATCATTCATATAAGTGATTTCTGGATCATCTGAATTTTCACCAAAATCATACGCTACATTTGGTGCGGTTGGTGCCACAATCAAATCGTAGTCGGCAAAAACCTTCTTGAAATCGTTAATCATCAAAGTTCGAATTTGCGCCGCTTTCTTAAAGAAGGCATCATATGAACCAGCAGAAAGTGAATAAGTTCCTAGCATAATCCGACGCTTAACTTCATCTCCGAACCCTTGAGAACGTGTTTGAACATACAAATCATCCAAATTCTTCACATTTTCAGCACGGAAACCATAGCGAATACCGTCGAATCGTTGCAAATTAGATGAAGCTTCAGCTGAAGCTAGAATGTAATAAGCTGCAACACCATACTTAGTATGTGGTAATGACACTTCGTGCACCGTGGCCCCCAAAGACTTGAGTGTCTCTAGGCCAGCCATGATGGTCGCTTTAACTTCTTCTGAAACACCGCGACCAAGGTATTCTTTGGGCACAGCAATCTTCATTCCAGTTAGGTCGGTTGTTAAATCAGCCGCAAAATCAGGTACGACTTGTTCAGAACTCGTTTGGTCCTTCGAATCAACACCAGCAAGGGCGCTCAAAACGTGCGCATTATCCTTAACCGTGCGTGACAATACACCCACTTGGTCAAATGATGAGGCAAAGGCGATAACACCCCAACGTGAGATACGACCATAAGTCGGCTTCATCCCCACTAACCCATTAAAGGCGGCCGGTTGACGGACTGAACCACCTGTATCAGTTCCCAAAGCATATGGGATTTGACCAGAGGCAACTGCAGCAGCTGATCCACCAGATGAGCCACCCGGTACCTTTGCGGTGTTCCAAGCATTCTTAGTTTTCTTGAAGTAAGACGTTTCGGTGGTTGATCCCATCGCAAATTCGTCCATGTTCAACTTACCAACACCGATAGCACCGGCATCGCGTAGCTTTTCAACAACCGTTGCATCGTAAATTGGAACGAAGTTTTCCAACATGCGTGATGCGGCAGTCGTCTTAACCCCATCGGTGACAATGTTGTCTTTAATCCCGTAAGGAATTCCAGACAATACATTATCAGCATCAATGCCAGCTTCGTCTTGTGCTTTGGCAGCAACAAGTGCTTCTTCCTTCATCACAGTCAAAAAGGCGGCATACTCTGGATCAGTCGCATCAATATTGGCCAACGTGGCTTCAACCAGTTCAGTGGCAGTTATTTCCTTATCAACAAGTTGTTGATGTAACGTTTCTAAATCAGTGTGTAGAAAATCCATTAGTTCTCAGCTCCTTCATCAATGATTGTTGGAACCTTAATTAAGTTCCCTTCGCGCTCAGGGGCATTCGCAAGCAAAGACTTGGTTTGATGTGCATTCACAGCAACATCTTCACGCAATACAGTGTGCGTATCAATTGGTGAATAAGTCGGTTCAACACCTGTTGTATCGACTTCGGCTAATGTCGTCACCAAATCAAAAATCTTATCTAATTGTTCTGTCATCATGTCGGCTTGGGCATCATCCAAAGTCAACTTGGCCAATCCCGCGACATTTTCCACGGCTTGGCGATTCAGTTTTTCTACTGCCATTATTCAATCTCCTTCGTTATTTCACTTCGGTTTGGGGTAAAAAGCGTAAGCCCTTGGGATAGAAATTCTTCATTTGGCCATTAACCAATTTACCGAATCCCACGCCATTGTCAGCCATCGACAGGCTATACCAACCGTTTTCCTGGGCATGCTCCGGGTCAACCATAAAAGTGTCACCGTGTACATACTGCGCCCATTCTGTGGTCGTCAATGGGTATGTTCGTTTAAAGTCAGCTGGCTTTGCGGCTAACGCATAAGCCAAACTTGGCTCAAAACGTTTCTTCTTAAAGGTACCTAAGTGTAGACCTGCTCGTAAAACCTGTAACCCCTTTAGATCTGGGGCTGCCTCCGGCAATGCGTATAGTTGATCACCAAAAGCATACAAAACGCCTTGGGGTTGCGTCTTAATATTCGCTTGGGCAAATGTTTCCCACAACTCACGTTGCTCGGCAGTCAAGTTTGAGCGTGATAGCTTAACTGGCTTTGCTGTGTCATCTGACTCCGCTTTATGTAGTTTTGCCATAAAGTGACCCTCACCTGCAACATGGTTGGGGAATAAACGTACTGTATCTGCTAAAGCAGGATTTCCGTCAGCCCATTCTGGGCGTCCATCATCAATCCCCTCAGCTTTGTCAACTGGGACAACCGAGAATTCCGGGTAAGTTTCCAATAACCACGCAATAATCTGCTCATCTTCCTCTGGCGCAAACGTACATGTCGAATAAACTAACGTACCACCTGGTTTCAGCATTTTGACTGTATCCACTAAAATTTCTTTTTGTCGTTGGGCATTTTCTGCCGGATACTCAGGCGTCCAATATTGAATGGCATCCGGATCCTTACGGAACATCCCTTCACCTGAACACGGTGCATCCAAAACAATTGTATCAAAATATAGCGGGAATTTTTTTGCCAACACTGTTGCATCATGGTTCGTCACTAATGCATTAGCAACACCAAAACGTTCCATATTTTCACTTAGAATTCCGGCACGTTTGCGGTTAATTTCGTTAGATACCAACAGGCCATCTTGATTCATGAATGACGCTAGGTGCGTTGATTTCCCACCAGGTGCAGCGGCTAAGTCAAGCACCTTGCTCCCTGGTGTTGGTTGTGCCAACTCTCCGACCAATTGAGCTGAGGGTTCTTGAGAATAAATCACACCGTCTGTATGATCAATCGAATGGCCAGAAACAGCACCATAATAGCCCCAACGGCTCCATGGTACCCGGGGACCAAGTGGGGTGTCTACGGGTTGGTCATTGGGCTTCAAGGGATTCACCCGAAATGCTTTGCTGGGTTGGTCATCCAATGCTTGAAAAAAAGCATCTGCATCAGCTCCAAGCAGCCGACGATATTTTTCTTTGAAAGCTTCGGGTAACTGCATCGTCTCAACGCTCCTTATTTAGCCTATTTTGATTTTAATTTTACCACAAAAAAAAGCCAAACTCACGTTATGAGCCGACTTTTTCGTTTTTATAAAATTAAAACTGACTAGACCAACTTTAAAACATTTTCAATATAATCGGCTAAGCCATCTTCATCATTTGTTTTCCGTGTGATCGCCTGGGAAACTGGTGCCAATTTCTGGTTACCGTTCTTCATCAAAATACCATGGGCCGCCCCACGTAGCATTTCATAATCATTCATTTCATCCCCAAACGCATACACCTGGTCTGGTTCGATGTCGTATGCTTTTTGCAACGCTGTTAACGCCATGTACTTATTCACATATTGCATGCGTAATGAGACAATTGATGACCCTGATCCCCACGGCACTGCTTCAACGTCCTGATCCCCATACGTATCACGTACAAACTGTACAAAAGCTGGTTGATATTCAGGGGCAATATAAAACAGTACTTCATTAAAACGTGCTGGTAAGTTATCAATCGTCAATAGGCGACGCTCTTTGACACTCATTGGGAAGAAAATCTGTTCTTCAGGACTTAGGATAATGCGCTCTGTCCGCCCCCAAGCATCTTCGCGATTTTCAGCGGCAATTCCTTGGATATGATGCACGTCAAATGCAATCATAATGCGATACAAAATATCACTTGAGAAGGTAATACTGTACTCCCCATCCCAACTAGCATTCGGSTTAAATCCCAACCCACCATTGAAAGTCATTAATGGAGAAGTTAGCCCAATTTCACGATAAATTGGCTCCGAAACGCGTGGTGAACGTCCGGTCACAATCGACACAACATCCCCTTGCGCCTGTAACGCTTGTAAGACTGAAATTGTATAGTCAGATACCTGACCAGCTTCATTTAAAGTTGTATGATCCAAATCAATTGCAATTAGTTTTTTCATAGTTTTCATCCATTTTTTTAGTTTAAATTGCCCATAGCACGGGCATCGATAGTTTTCAGATTAACTGATAGTTTCAGTTATTGCAAGCCTCACCCAATCCAATTTGACACAAAAAAAGATGATTGCATTCACCTCAATCATCTTTTTAATATTCATTAATAATCATCTTCAGAATCGGAATCATCAGAATCATCTGGTAATCCTGTATGTTCACTCAACGTAATTTCACTATAGTTTGCATTGATGGTTAACGCTCGTTGTTGGTTACCACGTGTCACAGTATTATTTTCATCATCTTTATCAATCTTGACATACTTTCCCTTGCTATCCTTGGCACCTGATTCAAAGATAATTTCATCCTTAGCATGCAAGTTATAGCCAGGGGCTTGGATTTTATCAATGGCGACATGTCCATCACGAAGCTTAATGTCGCTGGCTTGATTCAACTTCAAACCTGAACCGCTAATTCCCATATCACGACCAGTGACGTGAAGTTTGTCAAACGTACTATTTTCAACATACATGCGTCCATCACTTGAACTCATATCCATTGATTGACTTTGAATATTACGGAGACGGGCCCCACCATCCTGCATCTGTACCTTAATTCGGTTGGCCTTAAAGTCATCCATAATCACGCCACCATCTTTACCAGTGACGTTTACTTGATCAAGCTTAACATTCTTTGGTACAACAATCGTTGTATCACTCTCATCATCATAGTCGTTAATTGTAAACCCAGTATCTGAATCACCTAATGTCATGACCATGTTATCTTGTGTATTGTCTTTTGTTGTCACATGAAGCGTGCCATCTGAGACATTCACAGAACTCTGCTTACCACCCCAAGAGGTTGTTTTCACTTGCCAACTATCCGTATCACCTTGTTTCAATGTAACTTGTTGGTTTTTAACATTTAAGTCAATATTTTTAATGGCATCCTTAGCAAAATTCTGTTGGTTTTTACGTACAGAGACGGTTTGCAATCCCTTCCCTTTTTCCCAAGAAATATTGAAGTTGGATTCATTAAAAGTGGCGCACATTAACGCAACACCAGCAACAGACAAAATCCCACCAATAATTAAAGGCTTCTTTAGTTTCATTGGACTACACCCCCTTTGATTGGTTGCCACGGTGATTTGACACCAACTTACGACCCAACCACTTCATAAATTTAATAAACATTTCAAACATCCACTTTGTAATATTCCAAATAATTGGACCAAAGATCACAACTAACCCTGTTAGCAAAAGTCCTAATCCACCAAAGAAAATTGCTGTAGGTACTGAACTTGAAAAAAGTGAAAATCCGGCAAAAATCGCAGCTAATCCAGCCCCTAAGACACCGATAACGCCGGCGTAAATTGAAAAGATCATCATGACAAAGGCAAACAAGATGCCTAAAATCATTGGAATCAAGAAGAGTGCCAACAATACTAAGATTGGGCTTGCCAACAAGCCTAAGATAATCAACCAAATCATTTGACTACGATTCTTCCCCTTAGCTTGAGGCGTAACATCGCTCGCTTGGTTAGCTTGTTCATCGTCTAAGTTCATTGTGTATTCCAAACGTAATGAACGTGCAAATTGCTTAGGCGTACCATATTTTTGTACCATCTCTTCAACAGTCCAATTGGCATCCATGGCTTGTTCTTCATAGAACTGAATCATTTCTTCTTGATCATGGCTCGGTACGCCATTTAAATAGTTACGGACTTCCGCAAAGTAATCGTTAAACATTAACCTTCCTCCAAAAGTGAACTGACAGCTGCGTCAAAATCGGCCCAAGCTGAACGAATTTCAGCTAAGTGTTCTAACCCGGTTTCGGTGACGTGATAATACCGGCGAATTCGACCTTCGAACGGTTCATCATAATTTGTTAAATAGTTATTCTTCTTTAAGCGACGTAAGACGGGATACATCGTTGATTCACTCACATTCAATTTTTCTTGAACGGCTTTTGTGATGATATACCCATATGTATCCTCCTTAGACAAAATTGATAAGACTGTGCCATCAAGAATTGTCGTTGGTACTTGAATATCCATATCATGTTTCCTCTCATACTGTTTTCGATATAATATATACTATATCATCTATAACATAACGTCAAGTCGGTTATGCAAAATAAATTGATGATATTAAAAAAAGTGCCTTGGAACAGGATTCCAAGGCACTTTTAATTTTATTATTGCGCTAAAATACGATCAATTTCAGCTAATTCATCAGGCGTAAAGGTCATGTTACCAGCAACCTTCACGTTGTCCAACAGATGATCAACAGATGACGCACCAATGACGATTGAAGCGACACGTTTATCACGTAACAACCAAGCTTCGGCCATTTGAGCCAATGTTTGGTTACGGTTCTTCGCCAAATCGTTCAATGCATTCAACTTAGCAACCGTCCCCTTAGGGTCATCGGCAATAAACGAATTTGAACGGTGCAATGGCAAGTCTTCTGGGAAACCATCCAAGTAACGGTCCGTTAGCAAACCTTCAGCTAAAGGTCCATAAGCAATCAAACCAGCATGGTGGGCATCCAAAATATCTAACATATTATCTTGTTCAGCTTCACGGTTGAACATATTATATGACATTTGGTTACCAATGAATGGTGTATGCAATTCTTCGAAAATTTCGGCAATCGCTTGTGTTTGTTCAGCAGTATAGTTAGAAACCCCCACGTACAAGGCCTTACCCTGACGCACAAGTGAATCTAGTGCTTCCGCTGTTTCACGTAAGTTTGTATTCGGATCCCAACGATGTGCGTAGAAAATGTCAACATAATCCAAGTGCATGCGTTGTAATGACAAATCCAAAGCAGCTGTCAATGTCTTACGCCCTGAGAATTCGCCTAGCGGACCAGGCCACATGTGGTAACCAGCCTTTGTTGTAATAACCAATTCATTACGGTAAGGCTTTAAATCACTTTGATAAACTGCCCCAAAGGTTTCTTCCGCCGTTCCATTTGAAGGACCATAATTAGACGCGTTGTCAAAAGAAAAAATACCGTTATCAAACGCTTTCAACATCACTTCACGAGAGTTTGCAAGAGGCTTTTGATCACCTAAATTACGCCAAAGTCCAAATGACAATGCTGGTAAAATTAAACCAGAATCTGACACTCGGCGATATGGTAGAACATCATAGCGATTATCTGCAGCTGCATAGACCATCATTATTTCTCCGTTTCTTCAAGTAACTTATAGTTTTACAGTAGGGTTGTTATGTGACTTTAAAAGTTTATCAAGGGGTTCATTTTGGTGAATACGCTTAATTGCTTCAGCCAAAAGTGGGGCCACTGACAAAACCGTCAACTTTGATGATTGATTTTCTGGTGCGATTGGCACGGTATCAGTCACCACAATGTGGTCAATGTTTGCATCATTGGCCAAAAGACGTCCAGCATCGTTTGAGAAGACTGCGTGCGTTGATACCGCAAAGACTTCTGTTGCCCCATTGGCCTTCAATGCTTCAGCCGTCATTTGCATGCGACGACCAGAGTCAATGATGTCATCAATGATAATGGCACGACGACCTTCAACTTCACCCACAATTGCATCTGGTGATTCAGGCATGACTGCTGCAACTGAATCATTGATGACACCCCAAGGGGCTTCCAATAGTTCCGCAAACTTACGGGCACGTCCAGCCCCGGTATGATCTGGTGAAACTACCACCAAGTTTTCGGTTAGCTTACGTTCAAAGAAGTAGTCTGAAAGTAATGGTGCGGCCAACAAGTGGTCCACTGGGTTGTTGAAGAACCCTTGTAATTGATCAGCATGAAAATCAACGGCAACCACACGGTCAACTCCGTTCATTTCAAGTAATGAAGCCACCAGTTTAGCTGTGATAGGCTCACGTGCTTTTGCTTTACGATCTTGACGACCATAACCGAAATATGGAATCACCACATTAATGGTTTCAACTGAGCTGCGACGCAAAGCATCAACGGCAATCATAATTTCCATGAAGGCATCGTTGGCTTCGGTCGCAATGGGCGCAATGATGAAAACATCATCCCCACGGACGCTTTCCAAAATACGCTCATAGATTTCACCATCAGCAAAACTGGCTTGATCAATTTGTCCTAAATCCATATGTAATTCGTCAGCCACTTTTTTAGCTAACGCATGGTTTACTGATAAACCAAATAATTTTAATTCAGATGACACAGGCTCTTCCTCCGATATATCTCTGCACTTAAGCTTTAACGTGTTCATAATATATTTTCATTTTAACAGATTTTAGACGGTCGTGCTATGAGTTGCCCTGAAATCCCCAATTCATCAAATGTTGTTAAATCGATTTAAACAAACTAGTTTTTTTACCTTCAAACTGGTAAAATAAGTAAAATTAATTAAATGCGGTTAACGCATCACTATAAGGAGAACATTATGACAACAATGACTGCGAGCATTGCCGGCTTTACTTTTGACGATATCTTGTTAAATGCGGCTGGAGTGTATTGTCAAACAACCAAAGAATTGGATCAAATTCTTGAAGCCCCAGGTGCTGGTTCACTGGTGACTAAGAGTGCCACACCAATCGAACGCGCCGGAAACCCTGGTGTCCGTTATGCTGATATGGCCTTGGGTTCAATCAATTCAATGGGTCTCCCAAACTTGAGCTTAGATTATTACTTGGAATATGCAATTGCGCACCAAGATGATAAGCCACTCTTCCTTTCAATTGCTGGACTATCAAAAGATGATAACTTACAAATGTTGCGTGAAATTCAAGCCTCAGATTTCAATGGTTTAGTTGAATTAAACCTTTCATGTCCTAACGTGCCTGGTAAGCCTCAAACAGGTTATGATTTTGAAACAACCCGCCAAATTTTGACGGAAGCTTTCACTTTCTTCAAGAAGCCTTTGGGTGTTAAGTTGCCACCATACTTTGATATTGCGCACTTTGATATGATCGCTGAAGTCCTAAACGATTTCCCATTGGCGTTCGTGAACACCATCAACTCAATTGGAAACGGTTTGATGGTTAACCCAGATACCGATACAGCCATGATTGCCCCTAAGGGTGGCTTTGGTGGCCTTGGGGGTGCAATTGCTAAGCCAACTGCACTTGCTAACGTTCGTGGATTACGTCAACGTTTGAATCCTGAAATCAAGATCATCGGAACTGGTGGCGTAAAGGACGGTCGTGACGTTTATGATTTGATTTTATGTGGTGCTGATCTCGTTTCTGTTGGAACCACTTTGCATCAAGAAGGTCCAACCGTCTTCAATCGTTTAAAGCACGAATTGGAAACCGAAATGAAGGTCAAAGAATACAATGATGTCGCACAATTCCGTGGACAATTGCAAACACTCGACTAATCCGCTATACTAAGCGTAACGAATCAACCATGCTGGGGTGCCAAACGGCTGAGATAATACCCACAAACCTGATCCAGATAATACTGGCGGAGGAAGCTTGGTTTTGTTTACGCGCAACACCGCCCATTTTTTATGTGGCGTTTCATACTGTAAACAAAAACCGTAGTCAAACCTTTCAATAGTGTTTGATTACGGCTTTTTTTGTCTCCACTGTTTGATTCGAATAACTTTAAGGAGGTTGCTTGTCATGCAGACAGTGCAACAAAACAACACACGCTGGCATCTAAAAGATGTCATTTTCTTGGCGATTATCGCTATTTTCTTTGGAATTATTTACCAACTATGGGGCTATATGTACTACGCCCTCGCCGCGACACCACTCAAACCCTTCGCCAATGACCTAACCCTCGGGGTTTGGCTCATGGCAGGTCCGATGGCTGGCGTTCTCCTCAAAAAAGTTGGGGCGACTTTCCTAGGAGAATTACTCGCCGCCACTGTGGAAATGCTACTCTTCTCAAGTTGGGGTGTTTCAACCCTCCTTTCTGGAAGTATTCAAGGACTTGGTAGTGAACTTGGTTTTGCCATGACGGGATATAAAAACTGGGACAAATTAGGGCTAACCCTTTCGGTCATCACTTCTACGATTGTGACACTTGGCTGGGATCTCTTTAGTAACGGCTATCTCCACTACCAACCTATGATGTTGGTTGGCTTGTTCGCTGCCCGCTTGCTTTCAGTGGGATTCTTTGCTGGCGTCTTAGTTTATTGGATTAAACGCCTCCTTGACCAAACCGGACTAATGAAATAGCACGATGACTAAACTCGCCATTGAAAATTTCAGTTTCCGCTATCGGGACTCCGGCCCTGATGAACTCAGTCAAATTACTTGGACACCCGCTGCGGGTAGTTTTAACCTTCTGATTGGTGCATCAGGTTCCGGTAAATCTACGTTACTTAAAGCCATGACCGGTCTATTACCACAATTTGGTGGCACAGTTACTTCCGGGGAAATCACCCTCGACGACTTGCCCATTGCCACCGTGGCTCCTTTCGAACGCGCCAAGCGGGTGGCCCTTTTATTCCAAAACCCGAACCGACAGTTCGCCATGGCCACACCGCTCGAACAAATAACGTTTGCCCTTGAAAATATTCAAGCGCCAGCTGCCGACATCCCCCATCAAGTTGATGAGGCATTAGCCACCATTGGCATCACCGCACTGGCCAACCAAAATCTAATCACCCTTTCCGGCGGTGAGAAGCAAAAAGTCGCGTTAGCTACAATTCTTGCGCTTGGGAGTGACTATATTCTGCTTGATGAACCATTCGCTAATGTCGATCCGCATGCCCGCCATGAATTGATGCATTTGCTCAAACAACTTCAAATGCACCATGGCAAGACCATTATTGTCGCTGATCACGATTTTTCTGGCTATCCGGACTTGATTGATACTGTGTATCAATTGGTCGATCATCAGCTCACGCAAACGGACGCCAGCGTCCTTTCCGCAAATACTGGTGTTGACCCGCTTTTTCCAGCACCTTCGCGCAACGCCTTGAGTCCGTTAGCATTGGATGATGTATCGATTGACATGGCTGGACGTCCCTTAATTGAATCCGCCACGTTTGCGCTGCCAGCCGGTCAACTCGGCCTGCTATCTGGCGTCAACGGAAGTGGGAAGTCAACGTTATTTGCAGCAATAACCCATCAACGTCCCTATCGAGGTTTGTTGCACTGGGATGGCCAAGATAGTCAAAAAATAAAAATGAAACGCTGGGCCCAAACTGTCGGCCTTGTTTTTCAAGACGCGATGGACCAATTCGTTGCTTTAACGGTTGCCGATGAACTTGCCTTATCTCAAAAGCATACCCGACTACCTGATTACTGGACAACAGCACGCATTGAACAGACCCTGGATCAATTGAACCTAACGCCACACACTGAGGCAAATGTGTATCAATTATCCGGTGGCCAACAAAAGAAACTTCAAGTCCTCAGCATGCTCATTATGAGCCAGCCGGTATTGCTTTTGGATGAACCGTTGGCAGGCTTGGATACCGTTTCTATGCAACACGTCTTGGACTTAATTCAAACAAGCATTCAAGCCAATCACATCAGCGCCTTAATGATTTCACATCAACGAATCGGCTTAGCTGATTATGTCGACTATGAAATTCACTTACAAGGGCACCATTTAATCATGGGAGGTGCACAATGACCTTCAATCCAAGTGTTTTATTGATTATTCTCTTAGGGATTGGCTTTCCCATGGCTTTTACTCAGTCAATAACCGCTAATGTCGTGGTTTGTGTGCTGGCGCTATTGTATCTCATGCTTCACCACGCCAATCTTAAAACCATTGGCTTAGTGACGCTAATTTCACTCCCTCTCGCTTTGGGGACCGGTTGGTCCTTCATCGCTTTCGGAACAGGTGACGTCTGGCTGCAAGCGTGGCTGCAAGTTAGTCGTCTCTTCGCCTACTTATTCTTGGGGATGTCCCTCACACTGACGACCCCAGTGAAAGATATGTTGATGAGTTTCGTCTTACATCTACATCTTTCACCAACCTTCGCCTACGGCTTGCTGGCAGCGTTTAATCTGCTACCACGTATCCAACGCCAAGTGAAAACGATTCGTTATTCTGCCAATCTGCGTGGCATGACGTATCATTTGTGGCAACCCCAACTGTATTTCAAAGCCATTTTAAGTGCGATTCAATGGTCTGATGATTTAGCACAAGGGATGGCCTCACATGGGTTTTCTGAGGGCTTCCCACGTACCATGACCTATCAAGATACGCTACCGAAATGGCAATGGTTAGTTGCTGGTATCCTTATTATTGGCTATGTGGGGATGAGTTTTTTCATTTAACGCCCCCTACACCCACCCCAACAAAAACCCCGCCTAGCTAAATGCTAAGCGGGGTTTTTAATCTGTCATATTTTAGGCATCGCCTTTTTGTGCTTCAATAATGAGCATCATTGGTCGCCTTAATTCATCGCGCATACCTGGCTGATCCAACATTCGTTCTGGTGGTGTTGGTTCAATCACATGTTCAAGTATAAATCCATTTTTTAATAATGTCTCGATGTACGTCGTCAAGGTACGGTGATATTTTTTGACATCTGATCCAAGAAAATGGGTTGCACGTTCGCCTTCTTCAAAATAATGATCCACGGGAAAATGATCAATATTCCCGTCCGTATCTTTGACCCAGTCTTCTGACCCTTCTGCCGTGAAGATTGGATGTTCCACGGTAAAAATGAGTTTTCCCTGCGGTTTAAGCATGCGTCGCAATTTTTGAATGAGCTGTTCGTAATCAGCAACATAATGTAAGGCTAAAGAACTCAAAATGACGTCGAATTGTTCATCAGCAAATTGCAGACTTTCAGCATCCCCTAATTCATATTGCACAACGTCAGGATACTGATTTTTAGCCTTGGCTACCTCTAGCATTTTCTCAGACGGATCAATTCCGATGACAGATGTTGCACCTTGTTCCGCAGCATATTGGCAATGCCAACCATACCCACAGCCAATATCTAAAACCGTCTTCCCTTGGAAATCTGGCAAAATTGCTTTAAGCGCTTCCCACTCGCCAGCACCAGCTAATCCCTCCACACTGCGTTGCATCTGACTATACGCGTCGAAAAACGTCTCATCATCGTAAATTGATTTTTGCATGACCTTCACTGCCTCCTGAAATCAGTTTGTTGCGCCTATTGTAGCATAAACGTAGCGATACAAAAAAAGGCCACGCGCTATGCCTGGTCTTTTTTAGTCAATGCTGGCTGGATTTGCTGATAAATCCCCCACATCACATAGATAATCGCAAAAGTTAGAAAAGTTGAGCATGTCACATCTGTCAAAAAGTGTGCACCTACTCGAACTCGGGCTAAATCAACGATCACGGTAAACCCAATGCCCCCAAACCACCATAACTTATGCCACTTTCCCGTGGTAAACCAGGCTAGAACAACTGTTAAAGTTGCTGCCATCGCATGCCCTGAGGGAAATGACTTATGACCATTTGCTCCATTCATCGTATACCATGCCGTAAAGTGGTTACCTTGTTGCATTAATTCATACGGCCGTGCGCGCCCCCATGCCTGTTTGAGTGCACCATTCACTGCCATTGCTAGCAAAACGGTCAACGTAGCAAAGACCGCAACCACGAGCAGACCTTCCAATTGCTGTACTGATTTATTTGTGAGCCACAGCTGGATCAAGCAGGTGAATAGTATAAAAATAACGACAGCGATGACAAAAGTCATGCCTGAGCTCAGTGGGCTCACTTGCATATCGCTGTTCGCCACAGCCACCGGCTGCCCCATTTTTACATTATGTAAAACAGCTCCACCGTAACTAAGGACTTCTTTCAAAGCTTTCTGGGTTTGCCAGAGTCCTAACGCGCCACTTCCCACCATTAAGCAATTCGCAAATAGGCGATTTGTGCGAACGCGCCAACCATACGCCATTCCAATTTCGCCACTCACCATCACGACCAGATACATTGGCAAAATACCGATAATCTGAAAAAAGGTACCATACCAACTATTTTGATTCATGAACGTGCGACTAATCGCGAGATCAAAGCCAGTCCCAATCAACATAAGCACTAAAAAGATGCTACTTGCGAGACCAAAGACTTGATATTGTTTTTTAACTGACATCATGCGCTCCATTCTGGTTTTATCTTTCCCTATGTTATAAGAAAGGACCCCAGAATAGCAAGTGCAACATAAAAAAGCGCTACGGTTCCCCTAGCGCCTTTGGTTTTATTGTAATTGATTCGTTGGTGCGATTAATATGCGATATAGTTCCCACATGATATAAATAATTAAGAATGTTAAAAATCCTGAGAAAACAGTATCACTCATAAAGTGGGCGCCGATGCGCACACGTGAGATATACATAAGGACGGCATAGCCAATGCCAAAGCCCCAAATATACCGATGCCACTTTCCAGTCGTAAACCAAGCAAAAACAATCATTAGGGTTGCCGCCATTGAATGACCAGACGGGAATGATAGATGTCCGTTGGGTCCATTAATGTGATACCACGCTGTAAAGTCACTTTGTGTCGCATTTAATTCGTACGGACGGACCCGACCCCAGGCTTGTTTTAAGGCAATATTGGCTTCATAGGCTAAAAATACCGTTAAGGATGCAAACACACTCACAATAAGCAATTGTTTCACTTGTTGGTCTGATTTATTGTATAACCAATATTGCAAAACAGCTGTCACGACAATAAAGATAAAAACCAAAATGACATACGTTACTGCCAGATTTAAGCTCGCTTCGCTGCTATCACTATTGGCCAACCCAATTGGTCGATGGCGATGCAAGTTATCTTGCACAGCTAAGGAATAGCTTTCAATTTCTGATAAATATTTTCGGAGTTGCCAAATCGCCAACGCGAAGCCACCCACGATTAAACTACCTGAAAAAAGTCCATTCGTCCGATCACGAAATCCATAGGCCATCGCAATTTCACCACTTAAGACGAGTAGCATATAGACTGGAAATTCCCCAAATGTCTGAAAAATCGTCCCAAAAACACTATTATAATCAATGAAATGACGACTAATTTGCAAGTCCCAAATGCCTGCAATCACCATGAATACGACAAAAATCCCCGTCGCACCAATAAACCATCGTTTCTGTTCTGCAACGCTCATCACATACGCTCCCTTTTTGTTAGCCACTCTACTACACTTTTTATTATGGCAGGTCGATGTAAATCTAGTGTAAATTTATGGTAAAGAAAAACGCCAGTGTATTATCACACACCAGCGTTTTCGCTTTATTTATCGGCAAAAGCAATATCTGCCAAATGTTGATGATCGCGCCAGAAACCTGTCAGTGAAAGGTGCTGCGTTAAAATCTTCATCACGAGATCTTCGATTGCCATATCATCTGACAAAGCAATCACAACTTGACCATCTGTCTTAGAAACAATGTCGACTTGTGGCACTTCCGTTAAGAAGGTCACTAAGTTTCCAGCATCATCGGTCGTGAAGACATAGTGATTTTGCGCTAGACTGTCTGCTTCCAAATCTTGCATGGTTCCAGATTGATCAATCTTTCCATTCCGCAAGATATACAAATAATCACTATTCGTTTCAAGCTCAGTCATGTTATGTGAGGTTAACAAAACCCCTTTACCCTGCTTAGCTAATTGCATTACCAGCCCCAACATCACCTTAGCCGATGGCACATCCACCCCAGACGTTGGTTCGTCAAAGATATAGGTATCAAAATCACCGACATAAGCTTGCACGAAACTAATTTTTTTCTTCATGCCAAATGAGTACGTACTCATCTTCTTATTCAAATCATTACTGATTTCCAAAACATCAGCAATATGCAAGGCATCTTTATAATCAGCCTTTTTGATTTTACACATATACTTTAGAAAAGCTTTTCCAGTCATTTGAGCGTATAGGTTGTCTGCATCCGGCATAACTGAAACCGTACCATGCGCGACTTCACCACTCGTTGGGCGGAAATAACCACTAATCAAACCAATGATTGTTGATTTACCAGCGCCGTTTGGCCCAACAATGGCTGTAATTTTACCATCCGCAATCTTCAGATTAATATCATCCAAAACAACTTTATTTTTAAAGCGTTTGTTCACATGCTTAAGTTCAATCATGCTACACCTCCTTGCGACTGAAAATCAAACCACCAATAACGGTCAATCCAACACTCAGTGCGAAAACAGATAGGATGCTGCCCCAATTAGCGGGTTCTAAATAACCAAATGGTGTTAACTTTAAAATGAAATTAATAATATTATTGGATTGGATTGCATTGATAAGCGCCAAAACAGGTAAGACAATGCCGACAATTGCCGCTGTGAAAATGCTGAGCTTTTCTTGATTAAAGAGACTTGAAATTAACATTAATAAAGCCGCCACATATAAGAACGTGACAAACAACATCGAAATATCCAACCATGGCAAGTCAAACTTTTGACGATAAACGAGAACAAAGCCAAACGTTACAACACTCAACAAGACTAAATAAACGAAGATAGCCAGGAACTTTGCTGCATAAATTTTAACACGTGAGACATATGGCACAATAAATCGAATTGTTTGTCGATCCACTTCACCTGAAACAATACCACCGAATAGGGCACCGGCAATCAGTAAGCCAAAAATCAACAACATCACATCAACCGAACCAAATAAGGGAAATTGACCTGCATCTGGATTCACGACAAATGTCTCTTTGTTTTTGGCGATAACATAAGCCATCCCAGTAAAAACGATATAGACAAAAATATTCTTCTTCGTTTTAAAGGCATCCAAAAAATCTTTTTTAAATATTTGCCACATAGTACTCCTCCACTTTTTAGCATTACATCATTATAACATGTTCATATCTAACCCTTTAACCGACCAATTTCTACCCTACTCGTACCTAAAGAAAAAACGTGATAACTCAAGAAAGAGTCATCACGTTTTTTAGGGTTATTAACCGCGCTTCTTCAAACCAAATCCTAATGCACCCAATCCAGCTAACATAGCTGCACCGGCAATGGCTAGACCGTTTTGTTGGTCTGAACCAGTGTTAGGCAAAGTCTTGGCATTTGACCCATGGAACTTTTCCATACGCGTTTGTGCTTGTGATGCGACAACACCGTTTGATTGCTTAGTAGCAGTTGAACCAGCGTTCTTAGCACCAGTGTTTGCTTCAATCGCATCATCTTCGTCATCAAGGAATTCATCTTCAAAGTCATCAAAGTAATCATTAAAATCATCAAACAAGTCATTGAAGTCTTCATCATCGATGCCGTACTTATTGACGTAATCTACCAATGCGTTGTAAACATTGATTGGATCTTCATAAAATGTCTTCAAGAAGGCATCGTATTCAGCATCCGTCATGTTCAAATCAGGATTCTTTTCCAATAGATCTGCAAGCTTGTTATTCAAGTTTTCAAAGTAATCTGAAGTCTTGTTATACATTGCATCATCATCACGCTTAGCGGCAACGTTTGCCTTTGGCGCAGCAGCCTTTGGTGCAGCAGCTTTTGGAGCTACCTTAGCCTTAGGTGCAACAGTCTTTGGTGCTTCTGTTGTTGCAGTTGCATCAGCCTTTGGTGCTTCTGTTGTCGCAGTTGCATCGGTCTTTGGTGCTTCTGTTGTTGCAGTTGCATCAGTCTTTGGTGCTTCTGTTGTTGCAGTTGCATCAGTCTTTGGTGCTTCTGTTGTTGCAGTTGCATCAGTCTTTGGTGCTTCTGTTGTTGCAGTTGCATCAGTCTTTGGTGCAGCTTGATCTAGGGCAACCGTGTTGTCGGCTGTAGATGTTGCAGCTGGAGCAACTTGTGTTGTCGCTGGAGTTGATGCCTTAACATCGTCAGCGTGTGCATTAGTTGTTCCTTCAGTTGCAACAACTGCAGCAAGCGCAGCTGAGGCAAACAATAATTGCTTCTTAGTCATATGTTCTCTCCCGAATAATAAAAAAATACTTCCAATGAATTAAATACTTAAGGTAAGTTTAACAAAATGATTTTATAAGTCAATGGAATATGACAAAATTTACAAACGAAACTCAGTTACTAATATAATATAAGTAATAAAAAAGGCATTATTGTGCATACATATCAAGCATTTTCTCACTTTTTATGACAAATTGTCACAGAAAATTTTTTCAAAATACCATTTGATTAATTGGCGCTCGGCCCAAGCAGATTCAATAATTCGAACAGCTGTAGTTGGCCTGGTGCTGAGGTTTCGGTCAGGCTACCAAAAGTTAACTGCGAACCGAACTGGTACCCTTCCATTCGTGACCTTTGCCCAGCTACACCCATTGCTATCGTGATGAGCGGTTTTTCTGTCTTTGCAGCAACTGACTGTGTCACCATTAATAGCGTCTGCGCCTCAGCCGACGTCTGCACACTTTCAGCAAATTTAACAACGTCGACGGGCAGTTGCACCATCTCAGCTAAAATTGTGTGCACAGCAGGTTGTTCGAGGTCAAAACAATGCTTCGACCCAATCACGGTCACTTGCTTTTGCTCAGCCAGCGCACATATGTCAGTCATCATATCCAAATGGTCGACTTCAATATCAATGGCGCTCGCTCCGTTGGTGACAGCAAGCAGATTTAACTGATGGTACAACTGCTGATCAAATACCGCTTGTCCGCCTTCCGCCTGAGTCCGGTAGGTCACCAATACCGGCTTATTAAACTGCGCCAACAATTTGGGCATTATTTTAATTAAATCAAAAAAAATATGCCAAGCATCGATTCGCCATTCTATGATATCGGCTTGGCATTGATTAAACTGATTAATTTGGGCTTGAAACATCGCTTCATCAGCTACCAGCATTGGCACTGCAATTAAAGGGCGTTGTGGTGTCGCCAGTGCTGTCCCAATTTTTAATGCTTTAGACATCTTCTAACTCCTGTTGGATGGCACTAACAATTGCGTCGGGTGTGAGCTGTTCGACTGGTTGCACAAATGTTGCAACTTGCTGGTATTTCGCAAGCCGTGCTTGATAGAGTTCCACCACATCTTGGAAAGACTTTTCTGCCAGAATGGGGCGTGTTGTATCCCCCATCAAGCGTTCTGCCACCGTACCAAAGCGAGCATCCAAATAAACGACTGGAATTTGCGCTGATTTTAATAACTGCAAATTTTCGGGTTGCTCAACGATACCCCCGCCAGTGGCTAAGACACCCTGTGCTTCACCCAAAGCTTGTTGCAACACTGCTTGTTCACGTTCTCGAAATGCGGCTTCTCCATCCTGCGCAAAAATTGCACCAGGTGTTTGTTGCGTCTGTGCTTGAATGAGTGCATCTGTATCATAAAACGGAACGTTCAGGCTTTCAGCTAAGGCTTGCCCGACCGTGGTTTTACCGGCACCCATGAAGCCGACTAAAATTGCTGTTAACATCGAATGCCCTCCCAATCATAATTGTGCTAAATCGTTGAAAAATGTTGGATAAGAAATGGCGACCGCTTCTGCACCTTCCAACGTGATGGTTCCTTCTGTTAGTAATGACGCAATTGCTAACATCATCCCAATCCGATGATCGCCATGACTATGAACCGTTGTTGGCTCTGTTACATGTAACGCAGTGGGACCAACAATCCGGAACCCATCTGGTAAGGCAGTGATTTGCGCCCCTAATCGATTTAATTCCGTTGTCACAGCATCAATGCGATCCGTTTCTTTAACGCGCAGTTCCTCGGCGCCAGTAATTTCGGTGACCCCTTTTGCTTGCGTTGCTGCTAAAACAAGCAATGGCATTTCATCAATCACTGCCGGTATATCCACTTCAGTGACTTTAATACAATGCAACTGCTGCGTTTGTGCCAACACATCACCAATGGGTTCACCTGTTGTCGACTGCATCTGAACTGGAATCTGCGCACCCATGCGGGTTAACAATTGAATCAATCCCGTGCGTGTTGGGTTCATCCCTACTGCCGGTAATTTAATGCGACTTTCTGGAACAAGCACGCCAGCGGTCAACCAAAAGGCAGCTGAAGAAAAGTCACTAGGTACCGTCACTGTTGCTGGCGTTAACTTTTGTTCAGCGGGTACAGTTAACGTTTTGCCATCCCGAGCTAAAGTCACCCCAAAAGCAGATAACATGCGTTCGGTGTGGTCTCTGGTCGCAATCGGTTCGGTAATCCGCGTCGTTTGACTTGCTTGGAGGCCAGCCAGAATCAACGCACTTTTTACTTGCGCTGATGCGACCGGCAACGTGTATTGTATCCCATTTAACGTCCGATTTGGTGCCAACTGAATGGGCAAGCCTGTGGCAGGTGTCACAGTCCGTAAGCCCATTTGTTTGAGTGGGTTTAAGACGCGGCCCATCGGCCGTTGTTGGAGGCTAGCATCCCCTGACATATCAAGTTCAAATGGTTGCTTGGCCAGCACGCCCAAACTCAATCTAAGCGTCGTTCCCGAATTCCCAAAATCAAGGGTCTGGCTTGGCGCACTGAAACGTGCGAACCCTGGACTTTGAATGACTGTTGTCGCACCTTGGGTTTCAATCGTGACGCCAAGTTGGCGATACACACGCATGGTCGTTTGCACATCCTCAGCCTCTAATATGTGTTCAACGTGCGAGGTTCCCTGCGCCATACTACCCAACATAAGCGCCCGATGCGAAATACTTTTATCACCCGGAACATGAACGGTCCCCGTTAAATGGGTACGTTTACCTGGTAATTGTTGTTGTGTCATATTAAAACTCTTTCAATTCAGTTCGATATTGGTCAACTTGGGCTTTAAAGCGTGCCATCTGATCCGTATCAAACTTATCTAACATCGCTTGGGCAATGGTAATTGCAACCATTGCTTCAGCAATGACAGCTGCAGTTGGTACTGCTGTCGTATCAGAACGTTCGATAGATGCCCGGTCAGTTTCATGCGTAGCAATATTGACACTTTCCATTGGCCGATAAAGGGTTGGAATCGGCTTTACAACACCCTTCACAACAATCGGTTCACCTGTCGTCATCCCGCCTTCAAAACCACCTAAATGGTTTGATGTTCGGAAAAAACCACGGTCAGCATCCCAACCAATTTCATCCATGACTTCACTACCAAATGCTTCCGCATTCGCAAAGCCACCACCAAACTCAACCCCTTTAAAGGCATTAATACTGACAATGGCTTGGGCAATTTGACTATCCAATTTTGTATCGGCTGCAACGTATGAACCCAACCCAGCTGGGACACCAGTCGCAATCACCTCAACCGTTCCACCCACGGTGTTACGGTCACGCTTAGTCTGATCAATCAAGTCTTGCATGGCTTGATCAGTTTCAGCATCTAATGTACGTGTTTCAAACTGTTCCGTTTGCGCACGTAAAGCTGACAGATCGTTAAAATCAGTTATGTTTTCCAACGGTGTCCGCACTGGTCCGATATTCACCACAAAGCCATGTACATCCACACCGACTTCCGCTAATAATGTTTTAGCAACCGCACCAACCGCAACACGCATAACCGTTTCTCGTGCTGAAGAGCGCTCCAAAACATTTCGCAAGTCTTGGGCATGCCCATATTTCATCCCACCAACCAAGTCAGCATGACCTGGCCGAGGCCGCAATACTTTGCGCGTACTATTTTCAGGTGTTGCCGCGACATTTGGGTCCATAATATCCGCCCAATTATTGTGGTCACGATTATGGACATTTAACGTAATCGGTGACCCTAGCGTTTCTTGATGCCGCACCCCACCTAAAATAGCAATGGTATCATGTTCAATTTGTTGACGGGCACCTCGCCCATAACCTTTTTGACGACGTTGTAACTCTTGATTAATCATCTCCGCTGTCAACGTTAATCCAGCTGGAATCCCCTCAATAATCGCCATTTCTTCTGGACCATGGCTCTCACCGGCCGTCATATAGCGCATGTATTAATATCCTTTCACGAATGCTTCTAATTTCCGAACATCTTTTTTAACAATGATGGGTTCCCCCACTTGGGCAAGGCCAATGAAATTAATTCGGTCATCCGTGCGTTTCTTATCACGTTTCACTAAATCAAAGAATTCATCTTGTCCAATATATTCTGAAAAGACGGGTAGCCCAACCGCCAATAAACGACTGGTAATTTGGTCACTCACGCCAGCTTGGGTATAACCATCGCGTTCTAAACGATCGGTCATGGCAACCATCCCAATCGCGATGGCTTCACCGTGACGCAAATCACCATGCGCCATCAATTCAATAGCATGCCCAAAGGTATGGCCAAAATTAAGAATTTGGCGTTGGTTATGATCGAATTCATCTTGTACCACAATATCGCGCTTATACTTTAACGAGGATTCGATCACTGGCACCAACTTGCTCTTCAAGTCAGCCACCGATTGAATTGATCCCGTTAAATCAGCAAATGCGCCACCAGCTAATAAACTCATCTTGACTGACTCGGCATATCCTTCAACTAAATCACGCTCAGAAAGCGTCATCAAAAAGGCTGGATCAACCAAAACAAAATCAGGTTGATAAAATGTGCCCATCACATTCTTCACTTCGCCCAAATTTACAGCTGTTTTGCCCCCGATACTGGCATCAACTTGCGCTGTCATTGAGGTTGGTACTTGAATGAGACTAATCCCACGCATATACAATGATGCCACCATGCCAGCTAAGTCAGTAATCACACCACCACCAAGCGCAATCACACCGTCTGAACGGGTAAAGTGATCGTGACTCATTTGTTTCACAATTGTTTGTACCAGTTCAATACTCTTTGATCCTTCACCGGGTGCCACGACGGCCGTGCTAACCGTGAAGCCTGCGTCGCGGAGCTTCTTGACAACAGCCTTCAAATAAATATCAGCCACATTCATATCTGAAATCACAATAATCTTGCGTGGTGACCAAACTTGCCTAACTTTGTTTCCAATCGCGTTGCTCCCACCATTTTCTAAATCAATTTGATAAGGGTGATCTTTTACATTCACATCAATCATCTGTGTGCGTCTCCTTTACGATTGTTTTAATTGCCGTTGCTTTTTGCATTAAAGTCTTTAATTCCTCAGGCGTCAGCGCTTGGGCGCCGTCGACTAAGGCTTTTTCTGGTTGATCATGTATTTCAATCATGAGTCCTTGTGCTCCAGCTGCAACTCCTGCCAACGCAAGTGGCTCAACTAGGGCACGTTTTCCAGCTGCGTGTGAAGGGTCGACCAATACAGGTAAGTGCGTCAATTGTTGTAAAACCGGTACCGCTGCAACGTCAAAGGTATTACGTGTATATTTATTATCAAAAGTCCGAATCCCACGTTCAATCAAAAATACATTTGGATTTCCCGCAGCTAAAATATATTCGGCTGCATTTAACAAATCATCAATCGTAGCTGACATACCGCGTTTCAAACCCACTGGCTTGGTTTGCTGTCCCAGTTGCTTTAACAAGCTGAAATTTTGCATATTGCGCGCGCCAACTTGAAAAATATCCGTATATTGATTAACTAAAGCAAAATCACGCGTATCCATAATTTCAGTCATCATATCTAATCCATATTGGTCGGCTGCCTGACGATGTTCTTTTAAGCCAGTCTCGCCATAACCTTGAAAGCTGTAGGGATTTGTTCGTGGCTTAAACGAACCACCTCTTAAAATTGTTGCGCCTGCCGTCTTTACAGCTTGGGCCATGGCGTCAATGTGCGCTTGACTCTCGATTGAGTCGGGCCCAGCAACTAAGGTAAAGTTTTCCCCACCGATTTGGCTATGGGCAGTCTGAATGACCGTATCCTTAGGTTGCCATTGGCGTGAGGCACGAAGAGCAGTTGGTGCATCGGTAATAACTTGCGCCGTTTCAGGCAAGTCAACTGTATCTAACATCGTCACATCCGGCACACCGACCTGCGTTTGATGATCGAAAATCACAAATTCATTGGGAAATTGCGTCTTCATTTGTGTGTATAGCACTTCAGCGCTATCGTTATTAGGCATTGTTATGATTATCATTTTGCGCTACTCCCATTTCATTCATCAGTGTTAACAAGTCCGGCTGATATCCGGTCCAGCGTTGCTGGCTTAAGCATCCCTGCCCAACTAACATGGCTAATCCATTAAAGTTATTGCGCTGCTCACTTTGCGCTAGACGCATTAACGGCGTATTTGCATGGTTATATTTTAAATCAACAATGTTAACGTGAGCTTGAGTCACCTGCATTTGGGCGTCCGATAAAATCGTTTGATTATCATGCATCCCAACTGTTGTTGCATCAACAATGACGTCCATTTCCTGTAATTGATCATCAATTGCCGTTAAGTCATATAATGGCTGTTCAAGTAAACTTTCTGTAACAGTCGCATACGCATCAAAATGGTCACTCGGCCGATTAGCAACAACGAGTGTGGTCTCCGCTGGTTTAGCAGCCATAATTGCCCGCGCCGCGCCGCCGCACCCAATTAATAGCACGCGCTGACCAGTCAAGATCCCAATTTGATATTGCAAGGCTAACCAAAAGCCCTGCCCATCCGTTGTATCACCAATTAAATGGCCCTGTCCATCCCGAAAAACCGTATTAACGGACTGTGTTTTTTGCGCCAAAGGTGTCACATCATCTAACTCAGCCATTATCGCTTGCTTATAGGGTGTTGTAACGTTCGCCCCGGCTAACTGGGATAATACACCGGATATCTCGGTGTTAAACACCTCTGGATTTATGTCATACAAGGCATAATTTGCGACAACATGTGCTTGTGCAAAGGCTTGTGTTTGCAATTTTGGTGACATGGAATGCGCAATCTGCCAACCAATTAAACCGTAATGTTGCATAACGTTGTATGCCTACTCTCTTCTATAGTGTAAGTATTATTATAACAAATTCAGTGCCAATAATAAAAAGCATTCAACGGATCCCCGTTGAATGCTTGCTTTTAAAAGAAGGTTCCAATGCCATAGTGAATGGCAATCGTTAGTAAGCCTAATAATATATTTCGCACAATCGCACGTCCTGGCAAACCATGACCTAGCCGGGCGCTTAACCAACCCGTTAAGCCAACCGCGAAAACAGTCGCTAAGATGGTCATCGGATATTTTAATGATAATGGACTCAACCACATTGCCAAGAGTGGGAAAATCCCCCCCGCCGCTGCACTGAAGAGCGACGATATCGCTGCTTCGACTGGGCTAACGTAGTGCCCTAATTTAATATTATATTTACACTGCAAGATTGTTTCCAGGGGTGCCTTTTGCATTAAATCATCCGCAATCGCATCAGCTGTTTGTGCCGTTACCCCACGGCCGATGAAAAATTGACTGATGTCGTCGGCTACTGCCGTAGGATCATTGGCCAACCGTTCTTTTTCATGCGCAACCACCACTTTTTCTGAATCAGATTGCGCACTGACCGAAGCATACTCCCCTGACGCCATTGATAAAGCACACGCAAACAGGTCTGCCACCGCCGCAACCATGATTGTAAATTGATTCGTCGTCGCTGCACCAACTGAAAAGATGACCCCGACAACCGTTAAAATCCCATCATTTGATCCCAAAACACCGGCTCGCACCGCATTTAATTTTTCTTCCATGGTCATTTGTACGTTATTTTTCATCGTCGCTCACTCCTATCGTCCCATCAACTTACCAATGAAGAATGTCACTAACATCGTAAAAATCCCGGCAATGACATTGCGCAAGGTCCCTTTCCAACGATCAACCCCTGAAAAACGAGCTGCCGTATACCCAGTAAGGGCTAACGCAATCACGACAGCTATCGCGGTTCCTTGAATCCGCCACTGTGGCATGAGCAACCAAATTGAAAGCATTGGTAACACTGACCCGAGGGGAAACGAAATCATTGAAGCAATGGCCGCTCCCATCGCCGAAACCTCATGATGTAACGTAAAACCGTGGCGCTCACGGACTGTCGTTCCCAAGGCATCTTGATCCATCATTTCTTGAGTCGCTTGGGTAGCCAAGGTTGGTTTAATTCCTAATTTTTCATATTTATCGGCAACAAAATTAAACTCCTGCTGATAATGCGTTTTTAATGCTTGTGCCTGTTCTTCTTCAGCTCGAACTTGGGCATCATTTTGTGAATGAACTGACACATATTCGCCCATTGCCATCGATACAGTTCCCGCTAATGCACCCCCAAAACCGGCAATCAAAATCGCAAAGGTATTTGCCGTTGCACCTGCCACACCAATCACAATCCCAGAAATCGATAAAATCCCATCATTGGCCCCCATCACGGCAGCTCGCATAATATTGTTACGTTGTGCTAAATCAAGTTTTCCCATCTCAATTGCCTCCCGTCTAACTTAGAACCATTATAATTTAGAATGATTCTAAAGTCAAATCAAAAAAAGAACCAGCTGTCGCTGGCTCTCAAGTCATTACATTAAATTATTTTTTGCAGCAATTTTAAGTACTGGGATTCCAATCAAAGGCACAATAATTGCACCTGCGATGATTTCAAAAATACCATTTGTTCCGGCAATCGTTGTGATCAACCAATTTGCTAATCCAGTATGTGGAATTCCGGTAAATGATGTATTCATCACTTTAAAACTTACCCACGTGATAATAAGGACGAGCGCTGTATTGATAAAAGCCGATAAGGCGCCTAGCCCAACTAAGTACCAGCGCTGTTGATGCCATGTTTTATTTTTAACATAACGCCAATATAAGAAACCAATAATAATTCCCACAGCCATCCGTGGAATGAAGGCCGTAAATGGATTTCTAAACATTAAAGCACCAATACTTGGGACTGAAGTCCAAGCATGCCAACATGAATAGGCGGCCCAAACTGCCCCTAAAAGCGCCCCTGTTTTGGGCCCCAAAACCATTGCACCAATCGCTACCGTAAAAGTAATAATGGTCACTGAGGCGCCTAGGAAGAACGCCCCAATTGGCAAAGTTCCCAACCAAGGAACTAGAGATTGCACTAAAATAATCGCAATGAATAATGCCGTCAAAACCAATCGACGACTTTTTTGTGAATGTGCATTCATGATTTTTTAACGCTCCGTTGTTTCATTTCTTTTATTTGCTAAATATGTTTTCATTCGGTCAATTGCAGTATGCAAGGTTTCATCAGATGCTGCATACGAAATGCGGACATAGTCTTTGGTTGCTGAAGAGAAGGATTCACCAGGGATAACCGCAACTTTACCGTTAAAGGCGAGATCCTTAGCAAAGGCATACCCATCATCTCCCATATCCAAAGGAATCTTGGCAAAGATATAAAATGCCCCAGCTGGTTCATCTAAGATGAAGCCCATCTCTTCCAATTCAGGGACTAACCAATCACGACGACGCTTATAAATCGCCTTCATCTCGCTTGGTGCATCTTGTGCATCATTCAAGGCCGTAGCTGCCCCATCTTGAATCACCTTTGGCAAGGCAAACGTAATGGCTTCATGAACCTTTTGCGCTTCTTCAATCAACGCTTTTTCGCCAAAGATAAAGCCAATGCGGTAACCCGTCATTGCGTGTGACTTTGACAAACCATTCAACACAATCGTTTGCTCAGGAATAATTGTTGACAATGAGACGTGTTCTTGATCATAAGTTAATTCTGAATAAATTTCATCAGAGATTACCCATAACTTATGCTTTTTAAAGACGTCTGCCAATGCTTCCAATTCTTCGCGTGAATAAGTCACACCCGTTGGATTATTGGGATAGTTTAATAAGATAGCCTTAACAGGAACATTAGCTGCAGCAATGGCAGCTTCAACACTGGCTGGTGTTACCTTAAAATCATCTGGACGTGTATCAATTGACACTAATTTCCCATGGGCCAAATCTAGGGCTGGGTAATAAGCTGAGTACAAAGGCTCTGGCATAATTAAGCCCTCCCCAGGGTTAAGCAACGTCATGAAGATGACGTTAATTCCCTCAGATACCCCCTGGGTCACAATCACATTATCAATGTCATGATAAGGCAAATCGTACTTTTCATGGAAATAGTCTAGTGCCGCTTGACGCAATTCTGGTTCACCTTGCGAAATGGCATAGTGTGAGTTATTTTCGTTAATTGATTGAATCATGCGGTCTTTAATGCGTTGATCTACGTTAAAGCCTGGCTCACCAAAAGTGAGGCGAATTAAATCCGGGATGCCGCTCACTAATTTTTGAAAGTCAGTTAATTTATCTTCAGTCATGTTCATGACTGTGTCACTCAAAGGTTGTACAAAATCTGCGTTAGTCATTTCAGGCCCCTTAATGTTAAATTTTCATGTGATTATTATATCACGTCCTTGCTTTTTGCCAGTTTGTTTCAATAATTATTGCTAGAATTTAAAGCATTTTTAAATTGATAAACACTTCACAAGTGTCGTGTTTAAAAAAGCCCAGCTCAGCTGGGCTTAATTGTTTATGCTTGTAGTTTCTTAGCCATGTAGGCTTGGATTCGACGCATTGATTCTTCCAAATCTTCTGTTGATGCGGCATATGACAAACGAATGTTGCCTTGGCCACCTTCACCAAAGATTGAACCAGGTGCAACCCCGACCAATGCTTCCTTAGCCATGTCACGAACAAAGGCCATATCGTCCATATCAATTGCTTCAGGAATCTTGGCAAAGATATAAAAGGCACCACTTGGGCGAGCAACAGTAAAGCCAGCAGCTTCAAGACCGCTTTGTACAATATCACGACGAGCTTGATAAGCATCGCGCATCTCTTCAGCATCTTGCAAGCCGTTGTTCAAGGCTTCTGTCGCAGCTGCCATCATTGGTCCTGGCGCAGTTGTCACAAGGAATTGGTGCATCTTAGTCACGTGTTGCATCAACGCTTGTGGTCCGGCCACATAACCAACACGGTAACCGGTCATGGCATGTGACTTAGAAAGACCACTTACCAAAATCGTTTGTTCGGGCAAAAGCTTAGACATCGTTGTGTGTGGTCCATCAAAACAAAGTTCAGCGTAGATTTCATCTGAAATCACAATCATATCACGTTGACCCAAAAGATCAGCCAAGGCTGCCACTTCAGCTTCATCGTACGTCACACCAGTTGGGTTTGATGGGTAGTTAATCAAAATCCCCTTGGCGTCTGGGTTGGCTTCCAAAACAGGCGCCAACTTTTCAGGTGTCAAACGATAATCTGGTGCTGTACTCAAGCCAACAATTTCAAGTCCCAAAATCTTTGCAATGGCATCATACATTGGGAATGATGGCGTTGGAATAATAATTTTTTCTCCTGGATTGAACAACCCACTCATCGTGGCAAACAACGCTTCAGAAGCTCCAACTGTTACCGCAACTTCATTATTTGAATCATAGCGTGGTGCTTGGAAACGGTTAACCAAGTAGTCGCTAATTGCTTGACGCAATGCTAAATGACCGGCAGGTTGTGCGTAATGAGAATCATCATCATCAATATCGCGCTTTGCAGCTTGCTTAATATGTTCAGGAACGGCAAAATCAGGTTCCCCTAAAGTTAGCTTAATCAAACCAGCAATTTCTGAGAATTCCGCATCAATCACACGAATTGGTGATGGCAAAACGGTCGCAAGTTGTTGGTTATGTTGGTTGGCTAAACTTGGTTTTACTTCTGGCATGTTTTTACTCCTTTTGACTCACAGGTCATATGGCATATCTCACCGGATATTGGACAACAACACATAGGAAAATCCCTATCTATTTTTTCTGATTAACTAATAGTATACACATTTTCAGACAATTTGGCGCTATTTTTATTAAAACCATTCACACTTCATGTCATTTTATTAAAACAATGTTTTCGCATAATCGCGAATGGCTGGTTCGTAGCCGGCACCACGAACGGACGGGTCACCATCTAGCAAGTCATGAATTTTACCACCATGATTAGCATAATTGAGTGACTCAGTATTTGCAATTTGTTGCAGTTCTTCAATCGTATAGGCATCGCGCGTCAAATCAAAGCGAACTGACCCATCTTCTTGTAACACTTGGTGTGCTTCAAGCGCATTCCAAATTGAAACCAGTTGATCATGCTTATCTAAAATAAATTCTGAATGGTAATCATGCGTCACAATCTTTAAATTCGATGCATCCGCTACCCCGCGGTTATGATAACGGGCGTCAGGATAACGAACCTGGCGATGCAAGAATTTTTGAGCCGACTGTTTCAAACCTACACGCGTCATATTCTGGGTGCGCGCAAAATCAATCATTGGCTTACCTAAATAATAACGTAATTGATGATCCACAACATCGTTAAGCATGGTCATTGAAGGTTGCCCAAAGAAACGTTTCGTTCGCGTTTGGTATTTTGCATACATTAACCGTGCCACACGATTCGTAAAATCAATGTACGTTCGCAACTGTTGCATCTCCCCAATGTATAAATAATATAGGGTTGGTGTCGCGCCACGTTCTGACCAAAAACCCAAGCGGGTCATTTGCACAAAATTTTCCGCATCAAGTTCAAGGCCCATGACCTGTTCAAGCATAGCAATCCGTGCGGTAGCATTCTCCTGGCTTGGCTTAAATTCAGCCATTAACATATCGGTAAATATTTCCGAGCCAATTCGGTGTGCATCAAACCACAGCCGCATTTGGGTCGCTTGTTGGTCAAATGATCGTGTTTCAAGGAGGCGTTCAACATTCATTTGATACTGCTTAATCGCAGCCGACGACCAACCATCTTGAGTTAATTGCGCGATTTGTTCGTCTAATGTCAAAACGGCATACCGTTGGTCGTCTTGGCGAAAAGTTGCTCCAGTTCTCATTACAAATAAACCTCCTTGAATTAATTAATCCTGTAAGGGACGTGTTGAATCACGTTCGACAAAAGCAACATCAACGGCAATTTTTTGACGATCTAAACGATGATCGGCAATTCTTGCAATCAAGACATCTAATGCTGTTTTGGCAACAACATCAACCGGCTGATGAATCGTTGTGATACTAGGTTGGTAAAATGCCGCATAATCCGTGTCATCATAGCCAATCACGGACATATCATCAGGCACGCGCCACCCCAATTTGGCTAAACCTGAAATCACGCCAATGGCCAATTCATCATTCAAAGCAAACGTGGCCGTGGCATGTGAAATTGAAACTGCCATAGCCGCAGCTTGTCCAGATTGCTTTGACATATTGTGGGTTGTGATTTCACTCACCTTTACCCCAGCTTCTTCCATTGTCGCTTTAAAGGAACCCGCCCGATAAAACAGGTTGTCTGTAAAGACTTGGTTTCCCAAAAGGGCGACGCGCTTGTGACCCTCGGCAATGAGATGTTCCGCCGCTAAGCGACCACCCTCTTGATCTTTTGTGTAAACCACATCGGCAAGCTCTAAATCATCATGGTTTTCTGTAACGACCATGGCAATCCCACGTTGCTTCAATAAATCAGCAATCCGATTTGGATCAGCCAATTGACTCACAACAATGACGCCACTCACGCCCGCTTCAATCATGCGCTCCACAGCGGCATCAGCTTGCTTTTGTTCACCCGACATAATTGATAGGGACATATTTTCTGGCAATAAATTCTGTAAATGTTGTACGAAAGCCCCAAAATAAGGCAACGCCAACGTTGGCACAACGACACCAATCAACATATAATGACTTTTTTTCAAACTACGCGCGCTGATATTTGGCACGTATCCGACTTCGTCACGGGCTGCAAAAACTTTTTCCCGTGTTGCCTCTGAAAAGCGGTCCCCTTTATTATTCAAAATTTGTGAAACCGTCGCAATCGACACATCTGCGAGTCGTGCAACATCTTTAATGGATGCTTTTTTCATGTTTTTTCTCCTAGTCTACAACGGTGATGCCTGTTGATCCAACCGGCAATTGGACAAATTGCCCCGGTAAATCAACATATCCCAATACATCAATCAGGTCTTGGACCTTTTCAGGTGCAACCAACGTTGCAATCGCTGGTCCTTGTTCAACCAAAACCGTACCATAAATGTCTAAAGCGTGCGAGGCTTGGCGAATTGCCGTCAAAGCAGTGTTATCTGTCGCCGCTGGCCGTTGTAAGTTATCATTTTCCAAAAGTTGACCGGCTAATTCACGTTGTTGATTTTGCCAGGCTGCCATCAACATATTCCCACTAGCATTCGCTGCAACAGCATCAGCATAGTTGATTTGTGCAGCAGTGTGTGGCATTCCCGTTGGCATTGCTTCTGGTAAGTACATTAAGACGGTATATGCTGGGCAAATAAAGCCACTTGCATAGACATCCCCATCTTGTAAATAACTCACCGTAGGTTGTCCTAATAAGGCTGCCGCAACGTGGGCTGGTTGCTGGGCTGTTCTAGCGGCTAAGGTTAACTTTGTGAAATCATCTAACCCCAAATCCCCTAATTGGTTCGCTAATTCAATCCCAGCCAAAATCAAGGCATCCTGAATCCCTAGATACTGCTTGGTCGGACTTGTATTCGTAATCTTGATTGCATGTGGTGTCAGACCCGGGGCCAGATTCGTTGCAATCTGTACAACATAATTGCGTTCATCAGTTGCAACTGTGTCGGCAAACGGATGCTGGACCTGCCACTGCTCGGTTGGTTCACCAATTTCAATGGTTAGCCCAACTTCAAGTGGTAAACCAATTGATTGCATGCCTGACCCAAAGTTGGCTAAGCTTGCTGGAATAAAAATTTTCATCATGATCCCCAATCTCTTGCTAACCCCATTAAATGGGACCGTTTAGCGTATTAGGTAAATTTTAACATGTTTTACTAAAATGTTTTACCCATTTACGTATAAAAATTAAAACATTAATTTTCATTTAAGTTGTGCTATACTTTTAACTGTTGTCTCGTCGTACAGGGTAGGTTTTAATGCGTCAAGTGTTGGGGAAACGGAATGTGATCCCCAAACGAAGGTTTTACCGCGATATTATTACCACATTCACTGTTGTCAGTGAAACCCTCCATCAAAAGGAGGTGTTTTCAAAATGAAAACATTAAAGAAATATTTCCCCCGCTTGGATACCAAGCAGGTCGCTTTGTTGGGGCTTTTAGCAGCTCTATTGCTCATCTTAAGCCGCTTCACTTTTGGTCCAGATTGGCTTAAGTTTGGTTTCTCATTCATAGCTTCTGGGCTAATCGCCAAATGGTACGGTCCGATTTGGGGGGCTTTTGTTGCCTTTATCTGTGACTTTATCGGCGCCACCATCTTAACCAGTGGTCAACCCTACTTTCCTGGGTTCGCCCTATCAGCTGTCGTCGGTGCGCTTATTTATGGATTCTCATTCTATAACCGGGACCACTTAAGCTGGACACGTGTCATCGTCACTACGGCGCTCGTGCTGGTCATTGTTAATCTATGCTTAAATACGATTTGGGTCGTTACCTTGCAAAATGCTTGGCATAACCCTGGTATGCTTAAGACCATGGTTTCAACGCGTGCCTTAAAGCAACTTGTTTTCTGGCCAATCCAGTCAATCTTGCTTTATGTCATCTTGAACAACAAGCAATTGGATCGTCTACGCGCAGAAGTGTTTGCCCGTTAACTCAATTAAAATAAATAAATCCCGCTCCTAGTTAATTCCAGGTGCGGGATTTTTTTATGCCTAAAATTCAAATCGGTTTTATACCGCTGGCCAAGTTTGTGCGTCAACTAATTGTAGATGATTATCCAACGAGCCACTATTTCCTGCTAAGACTAAATTAAAATTTTGATCACGTGTCAATGTCATCTCAGGGTCTAGTTGTTCGATTGCATACCCTTTGATGGCAATAGAGCCTAGATTACTCGTCAAGGTCGCATCAAATTCACCTGTCACTTGATCTGGTCGGGCAAGGACGAATTGAAACGCTGTGTTCAATGAGCAAATCCCCTGTTTTGAAAATGGACCTACCCCATCATCAAAATCGAGAACCAACCGTGTCATATCATTTTCTTTTGCGGTAATCATTGCCACAACTGCCTCACTGATTGTCATGTGCATTTCAAACGCCTCCTCACTTAACTTACTACAAGTAAGTGTAACATCTTTTTAGCCGCAAAAAAAGGCGGGATTGCATCGCAATCCCACCAAATTTTTTACTTATCTTGAACATCAACCAAAACAACATGGTCGTCTAAAGTACCACCGTCACCCTTAAGTGATAGGTTCAAGTACTTGTCGACATCAAGTGTCATGTTTGGATCCATTTGGTCCTCTGAGTAACCCTTAACATAGACGTCACCCAAGTTACTTTCAATTGTGTCATTAAAATCGTTGGTAATTTGGTCAGGACGTGCTAATACAAGATGGAATGCCAAATCTAGTGTACATGTGGCTTCATCTGAGAATGGACCAACCCCATCATCGAAATCCAAAACAATTTTTGTATCATCATTTAAGTGCTTTTGCACCATTGTCTTTGCTGCATCTGTAAATGTTAACTTCATTTTCCTGCCTCCTATAACCTACTTGTTTTACTGACACTTACTATATACAAGAAACCATAAAATTGCATTAAACATATCCTGAAATCTGTCGTAAATGCGCAATCATCATTGCGTCATCGGCAAGAAAAGACAAAGCAATACTGCACCCAATATGTAATATAGATTTCTCTGACTTTTATTATTTTTATTGCGATATCCAAGTCACAACAAGACCGTTCCGAATATTAAAAAGACAACTGCAAACACGTGTTTCATTAGTGTCTCCTACAATGTTTCAATTTATTCCATTTACTGATTTTAGCTCGCTTTTAACACTTAAAAAAATAAAGTCATACTCAAAAAAGCCCTTCAAGCATGAGGGGCTTTTTCTTAACACAAGTGTTGCGAATCCTTAAAAAATATACCAACTTAACATTGTTATGCATTTTAAGAATTGTCACTGCGGTGTTTAAAATGATTTGATGACATTACGTTCTGCACATGCACAAGCACGTTCAAATGCCATCATGAATCGATCACGTTCCGTAGGGGTGCGAAAACGTAAGATAAACTGTTCGGCAACATCGCCGACGGCAATTCGACAAATACAACTTCCAGTCACGCGACCAACGTAAATATCAGCCCTGTCGCGTTCATGAATCGCGGTGATCAAAGCATTAAATACCTGGGGGGTGATACTTGCTTGGATTTGCAACAAGTCGTCTAAAGTCGTGATTCGGTTCGGTGTTGTGACTAAATTCATAACGTTCCTCCTCATTAATAAATCCTATTGCGGGCCTGATTTAAATTTAACATATCATCATTTTAGTTGCAACACTTAATTATTTTTTATTAAGTGTAAAAATTTAACGGTTAAAACATGTTATAATATAAAAACAGAATTTAAATTTATTTAAGGAWGAACATTTTATGAGTGATTCAGTTTCGAAAACCCAATATCTACAAACAATTTTAGAATTAAGTGGCGGCGATGAGTCAACCAAAATTTCCAACAACCAGATTGCCGATCACCTCCATGTGACGCCATCTTCTGTTTCAAATATGCTAACAAAATTGCAAGAGACTGGTGAAGTCAATGTTGTCCCTTACTACGGCGTAACGTTAACAAAAACCGGTCGAGAAACGGCAATTCGTTTGATTCGTTCGCACCGTCTTTTTGAAACTTTTATCGCTGAGGACTTAGACCTCCCCGTCTCAGTGGCTCACGATAACGCTGATCATCTTGATCACGATGCTACTGGTCAACTGATGGATGCGCTGGATAGTTTCCTTAAGCACCCCAAATATAGCCCACAGGGGCTCCCCATCCCTGATGCGGAGTATCACTACTCACCTGAAAAGTTAACAAGTCTATACGATGCTAAAGATGGTGAAACGATTACCATCCATGCCTTTACTGAGGACTTGGAATTGTTGCGTTATGTGGAAACCATTGGTTTGCCACTTAATTCAACATGGACGATTAAAGAACGTTTACCTTTTGATGGCCCATTAATTTTAAACAATGCTGAACGTGAATTACAAATCACACGTCACGCTGCTGAATTCATCTATATTGAACAATAAAAAAACCGAAGGACCAAGAAATTGGCCTTTCGGTTTTTTATTTACGTTTTACTTCTTACGATAATCTTTCAAAGCTTGGAATAGATTGAATGCAGCCATACCTAATCCGACAAGGGCAAAGAAGCGCCCTGCACCTGATTGTCCATTCTTGTTTTTGTTCTTAGCCATATCTATACACTCCTTTACTTAATCCAACGGTTATCTTTTTCAAATGAATCTAGGACCGACTTAGGCGCCTCATTAAATGGCATTTCCTTTGTTAGGTCTCCTTGCATGATAACACGACCACGCTCTGCTGTATAATCACAAGTAATCAATGTGACCATTTTGCGTCCAGGCACTGGGTCAGCAACTTGGACATCCGTAGGCTTAACCACACGATAACTCGTTGCCTTATACTCATAGACTTTCTTCATATCTGTCAAATAAATCTTTTGGCCCACTTTTCCATGGTAATAGATTGGTGAGAAAAGAACTTTTTTACCAGATTCTCCCTGAATAAAGTGACTAGCCAGCGCATAATTACCTTGACCCATCTGTTCGTTTTCATTTAATGTACCAGCCCCTAAGGAGAGAATGGTATCACTCACCCCATTGGCAATCGGAACAGATAAGCCGATTTCAGGAACGGAAACAAATCCGATAAAGTTAACTTTTCCAGCATTGACACGTGCTTTTAGAATTTGTTGTGCTGATAAGGTATTCACCTTACTCCAGTCATAATTGGCATCTTTTTTCGATTTATCTGCCTTTTTAAGGGTCTTTTGCGTCACCTTTGGTTCAAATGTATTAATCGCAAAGGTGGCAATTTGATTATGGAAAATCAAACCTAATGCCACAATAATTAGCAGGACATAGATTAAGGTCGCCCACCATCGGTGCTTACGACCTGTTTTTTTCTTTTGATCTGCCATATTGACTAATCCTGTTCTGCATCAAAATTATTGATAAAGTACAACAAAATTTGTAGCTCATTGGTTAAGTCCACATTTTGGACGCGCACGTCTTTAGGCACATCTAGACGCAATGGCGTGAAGTTTAAAATACCACGGACGCCAGCATCTGCTAGACGCTTAGCTGTCTTTTGCGCTTCTTCAGCGGGCACAGTCAAAATCGCCACTTCAATGCGTTGATCTTTAATTTGCTTTTCCAAATCATCGATGCTGTAAATCGGCACACCTGCCTGAATCGTATTCACAATCTTTGGATTCACATCAAAAGCCGCTGAAATTCGGGCATTTGAACTTTGATGAAAGTTGAAATTCAACAAAGCTTGACCCAAATTACCAACTCCAACTAACGCAACGGAAGCTAAATTATCTTGATTCAAAATGTCACCAAAGAATTCCATCAACTCTTTAACGTCATAGCCATACCCGCGCTTACCTAACGCACCGAAGTATGAAAAATCTCGTCGAATTGTCGCAGCATCAAACTTTACTGCCTTTGAAAGTTCATTAGATGAAATACGCGTCACCCCAGAATCTAGTAGGATCTTTAAGTAACGGTAGTAGATTGGTAATCTCCGTGCTGTCGCGCGTGGGATATCCTTTTCGGTCGTTTGGACGTGTTCTTTGTCTTCGGTCATGCTTTCACCCCTCACCATGTTAGCAAAAATATAATACACTAACTATAACATAGTTAGTGTATTATGTGAATATATTAACAACTATTTTTCACAAGCCTAAAACAGTGTATCACTGCGTGTTTTAAACCTTTTTAGGCTTACCTTTATCCTTACGATGCTTACGCTTAGCCTTTTTTTCTTTAGCAAAACGGTCTTCACGTGATTGCACCGTTTGCTCCTTACGAGCAGGTTTCACGAACTTTGTGCTATTTTTATCAGTCGCACGTTTTTCAGGTGTTGCTGTCTGAGCTGTTGTGTCAGCCTTTACACGTGGTTGCTTAGCTGGTGCATTGCCCTTGTTTGCGGGACGTGCCTTGGCCTTATTATCACCACCGGCACGGCTATTACGCAAAATTGCGGTATCGTTTTCAAGCAAACGGGGACGCCCCTTAACCACTTCGATATCAACAGCGACCATACGCTTTAAGTCACGTGCATCATGATCGTTTCCAAATGTGATGACCAAACCATTTTTACCCATTCGTCCTGTTCGACCCGAACGATGTGTATAGGTTTCACCGTCGCGCGGTAAATCAAAATTAATCACAACCGGCAAATCAGGAATGTCAAGTCCACGTGCACCCACATCAGTGGTTAAGAGGAACTTGGCATCCCCATTTTTAAATGAACGCATCGCACGTTCACGTGTAGAACTTGAATCTCCACGCACCAAGGTGGCCATTCCGATATGTTCATGAGCTAGGAAATTAGCCGTCATCTTCAATTGTTTTGTTGTATTGAAGAAAACCATCGCTTGCATCTTCTTTTGCGCTGCTAATTGACGTAAACGCTTGTTACGTTGATCCGTCGCCGTTAACCAAAACTCATGTTCAATTTTAGTTGGCATTGGCACATCGCGTTGATCAATGCGTTCAAATTCACGATCAAAGACACCAGCTGCGATTGTCTCGTCAACTTCAGTGGCACCAAATAAGGCAACTTGAACATCAGAATTATCAATGGCATCCCAAATTTCATCAACTTGTTTGGCAGTATCATCACGTAGCAATTCATCGGCTTCATCAAGCACCAAAGTGCGTAGACGTCCGAGCTTTAATTTATTATTGTTGATTAACTCAACAACACGACCCGGTGTTCCAACTAACACTTCGGGATGCTTCTTTAAGCGATCCAATTGGTTCTTAATGTTGGCGCCTCCAGTTAGAGACAGCACTTTAAGACCCAGTGTACTAGCCCATTCACGCATCACGTGTGTCGTTTGCATGGCAAGTTCTTGTGATGGCGCTAAGACCAATAGTTGTTCGCCATCATCTGGAATCACGTTTTCAAGCAATGGCCAAGTAAAGGCTAATGTTTTTCCAGTTCCAGTTGGGGCAAGCGCGTCGATTGAACGACCATCCTTTAGGGGTTCAAAAACCGCTTTTTGAATTGGCGTTAATTCACTGAACCCACTTGATTGGATTTTTTCTTCAAATTTTTGATGCATTATTTCTCCTTGCGTCGGTTATGTCGCTTAATCGGCCGGGAATTCAATTCCAGCAGACTTACGTAAATCAGTCAAAACAAGATTTACGCGCTGACTTGTTAGTAATAATTCTTTGTATGCGTTAGCATGTGTGGCTGGATCTTCCATAATGGCAGCAAAATCATTGGCTTCAGCAATCATCGGATTTTCTGGCGCAGCTTCACTGATGATGAGGTCATTGCCCTGTCCGTCGTTATAGCTAACTTCACCTAGCTCGGCAATGTTATCAATGAGAATGGTATCTTTGCGTCCCATAATTTCTGAGTGTTGGTAACTATTCGACATTTTACCAAATTGAGCCGTCATGTCGAAATCAGGATAGCGCAAAATGGCGGTTCCCCGACCATCGGCACCATTTGCTAATTTTGTCGCAAAATAATGGACTGAATCAGGTAATCCAAAAAGGGTCACAATGGCATAAATTGGATAAACCCCCAAGTCAGTTAAAGCACCCGCACTAAACTCGCGCGTTAGCACATTTGGCTCTTCCCCAGCAAGGTAGGCATCAAAACGTGATGAGTATTGTTCATAAACAAACGTTCCACCTGAAATGACTGGCATCTCTGCTACCATAGCTGCAATGGCTTTGAAGTTAGGTTGGTGAATATGGCGTGCGGCCTCAAAAAGGTGCACATTTGGATGTAGGCGGAGCAATGAATAAATTTTTTCATATTCCTTTGGATTTGAAAAAGCAGACTTCTCCACAATCACTTGGACATCATGTTCAATTGCCGCTGAAACTTGTTGATAATGCAAGCTATTGGGCGATGCGATATAAACAACATCAATCCCACTCGCATAAAAAGCATCCAAATCAGTAAACACATCTGCTTGGGGTGCAAATTCGCGGCCAGTCGTTTCCCGACGCGAATAAACACTTGTAAGTTGATAACGGCCTGTGGTTTCTGCGGCCTCAACAAACATTTTACTAATCCAATTTGTTCCAATAACCCCTAATTTTAGCATATCATTAATCCCCTCATATACTCATTTAACGTTCTACCATTATACCATTTCACAAGCTAAAACTCGGCTGTAGTTTGCAATTATAAGACTTGCTTCCCCGTCACAGCGAGTTGCTCATCCAAGTCGTAGATAATTGGCTCACCATTCGCAATTTCTAAATGCATAATATCTGCATCGGAAATATGCTCAATGTGTTTTGTCAAGGCACGCACAGTACTGCCATGTGCCACAATCAACACATTTTGACCCGCCTGCAAACGTGGCACGATGGTCGATTCATAATATGGCAAAATACGTGACAATGCTACCTTCAAGCTCTCGCCATGTGGTAATTCTGCTTCTGGGATATCGTCATAACGGCGATCAAAAGCTGGATATGTCTCGCCATCAACCGTAATTGATGCTGGATGACCTTGCGTCTGTGGTGGCAATACATCATAGGCTCGGCGCCATTCATGAACTTGTGCGTCACCCCACTTCGCGCGGGCATCATCTCGGTTGATGCCTTGCAAAGCGCCATAATGCCGTTCATTCAAACGCCACGTTTTTTGCTCCGGTACATACAGTTGCCCTGATTCTTCAAGCATAATATGTAACGTTTTAATCGCCCGTTTCAACAAAGAGGTTGCCGCAAAATCAAATGCAATTTGCGTTTCTGCAAGCAAAGCACCAGCTTTATGCGCTTGCTCCACACCAGCAGGACTCAAATCCGTATCAATCCAACCATTAAACAAATTCTTAGCATTCCATTCACTTTGACCGTGACGCATAATCACTAATTTTGCCATGTTCACATCGACTCCTTTAACGCAATTTACCCCCATTATACACCACTGTGCGGCTGATTTCACTGCACACGTGTCGCTGTCAAAAGCGTATAAAAAAATCCCACTCAGATAACTAAGCGGGAGTCCTTAATCATTAAGCTTTACGTTCCAAAACCGTCACAGATTCAACGTGTGTTGTTTGTGGGAATTGGTCAATTGGTTGTACATCACCCTTGATTTGGTAACCTTGTTCTAAGAACAAAGCCACATCACGTGCAAGTGTAGCTGGGTTACAGCTAATATAAACCACACGATCTGGTCCCATTTCAACAGCGGCATCAATCAATTCTTGTGTTAGACCCTTACGTGGTGGGTCCAAGAAGATTACATCCGGCTTTAGGCCATCTTCAGCCCATTCCGCCATCTTTTCTTCAGCCTTACCAAGTTCAAACTTGGCATTTTGAATCCCATTGATATCAGCATTACGCTTCGCATCATCAACCGCTTCAGGGACAACTTCGACCCCAAGGACTGACTTGACCCGATCAGCAATCGTCAATGAAATTGTTCCAATACCTGAGTATGCGTCAATCACGACATCGGTTGGCTTCAATTCAGCCTTGTCGGCAGCATTTTGATACACAACTTCAGTCATTTCAGGGTTCACTTGATAGAATGAGTTTGGCCCAATGGCAAAAGTCTTTCCTAACAAAGTATCCTTGATGGCCTTTTCACCCCAAAGAACCTTGTTTGTGTCACCCATGATGACGTTTGTCTTTTCTTGGTTAACGTTTTGAATGATTGAAACAACTTCTGGCAAAGCTTCACGAATATCATTAATGATAAATTCAGCCGTTGGCAAACGCTTAGCGCGTGTTACCAAGACAATCATCATTTGGTGTGAATAGTGTCCACGACGAATCATAATCGTACGCACAACACCCTTATGGTTATCTTCGTCATATGCAGCCACGTGATACTTACGTAAGATATCACGAACGACCACAATCGCCTTATCAATTTCTGGATCTTGAATATAGAAGTCTTCCATAGGTTGCAAACGGTGTGAACCACGACGGTAGAAACCAGTCGTCAATTCGCCATTAATTTCGCGAACTGGGATTTGCGCCTTATTACGGTAACCCCATGGGTTTTCCATACCAATTGTTGGAAGAACATCAACGGCGACGTGTTGCTTGTTGAACACATCAGCCACTTGCTTTTGTTTGTGCTTAAGTTGGGCATCATAAGTTAAGTGCGCCAAAGGTGCAACACCTGACGTCAATACCTTTGTATCAATTTCAGTGTTACGATCTGGTGACTCTTCCAAACGACGGATCACACGTCCAAATCCAAAGTTAGAAGTAACCTTAGTTACTCCAACAAGGATTTTTTCGCCTGGCACAGCATTAACAACGAAAATTGGGAAGTCTTCATACTTGACGACACCATTTCCTTCATAAGTAATATCAATAACTGTGGCTTCAAATTCTTGGTTTTTTACAACCGGTGCTTTTCTCTTCATCTTTTCTCCTTCTTGGTCTTTTCGACAACCAGTAAGCAAACAGTATATCACACTTTATCATAAATAAAAAAAGTTCAGCTAAATTAGCTAAACTTTCTATCGCTTACATTTTACGCAATGCCGCAATACGGTCTTCCATTGGTGGATGCGTATCGAATAAATGGCTCATGCGACTTTCTTTTTTCAAGGGATCTCCAATGTATAAGCCAGCGCTGCTTGGGGCAACATTTTCCTCAGCCATTGGTTCACTTCCTGAAATTTTAATTAAAGCATCAATCAACCCCTGCGGGTTTCGTGTTAATTCAACTGCTCCAGCATCGGCCAAAAATTCACGATTACGTGAAATGGCAAGTTGAATAATTGTGGCTGCCAAAGGTGCGAGCATCATCACAATCACTGCCATCACAAGCCCAAAAATATTCGTTGATTGATTGTCACGGTCACGTGAACTCCAACCCCAAAAACTTGTCCCAAAGTTAGCCAGCATCGTAATGACTGACGTCAAGGCAACCGCTAAGGTTTGAATTCGAATATCGTAGTTGCGCACGTGAGTCATTTCGTGGGCCATCACACCTTCAAGTTCCTCACGATTTAATTTTTGTAGAATACCCACAGTTGCAGCAACGGCGGCATTTTCAGGTTTGTTTCCTGTCGCAAAAGCATTTGGACTTGAATCATCAATAATGAAGACTCGTGGCATTGGCACTTTTGCCACCATCGCCATATCTTCAACAATGTGCCAAAGTTCGGGTGCTTGGTCGGCTGTCGTAATTTCATGTCCATGATTCATCGACATGACCACATCTGTTGATTGGCTCATCATGTAGAAGGCATAAATACCTCCAGCAACCAACGCAATCAAGACTCCAGCGGTCCAGCTGCCCATTAAGAAATAACCTAAAGCCGCACCCACAATTGCTGTAAAAAAGAAAAACCCAAAAATTAAAACAACGGTTTTACGTTTATTCTGTGCAATTTGTTCAAAGAGCATGTTATTTCCTCGTTTATCTTATAATCCTTGATCGTCAAATGATACTTTTGTTTGGGCCTTTTCTGCTTCAGGTGTTTCCAAGAACTTAGCTGGCTTGAACCCATGGACAGAAGCAACAATATTCGTTGGGAAAGTTTGCAACTTCGTGTTGTAACTTGCAACAGAAGAATTAAACAATTGACGTGAATACGCAATCTTATTTTCAGTATTCGTCAACTCTTCCATCAACTTTTCATATTGTTGTGAGGCTTTCAAATCAGGGTATGATTCAGCCACCGCAAAAATTGACTTCAAATTTGCTGACAACTTATCTGACAAATCCATTTTTTGTTGGTGGTCAGCATCAGGTACCTGTGCAATTTGGTTACGTAAAGCGACCACGTTCTCTAAGGTACTCTTTTCAAAACGCGCATACCCCTTAACCGTTTCCAATAAGTTTGGAATCAAGTCATTGCGTCGCTTCAATTGCACGTCAATTTGGCTCCATGATTCCTGTGTATACATGCGGGCCTTAACTAAACCGTTATAAGCATTGATCCAAATAATGACAATAATCGCGATAACTGCTAAAGCAATCCAAATTCCCATTTTAATACCTGCTTTCTTTATCTAAAGTTGTGTTTGTCGTTATTATACCAAACAATACCCTTGCCTAAACTTAAGTTTTTATTGAGCAAAAAAAGCTTGTGGGAATTGGTAGCGATCCACGCGCCAACGATCATAGACCGTGCGGTCCGGAAAGACCCGATTGGTCAATACCGCCAAACCCTCACCGGTTTTCAAATTCAAGGCCATAATGGTCCCGGTAAAACCAGTTTGGTAAAGCCAATCTTGTTCAATCGACGGGTTATCTTCACCGCCAAAGCGCCAATAATGCCATCCCAATGTTCGAAAATCAAACCGGTTTGCCTGAAGCAATGCGATAACTTCTGGATCAAGCCAAAAATGGGTGAATTTGAGAGCATCTGCTAAGGTACTAAATATACCAGCATGCCCCGCCGCCCCACCTAATAAGTTAGCTTTAAAATCGTCGACAGTTCCTTGCAGTAACCCGCCACGCTCTTCAACATTTTCCGTTGGCGCAAATCGTTCCGTTGGTAATGCATACAATTCCGGCATTTGTGGTGTGCGATAGCCGGTTTCATGTAAGCCCAGCGGTTCAAACACTAATTGTTGCATGGCTTGTTCCAAAGGTTGTCCCGTCAACACCTTAAGTGCCTCACCTAAAAGCATGTAACCCACATCTGAATAATGGATTTCAGTCCCCGGCGCACTCATTAATTCACGATTATAAAGGTCAGATAATAACATATCTCGCGTTAAATGATTCGTTTTACGGACACTACTTGGCAAGCCCGAGTTGTGTTGTAAGACTTGTCGAAATGTAATCTCTGGATGATTGAATTGTGGCAACACCGTTTGAATGGTTTTATCTAAATCGAACTGTGATTGACGAACCAATTGGACATAAGCTGCAGCAGTGTAAAGTTTGGTCAATGATGCCAAATCATAGATCGTATTTGCCTGAACTGGGTGAGTAAGATTTGCATCCCGTAAGCCGAGCGCAGTTTGTGCTTTTTGATTATCAGCCGTTACCATCCCCATATTGACACCAACTAAGGGCGTTTGATCAATTAGTCGTTGCCCAATGCGCGTAAGATTTTCCATCACTGTTTGCATTTTTCATCTCCCTTTCATACAAAAAAAGCAGCCCAAAGGCTACTTACACTGCAGGCATTATTCAGCAATTTTGTCGGCAATACTCTTTTGAATTGCCTCTAATTCAGCCTCTGCAGCTTCTTGAGTATTTGCTTTTGTTCCAACATAGAACTTAATCTTAGGTTCGGTTCCAGAAGGACGAACAGCTACCCAGCTGCCATCTTCCAACCAATACTTCACAACATTGGCCTTTGGCAAAGCTAATGGTTCGGCAACCCCAGTGGCCATCGTTGTCACTGTTTGTTGATCAAAGTCCTCGGTCTTAACAACAGCCACACCACCGAATTCAGTTGGTGTTTCATTTCGGAAGTCTTGCATAATGGCTGCCATTTTATCGGCCCCATCAATTCCTGCAAAGGTCATTGACTTTGTATTTTCATCAAAATAACCATATTCAGCAAACAACGCTTGCAACCCATCATAAAGGGTCATATCTTGACTCTTATAGAAGGCTGCTACTTCGGCTAACATCACTGTTGCTTGGATTGAGTCCTTGTCACGCGTGAAAGGCTTCATCAAATAGCCATATGATTCTTCAAAACCAAACAAGAACGTATGTTCATCAGTATCTTCAAAGTGTTGGATTTGTTCAGCAATGTACTTAAAGCCAGTCAAGACATTGATGGTTGCCATATCATAGTGATCGGCAATCGCAGTCGCAAATTCAGATGACACAATTGACTTCACGACCGCACCATTTTCAGGCAACGTCCCAGCATCAGCCTTAGCTGTCAAAATGTAATTTAACATGACCGCAGCAATTTGATTTCCTGAAAGGAGCGTATACGTACCATCCGGTTGACGAACCGCAACACCCATCCGATCAGCATCGGGATCAACGGCAATCGCCACATCGGCACCATTTTCAGAAGCGGTGTCAATTGCCATTGCAAGCGCGGCATGATCTTCTGGATTTGGTAGTGCAACCGTTGGAAAATCACCATCCGGCTCCTTTTGTGCAGCAACCATTGTGACATTTTTAAATCCAGCATTTTCAAGTGCTGGTCCTGCAATCTTAGCTCCCGTTCCATGTAATGGTGTATAAACCAACTTCATGTCTTGGCCAACCGCATGGGTCAGCGTTGGATTGATTGTTACTGTCTTAATGGCATCAAGGTAGACATCATCAATATCTTGGCCAATTGTAACTAAGAGGCCCTTTTCACGCAAATCAGTTTCATCTGCAACGGGTACCGCAAACATGTCGGCTTGTCGGCTTGATTCAGTAATGATATCTGATTCCTTGGGTGGCATTTGACCGCCATCTTCCCCATAAATCTTATATCCATTGTATTCTTTAGGATTGTGTGAGGCCGTAATCATAATTCCGGCATACGCTTTCAAGTGGCGGACCGTAAATGAAAGTTCTGGCGTTGGACGCAATGACTCAAATAAATAAACTTTAATACCATGCGCACCCAAAACTTTAGCCGCTTCCAAAGCAAATTCCGCTGAGTGATGACGTGAATCATATGAAATAGCAACACCACGCGTTTTTACGGCGTCATCCAAACTATCCATCAAACGGGCCAAACCTTCGGTTGCTTGTCGCACCGTGTAAATATTCATCCGATTAATCCCCGCACCCATGATACCCCGCATACCTGCGGTTCCAAAAGATAAAGGTTGGTAAAAGGCATCTTCAGCCTTTGCATCGTCTTGCGCCAAATTTTGCATATCTGCTTGCAAATCACTTGGTAAATTTGTTTGTTCTTGCCAAATTTCAAAATTATTTTTCCAGCTCATTATTTTGCTCCTAATTATCACCGATTACTTTACTAACACTAAGTATAACACACATAAGAATACGCTTACATCATTCGTATTATCCCTTTTTTTCGGTAAAGACGTAATCTGTAGGTAAATTAAACTCTTGTCGCACTAAATTAAGCGCGGCGTGGAACACCTGGTCCATATCGTAGTAACGATACTGTCCCAAACGCCCGCCGAATACGACTTGATCTTGATGTTGACGTGCTAAAGCGGCATATTGCTTATAAATCGCCATATTGGTTTCGTCATTGATTGGGTAATAAGCTTCCTTATCACGATCCCAAGTTTGTGGGTATTCACGTGTGACCACTGAAACACCTTCATCCGCAGCACCATCAAAGTGTTTCCACTCCATGACCCGTGTATATGGCGTCTTAGCATCAGTATAGTTAATAACCGCATTCCCTTGGTAGTTATCAGTGTGCACCACTTCTTTTTCAAACTTCAATGAACGGTAACCCAGCTCACCATATTGATAATCAAAGAACTTATCAATCATCCCCGTATAGATAATGCTTGGGAATTCGGCGAGGTATGCATCTCGATTACTAAAGAAGTCAACCCCGGTTTGGACATCGATCAACGGGTTATCCAAAAGTTGATCAAAAATCTGCGTATATCCACCAATCGGAATCCCTTGGTAACGATGATTAAAGTAATTATTATTGTAAATAAAACGAACTGGAAGCCGCTTAATAATGAAGGCTGGCAAATCAGTTGCCTTACGTCCCCATTGTTTTTCCGTGTAACCCTTGACTAATTTCTGATAGATATCAGTTCCAATCAATGAAATGGCTTGTTCTTCAAGGTTACGTGGTGCCCGATTGCCTAATTGACCCAAAGCCGCTTCGCGTTGCTCCGCAATCTTCGCTTGAGCTTCTGCTGGCGTCTTGGTACCCCACATCTCGTAAAATGTGTTCATATTAAATGGCAAGTTGTACATTTCACCTTCGTAATTTGCCATAACTTGATTCTGGAAACCATTAAATGTGGCAAACTGTTGCACATAGTCCCAAATCTCTTGATTATCCGTATGGAAAATATGCGCACCATAGTCGTGAACCGTAACCCCATGCTCAACGTGGGTATACATGTTTCCACCAACATGGTCACGTTTTTCAATCACTAAAACGCGCTTACCCAACTTTGCGGCTTCATGTGCAAAAATCGCACCATATGGACCGGCACCCACTACCAAATAATCATATTTTTTTGTATTTAACACGGGGCTTTACCACCATTCTCTAAAATTTATAAAATTGTTTTTTCTCTGATTACTATTTTACCATATTTCATTTTATCGCTTAGGTTGAACCGATAAAATTTCAACACAACGTTACTTTTCATGTGTCCACAAAAAAAAGCACTAGTTTTCAACTAGTGCTTTTTTCTTAATCATTCAAACCTAAGCGATCAAAGATATCATCAACATGCTTAAGGTGCCAGTGGTAGTCAAAGGCATCATCAATATCTTGCTTTGAAAGTTGGGCATTAATTGTTGGATCAGCATCCACTAAGTCACGGAATTGAATTTGCTCATCCCATGAACGGGCTGTTAATGGTTGCACTGTATCGTAGGCTTCTTCACGTGACAACCCACTATCAACCAACTTCAACAACAAACGTTGTGAATAGATCAAACCGTATGTGCGCGTCATATTTTCTTTCATCGACTCTGGGAAGACTTGCAAGTTTTCCAAAATACCTGTCAAACGATGAATCATGTAATCAAGCGTTGACGTTGCATCTGGCAAAATAATACGTTCTGCACTTGAGTGTGAAATATCACGTTCATGCCAAAGCGCCACATCTTCCATAGCAGTAACAGAATAACCACGCAAGACACGTGAAAGTCCAACAATGTTTTCTGAACCAATTGGGTTACGCTTGTGTGGCATAGCAGATGAACCCTTTTGTCCACCCTTGAAGCCTTCTTCAACTTCATGAATTTCGGAACGTTGCAATCCACGAATTTCAGTTGCCAATTCTTCCAACGTTGTTCCAATCACGGCAATTGCTGAGATATAATCAGCATGCAAATCGCGTGGCAAAACTTGTGACCCAATGGGTTGTGGCGTCAAGCCAAGTTCTTTCATGGCGTATTCTTCAACACGGGGTGGTACATTGGCGAAAGTTCCGACAGCTCCTGACAACTTTCCAGTCGCCATTTCCTTTGAGACGCGTTCAAAACGTTCAATGTCACGCACAGCGGCTTGATAAAAACGTGCCAAAACAAGTCCAAAAGTTGTTGGTTCAGCGTGAACGCCGTGTGTACGACCCATCATCACGGTATTTTTATACTTACGTGCTAACTTAGCTAATTCATCACGGTACTCAATCAAGTCTTGCATAATGATTTCGTTTGCTTCACGAATTCGTAAAGCTTGTGCCGTATCAACCACATCAGTTGATGTTAGCCCATAATGAATCCACTTCCGTTCGTCACCCAAAGATTCAGAAACATTACGCGTAAAAGCAACCACATCATGGCGGGTTTCCTTTTCAATTTCTGCAATGCGGTCGGGATCAAAAGTCGCATTCTTACGAATTGCATCTAGGTCAGCTTGTGGCACATGTCCTTCAGCTACCCAACCAGCAGTTACCGCAATTTCAACATCTAACCAAGTTTGATATTGGTTTTCAGTTGACCAGACTCTTGCCATCTCAGGGCGTGTATAACGATCAAGCATAAATAAGTTAGCTCCTTTTTTTAAACACGAATTAAAAACTCATCGCCTAGTATTATAACGTATTTTCACGAACATAAGCAATACATTACCTGTTGATGATTGAAAAAAGCGAACAAAAAAAGCCACAAATTGTGGCTTTTCCGTAAATTAACTACTTTTTGTTTTCTTTAGCGGCTTGTGCTGCAGCTGCTTCAGTATACTTTGAAAGGACATTCTTCATATCTGGGTCCTTGATATCGACATTCGCCTTACCAAGTTCCTTACCAACAATCGCATTAACTTGATCTTGGTCAGACATCACTTCATCAACCTTAATGTTCTTTAGGTCACCCTTCATCTTATCGAATGCAGGCTTCTTTTCTTGCGTATTACGCTTTACAACGTAGTAGCCAGAATTTGATGAGGCTTGAACTGGTGTCTTCGTATATTCACCATTCTTAAGCTTGAAGGCAGCCTTCTTGACGTTAGGATCAACCTTAGTACTTGTTGAATCGAAGTCGTCTAGCTTTCCACCGTTCTTCTTGCTTGCTGAATCACCTGAATACTTCTTTGCAAGTTCAGTAAAGTCTTGCCCATCATCTAATTCCTTAACAATCTTTTCAGCATCACTCTTGCTACCCATCAAGATAACAGAAGCACTCGTCTTTGGTTCGTAGTCCTTATAAATCTTCTTCAAACCGGCGTTTGAGAAGTTTGTATTGGCCTTAACCGCTTGACGTTCCAAAAGTTCAAGCTTAACAGAATCACGGTAAGTTTGTGGTGTCATCCCAGAAGCAGTCAATTGTTGTTCAAATTGACTTCCCATTTGATCACGGGTTTGATTATACTTCTTCGTAACATCCTTGTTTGAAACTTCTTTACCATACTTCTTATCCAACACTTGAGTCACAATCATATTGGCTAATGTTTGTTGACCAGTTGGTGTTTGCTTTAACTCTTTATAGTATTTAGATTGGGTAACGTTTCCATCATCGCTTGTCGCAACGCTCTTAGGTCCGGCTCCCCAAATCGCTAATCCGATTCCGGCGATAAGGACAACGCCTACGCCTAATACTTTTTTCCACATATGCATGGGCCTCTTTCTATTTTTTAAATATTATCTAGTGTAACATAAATTTCTAGGTTATTCGACTTCATAGGTCACGCCCATCGCGAATTGCCCATTATCTAGTGGCACTTGAATATTCATGTGCTCCTTAAACTCAGCATCATGATAATGCAGTACCGCTCGTTGGTATGGCCAATCAAAATCAGGGAGTTGATCAAGCAATGCTTCATCAGCTGTCGTTGACGTATTTAAAATGAAGCGTACAAGCATCCGTAACCAATCCACATGCGATACCTTATCCAAAAAGGCAACGTGCGTAAATGGCATTGGTCGCATCTCACCCTGTAACCCAACACCTGCTTGTGGCATGGTTGGCATTACAAACTGATAGAGCCCAGGCTCAGCGAACGGCATTTCTGGCACGGCCAAATCACGCAATATCGTTTGTTCTGCCGTTTCAATATTAACTTGACGATTTGTTTGGTGACTCAGCACAATTGGATGCAATTCTGCGCCATCAAAGAAGTAATTCAACAAAATTTCTTCTTTAGGCTCAGTCAATGTTGATTCCAAGTACTTTTCACGCGCAATTACATCGACTTTAAGCCCTGCCGACTTCAAGCTGTTAATCAATTTAATCCGATTTCCCGGTACCACAATTCGCGTTGGTTGCTCGACTTCCACCACATTCATAATGTCCGAAATTTCGAGCGGCTCGAAATACTGCTTATCACTAAGTTGTGGGATAAACGTGAGATCATGTGGATTATTGTTCATTAATACCGTTTCATAACCTTGTCGCTTGTATTCGTCGCTCACCATCGCCATCACATATGACGCTGACGCGCCATCCCCTAAACGAAAGGCCCCAGTCCCAATTATCAGCACTGTATTTTGACCTAATCGCTCACTTTCATTCTCCGTCTCAAACGTTGAATAAAATTGTGAGACAGATTCTTGGAACTCACCTGCTGAAGGCTCAAAAGCCTTATACGTTGGCAAAACATTATTATCCCAACGATAACGGCGGACACTATCATACACAGATGACCAGAGTTTAGCAATCAATCCATCCGAAAGCCCATAGTACTTGGCCCTTTTCATGAGATCAATATCCCAAGGATGATCTTGCACATCAATTTCCAACTGCATAATCTTTTGCAATTTATAGAAGAAAAAGGCATCAATGTGCGTTAATTCCGCTAGTTCGTCCACTGTATAACCACGGCGAATGGCTTCTAATAGCAATAAAATCCGATTATCTTGTGGGTGAATCAATTGGGCAATCACTTGACTATCTGTCAATTCACCCATCAAGTCAGGTGAAAAACTCCGATTGCTAAAGTGGGCCGCCCGCAAAGCCTTTTCTAAAGCTTCCTCTAAACTACGGCCAACTCCAATTGTTGCTCCAACGGATTTTTGGATGGTATCAAGCCGTCGATTCGTCTCGATTCCACCAAGTTCAAGTTCTCCAAATGTAAAGACTGGGAAACGCACCACAATGTGATCCATGGTCGGTTCGAGCATCGCTGTGTGTTCAGCATAACTACTTGGAATATGCACCTTTTCTAAACGATCACCAAGCATTAAGCCTGTCATGACTGGGACCATCGGATAACCCGTTGCCCCTTCAATCAGAGAAACTTTACGGTCATAATATGGCACCAATCGCGTCACAACATACGTATCATCTTCAGGATTAACAGCGAATCGTACTTGGAGCAGTCCCTTAATATCAAACCCACGGGCAATTTTGAAAGCCGTATGCCGCAGTGTTTGCACAACCGGGTCTGCCAAAGTTTGAATCGGTGTAATCGCAATGGAATCTGCTGAATGAATCCCCACTGGATCCATATCTTCGATTCCGCCAATCAGTACATTCGTATCTCGAAAATCACGCATAACAATTAAGGCGATCTCCTTATAACCGCGAATACTTTTATCCACATTGACCTGGTGCGTCAACGATCGTGCCAAGGCATCTTCGGCAATTTGATCTAATTCCTCAGCATCTTCAGCCTGCATACGTAACGCTTGACCCTGTGGTGCAATTGAACGGACAACCACAGGAAATTCGAGTTCCCGCGCCGCATCAAAGACTTCCCCAGGGGTACTAGCTAATCGCGTCTGAACCGCAGGTAAATGCCATTGTTGCAAGCGTTCTTGCAAGTATTTCGTATTTTGTGTGGCTTTTAATACCGGTGTAGAAAGCCCATAAATTTTTGGACCTTGATCACCTAAAATTTGTTGGACTTCAAAAGCCAAGCGAATTGCAGTCGTACCACCGACATTTGGGACAACCCCGGTAATCCCATTCGCAATAATGACTTTTACCAGATTTTCGGCAGTTAAATTTAATACCTCAACATGCACATCCGTCCGGCTTGCTGTAAAACTGTCTGGATTATCGTCGACCAAAAAGACTTCACAGCCTCGCTTAAGTAAGGCTGAAACCATTTGGTAACTTGCTGAATCGGATTCAGTTTCCCGTCCAAAACCATTAGCAGATCCACCAATCAACAAAATTTTTTCTGCCATTTCTATCCTCCTCGGCGTACGGTCACCATATCCATGAAATCATCAAATGGTTGCGTCGCTTCTACCGGACCTGGTGCAGTATCTGGGAAAAATTGCACACTAAAGGCCGGATAATTTCGGTGTCGGAGTCCTTGAATTGACCCGTCCGTTAAATCAACATGTGTCACAAAAACATCGGTACCTTTAATCGTACTCGTCACGATTTGATATCCTTGCGCCTGTGTCGCATACATAATTTGATTTGTAATTTGTTCTCGAATCGGATGATTCATCCCATGATGCTCAATGGGCATTGGTTCAACCTCAACCCCATTGGCTAGCGCAAATAATTCATGTCCTAGCCCAATGGCAAGTAGCGGTACCGTTTTTTGTAACGTTCGAATCAAACTTAAAATCTCTTCCGGAATATCATGCGGATTCCCAGGTCCGGATGACAAGACAATCCCATCTGGATCAAGATTCAAGACTTCCTCTAATGTTGCTGTATATGGTAACACCGTCACGTTGGCATCGTAGTCGTTCAACATGCGCAGCGTCCCATTTTTTAGACCAAAATCAATGACGACAATGTTAGCGCCACGTCCTGGATTAACATACGCACGCGGCGTTGACGTCTGTTGTACTTCTTGGTTGGTTAAAACCAACGCCCGCAATTGATCAAAGGCATGATCATCGGGGAAATCCACAATTGACGCCTTTTGACTCCCTGTTTCGCGCAGATGACGCGTTAATGCTCGTGTATCAACTTGTGAAATCCCCGGAACATTATGTCGCAACAAGAATTCATGCAAACTCATGGATTGCAAACGATTCGTTGATACTTCGGCGACTTCGCGAACGACAACGCCCTTAACCATTGGACCAATCGCTTCATCAGCCCGATGATTAATTCCCGCAGCACCGATTGTTGGCATCGTAAAGACCACAATCTGATTATGATAAATCGGATTGGTCATAATTTCTTGATAACCTGTCATTGCTGTGTGAAAAAAGATTTCGCCAAAGGTTGTGGCTGGTGCCCCAAAGGCGACACCTTCATAGACGGAACCATCTTCTAATATTAAATATCGTTTTGCCATCACTTTACCTCGGACCTCCTCAGCTGGATGCTGTGAGTTTCCTTGCCCCATTTAACTCACATTTTATTCAATTTCAACAGAGTCGCGTCCGTCTACTTCTTCAACATTCACCTGAATGCGTTCCATGGCAGATGTTGGAATATTCTTCCCAACAAAATCAGCCCGAATTGGCAATTCACGATGTCCACGATCCACCAAAACAGCTAAGTTAACCACAGCTGGGCGACCATTGTCCATCAAAGCATCCAAAGCAGCGCGAATTGTACGACCTGTATATAACACATCATCTACCAAAATCACACGCTTGCCATCAATATTGACATCTAATGGTTGCTTGGCAAGCGTTTCAGATTGATCATCACGATATGACGAAATATCAAGTTCCCCGACAGGGATTTCAGCACTTTCTAATTGTTGAAGACGTTCAGCAATGTGTTGTCCGATAAAAACGCCACGCGTTTTAATACCCACAATGACTAAATTATTTATCCCCTTGTTCTTTTCAATAATTTCATACGTAATACGTGTTAATGCGCGTTGCATTGCCATTGAATCTACAATTTCTTTCGTCATAGCGTTTCATACTCCTAGTTGTATTAAAAAAGCGTTATCCACTTAACAATGTGAATAACGCTACTTCATCAGGCTTTTTTGACATGTGCGTTATCCTCTTGCACCTCACGGGATGCTTTTAAGACGATACGCCTCTATTTTAACATAGATACGTCAAGCTTTCATTACTTATCCTCTTCATGGTATGGGTCCAAAGTCGCCAACATATCCGTAAAGTAATCTGGTAATGGGGCTTCAAAGGTCATCTCTTCACCCGTGGTTGGTTGTGTGAGCCCTAATGTTGCAGCATGCAAATACTGCCCCTTTCCTGGAAGGGTCTTAGCCGGCCCGTAAAGTGGATCGCCAGCTACTGGATGATTAATATAATCCATGTGGACACGAATCTGGTGAGTCCGTCCTGTTTCTAAGGTAACACGGAGCAATGTGTAGCCTACATAACGCTTTACAACTTCAAAATGGGTCACAGCATCACGACCACCTGCCACAACACCTTGTTTCTTGCGATCTGTTTTTGAACGTCCTAAAGGTGCGTTAATTGTCCCTTGGTTTTCTTTAAATTCGCCGTGGACTAAAGCATAATATTGACGCAAATTTTTCTTTTCTTTTAATTGTTCCGTTAATGCTTCATGAGCATGATCATTTTTGGCAACCATCAAAAGACCTGAAGTATCCTTATCAATTCGGTGAACGATTCCCGGACGAATCACACCATTAATTGAAGATAATTGGGTATGATACATCAATGCATTCACTAGAGTCCCATTAGCGTGTCCTAAGGCTGGGTGCACCACCATCCCTTGAGGTTTGTTAACAACCAGTAGGTCGTCGTCCTCATAAACAATATCTAAGGGAATATCTTCTGCTTCTGCTTTAAGTTCCACTGGTTCTGGCACGTCAAAGGTAATCACGTCCCCAGCTTTAACTTTGTAGTTGGCTTTCTTTGCGGCATCATTAACTTTTAGTGCGCCATCACTGATAAAACCACCAATTTGGGTTCGTGTATAGTCGTCAAAGGCATCTGCGACAACCTTATCGAGACGTCCCGTTTCTTCATTAATTGTTAACTGCTCTTGTGTCATAATTTTCCTTTTGTGTGTTTGATAACTTTGCTAATTTTGATTGAAGGGCGGCATGAATGCTAGGTGATAACCAATAAGCATAAGATTCCCCATCATAAACAAAGAGGACGGTGCGCTTAGTAAATTGCACATACTGTAGTTTTTCCAATGGGATACGATCTGAATGGATCCCAAAGGCCGGCTTAAAGCGAATACTATCATCCGTTAATTCAACACGTTGTCGACCAAAAATGAGTGCAATTAAGACAACAAATATCAAATAACTTACTGCTGTAATCGTATTAAATGTCGTGACTTCTAACCACATAATCGTCCCAAAGACAGGAATCATTAATAACCATGTCCATAAAACGTAGCCTGCCAATCCTGAAACTTGATAATAACCGCGCATAATCTTCTCCTCAATCTCTATCTCGCTAATAAGTATAACATGTTATGTCCTGATTACCTGGTCAAGGTGTCGGATTCGTCTATTCTACCCAATCCACGCTGAATTGAAACAATTCTGTAATCATTCATCTTTCTTACTGCCACACTCATTCATTATACTAGTATTATAAATACACAATTAATGGGATGGGAAATGTTATGAGACTTGAAATAATTGGGATGGGGATCACAATTTTAGGATGGATTGCCCTTTTGGTATGGGTAATCAACATCCTATTTACACATCATGACCATATGCAACAATCGATTATTATGAAGGCTTTAGGCTGGATTGGTGTAATGCTAATCTTAGTTGGCGGTGGTATTAATTATGCCTATAATCAAACACAAGATATTACGCCTGCATCAACGCCTAAGTCTCAAGTCAAAACGAACGACACATCAAAGTAACCATGATCTATCATCTTTACTTTGATGCAGCCACCCGTGGACAAAACGGGCCCAGTGCCGCTGGCGTCATTATTGTAGCTGCCCACTCACAAACCCCATTCAAAACAACGTTAGCGGACATGTCCAATCACGCTGCCGAATTTGCTGCAGCGAGTTTCGCCCTAAACTGCGTAGCACCATTAGCTGAACCGACTGACACATTGATGCTGCATTCGGATTCTAAAATCGTGATTGATAGTTTAACCAAAGGTTACGCTAAAAACTTTATGGCAGACGTCACACACATCAATCAGCAATTGGACCAATATCGCAATGTCATTTTAGAATGGATTCCTGAAAAACAAAATCAAGGGGCCCATCAGCTTGCCAACCAAGCCCTTGCTACTATTTAAACAAAAAACGCTTAAATTCTACTTGAATTTAAGCGGTTTTCTTTAGAATTAGATGCTCCTCCGTACCCCCCCATGACATTTTGGCGCTAATCCTTGACTAATCATCACAAAGGCAAAAAATGAAGGCGGTAAAGAGGGAGAATATAAGCATTGATATTCCACTCCAGAGGGCTATTGTCACTGGTGTTGCGGTATGCTCCACAGGAAACAAAACAAAGCTAGCTTTTAAAAAATTGTCGCATTTGCTACATTCTAACATTTGTAACCATGAACCTTCGTAGTAGTTTACATAAAGAAGGCAATATGTACAACATGATACATGGTCTAAATTATTTGGGTGATTTAACAGACCCGAAAAGTGATGATAACAATAGCTAGGTGTGGTGTAATGCACGTTGTGTTAACTCAATTTGGTCTTGCTCCTTTTCCGAAACACTATTGTTGGTAGCGTTCTTAGATATATAACCAGTCACCTGTATATGCAAAAACCGCCAGCTTTTTATAGCTAGCGGAATATTTTTTATAAATTTTACCGGCTACCATTGTCGATTGATGGTGTGAAACTACCCTTCGCTTTTGCTACCGCCTGTGATTGTTGTTCGGCACGAGCTGAAGCACTTCTCAAGGTACCACCCACACGGGCTGAAGAAGAGTGTGAAAGCTTACGTTGAGTATAGTTAGAGTGCCCCCACTTATAACCGTTGAGATAGTTATTGTGATCTGTATAATATACCCATCGCCCATTTGCATAGTTTACAGCCCCAGCTAATTGTGGCGTTTTATTTTTGGCAATATCAGCAGACCCACATGCTGATGCTCGTTCAAATAAATTCTTAGATGAAGCCCCAGCTAAATTATTATCCTTATCAAAATATAAAGATTGAACGCCCGGGGTTGAATCATTAATATCAATAGTTGCAGCTGATGCTTGCACAGTTCCTAAAGCCAGCATACCACCCAAAACAGTTGTTGCTAATAACAGTTTTTTCATATCACTGTCCATTCATATGATAATCCTTCTGCGATAAATCACCTTTTATATTATAGAATAAAAAATAATGTTAGAATTGCGCACTATGTCATTTTATATATACACATTTGTCACTTATACTCTCAAAATATCTATCATGCGACACGATTATTACTGTTTTCCCCTTGTTTTTTAAATCAACCAATAATTCTGCAATTCTTCTCTTATTTTCTTCGTCCAAAGATCCTGTCGGCTCATCGGCTAAAATAACATCTGCATCTTTTAATATTGTCTTAGCAATCGCAACACGTTGTTGTTCGCCACCAGATAAATCATGTACTTTCATTTTCAGATAATTTACATCCAATCCAACATCTTGAAGTGCTTTAATTTGCTGATTTAATTTATCTTTTTTCCCAATTTTCTTATAAACTAAACTAATATCTAAATTAGCTTTAACTGTCTTATCATCTATCAGACCGAAATTTTGAAATAAATAATCTAGTTTATTTCTTCTCCATCCAGTAGCTTCCCTGCTGTTAACATTTGGAATTTCTTCACCAAAGACTTTCACGACTCCGGAATCAGCGCTTCCCACTAATCCAATTATGTTTAAAAGTGTACTTTTCCCCGCCCCGCTCGGTCCAAATATAGTAGTCATCTCCCCTTTGGTAAACACTAAGTTTAATTTTTCTAAAACTTGGTGTTTACCAAATTTTTTATTCAAATTTTCAACCGTTATATTTCCAATGTTTGAAAACATTACTTATTCTCCTTTAGCACTTTATGTTTAATAACAACAGCTGACACAAGAACACACAGCAATTCAAAACTAAATAGCATAAATAGCCCAACCAATGAAATACCATCAAAATCTGCTTTTGCCAATAACATTATTAATAAAATAACGTATTGCATAATAATCAATAACATTAATTTAGAAATCATGCGTAGATTACTGTATCCCGACATGTATTTATAATATATTTCCTTATCGTTGCTCCTGAAATAAAGCACAACTAAATACACAGTTATCAATAATATAAAGGCTATTGTGACCATTAGTGAAACAACCGTCTTTTTTATATTCCCAATGCCATTTTTAAGATTATCCGTATCCAGATTATTTAATTTAACAATCTGTGCATAATTGTCCTCATAATTACTATCTTCTAGATCTTTAAAAATTGACTTATAAGTTTCTCTTTCACTAATATCAATAGGCATTTTTAATGCATCTCGGTTTTCTTGGCCATTCATAATGTTTCTGCATACATATGAACTATTATTTGTCGTAGATACTACCATAGGCTGCATCTCTCTAACATCACCCATACTTAGGTCAAAATAGGTGCGATTTGCTGGTACAGATATTACTTTTAAAACCGGTCGCTTCCCTGTAATTTGTAACTCCGTATCTGAAATATACTTCTTTAAAGCAGTAAGTTCACTTTTCTTATTTTTAGGCATAAGTAATACTAAAGTTGATTCATCATCATTAACTTTAATCGTTCTGTTATCTACATCCTTAATTGGGAATCTTTTTAAATAATTCGGATTAACGATATTAAATTTTTGATAGTCATGATCTTTTCTATCGGTGTATACTTTATCAGCTTCAAAATCACCACCATCAAATAATAATGCCCCTCGACGATTTAATTTTTCATACATCAAATCATCCAACTGTTCCAATGAAATTAATTTTCCAACTTCATTGTCATTGTCATAACCGACTACTTTTGGCCCTATTATCCCGTATTCTGAACCTATCTTTTTATTTTTATAACTAGTGAAAACTCTATGTTGCGCCTCAGTTGATACAAGCTGAAAAATTGGAACAAGGTTACTAAATACMATTATTAAGATAATCGCTTTAATAATATATATAATATAAAATGACCATGATAAATAATTTTTGTTTTTTAACTGACTATTTAAAGAAAGATAATTTAAAGAGAAGACGGCACCTAAAGCTGTTAAAATCAAAATAACTATAATAGAACCTAATACTATATATGCCGTTAACTGTATATGCCAATGTTCGAATGCAAGTAAATAAGTAATTACAAAACCTGTAATGATCAACATAAACAAAAAAACAGTTCTAAACAATTCTCGAGTCATCATTAAGTTAGATAACCCCTCCAACTTATAACTACCAATATATTTACTACTTAACAATACATACAACAAAACAAAAATTGAAAGTAATCCAAACAACGCAAATTGTAATTCAGTTAAATCAGGAAACTCAATTTGTAAATTGGCTTTTTGATAATCCTTACTTTCTTGAAATGACGAAAGCGTATAAGTTTTATGAAATTCACGATTATATTTCAAAGCTAACGCCTCAATAAACTTATCATAATCGTCCTTACTGTCTGTCTCAATATAAAAATCACCTTGCCGTCCGTTATAAGAAATATCATTGTCAATTGGACTAATACCTGAAGAATATCCCTTTAGAGGCAAATCGTTAACATATTTAGAACCTACTTTTTTAGTAGATTGTTGAAAAAGGGTCCAAATATTGCTAGATTTCACAGTATGCACTTGATAGTTCAACTCTGCCCTAGGAAGACCATAATTATAAAAACCAGCTTTATCAATCTGATACCCCGAAAGAAGCTGAACCTTCATATAATTAATATTAACTTCTTTACTAGCATCATTTAAAACAGACAAAACTTCTTTATATTTATCATCACTATCAATGAAATCAGGTATATTAATTACCTTAAATTTATCCTCAAAGTTATATTGCTGTTCGGCTGTCCGTAATAAATAAGCGTTATTTGAATTATAAAAAAGAAGATATGCACCCAAAATAAAAATTGAACCAATTATTATTAATAAACTTTTTCTGAACATTTAAAGTTACACCTTATAATAAAAAATAATTAAATCACATAAATAATTTTATATGATTTAATTATTGCATGTCCATATGGCATATTTTAAATATGGAAAAAATGTGACATATTATAATATCAAGCGAAAAACAAATATGTATGGAAAGAATCTCTCTTACCACTGGTATAGTCCGTACGCATTCTATTTGTCTACTACCAAGCGCTACCAAGTTAAGTGCTAAAGTCATTTTCACTTATCGTCTACTTCCGCTTCTCTTTTATGCGCCCACGGTATGCCCTTCACGTGACGTCCTAGTGTCAGTCATTGAATTAATGGCTGCTACTCTGAGTGAAATATTTCTTCAGCTATGACCTCATCATTTAACTTTTATCCACGCGGTTTTCTTTAGAATTAGATTGGACTATAATGATAAAAAATAACATTTAAGAAGGTTAATGACTATGGAGAACCCCACTCACCCTAAAACGTTACATCACACCCTCATTACTAATGGCGATCAAGGCCAAATGGTACAGGCCGTCCGACAAAAAATTCAGGATTGGCAGTCGACCTACGCCAATGAAATCTCTGGTAACATTTGGATTTATGAAGAAAATGACGCAACACCTTACCTGCAAGTCACTGATTTTGACAATCAAACGACGCTGTTCAAGGGACTCAAGCCCACTCTCGCATCTGATTTTCTAAACAATTTACAGACAACCATGCAACAAAATTTCACCCAAAATCAAGCTGAACTCAATATTATTGTTATCGACGATTTTGAAAGCACCACGTGGTCAACAGCCAAACAAACAGTTTTAACCCAACTATTTGAAACGGGGGCTGAGCACAATTTCTTTACCATCTTTATTAATAGTCCATACGCTAATTTAACGCAGGATTACCGTAACAACTTCGCAGAAATCATTGATTTTTCAAACTAGCCATCTATAGAGGAGTCTTTATGTCAGATAAACTAATTGAAGTGACCGTTAAAACACCCGAGACGGAAACACACGTCGCTATCTCTGCCCTTGGTACGCTTAGTGTCGTTATTGCCGCATTGACAGGTTCTGCACTGTTAGCGCACTTGAAGAAAGCGCAATAATACTTTCTTTTTATTAGTAAAAGCGTTAAACTATATACTAATAACCGTAGGAGGTTAACCTAATGACTGAAAAAAACAAAGAAACACAAGCAGAACTCAAGCAACGTTTAACTGACGAAGAATACGCTGTTACCCAAAACGCAGCCACTGAACGCCCATTTAGTGGTAAATACGACGACTGGTGGGATGATGGTATTTTTGTTGACGTCGTAGATGGGACACCCCTATTTAGCTCAACTGACAAATATGATGCTGGATGTGGTTGGCCTTCATTTACACGTCCCATTGATGACCATAATTTAGTAGAGGAAGCTGATTACAAGCTACTGCGTGAACGTACTGAAGTTCGCTCAAAGAATGCTGATTCACACCTTGGACACGTTTTTGATGATGGTCCAACTGATCAGGGAGGTTTGCGTTACTGCATTAATTCAGCAGCACTTCGTTTCGTGCCTAAGGCCGACATGGAAGCTGAAGGTTATGGCAAGTATCTCCAACTTTTTGATAATTAAACACAAAAAGAGACGTTACCCGACATGGGGTAACGCCTCTTTTTTTATATCAAACTTTGCTAATTTTCCAGTCTGCTTACGACGAGATGGCACAAGCAATCCCAATGAAAGCATTAGCAAACCAAAGGCTTCCAATAGATGTGATGGTGCCACACCCGTATTTGGTAGCGTTTTACGTGCTTGATTCAAAGTCACATACATTTCTTCAGTCGTTTTTGCAGCATCAATTTAATTCATCCTTGGTTTGGTCATCAAGACCAACCAGGTTTTCAAATTGTTCTTTAACCCTAGGCTTAGTCTCTGCCAAATCATCGTTTGGTGCTACTGGATCAACTGGTCCTTTGGAATCTGTTGAGTCGACAGGCTTAATGTCTTCATCCTTCTTCTGTGAATCAGCTTCAGAGAGGTCATCTACTGAAGCATCAGACGTCATAGCTGATGCGAAGGCGAAAAAGGCCGCAAAAGCCAATGCTTACCTGCCTTATCCATTTTAAAATGGTCTATTCTAATTGGTCTGATGCTTGTTTTAAACCAATCCCGGTCCAGGCAGAAAGTAATGAGAAGACTGGTGAAATCCAAGCAAAGATTGTAAACAAAGCAAAACTTGTTACTGGGACATTTAACGTTTGGGCCGCAAAACTTCCGGCGACCCCCCATGGCACGAGGTAGTTAATCACAGTTCCTGAATCTTCAAGCGTTCGCCCAAGAGCCAACGGTGATAGCTTCACTCGCTTAAAAACCGGCTTCCAAAGTTGCCCTGGTAAGATTGTTGCCAAGTATTGCTCACCAATCATAAAGTTGGCGAGGATTCCTGTCATAATTGTCCCCGTGACCGTTGCAGCTTGCGTCTTCACACGTTTAATCACTGGTGCCATAAAGTCTTGCAAGATGTTTTCTTGTGACAACATTCCACCTAGTGCTAGTGCCAGCATAATGATGATGACTGTTGGCATCATTGATAACATCCCACCACGATTTAATAAAGCTTGAATCGTTGGATTATCGGCTGAAGTCTTGAATCCGTTTAAGATGGTATCGCTCAGAGCCGTCAATGAATGGTTCGTTAAGAAAATCAATGAAGATAACACAACGTTAATCATCAAGGTTGGAATCGCTGGAATCTTTACCCAAGCCATAACGAAGAGTAAGACCAACAAAAGCAATGACCAAAAGTTTGGTTGTAATTGATGTTGTAACGTTGTGATTGAAGATAGACTTGCCGTCGCATGATTTTGTAGTCCAAGCACAGTAAAGGCAATTAGCGATACCAAGAAGGCTGGAATAGTCGTCCACATCAAGTTCTTAATATGGGCAAACAGATCAGTACCCGCGATTGATGCTGCTAAGTTGGTTGAATCTGACAATGGTGAACTTTTATCACCAAAGATTGCTCCTGAGATAATTGCTCCGGCAAGTACTGGCGCTGGGAATCCTAACGTTAAGCCAACACCCATCAAGGCAACTCCCACCGTCGCCATCGTCGTAAACGCTGATCCAATGGCCGTTCCAATCAAAGCCGGAATCAAGAACGCTGCTGGTAGGAACCATGTTGGACTTGCCAAATTTAGTCCCGTCCATAATAGCGTTGGAATGACACCAACCGCCATCCATAATCCAATCAACATCCCAATTAACAAGAACAAGAAAATTGGGGCTAATCCGGTTTGAATCCCAGATAACAATTGATTTTGCAAATCATTCCATGAAAAATGGTTGAGCTTTCCAAAAACCATCGTCACCATAATCGCTGTAATCAACGGGACAAATGGGGGTAAATGAAATTGAATAATACTAATGCCAAAGATTGCAAATAATAAAAGCATTAAAAGTGTGACTGATAAAAATCTGTGTTTGTTTTGCATAATGATATCTCCATCTAATTTGTTTGTGACATGGTTCTGTGTGCTCTAATTAAATGTGATATCGAATCAAACCACCTGATGTTTCTTTTAGTTCAAATACCCCAATGTGCTAACCTCCTTAAAATAAAAAAAGTCCCAACTACGCCTAAGCATAGTTGGGACGATATTAGTGTTTACTAATCCGCGGTACCACCCAAAATTATATTCGACAAATAGACTTGTCCAATACCTCTTTGATCCGACTATTCGCATGTAAATAATTCAGTAACTAAACCTGCGCCGCTCACAGCAATACACGGCTTCTCTGACATACAATTTAGCTACCTACTGACTTAATGTAACTAATCTTACTCAGCATGCTCTCATTTGTCAATCATTTTTATGAAACTTTTTGAATTAACGTCGTAAATAGATTAGCTTTTTTCACACCCTGTGTGGGATAAAGCTTAAGCTGTGGCGTTTTACCGTCAATAAAGTCATCATCTGCTTTTTGACTAAAAGAGACGCGTCCAGTTGCTACCACATCATTCGTTTGAAGTGGCGCAGCCACGTTTGCCTTTGGCTTAATTGCATTAATTGACACCGTATCATCCGTTTGCTTTACAAAATATTGTTGACCGGCACCCGCTTTCAGGGCAACTTGACCGTGATTTCCCTCAGCATTATCGATTTTAACAGACTGCTTTGTTTGTGGGGCTTGCAACTTGGTTTGATCTTGGACTTGACCAAGTACCGATAAGGTTTGATTGAAAATTTCTTGACGTGGATGGTCATTCGTATTCAAAACAACTGTAATGACTGGTTGGTGGTTCAACGTCCCGTGTGAAACAAGATTTGAGCCATTATTCGGCGTTAATCCCGTTTTTAGTCCATCAATATGGTATTGCTTATTCCCCAACAATAAATTGGTATTTTTCAAAACCATATTTGACCCATCAGGTAATGGGAAATTTGCTTCTTTTTTCTGTGTGTACGTTGTAATTTGTGGGTAATCATCGACCAAATGCTTTGAAATTAGGGAGATTTCACGTGCTGAAAACTTATTTTCCGCACTGGGTGCAACAGATTTGTCTTCAAAAGAAGCTAAATCACCATTTCGTAGTCCTGAAGCAGAATACATCTTTGGATTTTTAATCCCCCAGCTAGTTAACAATTTTTCAGCTTGTTGATAATAATTTTCCTGCGAACCAGCTACCAAGTGGGCTAGCTCCATGGCTCCAGCATTAGAGGATTCAATCAAGGTTGCGTCCAAAATTTGTGAAATCGTGTACGTCCGACTCGTTGTCATCGGCACATTTGCCACACTGCTATCCTGACTGAATTTGGCAATATCTTCAGGAATTGTCACCTTTTGATCGAGTGATAATTCATTTTTTTGGATTTTTTGTTCCAACATGTAAACAACAATTAATTTAGAAACCGAGGCAATTGGCAAACGTTCATTTCCGTTTTGATCTGCCAACACCTGTCCCGTTTTCGCTTGAATCACAACTGCTGAACCCATATCTGTTTTAGGCGTAATGACGGCAGCTTGCGCGACTTGCGCTGGCACCACCGCTAAGCCAGCAACAACTGCACCAATTTGTAAATACTTCAATAATTTCATTTTGTCACTTCCTCTTTATATGAGTCAGTATACAAAACTCTGGTTCAACTTGGCTTAAAATCGCCGAAATTTATGACTATGTTAATCATCACTTTGTTCTAAACCAACCTTCGTCACTGCTGAAATCATCGAGCACAAAGGCGATGCCCACGCAAAGATGGCAAATACCGCGAAATGCGTTACTGGAACCCCTAAGGTTTGGGCACAAAAACTACCCGCAACGCCCCATGGCACCAGATAATTCACAACAGTTCCTGAATCTTCGAGCGTTCGGCTTAAGGCGACTGGCGCTAAGTCCAAACGCTTGAAAGTTGGTTTCCAAAGCTCCCCTGGCAATATCGTTGCTAAACATTTTTCGCCAATCATAAAATTAGCGAGAATTCCAGTCATTAACGTCCCAATTACTGCCTCAGCTTGCGTCGTAACACGTTTAATCAGTGGGGCCATAAAATCAGCTAAGATTGACTCTTCAGTGAGAATCCCACCCAAAGCCAAAGCTAAAATAATGATCAACACTGTACTCATCATCGATAACATTCCACCACGATTTAATAATGCTTGTACCGTTGCATCTGATGAAGTTGTTTTAAAGCCATTCATCATTACATCACTCAAATTAGCAACTGTGTGCGTATGTAAAAAGACCAACGCCGAAGCAGCGACATTAATTAACAAGGTTGGAATGGCCGGAATTTTAAACCAAGCGGTCACAAATAACAGCCCCACCAATAATAAGCTCCACCATTGCGGTGTTAAATGCGCTTGTAACTGCATCAAACTTGCTGGGCTAGCCTGGGTATGATGCAACAACCCCAAACTCGTAAACCCAATCAATGATAGGACAAAGGCTGGAATCGTTGTCCACATCATATTTTTAATGTGCGCGAACAACTCACTTCCAGCAATTGAAGCCGCCAGATTCGTTGATCCAGAAAGGGGCGAACTCTTATCGCCAAAGATGGCACCTGATATAATTGCTCCAGCCAACATAGGCATCGGTATTCCAAAGGTCGTACCGATGCCCATCAACGCAACACCAATGGTCGCAATTGTTGTAAACGATGACCCAATCGCGGTTCCGATGAGAGCGCTAATCACAAAAGCAGCTGGTAAAAACCAGTTCGGTTGTGCTAAGTGGAGTCCACTCCACAACAAAGTCGAAATCACTCCATCCCCCATCCATAAGGCAATAATCATGCCAATCAATAAAAACAAGAAAATAGGCGCTAGGCCGATCCGAACACCTGCCAAAAGTTGATTTTGCACTATTTGCCATGAGTAACCATTTAAACGGCCAAAAATCATCGTCACCATCAACCCCAAGGTCAACGGCACATATGGCGCTAACTTAAAATGAATCATGCCAATTCCAAAAATCAACATCAACCCAATAATTAATCCCGTTACGGCAATAAATCGCCTTTTTTGCTGTTCCATTATGCTACCCCACTAAATTCTTCCCAATAAAAAATCCCAACTATGCCTAAGCATAGCTGGGACGATGTTAACCGCGGTACCACCCAAAATTATATTGAACATGCTCAATATCGCTTCATTTGATTTATTTATGAGTTTTCTGTGTATAGTTCACACCCCTGACCTGCGTCGCTCCCAGCTAAACACGACTTCTCTGACATACAATCAAAAGCGCTATTTCTTTTTATGAGAATAACTCTAATCTTAATTTAATATCTTGTCAAGAAAAAAATAGCGATCTCATCCATGAGACCGCTATTTAATTTAATCATTTAATGAGATAAAACGCACTTCATCTTCAACATAATCTTTTTCTTTGGCAGGACCTTCAATTGAACCAAATACAAATTGAGCGCGCAAACGCCAATTTTCCGGAACCTTGAAAGCAGCGCGAACATCTTCATCAATCAATGGATTATAGTGTTGTAGGTTACCACCCAATCCATGTTCACGTGCTGTTAACCATAGTGAGTATGAGACGATACCAATGGCCTGTTCTGACCAATCATAGAAGTTAGCTGCATACGTTGGCACATCTTGTTCCAATTGCTTAACAACATCAGTATCTGTGAATAACAAAACTGTTCCGTACGCATGCTTAAAGCCATTTAACTTAGCTAAAGTAACTTCAAAGGCCTCTGGATCAGATACAACTTGACGCATCCGTTCGATGACCATATCCCAAAGGGCTTCATGCTGCTCGCCAAAGGCAAATACCGCACGCACCGTTTGACTATTAAAAGCACTTGGCGTTTCACGAATTGTATTTTTGAACATCTCTTCTAGTTCAGCATCTGTATAGGGAACATCGTGCCCCAATGCATAAAATGAACGACGGGCTGCTTGTAGTTCTAATAGTGAGTTAAATTCTTCCATGGTAAATTACTCCCTCTCCAAATAAACGTGTTATATACCTTACAAAAAGTAAGTATATAACATTACAAAAAGTAAGTAAAGTGTTTTTTCACCATTTTATGCATTTAAATCATAAACGTCGGAATACCGTGCCCGTTGTAAATCAAGCCAGTATTGTGGATTCAAGGTCTCTCCAGTCGCATCTTCTAGCACTTCAGCCGGTGTCTTAGAAGCACCATATTGCCAAACATGTTCACGACGCCAATCAAAAATCGGTTTAATGTTTCCTTCAGCAAGCAAAGCCTCGACGTCAAAGTCCTTATGCATGGCATGATAGAGCTGCGCCGCATACAAGTGTCCCAATGCATATGATGGGAAATAACCAAAGTCCCCACTGGCCCAATGAATATCTTGCAAAATACCATCAACAGCATTATCTGGACGAATTCCAAGATATTCTTCATACTTGCTATTCCAAAGTTCTTCAAGATCATCGACATTATAATCATCATTAAAAATCGCTTTTTCGATTTCGTAACGAATAATAATGTGCAATGGATAAGTGATTGGATCAGCCTCAGTTCGAATCAACGTTGGCTTGGTTAGCATCCAGCCTTTATAGAAGTGTTCAAAGTCGATATCATCCAAACGACCATCTAGCGCTTTTTGCAAAATTGGATATTCATGTGACCAGAAATCCTTTGAACGTCCAATCATAACCTCGTTAAAAAGTGATTGAGACTCGTGAATACTCATTGCAATTCCCTTATTAAAGGGTGTGTAATCCCACTTAGGCGCAACATTTTGAGCAAATAACCCGTGACCAGCTTCATGATAAATGCCAAGAACTGCCATTTGGAAGTCATTAGCAGCCCAACGCGTGGTAATTCGCGCATCATCGCGATTCAAATCCTGCATAAAGGGATGGATTGTATCATCAAGGCGACCCTTATTTGCATCATAGCCTAAACGTTGAGCCGCATCCCAGACATACTGACGTTGTAATTCGACTGGGATTTCCCGTGACAAGAAATCATTTTCTGGTTCAGTCCCTTGTGTTTGCAAGTCGTGTTGCAAAGCCATAATCCCATTTTTCAAAGTCTCAAAGACTCCGTCCAATTTCGCTACTGTTAAACCAGGTTCGAATTGATTCAATAAGACATCATAAGGCGTTGCTTCATCTTTACGCCAATATGAAATAAAGCGCTTTTTTGTCGCAATTAATTCCTTTAGCGTAGGTGCATATAACTGATAATCATCAGCCTCACGTGCTTTCGTCCATGCATCTTGTCCTGCAGAACTCAACTTACCAAACGCAGTGTATTCATCTTCTGGAATCGCAGCAACTTCTTCGTAATCAGTTACATAACGATCAAATAATTTTTGCTCGTCATCCGTTAATAGGTCTCGATGTTCTTTGAAATATGCTACTAATTCAGCAGCTTCAGTTCCAGTCGCAACTTGAAAGTATTTAGAACTCAAATAACTAACTAATTCAGCTCGAAAATCACCTGCAGCAACAGGCATACCGGTTAATTGATCCCATTCTGCTAATGCCAAGCCTTCTTCAATCAAAGCTTGCTCTTTCATATTGGCTCGTAAATCTGCACCAGTAAATTCAGTCATGCCATCACTCCTCTTCTAATCTCATTGTTTTCTAATATTTTACACCAATCTACAAAAAAAAGCACAAATTGTGCTTTTTTTATTATTTATTCACATAGTAACGACTAAACAATCCAAAAATGATTGTCCAAGCAATTCCAGCATAAGCTGCAATTCGATCTGTTGGAGTTATGAATAACATGGCAAAAATAAAGATGAAAAAGAGAATCGTGGCTGGACTCGTTATCCGATAAAATGGCATTTTAAATCCATCGGGTAAATAATCCGAACTACGACGATAATGCCGATGCGCGATCATGATCAATGTATAAATGACTAATGTAATCGCCGCAGTCGCAGATGCAAAGAAATTAAATGCAGACGATAATGCTGGAATGAAATTTACAATCGGTGTCAAACAAATCAAACCTGCTGAAAACAGAATCGCACGCGCAGGAATTGCGGTCTTTGAAAGTTTTGAGAAATAACGTTCAACGACACCATCGTTTTCTTTAGAAAGAGCAAAAATATCACGTCCTGCTGAATAAATCAGTGTATTTAACGCTGACAATGCAGCTGTTAAAACAACGAAGTTCATAAGTGCAGCAGCACCATTCAGACCAATTAACTGAAAGACCATCACAAAGGGACTCTCATTGGCTGGTAGGTAACGCCAATTACAAATTGACATAATAATTGCCAAAGCACCCACGTAAAAAATCAAAATTCGGACCAAAACCGTGTTAATGACTTTTGGAATAACAACACGTGGATCAACTGTTTCTGCAGACATTAAACCAACAAATTCAATCCCAACGAAAGAGAAAAACACCATTGGAAAAGCTTTTAGAAAATCAACCGACCCATTCGGGAAAAACTGAAAGCCATCTGTAATATTTTTAAAACTGACAACACCACCATGAACACCCGGCGTTTTAAATCCCGTTATCATCATGAACAATCCGATGGCAATAACAATTAAAATTGCAATGATTTTAATTGAAGCGAACCAAAATTCTGCTTCACCAAAAAAACGCACTGCCGTCAAATTTAAAATAATCAAAATAGCCATAATAGCCAATTCCATCTTCCAGGCTGCAATATGCGGCAACCAGTATTGTAAATATTGACCAATTGCAGTTAATTCAGCCATAGCGGGCAAAATCAATGTAATCCAGTACGACCAACCCACAAAGTATCCTGTCTCACGATTAATATATTTAGAAACCACACTGACGAACGAACTAGATTTAGGATCAACATATAACATTTCACCAATGGCACGCATCATGAAAAACAAGAATCCACCTGTAATCATATAAATAAATAGAACGGATGGTCCCGTAAGATTGATTGTATCCCCCGCCCCTAAAAAGAGCCCAGTCCCAATCGTCCCACCGATCGCCATCATCTGGACGTGGCGTTGCGTTAAGCCACGCGATAGTTCTGTTGGTTTTGTACTTGCTTCTGACATTTCTCCCACCTCACCTTTGCTTCGATACAGATAACTGTACCACAAGTGTGCATATTTTTACAATAAAAACATTTTTTATGCACTAAAAATGAATATATTACACAAAAAAAGAGACATACCTCAGTATGTCTCTTTAAATCATAAATCACTTAATTAGTTGCCGAACTTAGCTACTAGCCATGAAACAACAACAACAACTACAACCGCACCAATAATTGATGGGAAGATAGCCATACCGGCCAAGTGAGGACCCCATGAACCTAGCAACTTTTCACCAAGCCATGATCCAACTAGCCCTGCGGCAATGTTGGCGATCCAACCCATTGAAGCACCCTTACTAGTGATTGCACCACCGATTGCACCGATAACTGCACCAATAATAAGTTCCCAAATTAATCCAAACATATCCTAACTCCTAACTCTTAAATTACTTGTCAAACTTTTCTTTAACGTCGTCAACAACATCGTTTGCCTTGTCAGCAACGTTTCCAGCAACTTCGCTGGCCTTATCCTTGGCATCGCCAAACAATCCCTTAGCCTTACCAGCAAGGCCTTGTGCCTTACCTTCTGCTTCAGTTTGCTTGTCTCCAGTAACGTTTCCAGCAACTTCCTTTGCCTTACCTGCTACTTCGTCTGTCTTACCCTTAACTTGATCTTCCAAACTCATAATAATACCCTCTCTTTCATTTATTGACTCTTATTATATAGGCTAACTTTTAAAAAGGGAAGTGTTTTTTCTTTTTTTAAATTCAAAATTTCATAAACAACACACCTTTTAAGCTGATTAATTTCAGTTGCATATTCTGCCAGGAATACCTGTTTTACCGCATATTACGCCATTTTCCCTGCATGTCTTCTCCTATTTTTACAAGCTATATTTTTTCATTTCATTAACCAAAATAACGTCGTCCGGCGCATAAAAATCATGGCCAATTTATGTCATGTCATAGGTAGACTTGTTTTTTTCTGCGTCTTTACTTAACTATTCTAAATTTCTTTTGCATTATGCATATTAACCCGTCCCCTTTGTTTCCTCATACAATTTTGGTCTTAGGCCCATATCTCAAATAAATATCATTCATGGTACCAACTAGCGCCATCGTCTTTTACGACTCAACCCTATACCTCAAAATCAAGCCCATTGACACTTAATGACTTCTCCATCTTGATTAACTCATCATTTAAACTTTTCACTTGAATTGCGAGTCGATCATTTTCTTGATGTAATTTCGCATTTTCTTCAACGATTTTATCCATATAATAAGCTTCAACGCTCTGATGTTGTTGCTTACAAGTCAAATACCATGCACTTATTGGTGTTATCATCATTGCAACACCTGAAAATATACTTTTCCAATCAATAATCCCCATCGTCAACTACCTCCGCTTCTAAATCTTCCATTTTCAAATCTACGTCGTTCATATTTACTACATTTTGTTAAAAGTCCTAACTCCTGGGTCCTGAAATTAATGTCATGTAGAAAGATGTACATCTCACATGCACCCCTCACCACGTTGACTTCATGACATTCAAATCTAATAAATTATTACGATTTAACCATCTAAAACGGGCATTATAACTCGGCTTGTTCGCATTCTTTTCAGCATCACGCCAGCGTCTTGGCGTCCGCTCATCAACATAATGTAATTGGGCAATCATTTCCCACCGCACCCGATTTCGATAGCGTTGATAGAACACTTCTTTACATTCTCGATCAAACACATCAATACAAGTCTTAATTTTAGCCCATTGCTCTTGTAATTCATTTAATTTTTCATCTTGTTCAATCCGTACAAGTGTATTCTCAAATGCATTTGAATAGTTATTTTGCGCACGTCCTCTACCAATATTTTCATCTTTTTTGAAATTGGTTGGCGCAACTCTTGTTCACGCATTTTTATGTCTAAATCCAAGCCACCCGTAAAATACCGTTCTAATAATTTATCAATCCGATCCGCCATCGCTATTACCTCCTATACCTTTTGCAACACATCTCCGCTCTAAAGTTGTCCATTTTGTGTAATTTCATGAAAACAATTGACTACAATTACACTACCGTGTACTATTGAAGTACAGTAAAACACACGATTTCATCGTGTTATTACTGCTATTTCTACTAACTCAATTGATGTTTCTATCATACAACACAGTTGTGTAATTAGTCAACGTTATTTGTGTACATTTGTGTAATTGTTGATTAAAATCCAGAAAGGATACGCCATGAGTACATTTGAAAACATTAAACGCGTAGCGAACGAACGTGGACTTTCACTAAAACAGACTGCACTGAAAGCTGGACTTTCCGAAAATGCCTTATATCGCTACAATCAGGGCGTTGAACCAAAGTACGAAACAGTAAAAAAAGTAGCCGATGCCTTGGGCGTGTCAGTTGATTATCTATTAGGACATACTGAAACTCCCATGACGGAACACTCGGCACATCCAGAGCAACCCGTAGATCTCGATCAAGTCTTATCTGAAGAAGGCATGGCTATGTTTGATGGGCAGCCACTTTCAAATGAATATAAAAAGGCTTTACTTACGATGCTAAACGGATTGAAAGACAACGGGCAATAGCCTATGCATGAAGAATTATTTGCTGCTTTATTAAAAGTTGCCGATGCTTCCAACATTGCCATCAAAGAAGTGAGCGGTAACAGCAATGATCCTGACGTCGCCTTTTGTAACCAAAAGGTGATTAACTTAAATCACAACTATCAATCATCGATTAGTGTCGCCTTTCGACTCGCCCATGAGATTTGTCATATCCAATTCTCGCAACCATCGTTTCTATACACATTTTCGCCGTATATAAAGAATAAGGTTGAACGTGAGACGAATACACATGCCATTCGTATGATTGCACATTTGGTTTATGGTGATACCCCAAACGAATACAGAAATTGGTCGGATTTTATGAATGAGTTTGGTTTGCCAAGTTGGTTTGAACCGCTGGTCAAAGAAATGATCTATGATTAATTTCATATAAACGCACACATACTTTCAACACAAAAAAATGAAATGGAGTTATCACATGCATAAACATTGGGCGACTTGGCTCGTCGCTGGTATCTTATTAGTTGGGGCAACTGGTTTTGGATCTTATGAGTACGTTTACTCACAAAACACTAAAAAAGCTGAACTAGCTTCTGTTAGGGAAAAAGAATCTTCATTAGCCAAGCAAAAGTCAGAGTCAGAGTCGAAATCGACAGCAAAAGCGAAAGCAAAGCAAAAAACAGCGCAACAAGCTGAATCAACCACGCCGACTGTAGCAAGCTCAAATCAAGAATTGGCAGAAAGCTCATCCAACAACGCCGTCGAAGCAGATGCTACATCAATGGATGTTGCGACGTTTATTGGTAAATATGGCATGACTTATGCCCGTTACCTGAGAGAACATGACGGCATGGGTGTTGAACAATCTCTACAGGCGGCGACGTCAATTGGCGCCGGCATGACGAGTGGTGAAATGCAAAATATGTACGGTCTAGAACAAGGCCGTTTAACTGAAACTGTAGATCATAAGTTAGTTGAAACAGGATCTAGCAACGATACTGAAGATACCTCATATGCTGAAAAAGCCCGCACACCGAATGCTGAATTCACATTGTCAGATGGCACTAAAATTCACAACGATGCCAATGGTGATTCATTTGACGAGAACGGTCAAAAAATTGGTAAAGGTGATTAAACCTAATATATTATTCTATAGACCTGAGCGTGTCTTAAAACCGCTCTTTTTAATGGGGATTTTGGGCAAAATGTGGACGAAAATTGAAATCCATAAAATGGATATACCATTATTCACCATTGAAACAAAACAAAAACGCTGCTACAACGGCGTTTAGTCCGTTATACCAGCGTTTATGAGAAAGTATGATTACTTCAAACCATACTTCTTGTTGAACTTGTCCACAGCTCCATCGGCAGTAGTAAACTTTTGCTTACCAGTGTAGAAAGGATGTGAATCTGAAGTGATTTCAACACGAATCATTGGGTATGTGTTACCCTCGTATTCAACTGTTTCGTCTGATGTACGAGTTGAACCAGTCAAAAGCTTGTAACCAGTAGTTGAGTCAACGAATACCACTTGGTGGTAATCTGGATGAATATTAGGCTTCATTATCAATTTCTCCTTATCGCCCTAGCACCTAAGTGCTAGAGTCAGTTTTCTATTTAAGTTAACTGAATTATAATACCATATTTTAAAAACTTTTGGTAGTCCAGAATTGTTTTTCTGGTTAAATTCTCGTTATTTTTCGTCAGATTCTTCAGCACTCATAACCGCCATAAAGGCTTCTTGTGGCACATCGACAGAACCAACTGACTTCATGCGCTTCTTACCCTTCTTTTGCTTATCAAGCAACTTAGCACGACGGTCAGGGTCACCAGTGTGAATCTTTGACGTAACGTCCTTACGGTAAGCTTTAACTGTTGAACGCGCAATAATCTTTGATCCGATGGCCGCTTGAATTGGCACTTCAAAGTTTCGACGCGGAATAATATCCTTTAGTTTTGACGTAATCAAACGTCCACGAGATTGTGCAAAGTCACGATGAACAATAAAGCTCAACGCGTCGACCTTGTCCCCATTCAACAAGATATCAACCTTAACCAAATCAGATGGACGGTATCCTGCCAAATCATAGTCCAATGATGCATAACCACGCGTTGAAGACTTCAACTTATCGAAGAAATCAAAAATGATTTCTGAAAGTGGCATGAAGTACTTAACATTCACACGTTGCTTGTCCAAATACTCCATGGTATCGAATTCACCACGCTTGCTTTGTGCCAATTCCATAACCGTTCCGACATAATCATTCGGTACCATAATTTGCGCAGCCACATATGGCTCTTCAATGCTCTTAATTTCCGCAGCATCAGGCATTTCAGCCGGATTAGACACTTCGACCATCTCACCATCATTCTTGTATGCATGATACGTAACAGAAGGTGCCGTTGTAATCAAATCGAGGTCGAATTCTCGTTCCAAACGCTCTTGAATAACGTCCATGTGCAACAATCCCAAGAATCCAGTCCGGAATCCAAAACCAAGCGCTTGTGACGTTTCAGGTTCAAACTCAAGTGACGCATCGTTTAATTGGAGCTTTTCCAAGGCTTCACGCAAATCATTGTAACGTGCGTTATCTGTTGGATAAAGCCCAGAATAAACCATTGGCGTCATTGGTTGATATCCTGGAAGTGGTTCAGCAGCTGGGTTATCAATAGTTGTAATTGTGTCACCCGGACGCGCATCACGAATACTCTTGATTGATGCAGCCACGTAACCAATATCACCAGCCATGAGATACTCACGCTTAATTGGCTTGGGTGAATTAATACCAACTTCCGTCACTTCATACTCCGCACCTGAGTTCATGAAACGAATCTTGTCTCCGGGCTTCATAACCCCTTCACGGACACGAACTGTTAAAATAACCCCTTTATATGAGTCATAGGCTGAATCAAAGATAAGGGCTTGTAGCGGCGCCTCAAGGTCTCCTTCAGGAGCTGGTAACTTTGAAACGATTTGATCCAACAATTCAGGGATTCCAATTCCCTCTTTTGCTGAAGCCATCACGGCATCGGAAGCATCGATTCCAATATCTTCTTCGATTTCTTCACGGACACGCTCTGGATCAGCAGCGGGAAGATCAATCTTATTGATGACCGGGATAATCTCAAGGTCATTTTCAATGGCTAAATAAACATTTGCCAAGGTTTGTGCTTCAACCCCTTGGGCAGCATCAACAACCAAAATTGCGCCGTCAACAGCCGCCAAAGAACGTGAGACTTCGTATGAAAAGTCGACGTGACCTGGTGTATCAACTAAATGAAAGATGTATGTTTCACCGTCTGGAGCCTCATAGTGTGCTTCAACCGAGTTCATTTTGATTGTGATTCCACGTTCACGTTCAAGATCCATAGTATCTAATAATTGATTTTGCATATCACGTTCTGCAACCGTATGTGTTGATTCCAAGATACGATCGGAAATTGTCGACTTTCCATGATCAATATGGGCAACAATACTAAAATTACGGATACGTGATTGGCGCGCTTTCATTTCTTCTAAATCCATTTTTTATGCGCTCCTTCAGTTTAAATTTTATTTTGCTAGTACCTTTCATTATACCGTTGATAGCCAACGTTTGTCATTGTTTACTGCAAATAAAAAAACGAACAACTAAAATAGTTGTTCGTTTCTTTATTTAAGCTAAATTACTTATCTGAAATTGAAGCGATTCCAGGCAAATCCTTACCTTCAAGGTATTCAAGTGAAGCACCACCACCAGTTGAGATGTGTGTCAATTGGTCAGCAATTCCAAGTTGTTGAACAGCTGCAGTTGAGTCACCACCACCAACAATAGTTGTTGCATCATTCTTCTTAGTAACTTCAGCAAGCTTTTCACCGATTGCCAAAGTTCCCTTAGCAAAGTTAGGCATTTCGAACACACCCATAGGTCCGTTCCAAACAACTGTCTTAGCATCGTCCAAAACTGAATCGAACAATTCGATTGACTTAGGTCCAATATCAAGACCCATGTAACCATCCTTGATACCATCATCAGCGATGTAAGTGTCAGCATCGTTAGCAAACTTATCAGCTGCTACGGCGTCAACAGGCAAAACTAGCTTATCACCAGCTTCGTCGATCAACTTCTTAGCCAAATCAACCTTATCTGCTTCAAACAATGAGTTACCGATTGACTTACCATTGGCAACGTCGAATGTATAAGCCATTCCACCACCAACGATAACCTTATCCGCCTTCTTCAAAAGATTTTGGATAATTTCAATCTTGTCAGAAACCTTAGCACCACCGATGATAGCAACGAATGGACGCTTTGGATCTGTAACAGCTCCACCTAAGAACTTGATTTCCTTTTCCATCAAGAATCCAGCGGCTGTTTGATCAATGTTAGACGCAATACCTACGTTTGAGGCGTGTGAACGGTGTGCAGTACCGAAAGCATCGTTGACGAATACGTCACCCAATGAAGCCCAGTACTTACCTAGTGCAGGATCATTCTTTGATTCGCGCTTTGTTTCAACACCATCTTGAACATCAGCAAAACGAGTGTTCTCGAATACAAGAACTTGTCCGTCGGCAAGACCGTTAACGGCATCTTCCAATTCAGGACCTTCGATTGCAGGAACAAATGTAACAGGTTGTCCTAGCAAATCAGCCAAACGTTGTGCAACAGGCTTCATTGACAACTTCTTCTTATCATCTTCAGTCTTTACACGACCCAAGTGTGAGAAGACGATGGCACGTCCACCGTTATCCAAAACATATTTAATTGATGGCAATGCAGCCTTAATACGGTTGTCATTTGCAACTTCAACTTCGCCATTTTCTTCCTTCAATGGGACGTTGAAATCAACACGCATTAGAACCTTCTTACCTTTAACATCCAAGTCTTCAAGAGTTAACTTAGCCATAATAAGAAATTCCTTCTTTCTGTTTTTATATCATTAATTATAACATTTTTTGAAAAAAACAGGCGATTCAGTTTACACTAAACCCCCTGTTTTTTTAACGAACTGAATCGCTTATTAAAGCTCTGCTAAGTGCTTCAAAGTACGGATCATGTTTGAAGTGAAACCGTATTCGTTGTCATACCAAGCAGCAGTCTTAACCAATTGGTGATCACCAGCTGTTACGACTTCAGTCAAAGTTGGGTCAAAGACAGAACCGTGTGTGTCTCCGATGATATCTGAAGAAACAATTTCATCACCGTTGTAACCGAATGATGGAGTTTCGTACTTCTTCATAGCATCGTTAACTTCTTCTGCAGTAACCTTCTTGTCCAAGATAGTTGTCAATTCAGTGATTGAACCGTCAACAACTTGTACACGTTGTGCATGTCCGTTCAACTTACCCTTCAATTCTGGAACAACCAAACCGATGGCCTTAGCAGCACCAGTTGAGTGAGGAATTGTGTTAGCGGCAGCAGTACGGTTGTTACGTGGCTTGCTTCCACGAGGTCCGTCCAAGATCATTTGTGTTGAAGTGTAAGCGTGAATAGTAGTCATCGTTCCAACTTCAATTCCAAATTCCTTGTTCAATGCATCAGCCAATGGAGCCAATGATTGAGTCGTACATGAACCAGCAGAAACAATGTTATCTTCTGGAGTCAAGATATCTTGGTTAACACCGTAAACAACAGTAGGAATATCACCAGCAGGAGCTGAGATCAATACCTTCTTAGCACCGGCATCCAAGTGAGCTTGTGCCTTTTCCTTTGAAGTGTAGAAACCAGTTGATTCCAAAACAACGTCAACGCCGTCGTTTTCTACCCACTTCAAGTCAGCAGCGTTCTTTTCAGCATAAACGCGGTACTTCTTACCGTCAACGATGATACCATCTTCGTCAGCTGAAACTTCAGCGTCCAATGTACCATGAGTTGAGTCATACTTTAGCAAGTATGCCAACATTGCAGGGTTAGTCAAGTCGTTGATAGCAACAACTTCGATGTCATCTGCAGCATCCTTTAATTCAAGAATACGGCGGAATGCCAAACGACCAATACGTCCAAATCCATTAATACCAATCTTTACAGTCATGATAAATGATTCCTCCCAGAACTTCATTTCGTAAACTTTTTTACAAGTCTTATTATACGACTTTGTTTAACAATTCGCAAACTTTCAGAACGTTTTTTTGCGGACATGTTACGCGACTGCTAATCACGATTTAAACGTCCTCATCACCCTACTTTATTTTCCAATCTAAGACTTCTTCAAGCACGTCTTCGTGATTTCTTAACGTCATCCGCATTTCTTGTGACATATTCTTCATAATGAAATTAACGACACCCTTGAAAAGTGGTGTTAGTGCAGTAACTGCCATCCGAATAATAATAAGTGCTGCGATAAACACGATGACAACTGTTAAAATTCCGATCATATTTTGAATTGGCATAGTAAACACTCCTTTTAATTAACTTTAACTTAACTTTGATTTGAAATAAAAGCTCAGCGATAAAGCTAAGCTACATTTATAGTATATATTAGGTTAAAATTAATTGCAATAGGTTTAATTTAATTCGCCACTCCTACGGTAGAAATCTAAGGTTGCTTGTGCAAAATCAACAGGATACCCAAAGGCTTCTTCCAACATCCAGGGAGCCAAGGGCATATCTGGATGTTGCTTTGCCACACGTTTTAAATCATCCACACTTGTCATATACGTTAAAACTGACTCGCGTGCATTTACTTCATTATTTTGTGCCCGTGCCGATTGATAATCTAATAAATCACCTAAATCTGAAATTGCATGGAAATATTCTTCAACAAGCGTCTCTGCTTTTTCAAAAGTTGATAAGGCTTTATCAATGAAGATATAAACTTTACCATCCTTAATAGAAGTTACGCCTGCTAATCCAGAATTTTCTTGTAGGGGAATCGTATCTAGAATCGTGGCTGGCATCCCGCGGTCTGCTAAATCATCTTCTACCCGTATGAGTAAGTCCTCATACCGATTATTTTGCATTGCGATCCTCGTAGTCTGCAATGAGACCTTCTACATATGCTTTGGCACGATCGACAACACGTTGTCGTTCATCATCAGGTAGTCCGGAAATATCTAAGCCCCAATGTGCGGCCATGAGCGCTGGTTCCTCGGTTACGTTTGTTGTACTCATTTGATCTGGATCTTCAACAAGCTCAGATTTTGATACATTAAAGTATTCTGCCATTTGTTCAATCTTATTAATCCGTGGATAGGTTTTACCATTACACCAGTCTGAAATTGTTGCTGTTGAAACACCAACAACCTCAGAGAGCTTTGCCGCGGTCATGCCATGTTGCTTTAGAAGACGTTTAATATTACGCCCCATGATATCTTTTCCTTCTGAACTAGCCATAGTGTCACCTTTTCATATTTAAGTTTTTTCTTTATACAGTTATAATAAAGGGAAACTTAACGAAATGCAAGGTTTAACCTAATCGTAATATTATGAATTGCTTTTGCCGTATTGCTCGTCTATAATATTATTGGTAGTTGGACCCGTAGTGTAATGGATATCACGTTAGATTCCGGTTCTGGAGATGTGGGTTCGATTCCCGCCGGGTTCATTTTTAAGGTGTTACAATCGTTGGTATATAGCTATTCGTATTGTGTATGTGCAAAAAATGTGCAAAATCAAAAAAGCCCTGATAGTTTTCTCGTAAGTGAGAACCTATCAGGGCTTTTTACTATTTGTTCACTAGTTAGTTTGATAAAAACAACCAGATCTATTCATGCCATTTAAATCGCTGAAACATTTCTAGTCATCAATTTTGTTCTCAATGCGTCGGCGCTTTCAAAGTCATCGGTAAAAACACCTTCAAAACCATGTTCGAAAATATGTTTTAAAGTTGCTGTGTCGTCAATGGTCCAAATACGTTGAAATTGAGGAAAGTCATTTGCCATGACTGATTTTTTTAAATGCAAGGCGTCTAGCTGATTACGTGCCATAAAATCGAGTGGTCGCAAAATGGGTTCTTCGCTAATCAATGCAATCTGTTGGTGTTCATCTAATTTACCGATGCGTTTTACACTACCCAAATTCACAGATGAAAAAACCGTTTGTCCAGCAAGACCAAAATCGTGAACTGCTTCTAGCGCTATGCTTTCAATTCCCGGATACTGAATATTTTCCGTCTTTAATTCAATGTTTAAAATTAAATCCGTCGATTTAAAAATCTCTAGCACACGTTCTAACGTCGGAATTTCATTTTGCTTTCCCTGCCGTTGTTGCGGACGCTGGTTATCGCTTATTAAGTGAAACTGTGCTAACTCCGCCAAAGTAAAATCTCTAATATAGCCGTGCCCATTCGTCGTTCGATCAATTTTTTCATCATGCATGACAACTGGATGAAAATCTTTGGTCAAATGGACATCAAACTCAACGGCCTCTCCCTTACTGGCAAGATACTCAAATCCATCAATTGAGTTTTCAATAAATTTAGTTGGTATACCGCGATGCCCAAAGATCGTCGTTTTATCCATACTTATTCACCAGTTTGTTCGTTTGCTGACTTAATATCAGCATCAGTCTTTTTTGCTGCCTTTGCGAGTTCCTTGTCAACATTTTTACCATTGATCACATTTTCCATTGCATTTTGTGTATTCACACGTTCATTTGGCATCGCTGTAATCAAAGCACCTGCTGATGCAGAATTTTTCTTAGTGTCTTTAAGTTGATCGACTGGTGCAGCCAAAATTGGTGTCTTTTTGAACGCATCTTTAAGCAACTTGGTATCGTAAGACTTTTTATTGATTGCAAAGTAGCCTGTATCGATTGACCATTGCGCCTGTTCATTCGGTGAAGTTGCAAACTTTAAAAACTCAGCTGCACCTTTTTGTTGTTTATTCGTCTTTCCCTTGGAAAGCCAAATACTGGCACCACCAATTGCAACACCATTGGCAGTTTTATTCTTTGGATGTGGCATATATGTCACCCCAACATTAAATTTGGCATTCTTTTTAATATCCCCAAGTGAGGCTGAAGAATTCATAAACATATCTACTTGTTTGGAAGTAAATCCCGATAATTCATTATCCGCTGCATTTGCACCAGTTCCATAATCAACAAGTGTTTTTGCGTCCGCATTTGTCTTAATCCAATTCAGAATGTTCTTACCCGCTTCATTATTAAATGTTGACTTTGTTGCGGTCTTCTTACGCCCATTACCATTATTAACTAATTCTTGATTTTGATTTGCTAATAGCTCTTCAAAGTTCCACCCATAAGGCAAAATTGATAGCTTTGCTTTACCAGTTTTTTCTTTTAACTGCTTAGCCGCATCCGTCACCTGCTCAAAAGTTGGACTCTTAGGTAATTCATCAATGCCTGCTGCCTTGAACGCGTCTTTATTATAATAAAGAACTGGCGCGCTTGAATTAAATGGCATTGAATACAGTTTTCCATCAACGCGATAATAATCTAAAATGTTTTCACGAATATCGGAGGTATCATACTTATATTTTTTTGTGATCGTTTCCATTGGCTCAATCATACCTGAAGTTGCCAATTGTTTTGTTGAAATTTCGTTTGATTGGAAAAGAACTGGCGCTTTTTTTGTGCCGCCGACCGACAGGAATTTAGGTAATGCCTCAACATATTGACCTTGAAACTCTGGCACTACCTTATACTCACTTTGCGACTTATTAAAATCGTTTACGACACGTTCAATCGACTTTTGTGTCTCACCTGTCATTGAATGCCAGAAGGTAATCTTTTCTGGTGTACTTGCCGCATTACCTTGAACTGCAGCCAAAGGCATCACCACACCTGCGCTCACTGTCAATAAAATAGAATATTTTGCGATATGTTTAAACATGATTTGCTTCTCCTATTAATCATTTTGCTGTTATATCGTAGCTCATAAACTGTTTTGAATCGGGTTACTTAATGACACCACTCGTCAACCCGTTTTTAAAATACTTTTGACCAAAGAAAATAATCAACATTGTCGGTATAACAACGATAATTGTTGCAGCCATAATCAAACCCCAATTACTTGCGGTATCTTGTGCCCGCATTTGTCGTAACCCAATTTGTGCAGTCCGTACCTTATCATTATCAGTTGAAATGAGTGGCCATAAGTACATATTCCAGTTGGTTAGGAAACTGTATAGGGCAAAAGTAATCAAACTAATCTTACAATATGGCATCACCACCTTCGTGATAAATTGAAAATGTGAGAGTCCTTCAATCTGACTCAACTGCCTCAATTCTGGGGGTACTTGTTCAAAACTGGTTTTGATCATAAATGTGCCAAAAGCTGAAGCTAAAAACGGTAATGCCATTGCCGAATACGTATTGAGTAAGTTTAAGTCTCGCATTAAATTAAAGTTTGGAATGATTTGGGATTCAAAAGGTAACATCATTGTACTCAAAAAGATAATAAAAACCGCTTTTTTGAATTTAAAATCTAAAAAGACAAACGCATACGCGGCTAAGATTGATAACACAACCTGCCCAACCATGACCACACTTGAGATAATTAAACTATGCAATAAAAATTTGGCCATATGCGTATCAGTAAAGACATGGACATAGTTAGTAAATATCAATCTTCGGGGAATTAAATGTCCCTGTGAAATGGAGTTACTTGATGACAAGCTTAATGAAATTCCAAGTATGAGTGGTAGCATTAAGATTAATGCAATCACGCTTAGCAATAGAAAGTTTCCAATTTGTTTGTTTCGACTAACCTGCATATCTAGCCGCCTTCCGCTTATTTAAGTAGAACTGGATAAACGTAACGATCATAATAATGACTGTCAATACGACCGACTCCGCACTTGCACGCCCAATCGTATGATTGACAAATGCATCCTGATAAATTGAATACACCAATAAATTCGTATGATAGTCGGGCCCACCAGCCGTTAAAATATCCACTTGTCCAAATGTTTGGAACGCATTAATTAGCGTCACAACCATTACAAAAAACAAAGTAGGCTCAGTTCCTGGCAGGGTAATTTTGCGTAAACGTAACCACTTTGAAGCATCGTTTAAATCAGCAACTTGGTACAAATCCGTCGGGATGGCTTGAACGGCTCCTAATAAGATTAAAAAGGCAAATCCAATATTCATCCAAACGGTCGTCCCAATAATTGCCACTAAGGCCCACATCGGATCTGACAACCAATTAATATCTGGCAAATGAAGTGATGTTAACACTTTACTAAATAAACCGATTTGTGGGTTAAACATGAACAACCATAATATTGATGCCACGGTAACTGAGATACCCATTGTTGAAGAAAAAATTGTTCTGAAGAATCCCATTCCTCGCATTTTTCTACTTGCAAGAATGGCCAAAAAGTAAGCACAAATGACTGTTAAGATTGTGGTTGCAATAACAAAAATCATTGTGACCGTAATTGACGTGATAAAGCTTTCTGAATGCATTAAATTGGTAAAATTCTTAAATCCAACAGATTTAACCGGTTCGCCCATCAAGTTAGTTAACTGAGTACTTAACCAGAATGTTTTCAACATTGGATAGAAAACAAACATGCCCAAAACAACTATAGAAGGCAATAGTAAGACAAACGCCAGTACATTTTGTTTCTTTTGCATTATTTTCCCTCTGACACTTTGCGTTAAACGGCTAATTCCGTGAGTGGACCAAGGCCAACTAATTGATTTTCAGTATCAAAAATCATCAATTGTTCCGGTAAAATATCGAAACTGATTTGATCACCTGCGTGTAGCTTTAATTGGTCACTAACTTTTAACCTAAATGGTTCTGCAGTACCAATTTCAACCGAAACATTTGTCCCATCCCCCAGTGGCTCAATATGGGTAATCTTTCCATTGAAGCTACCTTGTGGCGTTAGTTGCACATTTTCAGGACGAATTCCAACGCGAACGTCCCCAGTAAATGTATGCCTAAAGTTAATTTTTACACCGTTTACCAGCTGCAATTGATTCCCTGTTAATTTAGCATCCAGCAAGTTGATAGCTGGAGAACCAAAAAAGTCTGCTACGTAAGTATTTTCTGGTGTATTATACAGTTCAAGCGGTGACCCGATTTGCTCAATTCGGCCTTGATTCAATAGCATCACCTGATCTCCCATGGTCATAGCTTCTGTCTGATCATGCGTCACATAAATGACGGTTAACCCTAAATGTTGCTGTAATGCGCGGATTTCACGGCGCATTTCGGCTCTTAGTTTCGCATCAAGATTTGATAATGGCTCATCCATTAATATCACATTCGCATCTGACACCAATGCCCTAGCGAGTGACACGCGCTGTCGTTGACCACCAGACAAATTTGCGGGTCGTTTATCTTTGTACTCCGTTAGATGGACGGTTTGTAAAACTTCATTCAATCGGTCCTGCTGAACAGCTTTATCCACATGACGTGCTTTTAATCCAAAAATAATATTCTCAGACACCGTTAGATTGGGCATCAGCGCATAATTTTGAAAGACCATTGCTAGATGACGATCCTTAGGCGACAAATTCGTGACATCACGTCCATTAATTTCAATGACGCCTTCATTGATGGGAATAAAACCAGCAATAGCATTCAAAATGGTACTTTTACCAGATCCTGATGCACCCACTAAGACATAAAATTGCCCATCTTCTATTTCTGTATTAATATCTTTTAAAACCTCTTCACCATTGTCATATGTTTTCTTTAAGTGCTTTAACTTAATTGACATGTGTCATAAACCCCCTCTATGATAACCAACTGGTTAATTAATTTTTATTACAGGATTTACTTTATCAAGTCTTTGTAAATCTAACTTAGTGAACAGGTAAAGACTTCTCTTCCCTTGTAAGTAAAAAAAGCGTTTCAATGATGAAAACGCTTTATTGTAAATATTTAATCTTCAATTGAAATATATTTGTTATACATATGAATTTACTAAATTTAAGTTTCATTAAATCCCAATCGTGTTATAATAAAGCTGTGACAAAGTTGCAACACAAAATAGATGGAGGATTTTAACATGGCTGATTATACTGAAAAAGAACAAAAGGTTGTTTCAAACATTGCTGACACAATCGATAAGTTGGATGATTCAATCGCAAAGTTAGATTCATTGGAAGCTGATTCAAAGTCACATTCTGTTAAGGAATGGGCTGAAGAACACAAGGCTATTCACGAAATCAAGCACATCTTGAGTGAAATTGGTAAGTACGGTAAGTATGACGAAAAAGAAGCCGTTGCTGATGAAAAGGAACTTGAGAAGTTTATCGAAAGCCTTGACTCAGACGATTCTTCAAAGTAATTAATATTTGAACAATAAAAAAGTAGATCGCTCACGCGACCTACTTTTTTTGTGTCTTCAAATGTATGCTTAACGATCACCATGCTTCAAAAAGTCAGCAGCTTCATAGGCAGGGTTTGGATATTGATAGAATCCCTCACCACTTTCCATACCTAACTTACCTTCTGAAATCATCTTATCCATACGTTCAAGGGCGATTTCAAGTCCCTTATGTTCTTTTTCATTCGTCAAACTTGGTAATGTCTCTTTACCGATATTGTAGGCTGTTCGCAATCCAACACGATCAATGTTTCCAAAGGGACCATACTTGGCTTCCTTTGCAATCATCCAGCTACGATCAATGTCTTGAATTGAACCAATATCATTCCCCCAAAGAGCTTCGGCTGAAGTAATCCAAGGAACAAGTAATGAATTCAACAAGTAACCTGGTTGCTCCTTCTTAACTAAGGTTGGTACCATGCCAATTGATTCTGCAAAGGCGCGGACCGAGTCGATGGTTGCTTCAGAAGTTTCCTTCGTTGGCATCATTTCTGTTAAATTCTCAATCCAGATATGATTGGCAAAGTGCAATGCCATAAACTTATCTGGACGACCAGTATCTTCAGCAAATTGTGACGGCAACAAAGTTGAAGAATTTGACACAATAATGGCTTGTGGATTCAAGACAGCAGCAAGACGATGATAGAAGTCCTTTTTAATATCTACGACTTCTGGAATTGCTTCAATGACTAAGTCAGCATCCTTCACGGCTTCAGCTAAATCTGAGTTATAGGAAATATTTGCATGTGCTGCTTTGATTTGGTCTTCAGTTGCTGAAACATCATCACGATAGTCTTGATCCCAACTGTTCACACGCTTTTCAGCTGCTTTAATCGCATCCTCACTAATATCGTAAACAACAACATGTTTTCCATAAAAACCACATTGATACGCAATTTGAGACCCTAATACGCCACCACCAGCAATTACAATATTATTTAACATGCTATTCTCCTTTAATTCCATTCATGCTATATCTGCTTATTTTATGTAAAAAAAAAGATAACCACATCCGTGATTACCTTTTAAATTTGTCTTAGAAAGCCTTAACGATTTCCAAAACACCAAAGACTAGCAAGTAAGCTGCCAACAAAGCAACTACAAATGACAAGCCAAAGGCTGGACTGAACATCATCACAACACCAAGGATAAGACCGATGATTGCCATGATAACAACAAACCAGTAGTATCCCTTTCCAACTTGCTTAACGTACTTAGCTGCCCATAGTTCGAACAATGAATCCATTACCATACCAATGGCAACGAAAATCCAAACGTAGATAGCACCGAAGCTTGCCGGCCAGATGATAATTGCAATACCAACGATAATATCCAAAACCGCAAGGAATGTTAGCATTCCTGTGCTCTTCATTCCCATATTACGTAGTCCACCACGTTGTGAGAAATGCAAAATTCCGTCAATAATCATGAAAATTCCAATAACAATTACGATAGCTGCCAAAGATCCACCAGGGAACTTCAAGACAACATACGCAAGTACAAGTGACAAGATTCCTAGCACTAAGCTAAAAATGTCAAAACCTTTACTCTGGTTCATAATAACCCTCCAATAATTAACGTTACTTTTTTATAACAGGCTTTATAATACCATACACATGATTTTTAATCAAAAAACCATTAAAAAACGTTAAAATTTAACCTGCCGTTGCTGTACCGTCTGCATAGTTAATTTTCACACCCGGTTGGACATTTGGAATAAAAACATTGTATTGAATACTGCCGTCCGTGGACTTTGCTTCCATCTTTGAACCAGAGGGCACCAAATCATTGCCATCATAAACTGGCGTTACACGATAACGGATTGTTTTATGTTGATCTAACCCTTTCCGTACAATCGATTCATAATAGTTTTGTCCAGTATTGCTAGCATCCCCATTTGACGCTTGGTTCGCCCAAGTTGTTTGTGTGGTGATGTTTCTTGGATTAGCCTCTGAGGCATCAAATCCCTTCACGCCTCCTGCCAGTGCATAAGCAATTGAATGCCCTCGGTTATAAAGGATTTGATTGCCATTTAGGCGCATTTGATGCCAACCAATTGGATTGATTTTTTTGTCATTTCCAGTATGTTCACGTTTCCGATATTCACGACTGGTATTGTTTAAATATGCGTTAGCAACCCCAGGACGCCCTTTTTGGTCAAGTTGTGCTAATTGCACATATGGTGCAACTTTTACATTTGCATTTAAATCATTTTGATTATTATTAATCACATACGCCCCTGAACCATTAAATGCGAGGCTATTGGCACGTAACTGTTGCTTTACATTGGTCGTAACAACACTTGCGGCCAGGGCTTGCGTTGGGTGAACACTTGCCCCGCCAGATTGACTTGTTTGCAATGAACCAGTTTTTGTACGCGTTAATGTATTTTTTGATACTTGCGTGTTTGGCGTAAATTTTTTGACTTGTTCATCTGAAATTAAGCCATAGTGTTGCCCTACCAATAATGCACCGGCAACTGCCAATCCAGCAATTGTGATTTTCTTACCGTTCATACCCTGTGTTTTACGTCGTCTTGCCATGCGTGTTCCTCATATTCTTGATTAAGTTTAACCTAAAATACTATTAAACCACAAAAAAAGCCAATTAACAGCATTGGCTTTTAAAATATCAAGATTTTTTAGCTTTTCTACGGGCAAAGATTCCTAAACGGTGCCGAATTTGATCTGGCGCTAGATATTCTTGGAAAATTGGTAAGGCACGCTTAGGCTTACCCCCGACAAATTCTAACGTCCGACCTGACATATCAGGTTGACCTGCAGAGACTTTCTGATTTGGCTTAATTTTAATAATAATCCCCCGATAGTATACGTTGAAAATAATTTCTAAACTCACATATTCAACTTGTTCCCACGGTACGATGATATATCCACCTTTATTTGCGCGAAACTCAATCCCTTTTTCACCATAAAAAAGGTAGCCCGGTTGGATATTCACTGGCGATAGTAAGGCATTCGCTGGTGCCTTTAATCCTGTTTGTTCGGTTTGCTGAGTCATGACGATCAACCTTCCCTTTATTTCTATGTATAAAAGCTGGCAGAATCTACCAGCTTTTGTTAATTAAGCCATAATACCAAAGGCATAGGCCAAGATTCCAACGGCAAACAATCCAAAGATGATCACAATTGGTGAGACATTCTTACGGAGTAGCCATAGGACAATAAACATCAAAATTAATGGTGCTAATCCAGGAATAAGTTGATTCAAGGTATCTTGCACTGTCGTAATCTTAATAGCACCCAAGTTCTGTCCATCTTTAATCTTACCCGCGATATCAGTAATCGTTTGTGGGCTAAGGTGTCCAGAATTAATCTGCTTAGCAAGCGTATCTGTATCGACATAACTTCCCTTTTGCAAATGAACCTTTGATAGGACCATTGGGAAATTCATGGTTGTCCAACGTGGGACCAACACTCCCATGATAAACATCCCCAAAATTGAAGCCCCTGTGGTTAACTTTTGCATCATACCACCACCCAAATTTTGGGTGATATTAGTTCCCTCACGGTATCCCAATTCTTGGGTATACCATAAGAACGCCATACGCATCACGTTCCAGACCAGGAAGAAAATAATTGGACCAAGAATTTGACCACTTTGTGCTAGACCGGCCGCAAAGGCTCCCAAAACTGGTCGAACTGTTCCCCACCAAATTGGGTCACCAACACCGGCCAATGGGCCCATCATTCCAACTTTAACACTGTTAATTGCTTCATCATCAATCGCAGCACCATTGGCTTTTTGTTCTTCCATCGCCATTTCAACACCAAGAATTGGTGAAGCAACGTATGGATGTGTGTTGAAGAACTCTAAGTGGCGCTTAAGTGCAGCAGTGCGATCTTCTTTCGTCTTATAGAGACGCTTGATTGTGGGGACCATGGCATAAGCCCATCCCACGTTCTGCATCCGTTCATAGTTCCAAGCCGCCTGAAGGAAAGTTGAACGCCACCAGGTTGCATACCGATCACCTTTTGTTAGGTGCACTTCGGTTGATTGTACTTGCTTTTCTTGTACTGAATTACTCATTGTACTCTTCCCCCAAGCCTAGTAATTATTTAAAATTGCATCAATTTGGTCGCCGGATGATCCTGAACTTGTACCACCTGTGCTACCGCCACCATCATTTCCCCCATTGAAACGTGGTGAAAGTTGTAGGTAAACAAGTGCCAAGACTAATCCAATAATTCCCATTGCAATCAAATTCAATTCGGTAACTGCTGAAAGGGCAAATCCTAAGAAGAAGAAAGGCCAAAGTTCTGGTGTTGCCATCATGTTAATGACCATGGCGTAACCAACCACCACAATAAATCCACCAGCAACGGCCAACCCCTTAGTAATAACATCTGGAATTGCATTCAATGCCGCATTAACAGGCCCAGCACCAACTGCAATCACAATAATCGTTGGAATTGCAATACGTAGACCTTGCAAAGTTAATGCCGCCATATTCACAGCATCCACGCCGCGTAAACTTCCTTTTTCAGCTTGTCGATCGGCAACATGGGCCAAAACAACGGTCAATGTACGAACCCCAATCGTCAAAACTTGTCCGGCAATCGCAAGTGGCACCGCGATTGCCATTCCTTCGTAGACGCTGACTTGTGCAGGCCCAGTCACAAGGTAGGCTGACACCACTGATGCTAACGCCGCATCAGGCGCAACCGCTGCCCCAATATTCATCCAACCAAGAGCAAGCATTTGAAGAGTTCCCCCCAAGATAATTCCTTCGGTGACATGCCCATTAGCTAAACCAATCAAGGTTGCTGCAACAATTGGCTGTTGGAATTGAAACTCATCTAAAATTCCATCCATACCCGCCAAAAACGAAATCAATACTACAAAAAACGCTGAAATCATGCGTTTATCCTCCTCTAATAACGTTAGGTTCCGTACTTAATCTTTCAATAAGGCGAAAATATCCTTACTTTGATCACTAGGTACCTTACGGACGTCAAATTTAACACCTTGTGCTTGTAACTCTTCTAGGCACTGCACATCTGCACTATCAACAGCAATGGCATTCGTTACCATGCGCTTTCCTTCGGAATGTGACATTGACCCGATATTAACTTCTGTCAATTTCACACCAGCGGCTACTGCACGTTCCACATCTTGTGGTGTTTCGAAAAGTAACATGGTTTTAATTCCCTTAAACCGCGGATCGTCCCAAACATCTACTAACTTTTGAATTGGGACAACATTTACTTTAACCCCAACTGGTGCTGCTTGTACAAGCAAGGTCTTTCGTAGCTCATCGTGCGCCACTGTATCAGACACAACGATAATCCGATCTGGTTGGACCGCTTTCGTCCAAGCCGTTGCAACTTGCCCGTGTAAGAGACGTGAATCAATTCGTGCTAAACGAATATCCATCGTCGCTGTTCCCGTATGCTCCACCTTATCAATATCAGTTGCAGGTTGGCTCGGTGCTGCTTCAATGGCCGTATCTGCTTCTGTTGGTGTCTCATCTGTTTCTTGTGGTCGTTCAGGAATCGTATTAATTCCGCTTTGTGCGACTTCGATTAATCCATGCGCAATCTCACTCGCTTTTTCCGTTGTAAACCGGGCCCCATATGCTTCAATGAGCATCGGCAAATTCAATCCGGTGATAATAGCCATCCGGTCTGGATGCTCCGCTTGAATTCGTGATGCTGCGTTAAATGGTGATCCTCCCCACAAATCAACCAAAAATAGTACTTCGCCAGTCTCTGTCGCTTCACCAAGTGCTTGCATAAAATGTTGCATTAAATCTTCTGGCCCTTCATCTGGCATGAAGGTAACCACTTCAACATCTTCTTGCTTTCCAAAAATCATTTCACCTGATTGTTGGATTCCCTTGGCAAATTCCCCATGACTCGCAATAATGAATTTAACCATATCGCCCTCTCCTTTAATAAGTGCTGAATCAATTGATCCTCATTACAAACTTTATTTTACATGACTAGTTGCGTTTTGTAAACGTTTTCATAAAATAGATTTTCATAAAAAAAAAGAGACCATCTATTGGTCTCTTTACGTTACGTGTTTAACTATTCTTGAAAACAAGCCCGTGTTCAGGTGTTCGTGCATTTTTAACAATCTTATCAACCGCGAAAACTTCATCTAATTGGTCATCAGTAAATTCGCCGGTTTCTTCTGCTAATTCACGCAATGGACGGTTCGTCTTTAGCGCCTGCTTAGCTAAGTCTGAAGCCTTTTGATATCCAATAATCGCTGCCATTGCCGTCGTATATGAAATTGATAAGTCAATATCTTGTTCCAAGCGTTCTTCGTTTGGTGTAATGCCAACAATTGCATGCTCGCGGAACGTTTTCAAGGCTTGTGTCAAATGATCAACTGATGCAAATAGACGATAAAGCATCACGGGTTCAAACGCATTCAATTCAAGTTGTCCTGCTTCGACCGCATTTGTTACGGTAATATCATTTCCCATTACCTCAAAAGCTACTTGGTTGACAACTTCAGGAATCACAGGATTGACCTTACCAGGCATGATTGAGCTTCCAGCTTGACGAGCTGGTAAGTTAATTTCATTTAGGCCAGAACGAGGTCCTGAGCTTAGCAAACGCAAATCATTGGCAATCTTAGAAAGATCAACAGCTAATGATTTTAGTGCTGCTGAAAGTTGCAAGAAACTGTCCAAGTTTTGCGTTGCATCAAATAAGTCAGAAGCCTGCTCCAACTCCAAACCAGTCACGGCATTAAGTTCTGGAATAATGTGTTCTTGATAATAACGTGACACGTTAATACCTGAACCAATTGCTGAACCACCTAGATTTAACACGTGCAAATCAGCTTGTGCTTTATCAATCCGATTCAAGTCACGCTTAAGTGGCTTCAAATAGGCGTGGAATGAATTCCCTAGTGTCATTGGCACAGCATCTTGTAACTGTGTTCGTCCCATTTTATAGACATCTTCAAATTCTTCAGCCTTGGCACCAAGTGCTGCCATAAGCTTTTCAATTTCAGCCATGAGTGGCTTCACAATATGAATTAAAGCTAGTTTTCCAGCTGAAGGGAAGACATCGTTGGTACTTTGACTCTTATTCACATGGTCATTGGGATTAATGTATTGATATTCCCCTTTTGCATGTCCAGTATTCGTTAATGCCACATTAGCAATCACTTCATTGGCATTCATGTTCATACTGGTTCCGGCTCCACCTTGAATGGGATCAAGCGGGAACATGTTTTCGTAATCAACAGGCTGGTGTAACAATTCATCAGTTGCAGCTAAAATAGCGTCAGCAACATCAGGATCAAGGTTTCCGGCTCCTTTGTTCGCTTTTGCTGCAGCCGCTTTGATTTGAATCAAAGCTTTAACCAAGTTCGCATTGACATGGTCCTTGGTAATCGCAAAATTCTCTAAAGCACGCATCGTATGGATACCATAGTAAGCTTGATCTGGTACTTCCATTTGTCCTAATGAGTCTGATTCAATTCGCATTTTTATTGTTTCCCCTGTTATCGTTTTTCTCATTTTAAACAATTCCCGGCATCCCTTCAAGTCATTTTAAAGAATATGTAAACTAATATGACACGTACTAGCCCGTCGTTAATTAAACCTTCGGAAAATGCTATAATAGAAACATTATCTATCGAGGAGTTCTTATGATTAACCGAAAAAATTGGTGGAAAAGCAATCTGCCTGTCTATTTAATCATGTTTCTAATTGTTGTCGGCATCATCCTTTTACCTTATTGGCTTACAAATACAAGTCTAATTTGGCAAGCTGATGGTCTTTCACAGCATTTACCCGCCCTGATTCATTGGCAAAAGGACTTACACCACCTCTTAGCTACAGGTAATTGGCCCAGCCAGTGGAACTTTAAAATTGGTTTAGGGGCCGATTACTACCAAACTTTTGCCTACTACACACTTGGCGATGTTTTTAGTTATGGTGCCGCATTCATTAGTAGCAAACATATCGTGAGTTACTACTCAATCATGATTATTGTCCGCCTTTTCTGTGCCGGACTGGCCTTTTTGGTCGCAGTACGCCATTTTACAAAGTATTGGCAGCCTGTTGCCAACACGATTGCTACCCTAGTTTATCTATTTACCGGCTATCTGGCCTTAAGCATGTTTTCACATCCATACTTTATTAATCCGCTAATCATTTTCCCACTCTTAATTGTGGCCATAGATAACCTGATTAATAGAGATAACCCAAAATGGTTCCCTGCGGTCTTTATGATTGCTTGGGCTCTATGGAACAACTATTATTTCGCCTTTATGATGGCGATTGGGGCCACCATTTTCTTTGTATTAAACATTAGTCTGACCCATGCCTGGCGTAATTGGAAAATGTGGGTACGCACCATTTCAAGTTCCCTTGTTGGGTTTCTTTTGCCGATGCTTATCTTCTTACCAAGTTTAATGGGTACGCTTAGCTCTGCTCGTAGTCAGTATCGTTTTGCTAACGGATTGAGCATCTATCCTTTGAATTATTATTTAGCGCTACCTGGTAACCTTATTAATAATGCGGAAACACCTAATTTTTGGTTAACGGGTGGCTTTTCCGTCATTGGTATTATTGCAATTCTCTTCGTTTGGCGTCGTTTTAGAACTTATCCACTCCTTGGCTGGGTCTTTGTGATTGCTGGAATCTTCCTGCTTTTCCCAGCCGGTGCCGCTATTATGAACGGCGGATCTTCACCGTCAAATCGTTGGATATTTATGCTCGGCCTCCCGCTTGGATTAAGTGTCGTCTACCTTTTGAATCACCTACCTGAACTACAAAAACGTGATTTCTACTGGATGACTGGCATTGGCGCCATTATCTTCATGTCAATCTTATTCAGTAATAATTTTGATTTACATGCTAATTTTGCGAATACACTGTTCATCGGGATGCTCACTATTTTCTGTTTGTATTGGTCAATTTCGCATAAAATTGGATTGTACGCCCTGCTTGGTGTTGTTGCTTTGAATGCTATCGTCATCATGCAACAAAATCATACAACTGATTTGAATCCGGAAAAAGGGACCCTCCTTTCAAATTCAAACGTACAAAAATTGATCGACCAACAATCAAATTATTTTGATGAGAACATTGATAACACGTTGGCCAAAGACCGTGGTGAAAAAACGTCACCTGTCCCTTCAACGCTTTATCGCTCATATATTGAGACCCAGTTGGGCACCGATGCAGAAATTGATCCAGCACCTTCAACAAACTTGGCTTTGAATAGTCCAGCTCACAATGCTGAATCCTATTGGTCATATCAAAGTGGTGCCGTAAATCAACTGATGAAGCAGCTTGAGTTGCCTCGAAGTAATAACAATGATATTACAAGCAACCTAGACCGACGCAATATTTTGGCGAATGTTTTTGGTATCAAATATTGGTATGCTAATCGCCGATCAGATGCCCCTGCTAGTTATCACAAGTTAACCCCACCCATTACGATTAATCGACAAAACGTGACACAAAGTGATTTAGTCTACCCGCTGGCCTATCTACCTAAGTATGTTGTCAGCGAAAAAACGTTTGCCAAAGCAGATGCCACAAATCGTGAAGCATACTTAGCTGATGGTGTTGTCACTAATGCCGCACCTGAAACGACATCAAAGCATCAATTGGAGCGAAATGTCACATCTGCTTCAATTCGGTCCAACTTACAAGCTAATTACCAGAAAAAAGTTCATTTCAGTTACACACCAAATCGTGAATCTGACGAACATGGCATCTATCTCAAGCCTGATGCGACATTATCTAATACAGAATTACATCTTGAAATTTCCAACTTGCACTTTAAGCCTGCGAACTTTAACGAACGGGCGCAATTTGCTACCAATAGTTATCGTGATGGCCAGCAAGAAAGAAGTTATAATCCGCGCAATCCATTGGACTATCGGACAAACGACCAAGCCTTTAATTGGAATTGGCGCCGTAAGCACCTTAATTCGATTGGCAAGAATGTCAGTGGATATACATTTACAACGAGTTATGCTGGTAATGATCAAACGTTTATACAAACGGGAAAGAAAAATCTGTCATTCTACAACCCAAGACAAAATATTACGCTGAACTTAGGTCCTGCGACGGATGTTAAGGATACCACCTATCTTCCCCTTCAGTTTAGTCAACCAGGACATTACACGTTTGATGTTAAGATTAAGGCCGTTCCCACAGGTCGCCTCTTTAAAAAGGCAGCACAACACGCACAGAAGCATGCAGTCCCATTGAACATCCAAAATGACAAAATTTCTGGTGCAGTCACTAGTGCTAAACCTCAAATTTTAACAACCTCGATTCCTTATTCAAAGGGTTGGCAATCAGTCAATAATCAATTGATTAAAGTTAATGAGGGGTTCCTTGGGATTAAGCTTCACTCTGGACAGAACAACTTACGTTTAACCTATCAAACACCTGGCCTCAAACTAGGAAAGCTACTCTCATTATTGGGAATTGCTTTATTAATTATCCTTAGTCTTTGGTATTTGATCAGAAAAAAAGCCATTAGTCACGCCGACTAATGGCTTTTTTGCGTCAATCATTAATCAAATTTAACAGCTTCATCTGCTAAGATAAGGACGCTTTCAATCTTATTTTTTGCACGTAATGTTTCTAACCAACTATCTGAAAAATCATTATCAATGTAGCTAAATGCTAGACCAACTAGCGCAGCATTGGTGTCCGTATCACCACCTAATTGTACGACTGACAAAACAGCCTCGGTATAATCTTGATAGTTTAAACTCGCCCATAAGACCACATTTAATGTATCCAAAACATAGCCAGATGTCGCTAATTCTGATGATTTTTGTTCTTTAATGTGCGCGACGATATCGTTCGGTGTGACAGTTGCATCAGTCACCAACCATCCCATTTCTTCTTGTTGCAACAGCGTTTGTACAGCTGGTTGGCGGTTAATGGCCCGAATAGCTTGTAAAATTGCTTTTTCACTGTCACCACGACGAGCAAGTACTCGAATAAAGTAGACAAAGAAACGTGACGCTAATTTAGACCGCATTTGCCCGTGCGTTAAACCTGTCACTTCATCAACAACTTGTTCCAAAGTCATTTGCGCTGGATATGAATAAAAGGCTAATGGCCAAATCCGCATTAAGGCACCATTCCCACTACCCAAAGGATTATTTAGCCCAAAATCGCCATATTTGCCTGTCTCATGGAAATATTTAATCGCTGCAGCTGTTTCATCACCATATCCAAAAGCTGTCCCATCGGGCGTATATTGACCGTCATAGAGATAATCATCAAAGTTTTGCATAATTGCTTTTAAATCATATTCTCCGGTCAATGCCGTAATCGTTGCGAGGTTTAAACTTGTATCGTCACTCCAGGTTCCTGGTAGCTGATCATTCCCACCGCCACCCTGCATTTCAGTCTGAATCTGTGCATCAGGACCATTGAACTCGTAAGGCACACCAAAGGCATCACCCATCGCAAATCCATACATACCTCTTCTTAATAATTCATTTGCCATTTCAACACCTATATCTCTTCCGTTTCGAACCAATCTTTAATTGGTACCCATTTACCAGTTTTATTGATGAAGATTTCATAATCCGTAATGTTTGTGATGGTATGTCGATCTGTTTCCAATGGCATCCAGAAAGTTTCATCCGCACGTCGTAAAATATCAATGTGTGAAAATTCTGTTGTTTTTCCTTCCGGATCTTTTAATTGAAAGAAATTTTCAATATCAAATTTCTTCTCACCTACAATTGGACCATCAACTGTTAAATCGTCGACTAAGTCTTGAAAAGATTCATTTGTAATAGTTTCACTCATTTGTCTGTCCTTACTTTTATCATTATCTATAGGGCTATTATAACTGTTTCTTTTATTGATAACAAAAAAGAGACCATCTTATGAGATAGTCTCTTTTAATTATCGGGACGACAGGATTCGAACCTGCGACCCCCTGGTCCCAAACCAGGTGCTCTACCAAGCTGAGCTACGTCCCGAAATGTAAATAAAAAATCCCAAATGGGATTATGCCGTCGGTGGGAATCGAACCCACACTCCCAAGAAGGGAACTGGATTTTGAGTCCAGCGCGTCTACCAGTTCCGCCACAACGGCAACTAATTCAATCATCACATCAAGGGCGATTGATGGGATTCGAACCCACGCATGCCGGAACCACAAACCGGTGTGTTAACCAACTTCACCACAACCGCCATGGCAGGGGTAGAGGGAGTCGAACCCCCACCGACGGTTTTGGAGACCGTTGTTCTACCATTAAACTATACCCCTATGAAATGACGTAATGCTTGAAAAACGGTCACAACGGGGTTCGAACCCGTGATCTCCTGCGTGACAGGCAGGCGTCCTAACCAACTAGACCATGCGACCAATGGACGATACAGGGATCGAACCTGTGACCCCCTGCTTGTAAGGCAGGTGCTCTCCCAGCTGAGCTAATCGTCCATATGCATTGCGACGTCCTATCCTCGCAGGAAGAGATCCTCCAACTACTTTCGGCGCTATTGAGCTTAACTTCTGTGTTCGGTATGGGAACAGGTGTGACCTCAATGCCATCATCACAACACGGTGTTGATGAGACTTACG
>NZ_RHGY01000004.1 GCF_003862435.1 Weissella viridescens | reverse complement strand
CAGTGAAATTATGAAAATTCATTTCTTTGATTTTTTCATTATCAGTGGGCAAGGATATCGAAGTTACCGAAATTATCCCTGTTGGAAAGAAATTAACTTACAAAGCCTCTTGGATATCTGGACGAACATAACCGAATTGTGATAAAATTAAACATACTGAAAGTAATCAAAGGAACCTTTGATTATATATAAAATTTAAATCTAACAGAAAAGGGATAAAAGCCGTGTTTTCATTTGGAACTCATAATGTAGGAATTGACTTAGGTACGGCAAATACCTTAGTTTATATTGAAGGTAAAGGAATTGTATTACGTGAACCATCAGTTGTGGCCCGTAATACAAAGACAAACGAAATTGTTGCAGTAGGTCAAGAAGCTAAAGAAATGTTGGGGCGTACGCCTGTAACCATTAAAGCAATTCGTCCAATGCGTGACGGTGTGATTGCTGACTATGAAACAACAGTTGCAATGCTTAAGTACTATCTTGGTAAGGCCTTGGGGTCTTCACGTGGTAATAGTGCCAAGCCTTATGTCACAATTGGTGTGCCATCAGGTGTTACTGCGGTTGAACGTCGTGCGGTGATTGATGCTGCCCGAGTTGCCGGTGCACGTGATGCGTATGTGCTTGAAGAACCATTTGCGGCTGCTGTTGGGGCTGAACTACCGGTCTATGATCCAACCGGATCAATGGTAGCTGACCTTGGTGGTGGAACTTCTGATATCGCGACAATCTCACTTGGGGATATTGTGTCTTCTCGTTCAATTCGTATGGCCGGGGATACAATGGACGAAGCGATTATGAATTACATCCGACAAAACTACTCTGTCTTGATTGGTGAGCAAACTGCTGAACGTTTGAAGATTGAAATTGGATCTGCAGATATCGAAAAGGCAGAAGAAATGGGAGTGGGTACAGCTCGTGGCCGTGATTTGGTTACTGGTTTGCCTAAGACAATTGAAATTCCTGCTAAGGATATTGCAATTGCCATCAATGATGTTATCAACGAAGTCATTGTTGCCATTAAGGAAACTTTGGAAGAAACATCACCAGAAATTGCTGCTGATGTTATCGATCATGGTATCGTTCTAACTGGTGGTGGTGCGCTTCTTAAGCACATTGATTCTGTTATTGCTGAAGCAACTAAGGTTCCTGTCTTTGTTGCCCCAGAACCATTGGATGCTGTTGCACTTGGAACAGGTGAAGCACTTAAGTCCATTGATGTTTTGAAAAACAACTAAACGCTAATAATAATTGACGCCGCGCCAATTTCGGTGAGGCGTTCTTTATTATTGAGTGTCTTTAGTTAAGGTCGTTAAGAAAGGATCCTGCGCAATGAAGAAATTACTAACCTCACGACGCCTAGTGGTTTTAGTTGTGGTTGTTATGGTGACCGTGGGTGTGATTACTTTTAGTTCGCGTACGCGTACTTCCCAAGAAAAGCCAGCATTACCAATGCGTATTGTTTCAGATGTCTCAACCTGGGTCTCAGAAGTTATGACTTCACCGGTAAAAGCCGTTGGGAACACATATAGTGCGATGACACAAATGTTTGACGTTTATGAAGAAAATGAGCGTCTAAATAAGAAGGTTAATCAACTTGCAGCAACACAGGTTCAGTTACAAAACGAACAACACGAAAACAAAGCCTTAAAGAAGCAACTTAAAGTTGATAAGACTCTGACTGATTATAGTGTGGTTAATGCCACCGTTATTGCGCGTTCACCAAGTAATTGGCAATCACAATTAATTATTAATCGTGGTTCTAATGCAGGGTTGAAAAAGAGCATGTCAGTTATGGGTGCTGGTGGCATGATTGGGCGTATCTCTGAAGTGGATACGACAAGTGCCAAGGTGGAGTTATTGTCTGATAATAGTCAGACAGCGGATCGTTTTGCAATCCGTGTAACGAATAAAAACAATCAAACGGTTGATGGGATTGTCGCTAAGTTCGACCAAACCAAAAACCAAATTGTAATGAGTAAAATTACATCAAAGACCGATGTTAAGCCAGGTGATCCTGTTACAACAAGTGGATTGGGTGGTATTACACCGTCTGGTCTATACATTGGAAAAGTGAATAAGGTCGTTGAGTCTGATTATGGACTCACCCGCACGATTTATATTGACCCAGCTGTGGATTATAATAATATTCCAGTTGTCAGTGTGGCAATTCCTGAAAGCTAAAAAAACCGTACCCTTGGGTACGGTTTTTTTAATTGTAGTATTCAATAGGTCGATTGTTATCTGGTTGCAATTTACGATTATTCCCCTGATAGTACTGATGGAAGGTATCAAGTTCAGCTTGGCCAATTTCAATAGTATGGTCGAGCACATACCATTCCACATTCTCAGTTAGTGGAGGGGTGGTTAGTGAACCTAAGTAATGTAGATAAGTGCGTTCTTCTGGTAATAAATCACTTAATGTCACGGGGAACGCAGTTTGTGTATTGATATTTTCAAAAATGGTATGAAACGCAGCATTTGACGCGCCAAGCATGACAGGAACAGCCACAACTGCCATTTGGCCATCTCCAGCCAAATGGACAAAATGGAGTTCTGCGGTGGCTTGGACCCCGTCAATGACATGTTCACTCGGCGTGTGGAGATGCGCTTGTTGGACTTTGAATTGACGGTGGTTTAAGCGGGCGTGACCAGTGAGTCCAAATTCAATACTTGCGCCAGTATCACGAACATACGTGACACTGGGATCATAGTCTAGGACAATCGTTGAAAGATTGTCATCGGCAATCGCTTTTTGATGATTTAGGGCAATGGGAGACTGGTGCGTGCCAGTAATAAAGTCCCAATTTTCTTGCTGATCATAATTTAAATGTTGCATAACATTACCTCCATACGTTTTAGATTATCAAGTCAAAAGGGTAAGTGTCAAAATGAGTTTTTTTTAAAACATTAAAAAAAGCGCAACAAAATTCAACATGTTCAATGATGAACAAATAAAAAATACGATTAGAGAATAATAGCAACTTTTTAAAACCTTGCCATGTTAGGGTTCTGACATGAAATACCACTAAAAAAATATGAAAAGACACTTCCAATTCGGGGGCTCCATGATAGTATTAGTAAGGAAATTCACAATATATTATTTTTAAGGAGCTCTTATTATGAGTAGTACGACGCAAACAAAAGCACCAAGCAAATCAATGATTATCTTGGCTGCTGTGGTTGCCAACATTATTTGGGGAACCCCATTTAAGTTATTGAAGTTAATGTATGCCAGCATGGACGTTTCACGTGAGGCACTGGGAGACCGTTATATCGGTCAAGTGCTAACAATCGTGAGTGTCCGATTCTTGCTTGCTGGATTGTTGACACTTGCCGTGGCAATGATCATGCGCCAAAACATTGTTAAGATGTCTAAGATTCAACTCCGGAATGTGATTATCATGGGACTTGTCTCAACCGGATTTGCTTACTTCTTCTTCAACATTGGTAACGTTAATATTTCATCGACCATTAATTCAACGATTTTAGCCCAATCAACCATCTTCTTTACGGCTTTGCTAGCGAACTTCATCTACCCTGATGATAAGCTAACACCAATGAAGACATTGGGATTGATTATTGGATTTGCTGGTTTGATTATTTCACAATTGACGGGTGGCACATCAATCACTGACATGTTCCACTTCTCAATTACTGGTGAAGGATTCATGTTGATGTACGGTTTGATGGCTGCCTTTGGTACCATCTTAGCCAAGTATCTTGGCTCATCATTGAATGTGTTCGTGATGACGGGATGGAGCTTGGTGGTCGGTGCTGTCTTCTTGTTCGTTGTTGGAACGTTGATGGGTGGAAACCTTGCGACGGTTCACTGGACTAAGGAAGGAATCCTATTGCTAATCTTATTGGCTGCGTTTGCCGCAATTCCATTCACGCTTTGGAACTGGGCCGCAACTTGGGGTAAGCTTAGTGAAATCTCAGTCTTCAAGTTTATCATGCCAATTTCAGGTAGTTTGCTATCAGTTGCCTTCGGTGAGAGCTTTACAACATCATTGTTGATCGGATTAATTCTTGTCTGTGTCTCAATCATTATGTTGAACTTGCCAAGCAAGAAGCAATTACAAGCTAACTAAACAAAAAAGCTAATTCAGCTAGTGCGCACGCACTAAAACTGAATTAGCTTTTTTTATATATGATTCAGGTCGAGGCAAGGCATGCCTTAGCCCGGCGACGTGACTTGTCGATATTGTTTGGGGGTCATGCCGACTTTTTGTTTGAAGAGTTTATAGAAATACGATTTATCGGCGAAACCAACATTCTCTGAAACAATGTGAATACTTTCAGTTGAATGGGTCAGCAGCCATTTGGCACGCTCAATCTTCTTTTCCATGACGATTTCTTGAAAAGTCATATGGAAATTTTTACGAATCATTTTTGATGTGTAACTCGGACTGTAGCCTAATTCTTGGGCGAGGCTTTCCAAAGAGATACTCGTTAATTCACGATCAATTAATTGTAAAATATGCTGACTCGACTGACCGTTTGGTAAATGGGGGAGGTAATCGTCTAAGTTAGTCAACATCCAGAGAAAAATGGGGAAAATCATGGCATGTTGTCGGCTCAAAATGAATTTTGATAAGAAAAGTATTGAAAAATTCGCATCACTATCAGTGGGAATTTGAAGAATGAGGGGGTCGGTTTGTGCATTCAATAAGCCAAAATTGGCAAAAACATAATTTTCCATTTGACCATTGGATTGTGCGAAATAGTGGGCTTTCTCATTGATGAATTCACGCTTGATATAGATTGAGACAATCTTGGTATCCGAGGCGTGACTTTCATATTCAATATGGGTGTCAGCATTGGCAAAAATTAAATGGCCAGCAGTTAATTCATATTGTTGTTCCGGATCAAGCCAGGCGGTAACATGGCCTGATAAGACATAGAGAATACGGGGAAACTCAGCCCGAAAGTCAAGGTAGCTTTCTTGATGGGCATAAAAACAGGCACTAATAGAATCGGGTGCTTGGGTAAATTGCGTAATGAATTGAGTGATGTCTCGACTAGTTCTGAGGTAGTTGTTGTTATCATTTAAAAAAGCAAATAGATTTTGAATTTGTTTTTCTGATGGGTAATAATATGGCACGAGTCTTGTCCTAACCTAAAAAGAGATTACCACTAATGTAACATAAAAAGACACTTAATTCAGTGTCTTTATTCATACGGTTTTGCTATAATAGCTTAGAAAGATTTATAAAAAAATTATATTTAAACAATACTCGGAGGAAAGTTAGATGAAGATTGGTTTTATTGGAACTGGTAACATGTCAGGTGCCATCATTAAGGGAATCATTGATTCAAAGTTCGTTGATGCAAGTGATGTTTACCTTTATGACCGTAACGTTGATTTTGCTAAGTCACGTGCTGAAGGTTTTGGTGCAAACGCAACTAGCACAGCCACTGAATTAGCTGAAGCTGTTGATTACATTTTGTTGGGTGTTAAGCCACACATTATTCCAGCTGTTGTAAAAGAAATTAAAGATAGCTTGACTAAGAATGACAAGGTATTGATTTCAATTGCTGCTGGAACATCAACAGAATCAATCCTTAAGACGGTTGGTTTGGCTAACCTTGAACAATCAATTGTCCGTGTTATGCCTAACATGAACGTTATGGTTGGTGAAGGGGCTTCTGCGGTTGCTGGAAACGAAAATGCAACGCAAGAACAAGTTGAATTTGTTAAGGATATGTTCGGAACAATCGGTAAGTCATGGATCTTGGATGAACACTATTTCTCAGCCTTTACTGCAATTTCAGGAAGCATGCCTGCATATGTCTTCTTGTTCATTGATAGCATTGCGCGTGCCGGTGTTAAACATGGTTTGACGAAGGCAATGGCTGATGAAATTGCCACTCAAGCCGTTTTGGGAAGTGCCAAGACGCTTGAATCAACTGATGATTCAGCTTGGACAATGGTCGACAAGGTTAGTTCACCAGGTGGAACAACTGTTGCTGGTTTGCTCGAATTAATCGATGAAGGCTTCATTTCTGACGTTGTTGCTGGAATTGATGCAACTGTTGCTAAGGACATTGAACTTGGTAAGCAAAAGTAATTTATGATTAAGTTACAGAATTTATTCTGTAACTTTTTTATTTATATTTGACGTGCTTGGCGAAGGGCGCTATCCTTATAAATAGAAGCCACTCGGCAATGGAGAGTTATTATGTTGAAATATATTCGGACGACATGGTTACATGTGGTCATCGTCATGTTGGCAGTTTTTCTGGATGGAGGAATTGCGCAACAATTTGCAGGGGTCTTGTTTAAACTACCAATGTCTGCGAGCCCTTACATCACAATTCTAGCAATCTTAATGCCGATTCTTTCAGGAACGGTAAAGCAGATTGGTAACCGCTGGCTATATGGTACAGCGATTATTGCTGGTCTGTTATCCGACATCTTTTATGTGGGTGTTATTGGGATTGCAACGATTGGATTTCCAATTACAATTTGGTTGGCAAAGAAAATCCAACACTATCTGCCTGACACGATGGGATGGTCAATGGTGACTTGGTTCTTATCAATGTGTGCTTATCTTGTCTTTGATTACTTGGCATTTGGTATCATTAATTTGGCCAATATGGATGTGTTTAATTTTATTGTCTTCCATTTGTTCCCAACCATCATTTTAAACTTGATTTTCTACATTATTTTGTATGCCCCATTGAGTTATCTTTATCGGGTCACAAAGCAACCAGATATTTCAAGTTACAATACCGATCAGCGGGATTTGAATTCCGGAGTGCCAATTCGCACGCGGACTCGTTCACGACGACAATAGTTGACAAAAGAGTGATTGTCGTTTAAAGTAAGTTTCACATTAAAAATATCAAAAACAAAGAGCAAACGAGTAACCAACTAGTTATCAGCAGAGAGCCACGCAGAAGTTGTGAAGTGGTGTTAACTTGCGGTGAACCACACTTGCGATTCTGAATGCGGTTGTCGCCGTTATCGACTGTGCCAGGACCCTGGTACATGAGTACTAAGTAGTAATGCTTAGTTAAATTAGAGGTGGAACCGCGATTAGTCGCCCTCGAGTAAACAGTTAGTTTACTCGAGGGCTTTTTTTGTACCATGGAGGAGAAATGCATGCACTATATTTTAGAGATTATGCCAAGTTTACTAGATGGGTTAAAAATGACCCTTGGCGTTTTTGGGTTGACCTTGATTGGCGCCATTCCATTGGGGGTAGTGATTGCCCTAGCGATGCAATCTAAATTGGTTGTGCTTCGCTCAATCACGAATATGTATATCACTGTAATGCGGGGGACACCTTTGCTTTTGCAAATCGTGTTCGTATATTACGGATTAAGTTTGGCAAATATTGTGACCTTGCCAAGATTTGAAGCCGCTGTCTTCACATTTATTTTGAATTATGCTGCTTACTTTGCTGAAATTTTCCGTGGCGGCTTTCAATCTATTTCACAAGGACAGTATGATGGAGCACGTGTATTAGGCTTCTCAAAAGGGAAAACTTTACGCTACATTGTTTTACCCCAAGTGGTGAAGACAGTGATGCCTTCTGTTGGGAATGAAGTTATTAATCTCGTCAAAGATTCATCATTGGTTTATGTCATCGGTTTGGGTGACTTGATGCGGGCTGGAAATATTGCAGCAGCGCGTGATGTTAGTCTGGTGCCATACCTACTAGTAGGTGCGTTGTACTTGTGCTTAACAGTACTATTAACTTACGGCATGCGTTATATTGAAAAGCGAATGAACTATTATCGTTAGGAGACATTATGTTAGAAATTAAAAACTTATCAAAGCGTTATGGTGATCGGGTTGTCTTTAAGAACTTAAACTTAACGGTCGCGGATGGTGAAATCCTAACGATTATTGGACCATCAGGAATTGGGAAAACGACTTTTTTACGTATTTTGGCCGGGCTGACTCCTGCAGATTCAGGTACGATTACTTTAGATGGTAAGCCACTTGCCATTGATGGAACCCGTAGTGGCGCGGACGTTGGGGTTATTTTTCAAGATTTTAATTTATTCCCTCAATATTCAGTTGCTGAAAATATTGGACTTGCACCTAAACTTGTGGCGAAAAAGCCAGCACAAGCAGTAACTCAAGAAACTGAGCGACTCTTGGATGACATGGATTTGCAGAATCAACGTGACCAGTATCCTTTTCAATTATCGGGGGGACAAAAGCAAAGAGTTGCAATTGCGCGTGCTTTAGCGATGCAACCAGGACTTCTCGCATATGATGAGCCAACGTCAGGACTAGATGCCGCCTCAACGCAGCGTGTGACCGATGTGACGAAAGACTTACAGCAGCGTGGTGTGACACAACTCATTGTCACCCACGACTTACCTTTTGCCGAAGCCGTGCAAGGACGTCACTTTGATTTTGCAACCGATGTTGAACGTTAGAGGTGAGCATGATGCAGAATAAAAAAATCAAATTGCTTATCGGAAATGGTTTGGTCTTATTGATTCTAGCGTTGATTATTGGGGGCATTAGTTACCGGATGAATCACCGCCAAGATTCATGGCATACCTTACAGCAACGTAAAACGGTGGTGATTGGGATTGATGATACGTATGTGCCAATGGGGTTCCGTGATAAAAAAGGCCACCTGGTGGGCTATGACGTTGAATTAGCGCGAGCCGCTTTTAAACGGATGGGTCTAAAGCCGAAATTCCAAACGATTGACTGGTCGATGAACCAGACGGAATTGGCGACCGGGCACATTGATGTAATTTGGAATGGGTACACAATTAATGCTGAACGGAAGAAAAAGGTGGCTTTTTCTAAGCCTTATCATTCAGATCGATTAGTTTTGTTAACCAAAAAGGATGCACCAATCAAACAAGCTGCTGATATGATAAATAAAAATTTAGCCGTTCAGTCAGGATCTTCCGGCTATGATAGTTTGAATCAACAACCTCAATATTTGAAAAAATACTTGAATCGCAAAGTGATTCAATATGATACTTATGACAAGGCAATCAATGATTTACAAGTTGGTCGGGTTGATGCGGTGTTAATTGATCGTGATTATGCGAACTATTACTTAACGCATGAAAAGTTAAAAACGCCACTTCGAACAGTTCAGACCGGATTCCCACAGGATGAATACGGGGTGGGCTTTAGAAAAGAAGACAAGGTTTTGCGTGAACGCGTCAATCGAGAATTAACGGAATTGAAACAAAATGGCACAGAGGCCAAGTTAGCCCGGAAGTATTTTGGAACAGATAACTAAAAAAAGACGCACATCTTTAAGATGTGCGTCTTTTGATTTAGTCTACGGTTTTTTCAAAGACACAAAGGTCCTGACCAAAGAAATTGGTAAACTCTGTTAATTTTGTAAACCCTAAGCCTTCAACAACATGAATTGAAGCAGTGTTGTCGGCAAACATTTCCGCTTGTACGATGGCAGGACCATGCATGTGGCGGAATAAGACTTCCAGCGCTTGATGCATATAGCCATGATGTTCATAGGCTTCATCAAGGGAGTAGGCAAGACTATAGTGCGTTAAATCGTCTTCACCTTGGTCAAGTGCCCAATAGAGTGTGACTGACCCAATTAATTGATCATCCAATAAAATTTGGAAGAAGTAAGGTTGCTTTAGTGCTTCGGCAAAGCTGCTCTGTAAGGATGATTCAGAAACATCCATTTGAAGACCAGCTTGTGCTTTTGGTTGTTGCATGAGGTGTTTGTATGCTGCAAATTGGTCTGATTCCCAGGCCTTTAATTCAATTGTATTTAATACCATGATCCGTAAAATCCATTCATTTTGGCGAGAGTAGGGGCATATTGAACATAAAGGTGTTCAAAGAGTTCTAAGACGATGATTGCAAATAACCAGCCAGCTAAGACACCACTAAATTGTACATCGGGTTGAAATAAGTTGGCACAAAAGACGAGTATCCATAACAAAAGCATAACCAGGTGGAGACAACTGCGGCGCCAAGTTGATTGGATCTCGGGTCCAACAAAACTAGCAACGAAGGTGTAAATTAAAGTTGCCCAGAAAATACCGAATGCCGGAAACTGCATAGCATGATTAAAATTGGTGACTGGTAAAATAAAATCAACGATATGCAGTAGTATCCCACTAATGATGCTTGTTGTCATCAACCAAAACGCTGGAATCTTGTATTTAAACCCCCAAAGGAAGAAGGCAAGCAAGAAAATGACAAGGCAACTGCCCCAGCTATGGCTAAAGAAGAAAATAAAACTCAAAAAATAATGAAGCCAGTTTGGCAACAAGGTGAGTTGAAGTTGTGCGGTTAAATTGTCCAATACAGACAGTAAAGCAACGTGGCTGAAAACAGCCCAGATTAGGGCAATAAACCCAATACTACTTAAAATCAAGAGCCAACGTTGCGCATGATAGTTTCGTATTAACATATATCCATTCCTTAATTTTTTAGACTAATTCTAGTGTATACTAAAACACGGAGAAGCGTATAATCATTTGTGCAATATTTTAATTAAAAAATGTAGGGGGAGAATAAATGGTAACACAAACATTAATTATGTTGGTGACAGGTGTCGTTGCGGGTGCTTTAGGTTCAATTTTGGGGCTCGGGGGCGGTATTATCGTCACACCTGTGTTAACAATTTTTATGGGCTTGGATATCAAATATGCGGTCGGAGCAAGCATTATTGCGGTGATTGCAACGAGTTCAGGTTCAGCTGTTGCTTTTTTGAAAGATGATGTTTTAAATTTGCGTGTAGCAATGTTTTTGGAAATTTTCACGACCCTTGGTGCCTTACTTGGTGCGATTTTATCAGGATTTTTCCATGCAACGGTCTTGTATTTCTTATTTGGGGCTTTGTTGATTTTTCAAGCTTGGAATATGTGGCAAAAATTACGTGGTAGCAAAACTGAAACGGTGCTAGCCCAATCGGATCCATTGGCGGAAAAGCTTGAGTTAAATGGTGAGTACTATGACAAACAAGAAGGTAAGACTATTCAATATGGTTTGGAACATGTACCAGGTGGGGCAGCCGTGATGTTTGGTGCCGGAATTGCATCAGGTTTATTGGGAATCGGATCAGGTGCCTTTAAAGTGATGGCGATGGATGGCGTAATGAAAATGCCACTGAAGGCATCGTCTGCCACGTCTAACTTAATGATGGGCGTGACAGCGGCTGCATCTGCGACGGTTTATTTCTTTAATGGCATGATTAATCCGGTAATTGCGGTGCCGATGGCCTTAGGGATTTTAGGCGGTTCAACAATTGGATCACATGTGATGCAGTATTTGCCAGCACGGTTAATCCGAAAGATTTTTATTCCAGTGGTCTTGATTATGGCCCTCCAGTTAATTTTTAAAGGAATGGCGGTGTTCTAAACAATGGCTAAAGATATGAAACAAACTCAAGATGAAAAAAATTTGGCGCACATGGAAGTGTTGATTGGGCAAATTATGCGGATTGGTGTGGCGCTCGCTTTGGCAGCCATGTTAATTGGTTTTGTCTTGTTATGCTTAAATCCACATGCCAATACCCAACCATTCCCAACACGATTAAGCGGTATATGGCAGGGACTCATTACCTGGCAACCACTGGCCTGGATGATGTTTGGGTTACTATTGTTAATCTTTACACCAGTTTTGCGGGTAGTGGTTTCTATTTTTGCCTTTGCCAAGATCCACGATCATCTCTATGTTGCGATTACGACACTTGTCCTTTTGATTTTATGTGTGGCAATTGCATATGGATATCACGCACACTAAGGCTTGACGGCAACTCAAAATTAACTTAAACTATTTACAGCATAAAAAAGAAAATAGAGGTTGCAATCAACAAGAGTCACTGGCTAAATCGGCAGATTATGCGGTCAGTAAAAGGGGCGATTGCCGAAATGCACCGATTGGCGAATCGGGGTGTTGGTCCAGGTATTAAGAGTAACTGGACTGTCGTAATCAATGATTACGGGGAGCTATCAATTACTTGGCAAAAACACAGACGCCTAGTTTACGATGATAGTCGTAAACTAGGCTTTTCTTTTGCCAAACATTTGGGGCCTCAAAAAATTAGGAGGATTTTATGTCAAATGAAGCAAATGAAACAACTGGGTTAAAGCGAACGCTAAAAACCCGGCACCTTTCAATGATCGCCTTGGGTGGGACGATTGGAACAGGACTTTTCGTGACGTCCGGAGCAACGGTTGCTCAAGCTGGACCAATGGGGGCTTTGACCGCATACGCAGTGATGGGGTTGATGGTCTACTTTTTGATGACCAGTTTGGGTGAGATGGCAACGTATATGCCCGTTTCTGGATCATTTTCAACTTACGCCGATCGTTTTGTCGATCCTGCTTTTGGGTTTGCGATGGGGTGGAATTTTTGGTTGAACTGGGCGATTACCGTGGCGGTTGAAGCAGCCACAGTTGGGGTTGTGATGGGCTATTGGTTCCCGCATGTTCCGGGATGGACCTGGTCATTTGCCACGCTAGCATTGATTTTATTGATTAATTTATTATCAACCAAGACATATGGTGAAACTGAGTTTTGGATGGCAATGATTAAGGTGGTTGCGGTGATTGCATTCTTGATTGTCGGATTTGCGATGATTTTAGGCATCATGACCTATAAGCCGGATGTCGCACGTAACTTGTCCGTTGGTAATCATGGATTTGTGAATGGATTTAACGGTATCCTGGCGGTGCTTATGGTTGCTGGATTCTCTTTCCAAGGAACTGAATTTATCGGGATTACTGCTGGTGAATCTGAAACACCTGAAACCTCAGTCCCAACAGCGATTAAGCAAGTGTTCTGGCGTATTTTGTTGTTCTATATTGGTGCGATTTTTGTGATTGGCGCAATCATCTATTACAAGGATCCATCATTGTTGAGCGCAAGTGAGGATAACATTGCTGTATCACCATTCACGTTAGTCTTTGAACGGGCTGGATTGGCCAGTGCTGCTGCTGTGATGAACGCCGTTATTTTGACATCGGTCATTTCATCAGCAAACTCAGGTTTGTATACTTCTTCACGAATGCTTTACTCAATGGCGGAGGAAGGGATGGCACCAGGGTTCTTTAAGAAAATTAACCAGAAATCAGGTATTCCAACGCGTGCATTAGCTGTAACCATTATCGTCAGCACGTTAACTTTGGCAACGAGTTTATTTGGTAAAAATGTGTACCTATACTTGGTGGCCGCTTCTGGATTAACTGGGTTTATTACTTGGATTGGGATTGCAATTTGTGCTTACCGTTTCCGTCGGGCCTTTATTGCGCAAGGACACACGGTCTCTGAATTGCGTTACCATGCAAAATGGTTCCCAGTGGGCCCAATTCTGGCATTAATTATGTCAGTGATTGTTGTGGCTGGACAAGACTTGGCATCATTCCAGGGGCCAATTACACATTGGAATTGGCAAGCCATTATTACGACTTATCTGGCAATTCCCATTTTCCTAGCCCTATTTTTCTACTATAAAATTAAGCACCATACGAAGTTACGGTCATTGCAAGATGTTGATTTGAAAACTGACACACGACCTTTAAAATAAAATGAACTTAGCATACAGTTGCAAGAACTGTGTGCTTTTTTTATTGAAAAAAACGATTTACTTTCCCGACATTTATTCCGATCAAAACTTCTTTTAAAGTGGAAACGTTTACATAGAAAAAATAACGTGAATTTGTGTGTTAAAACACAAGAGAGTAGTGTACAATAATTATTGGATACAAAAGTATTGCTATCAAAAAACAAAGGAGATTTTTCAATAATGAAAAAGACCAAGATCGTTTCTACACTTGGACCTGCCAGTACCGATGTCGAAACAATTACAAACTTGTTAGAAGCTGGTGCTAATGTTACGCGTTTCAACTTCTCTCACGGAGATCATGAAGAACATTTGGGACGCATGAACGCTGTGCACGAAGCCGAAGCTAAGACAGGTAAGATTGCTGGTTTGCTATTGGACACAAAGGGTGCCGAAATCCGTACTACTGTTCAAAAGCCAGGTAAAATCGAATTTAACATCGGTGACGTCGTTCGTATTTCTATGGATGATTCACTAGAAGGAACTAAGGAAAAGATTGCTGTTACTTACCCTGGTTTGTTCGATGATGTTCATGTTGGTGGACACGTTTTGTTTGACGATGGAAAAATTGACATGCTTATCACTGATAAGGATGAAGCAAACCGCGAATTGGTAACTGTTGTTGAAAACCATGGTTTGTTGGGATCACGTAAGGGTGTTAACGCACCTGGTGTTTCAATCAACTTGCCAGGTATTACTGAAAAGGATGCTGATGATATCCGTTTTGGTTTGGCAAATGGCATCCAATTCATTGCTGCTTCATTCGTTCGTAAGCCTGAAGACGTTGAAGATATTCGCGTTTTGCTTAAGGAAGCGAACCGTGAAGATGTTATGATCTTCCCTAAGATTGAATCACAAGAAGGTATCGACAACTTCCCAGAAATCTTGAAGGTTTCTGATGGATTGATGATTGCTCGTGGAGACATGGGTGTCGAGATTCCACCTGAGAACGTGCCTTTGGTTCAAAAGGATTTGATCCGCATGATGAACGCTGCCGGAAAGCCTGTTATCACAGCTACTGACATGCTTGATTCAATGCAAGAAAACCCACGTCCTACACGTGCCGAAGCTTCTGACGTTGCCAACGCTGTGTTTGACGGAACTGATGCTACTATGCTTTCTGGTGAATCAGCTAACGGTGCATACCCAGTTGAAGCTGTTGCAACTATGGCTCGTATTGATGAAAAGGCTGAAACTGCTTTGCGTCAAAACGGTCGCCACAAGGATGATTATGTAACTGACGATGTTACAGAATCTGTTGCTGCTTCAGTTGCGAACGCTGCTAACAACTTGCCAGACGTTAAGGCCATCGTTGCTGCTACTAACTCAGGTTACACTGCAAAGATGATTTCAAAGTATCGTCCAGATGCTGATATCTTGGCTTTGACATTTGACGAAATGGTTCAACGTTCATTGACAATTTACTGGGGTGTACAACCAATCGTTGTTGACCCAGTAAACACAACTGACGAAATGATTGAACTTGCTAAGAAGCAAGCTGTTGAACAAGGATTGGCTGTTAAGGGTGACAAGATCATCGTTACTGCTGGTATCCCTGTTACAACTTCAGGAACAACTAACCTGTTCACAATCGTAACAGTTGACTAATATTTAACATTTAAAACACATGATACCATTGGTATCATGTGTTTTTTTGTTATCTAATGGCATGATTTTATGCTATTCTAATAGTACATAATAAATGAAATGAGGCGGGCTTATGAGTTGGCAAGAAGTTACCGTAACAACACAAAATGAAGCAGTCGAAGCCGTTAGTAATATTTTAATTGAAGCTGGGGCCGAAGGCGTGCAAATTGATGATGCGGATGATCGTGAACATTATGAAGCATCTGATGGCACCGTGACAATTGATTGGGAGACAGTACCAGGTGTCACACAGGGGGCCGAGGTGTCTGGCTATTTTCCAGCTGATGTGCATGTATCTGAATTGTTGGATGGCATTCGTGAACGGATTAAAGGCTTAAATGCGTTCGGTTTGAATGCTGCCCCAGGTACGGTGGTCCAAAAACCGGTTGAAGATGCCGAATGGGCGACTGAATGGCAAAAGTATTATCATCCAGTTCGCTTAACGCGTTATTTAACGGTGGTCCCAAAATGGGAAACGTATACACCAAAAATGCAAGATGAGCATGTTATTGTTTTGGATCCAGGAATGGCATTTGGAACGGGAACCCATCCAACGACAAAACTCATGTTGCAAGCGGAAGAGTATATCCTTCGTGGCGGGGAACGCTTGTTAGATGTTGGAACGGGTTCTGGGATTTTAAGTATTGCAGCCAAATATCTTGGTGCTCGTGAAGTTTTGGGAACTGATGTCGATGAAGTTGCCGTTAAATCAGCCCAAGGTAATTTAGATTTGAATCCTATTGCAGCGGATGTCAAAGTTCAAGTGAGCGATTTGCTGGCAGATGTTACTGAGCGTGATTTTGATGTGGTGGTGGCCAATATGTTAGCAGAAGTGCTATTGCCCCTAATTCCACAACTGCCTTCAGTCATTAAGCCAGGTACCCAAATCTTGCTTTCAGGAATTTATCAAGATAAGATTGATGCCATTCAATCAGCTTTGGCGGAACAAGGATTGCTAGTGGATCAAATTTTGCAGTTGGGTGAATGGTATGGTGTCATTGCGCACAACCCAACTGGTGAGGAGGCTTAGATGCAACGTTATTTTTTGGATGAAATGCCCCGAACCGAGACATTTATTTTGCCAGAAGATATTGCACACCATTTTGTGACGGTGCTACGCGCGCGAATTGATGATGAGGCTGAATTTGTTTTGCCGGATCGGCAAACGATTTGGATTGCTAAAGTCGCTGAATTGACGAATCAAAATGCCGTGATGCAAGTTGTGGCGACCATGACCCCTCAAGTAGAGTTGCCGGTAAAAGCAACCATAATCTTAGGGTTAAGTAAGGGTGATAAGCCGGATTACGTGGTGCAAAAAGCAACTGAATTAGGTGTACATGAAATTATTTTTGTTGAAACTGAGTGGTCAGTTGTTCACTGGGGAATGAAAAGTGATAAGAAGTTGGCCCGTTTGGAAAAAATTGCCAAGGGCGCCAGCGAGCAAAGTCACCGTCTTGAAATCCCAACACTACGGTATATTCCAAATTTACAAGCACTGGACTTACCAACAGATGCCCATAAAGTGGTGGCTTGGGAAGAAAGTGCTAAGCAGGGAGAACGTTCAGCTTTAGCGACAGTCTTTCATCAATTGAAGCCACAGAGTCACTTGGTGGGGCTTGTGGGTCCAGAAGGTGGGTTGTCTGAGGCTGAAATGGGGACGTTGTCACAGCAAGGGTTTATCCCAGTGGGGCTTGGTCCCAGAATTTTACGGGCAGAAACGGCTCCGTTATACTTATTGAGTGCGTTAAGCTATGCGCTTGAATTAAATTAGAGTGAGGAAAACAGCATGTCATATAAAAAAATGCTCAAATATTGGCCGTTTTTGGTTTTGAATCTGCTATTTGCATTCGGAATTCCTTTGGTCGTCAAAGTCAGTCACATCGCAACCCTTGTGAATGTTATTGGCATCCTATTTATCGTAAATGGGTTGTTTAGTATTTATATCGGTCGATATATTAAGCGACGTGGTGCATTTAAAGTCATGCTCTTGGTGTGGCCACTATTATTTGCCATCGCCGTTTGGTTAGGGTTAGAACCAAGTCTTTACGGTTATGCCTTTACGGCAATGTATTTGATTATTGAATGTTTAGCTTTCTTTGTGGGACAAAGCAATGATCTTGATTATGAGCAACAAATTCCGATTGATGAAGGTTATCACGGTATTAAGTAAGCATGAGCAGACGTCTTAGTCTGCTTTTTTTTGTGCCATAAATTTCATAACGAGTCGTGGTGGGGAATTTGTTTTTTTACCAAAACTTGAGACAAATTTTAAATCATGAAAAATCAGCTGAAAACGTTGGTTTAAAGCGTTTCTCTAACGGGAAACGCTTTTTTTTTAAAAAACGTGGTGGGGGATAGTGGAGAATGGTGGTGAATTGTGGTAAATTAATCATGTAAGATTATGTAAAAAAGGTGACTTGCGGTATTTGGCATGAAAGGAGGAATGAAGCGATGTTCATGGGTACATACCAACATACAGTTGATGCAAAAAATCGTTTAATCATTCCGGCCAAATTCCGTAATCAATTAGGGGATTCTTTTGTGGTCACACGATGGATGGAACATTCTATCCGTGCGTACACCCAAGATGGATGGGATGCCTTTTCTAAGCAAGTTCGCGCATTACCTGAGACAAATGCGAAAGCACGTCAATTTAAGCGCTTTGTTTTAGGGGGCGCACAAGAAGTTGAATTCGATAAGCAAGGGCGTATTACGCTGACAAAATCTCTTTGTGAATATGCACAACTTGAAAAAGATGCCACAGTTTTTGGGCTCGGTGAAGATTCATTTGAAATTTGGAGCACAGCTAACTGGCAAGCTTACGAAGAAAATGTTGCCGAAAACTTTGATGACATTGCTGATGGTTTGGAAGATCTCGGCATTTAAAACAAACAAAAAACGAAAAAGAAAGTACAGGGCTGCGGCATGGCGGAATTTGAACATACAACAGTATTATTGCATGAAGCAATTGATGGGTTAGCTGTTAAAGCTGACGGTACCTATGTGGATGCAACTTTGGGTGGTGGTGGCCACTCGAAGTTATTAGCAAGTCAACTCACGACAGGTAAATTGTATAGTTTTGACCAAGATGTCACGGCCATTACATATAATGAAGAACATCTTGCACCTGAGATAGCTGCTGGGAAAGTTGAACTCGTCCAAACGAATTTCCGTAATTTAACGGAAGCTTTGGCTGAACGCGGTGTGACAGGAATTGATGGGATTGTATATGATTTAGGTGTGTCATCACCACAATTCGATGATGGACAACGTGGATTTTCATACAATTATGATGCGCCGTTAGATATGCGGATGGATCAATCACAAACGCTCAACGCGCGAACCATCGTAAATGAATGGTCATTTCAAGATTTGATGCGCATCTTTTCACGGTATGGTGAAGAAAAGTTTTCAAAGCAAATCGCGCGTGCCATTGAACGAACACGTGAAGAAGCACCGATTGAAACGACATTTGAACTCGTTGAAGTCATTAAATCTGCCATTCCAGCACCTGCTCGACGTAAGGGTGGCCACCCAGCAAAAAAGACTTTCCAAGCAATTCGAATTGCGGTGAATGATGAATTAGGTGCCGTCGAAGATTCTCTTCAACAGGCATTAGATTTATTGAACGTCAATGGTCGCATTGCGGTCATTACGTTCCAATCGCTTGAGGATCGTTTGGTCAAGACGATGTTTAGAGAAAAAACCTCACTACCAGAAATTCCTTCAGGGTTGCCGGTTATTCCGGAAGAAATGGAACCTGATTTTAAATTAGTGAATCGTAAACCAATTGTGCCAAGTGACCTTGAAATGGATGAAAATCACCGGGCGCATTCCGCTAAGTTACGAATTATTGAACGCGTAAAATAAAGAAAGGATTGTATTATGGCGAACACAAATTATAATCATCAGCCGGTTGTTAATCCGACACCACAGACGCGACCTAAACGCAAAACCAAAAAATCAGTTAAACGTATTCCATTAGCGCGGCCAAAATGGAATTTCCTTGATTTAACGATGCTTGGGGCAACAATTTTAGTTGCCGTTTTTGGGGCTTTAATGGTCATTGGTGTCAGCAATCAAGGGGCTAAAGCGAACAGTCACTTAAATCAAGTAACAGCGCAACTCAATCAAGTTAAAAATGACAACAATGATTTACGTCAAGAAATTGGCACAGTGACGAGTAATGATAAGTTGAGTGAAGTTGCTAAGCAAGAAAGCCTTACAATGAATAATGACAATGTTAGGAATGTAAAATAAAATGGCACAAAAAAAGCGACACGGAATCTGGAAACAATTGGATAAAAATAGTCGATTAGCTGGCTTGGTTTTGTTGGCTTCAACGATGCTCGTGTTGCTTGTGTTGGGATATCGTTATGCACACATTGCTGTCACTAAAGATGTCAAAGGTCATCGACTCGATAAAGCAACGCAACAGATTTATCAAAGTCAAAGTATTGATGAAGCTAAGCGGGGTCAAATCTTTGATGTAAACGGCAATCCAATGGCTGAAAATACGACTTCTTATACAGTCGTGGCAGTCCTTGATAAATCACAGGTTGGTCCGAATGGTAAAAAAATGTATGTGACGCCAGGGCAAGACAAGCATGTCAGTTCAGTTTTGGCTAAAGAACTGGGTGGTAAAACGAGTACATACGAAAAAGCGTTGGCTGATGGTCGTAAATCCAAGCGGGACCAAGTTCAGTTTGGTTCAGCCGGAAGTCGGCTCGATGTGATGAAGTATAAACAATTAAAGAGTCAGCGTATTCCAGGACTGACATTTGTTGGGAGCCCAGCCCGATTCTATCCAAATGGGGTCGCTGCTGCTAACTTAATTGGGTTAGCAGGAAATGTTGACGACAAGAAAACTGGACTAACCGAACTCAAAGGGAATAGTGGGATTGAAGCCGGTTGGAATAAGAATCTAACTGGAAGGAACGGGATTAAGGCGTCAGCTGTTGATGAGACCGATGCCAATCGCGCGAAGTCAAAACCAGCTGTGAATGGTTCAGATGTTTATACAACCATCGATTCTAAGTTACAAGCGCAACTTGAAACGCGCATGGATGTGCTTAATGATACGATGGCACCAGAATCAGCTTTAGCAGTGGTTATGGATACACAAACTGGTGATATTGTGGCCTCAACACAGCGTCCAAGCTATAATGCGACAACTGGACAAGGCATTGGTGATTATTGGCAAAACGAATTAACGAATTCATTTGAACCTGGTTCGGTGATGAAGGGGATTACGTTAGCTGCTGCCATTGATACACATAACTGGAACCCGAATGCAACTTATCGATCAGGAACACTAAGTATTGACGGAAAGAATGTGACGGATTGGAACAATGGACAAGGTTGGGGTCAAATTAGTTATAATCGCGGGATTGGATTATCTTCCAATGTAGCGATGGCCTTAACTGAGCAAAAAATGGGTGCCAAAACCTGGCAGCGTTATATTCGTCATTTTGGTTTCTTGAAGTCAACTAAATCAGGTTTGCCACAAGAAAATATCGGAATGATGCAATTCCGCTATCCGTTTGAACAGGCGAATACAGCCTTTGGGCAAGCGATTGCAACAACGCCTCTGCAGATGATGCAGGCCTATACTGCAATTGCTGGGGACGGGACGATGATTAAACCCCATGTGGTTAGCAAGATTATTAATCCCAACACCCAAAAGGTTGTCTATGAAGCCAAACGTCAAAAGGTTGGTCAACCGATTAAACCCAAGACTGCGGCGGCGACCCGTAAGCAATTGGAAGCAGTTGTTTACAACAGCGATGGTCTTGGTCATGATTATGCCTTAGATGGCGTGCGGACGACGGGTAAGTCTGGAACTGCGCAGGTATCTACTTCGTCCGGTTATCAGAATGCACAAGACCCCACCCAAGAAATTCATTCTTGGATGGGGATGGCACCGGCAGACAAGCCCCGTTATATGATGTACATTGTGGTTAAAAAACCTAAAAAGGTGCCTGGGCAAGTCACTAAGCAAATGGCTGGGGTCTTTAAGCCGGTCATGACGCAAGCATTGCAGATGGCCAAAGGTGATAATAAAGATGTAAGTAGTCAAGCACAACTTACCCAAGTTCCTGATGTTAAGAATCAGAGTCAAAAGCAGGCTGTCAGCAAGATCAAGCAAGCGCATTTGGATCCACTCGTGATGGGTGATGGCGATAAAGTTATTGCACAAAGTCCAGCCGGTAAAACGGGGATGTTAAATCAGCAACGTGTGTTTATCAATACAGGTAAAAATATTGTTGTCCCTGATATGCATGGTTGGTCAAAGAATGATGTCATGATTTGGGCTGAGCTTGCAAAGATTAAGATTAATAGCAAGGGAAATGGTTTTGTGGCAACACAGTCAGTTGAAGGTGGTACCCGCCTAAATGAAGGCGTACATGAAATTACAATTGAGTTTAAAGAACCAAAGGTAGAATAGAGGAGTAGTTAAATGATGTGGATTGTTTTTGTTGGCCTGTTAGTTGGACTAGCAGCAACGTTGTTTGTTGTCCCAGCCCTGCGGGATTGGTTTAAGAAAAAGAAAATTGAACAATTAGTGATGCGATCAGGTGAAAATGAACCTGATCATGCGGCTAAGGCTGGAACACCTACGATGGGTGGGGCCGGGTTTATCGCGGTTGTCATTATTGGTTATGCCATTTTAGGTTTCTTCATGAAGGCTTATGATGTCACCGCTTTGGTTGTCCTATTGGCAATCTTCTTATATGCCGTTGTGGGTGGGTTTGATGATAGTATTAAAATCTTCAACCATCGCGATGAAGGGTTCCGCTTTTTACCAAAGTTGAGTGTTGAAATTTTGGCAGCCATCTTAGGTGTGGTGCTCTTGCACATGAGTGGCTTTGAATTTAGTTTGGCGATGCCATTTGGTTTGCCAACATTGCACAATGCCTTCTTCTACACGATTTTTGTCATTATTTGGCTAGTGGGTTGGTCAAATGCAACTAACTTAACCGATGGTTTGGATGGACTTGCCACAGGGCTTGCAATTATTGCTTATGGGTCATACCTTATTATTGCGATGCAACAAGCCAACTCAGGGGTCATGTTACTTGATGCCTTGATGATTGGGGCCCTAGTTGGCTTCTTCGTCTTTAATCACTATCCAGCAAGTATTTTCATGGGCGACACTGGTTCGCTTGCTTTAGGGGCTGGGTTAGCGATGAATGCGATTGTCTTGCATAAAGAATGGTCAATTTTGTTAATCGGAATTGTTTTCATGATTGATACCCTTTCTGTAATCATCCAAATCACATCATTCCGTTTGACAGGAAAGCGCATTTTCTTAATTACGCCAATTCACCACAGTGTTGAAAAAGGTGGTTTGACCGGAAATGTTGAAAAGCCATGGAACGAATGGCAAGTTGACTTCCTCTTCTGGGGAGTTGGTCTCCTTGGCTCAATCTTGTACTTTATTTTCTTTAATTAAACATTACGCTTGCAGGGGAATTAGCGCCCTGCATACATAAAATTATGAATTCCCGATTCGGGATGACCGCCATTTGTTAATTTGAAAGGACAGGCATATGCGAACGTTAGTAATTGGATTTGCACGCTCTGGTGCAGCGGCAGCAAAATTATTGTTAGATGATGGACAAGATGTCATTGTTTCAGATCCTAAGTTGGATTTTTCAGATCCTAAAGTACGTGACCTGGAGGCGCAAGGTGTGACATTTACCCAAGCGCAAGATGAACAGTTACTAGATGGTGTCAATCAAATCATTAAAAACCCAGGTATTCCTTATACCATTCCAATTCTACAAGCGGCAAAAGCACGGCATATTCCCATTAAAGTGGAAGTCGCATTAGCGCAACCCTATATCAAGGGGGATTGGATCGCAGTGACAGGGTCGAACGGTAAAACAACTGCCACTGAAATGATTGCAGCTGTTTTACGTACGCAAACGACAGCTGACCATGATGTACGGGTGGCTGGAAATATTGGAACACCGGTCAGCGAAATTGCTAAGACGGTGCGCCCCACCGACACCTTGATTACGGAATTGTCATCATTTCAGTTAATGGGCGTTCCTGATCTTAAGCCAAAGATTGCGGTGATTACCAATATTTATGCGTCGCATTTGGATTATCATGGTTCACGCGAAGCTTATGTTGCCGCAAAAATGAATATCACAAAGAACCAAACTGCATCAGATTATTTAGTGATGAATTTTGATAAAGCCGAGTGGCGTGAGTTGAGTCAACAAAGCGCAGCGCAGGTTATCCCATTTTCAAGACAAGGCAACAGTACGGCTGGAGCCTACTTTGCTGATGGTTGGTTGTATTTTAAAGATGAAGCAATTATGCCATCAGATGAGCTTGGTGTCGCCGGTGACCATAATATTGAAAATGCCTTGATTGCAATAGCGGTCGGAAAATTACAAGGGGTTCCCGTTGATGCAATGCGTACGGCCCTCAGCGAATTTACAGGCGTTAAGCATCGGCTTCAAAAAGTTGGTACGTATTTGGACCGGCTTGTCTACAATGATTCAAAAGCCACTGACATTGAGGCCACGGAAAGTGCCTTATCTGGCTTTAAGCAACCAGTCGTCTTGCTAGCTGGTGGGTTAGATCGCGGTGATGATGAAATGCGCTTATTGCCAGCACTCAAAGCCCATGTTTCACAGATGATTGTATTTGGTGAGACGGCAGACAAGTTGATGTCGGTTGCCAAAGCAGCCAATATCCCAGTTGTAAAGACAAAAGATGTACAAACAGCGGTGCCACTTGCCTTTGAAATGAGCGCGCCAGGTGATGTCGTGTTACTATCACCTGCTGCAGCCTCATGGGATCAATATCCAAATTTTGAGACGCGTGGTGACCTATTTATTCAAGCAGTGCAAGACTATGCTGCGAAAACACAAAGTGAGGTAAAATAATGCGTATTGTTGTATCTGGTGGTGGAACGGGCGGACATATTTATCCAGCCTTGGCGACAGTTAATCGTTTAAAGGAACGTGAACCAAAAACCGAAGTGCTTTATATCGGTGGTGAACGCGGGCTTGAAAAAGACATCGTGCCTAAAGCAGGTATCGATTTTAAGGCGGTTGACGTGCAAGGGTTTGATCGTGCGATTACCTTTAATAATTTTAAGACAGTCTACCTTTTCTTAACGGCAACAAAAGATGCTCGTAAGATGTTGAAAGACTTTAAGCCGGATGTAGTCGTTGGAACCGGTGGGTATGTTTCTGGACCCGTTCTATATGCTGCACAATTGTTGAAAATTCCAACGGTGATTCATGAACAAAATTCGGTTGTTGGTGTGACAAACAAATTCTTGGCGCGTAAGGCTAAGAAGGTCGGCGTGGCCTTTCCGGATGCAATTGAAGCTTTTAAGCCTGGTCAAGCAGAATTAGTAGGAAACCCCCGGGCCCAAGAAGTTGTTCAAAATAAGGGTGAGTTTGATTGGTCAACTTTGGGTCTTAAACCTCAAACACCAACTGTCCTTGTTTTTGGTGGCTCACAAGGTGCACCAAAGCTAAATGCGGCTATGGTTTCAGCAATGCCAGCTTTCAATACGTCTGATTATCAAGTGATTTTTGCCACAGGTAAGAAGCGCTTTGATGATGTGCAAACGGCGTTGACCGAACAAGGTGTTGCACCAGCAGCTAATGTTGCGGTTGTGCCATACATTAGCAACATGCCAGAGTTGATGCCAAAGGTCGATTTGGTGGTTGGACGTGCCGGTGCGACAAGTATCGCGGAACAAACAGCTTTGGGAAAGCCAATGGTCCTAATTCCAAGTCCATATGTGACGAATGATCATCAAACTAAAAATGCACAGAGCCTCGTTGATGCTCAGGCTGCTGATATGGTAACGGAAGATGTCCTTAGTGGCACAACGCTATACCAAGCTATTGATCAAATTATGACGAACAATACGCTCCGAACAGATATGGCTAAGCATTCAAAGAAGCTTGGGGTGCCTGATGCCGCAGATGAATTCATCAATTTAATTGAAAAAGTCATTCAATAACGTGAAACGATAGAAAGGGTAGCACAGATGACAACCGATGATCCGAAAAAGCCATCGACGGCTGATATTCAAAAACATTTAAACCAGTTAACGGATGGTGTAACTGGATCATCAAGTCAATCTGATGGGCCAGCTACGCCACCCAAGCATAAAGCGAAAACACAATCGCCCAAAACAAAGAAACATAAAGTGGCTAAGCAACCTTCTGTCTGGCAGAATATGCGTCAATCAATGCACAGGCAGCAAAATAAAATTCGACAAGAGGGGTTGGGTAATGTCATTAACGACGACCTCCCTGAGGAGATTCCAGACGATATTGCAATGGATACTGCCACACTTAAAACGCCAAAGCGCTTTGATCGTTTAACGCGAAATCAATGGCAAGGGCTTGGCGTTATGATATTATTCATATTCTTAGCGCTTGTGATTGGCTGGTTAGTCTCGCCCGCAGCCCAAGTTCAGCGGTATCAAGTGGTCGGCAATGATGATTTAACGGCTAACCAGGTTTTACAGGCAGCGCAATTACGAAAACGACAATCAACCTTTTTAACTGCTAACGAAAGTAGCTATTTTCAAACAAATGCGAAAAAAGCAAATCCGCAAATTAAGTCGCTAACCTTAACCATCAAAAATCCAACCACCATTCAAGTCCAAGTCAAAGAACATCCTAAAGTGGGGTATCTGCGAACGGAATTGGGATACCAGACGTTGTTGGATAACGGTGATGTGATTGGGGAAGGCGCCAAAACACGTCCAAGCGATCAGTATGCGATTTATGAGAAGTTTCCAAACAATCAAAAGGAACTAAAAAAAGTCAGCCATCAAGTGGGAAAGCTCAACGGGCCAATTCGTCGTTCAATCTCAGATGTGGTTTGGTCGCCAACTAAACTTAATCCAGAGCGCTTGATGCTCTTTATGAATGACGGGAACGAAGTACTTATTAATGCGAGTGATGTTTCAGAAAAATTGAAGTATTATCCATCAATTGCAGCGCAATTTAAAGCTAATCAAAAAGGCGCTGACAAGAAAAAAACAATTATTGATTTACAAGTAGGTGCATACGGGTATCAACAGGACTTTTAACTTTTAAACGAAATTAAACGAATTTAGTTTGAAAAGTAGAAGAAAGACCCTAAGTATGGTATTCTTTTAAGGAAATGTTTATATATCTTAATGACTTTTAATTTCAGTCAAAGGAGGGGACATATGGCCAATCATGGATTAATTGTTGGTTTGGATATTGGAACCAATACGGTTAAAGCCTTGGCTGCTGATGTGCGCAATCAACAAGCGAATATCAATGCAGTTGGGCGTTCTGTTTCACATGGCGTAAAAAAAGGCGTTGTTGTGGATATTGATGCGACCGCAACTGATATTCGGCAAGCAATGGCACAAATTAATGAGCAAGCTGGACAACCGATTACAGAAGTTGTTGCAGCATTGCCAGCTGAAAATATTCAAATTAGTCGACTAAGTGGACAAATAACGGTTCAAGACTCACAACATATCTCATATCAAGATGTTGAGGCTGTCGTGCATGAAATCATTAAGGGCCAAGTGGCAGCTGATCGTGAAGTTATCGATTTGGTACCACTTGACTTTGTTGTTGATGATTTTGATGGCATCCAAGATCCAAATGATATGGTTGGTATGCGGTTAGCCATGAATGCAATTGCTTATACGGCCCCAAAGCATATTTTGGGTAACTTGAAAATGGCAATTGCTAAAGCCGGATTAAACCTCCGTGACTGTGTCTTAACACCTTTAGCAACAAGCAAGACGGTTTTATCTGAGGCAGAACAAGAATTTGGTAGTATTCTGCTAGACATGGGGGCTGGTCAAACGACGGCTGCTGTTGTGCAAGGCAACCAAATTAAGTTTATTTCGTCATTTCCAGCCGGTGGTGATAACATTACGCGTGATATTAGTAATGTGTTATCAATAGGTGGATATGAAGCCGAAATGCTCAAGCTTGATTCTGGGGTGGCATTAACACGCTTAGCAGATGAACAAGAGAAATTGGTTATTCAGCGTGTGGGACAAACGGAACCGGAAGAAATTACGCAAAAGTATCTCGCGGAAGTCATTGAGGCGCGCGTTGATCAAATTTTGGGTAAGTTAGGTGAAAAGTTGAACATGGTGAATGCCCAACAACTGCCAGGTGGGGTGACCCTCATTGGCGGTACGGCTGCGCTCAGTGGTATGCCTGATGCTGTTGAAGCAAGCTTAGGCGTTAAAACGAAAAGTTTTGCGCCCAATGATATCGGGCTTCATCATCCTGGCTTTGCCAATGCGTGGGCGGTCATTCAGTCTGCAGCTCAACAACTTCCCATTCAATTGGTTGTTAAGCAAGCTTTGTATGGTTTAACCATCCAAAGTCTGGGACAGGCAGCAGTTGATTCTTCAACCGCAAGTCTGACTGGCGCAAGAACAGCTCCGGTTGCACAACCGCAAGCTCCTGTTCAAAAGCGCCCACAACTAGTACGTCCAGTTGATGATCGTTCAGATGTGGAAGTTGAATTAAGTCATGAAGATGATGTCGTAGATAAACGTGATTCAGATAAGAAATCATCACGAATTGGTGAATTCTTTCGTGAATTCTTTGAATAGATACTAGCAATACAAGGAGCTCAATATGGATTTCCAAATGGATACAAATCAAGAATACGGTGCAACAATTAAGGTTATTGGTGTCGGTGGTGGTGGAGGAAATGCCGTCAACCGCATGGTAAATGAAGGTGTTGAAGGAGTTGACTTTATTGTCGCTAACACTGATGCCCAAGCCCTCGAACGTTCTTCTGCTGAAGTAAAGATTCAGATCGGATCAAAGGCAACTCGTGGATTAGGTGCTGGAGCACGGCCTGAAGTTGGGGAAGCTGCTGCAAAAGAAAGCGAACAAGAAATTTCTGAAGCCCTTGCTGGTGCTGACATGGTCTTTGTCACTGCTGGTATGGGTGGTGGAACTGGAACCGGGGCGGCTCCCGTTGTCGCTAAAATCGCCCGAGATTCAGGGGCTTTGACAATTGGTGTTGTTACGCGTCCATTTTCATTTGAAGGACCTCGTCGTGGTAAGTCTGCGGCTGAAGGTCTTGCAAACTTGAAAGAAAACGTTGATACATTGATTGTGATCTCAAACAACAACTTACTTCAAATTGTTGATAAGAAAGCGCCAATTATGGATGCCTTTAAGATGGTTGATGACGTTTTGTTGCAAGGGGTTTCTGGTATTTCAGACTTGATTACTAAGCCTGGAATCATCAACTTGGACTTTGCTGACGTGAAGACAGCCATGGCCAACCAAGGAACTGCTTTGATGGGAATCGGAACAGCTTCTGGTGAGAACCGTGCGGCTGAAGCCACACGCAAGGCGATTGCATCACCATTGCTTGAAGCTAAGATTGAAGGCGCATCAAATGTGTTGCTTTCAATCAAGGGTGGTGCTGATATGTCATTGTTTGAAGCGCAAGAAGCTTCAGAAACAATCGCTCAAGCCGCTGGTACCGATGTTGATATTATCTTTGGAACTACCATTGATGAAGACATGGATGGTGAAATTATCGTGACTGTGATTGCAACAGGTATTGATAAGACGCAAACACCACGTCCTGAAATTAATGTTGGTGGTACTAATGCAACAAGTCCATTTGATGCACAAAGTGAGCCAGTACAACCTGCTGCTGCACCCGCTCAACCTTCACAACCACAACAACCAGCAGATCCGTTTGCAAATTGGAATATGGCTAATAACAATCAAAGTGCTCAACCGGCTACGCAAGAACCACAACAAGCAGCCCAACCGGCCGAACCACAATCAAGCCAACAACCAGTTGCAAATGAGGATGAAATTGATCGTCCAGCATTTTTTAGCTGGAACAAACGCGACGAAAAGTAGGTGATACTGAATGGCATTTAATAAATTCAAAGATTTTTTTGGTGTTGATGATTATTATGAAGATGAGGTTGGGGATGAGTATGTTGATGATGCTCAACAACCTGAAGACAACACAGATAGTAAAGTAAAAACAAACCCACGTGCCAACGTTTTGAAGTTAGATGGTAAGCGAAACAGTGCGGCAAAAATTGCGTTGTATGAACCTCGTACATATGCTGATGCACAAACGATTGCTACCCAAATTTTACAAGGTGAAGCAGTAATCGTTAACTTTAGTTCAATTGATGAACGCAACCAATTGCGTGTGTTGGACTACATTGCTGGCGCAACATTTGCAGTTGATGGTGATGTGGAACGGGTTGGGGATCAAATTTTTGTGGCAACACCACATAATTTTGAAATCTCAGGTACGATTTCACAAAATGTTGGACAACAATTCGGTAATTAAGCAAGGAGTCAGATATGAGCACAGTCCTTATGATTTTAGCGTATTTGCTACAAGGACTAGAGTGGATTATTGTCATCTGGGCCTTGATGAGCTGGTTTCCGGCGTTACGTGATAGTAAGTTTGGGATTTTTATTGCCAAGATTGCTGATTTAGTGGTTGGGCCAATTCAACGAATTGTACCGCCACTGGGAATGATTGATTTTAGTGCGATTATTGCCTTGATTTTATTACAAGCCGCGCAATACGGAATCATGTCGCTTGCGCAAAGTATGTAGGGTGAGGCTTGCAAATGAATTCAGATCTTTCACAGCATTTTCGCAGTGAGGAACAACCCTTTGTTCAACAAGTTCAAGATTGGTTAATGCAATGTCGTCAGGAATATCGCATGGTGTTAACACCATTTTTAAATCCGCGCGAACGGTTTATCGTGACGACACTTACTAACCGCATTGACGATGTTCAATTTATGGCCAACGGTATTTTTGAAAATGCTGAAATGCAACGTGGTTTATTTTTACCATGTTACATTTCAGCTGATAAAGTGACGCTGGCCGACTTTGATTTACAACTTTTGCAGATTAATTATCCGCATAAATTTTTAGAAATGCAGCATCGTACGATTCTTGGCAGCCTAATGCATAATGGCATTGAACGTAAATCGGTCGGTGACATCGTAACGGATGGTGCTGGGCAGTGGCAGTTGGTGGCAACTCATGTCGTTGCCAAGTATGTACAAACACATATTGAACGATTTGGTAAAGTACCTGTTCAATTTGAACCAATCGCACCTGACTTGGCCATTCGAGCAACCCTCAATTGGGAGTTAGATGACATTCTAACGAGCTCCCTACGATTAGATACGGTCATTGCTAATGCTTTTCAGTTAACGCGAAGTCAAGCGAAGGCATTAGTTGAAAATGGGCTGGTTAAGTTAAATTGGGCCGTTCAAAAACGAGCTGAATTTGAAGTAGCTGCGGGGGATTTAATTTCTACGCGTGGTTATGGTCGATTACAGGTTTTAAGCGATAACGGGTTAACCCGTAAGGATAAGCATAAGTTGTCCGTTGCAAAATTGAAAAATAGATAGGAGTTTTAATGATGGCAGTTACACCACAAGAGATTCATTCAAAACAATTTACCACACGTTCAAACAAGTGGTATGATAAGGCTGAAGTTACAGACTTTTTGGATCAAATTGCTGTAGATTACGATAATTTGATGCAAGAAAACCAAGCTTTGCGTACAAAATTAGTCGAAGCTGATTCAAATGCTTCTCAAGTTGAAGAAATGAAGCAATCAGTTAACTCATCAATTTTGATTGCACAAGAAGCGGCTGATCGTTTGAAGAAGCAAACTGAAGCAGAAGCTGAAGCAACATTGCAACAAGCTGAAACTGAAGCGCAAAAGATTGTGATGGAAGCAAATGCAAAAGCAAATAACTTGCTTTCAGAAAGCCAAAGCAAGAATGATGATTTGGTTGCACATCACGATGCCATGGAGCGTGAAATGGCTGCCTTCAAGGAGCGCATCACCGGTTTGTTGAGCGCCCAAATGGATTTGATGAACACAGAAGGTTGGGAAGAATTCCAAAAGGAAGTTGCTGCGCAACCAGCTGAAGCAGAGGACGCTGCACCAGCTGTTGTTGAAGAAGGTGCTAGCGCAACGCCTGTTGATGATCCAGATGCTTCAGTTTCAGATAGTGCGCAAACTGAAACATTTGTGGTGATGCCTGATTTACAATAGTTAAAAAATAACTTGAAAGATAGTTGTTTTTTAGGTATTATTCTTATTAAAGTTATCTAACCAAACGGTATTTTGTATGCTAAACAGCGATCTAGAGCATGGTGTGAGTCTAGAATAGTTCCGCAAAATATTTATCAGTAGGTAAAGTAAACAGATGAATAAACGTTGAGACGATTATTATAATCGTGAAAACGGGTGGTACCACGTTACTAGTAACGTCCCGGACTGAAGTCATTCAGTCTGGGACGTTTTTTATTTGAAAGGAGTTCAAGCATGAAGATCAAAGAGACGTTGAATCTTGGTAAGACGAAGTTCCCAATGCGTGGGAATTTGCCTCAAAAAGAAGCTGAACGTGAAAACGATTGGTTTGAAAATAAAGTGTATGAAAAGCGTCAACAATTAAATGAGGGGAAGCCATCATTTATGTTGCATGATGGACCTCCATATGCAAATGGAAATATCCACATTGGACACGCGATGAATAAAATTTCTAAGGATATTATCGTCCGTTATAAGTCGATGAGTGGTTATTATGCACCATTTGTTCCTGGTTGGGATACACATGGCCTACCAATTGAACAACAATTAACGAAGGCCGGTAAAGACCGTAAAGCAGCTGGTCCTGTTAAATGGCGTAAGATGGCGGCTGAATTTGCTGATAAGCAAGTGAAGACACAAATGGCTGATTTTAAGCGTTTGGGTATTTCTGCTGATTGGGATCACCCATACTTAACTAAGCAACCACAATATGAAGCTGAACAATTGCGTGTCTTTGGTAAGATGGCCAAGCGTGGCTTGATTTATCGTGGTAAGAAGCCAGTCTTTTGGTCATGGTCTTCTGAATCAGCCATGGCAATGGCTGAAATTGAATATCATGATGTGACATCAACGTCTGTTTCATTCGCAGAACGCGTTAAAGACGGTAAGGGTATTCTTGATAACGATACGTATTTCATTGTTTGGACAACGACACCTTGGACAATCCCCGCATCTGAAGCCATTGCGGTTAACCCATCATTTAAGTATGATGTGGTCCAACCAGCTGGTTCAGACCGTAAGTTCGTCGTGGCCGATGCCTTGCTTGGCTCAGCTGCCCAATCTTATGGTTGGGGTGACGATTATGAAGTTGTGAAGACGGTTCAAGGAAGTGATCTTGATCGCATGATGGCACAACACCCTTACATGGATCGTGACATTTTGGTTATCAATGGTGATCACGTGACAGCTGATGCTGGAACTGGACTTGTTCACACAGCTCCTGGATTTGGTGAAGATGACTTTGCCATCGGTCAAAAGTATGATTTGCCAATTATCATGAACGTTGATGATCGTGGTTACATGACTGAAGAGGCTGGACCTGATTTTGAAGGTGTTTTCTATGATGATGCCAATGCCATTTCATTGAAGAAACTTGAAGAAAACAATGCCTTGATTAAGGCAGAAGACATTACCCACAGCTACCCATTTGATTGGCGTACGAAAAAGCCAGTTATTTTCCGTGCTGTGCCACAATGGTTTGCTTCAATCGAACCTATTCGTCAAGAAATTTTGGATAGTTTGGATGATGTTAATTTCCAACCAGAATGGGGTCACAAGCGTCTTGCAAACATGATTCGTGACCGTGGTGATTGGGTGATTTCACGTCAACGTGTTTGGGGTGTTCCATTGCCAATCTTCTATGCTGAAGATGGAACAGCCATTTTGGAGCAACCAATCATTGATCACGTAGCTGATTTAGTTGCGCAAAACGGAACTGACATCTGGTTTGAACGTGATGCTAAGGATCTTTTGCCCGAAGGGTACACAAATGAGCACTCACCAAACGGTGAATTCACGAAGGAAACTGACATCATGGATGTTTGGTTTGACTCTGGTTCATCACACACTGCGGTAATGGCGCAACGTCCGGAACTTTCATTCCCTGAAGACTTGGTTTTGGAAGGTTCTGACCAATATCGTGGTTGGTTTAATTCATCATTGATTACATCAGTGGCGATTCATGATCGCGCACCATACCGTCGCGTTATCTCACAAGGATTTGCGTTAGATGGTAACGGTGATAAGATGTCTAAGTCAATCGGAAACACGGTGTCACCAAATGACATCACCAAGAAGATGGGAGCTGAAATTATTCGTTTATGGGTCACTTCAGTTGATACATCTGGTGATGTGCGTGTCTCAGAAGATATCTTGAGTAAGACTTCAGAAGTTTACCGTAAGATTCGTAATACAATGCGTTATTTGCTTTCAAACACATCAGATTACAATCCAATGGAAAATGCAGTCCCTTACCGTGATTTGACGCCGGTTGATCAATACTTCTTCGCGCACTTTAATGAATTAGTTCGTGATATGCGTCGTGCCTATGATGAATATGATTTCCAACAAGTGTACAAGTTGTTAATTAACTTCATTAATGTTGATTTGTCAGCGTTCTATTTGGACTTTGCTAAGGACATCTTGTATGTTGAAGCACCAAATGGGCATGCTCGTCGTTCATTGCAAACGGTTTTGTACCGCATTTTGGTTGATTTGGACAAGTTGATCTTGCCAATTTTGCCACACACAGCGGAAGAAATCTTTGATTACTTGCCACATGAAGCTGGAGATTACGCCTTCTTGACGGAAATGCCAGCTGTGGAAGAGTTAGGTGATGTGACACCATTAATCAAGCGCTGGACAGCATTCATGTCACTTCGTGATGCCGTAAATAAGGCGCTCGAAGTTGCACGTGATGAAAAGTTGATTGGTAAGCCTTCTGAGGCTGCCGTAACACTTTACCTTACTGACGATCAACAAATGTTGGTTGACAGTTTGGGACAAGATATTCGTGTCATTTTGATGGTTTCACAATTGACATTAGCAAATGTTGTTGATGCCGATGACGCACCAGAATACGATGATTATCGCATTAAGGTAGAACATGCTGCCGGTGAAGTTTCACCGCGTGATCGGATGTACCATCTTGATCTTGGTGCTGATCCAACATTCCCAATGTTGTCAGCCCATGAAGCAGAAATTGTCCGTGCCAATTATCCTGAAGCTGTTGTTGAAGGATTGGAAGACTAATCATAAAGAACGTTTAACTTCGGTTAGACGTTTTTTATTTTCTAAAAAAAGGCTGAGGTTTTGCTTCAGAACGCTTATAATGGGGATATTAGAAAAAATTCAGGAGTGGAGTGAACAGATGACAAAATTATATTTTATCCGACATGGCAAAACCGAATGGAACCAAGAAGGCCGATTCCAGGGGGCAAATGGTGACTCACCACTCTTACCTGAATCATATGAACAAATTAAACAACTCGCCCATCACTTGGCACCGATTCCGTTTAAGCATGCGTTTAGCAGCCCCATTAAACGTGCTGTCGACACTGCTGAAGCGACGTTGAAGGAAATGCATCAAGATGTCCCATTGACCTTACTGCCTGGTTTAAAGGAGTTCGGCATGGGGGTCTGGGAAGGAATGCGCTTTGAAGATGTGAAGGCGCAATACCATGACATGCATGAAGCGTATCGACACCAACCAGATTTATTTGATGCCAAGCAAGTTCCTGGTGCTGAGAGCTTTGAGGCAGTTCAAGAACGTTTTGTAAAAGATGTTAAAGCAACCGTCCATGAATATGGTGGTCCTGATGTCAATTTGATTTATTTTAGCCATGGCATGGCATTAACTGCTGGAATGGGCGCGCTCTTACAAGTGCCATTAGCTGATGTCCGCAAAGAAGGTGGCCTAAGTAATACTAGTACGTCGATTTTAGAAACTGATGATGGGGAGCATTATCGCGAATTGGTCCGTAATGATGTCAGTTATTTAGGTGGTACACAAGACGAAACAAATACCGTGTAAAACGAAAAGAGGTTGAAGAACATGCAAAACCAAACAAATCCACAAACGAACGCAGAGCAAACGGAAGATGACAAGCAACAAGCTGACATGCGACGCTTGGTTAAAGAAATTGAAGAACAACCCGATAATTGGCAAGCTTATGCTGATTTAGTCAATGTCTTGACCGCTACCGGAAATTTTGTGGAGGCCGAAGAATTGGGTCTCAAGAGTTTGTCGCTTTTTGAAGCGGACGCAGAAGCTAAAGCGTATTTGGCTTATAGTGTGGGAAATGTTTATTATGCAGCTGGTAGTTATGCGCAAGCGCAAAACTACTTTCAACTGGTTCAATTACCAGAATTAGCCCATGACGTGACGATGATGCAAGCACAAGATTGGTTTGCCCAAAAGAACTACAAACAAGCCTTAGCATTTGCCGTAACGGGGACAGAGCAAGATGCCCAGGATGTCGCTGCATTTGACTTGTTGGGGAATATTTGGTTGGCTTTAGATCAATTTGATGAGGCTAAAACTGCCTTCGAGCAAGCTTTGACGCTCGATGCCGATGATTTTGAGGCTAACTTCGGGCGTGGATTATTAGCACAAGTGGCCAATCCAGATGCACAAAACACATGGTTTACGCATGCTGAGGCTTTGGACGCTGCCACATTTAAACAAAAAACACAGCAATTAGATGATTTACATCAAGTCATTGTCAACAAGCAACAAGGAGAGCAAACCGCTGATGGTCAACCAACTGAATGATGGGGCAAATGAAAAACCGCAACTCGTTGGATCAGTTGAGAATATCGTTTTTGCCGCCCAGGATTCTTTTTATAAAGTATTAGCAGTCCGGATTGAATCGGCGAATTTTGATTACGACGAGGAAGAAATGACCGTAACGGGTAGTTTTGGTGATATTCAAATCGGTGGTGACTATACATTTACCGGGCGCATTACCACGCATGCACGCTACGGTGAACAGTTTTTAGCCGAAAACTATCAGCGCGAAGCCATTACTTCGGCAAAAGGAGTGATTGATTATTTATCAGGTGATCGTTTTCCAGGGGTAGGTAAAGCCAGTGCCACGAAGATTGTGGATACGCTTGGTGCCACCGCAATTGATCAGATTTTAGATGATGCAAGTGTGCTTACCCCAATTGGCTTGTCTGAAAAAGTGCAAGCAACTTTAGTGAAACGCCTCCAAGAAGCAGATGGTGTGGAGCGAACGATTATTGCCCTGAATAATTTTGGTTTTGGGTCAAACTTAGCCAATGAGATTTACGAAAAATACCAAGCCAAGACCTTGCAAGTCTTAAAAGAGAATCCGTATCAGTTAGTGGCCGATATTAATGGTGTTAGCTTTAAACGAGTCGATCAAATTGCAGCAGAACAAGGTATTCAACCAGATGACCAACGTCGGATTGAGGCGGCGGTTTTAACGACTATAAATCGTGCAACTTTTGACTCAGGAGATACCTATATTTTATTGGAACAGTTGTTACAAGAAGCACAACGGCTTCTTGAACAAGGCCAGAGCGAACCGGTACCGGTCAGTGACATCCAAACGGCATTACTCAAGCTAACCGAACAAGGTGATGTGATTGCGGAAGGTGATCATCTATATCTGCAGTCAGTCTATCAGGCAGAAAAAGATATTGCAGATAAATTGATTCGGTTAACCCGCATGAAGACAGCAAAGTTCGAGCGGGCCGCCGTGGTGAAAAAAGTGGCCAGCGTCGCCAAGCAAAATGATTTTGCATATGATGATAACCAAACGGATGCCATTATTTCGGCGTTAACCAGTCATCTCTTTATTCTCACAGGGGGACCAGGAACGGGAAAGACGACAATCTTAAATGGGATTGTCAAAACCTTTCGTTTATTGGCCCAAAGTGAGGGCATGACGGCAGACAAGATTTCTGACAGTATTTTACTGGCAGCTCCAACGGGTCGAGCGGCTAAGCGCTTATCAGAAGCCACACAAATGCCAGCATCAACCATTCATCGGTTGCTAGGAATTACAGGACGTGAAACAGCACGTGATTTAGATGTCGAGGAATTGGAAGGACAGTTGCTGATTATTGATGAAATGTCGATGGTGGACACGGAGTTGTTTGCGCTACTCTTGAAGGCAGTGCCAATGGGGATGCAAGTGATTTTGGTGGGCGATAAAGATCAATTACCTTCTGTCGGACCAGGGCGCGTCTTTTATGATATTTTGGCGAGTGGCCTTTTGAACTATCGCGAACTTGAAGTGATTTACCGTCAAGGCAAAGGATCAACCATTATCGAGCTTGCGCAAACAGTCAAACAAGGGCATTTACCAGATGATTTTACGGCCCAAAAAGCCGATCGCTCGTATTTTAATGCCAATGCCCAACAAGTACCAAAACTCATTGAAAAGGTAGCGAGTTCTTGGCGTGATAAAGGTTTTTCTGTTGCAGATATGCAGATTCTCTCGCCCATGTATAAAACGCCAGCAGGGGTTCATCACTTGAATATGATTGCCCAGAACATCTTTAATCCAGCGAGTCCAAAAAAACGCGAAATTGCCATGAATATGGGCGATAATGCTTATGTCTTGCGAGTTGGTGATAAAGTGATGCAAACAACCAATGATCCCGAAAATAACGTTTTTAACGGGGATATTGGATACATCCAAACAATTCTGTTGGCCAAAGATAAGGCGAATACTGAAAAGAAAGATCTGGTCAGTGTATCATTTGATACCGGGGATGTGGATTATGCACGCCAAGACTTAAATCAATTGACGTTAGCCTATGCCACAACGATTCACAAGGCCCAAGGATCAGAGTACAAGCTTGTGATTATGCCAATGGTGCGACCATTTTCACGAATGCTCCAGCGGAATTTGTTGTACACCGGGATTACACGTGCGAGCGAATCGCTTGTCTTGCTAGGTGAACAATCAGCATTTGCTCAAGCGGCGCAAACCGAAGGCATTATGCGACATACAACACTTCAAGAGCGTTTAGCGCAATTGAGTCACGGTGAGGGACCAAAGCAGGCTGACGTGACTCAAAAAAGGAGTGAGCCACAGTCGCAAAAAACAGTTGAAACGGTCACCGTCACGAAAGACCCTGAACCGGATAAAATGACTCCTGTGACACCCACAACACCTAAAACAACCATTTTAACGGCAAAATTAATTGCAAATCAGGAAATTGATCCAAACATTGGGATGGATGGCTTGACACCAGCTGATTTTAAGCGTTAAAATTAATCTACAATTGTGACAATTTGGCACTCTATGCATTTTATTGTAAAAGCGATAAAGCTAACAGAGTAATAAATTGAATAAATAGCTAAATGAAAAGGGGTTTTTGATATGTCAGGACACAGTAAATGGCACAATATTCAAGGACGTAAGAACGCCCAAGATGCCAAGCGTGGTAAGATTTTCCAAAAGTTATCACGTGACTTGTATACAGTTGCTAAAGAAGGTGGTGCTGATCCAGATTCAAACGCCGCTTTACGTTTGGTAATGGATAAAGCTAAGGCTGCCAACATGCCTAAGGAAAATATTCAACGTGCGTTGGATAAGGCTTCTGGTGCTGATGGTGCCAACTACCAAGAATTGCGTTATGAAGGATACGGACCAGCTGGAGTTGGGGTTGTTGTTGATGCCTTGACTGATAACACTAACCGTACTGCTTCATCTGTTCGTGCTAGTTTCAAGCACTTCGGTGGAGAACTTGGTACATCAGGTTCAGTGGCCTTCCAATTTGACCGTAAGGGTTACTTGGAAATCGAACGTACAGAAGATACTGATATCGATGAAGACCAATTGTTTGAAGATATCATCGATGCTGGTGCTGATGATTTGAAGACTTTCGATGACCAATTCGAAATCTATACAGATCCAAAGGTCTTCAAGGATGTTCGCGCTGCTTTGGAAGAGAAGGGTTACGACTTTGAAACTGCTGAAGTAACCATGATTGCCCAAAACCCAGTTGCAGTTCCAGAAGACAAGCAAGAAACATTGGCTAATTTGGTTGACGAATTAGAAGATAACGATGATGTTTCAGCTGTTTATACAACTGCTGAATAAGCTTTAAAAAGATGTGATTCATAAGAATCACATCTTTTTTTATTGACCTTTCTAAAAAAAAGCACTATTCTATAAATATAGTTTATTAAATAGTTTGATAAGTCGTTAACGTGTTTTGCCACAGACTCATCCGTGAAAAAGGTACCAGAGACGACATGAGATTTTTCTTGTGTCGTTTTTTATTTTCCGCGAATTATGTCGTGACAAGGGTGTCAATGACTGTCAACCGTAGGAGAAGGGGTATTATGTTAGAACGTTTTTTTAAGTTGTCGGAGAATCACACCAATGTGAAAACTGAGGTGATTGCCGGGCTAACGACATTCGTCGCAATGGCCTACATTATCTTTTTGAACCCAGCTGTTCTATCTTTGACTGGGATGCCAAGCCAAGGTGTGTTCTTAGCGACCATTTTGACATCGGTTACTGGAACGCTAATCATTGGTTTGTTCGCTAATTTACCATATGCGATTGCCCCGTCAATTGGGATGCAAGCCATGTTCACCTACACGATCGTATTTGGTCTTGGTTTTACATGGAAGCAAGCCCTCGGGATGGTGTTTTTAGTTGGGCTAGTCGATGTAATCATTACCTTAACCAAGGTGCGTTCAGCAATTGTTAAGGCTATTCCAGATCAGATCAAACACGCGATTGCTGCTGGAATTGGACTGTTCATTGCCTACATTGGTTTAAAGAATGCAGGATTCTTGAACTTTATTATCGATCCTTCTAACATTACGTCAATCAATAATAAGCCATACACACCTGGTATGGCGGTAAAGTCAATCAATAGCATGTTGGCAAATGGTGGGGTAACGCCAGAAATTACAACATTTAACTCTGCACCAGTTTTGTTGGCTTTGATTGGATTTATTATCTTGGTGGTTATGGTGGTCTTAAATGTTCCAGGAGCGTTCTTGATTTCCGTGATCATTACAACATTGATTGGAATTCCAATGGGTGTAACGAATACGCACGTTGATGCCCTAGGCTCATTTGGGACGACATTCAAAGACTTTGGCGACATTTTCGGTCAAGCGCTGGGTAAGGATGGGCTGTGGTCAATGTTTACCACACCGAAGAATATTTTAGTGGTTGTGCTAACTGTCTTCACGATGGGCTTGTCAGGTTTGTTTGACGCCATTGGGACCTTTATTGGAACAGAAATTTCTTCTGGAATCTTCACGAAGGAAGATCAAAAGGAATTCTACGATGGCAAGGGCTTCAAGTCTAAAATGGACCGTGGTTTGGTTGCGGATACTTTTGCAACGATGTTTGCCGGTATTTTTGGTACCTCAAATACGACAACCTTTATTGAATCAACCGCCGGTATTAAGGCCGGTGGACGGACTGGGTTGACTTCAGTGGTTGTGGCAATCGGATTCTTGTTCTCAATCGTGGCGGCACCACTAGTTGGTGTCATCCCAGGTCAGGCAACAGCGCCAATTTTGATTATTGTGGGAATCTCAATGATGAATGAGTTTACACAAATTGATTGGGATGATTTGGAAGTTGCCATTCCAGCCTTCTTTACGGCCGCATTCATGGCCTTCTCTTACTCAATTTCTTATGGAATTGCTGCCGGATTTATCTTCTATGTGTTGATTAAGTCAATCAAGGGGAAGTTCAAGCAAATTAGTCCAATTTTGTGGATTATTACGATTTTGTTCGTGTTGAATTTCGTTTCCATCGCATTAAATTAATTTAAACAAAAAAGTGCCTTAGGGCACTTTTTTTTTGAAAAAAATTCGTGATGTGACGTCTTTATTGGTGAACCTAATTGGGAAGGAGAGACCAACAATGTTTGAAATTTTTTCGGACATGCTGTCAGTTGCTGTCGAAAGAAATGCCTCGGATATTTATCTGAGGGCGCATAATCATCAAATGACGGTGGGGATGTTAACAGCACAAGGATATTTAAAACGCCCTGCATTACCAATTGAAGTGGGGCGCTCTTTGATTCGCTTTGTAAAATATGAAGCCCATTTGGATTTAGCTGAATGTCGGAGGCCGCAAGCGGGGCATTGGACAGTTAAGGTAAAAAAACAGACAGTTCATTTACGCGTTTCAACAGTCGGCGATTATACCTTAGCGGAAACCATGGTGATTCGAGTTATTTACCCCTTGCAACATATCGAGGCCTATTTGCAACAAAATGAAGCTATTCAAACTTTTGGGGAGCGGATGCGTCATAATACGGGACTTTGGGTGATTGGCGGTGCAATGGGTGCAGGGAAATCGACAACGTTAGCGTATCTTGTACAACATTTTTTAGCTGATCGCGTTGTTTTATCGATTGAAGATCCCGTCGAAATTATGCAACCTGCGGTGCTGCAACTACAAGTCAATGAACAAGCGGGGATGACGTATGCGCAGTTATTTAAGTTAGCCCTCCGGCACCATCCCCAAGTCATTGTCATTGGGGAAATTCGGGATGCACAAACGGCAGCTCAAGTCATTGAAGCAGCCTTAAGTGGTCATTTGATTCTGACAACAATCCATGCGCTCGGTTTGGATGAACTGCGTCAACGATTCTTGAACTTAGGCATTACAGCTGGTGACCTCAATCAAGCGCTCACCGGCCAGGCTTTTCAAACACGACAGGGGCAGCATTTACAATTTCGTTATCAATTTTTAAAGGAAAAGGTATGAAATATCGACGACTTTGGCCACGCAAACGTCAAGCTGATTTTTTTAGTCGGTTGAGTCGCTTGCAAGAAAATGGCTTTGATTTACAAACTGCATTGGAACTCATCCAACGAAGCTGTCCAAAGTGGAGGCCAGATTTAGAAATGATTATGGCTGACTTGGCAAAGGGCAAATTACTTTCAGAAAGTTTGGCTCGGTTTGTTCAACAATCCATCGTCGATGAACTGACCCTAGTTGAACTCCATGGGCAACAACAACGATTTTTAAAGTTACTGGGGCAACGCGAACGTCGGCATGCACAACATGTGAAAAAGTTCTGGCAGTTAGCTGCGTATCCCATTTGTCTCTTCGGACTTATTTTAGGCATGACCGCATACTTTTCGATGACCTTAACACAATCGGATCGGCTTTGGTCGATTTTGATAGGTGGGACGAGTGTTGTGGTAGGCATTTGCTTGAGTTTAGGATGTTGCGTGTATTTTAATTGGCTTAATGTTTTAATGCGGTTACCTTATATTGGTAAAATTTGGCGATTAAGATTCCAAGCACAACTTTGTTTTCAGATTGGATGTCTCTTACAAGGCGGGATTCAGTTAACCGATATTTTTAAGTATTTACAGGCACACCATCACTTACTTCAGTCCAAGTCTGGCAAGTTGATTAATCAAGCGGTGGTTTCAGCTTTAGAACAAGGCTTACCACTCGTAGGCGTTTTAAAATGTATGCCGATTTTACCAGCGACAGTTCAGACGTTATTTGAATCAGGACATCCAGCTAGGCAAGTTGGTGCGGAATTATTGGTTTTGGCTGAGGATTTAAACTTAACCGTGGAACAAAAAATTGAATTGTATTTACAATTACTTCAACCATTACTATTTGTCCTAATTGGGGGATGTATCGTCGCCCTATATGGAGAGTTTATTTTACCGACTTATCAAAATTTCGAGGAGCGTTTTTGATGAAGACATTATTTAAACTAAAGCAGCGGGCCGGGTTCACCTTAATTGAGGTGATTACAACGATTTTTATTATGAGTTTGTTGATGATTTTAGTTTTACCGAATGTACATCGCATTCGTCAATTTGCTGAGCGTAAGCAAAGCGAAGCATTTAGCCACCATGTCCAAAATCAGATTGATTTGTTTAAAGGACAATATCCTGGATATGAGGTGACCCTGCCTAATCTGTTAGAACATGGGTTTATGTCCAAAGCGCAGGTTGATCAATTTGGTCGTGAAAAACTAACCCTGCATGGTGACCAAGTTAAACGTCCAGATTGATGGCTGCGAAGCGATCCGGCTTTATGTTAGCGGAGGTATTGGTAGGGTGCGTGATAATCTGTGCAATGTTAGCCATAGCTTTTCATGGTTCATTTAGCCGGTCTTGGTCCACGGTTGAACATGAATTTGAACAGTGCTTCTTATCCGCACGTTTTCAATCAAGCCTCACGGGACATCCCTTTGAAGTTTGTACGGAAAATAATGCAATTTATGTGAATCGCGTCAAAATCGCCCTGCCGCCAAACTGGGAGAATTACTGGTCACCGCGCATTGAAGTCCGTGCACACGCAATTACGGGTGGCACATTAGCATTTTTCAATACACAAACAAAGGCGCGCAAACGACTCGTCTTTCAGGTTGGAGGTGGGACTTATGTTTGGCGTTAAACGATCAGGATATGTTTTAAGTGAATGTTTATTATGTTTACTATTGGTTATTGGGATTGTCTTACCCCTTGGCAACGCCATACGGCAAGAGGCACGACAGGTCCGGCAGGCGCGCCAAGCGTGTCAGAAGGTCAGACAAGCCTATTTAAAAAAAGAAATGGATTGGTATGTACAAGTACAGAAAAGGTAGTTTATTGGTTGAGCTGGTCTGCGGGCTCATCATTTTGCAGGGCCTGGCAGTCTGTGTAGACCATGAACTGCAGACCCTAGCAACTTGGCGCCAGCAACAACGTAAATACCACCAACAACAAGCGAATTTTGTGGTGGTCCAGCATTTACAACACATGCTAGGTGGGGGCGTCATTCTCGGTGTCAAAGAACATCAAATTAGGATTCGGCATCCGCGCGGGATGGTGTATACACTGCAACAAAAGAAACAGGCCCTGGTAAGTGTTGCACAAACGGGTGGACACTTCGTGTTAATAAATCACGTGCAGAAAATCACTTTTAAGCAAATGTCGAAAGCTAGTTTTCAAATGACAGTCATCCAGCAAGAGGGGCAATCGGATGTCCAAGAAGTTCACATTTAAGAAAAGGCGGCATGGATTTTGTTTTGAACTGGCTTTATTTTGGATTTTGTTTTGAACTGGCTTTATTTTGGATTTTTTGGATGAGCTTTTTAGGGTATCAATTACAAAATGGGTTTGTACAAACAAAGCGTCTAACCATGATGGAACAAAAGCATTGGCACCATAAGACACAAGCTCTAAAACTGATTCAGAAATTATCAAAACCATTTCCAACGTATATTGAAAAAGAGGGGTATCGCATTTTTTACCGAAAAGAATATCATGCTTATCACGTTGTCGCACCTGATGCAACACAGGTGACGATTTATCGTCCGAGATAAGCGAGTGACTATCAATTTAGACTAGAAGCTCGTATAATGGTATTCTAAAATGAGAAACAAATGGAGGGATAAATGCCCATGTATGAAGCTGTTGAATTAGCTATCAAGAAAATGCAAGCCGCCCAAACGCGTCTAGCTGAACAATTAGATTTACCGGCGATTGAAGCCTTAATTATTGTTTTGGAAGGTTTGAATCACCAAAATGATGATGCCTTTACCCAACTCAATCAAGAAAATCGTAAGTTTGTGCGTCAAACGCTAAAGGAAAGTGACTTTAATGCACTAACCCCTGAACAAAAGCGTCAAGTCTTACAACTTGTGCTAGTCGCAACCATGCAAGAGGATCAATTGCAAGGAAACTACCAAGTCACTCCGGATGCGATTGGGATGTGGGTAACCTTCTTTGTTGAGGCATTCTTGAATCCAGATCAACCCAGTCGGGTATTAGATATTACGGCCGGATCTGGTAATCTGCTGGCAACCGTTAACTTGGCTTTACAACAACGGGGAGATGCCACAACTTACTATGGTGTTGAAAATGATGACACACTCATCACCATTGCCAGTGGCGTTGCCGCATTGTTAGGCTTAGATTGGCAATTAGACCATCAAGATGCCCTTGCCGATACGCCTGATTTAACTGACCAAATGGACGTAGTCGTGGCCGACTTGCCGGTTGGGTACTATCCACAAAAGCTTGCTGATGGTTACCAAACGGAAATGACAGAAGGGTTGACCTATGTGCATCACTTGCTGATTGAAAAAGTGGCACAGACATTACGTCCTGGTGGTCTAGGTTTGCTAATTGTTCCAGCGCATTTGTTTGAGTCAGAACAAGCGCCACAATTGTTGAAGTATTTCCAATCAGAGGATATTTATTTCCAAGGCTTTATCCAATTTTCCGACAAATTGTTCTTGGATAAAAAATCTAGTAAAGCGCTATTAATGGTCCAAAAACCAGGTGCAGATGCCGTTCAAGCCGAACCAGTTATGCTGGCTAAAGCGCCAGATGTTGGACAAAAAGAAGAGAACTTGAACTTCGTCAACCAAATGCAAACGTGGCTATCAGATAATCATCTCAGCCATTAAAATTGAAAAAACGGTTTAACATGGCACGTTAATGTTAAACTGTTTTTTTGTAAATTAGGGGATATCAACGAAATTTGTTACAATAGAGTACTAGACAAAGCTGGAAAGGGGGACGTTCAAATGTTTGCGCAAATTATTGTAGATGTACCGACGATGCAAACGAATCAACCCTATACCTACACCATTCCGGATAGATTTCAGGCAATGATTGAACCTGGGATGCGAGTGGTTGTCCCCTTTGGTAAAGGGAAACGGCAAGTCCAGGGATTTGTTGTCGGACTTCAGGATGACTATCAAGGAACGGTTGCGTTAAAAGAGATTGCAGAAGTGGTGGATGTGGCACCGGTTTTGAATGCGGAAATGCTCGAGTTAGCCGATTGGGTTGCACGTGAAAATTTTGCCTTTAAAATCAGTGTCCTCCAAGCTATGTTACCGAATGTGATGCGTGCCAAGTATGTGAAGACCGTTCAATTGCAGGATGAGACAGTGTTGGAAAACGATGCGCCCCTCCATGATTTTTTCACAGATCGCTTTGAGGTGCCTTTGGATGATGATCACGTCTCCCCTGAATTACTTACGCTCCTCCATAAATATGAACGAACAGGGCAAGTCTCAATCCATTATCAGGTGGGAAATCGTGCCAAAATTAAATTGGTCACGGCGATAAAACCCTTGTTAACGGCTGAAGAATATGACGCCATTCGCCGTGATTTACGGCCAACGGCCAAAAAACAAGCACGACTGCTCACATATTTGATGTCAGCACCTCAAGATTGGATTGCCCAAAAAGAAGTCATTGATACGACTGGGGTCGATTATGCGACTCTAAAAAAAGCTGAGACGAACGGATGGTTAATGAAAGGTGAGATTGAACAATATCGTCTGCCTAAGTTAACGTCTGCCATTGCGCCAACGGAATCTTTACCGTTAACTGAACAACAGGCAGAGGTTTTTGCCACCCTTTCAGAAAATCTATCCGAAAAAACGAGTCGGACGTACCTCTTAGAGGGGGTGACTGGTTCTGGGAAAACGGAAGTCTATTTGCAAGCCATGGCCACTGTTTTAGCTCAGGGACAAACAGCGTTAATGCTTGTTCCAGAAATCACCTTAACCCCCCAAATGGTGCGCCGGGTTAAAAGTCGTTTTGGTGAAACTGTTGCTGTTTTACACAGCGCACTTTCTGATGGGGAACGCTATGATGAATGGCGACGCATTGAACGTGGTGAAGCCAAAGTCGTTGTTGGCGCCCGCTCAGCTATTTTCGCACCGTTACAGAATATTGGACTAATCATTTTGGATGAGGAGCATGATGCTTCATATAAGCAGGAAGAAAATCCACGTTATCATGCACGGGATGTCGCGCTTTGGCGGGCAGCTTATCATCGTGCCACGGTAGTACTTGGATCAGCCACACCGTCATTGGAAAGCCGCGCTCATGCCCAGCAAGGGCAGTACACGCTGTTGCGGTTAACGCAGCGTGTGCAAACGCAACCATTACCACCAGTAAGGTTAGTGGATATGCGTGAATCGATTAAATCAGGTTCCGATGATTTGTTTTCCGATGAACTCTTACAGGCTTTACAACAGCGCCTGGAACGTGGCGAACAAAGTGTGTTGATGCTCAACCGGCGCGGCTATGCGAATTATGTGAGTTGTCGCGATTGTGGATATACACCAACGTGCATCAACTGTGATTTAGCACTAACGATGCATAAAGTCACGAACAGTCTCATTTGTCATTATTGTGGGTACCAGGAGCCTATTCCAAAAACTTGTCCAAATTGTGGATCAGATCGGATTCGACCATTTGGTGCTGGGACGCAAAAAGTCGAAGCAATGCTCAAACAGTATCTACCAGCTGCACGTGTTTTACGAATGGACCAAGATACGACCCGAAAAAAAGGGGCCACTGATGCCATGTTGGAGGCTTTTGGTAATCACGAGGCAGATATATTACTTGGCACACAGATGATTGCTAAAGGGCTTGATTTTCCAAACATCACCTTAGTGGGTGTCCTAAATGCAGATACGACCTTAGCATTACCCGATTACCGTGCGGCTGAACGGACATTCCAGCTGTTAACGCAGGTCTCTGGACGCGCCGGCCGTGCGGACAAGCCCGGTGAAGTGATTGTGCAAACATATAATCCAGAACATTATGCGTTAAGGTTTGCCCAAACGCATGACTACGAGGGTTTTTACCAGTATGAGATGGCCTTACGTAAAGAATGGCAATATTCACCCTACTATTACACCATCCAGCTTAAAATTTTGCATGAGTCCCAAGCTGAGTCAGCACGGGTGGCATATGAGATTGCGGATTGGCTGAAACCATACCTTGATATTAAAACGGTCATGCTAGGACCTTCAGCAGGTTCAGTGGCGCGGCTAAATAATAAATATGTCTATCGCATTGTCATTAAATACCGGCAAAGTGCTAAATTATTTGAAGCACTAGACGAGTTAATGCAGGCAGGGCAAAGATTACAACGACAAAAGGTCACCTTGCTCATTGATCGTGACCCGGTCAACTTTGTTTAACCATCTGAGTATCAGACGGTTAACATACATACGCACTTTAAAAAGGAGTTACTATGTCAAAGAAAATTATTTTTATGGGGACACCGGATTTTTCTGTCCCAATTTTACAAGCACTGGCTCAAGATGATGCCTATGATGTCATTGGAGTGGTGACACAGCCTGATCGTCCCGTTGGACGAAAGCGGATTCTAACCCCAACGCCAGTTAAAGCAGCGGCTGTGGCGCTAGACTTACCCGTAGTCCAACCGGAAAAGTTAAGCGGTTCAGCGGAGTTAGACACCCTAATTGCCAGTGGGCCTGATTTAATTATTACGGCGGCTTACGGACAGTTTTTACCCACGAAGTTATTGCAAGCAGCTAAGATTGCGGCCATTAATGTGCATGCGTCATTGTTGCCAAAGTATCGTGGTGGGGCACCCATCCATTATGCCGTAATGAACGGGGATGCCAAGACCGGTGTCACAATTATGTACATGGTTAAAGCCATGGATGCTGGAGACATTATTAGTCAGGCTGAATTAGCCATCGGTGAAAATGACACAACTGGTGAGATGTTTGAGAAGTTAAGCCAGCTAGGCCGTGATTTGTTGCTAGAAACTTTACCACACTTAATTGACGGTACAAGTTCACGGACACCACAGGACCCTGAACAAGTGACTTTTTCACCTAATATCACACCTGCGCAAGAAATTCTTGATTTCAACGCGACTGCACAATCAGTCCATAATCATGTTCGAGGATTAAATCCATTCCCAACAGCACATACGACAATGAATGGTATTCGTACTAAGATTCAACGCACCCATCTGGTTGACGCAACCACCGAACTACCAGCGGGATCCGTCGTGAAGAAGACGAAAAAAGAACTGTGGCTTGCCGCAGGTCAAAACACAGTGTTGGCCATTGATGAACTCCAACCAGCAGGAAAACCCAAAATGACTGTTTCAGATTATCTGAACGGCCACGCAAAATTCAACGAAGGCGATCAGGTAATCGATCATGAGTAAACAACAAACTGCAATTAGTAAATGGGAAAAGACAAATCCACGCGCCATGGCCGTGCGGACGCTTGAAAAAGTCCGTACCGGTTCATATTCAAACTTAGAATTAAATGCCATGATTAAGCAGGCTGATCTGTCAGAACGAGACATTCATTTTATGACAACAATGGTTTATGGTGTCATTCAACATCGTTTAACGCTCGAATACTGGCTCAAGCCGTTTATTAAAAATCCTAATCGCCTAGACCCATGGGTGCGTGAGCTCTTTATGATTTCTTTGTTCCAATGGCAGTATTTGGATAAGGTACCCAAGCGCGCTGTTTTTGATGAAGCGATTAATATTGCCAAAAAGCGTGGGCATGATGGTATTCGCCGAATGGTTACTGGCACTTTGCATGCGATGGATCGCCAGGGTTTGCCAGATGCAAGCACGATTTCAGATCCGACGGAACGTCTTTCAATTCAAGAATCATTACCAGTTTGGATTATCGATTTATTAGTTGAACAATACGGTGTCGAACGAACTGAAAAGATTGCTGCTAGTATTAATCAAGCGCCAGCGCAATCAGCACGTGTTAATACAGCTTTAGCGAGTGTTGATGAAGCAATTAGTGATTTAGAATTTGAAGGCTTTAAGGTAACACGTTCGGACGTTTCCCCAGTCGGATTGCGTCTTGAAAATGGGCATGCGGCTAGCTCACACGCATTTGAAGCTGGTTTGATTACCTTACAAGATGAAGCGGCAATGTTAATGGTGCCAAGCTTAGAAATTGCACCTGATATGCGCGTGTTAGACGCTGCTGCAGCGCCAGGTGGTAAGACGACGCAAATTGCCACCTATTTGGATGCTAACCAGGGTGGCAGTGTTGATGCTCTTGACATTCATGATCACAAAGTGAAACTCATCGCTGAAAATGCGTATCGTTTGGGCGTTGCTGATCGGGTTAAGGCGCATGCGCTTGATGCCCGTAAAGTGGATGAGGCATTTGAGGATGAAACATTTGATCGGATTTTAGTTGATGCTCCTTGTTCTGGTTTGGGATTATTACGACGCAAACCCGAAATTCGCTATGAAAAGACGTTGGACGACAGTCGTCATTTACAAAAAATCCAACTCGAAATTTTAGATGCGGTTGCGAATAAAGTGAAGGTCGGTGGCCGAATGGTCTATGGAACTTGTACGTTTGTAAACCTTGAAAATGATGATGTCATCCAAAAGTTCTTAGACACACATTCTAATTTTAGAATTGCCAAAAGCATGGTAGAATTAGATTTGTCAATAGTTGACGAACAACAATTAATTCACATTATGCCGGATCAATATGGCACTGATGGATTCTTTATTGCAACATTAGAACGTATTGAGAAATAGAACGGATAAAGATGGAGGTCGCTATGAAAATAGCATATGCAACTGATACTGGGAGAGTCCGGGCAGACAATCAAGATTATGTTGGTGCCTTTAAAAATCAGTTGGGTGTTCAATTAGCAATAGTGGCAGATGGGGTCGGTGGTGAGCAGGCCGGAGATGTCGCCTCAAATATGGCAGTTTCACATTTAGGGAACGCTTGGCAACAAGCAGATGTGCAAACAATTGCTGACGCAAAAGCTTGGATTGTACAAGCCATCCAGCAAGAAAATGCGACAATATTAGAAACAGCAAACCGTTACCGGACACTAGAAGGGATGGCGACGACCATTGTGTTAGCAGTCATTTTCCCAGACCAGATTTGTTTTGGAAATCTAGGTGATTCACGGGCCTATATGTTACGGAATGCCCAATTATTTCAAATAACTGAAGATCATAATTTAGCACAGGAGTTGGTGCGAGCCGGCTCAATGACACCTGATGAAGCAAGCGCTAATGGTGGTCGCAATGTTTTAACGCGACAACTGGGGGTTGATGAGGCAACTGAAGTTGACCTATTTGATTTTGCGTTACAACCAGGAGATGAAATTTTGTTAACCACCGACGGTCTCGTAAAACATTTAGATGATCAAACAATTTATGAGACGTTAACGCAAGCAACGTCAATGTCGAATGCTGTAACGGCATTGATTCAAAAAACGAACGCAGCCGGTGGAAGCGACAATGTGACGGTGCTATTAGGTTACCAAGAAAGTGGGGAAGCCTAATGCAAACAGATCAAGTAATCGGTGGTCGCTATAAAATTCTCGGACCACTTGGTGAAGGCGGTATGGCGAATGTCTATCGCGCTTACGATACAATTTTAGATCGGGAAGTGGCATTGAAAATTATGCGCTTGGATATGCGGGATGATCCAATCGCCAAGAAACGTTTTGAAAATGAAATTCGCGCGTCCACAGAACTGGTTCACCCTAACATTACTCAAGTTTATGACTACGGTGATGAAGATGGTAATCAATATTTGGTGACTGAATATATTTCTGGGCCTGATTTGAAACGCTATGAAACGGACAACTTCCCATTACCTTTGACTAAGGTTGTCGATATTATGGGACAAGTTTTGGGTGGGGTGCAAGAAGCCCATAATCATGGCATCATTCATCGTGATTTAAAGCCACAAAATGTTTTGATGACGGTCGATGGTACCGCTAAAATCACTGATTTTGGGATTGCACGGGCGCAATCTTCATTTGGTATGACGCAAACGAATATGGCAATTGGATCGGTGCACTATATGGCACCGGAACAGGTGCGCGGAGAACCCGCAACGCCACAAAGTGATATTTACTCTTTGGGAATCATGCTATATGAATTATTAGCTGGAAAAGTCCCATTTGACGGTGAAACTTCAGTTGCGGTAGCTGTTAAACACACGACTGATCCAATGCCACTTGTACGTGATAGCGATCCACGCATTCCACAAGCTTTGGAAAACGTCATTCTAAAAGCCACAGCGAAAAATCCTATTGAACGCTATGATTCAGCAAATGCCATGCGTATGGATTTGGCAACGGCACTATCGCCAGATCGCGTGAATGAAGCGCGTTGGGTTAGTCCATCGGCAGAGGCAGAAACTGAGGCGACAAAAGTTATTCCGACTATCAATGGACAAACGTCTGCCAATGAGCATAAGCTTTCTGAAAAAACGGCCACAATTATGGCTATTGATCGCACCAACGATGATGCAAAGATAACGAGCGTGCCGAAAAGCGTTCAACCGAAGAACCCCTTTTATAAAAAGAAGCGAGTTTGGCTGGTTGGCATTTTAGTGGTATTAGTTGCTTTTGCCATTGGGATGACGATTTATGGTATGCAAACGCCAGAGGAAGCGACTGTCCCAGACGTGCGTGATATGTCGGTACAATCTGCAAAAGATGAATTAGCAGCGGCTAATTTAAAGGCAGGAAAAATTACCTATAAGCGGTCTGATACCACTAAAAATGGAGATGTGATAGCCGCTGATCCTAAGGCGGGAACGCATGTTAAACGCAACGCGAAGGTGAATTTGGTGGTTTCTAAGGGTGAGCGTAAGATTCGCTTTGGTGATTATCGTAATGAAGCCTATGAGACCGTCGCAGATCGGTTAAAGGCGAAAGGCTATACCGTGACAACTAGTCATGAACATAGTGAATCTGTCCCAGTCGGGTATATTATTAAGCAAAGTATTGCCCCTGATAAACAAGTCGTTCCCAACAAGACGACTGTTAATTTTGTCGTATCCATGGGACCAGAGAAAGTAGATTTGCCTCAGGATACACAAAAAAGTGAAGAAGATTCTGAAGTTGTTTCAAATGAAAGCAATCGATCAGTCGGCGCGTCTAAATCTGAAAAACGTCAGCAGACTTCCACACCGGAGCCTTCACAAAGCACCTCAAGTGAGAGCTCAGAGCCAACGGACACTTCATCAGAGCCTGATGTATCAACTTCAGTACCGCAATCAAGTTCAGTATCGCAATCAAGTTCAAGTGTTAGTGAAAAAGCAAGTTAGCCGGGAACAGTTGGCGGATCTAGTGATTAAAGAGAGAAAGAGGTAGACATGCCAGAATACCATGGACAAATTCAGTTATCGTTAGCCGGTTTTTATGATATTAGAACCGATACTGGTGAAGTGTTTCGAGCACGGGCTCGAGGCAATTTTCGCAAGAAAGATGTGAAACCACTAGTCGGTGATTTTGTTGTGTTTTCAGCAACGCAAGCGGACGATGGTTACATTTTAAGCATTGATGATCGTCGTAATTCACTTGTACGACCACCAGTGGCCAATGTTGATCAAGCCATTGTGGTGACTTCAGTTGAAATCCCAGAATATTCAAGTAATTTGCTTGATCGGCAATTGGTGGCGCTTGAGGAAAGACACATCGAACCAGTTATCTATTTTTCAAAGACTGATTTAATCTCAGATGAGACCCGGGCTTACTTGTTAGAAGTTGCGCAGGGGTATCAACGGGCTGGCTATCATGTGATTTTCCCGGAAGTTTCGTTTGATGATGCGAGCTTAGATGAAATTAGGGGGCTTTTGCCAGATAAGCTAACCGTCTTTATGGGCCAAACTGGAGCGGGGAAAAGTACCTTGTTGAATCATCTGGTTCCAGAATTAGAATTGGCCACTGGTGTTGTTTCTGAAACGCTTATGCGTGGAAAGCATACAACACGACAAGTGGGTCTGATTGAAATGTATGGTGGTCTGGTTGCGGATACACCTGGGTTCTCTGCGTTTGAAGTATTTGATATGGAAGCCAATCAATTGACGCACTATTTCCGTGAATTTAATCGATACAGCCCAGAATGTAAGTATCGCGGTTGTGTCCATTTGAAGGAACCAGGTTGTGCGGTCAAACCCGCCGTTGAGATGGGTGAAATTATGGCTTCACGCTATGAGAACTATAAGATGTTTTATGATTTGATTGAAGGCCGTCGTCCGGTTTATAATAAACATGATAAGAAACATTAAAACTAGAAAAAGAGGTTATGGATATGTCAATTAAAGTTGCACCATCAATTTTGTCAGCTGATTATTTGAATCTGCAAGGTGATGTTGAGTTAGTCGAAGCGGCTGGCGCAGATATGTTACACGTTGATGTGATGGATGGAATGTTTGTGCCATCAATTTCATATGGTCCAGGTTGGGTAAAGGCATTGAAGCAAGTGACCAATTTGCCATTGGATGTACATTTGATGGTTGAAGAACCAGAACGCTATGTTGATGAATTTGCACAAGCTGGTTCAGATATTATTGGGGTGCAATATGAAGCAACACAACATATCCACCGTGCCCTACAAATGATTAAGAATAACGACGTTAAGGCTGAAGTTGTTATCAATCCAGGCACTGCAGTTGAATTGATTGAACCGGTCTTGGATATGGTTGATCAAGTTTTGATTATGACCGTAAACCCTGGTTTTGGTGGTCAAAAGTTCTTACCATCAATGCTTAAGAAGATTGAAAAGCTCGCACAAATCAAGCGTGATAACGGCTACACTTTCGATATTCAAATTGATGGTGGCGCCAATGATGAAACAACCAAGCTTGCCTATGATGCTGGTGCAACAGTGGCTGTTGCTGGTTCATATGTTTACGATAAGGTGGACCCAGCCGCGAAGATTGCGCGTCTTAAGGAAGTGACGGCTGACTAATGGGTGATGCCTTTCAAGTCTTAGTAGGCGGACCAGAAGCGGATTGGCCAGAACAGCTCAAACAAGGACAACTGTCTGGAAGGTGGGCAGCGGCTGACCGAGGTGCCTTACGGCTACTAGCTTTGGGGTATCAACCAGAAGTGGTTGTCGGAGATTTTGATTCGATGTCAAAGGCGGAACAGGACGATGTTTTCCAACAAGTTGCCCATGTTGTAACTAAGACAGATCAAAACCAGACGGACACGGAACTTTTGTTAACAACTTTAGACCACCTGTATGATGTGGAACGTATTGATATCTATGGGGCCACTGGTGGTCGCATGGATCAAATGTTCTCGAATGTTTGGATTTTTACGAATCCTAAATTTCAATCATTGCGATCAAAAGTTCGTTTAATTGATCGTTACAATGAAATAACGTTTTATGAAGCGGGCAAGCATACGCTTCACAAAAGTCCGAATATGAAGTACCTTGGATTCATGCCATTAACTCCGGTAACACACTTAACACTCATTGATGAAAAGTATCCTTTACAGCAATGGAGTGGAAATCCTTACTCGTGGTCATCAAATGAATTTGTGGGTGAGACAAATCATTTTAGCTTTGAATCGGGCATTATAGCAGTGATTCAAAGCCGGGATGCAGAAATTTAAGCCGTCTGCATCTGGTGAAAATTGTGTAAAGTAAAAATACTTTACACAAAACCCTTGCACAAGTGCGAGTGGTTTGGTATTATTATTCAAGTAAATAAAAGCACTAAAAAATTTAGAGAGCTTAAGATTGGAGGGTAAACATATGGCAGTTGATGCAGTCAACGGAAAGCGTACTCGCTTTGGTAACCAACGTTCACACGCCCTTAACTCAAGTCGTCGTAGCTGGAAGCCAAACTTGCAAAAAGTGACGGTTAAGATTAACGGTTCAGCACCTAAGAAGGTGTACCTATCAGCTCGTACTTTGAAGGCTGGTTTGAAGAACGGTACAATTGAGCGTGTTTAATTAAAAAAGCTACCGATTATGGTGGCTTTTTTCTTTTATCACCAGAAACCTGTTAGAATAGAATGAGTTAAGAACGTGACATAATCGACAGGTTACTAGGCAATGCATGGTGACAGTTTCAAACGGAGGTCAAACAACATGGCAGTTAAGATTCAAATCAATCAAGGAACAATTGAAATCGAAAATGATGTAATCGCAACAATTGTTGGCGGTGCAGCGACAGATAATTATGGTGTCGTTGGTATGGCTAGTCAAACCCCAGTTCGTGATGGTGTCAACCAGATTTTGAATGGAGATAACTTCGCAAAAGGTGTTGTTGTTCGTCAAGCAGATAATGGTGTAATCGTTGATGTTTACATTATTGTTGGTTACGGCATGAAAATCTCTGAAATTTCAAAGAGTGTTCAAGCCCGCGTTAAAAATGATTTAAATGTGATGTTAGGTATTGTGGCACAAGAAGTTAATGTGACGGTACAAGGCGTCCGTATGCTTGAAGATTAAAACGGTAACGATAAGGAGTTAAGATTGTGGAAGTACTAACAGAAATTACCAATGTTGAATTTGGTAAGATGATTAATTCTGCAGCAAGCGCTTTGCAGGATAATGCAGAAAAAATCAATAAATTAAATGTTTTCCCTGTTCCGGATGGTGATACAGGTACAAACATGACCTTATCAATGGCAAGTGGTGCTGAGTACGAACGTGCTGAAGATGATACAAGTCTGGGTAGTTTGGCTAAGGCAACCTCAAAGGGGCTGTTGATGGGGGCACGTGGTAATTCAGGTGTCATTCTCTCACAAATTTTCCGTGGGTTCGCCAATTCAGTTGATGGTAAGCAGACCCTTTCAGCCCGTGATTTCGCGGATGCCTTGATGGGTGGAGCAGAAACAGCTTATAAGGCTGTGATGAAGCCTACCGAAGGAACAATTTTGACGGTCATTCGTGAGGCTGCTGCTGCTGCTAATCGCGCAGCTAAGCAAACAGATGATGTTGTCGAAGTGATGCACGAGACATTAGATGCCGCTGAAAAGGCTTTGGCAAAGACGCCAGATTTGTTGCCTGCTTTGAAAGAAGTCGGTGTTGTTGATTCTGGGGGGCAAGGACTTGTGATTGTATTCCAAGCCTTTTATGGCGCATTGTCAGGTGAAGAAATGACATCTGGTAATGTGGATAATGCTGGACTAGAAGCCATGATCCAATCAATGCACAATGCTGGTGTTCAAGGTGATCTTGATCCACAAGACATCAAGTATGGTTATTGTACTGAAATCATGGTCGATATCGCTCAGGGAACAACATACGATAAAGACTTTGACTATGACACTTTTTATAATTACTTAGCCGGTTTGGGTGATTCACTGCTTGTCATCAATGATGATGAAGTTGTGAAGGTCCACGTACACACAGAAAACCCAGGTGCTGTGATCGAATGGGGAACCCATTTTGGTTCATTGCGTAAGGTTAAAGTCGATAACATGCGTAACCAACAAGCTGAAGCTGCCGAAAAGGCAGATAAGCAACGTGAAGCAGAAGCAGAACAAGCGGCGTCTAAGGATTTAGCCGTTGTGACAATTGCGACTGGTGAAGGAATGCAAAAACTCTTTAAGGATGCTGGTGTAACCACAGTCCTTGATGGTGAACAAGCACCATCAACAGCTGACTTAGTTGCTGCCGTGAATGGTACTGGCGCTAAGCAAGTGATTATTTTGCCTAACGATAGCAATATCTTTATGGCAGCTGACCAAGCAATTGAGCTTACCGACATGCCAACAGCTGTTGTGCGTACGAAGACGCAACAACAAGGTTTGACAGCGATGGTTTTGGGATACAATCCTGAAGGACAATTAGATCAAACCGCTGATGCAATGACGGCGACAATTGGTGATATTAAGTCTGGTTCAGTAACGACATCTGTGCGTGATACCAACATTAAGGGATTAGAAATCCATGATGGCGACAGTATCGGAATTTTGGATGGTGAGATTGTTGTCGCCAAGCCAAATGCTGATATTGAAGCCGCCGCAAAGGCTTTACTTGAGAAGATGTTGGATGATGATTCAGAATTAGTAACCATTTATTTTGGTCTTGAAGGTAATTCTGATTTGGCTGATGCCATTGTCAGTTATGGTGAAACCCTCGATGATGAATTAGAATTTGAAATTCATGATGGTGGACAACCACTATACCCAATTTTGTTGTCGGTTGAATAACAGTCATTCGCAATGAACATTAAAGTAGAGTTAGCAGATGCTAGCTCTTTTTTTTGAAAGGAGGGCCCAATGCCAAAAAGTTTAATGGATTCAGTCGACCAATTAACTGGGGTGGGTCCCAAGCGTGAACTAGCGCTCAATCATTTAGATATTTATACAATAGAAGATCTATTAACTTATTACCCGACCCGTTATGACGATTTAGCGGAGAAATTACCATCACAAACGGCAGATGGTGAAAAAGTAACTTTTAAAGGGATTGTATCGTCAGCGCCAGTCGTGCGACGCTTTGGTTATAAGAAAGTAATGGTTACGTTTCGGCTATCAATCGAACATGAAACGATTCAGGTTAGCTTTTTTAATCAACCTTGGATCGCCCAAAAAATTGAAATTCAAAATGAAATTGCCGTTTATGGGACTTATGAACAAAAAAAGCAGCGAATGACTGGCATGAAAGTCATTTTAAATGAAGAAGAGAATGACATGCAGGCGGTTTACCCTGCTTCTAAAGAAATTCGCCAGTCGACGATTAAAGAGCTTGTTTTTCAGGCACTGCATAAGTATGCTGATTTATTAGATCAAGAGCTGATTCCCGAAGCAATTCGACGCCGGTATCAGCTTATGCCCCATGGAGAAGTGATTAAAAACATGCATCAACCAACTGATGCTGTAACGGCGCAAGCAGCGCGCAGAACGGCGTCTTTTGAAGAATTCTTTATTTTCCAGATGCGGTTGCAATTAATTAAACAAATGGATCGCCAAAATCAAGGGCGTCCGGTTAACTTTGACAATGAGGCTTTGAAACACTTTATTGCGACTTTGCCATTTGAATTAACTGCGGCGCAAAAGCGAGTGGTCAATGAGATTTTAAGAGACATGCGGCGCCCACAGCATATGAATCGCCTCTTACAGGGGGACGTGGGATCTGGAAAGACGGTTGTCGCTGCCTTAGCCATGTATGGGGCAATTACCGCTGGCATGCAGGCAACGCTTATGGCACCGACTGAAATATTGGCCCAACAACATGCACGCACGCTGGGGAATTTCTTTGCTGATACAGATGTACGTGTAGAACTATTAACGGGTTCAACCAAGGCTGCCGCCCGACGCCAAATTCTGGAAGATTTAATTGCCGGTGACATCGATATTTTGGTTGGAACGCATGCATTGATTCAGCCGGATGTATTGTTTCATAATTTAGGGCTAGCAGTTATTGATGAACAACACCGATTTGGGGTCAAGCAACGCGCAAAGTTACGTGAGATTGGTATGAATCCTGACATTTTAGCAATGACGGCGACACCAATCCCCCGAACCTTGGCCATTACAGCCTATGGTGAAATGGATGTCTCGATTATCGATCAACTCCCTGCTGGACGAAAGACGATTAAAACCGAATGGGTTCGGCATAATGGTTATGAAAAGGTGCTTGAATTCATTAAAACTGAATTAGCAAGCGGTGCGCAGGCCTATGTTGTGACACCATTAATTGAAGAATCAGAAACATTGGACGTTCAAAACGCGGAGGCTGTCTATCGCGAACTTGCTGATGTCTTTGGGCCCGCTTATCAGGTTGGTCTCTTGCATGGGCGAATGGAAAATCAGGAGAAGGAACAGGTCATGGCTGACTTTAAGGCCAATCAGTTCCAAGTACTGGTTTCAACGACCGTGATTGAAGTGGGGGTCGATGTGCCAAATGCCAGTGTCATGTTAATTTTGGATGCCGATCGCTTTGGATTGTCACAATTGCATCAATTACGTGGTCGTGTTGGTCGAGGTGAACGTCAATCATATAACTTCCTCGTGAGTGATCCCAAAACACAGTATGGTATTGAACGCATGGAAGTGATGACCCAAACAACAGATGGTTTTGTGCTAGCCCAAAAAGATTTAGAGTTACGTGGATCTGGAGATATTCTGGGAAAACGCCAGTCAGGTGTACCAGAGTTTAAAGTTGGTGATCCAGTGCATGATTTAAAAATGATGACGATTGCCCAAGAAGAGGCGATTGAATTAGTGGCTCAACCGGATTGGGACCAAGATCCAGAGATTAAGACGTTAGTGGAATTATTGGACGAGACGATGGCTCGTTACCGAAACTTTGACTAATGGACCCAAAAGATTTTATAATGGTAGGTACTGTTTTTAAATATTGAACAAAATATATAAAATGAATGAGGAAGCAAGACATGTTAAAAATTGCGATTGATGCAATGGGTGGCGATAACGCACCAGAAGCTATTGTAAATGGAGTCGAACAAGCCCGGGATGAAATGCCCAATGTTGAATTCCAATTGTATGGTCCGGTTGATCAATTAAAGGCGTTGATTAAGAATACTGACCAAATCAAATTCATCGAAGCTGATGAAGTGATTGAAATGGCTGAAGAACCTGTCAAAGCCATGCGTACCAAGAAGCACAGTTCACTGGTTATGGCGGCTGAGGCTGTTAAAGCCGGTGAAGCAGATGCTTTCTTCTCAGCTGGAAATACGGGTGCTGTATTAGCTACAGCTATTTTCATTGTTGGACGCATTAAGGGTGTTGATCGTCCGGCGTTGATGTCTGTGATGCCAGCCTTAAAGGGACCACACCCAGTCTTTGTGATGATGGATGTTGGGGCCAATGCTGAAAATAAGCCGGCCCACCTTTACCAATACGGTATTTTAGGTTCATTCTATGCGAGTGAAGTGCTTGGTTTTGATACACCACGGGTGGGCTTGCTCAACAATGGTGGTGAACCTGATAAGGGTGATCCATTGCACAAAGAAGCGCATCAACTCTTGCAACATGGTAGTGATGCCGGCAATTTGAACTTCATTGGAAATGTTGAATCACGTGACTTGTTACAAGGACCCGCTGATGTGGTCGTTTCTGATGGATTTTCTGGAAACGCGACCTTGAAAGCCATCGAAGGTACTGCCAAGAGTGTCCTTTCAGTGGTTAAGCACACGATTGTTGATGGAAACTTGCAAGCTAAGTTGGGTGGTCTTTTACTAAAGCCAAGTTTGACGAAGGCTGCTGAACGTTTGGATTATTCTGAATACGGTGGTGCGGTCGTTATCGGAGTTAAAGCGCCCGTTGTTAAAACGCACGGTTCATCAAGTGCGTATGAAGTGGCCCAAACGTTGAAGCAAATTCAAAAGATTTCTGATGCTGATTTGACCAATAAGGTTGAAGCATACGTTACTTCCCATAAAGATGAGCTGTCAACGAAGACAGAAAAAAAGTAAACAGGGGTCAGCATGGAGCGCCAACAGACAGTTGATGATGTGATTCAATTTGTCGCGAAGCATTTTAAAGTTGATCCGCAGACCTTATCGGGGTCAAGTGATTTGATGCAAGTGACCGATGCTGATTCGATTGATTTTCTGGAATTGATTTTAGAAATGGAAGATGTGTTTAACACCGCCATTTCGGATGAGGATGCCGAGCAATTACAAACAATCGATGATGTTGCAGATTTCGTGATCGCACATTCAAAATAATGAAAAAAGGCACCAATGGCATAAGCTGTTGGTGCCTTTTGTTTCAGCTTAAAGCACGAAAATCTGGTATAATAAAGACTATGTGAAATTTAAAGGGGGCAGAATAAAAATGGATGAATTAGAGCAAGAATTGGCTAGTCAATATGACTTACATTTTGAAAATGAACAGTTGCTCCAAGAAGCATTAACACAAGCAAATTATTTAAATGAACATCCTGAGGTTGAAGGAAATGATTATCAACGTTTAGAGTTCTTAGGGGATGCTGTGATGCAACAATCAACAGCCGTCTATTTGTTTAAACGTTTTCCAGATTGGGATGAAGGTCGATTGACAGAGTTGCGTATTGCAATGGTACAGACGCGTTCGTTTGCAGCTTTGTCACGCGAGTTACATCTCGATCGCTACATTCGCTTAGGGCGCGGTGAAGAGCTATCAGGTGCTCGAAAACGTGATTCTTTGTTAGAAGATATTTGGGAAGCTTTCATTGGTGCCTTATATCTTGATCAAGGTCAGGCAGTCGTGATGCGCTTTTTGGACCAAATTTTATTTGCCAAGATTGATGAAGGCTTTTTTGAACAATTTGTGGATTACAAATCAAAGTTGCAAGAATATCTGCAAAAGGATGGACCAGTTGAGATTAAATATCAAAAACTTTCAGAGAAACCAGTGGCCAATAATGACCAAATCTTTGAAGTTGAAGTGATGGTCAATCAACAAGTGCTTGCAACTGGACAAGGTAAATCAACAAAGGCTGCTGAAAAGGATGCTGCTCGGGCTGCCTATCAACAGCTGACGGCAGCAGCTGAAACAAAGTAAATTAGGGACACAACTATGAAACTAAAATCTTTATCAATGCAAGGCTTTAAATCATTTGCCGATCGGACGCAAATCGATTTCATGCCCGGGATTACGGGGATTGTTGGGCCAAACGGATCGGGTAAATCAAACATTATTGAAGCAATTCGCTGGGTAATGGGTGAACAATCGGCTAAGGGTCTGCGCGGTGATAAGATGGCTGACGTTATTTTTGGTGGAACAAAAACCCGAGCGCCTTTAAATCGGGCTGAAGTTGGCATTGTCTTTGATAATCAAGATCATTATTTAAATTCAGATTTTTCAGAAATTGAAATTAAACGCCTATTGTATCGCAATGGCGACTCTAAATATCTGATGAACGGAAAACAAGTTCGACTAAAGGATGTTCAAGAGTTGTTTATGGATTCCGGATTGGGACATGAGAGTTTCTCAATTATTTCGCAGGGACGTGTAGAACATATCTTTAGTGCCAAAGCGGAAGATCGCCGAGCTATTATTGAAGATGTTGCGGGTGTTTATAAATATAAACAAAATAAACAGCAAGCCGGTAAAAAACTTGCTGATGTGCAAGATAATCTCGCTCGCGTCACTGATATTTTATATGAACTTGAGCAACGCCTTGAACCATTAGCACAACAAAGTGCTAAAGCGCAAGATTATAAAAATCAAAAACAAGCTTTTGAACAGTTGGATCAAGCCCGTCTCCAAATTGAGTTAACCCAATGGGAAAAGGCACTTAGCACGACAACCCAAGAGCGGGATGAACAGTCAGCCCAACAGCAAGATTTAGCAGAAACTTTGTCACAAGCGCAAACTGAATTGCAACAACAAAAGCTCGCGTTAATTGATCAACGAGAACACCAACAGCGTGCTCAGCAAAACTTGCTTGAAGTGACGCAACGGGTGGAAGCATTGGCCGGTGAACAAAAGTTGCAAGCTGAGCGTGAACAAAATCAAAAGCAGTTAGTGGCGACAACGACACAAACTTTGGCGGAGCGCCAAACGGCGGCAACGGATTTAGAGCAGCAACTGGACCAAGCCAAAGCAACTGCCGATGAGGCTGATGCAAAGCTAGCAGCCTTAAACGACCAAGCGCAAGCATTGATGCGTCCGGATGATCAAGCCCAACTCGTCACTTTGCAAAAACAGTTAGCAGATTTACGACCAGAGTTAGTGACGGCACTTGAACAATTGACGACGGCTAAAAATAATCAGCATTTCGCACAACAAGAACACCAACGTGCTGATGCCCAAACAGATCGTTATCAACAACGCTATCAAACACTTACCGAACAGATGCAAGTGGCGCAGGCCGATGTTGAACAAGCGCAACAACAAGCGCAACAAGCCCAAGCCGATTTAAAACAAGCCCAGGCAAAATTAGCCCAACAGCAAACGCAAGGTCAAACTGTTGAACACCAGTATCAGTCAAATCGTGAAAAGTGGTATGAACGACTTCAAGCCCAACAACATGTGCAAGCTCGGGTTGAGTCTCTCCAACGCTTAAATGAACAATATGATGGTTATTATCAAGGGGTTAAACAGTTGATGAAACAACGGCAAACCTTTCCTGGGATTCGGGGTGTCGTCGCTGAATGCATTCAAGTTGATGGCAAGTACCAGTTAGCCATCGAAACGGCTTTGGGAGCAGCGTTACAACAGGTCATTGTTGATACGCCAACCACGGCGAAACATGCGATTCAATATTTGAGCAAAAATCGTCTCGGGCGGGTGACCTTTTTACCGGTTTCGACGATTAAAGGGCGTCAACTCGCACCGAATGTTTTACAAACAGCCCAGGCTCAGCCAGGGTTCTTAGGAACGGCGGCTGATTTGGTTGAGATGCAAGCTGAGTTTAAGCAAATTAAACAACAATTGCTCGGGACAACCGTGGTGGTGGATGAGCTAGACCATGCGAATCAAATGGCCCAGGCTTTAGGCCAACGAGTGCGTCTCGTGACGCTTGACGGTCAGGTCATTAATGCAGGTGGGTCAATGACTGGTGGTGCTAGTCGCAACCAACAACAAGGATTGTTGACCCAGAAGAATGAGCTCGCCGAGTTATCACATCAACTCAAGGAACTCAACCAAGAGGTAACGACTTTAGAGGCAACGGTTAAAGCGGATCAAACGGATTTAACGCAGCTAACGGAGTCATTTAAAAATCAGCAAGACCTGGTTATTCAACTCACGGAAGTGCATCAACAACAAGCAGCTACGCTACAAAATGCGCAACAAGAATTGTCACATTTAGAAAAGCAGCGACAAAGTTTGCAGTATGACATGCAGTTAGCGGGTGTAGATGAAAATCAAGATGCACAAGACCTGCAAAACCAAATCCAGACGGCGCAACAGGAATATGATCGGATTAATCAAGATTTGGAATCAACGCAAACACAAATATCTGCGTTACAACAAAGTCTTGATGACGCGAACCAAGCCTTAGTGAAGGTACAATTAGCCCAAAAAACGGCTGAAGCTGAGCAACAGCATGCCCAAGAGAAGGTCGTTAATTTGACCGCTCAACTCACAGCGAACGCTGATGCCCAAAGGCAATTGAAACAACAGCTCCAAGATTTGAGTTTGGATCAAGCAGACGTCAATCAACGGATTGCGACGGAATATCAAGCCAACCAAACTGCGCGGGAAGAATTAGTGACCCAGTTAGCCGAGATAGAAACGGCACTACAAAGTCAGCAACGTTCGCTGGAGCAAAAAGAACAAGCAATTGCGCAGATGCAAGGGCAACAACAACATGCTTTAGCAACTTTGAATCAATTGACCGCTCGGCAAACCGGACTCCAAACACGGATTGAACAGGGACAAACGCAACTTGAAGAAACCTATGCGGTACATTATGAACCACAAACGGCTGCAACTTGTGAGACCCTTCCAGAAATCAAAGATCAGTTGAAGTTGTTGAAACGGGGTCTAGATGACATTGGTGATGTAAACATGAATGCCATCGCCGAATACGCAGAAGTAAAGGAACGTTACGCTTTCTTAAGTCAGCAAAAACAAGATTTACTTGATGCACACGATGATTTATCAGAAACAATGTCTGAGATGGATGAAGAGGTTAAGACACGTTTTAAGACAACGTTTGACGCAGTAAATGCACATTTTGAACAAATATTTGTTAAAATGTTTGGAGGTGGGCAAGCCAAGCTTTATTTGGAACAACCAGATAATTTATTGGAGACGGGTATTGATATCAAGGCCCAGCCGCCGGGGAAGAAATTCCAACAGATGAGTTTGCTCTCGGGTGGCGAAAAGGCCCTCACAGCGATTAGTTTGCTATTTGCGATTTTAGCCGTTCGTCCGGTTCCATTTGTTGTTTTGGACGAAACGGAAGCAGCGTTGGACGAAGCCAATGTTGATCGCTTTGCCAACTACCTACAGTCTGTGGAACAAGAAACCCAATTTATTGTGATTACACATCGTCAAGGAACGATGGCTGCCTGTGATGTCTTGTATGGCGTAACGATGCAAGAACCTGGTGTGTCGACCATGGTCTCAGTCAACCTGAATGACGCATGAAATAAGAGAGGATAGGCATAATGGGATTATTTGATTTTTTGAAACACAAGCCAAAAGTTAAAGTTGAGGTCTTACAACCAAAGCCAGATATGGCAGTGGATATTAAATATGTCACGGATGAAATTGCAGAACAAGAAGCCATCGCTGATTCACACGAGTTAGTATTATCAGCTTCAACGACCCCTGCTGAATCATTAAGCGTCTCTGAAGCAGAAGCATTGGACGCGACGGTTGCGCAACAAGCTGCCCAAGCATCAATTGCCCAAGCTAAGGCTGACATGGCAACTGATTCAGCATCAATGTCAGAAGCTGAAGAGGCATCAGAAGTCGCCGCAAAGTCAGCATCACAAGCATATGTTACATCTGTATCAGATTCAATTGAACAAGCGCACGCCGACTCTCTATCAGATGAATTATCATTAGTGGGCTCAGCCAGTCAAGTCGAAGCAGCAATGTTAGCTGAATCAGCTTCATTGTCAACTTCAGTGGTGAGTTCAGAATCACAAGCGCATGCTGCTTCAGTGTCAGCGCGTCTATCTTTGTCCGTTTCTGCTTCTCAAGATGCGGCCCAGGCAATTAATGAAGCTGAACTGGAAGCAACAGCTAAACGAGACTTAGAACATAAGCATGCACAAAAGTTAGCACAAGATGAGCAAGACCACAGTCAATCTCTTTCAGCTGAATTGTCATTGGTCGCTTCAATGAGTCAAGTTGAAGCTGCTGCATTAGCCGAATCAGCTTCATTTTCAACTTCAGTTGTGGCTTCAGAGTCGCAAGCACATGCTGATTCACTTTCAGAAAGTCAATCATTGTCAGCGTCTGCGTCAGCCGATGCAGCAAGTGAAGTCAATGAAACAGCAGTTGAACAAACCGCAGAAAATGATTTAGATCAAGGGCTTAGTAAGACTCGTCGAACATGGTCTGATCGTTGGAACCACTTCATGTCAAACTTCCGTTCAGTTGACGAAGATTTCTTTGATGACTTGGAAGAAACGTTAATTAGTGCCGATGTGGGTGCACAAACTGCGGTTACCCTCACTGATGAACTTCGTGATGAGGTGAAGCTAAAGAATGCCAAGAGTCAAGATGATGTCTCAAAGGTCATTATCCAAAAGCTCATTGATTTATATGAACGTCAAGGTGTCGATGAAGATACCAGTATGCATATGAACCCCAACGGCTTGACGGTGATTTTGTTTGTGGGTGTGAATGGTGTTGGAAAAACGACGACGATTGGAAAAATGTCAGCCCGCTATAAGCAAGAAGGCAAGCATGTGGTCTTAGCCGCGGCCGATACATTCCGAGCTGGGGCAACTGAGCAATTAGTTGAATGGGGAAATCGAAACGAGATTCCTGTGGTTACAGGAGCTGCAAATTCTGATCCCGCCTCAGTCGTCTATGATGGTGTCAAACAAGCACAGGCCCAAAATGCTGATATTTTGTTTGTCGATACCGCTGGGCGTTTGCAAAACAACGTGAACTTGATGCAAGAGTTGGCTAAAATGAAGCGCATCATCCAACGTGAGATTCCAGAAGCGCCACAAGAAGTATTGTTGGTACTTGATGCCACGACCGGACAAAACGCTTTGCAACAAGCACGCTTGTTTAAGGATTCAACCGATGTGACTGGTATCGTGTTGACCAAGCTTGACGGAACGGCAAAGGGTGGGATTATCCTACCAATTCGAAATGAATTGCACTTACCGGTTAAGTGGATTGGTGTCGGTGAAAAGGTAACAGATTTGCAACCATTTGATGCAGATGCCTTTGTTAAGGGCCTCTTTGGGCGTTTACTTGAGGGTTCAAAGTAAATGGAAGTTGCCAAAACCACACGCTTAAATGCGTTATTTGATTTTTATCAACCCTTGCTAACCAAAAAACAAAATGATTATTTGGAATTGTATTATGCTGATGACCTTTCCTTAGGTGAGGTTGCCGACGAATTTCAAGTCTCGCGACAAGCCGTGTATGATAATCTTAAGCGTAGCACGCAATTACTGGAGAATTATGAGGCCAAGTTGCACTTATACGCGGATTTTCAAAAACGACAAGCAGCAGCTGAAAACATGCAACAGTATATTGCAGAACATTACCCAGCTGATGCCGAATTACAAGCACGCGCAAACCAATTAGTCACATTAGAAGAGGAGTAGAACCATGGCTTTTGAAGGATTAACAGAAAGATTACAGGATGCCATTTCGGGTCTTCGTCGTAAAGGAAAGGTTACCGATGCGGATTTGCGCGATACCATGCGCGAAATTCGGATGGCCTTACTTGATGCCGACGTTAACTATTCCGTTGTTAAGGAATTCGTCCGAAATGTACGTGAAAAGGCAGCGGGAGCCAAAGTCTTAGAAGGCTTAAACCCAGCCCAACAAATTGTTTCAATTGTGAATGATGAATTGGTTGAAATGATGGGTGAAGAGGCTGTGCCACTGAACAAGTCACCGAAGATTCCAACGGTTATTATGATGGTTGGACTACAGGGGGCTGGAAAGACGACCACGGCCGGTAAGTTAGCTAATAAGTTGAAGAAGGAACAAAACGCACGTCCCTTCATGATTGCAGCCGACGTTTATCGTCCAGCGGCCATTCAACAGTTGCAAACTATTGGTGAACAAATTGATGTCCCTGTTTTTGAGATGGGAACAGATGTTGACCCACGTGAAATCGTTCGCCAAGGATTAGACAAGGCTCGTGAAGAAAAGGCTGACTACGTCTTTATTGATGCGGCTGGTCGTTTGCAAATCGATGAACCATTGATGCAAGAATTGGAAGACATTAAAGAAATTGCGCAACCAGATGAAATTATGTTGGTTGTCGATGCCATGACCGGTCAGAATGCGACTGAAACAGCAGAAGGCTTTAATGATCGACTTGGCATTACTGGGGTAACCTTAACTAAGTTAGACGGTGACACACGTGGTGGTGCTGCCCTTTCAATTCGTGCCGTAACGGGTAAGCCAATTAAGTTCGTCGGTCAAGGTGAGAAGATGGATGACTTAGACGTCTTCTATCCTGATCGTATGGCAAGTCGTATTTTGGGTATGGGTGATATGATGACCCTAATCGAAAAAGCCCAAAAGGATTACGACGAAAAGCAAGCTGAAGAGACCATGGAAAAGATGAAATCAAGTACCTTTGATTTCAATGATTTCTTGGATCAAATGCAACAAGTTCAAAATATGGGACCTATGGAAGATTTAATTAAGATGATTCCTGGAATGGCCAACAATCCAGCCCTAAAGAATGTGCAAATTGATCCTAAGGACATGGAACACTTAAAGGCGATTGTGTACTCAATGACTAAGGCTGAACGTGAAAACCCAGATTTGTTGAGTCCCTCACGTCGTCGCCGAATTGCCGCTGGATCAGGTCGTCCAATTGTTGAAGTGAATCGCATGATCAAGCAATTCAATGAAATGAAGAAGATGATGGGGCAAGTTTTGAATGGTAACGTCAATGGTATGGAACAAATGATGGGAGCCATGGGCATGGGCGGCGGAAACGGCGCTGGCGGTGGTCTTCAAGGTAAGATGGCCAACGTAGCCATGAAGCAAATGGCCCGTCGTGTGAAGAAGAACAAGAAGAAGCGTAGTAAGTAAAAACGACAAATTTAAAACTGTAAAGGAAAAACACTTTACAGGATACTTGAGAACTGTTATATTATTACCTGTAGAAAAATTACTGGAGGACATTATACATGGCTACTAAAATTCGCATGAAGCGTATGGGATCAAAGAAGCGCCCATTCTATCGTATCGTTGTTGCTGACTCACGTGCACCACGTGATGGTCGCTTTATTGAAACAGTTGGAACTTACAACCCATTGGTTGAAGAAGATGCTGTTCACTTGGAAGAAGAGACTATCATGGAATGGTTGAACAAGGGTGCTCAACCTTCAGATACTGTTAAGAACATGTTGTCAGATGCTGGCATCATGCAAAAGTATCACGAAGCTAAGTACTCAAAGTAATTAGTTTGTGATAAAGGAGTGACCCTTTGTGGTCGCTCCTTTTTTGTTTTCTTTTAGAAAATAAAGCATGGTATACTTAGAACACGATAGAACAGTTGAAAAGAGGTTGATATGAGCTTATTTAAGGTTGGAAAAATTGTGAATACTCATGGTATTCGAGGTGAAGTCCGGGTGATTCCAATTACCGATTTCCCTGAGGAACGCTTCCAAGTTGGCGAACAACTTGTCATTGATGGCAAGACACCAACCACGGTTACCGTTAAAACAGTGCGTCCCCACAAGCAATTTATTTTGTTGTCATTTGAAGACATGCAAGATATTAATTTGGTGGAACAATTTAAAGGGCACGATTTATTTGTTGATGAAACAGAAGTCGCTGAATTAGAATCAGATGATGAATACTACTATCACGATATTGTCGGGCTTGAAGTGATTGATCAAGCTACGCAAACATCATTGGGTAAGGTGAGTGAGATTATGGAACTCCCTGCCAACGATGTCTGGGTCGTAAAAAAGAAGGGTGCTGAGGATTTGCTCTTACCAAACATCAAACAAGTTGTGTTGGATGTTGATTTGGATGCTGGACAAGTCTTCGTGAACCAACTTGAGGAAATTTAAGATGCGAATTGATGTATTGAGTTTATTCCCAAATATGTTTGCACCAATGCGCGAATCAATTATTGGTAAGACGATTGATAAAGGACTCGTTGACTTTAACGTTGTTGATTTTCGCGATTATACAACCAACAAACATAATAAAGTTGATGATGAGATCTATGGTGGTGGGCAAGGTATGCTATTAATGCCACAACCCATTTTTGATGCAATGGATGCCGTTGAAGCCCAAGCTGGTAATCGTGGGCGCGTGATTCTCATGGATCCAGCTGGCGAAACGTTCACGCAAGCTAAAGCCGAAGAACTTGCGAAGGAAGATCACTTAACGTTTATTGCTGGACATTATGAAGGATATGATGAACGGATTCGTGAATTGGTTACCGACGAAATCTCAATTGGTGACTTTGTGTTGACTGGTGGTGAACTGGGGGCTATGACCGTCATTGATGCAACAGTTCGTTTACTCGAAGATGCGCTTGGCGATGATATGTCAGCTGTGGATGATTCCTTCTCAACAGGACTCCTTGAATATCCACAGTATACGCGCCCCGCTGATTTTCGTGGCATGCAGGTGCCCGCTGTGTTGACATCAGGCAATCACGCTAAAATCGCCGAATGGAAACAAAAGGAAGCCTTACGCCGGACCTATTTACGCCGCCCAGACCTTTTGGAGCATTACCAGTTTACGCCCGAAACAAAACGCCTATTACGTGAAGTGAAACAAGAAGAAGCTGAGCGGGTAGAAAAGTAGCGGGCAACCTTGTCAATTGAGATAGAGTATGCTATATTACTTATTGGTGTTTTCACCAAAAAATAAAACCCGATAATCCGCTGGCCGAATGGTGAATGATTGTTGATGAGGAGATTAATTATGCGTCAAAATGCATTGCTAGAAAAGCTTACTGCTGATCAACTACGTACGGACATTCCTGAATTCCGTGCTGGTGATACTGTTCGTGTTTACGCACGAATCGTCGAAGGTTCACGTGAACGTGTTCAATTGTTTGAAGGTGTTGTTATCAAGCGTCGTGGCGCTGGTATCCAAGCAACTTATACTGTTCGTAAGATCTCAAGTGGTGTTGGTGTGGAACGTACATTCCCATTGCACTCACCACGTGTTGATAAGATTGAAGTAGTCCGTCATGGTCGCGTTCGTCGTGCCAAGTTGTACTACTTGCGTGCATTGCAAGGTAAGGCTGCTCGTATTCCTGAAGCACGTCGTTAATTATCTTGGCAATCGCCAATTAAAAGAGACTAACCAGCAATGGCTAGTCTCTTTTTTTTATTTAAAATACAGTGGTCAAACTTGAAATTCTAACAAACAAGTGATAAATTTAATGCAAGAACCCAATTAGAAAGAATGAGGAATAATCATGCCATTTGTACACGTAGAACTTGTTGAAGGGCGTACACCAGAACAATTGAAGGCAATGATGTCTGATATTACTGATGCTGTTGAAAAGAACACTGGGGCACCCCGGGCTGCCATTAAAGTGATTGTTGACGAAATGCGTGCCGACCGTTTCATGGATGGCGGAACCCTTCGTTCAGAAAAGTAAATTTACTGTAGTAAAAGGTGGTGTGAGAGCCATCTTTTTTTATCGTCATGACTGAGGAGCTTCACGTATGTCAGAACAATATATTTTATCAATTGATCAAGGAACGACGAGTACTCGTGCGATTCTTTTTGATCAGTCCGGCCAAGCAGTCGCTAAGGTCCAACGCGAATTACCCCAAATTTTCCGTGAACCCGGTTGGGTAGAGCACGATGCGAACGTGATTTGGGATGATACCAAACAGCTGTTAAATGCAGTTGTGCTAGAAGCCAACATTGAGCCATATAAAGTTGCTGGAATTGGTATCACAAATCAACGTGAGACAACGGTCATGTGGGATCGTTTGACAGGTGAGCCAATTGCGCCAGCCGTTGTCTGGCAATCTAAGCAAAGTGATGAGATTGCGGAACAATTAAAGGCACAAGACTATAGCCAATGGATTTATGACAAAACTGGGTTATGGATCGATGCTTATTTTTCAGCGACAAAAATTATGTGGTTGTTGGATCATGTTCCTGGCGCGCGTGAAAAAGCCGAACGTGGTGATATTTTGTTTGGAACAATTGATACGTGGTTGTTGTACAAACTAACCAATGGTGCGGTTCACGCGACAGATTATACGAATGCTTCGCGAACAATGTTATTCAATATTCATACCTTAAGTTGGGATGAAGAACTATTAGCGGCATTCAATATTCCAAAAGCCATTTTGCCGCGCGTTGAAGATTCAGCGCATGTATATGGTCATACAGCTAATTATGTCTTCTTTGGACTACAAGTACCGATTTCTGGGATTGCCGGTGACCAACAGGCAGCCTTGATTGGGCATCGGGCCTTTGAGGTAGGAGATGTTAAAAATACGTATGGGACGGGTTCATTTATCGTAATGAATACGGGTGATAAGATTGCAACTTCTAATAATGGATTGCTTTCAACGATTGCGTATAGTTTAAATGGTGAGGTGACCTATGCGCTTGAAGGATCTGTCTTTATTGCAGGTGCAGCAATCCAATGGTTACGTGATGGTCTTGAATTAATTAAAAGTGCTCGTGAAACCTCAGATCTTGCACAATTATCACGGGTTCAACACCCAGGCTTTATTTATGTGGTGCCAGCCTTTACCGGATTAGGAGCCCCATATTGGGATCAACAAACCCGAGGGGCCATGTTTGGTATTATGCGTTCAACGACAAAAGCAGACATTGTTCGCGCCACGGTCGAATCATTGGCTTACCAAACCAATGATGTGATTTTGGCCATGGAAAATGATACGGACTTAAAAATGGATCATTTAGTGACGGATGGTGGCGCTGCGGTCAATGATTACTTGCAGCAATTCCAAGCCGACTTACTCCAACTCCCAGTACAACGACCAGAACAATTAGAAACTACAGCCCTTGGCGCTGCCTTTTTAGCTGGGCTGGGTGTTGGTTTTTGGCGAGATTTGGCCGACTTACCAGTACTGAGTGCAGTTGATATTAAAAGGCCGGATGCGACAAAACGCGAAGAAATGGCGAAAACCTATCACCGTTGGCAAAAAGCAGTTGCAGCGGCCCAAACTTTTCCACTGCAAGATGATTTCTCATAATATTAAGTTTTTGTTACAAATATCGTAAAGTTAGTTTAAACTCTGTCTTTAGGATGATAAGCGACCAAACATAGCCTGTTACAGATTATGAATTGGTCGTTTTTCTTTTTGCTGTACGTTTTTATAAGCCTGTTACAAATAAATGAATTTGCAAACACTGTTTTTTCTGTTAAGTATAACTTAATTTGCGAAAATGACAGCCAAAATTCACTACAAAATAAGCGCAAATATGCGGTATGATAGTGGCAGATAGTTATGAGATTAAGGGGTAGGACAAATGGGACAAAAGACAAATAAATTACTTGTGAGTGGTGTAATTGGCGCAATTGGTGTGGTTGGTGTAACCCAAGTACCATCAGTTCAAGCCGCAATGAGTCGCTTAGAACAAAATGAACGCCCAGCCGCAAAGCAAGCCGTAGCAAGCGATCCTGTGCATCAAGCCTTACAAGCCTTAGTGGGTGATGTTAAGCAACCAACGCAAGTGCAAGCTAAAGCTGCGGATTCAAAGCAAATGAAAGCCAGCCGGACTGAGGTCCGTAAGGATAAAGACAGTCAAACATCAGACGCTGAAATTGAGCAACAAGCTCAAGCGGCGGCTAAGGCGGCTAGTGCCGATGCACACGCTGACTTAACGGAATCTGTAAGTGCACAAACAGCACAAACTGAACCTGTTTCAGCTATGGCCGCAACTGCGCCAGCAGTGTCAGAACAAACATCAATCGCTTCTGAAACTGCTGTAAGTGCAGCTGATGCAACATCAACTAATGATGCAGAAGGTGATGTGGCAACATCTAATGTGACTGATCAAGCGATGCCAACACAAAGTGTGACTGATTCACAAGCACCAGCCGTTTCAGAATCGGCAAGTGTAGCCACTCCAGAAGTTGATCAAAATAGCGTTGCAACACCAGAATCAAATCAAGCAAGTCTTGATCAAACTGGTGATGTGGCTCAAGCTGTAACGGAAAGTCAGGCCAATGTTGTAAATCCTACAACAGCAACCGGCGCTGCGATGGCACAAGCCGCTGTTGCAACCCAAGCAGCTGGCAATGTCCAAACTTCAGGTCAACTGGTGGCAGAAGCTTATCAACAAGCCACGGGGCAAAGTATTCCCGATAACACGACCCAACAAGAAGCTTATTTCAACCTTCAAGATTTAAATGGGGCACCATTGCATGATGTGGCCAAGCAAGGTGATGTAGTCTTTTGGGGTGATCATGGAACCTCTTATCAAGCGGGTGTTTACATTGGTCAAGATCAAGTTGTAACGGGAACCCAAGCTAATCCAGATACGGCACCTAGTTTTGTCGGATCAATTGACTAAATAAAAAAAGTCTCTCAATTGAGAGACTTTTTTTATTGGTTTTGTGCATCTAATTCAGCAAGGCGATCATCAATTTGCTTTAAGACAATTGCTTGATTTTCGGGATCTTCTAAATTATATTTTTGTAAATCAACCATCATCTTAGGGGATGCATCATATGATTCATACCAGTCTTGGTAGGCTGACCACATCTTGTAGTAATAGTCACGTAATTCAGCGTTATCTTCAAATTGTTCGTAGTCACGTCCACGCTTTTTAATCCGATACAGAATGGTATCAAAATCAGCATTTGCAAATACCATCAAATCAGGGCGGCTTTTACGCATCGTTTGTAATTCTGCCATCATATTGTCGAGTAGTTGCATGTAGACGTCTAATTCAGCGTCAGAAATATTACCTTCCCGATGGTTTTCTTGGGTAAATAACGCGTCTTCATAGATTGAACGATCAAGAACATTATTATCGTCGGCTAAGGCACGCTTTATCATTGCAAAGCGCTTATTTAAAAAATAAATTTGGAGTAAGAAACCGTATTGTTTAGGATCTGCATAGTAAAGTGGGAGCACAGGGTTATCCCCAACGGGTTCAAAAAAGGCCTCCGTTCCCATATGCTTTGCAATTAAATCTGTTAATGTTGTTTTACCAACGCCAATCATTCCAGCTGTGATAATCACCATGATTGTCCTTCTTCCTTTAGGATTTGGTTAGTTGTTCGACTAACTTGCCGTTAACTATCTTAGCTAATAAAATCGTGGAATGCAATTCTTGACAATTTTTGTTGAGAGGAGGTTAAAAAAGCGAATCCGAATTTCGGATTCGCTAATGGGGATTGGTTATGATTGATCAGCTTTTGTTGCGGCTAAAGCCTTGTTTTGTTCAGCTAGTTCATCACGAATTGCTTGCAAAACATCCAGTTCACTTTCTTCATCGGCTTCTTGATCATCATTGGTTTTACCAGCTAAGGCACGGGCCTTGTTCATGGCTTTAACCATAATAAAGATAATTAGACCAGTTAAGAGGAAAGTAATTGCAGCTGAGATGAAACTACCAATTTTAATTTGGGCTGGCCCAATTTTCCAGACAATATCGGCAAAGGAAACGGCCCCGGTAAAGATACCAATAATGGGCATGAAAATATCATCAACCAATGCTTTTAGGAGAACTTGTAAGGCGCCTCCCATAATAAAGGCAATGGCCATGTCGACGATGTTGCCATCCGTGATGAATTCACGGAACTCTTTAATAAATGCTTTCATAATAAACTCCCTCAATAAGATTTGATGAATCGTTTTATTTTAGCATGCCTATGACACAAAACCAGTGAAATCATCAGATTTTAATATTCTGTTAAAAGAAAAAATCGGTTTGTTAATCGTTATGGTTTTATGAAAGGTTCATGTAAAATAGAAGAGATAATTGAAAAAAGAAAAGAGGGAACACATGCGTGGATTGATTTATGCGGGTTTTTGTATCCTAACCTTGCTAAGTTTCATGGGACTAGCCATGCTGAGTGGCTACTACCATTGGCCATTGTGGGTGGCCGCAATTGTTTTCATCGTGGCCGTTCTTGGTTTTACCTATTTAATGAGTTTACTGGTTTTAAAGTTACAACAGAGTAAGCACAATAAACATGAGGAGCCAAAAGATGAGCAATAAAACACTACATACGATTGATAATGTCTTCAAAGGCATTTTATGGTTGGTGGTTGGCATTATTTTGAATACGGCCATCCAACTGTTTGCCACAGCCGGTAGTCAGGGCTTAGCATTGTCGTTGGGTTTCCCGGCGAAAGGACGCTTAGCGACCGTGTTGATGGTGGCCATTGCCTTAATCTTTATGGCTCTGACAGTAACAGTGATGTTATGGGCGATTCGACGCGTTAGTCCTAATGTGGGGCTACACCCATTTCAAACCCAAAAACTTAAATGGGTTGTGTACGGATTTGGCTTGATTATTGGTGGTAGCATGGTGATTAATGCCATACGTGTGTTGGTAACCGGGCAAGTTGCGGAACCTGAAAACCAACGTATGCTAGAACAAATGGCGCACCAAGGTGGCTATGGCTTAATTTTTATTTTAGTGTTAGCAGTAATTGTCGCACCCATTGTTGAAGAGCTCATTTTTCGTGGCATTGTTCTCAACTACTTCTTTAAAAATGGATGGTGGTGGACAAATGTGTTGATTTCAGCAGGCTTATTTGGTCTGTATCATGTCTACACCGGTTTTAATTTATTTGATTTTTTACAGTATAGTTTGATGGGTTTGATTTTAGCGATTGTTTATAAAAAAACACGTCAAATTCAATATGCAATGACTTTGCACTTCGTCAACAATAGTTTTTCAATGTTGGTCTTAGTTTTGACGATGGTATTTCATTAATTTTGTTTTTAAAATAATGAAAAGCGTTATACTAGAAGTATAGATTCTTGAGAAATGGGGCTAAATAAATGAAACAATATCTACACACAACTTTTGGTAGTCAAAAAGTACTCCAAGCACTTCAAGCTGACCATCCAGAGCGACACATGTTGCTAACCATTGATGATCGTGACCAAACGAATTTTCAACTATTGGAGGAGACAAATGCGGCAACATCAGTCTTTGCAAACCCAATTAGTTATGATGTACTGAGTGCAGTTGGTGAAACGGATGATATTCGTGGTTGGATTCATTTTACATTTCTTACAATTCCCGATGAAGAAATGGTTGCGTTTCAAAAGCAATGGACAAATTATCAAACTGACGCAATGGCAAATGTGAGTGGTTTAATCGGTAGTCAACTCTTACAACGTATAGATGATAATCATCAGTTTGGGGTCATGACAACTTGGACGACCCGCGACTATTATACGATTTGGCAAGCTGATGGACGGGGACCGCTTCAGAAGTATGCAGACTTTGATAACCGTTATAACTTACGTACCAGTAGCTATTCACCAGCAGCTTTCACCAAGCAAAAGCTATAATCAGCCAGGTGAGTTGTTTTTTTGCAGGGAGGCTTGCTATAATGTAACGTTATAAACTATGCGAAAGGGGGGACCGAAGTATTATGGAATTTGAACGCATTAATGAAGATACGATTCGCGTTGATTTAACGAATCATGATTTAGCTGAACGGGGAGTTTCAATCACTGATCTCATGGGCAACCAGGACGAAATTGAGAACTTTTTTCGGGGGCTACTAGAAGAAGCCGATGAAGACTATGATTTTTTAAATAAAAGTGATGGGGCGGTTTCATTTCAAGTGTTGCCAAAGCGTGATGGATTAGAAGTCTTTATTTCTACACGCGCACCCGACCAAGCTATGATGGAAGGCATCATGCAGTCAGTGGTTGGGAAGCAAGATGATGACGAGCATCCGAATGACGATGTTTCTAATGATTTGTTGAAAAAATTATTGGGAACAGATGAGGATGATAGTGAGCAAGGAGTTGCAGATGATCATGACACCAATGTTGTGACCACACCTAAGGGGGCACCATATGTGGCCGAAGATGTGCCAAATGTTGCCTTCATGCGCTTCAACGATTTTGAAGATGTTTTAGGCCTAGCTCAGATTGTTGGTAGTGGCCTTGAACAGACGCGTCTGTACGAAAATCAAGGTAAGTACTATTTGTCACTTGAATTTGCGCCGGACTTGAAATTAGCTGATCGCCAAAATTTGTTAAGTGTTGCATTGGAGTACGGTAAGGTGAGTCCCTTAGATCAAGCCGTGATTGCGGAACATGGACGAACAATTTTGAATGATCATGCCGTTGACCAACTCAACCAATATTTTAATGATTAAATAAAACCTCAAACGTGGTGCGGACCATACTTGAGGTTTTTTTGTATCGTTTGAGATTATTCGCGTCATTGTTTATGGAGGAAACAATGATGTTAGAACACCGAATTAGTATTCATCCAAACCGTCCGAATGAGTGTCGGTGGTGCCATCGGGAAATTTTACGACGGCGTGGCCGCCATGGTCGGTTGTTTTATTATCACAAGTCACACTTAAAACGACGGGTGGGCGAATCACGTCAGCATCAACTGGGTAAACAAGCTGTGGCGGAATATTTTAAGGCCCGCGAATACCACGTGGAACTGGAACAATATCTACCGCAGGTCAAGCAGCGAGCGGATATTGTGTTGGTACCCAAGCAAGGGAGCATGATTGTTATTGAGTATCAATGCGCTAAAATAACACCTTTAAATGTGCAACGTCGGACGCACCGGTATCAGCATGTCGGCTTCCAAATTCATTGGCTTTTGGGACCAACATATCAGCAGCACATCCCATATGCTTTTTTAAAGCTAACCCCAGCCGGATTGCAGGCAAATTTTTTTGACAATCACCACTGGCAAAAGATAATTTATGACGGAGCGAATCCACTTGTACAACGGGAACAGATCACCCGACCGGCTCGTTTACGTCAGCAAATTATGCGCGGGCTTTACTTTTGTAAAACACCATATCGTCAAATTCAAAATGAGCTCTATCAAATTGGCTACAACTTGAGTGACATCCCTGTTTGCTGCTTACCAACAGAAACCTTTCCGCCTGGGCCAAAAGCACCGTATTGGTACATCTTATTACGCTTATGGCTGGCGTTGTCGACAGGTCCTAAATCGGTTGAAGCATTAGTCAACGTTATGACACCAATTGCATGGCATCAGAGTGCATTTATCACTGAAACAGTTTGGCGCAAGTACTGTTTGGCCGACATTTTAAGAGTTTGGACGGCGCAAGGGGTTATTTGTAGGAACCATGATCTGATTTGCTTAAATGAGAAAAGTATAATAAAATGACTTAAACAACTGATTTTTAAGCGATTTAGTCCATAAACTAGATTACTGCTATCGAAAAAGGAGCGTGCTAAAATGGCCAATACTTTACCAACCCGTGATGAGGTTCCAACCAGTCAAACTTGGGATCTCAGTACAATTTATCCAACCAATGCAGCATGGGAAGATGCATTTGAAGATTTGAGTGACCGCTTGGATGGGGCCACGTATTTTGCTGAGCACGTGACGGATTCTGGGGATGCATTATTCCAAGCCCTCCAATATGGGCTAGGGTTGATGCGTGACTTAGAGACATTGTATGTCTATGCCTCAATGAAAAATGATCAAGATACGACAAACAGTCAGTACCAAGGAATGTTTGATCAAGTACAAGGCTTGGCTGCACGAGTATCAAGTGCAATTGCTTTCTTTGATCCAGCGGTCCTTTCATTAACGGATGCACAATGGCGTGAATTCAAGGAAACAACGCCAGCATTGGCCGATTACCAACATTATTTTGACGCTATTTTGACGCAAAAAGGGCATGTGCTCTCAGCTGACCAAGAATCACTTTTGGCAGCTGCAGGAGATGTTTTCGGCGCCTCTGAAAAAACGTTTAGCATCCTAGACAATGCCGACATTAAATTTGGCAGTGTTAAAAATGATGCGGGCGAAGAAGAACAGTTATCAAATGGGGTATATGCCCGTTTATTGGAATCAACAAATCCTTCCGTTCGTAAGGAAACTTTCCAGACGTTCTATAAGTCATATATGGACTTGGAAAACACCTTTGCTTCAACCTTATCAAGTCACATCAAGGGGCATAACTTTATGGCGCAAGCGCACCACTATGACAGTGCTCGTCAAGCCTCATTGGCGGCTAATCAGGTGCCAGAAGTGGTTTACGATACTTTAGTTGAGCAAGTTAACCAAGCCTTGCCGTTGTTGCATCGTTATGTGGCGTTGCGTAAGCGCCTTTTGGGCTTGCAAGAACTTCACTCATATGATCTTTATACGCCAATTTTAGGTGAGCCGGATTATGCTATTGATTTTGAATCAGCTAAGGCAGAGGCTTTAGCAGCATTGGCGCCACTTGGTGATGATTATCTTGATATTGTGAATCAAGCCTTTGATTCACGTTGGATTGATGTGGTCGAGAACCAAGGTAAGCGTTCAGGTGCTTATTCTGGTGGAGCCTATGACACGAATCCATTTATGTTGTTGAATTGGGTGGATAATTTAAACAACTTATACACATTGGTCCATGAAATGGGACACAGCGCACACAGTTACCTCACGCGTCAGAATCAACCTTATCAATATGGTGATTATCCTATTTTCTTGGCTGAAATCGCCTCAACGACAAATGAAAATCTGTTAACAGATTATTTGTTGAAGACGGTTGATGATAAGGCCTTACGTGCTTATATTTTGAATCAATATTTGGATGGCTTTAAGGGGACTGTCTTCCGTCAAACGCAATTCGCAGAATTTGAGCAATGGATGCATCAACAAGATGCTGCAGGTGTACCATTGACGGCGGAAGTATTAGATGATGCTTACGCTGATTTGAATCAACACTATTATGGTGAGGCGTTGACACCAGATCCAGAAATTGCGCACGAGTGGGAGCGTATTCCACATTTCTATTACAATTTCTATGTTTTCCAATATAGTACTGGTTTTGCGGCGGCTACAGCCCTTGCAGATCAAATTATTCAAGAAGGTCAACCAGCTGTGGATCGTTACAAGACCTATCTCAAGGCTGGTTCTTCAGCATATCCAATTGATGTGATGAAGCAAGCTGGCGTGGATATGACGAAACCAGATTATCTGCATGAAGCCTTTGCGACATTCGAACAACGATTGGACGAATTTGAGCAAATTGTGCAAGAGCTTGAACAAAAATAACCAAAGTGCCAAACGCTTCTAATTGAAGTGGTTTGGCTTTTTTGTTTGAAAGGTGCTTGAGAAACAGGTACAATGAAGGAAATACAAAAACAGAAGCAGTGGAGGTTTTTATGTCATTAGGTGGTTTAGCGTGGCTCATCGTAGCTATCGCCATTTTATTATTACTTGGTTCAATCAGTTTGTTGGTTTACCGGATTACACGTCCATTAAAAAACGTACTCGTTGATGTAGATATTATTGCGCGTGAAGCTGATGAGTTGCTTGCTAATGCTAATGCATTGATTGATGATGTAAATGGTAAGGTTGAAACATTGGACCCTGCCGTTCAGGCCGTAGCTGACTTAGGTGTTTCAGTTTCTGATTTGAATTCAGCAACGAAGAACCTAACAGGAAAAGCACGTTCAAAGAACATGGCTAAGGGTGCAACGGCATTCTCAACGGTTAATGGTTTACGTAAGGGACGCAAGTCAGCTAAGAAGACAGAAGCTTAAGCGAGGGAGAACTCATGGGAAATAAATTCATTAAAACAATCGCTGTTGGTGGTGCAATCGCTGCGGGTGGTTATGCCATTTATAAGCGACTTGATCAAAAACAACAAGTTGAGATTCAAAATGAAGTTGGTAAGTTGACTGATGAAGCTAAAGTTCGTTTGGTTGATGCACAATATGCCATCAATGATCTGATTGCAAAGGCTGGATTAGATGAACAAGCCGCTGCGTTGAAGCAAAAAGCAGCTGCTACATCTGATCAAGTAAAGAAAAGTTCAAGCGAACTTTGGCAAAAGACGCAAGACAAGGTTGGAGATGCACGTGAAGCAGCCCAAGCTAAAAAAGACGAAGCTGAAGAGACAATTGTGCTAAATTTAGATAATTTGGATGCGATTCAAGCAGATGCTACTGAAAATGAAACGATTCTAAATGAATTGGATCATGCGACTGGCGAGAATGTTGCTGATGATTTGGCAACCATTGAAGCGCAAGTAAAGGCTATTACTGACGATGAAGTTGGTTTAGCCGAATCTGGTAAGCAAGCTCTTTCTGCAGCCAAGAAAACGGGACTAGCTGACTCTGGAAAGTCTGGTTTAGCTGGAAGTGTTTCTAAGTAATTAAAAATGTGAAGCCCCAAGTGATTGGGGCTTTTTTTGTGCGATATTTTTCTTAAATATCTAAAATTCAATTGACTTTTTTGCCAAACATTTATATGATTTGACTATCGAATGTTTTGACGTTCGAAATAAAATGAAAAAAGGAGTGACACAAATGGTTGCCTTAAGTACGACAGAAGTGATGGCATTGATTCCAAATCGTTATCCTATTCTTTATGTGGATTATGTTGATGAAATGGTGCCTGATGAGAGCTTAGTTGCAACAAAAAATGTAACAATTAATGAACCATATTTCCAAGGTCATTTTCCAGGTAACCCCGTGGTGCCAGGTGTTTACATTATTGAAGCAATGGCACAAGCAGCTTCAATCTTGATCTTGTCATCCCCTAAGTTTGTCGGTAAGACGGCATATATGACTGGGGTTGATAAGGCTCGTTTTAAGCGCATGATTACCCCAGGTGACGTGATGAAGATGCATGTTCAATTTGGTAATTTACGTGAAAATATGGGAACTGTTAAAGTTCAGACCTATGTTGATGATCAATTAGCAACAAAAGCTGAACTCATGTTTGTTGTCTCAAATGATGAGCAAGCAAATTAAAAAATGGAGAAATAGTGATGGTTGCGAGTGATGACACTTTTGAAGAAATTAACGATGCCCTTGTTGATGTTTTCAATAAGGTTGGCTGGATTGAAGAAGCATCGCTGCATGAATCAATTTTTAAAGATATCTCTTTAAAAGAAATGCATATAATCGCGGCTATTTCAATGTATGATGAACCGAGTGCATCGGAAGTGGCAAAGGAAGTTCACCTAACACCAAGTTCAATGACAACTGCCATTGATAAGTTGGTTAAAAAAGGTTATGTGGAACGCCGACGTTCACAAACAGATCGACGGATGGTTCGGTTGGGATTGACCCATCGCGGACGCGTTGTCTACCGAGCGCATCAATCGTTTCATCGTCATTTAACGCATTATTTGGTTGATTCTTTAAATGTGTCAGATATGCAGGTAGTTGAAGATGCCGTTTTACATCTTCAAGAATATTTGAATAATCTAAATCAATCTATTAAGTAAAGCTGGTGTAATGGAAAAATTTTCGATTTTATCAACGGCTTTGGCCGTACCTACTAATCACATTACAAATGATGATCTGTCACAAATGATGGAAACTTCAGATGAATGGATTAAAAGTCGAACTGGGATTCGACAACGTCATATTTCACAAGGTCAAACGACGACTGATTTAGCCTTTGCCGTTGCCCAAAAGTTATTGGCAAAGGCGCACATGGCCGCATCAGAATTAGATTTCATTATTGTTGCGACGATGTCACCCGACGCATTAGCACCAACGGTTTCAACTCAAGTTCAAGGATTATTGCGTGCAAACAATGCCTTTGGGATTGATATTAATGTTGCCTGCACAGGGTTTGTGAGTGCGTTAAGTTTAGCTGCTAAGCTCATCGAAACGCGCTACCAACACGGGTTAGTCATTGGCGCAGAAACACTAAGTCGTTTAGTTGACTGGGATGATCGTGCGACTGCCGTTCTCTTTGGGGATGGCGCAGCCGGCGTCTTAGTTGGTAAAACGGATGCAAATGTTGGTTTGATTGGCGAAGGATTCAAGTCGTATGGCGAACAAGGCGCAGCATTAACAGCGGGGCAATTGAAGCAACAAACTGTCTTTAATCCCACTGATGTTCAAACCGATTTGTCATTTCATATGGATGGACGTGCCGTTTATCAATTTGCGACACGCCGAGTCCCAGAATTAATATTACGAGTGCTAGCGGAAAATGATCTAAATGTTGATGATGTAGATTTATTTATTCTCCATCAAGCCAATGCGCGGATTATTCAAAGCATTGCACACCATTTGGATCAACCGTTGGACAAGTTTCCGATTAATGTCGAAGCATATGGAAATACCAGTGCCGCTAGTGTGCCTATTCTACTAGCAGAGTTACAAGAAGAAGGGCAACTACAGCCTGGCCAAAAAATAATGTTGGCAGGATTTGGGGCAGGTTTAACAACCGGTACCACATTAATCCAAATTTAAGTTATAATTATAGTATTGCATTTGTGCAAAAAAATTCTAAGTCGTATAACGACTAACACGAAATCAGAGGAGATTATTATCATGACTAACGAAGAAATTTTTAACAAGGTACAAGCTATTTTGATGGACCAATTCGATTTGGACCAAGACGATGTTAAGTTGACAACAAACTTTGAGGACGATATCGAAGCTGATTCATTGGATTTGTTTGAAGTATTGAACAACGTTGAAGAAGAATTTGATATCGAATTGGAAGTTGCTGAAGATATCAAGACTGTTCAAGATCTTGTTAACAAGATTCAAGCACAAGTAGACGCAAAATAAGAACGTAAATAAGGAGCTCACATGAACGTACAGTTAGATAACCCAATTTTTGAAAAGTTGGGGATGACCTATCCGATTATTCAAGGTGGTATGGCTTGGGCAGGGACTGGTCAATTAGCTGGTTCCGTTTCGGAAGCTGGTGGCCTTGGTATTATCGGGACTGGTTATTGGCATGCAGATCAAGTCCGAACGGAAATTCAACGTGCACGTGAAATTACAGATAAGCCTTTTGGTGTGAATGTGATGCTAATGTCACGTCACATTCGAGAAGTTTTTGATGTCATTATTGAAGAAGGTGTGAAGGTCGTCGCAACTGGTGCGGGTGATCCAGCACCTTTTCTTGATGAACTACACGAACACGGCATTATTGTGATTCCCGTGGTCCCTTCTGTTGGATTAGCAAAGATGATGGAAAAGAAGGGTGTTGACGCTGTCGTGGCTGAAGGTGCTGAATCAGGAGGCCACATTGGTTCTCTTTCAACAATGACTTTGGTGCCACAAGTGGTCGATGCTGTTGATATTCCAGTCATTGCTGCTGGAGGAATTGCTGATGGTCGTGGAGCAGCTGCAGCGATCATGCTTGGTGCTAGCGGTGTTCAGATGGGAACCCGTTTCCTAGCGTCTGATGAATCTGAAATTCACCAAAACTTTAAAGACGCTGTGGTGAAGGCACGTGATATTGGAACAGTCGTGACTGGTGAATTAATGGGTAATCGTGCCCGTGTGCTTAAGACACCAATGGCTAAACAATACATTAAAAATGAACGTGTTGAAGTAACCAAGCCAAAGCCTGATGCCGATGCCATTGAGGAACTTGAAAACGGTTCATTAAAGCGTGCCGTGGTTGATGGTGACAAGAGCACTGGAGCCTTTATGGCTGGTGAAGCAGCTGGTATGGTGAAGGATATTAAGCCAGTTGCTGACATTTTGTCAGACACATGGTCACAAGCATCCGAACTATTGAATCAAACTTGGAGGACCAAGTAATGCGAATTGGTTTATTGCTAAGCGGGCAAGGCGCACAAAAAGCCGGTATGGGACGTGATCTCTACGAGCAAAATGCGGCTTATCGTGCTGTGGTTGATCAAGCTAGTGAGTTGATTGGATATGATTTTCAACATGAAATCCTTGAAAATGACGAAAAGCTTGCTCAAACCCAGTATGCTCAAATGGCGATTTATACGATGTCGATGGGAATCTATGCTGCACTAGAAGATCAAATTAAAGATCAAGTTGTGGGTGCAGTGGGATTGAGTTTAGGTGAATATACTGCCCTAGCAATTGCAGGTGTGTTGACTTTTGAACAAGGCTTCAAAATTTTGCAGGATCGTGGTCGCTTCATGCAAGTGGCGAGTGATGCAACTGATAGCAAGATGTTGGTTATTTTGGATAATGACCAGGATCGTATTTTAAGTTTAATTCACCAAGCGCAATTGGCAGGAGCAACACTATATCCAGCTAACTTCAATACACCAAAGCAACTTGTCATTGCTGGCTTAGCAGCAGACATTGATCAGTTCGCTGATAGTCTAAAGCAAGACGGTATTAAAGTTGTGCCACTAGCAGTGAGCGGTGCTTTCCATACACCATTTATGGATAGTGCTGCCGCTGAACTGACACCACGTTTAGCTAATGAAACCATGGCGTCTATGAACGTACCAGTTTATTCAAATACAACTGGGACGGTTTTTGATGACGTCAAAGCAACATTAACAACACAAATTGTCAGTCCAACACATTTTTCTGATGCACTTTTGGCGATGCAAGCACAAGGGTTGGATGCAACATTGGAATTAGGACCAGATAAGACTTTGACAAAGTTCGCAAAGCAAATTTTGGATAAGGATGTGGCCCGCTATACAATCAATGATTTAGCATCACTCCAAACAGTGACAGATGAAATTGTAGGTGAGGGGAAATAATGGATTTAAAGAATAAGAATGTCTTAATCACAGGCTCAACGCGTGGGATTGGGTTAGCCATTGCAAAACGGTTTAGCCAACTTGGCGCAAAGGTGATTTTACACGGTCGTTCACAACCAAGTGAGGCTGTGTTAGATGAGTTTCCTGAAGGTACCCCAGTTATTTTGGGTGATATTGCCGATGCCGACACAATTCAACCGGTCATTCAAGCACTGATTGAAGAAGTTGGTCAAATTGATGTGCTAGTGAATAATGCTGGAATTGTCAAAGATACATTAGCGATTCGCATGTCTTCAGCTGATTTTGCCCAAGTGGTGGACACGAATTTAACTGGAACATTTAATGTGACGCAACCAGTCTTTAAGCACATGCTTAAAAAGCGAACTGGGGCGATTATTAATTTGTCTTCAATCGTGGGGCTCCATGGCAATATGGGACAAGCCAATTATGCGGCTTCAAAGGCTGGTATTATTGGTTTAACAAAGTCGTTGGCTAAAGAAGGTGCGTCACGTGGTATTCGTGTGAACGCCATTGCGCCTGGGATGATTGATTCTGATATGACGAGTCAATTAAGTGAAAAGGTTCAAGCCAACATTAAGGATGCGATTCCATTGAAGCGTCTTGGAGACGCTGATGAAATTGCGCAAACGGCACAATTTTTGATCGAAAACGACTATGTTACAGGTGAAACAATCACTGTTGATGGTGGTTTATCACTTTAGTCTGAAACAATTGAGGTATAGAAAATGACAAGAGTTGTAATAACTGGATTAGGTGCGATTACACCAATTGGGAATACAGCTGAAACATACTTGGATAATTTGATGGACGGACAAATCGGAATCGGTGAGATTACGAAGTTCGATGCCAGCGATACCGGTATTTCAGTTGCCGGACAAGTCAAAGACTTTGATCCAGCCGAACGCATTGGAAAGCGTGAAGCCCGTAAAATGGATTTGTTTTCACAATACGGCGTTCATGCAGCCGGTGAAGCGCTTGAACAAGCGGGCATTAATGATGAAAACACTGATCCAAATAAGATGGGTGTCATTCTTGGTAACGGAATTGGTGGTTTAATTACTATTCAAGAACAAGTTATCAAAATGCATGACAAGGGCCCACGTCGTGTTAGCCCAATGTTCGTGCCAATGGCTATTCCAAACATGTTGTCTGGAAATGTGTCGATGCGTTACGGGGCAAAGAATATCAATTATGTACTTTCAACGGCCTGTGCATCAGCAACCAATGCCATTGGTGAATCATATTTGCGGATCAAGCATGGTATGGCAGATGTCATGATTACTGGTGGATCTGAAGCCACTGTCGAGAAGATGGGGATTTCAGGTTTCGCAGCCTTAACGGCATTATCAACGAACACTGACCCTATGCATGCATCATTGCCTTTTGATGAGGACCGTAATGGGTTCGTAATGGGTGAAGGTTCAGGGATTTTGATTTTGGAATCTCTAGAACACGCACAAGCACGTGGTGCAAAGATTCTTGGTGAAGTTGTTGGTTATGGTGCAAACTCAGATGCTTACCATTTGACTGCACCAACACCAGACGGTTCTGGACCTGCTGGTTCAATGAAGTTAGCCTTGGAAGATGCTGGTGTAACACCTGACCAAATCGATTATTTGAACGCCCATGGAACTGCAACGCCTACAAATGATTCAGCTGAAGCTAACGCTATTACAAGCGTCTTCGGTGAACAGGGTGTGGATGTTTCTTCAACGAAGGGAATGACGGGACACCTATTAGGTGCCGCCGGTGCCGTTGAAGCCATTGCAGCCATTGGGGCACTACTCCGCGATGAGATGCCAGCGAATATTGGTATGACACATCAAGGTGAAGACACAGCGAGCGTTAAGTTGGTGAAGCAGGGTGAACAAAAGAAGCCTGTCCACTATACGATGTCAGCTAATTATGGTTTTGGTGGACACAATGCTGCCCTCGTTTTCAAAGAGTGGGGTGAGTAGTTTGGAACTATCATTAGATGAACTAAAAGACTTAATTCAAACCGTTGACGCAAGTTCATTACGTGAATTTTCAGTCAATGAAGGCGATTATAACCTACATTTGAGTAAGAATGAGGCGCCTACTGTTGTGGCGTCAGCTGCAACACCAGCGCCAGCAGCTGTAGAAAATGAAGCGACACCTGTTAATGAAGCGCCTGTTTCAGAACAAACAGGAACGTTTATTACAGCACCATTAGTTGGAACAGTTTACTTGCGTCCAAACCCTGATGCCCAACCATTTGTACAGGTAGGGGATCATGTCAACGTTGGCGACCAAGTTGCTTTGATTGAAGCCATGAAGTTGATGACGCCGATTAAGAGTGATGTTAGTGGAACAGTTAAACAAGTGCTTGTTGCAGATGAAGATATGGTTGATTATGAAATGAACCTATTTGAAATTATACCCGACTAAATAGTAAGGAGGGGGCAGTAACATGGAATTAAATACACAAGAAATTCAAGAAATTTTACCACATCGTTATCCAATGTTATTGGTTGATCGTGTTGAAGAAATCACACCTGGTCAATCAGCAACAGGCATTAAGAATGTCACGATGAATGAAGAAGTTTTCCAAGGGCATTTTCCTGGTAATCCAACATTTCCTGGGGTGATGATGATTGAAGCATTGGCACAAACTGGTGCAATCGCCATTCTGACATTACCTGAATTTAAGGGGAAGACGGTTTACTTGGCAAGTATTCCCAAGGCACGTTTCCGTCAAAAGGTTGAACCTGGGGATCAAATTAAGTTAACTGTTGAGTTGGAAAAATTCCGTGGCAACGTTGGAATGGGGAAAGGGACAGCTTATGTTAATGGTAAGCGTGTCACAACCGCTGAACTAACATTTGCGATTGGAGACTAAGTATGTTTAAAAAGGTTCTAGTTGCTAATCGTGGTGAAATTGCGGTTAGAATTATCCGCACATTACGTGAAATGGGCATTCAATCTGTTGCGGTTTATTCAACTGCAGATAAAGATAGTTTGCATGTGCAATTAGCAGACGAAGCAGTCGCAATTGGTGGTCCCCGTGCCCAAGATAGTTATTTAGATATGAATAATATTTTGAGTGCTGCATTGTTAACGGGGGCGGAAGCTATCCATCCTGGATATGGGTTCCTTTCTGAAAACGATATGTTTGCTGAAATGGTAACTGCTGTTGGCATCAAGTGGATTGGTCCAAGTTCTGAAGTCATTGCATTGATGGGGAATAAGGCCCAAGCCCGTGAAGCGATGCGCAAAGCAGATGTGCCAGTTATTCCTGGTTCAGAAGGCTTTGTTCGTGATATCGAGGCCGTCGAAGCCGTTGCTAATAAAATCGGCTATCCTATTTTACTAAAAGCTGCCGCAGGTGGTGGTGGTAAAGGGATGCGATTTGTTTATCATCAAGATGAACTTGCTACGCAATTCGCTGATGCGCAACATGAAGCCCAAGCTGCATTCGGGGATGACCACCTATACGTTGAAAAAGTGATGACAAATGTCCGCCATATTGAAATGCAGATTCTTCGCGATCAACAAGGAAATATGGTGTACTTACCAGAGCGTAACTGTTCATTACAACGAAAAAATCAGAAGTTGATTGAAGAGACACCAGCGGTTGGTGTTTCGGAACACCAACGAGCTGAACTTGGTGCAATTTCAAAGCGTGCAGTTGATGCCATCGGCTATGAAAATACCGGAACGATTGAGTTTTTGCAAGATGAAGCGGGTCATTTTTACTTTATGGAAATGAACACGCGCATTCAAGTGGAACATCCAGTAACTGAAATGTTGGTTAATATTGATTTAGTCCGGATGCAAATTTTAATTGCAGCTGGCGAATCCCTTCAGGTTAAACAAGCAGACTTACGCATGCAAGGGCATGTGATTGAAGCGCGTTTGAATGCTGAAGTGCCTGAAACTGGCTTTTTGCCAAGTACAGGAACCATTGACCATCTCTTCTGGCCGAATGGTGGTTTAGGGAGTCGTATTGATACGGGAATCTATGAACACGATCAAATTAAGCCATACTACGATGCGATGATTGGTAAAGTGATTGCACAAGATGACAATCGAACTTTAGCCATTCAAAAGTTACGTCGTTTATTATCAGAAACGCAAATTGATGGCGTGCAAACAAACCGTAGTTTCCAACTCGATTTGTTGCATGACGCACATTTTGTTTCAGGTGATTTTAACACGACATATATTGAAGATGTCTTTTTGCCAAATTGGCAAAAGCAGCTTGAGGAGGGTGACGATGGGAGCGGTACATCAATTTAAAAATGAACCTTCAGATGCAGCTAAAAGAGTACCAGATGGTCTTTTTGTTGATTGCCCATACTGCCATACGCATTTCTATGAAAAGCAGCTTGGTAAGTATAAGGTGTGCCCCAACTGTGGTTATGGGTTCCGTTTAACGGCTCAGGAACGTTTGGCACAGGTCTTAGATGCGGATTCTTTCGTCGAAACAAATGCGGAATTGTCCCTACAAAACCCTGATTTTCCGGGGTATGCAGATAAGTTGCATAAAGCACAACGGACAACGCATTTACGTGATGCCGTGATGACCGGAACTGGGACGATTAAAGATCAACCTGTCGCACTGGGCATTATGGACAGTCATTTTGTGATGGGGTCTTTGGGCACCATTGTTGGTGAAAAAATTACGCGTTTATTTGAATTAGCGTTACAAGAAAAGTTACCTGTGGTTTTGTTTACCGCATCTGGTGGTGCACGAATGCAAGAAGGGATTCAATCTCTGATGCAAATGGCTAAGATTTCAGGTGTATTGGCGCGGTTCCAACAAGCGGGTCTATTTTACCTAGTTGTTTTGACTGATCCAACCACTGGTGGTGTGACGGCATCATTTGCGATGGATGGAGATGTGACATTAGCCGAACCGCATGCTTTAATTGGTTTTGCTGGTCGGCGTGTCATTGAGCAGACATTGCATGAGAAATTACCAGAAGACTTTCAACGTGCTGAGTCATTAAAGCAACAAGGCTTTGTGGATGAAATTGTAAAACGTGAAAACTTAGCTGATACCATTGCTAAGTTGGTTCGATTGCATCGCAGAAATGAGGCATAACATGAGTTTGTTTAAACATGATTTAGATCCAGCTGAAGTCGTAGCTAAGTCACGTGAGGATCGTTATTCCGCAAATTATATTATTCAATCATTATTTTCGGACTTTTTTGAGATGCACGGAGATCGCCTACAAGGTGATGATCCCAGTATCGTCAGTGGAGTAGCGATGCTAAACGAGCAACCTGTTACGATTATTGCGATCGATAAGGGAATTACCTTAGATGAAAAAATTGCTAAGCGTAATGGGTCACCGACCCCAAGTGGTTATCGTAAAGCGCAGCGGATGATGCATCATGCAGAAAAATTCCGCCAACCCATTATTACCTTCATTAATACACCGGGAGCTTATCCTGGTAAAGAAGCTGAGGAAAATGGGCAAGGCGAAGCGATTGCACAATCTATTCTCACGAGCATGAAGGTCACCGTACCGATTATTGCAATTATTTATGGTGAAGGTGGTTCAGGTGGTGCTTTGGCTTTAGCTACGGCTGATGAGGTTTGGATGTTTGAAAATGCCACATATTCTGTGCTGTCACCAGAAGGGTTTGCTTCTATCCTTTGGAAGGATGGTAAGCGTTCTGATGAGGCCGCACGGCTTATGGGCTTAACAGCTGCTGAATTAGCTGATGAAGGCGTGATTGATTATGTCATTCCAGAAGGCTGGACAAAACGGCGCTTAATGCGCCTCGTTCAAGTTCGTCTGGAGCGTTCAATTGAACGCTTAATGAAATTAGATCCAAATGAACTAGTTTCAAGACGGCAACAACGTTTTCGTAAATTTTAAAAAAAGAGTTAGAACAAATCCTTGCGGAGGCGTTCTAACTCTTTTTTGTTTTAGTCGATAATTTGTAAGTCTTTCGTTGTGTGAGTAAATGAATCTGCGCCGGTTTCAGTTAGGACGACAGAATCTTCAATTCGAATCCCCAAATCACCAGGAATGTAAATTCCAGGTTCAATTGAGAAGGCCATGCCGGGTTCTAGGACCAAATCGTTATTCGGAGCGACTTGAATTGACTCATGCACGGAACTTCCAAGACCGTGTCCAAGGCGATGAACAAAGTATTCACCGTAACCAGCATCGGTAATCACATCGCGGGCAATTTGATCGAGTTCACCTGTTGTCATCCCTGGTTTCACAGCGTCTTGAGCCGTTAATTGGGCTTCAAGGACAACATTGTAAACATCGCGTTGATGCTCTGAGACTGATTGATAAGCGACTGTACGGGTACTATCTGAGACGTAACCATCATAGACAGTCCCGAGATCAAATAGGGCAAGTTCGCCTGGTTGTAACTTTGTTGAGCCGGTAGAACCATGTGGGTTTGCAGCATGTGCGCCAAATTGAACAAGTGTTTCAAATGACATTGCAGGAACACCACGAGCCTTAATGTGATATTCTAACTCTGCCATGACCTCTAGTTCTGTTTTACCGGTCGCCAAGGCATCAAAACCAAATTGGAAAGCACGGTCAGCATCAGCACCGGCTTGATGCATTTTTTCAATTTCAGCCGGAGTCTTAATTAAACGCATCCGTTCAATCAAAGGTGTCAAATCATCCTTAAATTTAACGTTCGGTACAACGCGTTGAATTTGTTGGGAGCGTTCAAGGGTTAGGGTACCCTTTTCAACAGCCCAATTTTCATAATGAGTTGTTTCATCTTTAATATGTCCAGCAATCATGGCAAAAGCATCTTCTGAGTCTTGGTAACCGTAGACAGGGTAGGGCCAACCAGTTGCCTTAACCGTTTCGACTTCAAGCGCTGGAGCGAAAATGAAAGGATCGTTTTGTGGAAATAGCACTAAGGCTAAAATCCGTTCAATTGGATCAGATTCAAAACCAGTTAAGTACGAAATTGAGTGGAAATCTGAAATGTAGGCAACGTCAAGTTGTTGGACATTGAGCCAGTTTTGCAATTCCTTAATATTTTGATACATAGATGAAAACTCCTTTTTTATATGATGTCTATTATTGTACACGTTTTCAGAAACCTTGTGTCATTTTCAAGATAATTATGATAAAATAACTTTTTATCAAATGAAAAAATCATGAAAACATGGTACTATAATAGTGGTAACGCTTACAATGAATAAGAAGAGGAGTGAGGCGGATGGATAAACCAACAATCACCATTTATGATGTCGCCCGTGAAGCAGGTGTGTCAATGGCAACCGTTTCGCGTGTTGTGAATGGAAACGCCAATGTTAAACCAGCAACTAAAGAAAAAGTTGAAAAAGTGATTGCTGATTTAGGGTATCGCCCTAATGCAGTTGCTCGAGGGCTAGCCTCACGTAAAACCACCACGGTGGGGTTGATTATTCCCGACCTAACCGATCAGTATTTTGCTGAACTTGCTCGTGGTATCGAGGACGTGGCAAATATGTATAACTATCAGATTATTTTATCAAGTTCAAATGGAAGTGAGATTAAGACGGATCTGATTGACAACCTGCTTGGTAAGCAAGTGGATGGTATTATTTTCATGGGAAATCAAGTATCGACGGAAATCGAAGAACGACTTTTATCAGTTGATTTGCCAGTTGTGCTAACAGGTGCCCTTGATACGCAAAAAAAGTTGCCAAGTGTGAACATCGATTATTTCAATGCCTTTCGTGATGCAACGTTGCACTTAATTGAAAATGATCACCGACGGATTGCTTTTATTTCAGGACCATTATCAAAATACACGAAACAAGATTATAAATTTCAAGGGTATGAAGATGCAATCGCTCAACACGGCATTAATCACGACGATAAGTTGATTTTCCAAGCTAGCTATACATACGATGCCGGGTATGCGTTAGCGCAATCGGTCAAAACATCAGGTGCTACAGCTGCCGTTGTGACAACGGATGAAATGGCCGCCGGGGTCTTAAATGGTCTAACTGATTTAGGCTTACATTTACCACAAGACTTTGAACTCATTGCCAGTAATAATTCGCAATTAACGCGTATGACTCGTCCTGCTATGTCATCAATCACACAACCGATTTATGATATGGGGGCAATCTCAATGCGTATGTTGACGAAGTTGATGGCTCATGAAGAATTAGATGATACACAAATTGAATTAATTCACGGCTTTACGACGCGGGATTCAACTGCAAAATAAAAACACCATTTCAAACGAAATGGTGTTTTTTTTTAAGGAGACAACGGGATTTGAACCCGTGCGCCGGCTCGACACCGGTTCGGCGGATTTCGAGTCCGCTGCATTACCACTCTGCCATATCTCCATGTACAAACAATCATTATAGCGATAATTGTCTTTAAATTCAAGAAAACCACCAATAGTGATATTGGTGGTTTCTATAATAGCCCATCAGGGAGTTGAACCCTGGATGCCGGTGTGAAAAACCGGAGTCTTAACCGCTTGACCAATGGGCCAGAAAAAATAAAAAATGAAGCAATAGCTCATCAGGGAGTTGAACCCTGGATGCCGGTGTGAAAAACCGGAGTCTTAACCGCTTGACCAATGAGCCAAGAAAATAATAAATAAAGCAATAGCCCATCAGGGAGTTGAACCCTGGATGCCGGTGTGAAAAACCGGAGTCTTAACCGCTTGACCAATGGGCCAGAAAAAATGAAAATTTAAACAATAGCTCATCAGGGAGTTGAACCCTGGATGCCGGTGTGAAAAACCGGAGTCTTAACCGCTTGACCAATGAGCCAAAAAAATAAAAATGGAGCAATAGCCCATCAGGGAGTTGAACCCTGGATGCCGGTGTGAAAAACCGGAGTCTTAACCGCTTGACCAATGGGCCAGAAATAAATTACTTATTAACAACAAGAGATAATATACCAGAATCTAAGAAGACATGCAACAAAAAAATTGCGAATTATGAATTTTTTTTTATGGCTTGTCAATCTATCTCTATATACTATAAAATAATCACATTCTTTACAAAATATGGGGAGTGAATTGTGGATAAGTTAAGATGGGTTTTAGATCGACATGAGCAAGATATTGTACGTTTGAACGATTATTTATTATCAAGATTGGATGATGTGGTTCCAGTGACAACCGTGATGCATGATTTAGATTGGTCACGGTATCGTGTTTTATCAACATTAGAAACGTTGGTACGTGATTTGGAAACACAACAAACCGGGGGACACGATGATGATAAGTATGATATGCAGGGGAAAGTGATTAAAATAAACCATAGCGTACAAATCAATACGCTTGCCTTAGAATATCAGTATCGTAAGCGTTCAATTGCTTGGGTGCTATTATTAGAAATGTTAACTGAGCAAGTTGACTCATATGAGAACTTTGCGGATCGGCACAATATTTCCGTTGCAGCAGTCCGTTCAGCTAAACAAAAAATTCAAGAAGCTTTTTTGAACCAAGATATTGAAGTTAGCAAAAACAACCGCATTGTGGGAAATGAGGTTGTTGTCCGGTCTTTCTTTATGCAGTTGATGCGTTATTATCATGCGCAAATTGAAACCACGATTATTCAATCGACCCCACAAGATCATTTGGTAACGGACCAACTTGTGAATAAATTGTTGGATATTTATGGTTTGACGCAAGATATTACAAATGAAAGTGTTATCTCATTACAAGTCCTTATTTGGTTAATTCGAGTGCAAAATGGGCATTATTTGCATGATCAAGATTTGCCGAATATATTAGTATATTCTGACCACTGGCCGGAAGCTTACCAACATTTACATGCCCATTTAATTCAAATGATGCAGGAGTTTGTGGATTTATCGGATCATGTTTTGCGGACTGAGGCTCAATTTGCCATTTTAACCATGTTTACAAGTGGTTTAGTAACCGAAGTGCCGGAAAGTATGTTGAGACCTGAAATTCAGACCCGGTTGCAGAAACTTAGTGAAACATTAGAGGGGAATTTTGAAGCTGCCTTTAATCGTAAATTACCGGCCGATGTCGAATCGCGATTACTTGAAGCAACGTTGAGCAGCAATCTGAGAACGTTGTATTTCTTAAAGGATTTAGTCCAAAGTTCAGTGGATATTGGTGTGTTAGAGCGTCATTTCCCAATTCATGCGAAGTTTACGAGTGACTTATTGTTCGCACTGGCTGAAGTTTGGCAAATTGAAGATGTTGCAAAATTTAGACGAGTGATGTTTGAAGATTACTTTAATGCTATGATTGTACAACTGACTCCGGCAATGATATTGCCAACCATTAAGGTAGCCATTGGTTTTGTTTATCATCCTGGTATGGGTGAATTGGTGCAACAACAGCTATCAAATCGACGTAACATTAATTTTGAATTTGTCCCAGTTGGCGAGCCGGCTGATTTTTATATTTCAGATATTGCCATTGAAAGTGAAGATGCTGTTCCAGGTTATATTTGGAATGTCTTTCCTGATAACCATACGATTGATCACTTTGTCCAAGATGCCATGCAATTGTCTTTGAAGTATTATCATAACCAGATTCATTAGACAAAAAATGGACACTCTATTGATTCTGCGTATTTTTTTTCGAATTAAAAAAAATCAGCATGGTGGAATGTTGAAAAATTGGTTATTCTAATAACATAGTCTTGAGGGATTGCATGAGGGGGCTACGGTTAACGTAGTTTTGCAAATGAATCAAGAGGAACACTTTTTCAAAGGTGTCAGCAATATAACCTTGGGGGGTTAAATAAAAGGAGTCAGCGTGCTGACTCCTTTTATTTTGCGTTAAAACAACCGAATGCAAGCAGATAGTGGTAAAATAGACTTCTAAAATAGATAAAGGATCGTGGAGCCATGTTAGTTGGTAAAAAAATAGTGTTAGTCGTTACAGGCGGCATTGCGGCGTATAAGGCCGTGACTTTGACGCGCTTACTTGTGAAGGCCCAAGCGGATGTACGTGTTGTTATGACCAAGTCAGCTTGTGAGTTTGTCACACCCAAAACATTTAGTGTTTTATCTACCCATCCAGTTTTGACCGACTTATTTGCTGATACAACAGACCCAGCCATTGACCACATCGAATTGGCTGATTGGGCCGATTACATGGTTGTGGCACCAGCTAGTGCGAATTTTATTGCCAAGATGGCCCAGGGCATTGCTGATGACGCCGCATCGAGTGTTGTGATTGCACGCCATACTGGGATTGCGATTGCACCGGCCATGAATTCAAACATGTATCAAAATCCAGCCGTGCAACGGAACCTTAACCAATTAAGTGCTGATGGTGTTAAAATCATGGCACCTGAGCAAGGGCAATTGGCTGAAGGATATGCTGGGATTGGTCGTTTAGCCGAACCAGAAAACTTATTTGCGCAAATCGGTATCTTGGCGGAAACGGATGAGAAAACGCTCACTGGAAAGCGTGTCGTGGTTACAGCAGGAGGCACACAGGAACCGATTGATCCGGTTCGATATATCGCAAATCATTCTTCAGGTAAAATGGGCTATGCGTTTTCCCAAGCTGCTGTGGAACAAGGGGCACAAGTGACTTTAATTACAACAGTCGATTTAACGCCACCACCATTTACAAAAGTTGTTCATGTTAAAACTGCGCAAGAAATGCAAGCGGCATTGATGCAGCAATATGATGCAGCGGATGTGGTGATTATGGCCGCGGCAGTGGCGGATTATCGAATTGCCGAACCAGCCACGCAAAAAATGAAAAAACAAGCGGATGCGTCGGGACTAACTTTGAAGTTAGTGGAAAATCCTGATATTCTGGCGGAGTTGGGTGCTCAGAAGTCACATCAATATTTAGTTGGTTTTGCTGCAGAAACCCAACAGTTATTGGACCATGCCCAAGCCAAGCTAAAAAAGAAGCACGCGGATTTGTTGATTGCCAATGATGTCTCGCAGGCAGATATTGGCTTTGGTTCGGATGATAATGCCGTAACTTTATTGTTTAAAAATGAAACACCGGAGACACTTCCAAAGATGAGTAAACTCGAGGTAGCACGTCAGGTATTAAAGTTAATCAAACCAAGAATGGAGGAAGCATGAGATGCAAGTTGGAATTGATAAGATGAGTTTCTTTTCACCACAACACTATATTGATATGGTGGATTTGGCCCATGCACGCGGTGAAGAACCTGATAAGTATTTAATTGGGATTGGACAAACACAACAAGCAGTTGCGCCGGCCACCCAAGATGTCGTGACGATGGGGGCAAATGCTGCCGACCAGATGTTAACGCAAACTGACCGAGAAGAGATTGAAGAGGTTATCTTTGCTACTGAGTCAGGCGTTGATCAATCTAAATCAGCAGCGGTATATGTACAAAAGTTGCTAGGCATTAACCGTTATGCGCGAACAATTGAGCTTAAGCAGGCATGTTATTCAGGTACCTATGGTTTGATGCAAGCACGTGATTATGTGACTTTGCACCCAGAGGCCAAAGTTTTGGTGATTGCCAGTGATATTGCCCGTTATGGATTGAATACTGGTGGTGAAGTGACACAAGGAGCTGGGGCTGTCGCAATGTTAGTAACGGCGAACCCAACGATTGCGACGCTCAATCAAGACAGTGTTTTTATGTCAGATGAAATTATGGATTTCTGGCGACCAAATGATTCTTCAACGGCTGTGGTTGATGGTAAATTCTCAGCTAATATTTATCGTGATTTCTTTAAAGAATTGTGGGATCGTTATCGTGCCCAAACTAGTCGTGATTTAAATAGTTTTAAAGCTTTAGTTTTCCACTTACCATTCACAAAGATGGGGCTCAAAGCACTACGTGACGTCTTACCTGAAGTTTCAGAAGAAAAGCAAAATGCCTTACTTACTTCATTTGAGGCGAGCCGTCATTATAATAAACAAATTGGTAATTTATATACGGGTTCAGCTTACTTGAGTTTGATGTCATTATTGTTGAATGATGATACTTTGCAAGCTGGCGATGATTTAGCCCTATTTTCATATGGTTCTGGAGCTGAGGGGGAATTGTTCTCATTAACGCTACAAGCCAACTATAACCAAGGTCTGATTACAAACCAATTACCTGAGTTATTAGAGCAAAGAACGCAACTTTCCATTTCAGAATATGAACAAATGTTTGCATCTGTGGTCCAAGGGTCAACGAACCGTGCGCTTGATATCACACATGATCATGCCAAGTTTGTTTTGAGTGGCGTTCAAGACCAAAAGCGACAATATGTAGAACAATTTTAGCAACGATTGACTTTTAGTTCGTGATTTAGCGGTTTGTTTACTCCGGTCGCTTGTGATGTTCGGTTTATTTTGATAAAATAATATTGAACTAAAAATAGGAGCAAGTGAATTGATGAAAAATGTATATTTAGCAGGACCATTTTTTGATGCAGAACAAATTGAACGGATTGAACGGATGGAGCAAGCTTTAACGAATAATCCAACCGTTGCAAGTTTTTTTAGTCCACGTTCAGAAAATTGTGCTGAATTTGAGATGGGAACACGTGAATGGGCAGCTGCCACATTCAAGGTGGATCGCGATCACATCGACCAAGCAGATGTTGTCGTAGCAGTTATTGACTATGTCGATGATTTCGTGGATCCAGGAACGGCATGGGAAATTGGCTATGCCAATGCGAACCAAAAGCCTGTTATTTTGCTCAAAGAAAAGCCAAATGGTAGCGTGAATTTGATGATGGCAATTCCCGCCCATGCTGTTTTGCTACATGTTTCAGATGTTGCTCAATATGACTTTAATGAAATGCCAACGTCTGAATGGACTGGTGATATGTTTTAAACATCGCGTCTGATGTGACCCTGGAAGTGAAAAACTTTCGGGGTTTTTATTATCATTTCGTTTAAATTCATGTAAGATAGAAATATTATAAATGAAGAAGGAAAATAACGATGACCTTGCAAACAATTTGGCAACTGATTCGACGGTGGATGATACGCTTTTGGGTACCGCTAGTGGTCGTCTTAGCCATATTAACAACAGCAGTCATGACGACGACGTTCTTGCTCCATCGCCAACAAGTGACCGTTAAAATTAGTAATGTGCCAATCCATACGAGCCGAGGCGTGTTGGCGCCGGGGGCTGGTGTTTTAAAAAAAGGGGAGCACTTACAAATTTTGAAACGCGAAAGCGGCTGGTATGAAGTACGGCGTGAAGATGAGTCAAAAGCCTGGGTCGCAGGTTGGCTTGTAGAGCGAACGCAACCACTTGCCAAGCTGTCACCACTATCTGAAGCGACCGTGGTCTTGGATCCCGGACATGGTGGTTCGGATTCAGGGGCGCTGTCGAATCATGACCAGTATGAAAAGAAATACACATTGGAACTCGCTAAGAAGGTGGCATCTGAGTTGAAGTCACATGGCACTCGGGTCATCATGACACGCGACACAGATAAGCTAGTACCATTAGCCGATATCCCAAAGGTGGCTGAAAATAGCCACGCCGATATGTTTATCTCATTTCATTTTGATTCAGCACCTGAAGCGAATTCAGCGAGTGGCTTTACCACTTACTATTATCATAAGGAAAATGGTTCAAAAGATTTGGCGCAATCGGTCAATACGGCAATCGCCCCTGAAATGCCGAAGAACATGCCTAATAAGGGGGTCGACTTTGGTGATTACTTAGTCTTACGTGACAATCAAGTACCGGCCATTTTGATGGAAAATGGCTATATTAACTCGGATCGCGATTTTAACCATTTTAAAACGGCACAATTCCAACAAAAAATTGCAAACGCATTACCATATGGGCTAGAACGCTACTTGGAAGATCATAAAAAATAACGCGTGTCTCAAGAGCAAAAGCTTGACGTGACTTGATTGCTAGGGGATAATAAACGATAGATATATTAAACCGATGAGAAAGTAAATCTATGATCTAATTCAACAGCGAGTGGAAGTTGGTGTGAGTTCCATGTTTTAGCCATAGAGGGACACTTTTTAGGTCGCATTACGCGCGCAGATACTCCGTTACGGTATAGATAAGAACTAAACAAGGTGGTACCGCGCAAAAAAGATGCGCCCTTGATAACAGTGAATGACTGTTATCAGGGGCTTTTTTTGTCGGTAAAATTAAAAATTGAGAGGGCTTTAATATGGCAAAACAATCATTTCAAAAACCAAAAGGAACCGCAGATTTACTACCAGGTGAGTCACATAAGTGGCACTATGTCGAAGAGACAGCGCGTCTGCTTTTCTCAGATTATCAATATCAGGAAATTCGGACACCAATCTTTGAAAACTTCGATGTTTTCGCCCGTTCTGCGGGGGATACATCTGACGTCGTGACCAAGGAAATGTACGACTTCTACGATAAGGGAGATCGTCATATTGCGTTACGTCCTGAAGGGACTGCCGGCGTTGTACGTTCATTTGTTGAAAATAAGTTATATGGTCCTGAGTTTGCTAAGCCTTATAAAGCTTTTTACATTGGACCAATGTTCCGATATGAACGTCCACAAGCTGGGCGCATGCGTCAATTCCATCAAATTGGCGTTGAGGCAATTGGGTCTGAATCGCCTGCACTTGATGCAGAAACGATTGCTATGGCAGTTGATTTCTTCCAAACATTAGGTGTTGCTGATTTAAAGGTAACCATCAATTCACTTGGTGATCAAGCATCACGTGATGCCTATCGCCAAGCTTTGATTGATTATCTAACGCCTTTTAAGGATGAATTATCGTACGATTCACAAGCACGCTTGGAAAAGAATCCATTACGTGTTTTGGATTCAAAGGATGCCAAAGACCAAACGATTGTTGAAAATGCACCTTCAATTTTGGATTATCTCAGTGAAACGGCACAAGCCCACTGGGACAAGGTTAAAAACTATCTAGATGCTTTGGGTATTGAGTATGAAGTTGATGCAAGTACAGTCCGTGGACTTGATTACTACAATCACACTATTTTTGAAATTATGACCCAAAGCCCTGCTTTAGGGGATGGTTGGACAACAATCGCTGGTGGTGGTCGCTACAATGGCCTAGTGGAAGAATTTGGTGGGCCACAATTACCAGGTGTTGGTTTTGGAATTGGATTGGAACGCTTGATGTTGTTACTTGATGATGCTGACGCTGTTTTGCCAGATGCACCAGCCTTGGACGTGTATGTTGCAAACCAAGGTGAGGGAACCGACGTTGTGGCCATGCAAATGCTTCAAGCGGTTCGCTCATTTGGCTATAGTGCCGATCGTGATTATGAAGATCGCAAGTTAAAGGGCCAATTTAAAGCGGCCGATCGTGAAAATGCACATTATATGATTTTAATTGGCGATCGTGAACTAGCCGAACATGCCGCAAAATTGAAGGATTTACGTACTGGGGATGAGCAACAAGTTAAGTTAACAGACTTATACACGGCCTTACCAGATTATGTGGAAATCGATGTGGAGACAGGAGAGGAATAACATGAAGCGAACAAATTATGCAGGATTAATTGATGAACAATATGAGGGACAAACAGTTGTCTTAGACGGTTGGGTCCAAAAGCGCCGTGATCTAGGTGGTTTGATTTTTATTGACTTACGCGACCGTGAAGGCATCGTTCAATTAGCTTTTTCTGATGAAATTTCAAAAGAAGCGCTTGAAGTGGCTGAATCTGTCCGTTCAGAATATGTCTTAGAAGTCACTGGGGTCGTCAAAAAGCGTGCTGAAGGTGCTGTAAACGACCATATTCGTTCTGGGAAAATTGAGGTGCAAGTCACTGAGATTACCGTTTTGGCTGAATCAAAGACAACACCATTTTTGATTGAAGATGGCGTGGATGCTTCAGATGAAACTCGGTTGAAGTACCGATACTTGGATTTGCGTCGTCCTGAAATGCAAGAGAATTTGCGCATTCGTTCAAAGATTACGGCGGCAACACATGAATTCTTGGATCAAGCCGGATTTATTGATATTGAAACCCCATACTTGGCTAAATCAACTCCTGAAGGGGCCCGTGATTATTTGGTGCCTTCTCGAATTTACCAAGGCGCTTTCTATGCCTTACCTCAATCACCACAACTCTTTAAGCAACTGTTGATGGGAGCTGGTTTTGATCGTTATTATCAAGTTGCTCGTGCTTTCCGTGATGAAGATCTTCGTGGTGATCGTCAACCTGAATTTACGCAACTTGATTTAGAAACATCATTCATGAACCAAGATGAAATTCGTGAATTGGTTGGTCAATGGGTCGCTTCAATCATGCAAAAGACGGTTGATTATGATCTTGATCCAACGGATATCCCTGTTTTAACTTGGGAAGAATCAATGCGCCGGTTTGGAACTGACAAACCCGATATGCGTTTCGGCATGGAATTGCAAGATCTTTCAGAGATGATGCAAGACTCAGACTTTGGTGTCTTCTCAGGTGCCGTTGCCAACGGTGGTATGGTTAAGGCTATTGTGGTTCCTGGTGGGGCTGAACACTATTCACGAAAAGAAATCGATAAGCTTGGTAAGTATGTTGAACGTTTTGGAGCCAAGGGCTTGGCTTGGTTGAAAGTTATTGAAGACGGGATTGCTGGACCAATCGCCAAATTCTTTACCGAACAATCAGATGCTATTTTAGCTGCAACGGGAGCTAAGGCGGGGGACTTGATTTTGTTCGCCGCTGACAAGCCAAACGTTGTGAACCCAACGCTGGATGCCTTGCGTCGTATGACTGCCAAGGAAATGAACCTCATTGATGATCATAAGTGGGCCTTTGCCTGGATTGTCGATTGGCCACTCTTTGAATATCAACCAGAAGAAGATCGTTGGATTGCGGCACACCACCCATTCACGATGCCAAACGAGGAAGATTTGCCATTGATGACGACAACCGAAGGGGCACACAAAGCGCATGCCCAATCTTATGACCTGGTCTTGAATGGTTATGAATTGGGATCTGGTTCAATTCGTATTCACCGCATGGATATTCAACAACAAATGCTTTCAGCGCTTGGCTTTACACCAGAATCTGCGCAAGAAGCATTTGGTTTCTTGCTAGAAGGTATGGAATTCGGATTCCCACCAATGGGTGGAATTGCCTTAGGACTTGATCGTTTGGCCATGATCTTGGCTGGTCGTGACAATATTCGTGATGTCATTGCGTTCCCAAAGAACTCAAAGGCGACTGAACCAATGACTGAAGCACCAACACCCGTTTCAAAGCAACAAGTTGAAGGTGACCTGGGCTTAACGGCCCCCGAATACGCGGATACTGATACACCTAATTTGGCAGAGGAATAAGGCACCTCAAGAGGGAAGGTGAAGGAATATGACGCAGATAATGCTATATTTTGATCGACATGAATATGCGGCGCGAATTGTTGCAGCCATTATTTATGCCTTAACCTCAGCGATTGCGATTAATATTTTTTGGACACCTGGCCATATTTACTCGTCGGGGTTCACTGGGTTAGCTCAAATCCTTAATACATTAGGGATTCGATATTTGCATATGAATATTTCAATTGGATTGTTGTTAATTCTATTGAATGTTCCTGTATTAATTTTGGGTTACCGTAAGTTGGGGTATCGTTTTACAATGTTTACTGGATTAGCCTTAGTCTTGGCCGCGCTAGCCATCCGAATTGTGCCTTCACCAGGTGAATGGGTCCGTGATCCGCTCGTCTTAGCCATTTTTGGTGGTGGTATCAATGGGTTTGGGACTGGGTTTGCTCTTAGAACTGGTCTTTCAACTGGTGGGTTAGATATCATCGGGATTGTGGCACGTAAAAAGTTTGGCATGCGCATGGGAGCAGTCAATCTCACGTTTAATTTCTTTATTCTGTTGACCGCGGGTTATCTTTTTGGACCGCAGTATGCGTTATATACAGGGATTTCATTAATTGTGAATGCTTATATGATTGATAATTTCTATACCCGTCAGCAAAAGTTGCAAGTGATGATTGTGACTGAACAGCCTGACCGTGTGATTGAAATGTTACAACAAAACATTCGACGTGGGATTACAATTGTGCATGATGCTGAAGGTGGCTACAATCATCACGAGAAGGAAATTCTCTTTACCGTGATTTCCGCTTATGAACGTTATGACTTCCGGGATGCATTGGAACAAGCTGACCCTAAGGCATGGTCATCAACCTGGCGAATTGAACATACAACGGGACGCTTTTACGAGCCAAAACTCTAAAATGTGTTTGACTTGTTTCAGAATTCTGGTAAAATTTAATTTGAACAAAAGTGTGCGACATTATAAGTTGAATTCTTCACACGGGAAGGGAGGGTAAACATTATGGCAAAGACTGTTGTTCGTAAGAATGAGTCTCTAGATGATGCTCTCCGTCGCTTTAAGCGTGGTGTATCAAAGGATGGTACTTTACAAGAGTACCGTAAGCGCGAATATTACATCAAGCCATCAGTACAACGTAAGTTGAAGGCTGAGGCTGCTCGTAAGCGCAAGAACAAGAAGGGACGCTAAAACGTTCTGGCCGGGCTACCTCTGGGTGGTCCGGCTTTTGTTTAGAAATTATCAACTAAAGAGGAATAAGAACATGACATTATCAGAACAATTAAGTACCGATATGAAGACGGCGATGAAAGCTAAGGATAAGGAAGCTTTAAGTGTGATTCGCATGTTAAAGTCTGATTTATCAAATGAACAAATTAAGCTGGGTCATGACTTAACACCTGATGAAGAATTGTCAGTTGTTTCGCGTGAAATGAAGCAACACGTTGAAGAACGTGACGCTTATGTTGATGCCGGGCGTGACGACTTAGCAGAAGATTTAAATGCGCAAATTGCTGTCCTTGCAAAGTATATGCCTGAACAACTTTCAGAAGATGAAGTTCGTGCCATTGTGCAAGAAACCATTGCTGCAGTGGGCGCTTCAAGCAAGGCCGATCTTGGTAAAGTCATGGGTGCGCTTATGCCTAAGGTTAAGGGTAAGGCTGACGGAAAATTGATTAATCAACTTGTCCAAAGCGAATTAGCATAAAGTGTTTTATTGCGGGGAATTCCATCCCCGATACATAGGTAATTAAGGTATAATATAAGTAATCTGAGCAAAAGAGGGTTATATAATTGACAAATACCATTGAGCAAAACTTTCAATTTGAAAATCCAGAACAAGAAATTGGTTTAGTCGGTCCACAAGATGCTCATCTCAAATTATTAGAAGAGGGTCTTGGTGTCCAAATCACCGGAATGGGGGCTCAACTGACCATTGTTGGTTCACCAGAAGCTGTGGCACAAACTGTCGCCGTGATCGATGAACTTTGTTTGCTAATTAAAAAGGGAATCCGGATTGGACCTGCTGACATTGTTTCAGCGATGAACATGGCCCAACGTGGCACGCTGATGTACTTTGCGGATATGTACACGGAAACGATTATTCGTGATGCCAAAGGGCGTGCGATTCGGGTCAAAAATTATAATCAGCGTGAGTATGTCAATGCCATTCGGCATGCTGATGTGACTTTCGGGATCGGACCTGCAGGAACAGGTAAAACTTATTTAGCCGTTGCCATGGCTGTTGCAGCGTTGAAACGTGGTGATGTGGAACGGTTAATTATTACCCGGCCGGCTGTTGAAGCTGGTGAAAGTTTAGGCTTTTTACCAGGTGATTTAAAGGAAAAAGTTGATCCGTACTTACGACCAATCTATGATGCGTTGTTTGCTATTCTAGGTAAGGAGCACACAGAACGGTTAATTGATCGTGAAGTTATCGAAATTGCACCCTTAGCTTATATGCGTGGACGGACGTTAGACAATGCCTTTATCATCTTAGATGAGGCGCAAAATACAACGACTGCCCAGATGAAAATGTTTCTAACTCGGCTTGGATTTGGCTCAAAGATGGTGGTGAACGGGGATGTATCCCAGATTGATTTACCGCCTCGTGTAAAATCCGGTTTGGTTCAAGCGCAAACCATCTTAAAAGATGTCCCACAAATCCAAATGATTCATTTTGACGCAAGTGATGTGGTCCGCCATCCGATTGTGGCAGCCATTGTGGGCGCGTATGATCGTTATAATGATGCAGAATAAATTGGAACAGTAAAGGAGTAAATATGGATTTAGCATTAATCGATGAATCAAAACCAGGTTTATCAGAAGAGCATTTAACATTAGTCAAAAACGTTTTGGATTACGCTGGGAAAGCGTTAGGGCTTCCTGATAATACTGAAATGTCTGTGACCTTTGTGAATAACGATGAAATTCAACGGTATAACCGTGAGTATCGTGGCCTTGATAAGCCAACAGACGTCATTTCATTTGCGATTGAAGATGATGCTGATGATTTCCCATTGCTAATGGATGAGGAGATGGCTGAAGACATCCCTAAAAATATTGGTGACTTGATTGTTTCAGTGGATAAAATCGGTGAACAAGCCGAATATCTGGAACATTCCTGGGAACGTGAACTCGGTTTTCTTGTGGTCCACGGTTTCTTGCATTTGAACGGGTACGATCATATGAAGAGCGAAGCAGATGAAAAAGAAATGTTTGATTTGCAACGCCAAATCTTAGATGATTATGGCCTTACACGATAAGCAAAACCCCAACGACCACCAAGTCACAAAAAACCGCCATTTTTTGCAGGCCTTAGGCCATGCGTTAGATGGGATTATTGATGTTTTAAGACGTGAACGTAATATGCGTTTTCATATCGTCGCTGCCATTTTGGTGCTGATTCTGGGCATCTATCTAGGGATTGGCAGATCCGACTGGATTTGGATTACGATTGCCGTAAGTATGGTGATTATGTCTGAATTTGTGAACACGATGGTTGAGGCAATTGTTGATCTAATTGTCGGGGAACGATATGAGCCACTCGCCAAAGTCGCAAAGGACGTTGCAGCCGGCGGGGTCTTAGTCGCAGCAGGAACAGCAGCGGTGATTGGCTGCTTAATTTTTTATCCCTATATCTTTTAATAGAACACAAGAATACATGAGGAAATAGTCGAATGTCAGAAGCTTTTAAGTCCGGTTTTGTCGCAATTGTTGGACGCCCAAATGTGGGTAAGTCAACATTGCTCAACCAAATGATTGGTGAAAAAATTGCCATCATGTCACCCAAGGCCCAAACAACCCGAAATAAGATTCAAGGAATCTATACCACGGATGAAGGTCAAATCGTGTTTATTGACACCCCTGGAATTCACAAGCCCCAAAATGGGTTAGGGGATTTCATGATGAAGACGGCCAATTCAGCGTTACATGAAGCGGATATGATTTGGTTTGTTGTCAATGCCGATGAACCACGTGGTGGTGGTGATGATTATATTATCAATCGTTTAAAGGATGTCGATACACCAGTATACTTGGTTATTAATAAGGTTGACCTTGTGCAACCACAAGAAGTTCTTCCAATGATTGCTGATTATCAAGCACAAATGGACTTTGCTGAAATCTTCCCAATTTCAGCGCGAACAGGGGACAATGTCCAAGCTTTGATTGATACAACGATGGATCAATTAGAAGCCGGACCACAATATTACCCAGAAGATCAAATTACAGATCACCCAGAACGCTTTATCATGGCCGAATTGATTCGTGAGAAGGTCTTGCAATTGACTCGCCAAGAAGTGCCACATTCAGTTGCCGTGGTGATTGATAGCATTGCCCGTGAAGCAAATGAAAAGTTGCATGTTCAAGCAACGATTGTGGTTGAGCGTCCAAGCCAAAAGAATATTATTATTGGTAAGGGTGGTAGCATGATTAAGGAAATTGGAACCCGCGCTCGTAAAGATATCGAGCGTTTGCTTGGTAGCAAAGTTTATCTTGAACTTTGGGTGAAGGTTGAAGACCGTTGGCGTGATAAGCCGCAAGCACTTCAATCATATGGATATAAGGAGGATGCGGACGTTTAAACAACGTTGCATCAACCTATTTGAAATCGTTTCGTCATTGACGGCGATTTCTTTTTTTATTTAAACAGGAGGTGGGGGAATGGCTGATATTTTTCAAGGCATCGTTATGTACCAGCGGGCACATAAGGAAAAGGATCTAATGGTTAAGATTTTGACCCGTGAATATGGAAAACGTATGTTTTATATTCGGCATGGAAAATCAAAACGTTACCAGTATGCTGCCGATATGCAACCATTAACCATGGCGACATATGAAGGGACCATTAACCGGACCGGCCTCAGTTTTATTAATGATGTGAAACAAAGTAAACTGCCACGTCTCTTTATTGAAGATGTTGAAAAAAATGCCTACATGCTCTATATCCTTGGGCTCATTGATGCAGCCTATGTTGATAATCAACCAATTCCACATTGGTTTGACGAGGCCCAATTGGCTGAAACGAAGATGGTGGATGGATTTGATGCCCAAGCTTTAGCAAATTACTTTGAATTGCACTTGCTGCCTGATTTTGGGATTCAAATGCAATGGCAAAGTTGTGTCATTTGTGGAAATACGCAAGGACCAATGGATTTTTCGGAACACTTGCAAGGGGTACTTTGTCAGCAGCATTGGGATCGCGATGAGTATCGCATGCATGTGAACCCAAAAGCCATTTATGTCTTACAGCAGTTGGCTCGGGTGGATTTGAACCAGCTGAACTCATTATCGTTGAATGCTGAAACCAAAAAAGAAATGGCGCGCGTATTGGATCGCATTTATCAAGAACAAGTCGGGGTCCAATTACGGGCTAAGACATTCATTCAAGATTTACATCAATGGGACAAGCGTTTGGCAGAACGCCAGCAAAAAAACGAATCGACTGATTGACTTTAAATTATGGACGAGTAAAATAGATGGTATAGCGATGAGGACAGAATATTTTTAAACACATGCTTAGCAAGTTACCGTTGATGGAAGGGTAGCCGTGATGTTTTTAAGGGGCGCTGTCGGAGCCAAGAACAATTTAAATGAAGCTGCCAAGGAATTCCTTGGAAGTAGGGTGGAACCGCGATACTAAATCGTCCCTACATCAATTGTGTTATACGATTGGTGTAGGCTTTTTTTATGCATTTAAAACAGAAAGGGAAATATCATGACCGAAAAGTTAAGTGTGCAAGATATTATTTTAACGTTACAAAAATTTTGGGCCGATCAAGGCGCTATGTTGATGGAGGCTTACGACACGGAAAAAGGGGCAGGAACGATGAGTCCTTATACTTTTTTGCGTGCGAATGGACCTGAACCATGGCATGCGGCTTACGTAGAACCTTCACGTCGTCCAGCCGATGGTCGTTATGGTGACAACCCGAATCGTCTTTACCAACACCACCAATTTCAAGTGGTTATGAAGCCTTCACCAGATAACATTCAAGAACTTTATCTGGCTTCATTGGAGGCCTTAGGAATCAATCCCCTCGAACACGATATTCGTTTCGTTGAAGATAACTGGGAAAACCCATCAATGGGTGCGGCTGGAATTGGTTGGGAAATCTGGCTTGATGGTATGGAAGTAACCCAATTCACATATTTCCAACAAGTCGGTGGGATTCCAGTAGACGCCGTAACTTCTGAAATTACGTATGGTTTGGAACGTTTGGCTTCATACATTCAAGACGTGCCAACGGTGTACGATTTGGAATGGGGAAATGGTGTGCTTTATGGCGACATTTTCAAGGAACCAGAATTTGAACATTCAACGTACTCATTTGATACGTCTGACTCAGAAATGCTTTTGCGTCACTTCAATGACTATGAAACGGAAGCAAAGCGTGCCTTAGCCGATAACTTGGTTCACCCAGCTTATGACTATATTTTAAAGTCATCACATACCTTCAATTTGTTGGATGCACGTGGGGTTGTCTCAGTGACTGAACGGGCGAAGTATCTAAGTCGCATTCGTAAGATGGCCCATCAAGTGGCCCAAGAATTTATTGACGAGCGTAAGAAGCTTGGTTTCCCTTTGTTAAAGGATGAAGATCTTAGAGCAAAGTACCTACCAGCAGATGAGGAGGAAAACTAACATGGCTAACTACTTATTAGAAATTGGGTTAGAAGAAGTGCCCGCACATTTGGTCACACCAGCGATGAATCAACTCGTTGAGCGTATGGAGAATTTCTTAAATGAAGAACGTCTTCAACATGGTGCGATTAAGCCATTTTCAACACCACGTCGCTTGGCAGTGTTGGTTGAAGATGTAGCGCAAAAGGCTGATGATTTCCAAGAAGAAGTCAAGGGACCTGCCAAAAAGGCAGCCTTAGATGCTGACGGTAACTACACTAAGGCTGCTCAAGGCTTTGTTCGTGGACAAGGTTTGACGACTGATGATATTACCTTTAAAGAATTCAAGGGTAACGAATATATCTATGTGACAAAGTTTGATGCGGGTAAGCCAGCCGCCGAAGTTTTGACGGGTGTTAAGGACGTTGTTGAAGCGATGACTTTCCCAACGACAATGCGTTGGGGTCGTCACAGCTTTGAATATGTTCGTCCAATTCGTTGGGTTGTGTCATTACTAGATGATACGATTGTGCCATTCAATATCTTGGATGTTGCGGCTGGACGTTCAACGCGTGGACACCGTTTCTTAGGGCATGATGCTGATATTGCGACTGCGACCGATTACGTTGATACCTTGGCCAGTGTTTATGTCCAAGCAGATGCACAAGCACGTAAGGATGCCATTCAAGACCAAATCGCCCAAATCGGCGCAAAAAATGGTTGGCAAATTGTTGCCGATGCTGATTTGCTCGAAGAAGTGAATAACTTGGTTGAATATCCAACTGCTTTCTCAGGTGATTTTGATGAAAAGTATTTGTCATTGCCTGATGAAGTATTGATTACGTCAATGAAGGAACACCAACGTTTCTTCCACGTAACGGATGCAAACGGGGACTTGTTGCCACACTTCATTTCTGTACGAAACGGAAATGCCGAGCACATGGATAATGTGATTGCGGGAAATGAAAAGGTGTTGGTCGCACGTCTTGAGGATGCCTTATTCTTCTACCAAGAAGATCAAAAGCACGATATCGACTACTACAACGAGAAGTTGACTCATGTCTCATTCCACGCTAAGTTGGGATCAGTTTATGATCACACTCGTCGTGCCACGGTCATTGCACGTTTGATTGCTAACGACTTAAACTTTGATGATGGACAACAAGCTTTGCTTGAACGCGCCGGAGCAATCTACAAGTTTGATTTGATGACGGGTATGGTTGGTGAATTCGATGAGTTGCAAGGGATTATGGGTGAGAAGTACGCCTTAATCTTTGGGGAAACACCCGAAGTTGCACAAGCAATTCGTGAACATTACATGCCAATTAATGCGGGTGGCGCTTTGCCAGAAAGTGACTTAGGTAAGGTTTTGGCCTTAGCTGATAAGCTGGATACGATCTTGTCATTCTTTGCTGGTGAAATGATTCCATCAGGTTCAAATGACCCTTATGCCTTGCGACGTGCAGCATCAGGAATTGTGGCAATTTTGGCTGACAATGAGTGGAATTTGGACATTGATGCGATTTTGAACGAATTCGTTGCGCAAATTGTTGAGCGTCATGATACCTTAGGCTTGCCTGAAGCCGTGGCTTCTAACTTAACTGCCAGCGTCAGCTCAGTTATCGACTTTTTGACTGATCGTGTAGTCAAGGAACTCCAAGATCGCGGTGTCCGTCGTGATGTCATCAATGCAGTTACTAAGAATGACTTTACAAGCACAACGCAAATGTTTGATTCAGCAGATGCCTTGTTGGCACACACTGATGATGCTAACTTCCGTGATGGGGTTGAAGGTTTGACGCGAATTATGCGTCTGACGACCAAGAACCCAACAGATGCAACTGTTGATGCAGCTTTGTTTGAAAACGAAGCTGAGGCCAATCTATACAATGCTGTGCAACCGGTCGCAACAACGACTGGAACAGATGCTGTATTGGGAGACCTTTTGGCCTTGGCACCTCAAATCGATGCTTACTTTGATCAAACAATGGTTATGGTTGATGATGATGCCGTTAAGCAAAATCGTCTGGCAACGCTACAAGTTGTTTCACAACAAGCAAAACGTGTTGCAAACTTCATGGAATTAGACGTTAAAAGCAAGTAAAACTTTCAATTTAAAAGTAGTATGCCATTAGGGTGATACTACTTTTTTTGTTACCTAAATGTAATCTCTTGACAAGTAAGTTTAACTTAATCACATTAAAATCTATGTATAATGAAATTTGTTAGGAATAATTGTGGAGATTCCTTGTGTCCTTTAAAGAAAGATGAGTTTTAAATTGGAAGTAAGTATTGGTTATTGGATTGGATTTTTTGTTTTTGTCATGGTGATGTTGGCACTTGATTTGGGTGTCTTTCATAAGTCAGACGAAGAACCATCAGTTAAGTCTTCACTACTATGGAGTGCCTTTTGGATTGGATTAGCCTTTGTCTTTGCGGGGGGTGTCTGGTATTTTGGCGGAAAAGCTCCGGCTGTTGACTTTATTACCGCCTACCTCTTGGAAAAATCATTGAGTATTGATAATTTATTTATCTTTATCTTGGTCTTTAGTTATTTCAAGATTGCACCAAAGTATCAACACAGGATTTTGTTCTGGGGAGTCTTTGGCGCATTGGTGATGCGTGTGATCTTCATTTTCGGTGGAGCAGCTTTGTTACATCGCTTTGAATGGTTGATGTACATTTTCGGAGCCTTCTTGGTCTATACAGGGGTCAAAATGTTCTTCGAAAAAGAAGGTGAACAGGACTTGAACGATAGCGGTATGATTAAGCTATTCCGCAAGTTCTTGCCGATTAAAGAAGATGTCACCGTGCCACACTTCTTAGTCAAAGAAAATGGTAAAGTATACGCGACACAGTTCCTATTGGCTTTGTTGTTTATTGAAGCTTCTGATTTGTTATTTGCGGTTGATTCGATTCCGGCTGTTTTGGCGGTTACGCAAGATACCTTTATCGTTGTAACATCAAATATCTTTGCTATCATGGGTTTGCGTTCATTGTACTTTGCGCTCGCAAGTATTCTCCCAATGTTCCGCTATATCAAGTACGCCTTAGCTGGCATCCTAGCGTTTATTGGGGTAAAAATGATTGTCAATGAAGTTAGCAAGATGATGGGATCATCATTCCAAATTTCAAATATCCTGTCGTTGGCAGTGATTGTAGGTTCATTAGCGATTGCGATTGTGGCATCAATTATTGTGTCACGGCGTGAAGAAAAACAAGCTTAAAATAGAAGCACTCAGTGATGAGTGCTTTTTTTATGCAATCGCTTTCTGCAATGACGTGTAAATGTCGAAAATATGCTATAATATCTGCTGTAGGAAAAAGAGTTTAATATAATACGTTAAAAGAGCGAGGACAGAGCAATGGCAGAAAAAATGTTGTTTGGAACTTATACGAAGCGCATTTCAAAGGGGATTTATCAGGCTGATTTTGACGAACAAACTGGTAAGATGTCAAACGTTGAAGCAATCGCTGAAATTGGTTCACCAACTTACTTGGCAGTCAGTGACGCGAATGTGCTCTATGCCGTTGATAAACAAGATGGACAAGGTGGCGTTGCCGTTTATGATTATGATGCAGCTGGTGCAACAGCAAAGTTGAAGCAAGAAGTGTTAGCAGATGGGGCATCACCAGCTTATGTTGCCGTTGATGAAGCACGTCAATTGCTTTACACAGCCAACTACCACAAGGGAACAGTTGAAGTGTATAGGATTGCGACTGACGGGACATTGACACAAACTGACGCCTTCCAAGCTGTTGGTTCAGGACCTCGTCCAGAGCAAGATGGTCCGCACATGCATTTTGCTAACCTAACGCCAGATAATCGTCTTGTCGCGGTTGACTTGGGATCAGATAAGGTTTACACGTTTGACGTTTCTGAAGCTGGAAAGTTATCACAAGTTGCAGTATTTGAAACTGAAGCTGGTTTTGGACCTCGTCATATTCGCTTTAGTCAAGATGGCAAGAAAGCATACCTCTTGGGTGAGTTGTCATCACAACTTTCTGAATTGAACTATGATGCTGCAACTGGGACATTTGACTTAGTACAAACCTTGTCAACTAAGCCAGCTGACTGGACGGAACATAATGGTGCAGCCGCAATTTATGTCTCTGCAGATAATCGCTTCATTTACACAAGCAATCGTGGAAACAACTCAATTGCTGTCTTCCAAGTTAAGGCCGATGGATCAATTGATAGCCGCATTCAATTGATCTCAACAGAAGGGGACTTCCCACGTGACTTTGCCTTGTCACCAAACGAACGCTATGTGATTGCAACAAATCAAAATACTGACAATGCGACCGTTTACCAACGTGATACGGAAACAGGTCGATTGACACTACAAGAAAAAGATATTCAAGTACCCGAACCCGTACGTGTTGTCTTTGTGAAATAACATGTTGAGGAGCAAGATTTAATGGACGCAAACCCAAATCAAAAAAATTCATGGTTTTATCGCTGGTTTTTAAATAATAAAACAGTGACCACTTTATTGGTGGTATTACTTTTGTTAATTATTATTTTTATGGTTTCAAAAGTAAGTTTTATTTTTGAACCCCTTAAAGTAATTTTTGCAGCAGTGGGAACGCCCATTATTATTGCTGGTGTTTTTTATTACTTCTTAAATCCATTAGTGGATATGCTAGATGATAAAACGAAATTGAAACGGACTTGGATTATTGCAATGATTTTTATTGCGTTAATCGGCTTATTAATCTGGGGATTAGCAGTATTTATTCCATGGCTAGGTGGTCAAGTCCGAAGTTTCGTTGAAAACGTGCCTAACTATTGGCATAGTTTCACCAAGGTTTCGGATGAAATCTTAAAGGGGAATAAGTATCCACAATTGAATTCAATTGTGAATGAGTTGAACGATGATTTAACGCATTGGTTTAAAAGTTCATCTAGTGACTATGCCAAAAAGGGCTTTAGTAGCGTTTCAAGCTTAGTCGGGTCAATTACGAAAATTGGGGTTAGTCTGGTGACTTTCCCTGTGATCTTGTTCTATATGCTTAAAGATGGACACCGTTTGCCAAAATATCTAACCCATTTTTTCCCAAAGCGGGCCCAAAGTTCATTCCAACAAACGCTAAAGGATATTAACAGTCAAATTTCAAATTATATCCGTGGACAACTATCAGTTGCCTTTGCAGTTATGATTATGTTTGGAATTGGATTTACCATTATTGGCTTGCCATATGGTTTGTTCTTGGCTTTGTTAGCTGGTCTATTCAATTTAATTCCATATATTGGATCGTTCTTGGCGATGTTACCAGCATTGGGGGTTGCCTTGTCGGTTTCACCAATGATGTTTGCACAAGCCGTATTGGTTTTCGCAGTTGAACAAATTTTGGAAGGACACGTAATTTCACCAAAGTTATTAGGTGATTCTTTAGAAATTTATCCGGTCACGGTCTTAGTGGTTTTGCTATCAGCCGGGAACTTGTTTGGCTTACCAGGTGTGATTCTTGGAATTCCGGGTTATGCGGTTTTGAAAGTCCTTGTAACAAAACTATATAGTTGGTGGCGTCAAGTTTCGGGACTATTTGACGATGATGACGATGCGCAAACCGATCAGCCAACAGAGGCTAGTCCAGGTAAGCACAGTAACTAGAGTAAAGTCTTTAATAAGATTTAGGATTATAGCACGAACTTTAATTAGTTCGTGCTATAATTTTTGTTTAAAGTAGAAATAAAAAGCCATTAAAAAAGGCAAGCAGGGGAGTTTTATGAGTACGAATCATATTGTTTTATTTGAACCATTAATGCCAGCAAATACTGGTAACATTGCCCGCACAGCGACGGGAACAAATACAAAATTACATTTAATCGAACCACTTGGCTTTGATTTAGATGATAAACATGTTAAGCGAGCAGGGTTAGACTACTGGGATACAGTTGATTTGGAGATTCATCCAAATTTACCTGCATTTATGGAAAGTCTAAAGGACTCAGATGAACTCTTTTTAATTTCAAAGTTTGCCCCTCGCGCCTATCATCAGGCTGATTATACGGACCCAGACCATGATTACTACTTCATGTTTGGGAAGGAGACAACCGGTTTACCGGAACCTTTTATGCGTAAGCATGCTGATCAAGCCTTACGTATCCCGCAAAATGATGACCATATTCGTTCATTGAATCTTGCTAATACTGCTGCGATTGTGATTTATGAAGCACTACGCCAACAACAGTTTAACGGTCTTGATTTAACGTTCGATTATGATTATGACAAATTAAAATAACCGAAGGGAGGCATTATGGCTGAAACAAAACAAAGTCGGCCAAAGCAAGCATCCAAGTCAAAAACACCGCGTAAGCCAGCTACTAAGTCGGGGCAAAAAAAGCGACCAACTAAGAAAAAGCAAACTAGTTGGCTGGCCGTACATTGGCCACAGCTGACGGCGCTCGTCTTTAGCTTATTGTCAGTGTTGGCGATTTTTAAAGTTGGATTACTGGGAAAGTTTTTTGCTAACGTTATCCGCTGGTTTGTCGGCGGAAGTTACCAACTTTTCCTAGTGATTTTACTTGTGCCACTTTTGGTGGTGATTGCTTACAATCAATGGCCAAAGAAAATTAAAAAAAATCAATATATCGGTTTCGCCATGTTTTATTTAGGCTTATGTTTATCAGGATCGATTCTATTGTTTTCAAAAATGAATATTCATACTGATTTTATTACACATGTCAGCGACTATATCAATCAGGATATGGCAAATGCAGCAGTCTCAACACCAGTGGGTGGTGGGGTGCTGGGAGCGGCACTGTATCAAGTCAGTCATCTTTTATTGGGGAATTTCGGGGCATGGCTCGTGGCGATCTTACTGATTGTGATCGGTGTGATTGTTACATTCAATGTGCCGGTCCGTGAAGTTTTTGATAATTTCTTCAATTTAGCTGAAGGAACGGGCGATTATGTCCAGGTAAAGGCCAACAATGTCCATGAGACGGTTACTGAAAAGGTGACTGATTTCAAGGAACGCCAAAAGCACGCAATGACGGACGTTTTCAATGACGATCCATTTGGTGCGGGCAGCCAAAGCCAACCACCCGAATTACCGGATGCCTCGGTTGGTCAGTTAGATGACCATCAAGTTGATGATGGAGATGGTGTTGAAGCAACAAGTGCAGAATTTAAGATGCCTGAAATTGTTGCTCCGGAAGCGAAACCACAAGAAACCGCAACTACGGCGACAGTGGATGATGACTTTACGATGCCAACGCCATTTGCTGATGGTTTACCAGATGAGGTACCACCACTGCCACAAGAGCGTGATGCGCCACAAGATGCATATGATTCGGTGAGCGATTTTGATGCCAATCAGGTCATTCAAAGCCCTGATGCTGCAGTTGAACCAGTCACCTATGGTGAAGATGTAAGTGATGCTGATTTAGATATGCCACTGACCCATGCCGATGTGGTTGGTCACAATGACAGTCAAACGAATCCGAAAACGCAAGCCCATCAAAGTGATGTTGGACACGTTGAACCATCGACGAAATCAGTTCCAACTGAAGATGTTGATGCTAGTGGGTTGGGAACCGTTATTGATGATGCGCATTATCAATTGCCTTCACCAGATCTTTTGACGGAAATTGGATCAACTGATCAATCCGCAGAACGCGATGCGCTAAATGAAAAGGCGCGCATTTTACATGAAACGCTGAAGAGTTTTCATATCAATGCAACGGTTGAAAAAGTGGTCTTAGGACCGACTGTTACCCAATATGAAATTAAACCAGCCGTTGGTGTGAAAGTCTCAAAAATTCAGAATTTGGCAGATGATTTGGCCCTTTCACTATCGGCTAAATCACTGCGAATTGAAGCACCAATTCCTGGTAAGAATGTCGTGGGAATTGAAGTGGCCAATGATCAACAAGCAACGGTTGGTTTCAAGGATATGGTTGAGGAAGCTGGGATTGATACCAAGCATCCTTTGACTGTCCCAATTGGACGGGGTGTAACGAGTGGCGTTGTTAAAATGGATTTGACAAAGATGCCGCATTTATTGATTGCCGGATCAACTGGTTCTGGTAAGTCAGTTGCAATTAATGGTATTTTGGCGTCAATCTTATTGCAAGCAAAGCCGAGCCAAGTGCGTTTGATGTTAGTCGATCCAAAGAAGGTTGAATTATCAGTTTATAATGATATTCCACATTTGATTACACCAGTAGTTTCAGATCCCAAAAAGGCGTCACTTGGTTTGAAGAAAGTGGTGGCAGAAATGGACCGTCGCTTTAAGCTCTTAGCTGATGCTGGTGTCCGGAACATGGATGGCTACAATCGATATGTTGAAAAACAAAACGCTAAAGATCCTTCAACTGTTTTGCAGTCAATGCCATACCTCGTTGTCGTGATTGATGAATTGGCCGATTTGATGATGACCTCTTCAGTGTCAGGCGACGTTGAAAATGCAATTGTGCGTATTGCACAATTGGGACGTGCTGCAGGAATCCACATGATTGTGGCCACGCAACGACCATCGGTTGATATCATTACTGGATTGATTAAAGCTAATGTGCCTTCACGGATGGCGTTTGCAGTTTCTTCAGGAGTCGACTCAAGAACGATTTTGGACCAAAATGGAGCTGAAAAGTTACTTGGACGTGGTGATATGTTATTTGCGCCAATTGGGGCAAGTGGTCCACAACGTGTACAGGGAGCCTTTATTTCAGATGAAGATGTTGAAAATCTGACTGATTTCATTAAGGACCAAGGTGAAGCTCAGTATGATGAAAATATGACCGTGTCTGATGCTGAAGTGCAATCACTGGAGTCAGGTCAAAACGGTGGTGCCGATGAACTTGATGAACTGTGGGATGAAGTCTTAGAATTCGTACTCCGCGCTGGTGGAGCTTCTACTTCTTCAATTCAACGTCATTTCAAAATTGGTTATAATCGTGCTGGTCGGATTATTGATGACATGTCTGACCGTGGTCTCATTGGTCCGCAAAATGGATCAAAGCCACGTGAGATTAATTTCACGGCAGAGATGTTACCTAACCTCAAGCGACAAAGTCAAAATTAAAAAAACGGGCGTTGATGATTTATTCATCACGTCCGTTTTGCTATAATTTGGTTAATATAAATGAATCGAGACAGGGACATTGATAGAAATAAATGATCTAACAAAACAATTTGGTGACAAGACGGCAGTCAGTCATTTAAGTATGCAAATTGAACCGGGTGAAGTGATGGGGTTGATTGGGCAAAATGGTGCCGGTAAAACAACAACCTTTCGCATGATTCTGGATTTTATTGATCCAACAAGTGGTTCGGTAACCTGGGATGGGGGGCCAATAACGGCCGAAAAGCGTCAAAAACTCGGTTTTCTCCCAGAAGAACGTGGCTTGTATCAAAAGATGAGTATTGAAGATCAAGTCCTTTATTTTGCAGAATTACATGGTATGAAACGCGCAGATGCGCGCATCGCTTTACGTGATTGGATGAAACGCCTCAACGTAGTGGGAAAACCTGAAGATAAAGTTCAAAGTCTATCAAAGGGAAATGCACAAAAAATCCAGTTAATTGCGACGGTGATTTTTAATCCAACATTTTTGATTTTGGATGAACCATTTTCTGGTTTAGATCCCGTGAATACGGAATTGATGATGCAAGAGATTTTGAACCTTAAGCAACAAGGGGCGATGATTATCTTTAGTTCACATGATATGGCAGGTGTTGAGAAACTTTCTGACCAATTGACGATGTTACGACATGGCGAAACAGTTCTTCAAGGCGCTCCTACAGAAATTCGGGAGAGCTTTGGTCGGACAGAATTATATTTGGAGGCACCTACACCAACAGATATTTTAGCCTCGATTGATGGTGTGGCCTCAATTGAAACGCAAGGCGATGGACGCTTGTTACATTTGTCTAATCCAGAAGCTGGTAAAACTGTCTTTGAGATTGCAACACAAGCTGGTTATATTCCTGCCTTTGCGCAAGAACCGCCTACATTAGATGCCATCTTTAGGCGTGAAGTCGCAGCAGGTGAGGTGAAATAATGCAAAAAAAACAACTTGGAATTGTTATTCGACAAACCTTTGTGAATCGTTTAAAAACTGTAGGCTACTGGTTACTTGTTTTAACGCCAATCTTAATTTTAGCTGCAATTGCTGGTATTAGTTTTATTGTGCAAGCGACCCAGAATAATGCAGCGCCAAAAATTGGTGTCGTACAAAATCAGGCATTGGTACACTACTTAGATGATCAACATCAGTTGGATGCTGATATCAAAGGGTATACCAAATCCAGCACTGCTAACAAAGCTTTGGCTGATGAAAAAATAGATGCAGTGCTTGTAGAACATGAACAACAATTTACCTTAACAAAACGAGCAAATGCACAATCCATTGATGAAAAGACACTGCAAAGTGCCTTAACGCAATATAACACGGTCAAACAGGCTCAGGCCCTACACGTTAGTGACAAGACTTTGCAGCAGTTGATGACGCCGCCAAAAATCAATACGCATGTGCAGAGCCAAAAAGGGGTAAATAAAGACGGAGCAAATAGTAGCAGAGCAAATTATGCTGTTGCTGTTGCTCTAGGAATTTTGATTTTTATGTTTCTAACCTCGTATGTGGGGATGATCGCCCAAGAAATTGCGAATGAAAAATCATCGCGGATTATGGAAATTTTGTTGGCAGCAACATCTCCAGGCGTTCAGTTCTTTGGAAAAATTGGTGGAATTGGGCTATTAGCTTTGTTGCATGGCGCAATCTACATTGTACTTGGCGTCATCGCTAGCGTATGGTTACCTAAAATTCGTCAACTTAAAAATGCCTTGGATATGCTTCAGGGAATTGATTGGTCGTTTGCCTTGATGACCATGTTAATCGTCATTGTGTCAATCTTCTTGTACATGGTTTTGACCGCAATCATTGCCGCTATGGTGAATGACTTGAGTCAGGTGCAACAGGCTGTTGCACCGGTGACATACCTTTCATTAATTGGATATATTCTAACCTTTGTCTTAAATGGACAACCGCATAATGTCTTTTTGAATGTTTTGTCTTATGTACCATTTGTGTCTCAAACACTGATGCCCGCTCGTTTAGGGTTACAGTATGCAACCATAACCCAAGCAGCAATTGCGTTAGTGTTGGAGGTTGTTGCCCTTTACTTCTTGTCAAAGTATGGGTTACGCGTCTATAAGCGTAATGTCCTAACTTATCGTGAAGGCAATATAACCAAAGCTGCCTTGCTTAGTTTGAAAGGGTTGTTCAAGTCCCACTAATTGCAATCAATAAAAAACGCCCGAACTGCTCAATAGCAGTTCGGGCGTTTTTTGATGAGACCTTATTTCTTGTCGGTCTTGTTTTTCTTGTTCAAGAAATCCTTGGCGTTATTATCATCATCCAAATCTGGAATTTGGAAAGTGGCATCCATTTTTTTACCAAGTTCATCCTTACGGCGTGTGAGTAGTCCCATAAATAGTACGCTCCCTTCTGACAAATCGTGTTGAGACAAGTGTAGCACTTTTAGCCTTAAAAATGAATGAACAAAAAGTTTAGTTAAACCGAATGTTTAACCGATAAACCCCGTGAAAAGGTGTATAATAGATATAATCATTTTGAGCGGAAGGAGGTCGTTATGGCTTCTGAACATATTGAACAAAAACTAGCGCTTTTGCCAGACTTACCAGGTTCTTACCAAATGAAAGATATTAACGGTAAGATTATCTACGTCGGGAAAGCTAAAAATTTAAAAAACCGAGTACGATCATATTTTAAAAGTGAGCATACGGGTAAAACAGCTGAATTGGTTCGGAATATCGCCGATTTTGACTACATTGTCACCAGTTCTGAAAAAGAATCATTGTTACTCGAAGTGACTTTGATTCAAAAATATCAGCCATATTATAACATTCGATTAAAGCGGGGGACCGGCTACCCCTATATTAAGATTACGAATGAACGTGACCCACAAATTATGTTGGTGAGTGAAGTTAAAAAAGATGGTGCCCATTACTTTGGGCCTTATCCAAATGTCTATGCTGCGGAAGAGACGGTGCATTTCTTGCAAAAAGTCTATCCGCTTCGTCGCTGTAATGGCTACCAAGGGCGGCCGTGCTTGTACGCGAACATGGGGCAATGTTTGGGGGCCTGTTTTAGAGAAGTACCTGAATCAGAATATGCGGAACAGATTAAGCACATTCAATCATTTTTGAATGGTGACACCAAAAATGTGACCAAACAACTTGAAGCACGGATGAACGATGCTTCTGAACAATTGGAATTTGAACGCGCAGCCGATCTTCGCGATCAACTAAAGTTTATTAACACCACAGTTGAAAAACAAAAAATTATCTCCAATGATGGGACACCGCGTGACTTAATCAACTTTTACATGGATAAGGGTTGGTTATCAGTTCAAGTCTTCTTTATTCGCCAATCGAGATTGATGAAACGCGAGAAGCGCTTGTTCGCCGTGGTTGATGATGCGGGTGAAGAGTTAACCAGTTTTATCCTGCAATTCTACAATCGAAAAAATGCTATTTTGCCAAAAGAAATTCTTGTGCCCAAAGTAGTGGACCGAAAAGCGATTGCTGACGTACTGGGTGTTTCAGTTAAAACACCGCAACGTGGCGAGAAAAAGGCCTTAATGGATTTGGCGGAGAAAAATGCCAAAATTGAGCTGGAAGAAAAATTTCGTTTGATGGAAATGAACGAGCAGAAGACCAATGGAGCCATGCAAGAGATTGCTGATGCACTTAACATTCCTGAAATTCATCGTATTGAAGCGTTTGACCATTCACATTTGAGTGGTGAAGAAATGGTGTCAGCCATGGTTGTGTTTGAGGATGGGGTCCCCAATAAGAAACTCTATCGCAAGTATAAAACCAAGACTGTCGCCCACGCTGATGAACGTGCCGAAACGATGGAGGTGATTCGTCGCCGCTATTCACGTCTTTTGAAAGAACATGATACTTTGCCTGATCTGATTTTAATGGATGGGGGTGAGATTCAATTGAATGCTGCTAAAGAAGTGATTGAAGATGAGTTGGGTCTGGAAATTCCAGTCGCCGCCATGGTGAAGAATAACCAACACAGGACTGCTGATCTCTTGAAAGAAGATGGGGCACCCCATGTCCATCTAGATCCTAAATCACAAGGCTTCTTCTTACTTCAACGAATCCAGGATGAGGTCCATCGGTTTGCGATTACGTTCCATCGACAATTACGGTCAAAGAACTCGTTAGCGTCGAAGTTAGACGAAATAAATGGTGTTGGGCCGAAAACGCGACAAAAGCTACTATCCCATTTTGGGTCCCTTAAAAAAATTGCGAATGCCCCGGATGAAGAGTTAAAAGAACTCGGGCTATCCGATAAGGTCATTCAAAATATCAAAATTTCCTTGCAAGCCCGACAAGATTAAAGGGGAAGTGACTAGCAATCGTGAACATTTTAATTTATACTGAAGATTACGGTTTATTGCAGTTTGTAAAATAAGAAAGTGAGGTCATGAACGATGGCGTTTGTCGACCAAGTAAAAATTAATGTAAAAGCCGGAAAGGGTGGCGACGGAGTCGTCTCTTTCCGACACGAAAAGTATGTGGATATGGGTGGTCCTTTTGGTGGTGACGGTGGTCACGGGGGTTCAGTCATTTTGAAAGTTGACTCAGGATTGCGAACATTGATGGATTTTCGTTATAAGACTCATTTCAAGGCGACGCCTGGCCAAAACGGTGCCACAAAGGGGATGACTGGGCGCTCAGCTGAGGATTTGGTTATTAAAGTTCCTGAAGGAACAACCGTTACCAACACGGAAACTGGACAGATTGTGGCTGATTTAACTGAACCAGGTCAAGAATTAGTCGTCGCCGAAGGTGGTCGTGGTGGTCGTGGAAATATTCATTTCGCAACATCAAAGAATCCTGCTCCAGAAATTGCTGAAAACGGTGAACCAGGTCAAGAATTCTCACTTCAATTAGAATTACGCGTCTTGGCAGATGTTGGATTAGTTGGATTTCCCTCAGTGGGGAAGTCAACGCTTCTTTCAGTTGTGACAGCAGCGAAGCCAAAAGTTGCCGCCTACCATTTCACAACCCTTGTTCCAAACTTAGGTATGGTGCAATTAGACGATGGTCGTGATTTTGTCATGGCGGACTTACCTGGTTTGATTGAAGGTGCATCTGATGGTGTGGGACTCGGAATTCAATTCTTACGGCACGTTGAACGTACGCGTGTTATCTTGCATATGATTGACATGTCAGGGGTTGATCCTGATAACGATCCATATGAGGCTTACAAGGCAATCAACAGTGAACTTGAAACTTATGACCCTGCCTTGTTGGAACGTCCACAAATTATTGTGCCAACAAAGATGGATATGCCTGATGCAGAGGAAACTTTGGCTGAGTTCAAGCAAAAGCTTGCTGCTGATCCAACAGTCGCTGATGATATTGAAATCATGCCAATCTCAGCGTTGAATCGTGAAGGTGTCCAACCTTTGATGCGTCGTACGGCGGATCTATTGGATGTGACCCCACAATTCATTGCGAAGGGGATGGAACCAGAATCAGAAACAACCATGTATGAATTTAAGGATGATCAACCTGCATTCCAAATTGACCATGCCGAAGATGACTTGTGGATTGTTTATGGTGATGAAATTGAAGATATTATGCGTCGAACAAACACGGCCTTTACGGAATCATTAATGCGTTTTGCACGTGTGATGCGTAAGATGGGTGTCGATGCGGCCTTGCATGATGCGGGTGCTAAGAATGGGGACACAGTTCAAATCTTAGACTTCCAGTTCGAGTACGAAGAATAAATCAACAAACCGTTGGTATAAGCGAGCAACCGCTTTATATCAGCGGTTTTATTGTGTACAATGGGGTTTAACAAATGCGATTGAAATTGGTGATATTTAATTTTAAGGCGTTTTAAGGGAGGAAGCGTATGGTTGAACTTGACTTAACGATTGCACAGCAATCAGCAATGTTTGAACAAGATATCAAAAAATCACGTTTCATTTTACATATTGCGCGAGTCGCAGATGAGGATGAGGCACAAACATTTATTACTGAAATTAAAAAGCAAGAGCGTAAAGCGAACCACAATGTATGGGCGTATGTGCTTGGAAAACATGATGAAATCCAACGTTATTCGGACGATGGCGAACCGGCCGGTACGGCGGGGGTCCCAATGCTTGAAGTTCTAAAAAACAATCAGTTACATAATGTTGTCGCCGTTGTGACCCGTTATTTTGGTGGTATTAAATTAGGTGCGGGTGGGTTAATTCGTGCCTATGCCGGGACAGTTGCAGAAGGCATTGCTGATGTTGGATTGGTTGAACTTGTCCAACAACAAGAAGTCATGGTCACGGTGGCTTACAGTCAATTTGAAACAATTAAGTATTGGCTTGAACAACAGGGTTATCAAATTCTCGCAACAGACTATCAAACGGATGTTGTTTTAACAGTTGGGGTACCAACTGAATCGATTGACGACTTTACACAGGCAGTTGAAGATCAGCTAGCTGGAAAGGTTAACATCACGGTTGGCGCAGAGCGAGTGGTGGAACGACCATATTCCCGAGATATCTCCGCCAAAACGGCATCCCTAAAATAAGAAAGAGGTTTAACTCATGCAAGTGGATATAAAAAATCAAAAAATGTGGCGAATCATCGTCATTCATCTTATTTTGATTGCTTTAATGTTGGTCATTACGCAATTGCCAACGCCTAGTCGTTTTTTGATTTGGAACCTGTTTCTTGCGGTTATTCCATTTGATTTAGCCTGGTTATATATTTACTTAAAGCAAGACCATGTTTCAAAATGGCTTTTACTTGGAGTTGCCCTAGTTTGGCTACTCTTCTACCCAAACACACTCTATATGCTGACTGATTATATTCATTTACAGGCAGTTGGTGTTGATTTAACGGGAATTTATCAGGTACTTAATTATGTCATTTTAACAGCTGGTATTTTCTTGGGGGCTTTCTTTGGTCTCGAAAGTGCCTACCAAATGCGGTATGCCTTGATTAAGAATTCGGCTTGGTGGCTATCAGTGCTTTATTATGGCGGACTTTCCGTGATAAGTGCTTTCGGCATTTATCTCGGTCGGTACTTACGTTTGAATTCATGGCACGTATTAACAGAACCGATTCGCGTGCTCAAGTCCTTAAATTATGCGTTGGTCACAGACCACGGATTTACACTGCATTTTTTGATTTTGTTCACGTGTTTGGAAATGATGCTATTTGGGATTTATACGATGTTGAAGAAACTATAAAAAAGGCTGGTCATTAATGACCAGCCTTTTTTTGTACATGTAAACTTTTTGAAATTTGTGAGAACCAACCGGCGTTCATTGCGACCAAGATTGCACTGGCAATGAAGACACCGCGATAGCCAAAATGGGTTGCTACTAAAGATCCAAGCAGGGGCCCGCAAACAGACCCCATTGATTGAAATGATTGATTATATGAAAAAACGCGACTGGTAATTGCACTTGGCGTGGTTTTAGTTAAGAGGGTTTGCACAGCTGGCATCATCGTAGAATTGGAAATCCCCATTAAGAAGCGGAGGAAGATGAGTTGCCAAATCGTTGTGACAAAAGCTGTTGGGACCAGAGACAAGAAGGCAATTAAAAAGCCAATCATAATCATTTTAGCAGTACCAATGCGATCACCCAGCACACCAAAGCGTTTTGCCACAAATAGTGTTGCGATACCTGGCATTGCAGTGACCAGCCCAGCCAAAAATGTGGTTGGTAAACCGGTTGTATTAATTTGGCGCACGAATAACGCAATGAAGGGACTAATTGAGAAGTTAGCCATTTGAATAATCATCGTCGTGGTGAAGAGCCCAAAAGTTAGTTTTGCGTTTGGTAAAAGATGTAACACTTGTTTAAATGAAAGTGTATCAGCTTTTGCAACCGGCGTGAAAGATTCTTTAACTAAGGTCAAAACAAGCACGAAGACAATTGTGAAGATGATAGCAGTGATGAAGAATGCGACGCGATAACTCACAAAACTAGCTAATGTACCACCAATGAAGGGACCTAGCAGTTGTCCGGAAGTCATTCCTGTTACGAGGACCCCCATTGCATAGCCTGAGCGCTCCTTAGGGGTTTGCGTTGCAACCATGGCGTTGGCATTTGAAACAAAGCCACCCAACAAGCCCTGAATACCGCGCAAGACGATTAAGACCCATACGTTCGTTGCCAAACCCATCAAAGCATAGACAATCGCCATACCAAGTGAGGCTCGCAATAACATTAGCTTACGTCCTTTAGTATCAGCTAATTTCCCCCAAAAAGGAGAGGATAAGGCCGTTGTTAGATATGAAATAGAAAAAGTGAGGGAACTATAAAAAGAGAGTTGTTTGGCGGTGAAATGGCCGAGCGTGTCAACATAAAGTGACATAAATGGTAAGACCTCGCTAAAACCAATCCCCATCATAAAAACGCCAAACCATAGTACATAAAGATTTCTTTGCCAGGTTGGAAATTGCGCCAACTTGGTCTTAATGATTTGCATGATGTCTACTTCCTTTCACAAGCGTGTTCAGAAAATATCTTCAGTATATGCCGATTTATTTTAGATTGCGAATTTTTTAACAGCAAATCCGCTTAAAGTTCTTGAAAAAAATTTAAGACCGTGTATCATATTCAAAAAGACATATTGTTAACAGATATAGAAAAAGTTTTTTGTTTGCAGATTTAATTGTTAGAAAATGGCTAACAAGTTTCTACCGCCTTCCAAAAATGGCGACAATCCGCAAATGCAATTTCCTTGCATTTGTGGATACTTGTATCCAGAAATGCTTTTTTTATAGTTTCAATCACATGGAGGAAATTATGACGTTTTCAAGTACAGATAAGGTAACTAAGTTGGGCTTAACTTTTGATGATGTATTGTTGGTACCTGCTGAATCACACGTTTTGCCAAACGATGTGGATCTTTCAGTTGAACTAACCCCATCATTAAAGTTGAACATTCCAGTGCTTTCTGCAGCGATGGATACAGTGACTGAGTCACGTTTGGCTATTCGCATGGCTCAACTTGGTGGTTTGGGTGTCGTACATAAGAATATGTTAATCGAACAACAAGCCGCTGAAGTTGCTAAGGTTAAGAAAGCCGATGTTGATTACGGTAATTTCCCACAAGCTGCTACTGATATTGAAGGCCATCTACTTGTTGCTGGAGCTGTTGGTGTGACTTCAGATTCAATCAAGCGTGTTGAAGCCCTTGTTGAAGCTGGTGTTGATGCCATTGTGTTGGATTCAGCGCATGGTCACTCTGATGGTATCTTACGCAAAGTTGAAGAGATTCGTTCAGCCTTCCCAGCCCTAAATATTATTGCTGGAAATATTGCAACTGGTGAGGGAGCCCAAGCCCTTTATGATGCTGGGGTTGACGTCGTTAAGGTTGGAATCGGTCCCGGTTCAATTTGTACAACACGTGTTGTCGCAGGTGTGGGTGTCCCACAACTAACTGCCGTTCTTGATGCAGCGGAAGTTGCTGTTAAGGAAGGAAAGACGATTATCGCTGATGGTGGTTTGAAGTTCTCAGGAGATGTCGTGAAGGCCCTTGCTGCCGGTGGGAATGCTGTGATGCTTGGGTCAATGCTTGCAGGAACTGAAGAAGCACCTGGTGAAGTAATTACCGATGAAGCAACAGGGCACCAATTTAAGTCATATCGTGGTATGGGATCAATCGCTGCAATGGAGAACGGGTCAAAGGATCGTTATTTCCAAGGTGAAGTGAATGAAGCCAACAAGATGGTTCCTGAAGGAATTGAAGGTCGTACTGCCTACAAGGGTTCACTTGATGGCGTTATTTTCCAAATCATTGGTGGGTTGCGTTCTGGTATGGGTTATACTGGTGCCGCAGATATCAATGAACTAATTGATAAGAGTCGCTTTGTCCAAATTACAAATGCTGGCTTGATTGAAAGTCATCCACATGACGTTCAAATTTCAAAAGCTGCTCCAAATTATAGTCGTGATTAATGATAAAGTCCTGGTCAATTGACCGGGACTTTTTTAATGCCAACATGAAATGTATCTTCGTTTTAACTTAATTTCTGCTATAATAGTACAGACACAAATCAAATAAACGAGGTACAGGGGACATGTTTGAATATCTTAAAGGCATGATTACTGCCATTATGCCTGGTTACATCGTCGTCGATGTTGCTGGAGTCGGTTATCGGATTGTAACTGCTAATCCGTTTGCATTCACTGAACAACAAGTGGCCACTGTATACGTTGAACAAATTGTACGCGACAACGAACAGACCCTTTATGGTTTCCAAACACTTGATGAGAAGACACTCTTTCAAAAACTTTTAGCAGTTTCAGGAATTGGTCCAAAATCAGCGCTAGCCATTTTAGCAAGCAGTGATCATACAGGGTTGGTACAGGCCATTGTCAATGACGACGTCACATTTTTGACAAAGTTTCCAGGTATTGGGAAGAAAACAGCGCAACAAATTATTTTAGACTTGCAAAATAAAGTCGATGAATTACCTTTCCAAACGCAAATGGATCAATTTGAATTAGATGTCCCAAAGCCCAAATCAGGATCTGACTTGGATGAGGCTTTACAGGCACTTGAAGCGCTTGGCTATGCAAAAAAGGACTTGAAGCGCATTGAAAAACAACTGCAAAATGAGTCTTTGGCTGATACCGCAGCGTATGTGAGTGCAGGACTTAAATTATTACAATAAGAAAGAAGTAACACATGACTGAAGATATCATGCATGATGCCTCAGCCGAAGACGCTGAGCAATCATTTGAGCAGTCACTTAGACCGGTAACGCTAAACCAGTATATCGGTCAAGCACCGCTCAAAGAACGTTTAAATGTTTATATTCAAGCGGCCAAAACACGTGAGGAAGCCTTGGACCATGTGTTGCTTTATGGACCACCAGGACTTGGGAAAACCACTTTAGCCATGGTGATTGCCAATGAAATGGGCGTGGGGATTCGTACGACCAGCGGACCAGCTATTGAAAAATCAGGTGATTTACTGGCCTTATTGAATGAGCTAAATGCAGGGGATGTGCTCTTCATCGATGAAATCCATCGTTTACCAAAACCGGTTGAGGAAATGCTCTATTCGGCGATGGAAGATTTTTATGTGGATATTATCGTAGGTGAAGGTCCAACGGCCCATCCTGTTCATTTTCCATTGCCGCCCTTCACATTAATCGGGGCAACAACGCGAGCAGGGATGCTTTCGCAACCATTACGCGATCGTTTTGGCATTGTTGAGCATATGGCGTATTATAATACTGATGAACTTGCAACCATTATTTTACGTTCAGCGGATGTATTTGGTACAAGCATTTCTGAGCAAGGTGCGTACGAGTTGGCGCGTCGTTCACGGGGAACACCGCGAATTGCGAACCGATTATTGAAGCGTGTACGTGACTTTGCGATTGTTGATGGTGCTGGTGAAATTAACGATGAAACCGTTGATTATGCTTTGAAATTGCTAAAGGTTGATAAGATGGGATTAGATCAAATTGATCATAAAATCCTCCATACCATGATTGATTTTTATAATGGTGGACCAGTTGGTGTTAATACGATTGCAGCTAACATTGGTGAAGAAGTCGAAACCATTGAGTCAATGTATGAACCGTATCTTTTGCAAATTGGGTTTATTCAACGAACACCACGTGGACGTCAAGTTGCCCCACTTGCCTATGAACATTTGCATATTCCATACCCAAACAAGGAGTAGTATAGTATGACTGAAGAAATTCCAAATTACACATTAGATGATTTTGATTATGATTTACCCGAAGAGCTTATTGCCCAAACCCCGCTAAAGGATCGTGATACATCACGCTTACTTGTCATGAACGCGGAAACAGGTGATATGCAAGACAAGCATTTCTACGATATTATTGATTATCTTAATCCTGGGGATGCACTTGTGATGAACAATTCACGTGTATTGCCAGCGCGTTTATATGGCATTCGACCAGATACAGGGGGGCACGTTGAAGTTTTACTTTTGCGTCAAGATCATGGTGATGTCTGGGAAACGTTGATTAAGCCCGCAAAAAAGTATCGAGTTGGTCAAAAGATTGATTTTGGTGATGGTAAGCTTGAGGGGGTCGTGACGGAAGAGCTTGAGCATGGTGGTCGTATGGTTGAATTCCATTATGATGGTATCTTCTTAGAGATTCTTGAGGAACTCGGTGAAATGCCATTGCCACCATACATTAAAGAAAAGCTTGATGATCAAGAGCGTTACCAAACAGTTTATTCAAAAGTGAACGGCTCGGCAGCAGCTCCAACGGCTGGATTACACTGGACACCTGAACTACTACAAAAGGTAGAAGAGAAGGGGGTCAAAATTGTTGAATTGACTTTGCACGTTGGTCTGGGGACATTCCGTCCTGTTGAAGAAGAGAACCTGGACGATCACAAAATGCACTCTGAATTCTACCAATTGTCTCAAGATGCAGCTGATACATTGAACGAAGTCCATGCTAATGGTGGTCGTATTGTTGCCACAGGAACGACTTCAATTCGAACGCTAGAAACGATTGGGTCAAAATTTGACGGTAAGCTCGAAGCGGATTCTGGCTGGACTGACATCTTTATTCGTCCCGGATACAAGTGGACAGTGGTAGATGCYTTTATTACTAATTTCCATCTACCTAAATCAACCTTAGTGATGTTAGTTGCATCCTTCACAGGACGTGAACACATCTTGAATGCTTATCAACATGCGATTGATGAACGTTACCGTTTCTTCTCATTTGGAGATGCGATGTACATTTATAAATAAAATTCAAAAATAGTGTTGACACTTTTTTGAAAACGAGGTATATTATTATTTGTTGTTCGGCAACAGATAATAGTTTTGCGGATGTAGTACAATGGCTAGTGCTCCAGCCTTCCAAGCTGGGAATGCGGGTTCGATTCCCGTCGTCCGCTTTTAATTTTGCTTTCAATATCAAAATTAATAAGTAGATCATTGAAAACTGAATATCGTTTCGATATAAACAAATGTGTAGGGTCACCAAATTTATTTGGTGCAAACATTTGCGAAGTCAATTCGCTAGTAAATTCGTTTAACAATCTGTTAAACAACAAAAAGAAAAATTGAGTAATATCAAGCTTTTGAAACCTTTCTTCATTTATGGAGTAAGTACAAAATGAGAGTTTGATCCTGGCTCAGGATGAACGCTGGCGGCGTGCCTAATACATGCAAGTCGAACGCTTTGTGGTCCAACTGATTTGAAGAGCTTGCTCAGATATGA
>NZ_RHGY01000003.1 GCF_003862435.1 Weissella viridescens | reverse complement strand
TTCCAAGTGTTATCCCCTGCTAAGAGGTAGGTTTCCCACGTGTTACTCACCCGTTCGCCACTCTTTGCAATGTCCATCGTCATATCTGAGCAAGCTCTTCAAATCAGTTGGACCACAAAGCGTTCGACTTGCATGTATTAGGCACGCCGCCAGCGTTCATCCTGAGCCAGGATCAAACTCTCATTTTGTACTTACTCCATAAATGAAGAAAGGTTTCAAAAGCTTGATATTACTCAATTTTTCTTTTTGTTGTTTAACAGATTGTTAAACGAATTTACTAGCGAATTGACTTCGCAAATRTTTGCACCAAATAAATTTGGTGACCCTACACATTTGTTTATATCGAAACGATATTCAGTTTTCAATGATCTACTTGTATCTACCAAGAAGCTGTTTTACCAACGACTCAACTTGATTAATAATACAGATTGATTCGGCAAATGTCAACAACTTTTTTCGTTGTTTTTGGAAGTGCTTTTTGAACATTTCCAATTGCCTTAACAACATTTATTACTATAAGCCTAAACCGAATGTTCGTCTCGTCAACTACTTATTTTTAAAAGATTTTCCTGAACAATAAAAAAAGCCGGCCAAGGCCGACTTTTTCTAAAACAATGCAAGTTGATTTTCATCTGGCATCCCCGTAAGAACACCATTATCGTTAAAGTAATCCATAAGTGTTTTTGAAACACCTCCACGTTGGGCTAGATCTTCTTTTGATAAGAACTCCCCTTCTGCTCGAGCGGCGACAATCCGTTTTGCAACGTTATCACCTAACCCTGGGACGGCATTAAATGGGGCAATTAAAGTATTTCCCTCAATAATCCATTGCTCTGAATCAGATTTATATAAATCAACCATACTGAAATCGTAACCTCGCTCTAAGGCTTCATTAGCGATTTCCAATACCGTTAAGAGATCCTTATCTTTAGCTGATGCATCATTTCCTTGTTGTTTAATTTCTTGAATTTTAGACTTTGTAGAGTTTAGGCCACGTGACATCGCCACAATATCAAAGTTAGTTGCCCGAACTGAGAAGTAAGCAGCGTAATACAACATTGGGAAGTACACCTTATAGTAAGCAATCCGCAATGCCATAAGGACATACGCAGCAGCGTGAGCCCGTGGGAACATGTACTTAATCTTGAAACAAGACTCAATATACCATTCTGGCACACCCGCTTCGCGCATTTCAGCTTGGTACTCTTCAGAGACACCCTTACCTTTACGCACCTTTTCCATGATTTGGAAAGCCGATTCAGGTTGTACCCCATAATTAATTAAGTCGGTCATAATCTTGTCACGCGTTCCGATAACCGTTCCAATATTAGCGACCCCATCCTTAATCAATTCATCGGCATTGCCTCGCCACACATCAGTTCCGTGTGAAAGTCCTGAGATTTGGAGTAATTCAGAGTAGTTTTTAGGATGTGTTTCTTCCAGCATGCCTCGAACAAACGCTGTTCCGAATTCAGGAACACCTAAAGTACCCGTTTTAGACATAATTTGTTCTTCTGTCACACCAAGTACTTCTGGAGATGAGAAGAGACTCATCACACCTGGATCATCCATTGGGATGGTATGTGGATCAATCCCTGACATATCTTGTAGGGCACGAATCATCGTTGGATCATCATGACCCAAGATATCCATCTTCAAAATGTTGTCGTGAATCGAATGGAAATCAAAGTGAGTTGTCTTCCATGTAGCAGATAAATCATCTGCAGGGAATTGAATTGGTGTGAAATCATAAATTTCCATGTCATCAGGCACAATTAGGATTCCCGCAGGGTGCTGACCCGTCGTTCGCTTAACACCAGTTGCACCATTAGCCAAGCGATCAATTTCTGCCCCACGTAAATGGAGTTCATTTTCACGTTCATATGCCTTGGCATAACCGTAGGCTGTCTTATCAGCAACCGTCGCAATCGTACCTGCGCGGAATACGTTATTTTCACCAAATAACGACTTCATGTAGTTATGGGCGTACGGCTGGTAATCTCCCGAGAAATTCAAATCAATATCTGGAACTTTATTCCCTTTAAATCCCAAGAAAGTGGCGAACGGGATATTATGCCCATCCCCAATTAAGCGCGTCCCGTCAATTGGGCTGAACTTTTCAGGCAAATCATACCCAGATTCATACTTTCGTGGATCTGCAAATTCAACATAATCACCCGAGGCACTACGATAATGTGGCGGTAGTGCATTCACTTCTGTAACACCAATCAAAAGAGCAACTAATGAAGAACCGACGGATCCACGTGAACCAACCAAATAACCGTCTTTGTTTGATTTAGCCACTAAGCGCTGCGCCACCAAATAAATAACAGAGAATCCATTGGAAATAATTGATTTTAATTCTTGCTCAATACGAGCTTCAATCACTAATGGTAAGGGATTACCATACATTTCATGCGCCGTATCATAGGTGCGTTGCTTAATTTCCTCTTCAGCTGTCGGCATGTTAGGTGGATAGTTACCAGACTTAATCGCCTCAACATCATCCACCATATCAACAATTTTATGCGGATTATCAATTACAAGCTTTTCTGCCTGTTCTTGACCCATCCACGCAAAGTCATCCATAACTTCTTGGGTGGTTCTAAAATGCAAATCTGGCAAACTATAACGGTTAAGCGGATTTGCCCCACCTTGTGAGCTAATGAGGACTTTACGATAAATAGCATCTTCCGGATTCAAATAATGCACATCACCCGTTACGACGACTGGCTTATCCAGTTGTTCTCCAATCGCTACAGCTTGCTGCATTAATTCACGCAAACGCGCCTCATCTTGGATTAACTCAGCTTCAATTGCTGGTACATAGTTAGCAGAAGGGTGAATTTCAATATAGTCATAGTATTTTGCTTTTTCTGTTGCTTCAGCAATTCCCTTTTGCATTAAAGCTTCCCAGAATTCACCAGAGGTATCTCCAGTTCCAACAAGCAAACCATCTCGATATTTGTTCAATAGAGAACGTGGAACTCGTGGCACACGATAAAAGTAATTTGTATTCGCTTCAGAAATCAGCTTATACAAATTCTTGACCCCTTGTTGGTGTTGGACTAATAAGACAGCTTTGTTCGGACGTCCATGACTCCAAGCATCATGTTCTGTCATATGATCATTGAGCTGATCGGCATACTCAATATCATAGTCCTTTTTGGCTTGCGCTAAGAAAATTTGGTTCAAATGACCCGTAGTCTCCGCATCATAAATCGCACGATGATGATGTTCCAAATTAACGTTAAAGTGCTTAGCCAATGTGTTCAACCGATATGACCGCATATTTGGGTATAGGAATCTCGCAAAAGTTAGGGTATCGATGACTGAATTTGCGATGGTTGGCATGCCATATCGAACAAACGCCTCGTTCACAAAACCCACATCGAAAGTCACATTATGTCCAACTAAAATATCATCCCCATAAAAGTCTCTAAATTCTTCCAAAACTTGTTTTTCGGGTTTTGACCCCTGCACATCTGCGTCTGTAATTGACGTTAGATTAACAGTCGTTTCACTCAGTGAAAATCCTGGATCAATAAATTCAGAGAATTCAGCAATGACGTTCCCTTTTTGCATTTTAACCGCTGATAATTCAATGATACGGTCGTATGCCGCTGAAAGACCAGTGGTTTCAATATCAAATACAACGTACTCAGCTCCATCCAAAACTTTATGCTGTGGATTTAAGACAATCGGCTCACCATCCTCAACCAGGTTCACTTCAACCCCATACAACATCTTAATGCCATTTTTGGCAGCAGAAGTTGCGGCTTCAGGAAAGCCTTGCGCCCCAGCTGTATCCGTTACGGCAATGGCATCCATTCCCCAGTCAGCGGCTTGCTTCACATATTCCCCGATACTGTTAGTGGCATCCATTGTCGACATCAATGAGTGCGTGTGTAATTCGACACGTTTTTTCTCACCTTCATAGGTATCCTGGCGGCTGGGGTGACTCACGATTTCGATATCGTATGCCGTCATCGTTAAATCACGGGCATAGTCATCCTGTTGAATGGGTCCACGCGCTTTAATCCAGGTTCCAACCTTTAGCTTTTCAAAAAAGGCATCTTCATTTTCATCACGTGAAAACTTCTTCACGATAAATGAACTAGTATAGTCAGTGACCTTGAGTTGAATCAATTGACGCCCTGACTTTAGTTCACGAGCTTCTGAAGCAAAAATGTAACCTTCAACAACTGCTGAACGTTCTTCTTCTTCAATCTCAATCATTGGGGTTGCAGCTAAATCGCTTGCCATCTTTCGCCCAATTGCTCGATCTGAATTTGCTTTAGCTGGCTTACTATTTGAAGCTTGTTTGCGTTGCTGTTGTGCTTGTTCAATTTGAACTTTTGCCTGTTCAGCAATGGTTTGCTCTTGTTGCGCCCGTTGCATGGCCATTTGGGCAGCTGATTCCGCCGCTTTTTGTTCATCAACTTGAATATCCACTGGTAAATCATGGGTTACCCCTAATTGGCGATATTGTTCGTTAATGATGGCCATCCCAGTTTGTTGGGCATACTTGGCCCACGCTTGGTTTGCAAAAACCAACACCAAATGATCACCTTGGACATGTGGCATCACTTGTGAAAAGGCACCTTGAAAAGCACCGGAACGCTGGTTTGTTTGTTGTAACACCCACGACCAATAGCTGGCTAACTCGTTTAAATCTGGTTGTGCCTGCAAAGTGTTTTGATAACGACATTGCGCAATTGATGCAAATGTACTTTGCATGCGATTCACTAAATTAGCAAAATCCGCCACCGGGGGTAAAGTCGTAAAGGCAAAGTTAAATTGCCAAACACGGGACTTCTTATGGACAACCAATTTTTCTAAGGCTGCGTCGTTAAAGCTTTCTGGAATCGTTTCAAAATCAAGCTGTTTGAGTAAAGTTTGAAATTGTTCCTGTGCTGATAAAGCCATCCGTTGCCTCCATTCTCTTTTATCATTTCACTCTATTATAACAAGGGAATCAAAAAATAAAAAAACCCAAGGGATTCCTTAGGTTTTCTTATTTAATCGTTAGTTCGTATTTTCAGCTTCGCCACCAAGCAAAATGCCTAATGTATTAGCCAATTCTTCTACGCGGACTTCGATGCTTTCTTCGGCCTTGCGCAATTTCACTTCAACAATACCTTCATCAGCCTTTTTACCAACTGTCACGCGAACTGGCAAACCGATGAGGTCAGAATCAGCAAACTTAACGCCCGGACGTTCATTACGATCATCCAAAAGGACAGAATATCCAGCTGCCTCAAGATCAGCATTAATTTCATCCGTCAATTGACGTTGTTCTTCGGTTTTATACTTAATCGGTACCAGATGGATATCCCATGGCGCTACTTCACTTGGCCAAGCAAGTCCATTTTCGTCAGCATTTTGTTCAGCAATCGCTGAAAGCAAACGTGATACACCGATTCCATAACTTCCCATGATTACGTCAGTTTGACGACCATTGGCATCCAGAACTTGGGCACCCAAAGCCTTTGAATAACGCGTACCCAACTTAAAGATGTGCCCAACTTCGATTCCAGATGTAAACTTTAGCTTACCCTTACCATCGATAGCAGGATCACCTTCACGGGCGACACGAATGTCGGCAACTTCATCAATACGGAAATCGCGGTCAATGTTAGCGTTCAAGAAGTGGAAACCAGCTTCGTTTGCACCAACCGTTAGGTTAACCATATCTGTTACCCATTCGTCAGCAATAATCTTAACTTCTTCACCGACCCCAACAGGTCCCAATGAACCAAAGCCAGCACCAAGAACTGTTACTGCTTCGTCTTCAGTTGCTAAACGCACTTCTTCAGCACCAGTCGCATGTTGGACCTTGACTAGGTTAACTTCAAAGTCCCCACGGACCAAAGCTAAGACCGGTTGGTCATCCGCAAACATCAAGATACTCTTAACCAATTGGTCAGGCGTTGTTTGCAAGTATTCGGCCAACTCTTCAATCGTTTCAACTTCAGGCGTGGCAATCTTTTCGCAATCCAAAAGGGCTGCATGTGACTTATTTGGTACGTAAAGATCCTTAGCCATTTCCAAATTAGCGGCATAATCAGACGCATCTGAATAAGCAATCACATCTTCACCAGCAGCAGCAGGAGCAGAGAATTCCTTTGAATCTGATCCACCCATGGCTCCGGCATCCCCAACAATGACACGGTAATCAAGACCAACACGGTCCAAGATGCGGATAAAGGCCGCTTCCATTTGATCATAAGCTTCATCAAGTCCCGCTTCATCAACGGCAAATGAATAAGCATCCATCATCATAAATTCACGCCCACGCAGCAAACCAAAACGTGGGCGGTTTTCATCACGGAACTTCGTTTGAATTTGGTACAAAGACAATGGCAAACGCTTGTATGACTTGATATCATCACGAATCAACTGCGTCATGGTTTCTTCGTGTGTAGGGCCGAGAATCATATCCCGGTTGTGGCGATTCTTCAACTTAAACAAGTTTGGTCCGTACGTATCGTATCGACCTGATTCTTGCCAAAGTTCAGCTGGCAATAAGACTGGGTCTAACATTTCTGAAGCATCTGCTGGATCCATTTCTTCCCGGATAATCGCTTCAATTTTGTTTAACACACGTTGTGCAAGTGGCAAGTAAGCATAGACACCTGCTGAAACCGGACGGATATATCCGGCACGTAACATCATTTGATGTGAAATCACTTCTGCATCTGCAGGGACTTCACGCAATGTTGGAATAAAGACTTTTGACTGTTTCATATTTTCCCCAACCCTTATTTTTTCGCAATAACTTGTAGCGACTCTTTTAGATATCTTACCATATAACTTAAAAATTGCGCCAATTACTTAAAAGAAGTGACACTCACAATGGAGTATCACTTCTTTTTGCGGTGCTATTTAATAAAGTAGCGCATGAGATCATTTCCGGTTACGGCAATCATCAATACCACTAGTAACGCCGCTCCTGCCATGGTCAAACCAAGCTCAAATTTTTCAGAAATGGGGCGATGGAAAATCGCCTCAATCAAGTTCAAAAAGAGTTTACCACCATCTAAAGCTGGAATCGGCAACAAATTCATCATCCCCAAATTAATCGACAGCATCGCTGTAAAACTAATCACGCTAATAATGCCAAAGGCGCTAGCCGTTTGCGTATTCTTATAAATAGCAACTGGTCCACCTAGTTTATTCAGTGAGAAATTCTGGAAGAGGCCAATAATGGCGTGCCAAATTTGGGTCACTGATTGAACTGTTATTTGCCAAGCATAAGATAAACGCGCCCCGGGCGCTTTAGTCATGGCTGGTGTGATCCCAATTTGTCGGACCTTCTGCCCCTGAACCGTCTTAGTTTGCGGTGTCACGGTTGTTTCATGGCGCTTTCCAGCGCGTTGATAAGTCACCGTTAAGTTCTTAGACGTCGACATCTGGACCTTCGTCTGCATCGCTTGCCATGACTTAACCGGCTTACCATTAATCTGTTCAATCTGATCACCAGATTTCAGCCCTGCCTGCATCGCTGCCGAATGGTTTTGTACATGATCGAGCGTTGTGGTCGTCACACCAGGTAACGCGAAGGCGACGCCAATAAATAAGACAATCGTCAACAAGAAATTATTCAACGGACCAGCAAAATTGATCAAGGCGCGTTGCCATAACTTGGCCGATTCAAATTGCGTATCCCGTGGTGCGATTAAGACGGCAGTCCCATCTGGCTCAATCATCGTCGCATCGTGATCAACAGCTAGACGCGTCAAGTCTGACGCGCCTTCAAAATACCCTTCAAGGTACAAGTCATCAACTAAATCAAAATCATTCACCACAAATGGACGTCCACCAATAATCTCAACTTGGTCAGACAAATTAATCTGATCAACAACTTGTCCGTCAAGCCCGACCGTCACAGTCATACCGGCTTGCAGCGGCGTCTCCTCAGCTTCAGCACGGCTGGCCATACGCACATACCCACCGACGGGTAAAATACGTAGGGTATAGGTCGTCCCATTATATTGTTTTTGAAATAATTTCGGTCCCATACCGATAGCAAATTCGCGCACACGCACGCCTGCCCTCTTGGCAAAATAGAAGTGACCAAATTCATGCACCATGACAATAACACCAAATACAAGAATAAACGTTATTAATGTCTGCATTGTGTTCTCCATTTTCTCTAATTATCATTGTTACCCACAAGTTTAATATATTCCCGGGCCGAACATAGCGTTCTTTATAAAAAATTATGCTTTCAAAATAAAAAAGACACGGCGCAGACGCACCATGTCTTTTTTCATTATAAATTACATGCAACCCAACAAGTAGAATACAGGGAATGCAATCAACATTGAATCAAAGCGGTCTAAGATACCACCGTGACCAGGCAAAATTGTTCCTGAATCCTTGACCTTGTAGAAACGCTTCAATGCAGACTCAATCAAATCACCAAATTGTCCGGCGATTGAAATGATAACGGCAATCAAAACCATAAGGCCCCAACCGTAGTGTAGGGGCACAAAGTAGGCATAAACTGCAGCAACTAAGACGGCACTAACCGTTCCACCAATTGAACCTTCCCAAGTCTTATTTGGACTAATGGCAGGTGCAAGTTTGTGCTTACCAATCTTACGACCAATCATGTACGCCCCTGAATCAGTTGTCCAAACAATTAATAGGACAAAGAATAGTGACCCAAGTCCGGCAAATCGTGCTTGGACAAACATATTGAAGCCAAGCCCGATGTACATCATCGCCAAAGTGAAGACACCAGCGTCTTCAAAGTTAAACTTGTTCTTTGTCAAAACGGTATGAACCAGCATCAATAGCACAAAAATGTAAAGCATCGTTGAACGGTGCATAATCACAGGCGCATCAATCGCTGACATAAATTCGGGTGGCAACGTCATCACTGCTGCCCCAACCATGGCTAAGATTGCCCCAAAATCAATGAGTAGCGTGCGACGCATCAACACAATTTCACTCGTTGCAATCACAGCCAAGGCTGCTGCCAAAATTTGAATCCAAATGCCGCCGGCAAATACAATTGGCAAGAAAATAGCCAATGCAACTACCGCGGTAATAACTCTCGTTCGCATAATATTAAATTCCTTATCTTTCTACTTTTGGTTACTCTTGTTTTCAACCAGCCCACCGAAGCGACGGTCTCGTTGTTGGTACGTAATCAGATTGTCAAAGAAAATGTTTGCCGTCAAATCTGGCCACAACACATCTGTAAAGACAAATTCAGCATAGGCCGATTGCCAAAGCAAGAAATTAGACAATCGTTCTTCCCCACCTGTTCGAATCAATAAATCTGGATCAGCTAACGCACCAAGTTGTCGGGTCATAAGGTGATCACTGACCGTTTCTTCAGTAATATCCGTCACAGCAAGGTCACCCTCAGCCACAGCCATTGCAATTTCTTGTACGCCTGTCACAATTTCAGCGCGTGAGCCATAGTTCAAGGCGAAGTTTAAAATCATCCCCGTATTTTCAGCTGTTTGTGCCATTGCATCCAACACAACGCGTTGTGTGTCAGTTGGTACGCCAGTGATATCCCCAATAATTTCCACACGGATATTATTCGCCTTTAATTCAGGAATAAACGTATCAAAAAACCGGCCAGGTAGCTTCATCAAGAAACCGACTTCGTCTTCTGGACGCTTCCAATTTTCAGTGGAGAAAGCATAAAGGGTTAGTACCTCAACGCCAACTTCAGCCGCTGCTTTAGCCACAGTCTTAACAACTTCCATCCCGCGTTGATGCCCAGCAATTCTAGGCATTCCTCTTTTTTTGGCCCAACGACCATTCCCATCCATAATCATGGCTACGTGTTTGGGAATCCGATCCAGATCTAAAGTCGCTGGGACGTCATCTGGGACCGATTTTGAACGATTAAAAATCATGGCAATTCCTCCGCCATCAAATGTAGTCTTATCTGTTTTAAATGCATAATTCGCACTAACAACAATCTTATCAGGTATTTTGTCTAAAATTTATAAATAATTTCTTAAAATTAAGCCTGTTCACTCTTTAAGATGGCTTCAATTGTCTCTAAGACCCCATCATGATTGTTATCTGCCAAGGCTGTTTCTGAAATTGCTTCATGCATAAATGGATCTGCATTAGGCATCACAAAGGGATGCCCAACATAATTAAGCATTTCTAAGTCATTGGCGTTGTCCCCAATTGCCACCATTTCATCTGGTATGATATTCCATTTATCTGCCAAGGCTTCAAGCCCCGTCCGCTTATTCACATTTGGTGCCAAAACATCGACCATGCCAAAGCCCGATCCAGTCACATGCATTTCCCCTTCAAATTCAGCCTTAAGGGCATCAATGTTAGGTTTTACGTCGGCATCTTGATCCCAGATTAATGAAACACGTAGGATATCATCATCGATATCGCTAAACTTCTCAACTTGGTATAAGTTATGGAAGAAGAAATGCAACATCTTCATGAGTTCCGGTGTGGCATGATTTGATACGTACGCCCCCTTTACTCCCGAAATCAGGATTAAATTATCCTGGACAGAAAAATGCTGGGCATTCCACTCCAAAACAGCCCGGACCTGTTCATGGCTTAGTGCTTGTTCAGCAATAATCGTTCCTTGACTGGTGACAACGGCCCCATTATCAGAAATATAGGTCACTTGGTCTGCACCAACTGGCTCAAAATAAGATTCTAATTTTGCGCGTTGATTACCACTGGCTGCCACAAAGCGAATGTCTTGTTCTTCCATTTGCTTTAAAAGTTGTTGCATGCGTTCCGTATTGAATTGCTTTTCGTCATTCAATAAGGTGCCATCCATGTCTGTGGCAATTAATTTAATGGCCATATCCTATACCTGCCTTTATTCATATCTTCAATATTTTAAAAAAATCGCTCTAAACCATATCTATTTTAACCGTCTCACCTATAGAATGCTACCTTTTTACCCGACTTCCCAAAGATATCCCACCGCTATACTGACTTATTTTCAGCCATTTCAAGAGTTTATGTTAGAATTAATGCAGGAGTTTTTACACAAATACATACAAATTCATGAAAGGTAGCCCTATGGATCAAGATTATACCAATCGGCTCAATCGGCTCGAACAACTTAATAACGTTGATGATGAACCCGAACATACCCCAAAACGGCCGCACCGTCGCCCCCGTCCTATTTATACCGACAAAATGTTTTGGATTTTAATGGTTGTTTCCGTTTTATCTCAGCTTGCAATTTGGTGGATTTATCCCCTCATTTATTCTAAACATCTTGTTGGTGGTCCTTGGCAAGAAACCCCCCTCTTGGTGTTTTATAGTATTTTACTAGCCTTAGCGACCTATCTCACTTTTTCATACGGGCTGACTTCGCGGATTAATTATTTATTCATCTTGGTCCCACTGGCCTTTATCTATTTTCTATATCAACAGATGACACTCCAGCAAATCATCTTATTGATTTTGTTGCCATTGAGCCTATTCCTGATTAATATCAGTTGGTTGAATCTACAAAATATACTCGGTTTGATTTTATACTCAGGTGTTGCAACGCTATCACTGCCTGTTGTTATCTTCTATCAACAAAACACATTTTTGACAACGCCTTTCCTAATGAGCCTTTTGCCCCTATTCCTCTGCTACCTCTACTATATGAGTAGTATTTTTATTCCAGATGGGCAAAATAAACGCATTACTAGTCTCGTTTTCGGCATTATTTTATTAATTAATGTCTTAACGTTACCTTGGAATTTTTGGACTTTCCTAGCCATCGGTGTCATCGTGGTCACTTGGATGGTTTTCATCAATTATGATCTTAAATTCAAGTATCGGATGGGCTTTCTATCATTCTTTGAAATGGTAACTGTTTTAATTATTTTTCTACAACAACGTTAAAAAAGGTATTCTCATCTGAGAATACCTTTTTTATTTAGTCATCTAATAATTCTAAAATTTTAACTGAATCCATGTTACGGAAATTTTCATTGTAATCCATCCCATAACCCACTAAAAATTCGTTTGGCACCTTAGCACCCACAAAGTCGACATCGACGTCACCGTTGAAACCTTCAGGACGCTTATCAGTTGCCACTGCAATGTAAACGCGTTTAGCACCACGTTGTTCAAAGTCAGCCTTCAAGTAACGTAAAGTTAGCCCTGAATCGACTACTTCATCCATAATTAGGACATTTTTGCCTGCCAAATCAGTTTTTAAATCACGTTGAATCGTGATATGACCAGTCGAGTGGTCCCCCACATAACTAGAAACATCAATATAATCCATAATTACATCTGGGCGATCCATAGCCCGCAAAAGGTCAGCCATCCAAATGTAGGCCCCCTTCATAACACCAACAACCACTAATTCTTCACCAGCTGTTTCAGTATTAATTTCATTGGCCACACGTTGCACCATTGCTTGAATATCTTCGGGCGTTAGGACCGTTCGTTGCAATTTGTATTCCATCAATTAAGCCTCTTCGTTCCAAATATTAAATAAGACATTCGTTTGTTCGTTTGAAGGCCCCACTGCGAAGGTATAAAGTGGTACACCAATTAATTCTTCGACACGCTTCAAGTAACGTTGTGCATTTTCAGGCAAGTCTTCACGACGACGAACCCCGGTAATATCTTCATCCCAACCAGGCAATTCTTCGTATACTGGTTCAGCACGGCGCACTTCTGCCAAGCTAGCTGGATAGTGTTCAATCACTTGTCCATCTAGCTCATAAGCAACCGCAATCTTAAGCGTTGGTAAACCAGAAAGGACATCCAGTGAGTTCAATGACAGGTGAGTAAACCCACCAATGCGTGCAGCGTGACGTAATACAACTGTATCTAGCCAACCAATACGACGTGGACGCTTTGTTACAACACCATATTCGTGACCAACGCGGCGGATCGTTTCACCAACTTCGTCAAACAATTCAGTCGGGAAAGGACCATCACCAACACGTGATGTGTAAGCCTTAGCCACCCCAACAACACGGTCAATCTTCGTTGGGCCGATTCCAGCACCAATCGTTGCACCACCACCTACAGGTGAAGAAGACGTGACATATGGATATGTTCCATGGTCAATATCCAACATCGCCCCTTGCGCACCTTCAAGCAAAACTTGCTTGTCTGTATCCAAGTAATCATTCACAAGTACAGCAGTGTCAGTAATGTACGGACGTAAGGCATCCCCATATCCGGCAAACTCTGTCACAAGTTCATCTAAATCAAGTGGTGCATGATCATAAATCTTTTCAAGCAATTCATTCTTATCAGCTAACACTGGTGTTAGACGCTCACGCAAAATATTTTCATCTAACAAGTCTGTCATACGAATTCCGACACGAGCCGCCTTATCCATATAAGCAGGACCAATGCCGCGACCCGTTGTACCAATCTTGCCATCACCCTTCTTGGCGTCAGACAATTGGTCAATCAACATATGGTAAGGGAAAATAACGTGCGCACGGTCTGAGATACGCAAATTATCAGTAGTAACATTCTTAACTTGAATTGAGTGCAATTCTTCAAGCAAGGCCTTTGGGTTCACAACAGAACCATTTCCAATGACGGCCAAACGCTCTGGATCAAAAATTCCTGATGGAATTGAAGATAATTCAAATTTTTCACCGTTAACATAAATGGTGTGCCCAGCGTTGTTACCACCTTGGTAACGCACAACCATATCAGCATCTTGTGCAATGAAGTTTGTAATCTTTCCTTTACCTTCATCACCCCATTGACTACCAACTACTACGATTCCTGCCATGTGTCGAAATTCCTCATTTCTATCGTTTAAAATAACATTTTTAACAAATTCGGTATGCACTGCAATCATTCGAATAAATCCACTAAATGCGAACATTCTTTCTCAATCACAGTGCAAATCTATTTTAACAACAAACGATGCGCTTGACAAGTTTTTAAAAAAACAATCGTTCGTTTTATTCAGTTATTTAATCGTTTTAAAAAACTAAAGTTCGTGTTTACGTTGACTTACCCCTAAAATAGTCTTAAAATATGAAATTGTCACGACTTATAACCCCACATTTTAGGAGGATCCAATGGATACTATTCGCAAATACTTCCAGTTTGATACGTTAAACACGAACTTTCGAACTGAAATTGTTGCTGGATTAACAACTTTCGTTTCAATGGCCTACATTCTATTTGTTAACCCCACTGTCTTAGGGGCAGCTGGGATGAATAAAGGCGCGGTCTTCACCGCGACTGCGCTTGCCAGTGCCATCGCTACTATCTTCATGGGATTAGTCGCCCGCTATCCCATCGGAATTGCGCCTGGTTTAGGTGTCAATGCATTCTTTGCATATTCCGTGGTTGTCGGCATGGGCATCCCTTGGCAAACTGCCATCGCTGGTGTTTTAGTTGCTGCTATTATTTTCTTAATCATGACTTTATTTAAAGTTCGTGAGGTGATTATTGATATTATTCCGCAGGATCTAAAAATTGCCATTGCCGCCGGAATCGGGCTTTTCATTGCCTTTCTTGGCTTGGTCAATGCCGGTGTGATTGTTAAGAACGACGCAACTTTGGTTGGCTTAGGTCATCTCAGCCAACCCGCAACGCTTCTAGCTGTCTTTGGTGTTTTGGTTACTTTCATCTTGATGGCACGTAAAGTTCCCGCTGCAATTTTCGTTGGTATGATTATTACGACAATCGCTGGAATGCTAACTGGTTTGATTGATTTCCCACACCATTTGATTTCAACAGCGCCTTCGCTTAAGCCAACCTTCGGTGTTGCAATCAGCCACTTAGGCGACATCAACTCCTTGCAACTTTGGATTGTGGTCTTAACTTTCCTAATTGTTACCTTCTTTGACACAGCCGGAACTATGATTGGTTTGGCAACCCAAGCTGGGTTCATGAAGGATAACAAGATGCCACGTGTCGGTAGCGCTTTGATGGCCGATGCTGTCGGTATGACTGCCGGTGCCGTCCTAGGAACATCACCAACTTCCGCTTACGTCGAATCATCATCTGGTATGGCCGTTGGTGGTCGTAGTGGTGTTTCTGCCATTACAACTGGGGTGCTCTTCATCTTTGCGCTCCTCTTCTCACCTTTGCTTGCTATTATCACACCGCAAGTTACTGCTCCCGCCTTGATTGTTGTTGGTGTCTTGATGGCGTCAAATCTACGAGACATCAATTGGGATGATTTCGCCATCGCGGCTCCCGCCTTTATGATTGTCATTGGTATGCCTTTGACTTATTCTATTTCTGACGGAATTGCCCTTGGATTCATCTTGTACCCAATCATGATGATTGCCACAAAGCGTGGTAAGCAAGTCCACCCACTTATGTATATCCTAGCCTTAATCTTTTTGGTCTTCTTGTATGTGACCGTTAAATAAGGCTTTAAATAAAGCAACACAATGACGTCCCCGCACAGCGAGGGGCGTTTTTTTGTGGGCAACCCACAAAAAACAATGGCCTTATCCGCCCCGTAAGCACAAAAAAAGACTTTCGCTATCTCGAAAGTCTTTTGTATAAATTAACGCTCTGGTTGTGTCTCTTTTTCTGCAAACTCAGCTTGTAGTGCCGCTTGTTCTTGGCGGTATACCTGAATGGTGCGTTCTAAGATACCTGGTTCCACTTGATCTAACGCTTGACCTAGAATCTCAGCTGCTTGCGTGTAATCATAATCACGTTCGTAGTATTGGCGGGCCTGCTTGGTTGCTTCCACCACCTCTGGAACATCCGGATAATTTTGTGCCTTACGGACCAGGCGCTCAGCTACTGCAGCAGCCTCCAACATCTTTTCCGTTGTTTCATATAAAGTATCTAAATCCGTGCTTACAATCGCCAACTGACGCGCCACATCATCAATATTGATGCGGGCTGCATTCATTTGTTTCTCAGATCGTTCAAGTTCATCAGAAACGATATAAAAATCAGATTTGTATTGCGTTGAAATCCCTTGAAGTCCTTGACGTTCAACACGACGCTGAATTTGACGCATTTTATTCTTCAAAAGTACTAAACGACTACGTTGTTGACTCAGACGACTAGGTAGTTCCGCAAATTCTTGCCAAAGTTCACGTTGCTCATTCTGAATTCGAACAAGTTCATCATGAATATTCGCTTGCGGTTCTAAGACTTGTGAATAAACCACTTCATGGGCATTCACCGCAATCTTAATGTCCGAAATTTGACGGTCTAAATTAGATAATTGTAAATGCCAACTGCGAACCATACCATCCTCATCTTTCGTGAAGATGAAGTCTTGTGATAAACGATCCAATTCAATATTCAAATCGTGATTTAACAATTTATTTTGACGTAGTCCCTCGCCCAACTCAGTATTATGTTGGACGACCACTTTTTGCGCCTGCATTTCTTGTTCAAAAGTCTCGTATAGTGTATCAATTTGCGTTTGCAAAACATCAATTTGTTCTGAGACCTTTTTCAAAAGTAAGTCTGCCATCGCATCTAAGGCGGATTGACGTTCTGTTTCCAATTGATCCAAGGTTTGTGCCACATCAGTATCAAATAAGAAGCCATCATCATGCAATCGGTTGTAAGTTGCATTTAATTCAACCAATTCATCCTTAATCGTCGTATCTAAGTTAGTATACAAGGCAGGGATTTGATCAATGCGTTGCTCTAGTTGGGTTGTCTCCATCCCCAATGATTCGTAAATCTCAGCGGCGGCGGCGTGATCACCACGTTCCGTTAAGCGTGAAAATTCAGCAAATTCATCCTCTAAATTGCTCAACACATCTTCTAATTTATCAATGGCTGGGCCAAATTGAAAACTTTCCGATAAGAGTAATTTACGCAACTCTTGATATTCTGTTTCTAAGTCTTTCACTGCTTGCTTATGTGCCGCGTCAAGTTGCTTTAAATCACTCAATCCTTGGTTCACAATATCAACGGTGGTCTTGGCATCACGCACTTGTTGTTGCAATTGGTGCAATGATTGGGTCGCCTTCACAAAGTTAGCCCCCTGTGAATCATATAGCACTTGTTCAGCCTGACTATCAATGTCAGCAAACCCATGCTTTTCCAATTGCTCATATTTACGCTCTAGTATTTCAAATTGCTGTAACGATTGCCCCGTTAAGCTGAGTTGGCGTCCTTCAACAATGCGATCACGCATTGGAATTTGCATCAATTCATCCTTTTCTTGCTTCAGTTTGGTTACTTTGTGGGCAGTCAATCGTTGAGAAATGAAAACAATGAGGTAGATTGCGGCAGAAACCACAATTAGACCGATTACGATATGGCCAATTTCTGTCATCACTCATTTACTGGTAATTGCTTCCAATTACCAAACTCCTTTTATCCCAGATTTAATTGTTTCTAGCCTATCATGCTAACGCCACAAAAGGGGGAATTTAACGTCGCTTTTAGCTTAACTTGGGGTTCTTTACTTTTTTTTAATTGATTGCAACCGTGTGACACTTGTTTCAAGTTATTCGAACCATTTTTGGCACAAAAAAAACACGACATTTCTGTCATGCTCTTTTGAACCAAATTCGGTATAACGTTTAAAATTATCCCAAACGGTTGTAGTATTCAACGATAAGTGATTCGTTGTAATCGTGATCCAATTCTGAACGTTCTGGGTTACGAACAAGTGAACCCTTCATTTCATCGCGATTGAATTCAACGAATGGCAAAGTACCAGCTTGTGCATCCAATGAAGCTTGGATGTATACGTTGTTTTGTGACTTTTCACGAACTGTGATTTCTTGACCAACAGCAACTTCGTATGAAGGAATATCAACACGCTTACCATCAACCAAAATGTGGCCGTGGTTTACAAGTTGACGTGCTTGTTGACGCGTTGAGGCCAAGCCCAAACGGTAAACGATGTTATCCAAACGACGTTCCAACAAGATCATGAAGTTATCACCGTGAGTACCCTTGCGGACACGACCGGCCTTGTTGAACAAGTTGTGGAATTGCTTTTCAGTCAATCCGTAAGTGAAACGAACCTTTTGCTTTTCAGCTAATTGTAGACCATAATCAGATGGCTTTGAACGACGGCCTTGACCGTGATCACCAGGCGCGTACGCGCGACGTGCAAGTTCTTTACCACTACCTGACAATGAAACGCCTAGACGACGTGACAAACGGTACTTAGGACCAGTATAACGTGACATATTAAATGTCCTCCAGAATTTTATTTTTGTTGAATTCTAGAGGATTGCCTCACATTCGTGCAATTGACCCACACCTTCACCACTGCAGCGCGGCTACTAGTAATGTTCTCTACCAAATGGTAGGTCGGTCAATTGGGGACGAGCTGCGGACAATCCGCTGCAGTTTTCAACAGTGCTTTAATAGTAACAAAAATACCTGTAGTCAGCAAGTTTTATTTTTTAATACGTGTTAAGTCGCCTTAACGATCTAAGAAAAATTCGAAACGTGATCCGACATATTGCGTCCGAACATATTCAAAAGGTTGATCATTTTGATCAAACGTAATTTGTCGAAGCACCAAGATTGGATCACCGCGGCGCATATCTAACAACTCAGCGACGCGTTCAGTAACTGCGGCAGCCGTCACCGTTTGTTGGGCGCGTGTCACCCGAATACCTTGCTTTTCATACAACGTTTTATAAAGTGACCCTGTTAATTCATCCCGATCCAGATTTTGGATCAATTCCGCTGGAATCGAAGCTACTTCAAAAGCAATAGGTTCACCATCTCCATAACGGACACGCTCCATGCGGAGCACTTTGGCATTATCTGGTAAATTTAAACGCTTTTGCTCTGAAGTCGATGCAGAACTCAAATGGTAACTCATGGTTTTTGACGTCGCAACTTTACCAGCCGCTGCCATCATATCCGTAAATGAGCGAACCCCATTCAATTGCTCCTGCACTTTCGGCTCAGCCACAAAAGTCCCTGAACCAACGCGTCGATCTAAAACACCTTCATCAACCAAAAGCATAATTGCTTGGCGCAATGTCATCCGCGAGACATCAAATTGTTCCGCTAGTTCGCGTTCTGCTGGTATTTTTTCGCCTGGTCGCCAGCGGCCTGCATCAATCGCCTCGCGAATTTCATCATGAATTTTAATATAGACCGGTGCCTTCATCTTTTTATCTCCTACTTAGGGGCATCTGCTTTCGTAAAGTGCCGACCAACACTGTAAGTATCTGTCAATTGACTTAAATCGTGTGTAAACACGTTTAGATCGGCATCTTTGCCCACTTCTAAGCTTCCTTTTTGTGTTAAATTAAATTCTTTGGCTTGATTTACCGAAGCCATTTGAACTGCTTGTTCAATACTTGCACCAGTAAAGGCCATCATATTACGGAATGCATCATCGAATTCCAAAACGGAACCGGCAAGCGCTCCATTTTCCAAACGTGCTTGCTTATCTTTGACCCATACCTTTTGACCACCTAGTTCTGACTCACCATCACCCAAACCTTTAGCACGCATTGAGTCTGTTACTAAGTCAATGTGTTCGGCTGTCTTTACTTGATATGCCAACTTCACCATATCTGGTACAACGTGGAAACCGTCGACAATGAGCTCACCATTCAAACTAGGTTCAAGCATTGCGTGTCCAGTTACGCCAGCCTCACGATGGTGCATTGGACGTTGCGCATTATACAAGTGCGTGACACGGTTGGCTTTAACGTGGTCCTCTAAAAACTCACGCGTTGCATCAGAATGGCCGATTGAACCAACAATGTGGGCTTGCAATAGGTAGTCTTCAAACTCAGCTAAGTTTTCTGCTCGTTCTGGTGCGTACGTAATCAAGCGCACGCGATTACCTGATAATTCATTCCACTGTTTCACTAGGTCAACTGATGGCGCAATCATATACTGTTCAGGTTGCGCACCCTTATAATGCGGATTCACAAACGGCCCTTCAAGATGAACCCCTTTAATCGCAGGTTCTTGTTTAGCCGCTTCATTAATGGCAATCATGGCTTGATCAATCTTTTCAACTGATTGCGTCATTGTCGTTGGAAAGACCGTTGTGATTCCTTCACTCAATTGACCTTGCACCATTTTCAAGATGTCATCAACATTTCCATCCATGGTATCAAATCCATATGCACCATGGGTGTGCACATCGATAAAGCCTGGAACAACAATCTTTTGTTCCATGTGCATCACCTCATCGCCCTCTTTCGGTGCGAAGTCAGCCATTGCGCCTAAATCTTGGATTGTCTTATTGAAACGAATAAATCCGTCCTCAATAACAGGCATCTCTGCATTACCAGTATAAATAGTAGCGTGTACAATTACTTTACTCATCATTTCCCCCTATGAAATTAGCCAGGTAACTTGTTCACCTCTATTATAGATGGTCTAGTCCAATTATGCCAGTCCTTCGTGTTATTTCATTTAGTTATGCCCAACTTTGGATGGTTTTTAGGACGCCATCATGATTATTATCCTCAGCCACATGCTTGAATTCAGGTTGTTCCAATAAGAAGGCAGTACTATTTGGCATCACGTAACCTTGATCAGCAGCCTGTAACATCTCATAGTCATTCATCCCATCCCCAAAGGCCACCATTTGCGCGGGTCCAGCTGGGTCAATGCGTCGAACCAGTTGTGATAAAGCAACCGCCTTATTCACGCCATCTGGAAGAATATCAACCGTACCATAGCCGGATGTGGTTGCGAAAACTGGTAAGCCAGATGCATTTAAACGTTCCATCATATTGGTACCGTCTTTAGGCGTCACATTCCAACGTCCTGTCACTGTTGTGACTGGCCCAGGTACCTCCGTTAAACTTGAGATTTGATGAATTTCGCCATAAAGCTCCTGCATAAAGGTATAGGTCTGATCCTCAATTTGCCCCATGCCATCCACAAGATACATTTCCGTATCCGTATACGTCCGCAATCCCCCCGTTGGTAAAGGACCACGCTCCGTTAAGAACGCTTGTAAGTCGTGCAGCGTATCTTGACTTAACATCGTTTTAACAGCTGGTTGCCCTAACGGCTTAACCACAGCACCATTACTTGCCACAATATCAATGCGGTCGGTAAAGCCTTCAAAGACCTTTTGCACCCATTTTAATTCGCGCCCAGTCGCGATAACAAAATGATCCCCCGTCAATGCTAATTGGCGCAGCACTTGATCCAATAATGCACCATTAAATTGCTTATCATCGTGCAATAATGTCCCATCTAAGTCAGTAATTATAAATTTCATAATAGCCCCCGTAATTATGTTATGCATGTATTAATGTTCATGATACAAAAAAATCCCATCCTTTGAAAGGGTGGGATTTATGTGATAGCTCATCAGGGAGTTGAACCCTGGATGCCGGTGTGAAAAACCGGAGTCTTAACCGCTTGACCAATGAGCCATAAAATGTAGTTGCTTTAACAACAAAATCTATAATATCAGATATTGAAAGTTTTGACAACTACTTTTTTTAAATTTATTTTTCTGGAGTACTTTTAGCTTGTGCGACTGCAATGGCGGCCTTCAAAAGCTCGACAAATCCGCCATCTGCTAAACTCTCTAAAGCAGCCTCAGTCCCACCATTCGCAGGGCTTGCAGCAACTTCAATCGTGTTGGGGCTTTGTTGTAATTGACGCATTGTCGTAGCTGTCCCGTATAACGTTTGTTCCGCCATACTTACGGCACGTTGGACATCAATCCCATTCTCTAACGCCGTATTCGCCAAAATATCTGCCAATGCTGCGATATAAGCTGGACCAGCACTAGCAATTGCGCTTACGGCTGGTAATTGATCCTCGTTAAATTCATCAACACGCCCCAACTCCAAGAACAACATCGCGATAGCCCCACGAATTTCTTCATCGATTCCCTCGCCAAAACTCAAGCCAGTATATCCAGAACGCGTGCTGACGTTGATATTTGGCACGGCACGACTAATGAGCGTCTGTTCACCAAAAATAGCTTGTAACTCTGCTAAGCTCACACCATCAATGAGTGATGTCACAATAACGCTTGGCTTAACCATGGCTGCCATATTCAATTGTGCTTGAATCTCTGGCAAGGCACTTTTAGGAACAGCTAATAGCACAATATCTGAATCCTGCCAAAGTTCCAAAATAGAAATGCGTGATTCAATGCCTAGTTCTTCGGCCACAGTGGCGCCATTATTTTTTGAGTAGACAAGTTGGTTAATTTCATCGTTGCCACGCCAACCTTTGATAATTGCCTGCGCGATATTTCCTGATCCAATAAATCCAATTGATAACATGCGATCTCCTTTATATGAAAAAGAGCAGCCTAGCTTCTCGGCCAAACTGCTCTTCGGTAAATTTTATGCAAATCCTTGACGGTTTGATAGCGTGAAAGACTGATTGTGATAACGCATTGACATAATCAACCCAATTCCAATCATATTTCCAATGATGGCAGAACCACCTTGGGAAATGAATGGCAATGGAATACCCGTCAATGGAACCAAACCAATGTTCATTCCAATATTTTCAAAGATGTGGAAGAGTAGCATCATCACAACACCTGCGGCAATGTAGGCATAGAATTGATTTGATGTATCGTAAACCACTTGGAAAATTTGGTAAATCAAGAGGAAGTACAAGGCTAAGACCAAGACACTTCCAATAAATCCGAAGTTCTCACCGATAACTGAGAAAATCATATCGGATTCACGAACGGGCACATTCACGTGTGACACATCAAAGCCGGTTCCAGTCAATCCACCAGATCCAATCGCTTTAATTGATTGCCACAACTGATACCCAGCGTTTGACGTATCACCTTGTGGATCAAGCCACGAGTCAACTCGTGAGAATTGATAAGCTTGGAAACCAAATTGTTCCAGAATGTGACGCCCCCATGGTTGTGTAACCAATAACAACGTTACCGTTCCCAGTGTTGCTGCAACAATGAAAATGGGTCCCAAAATCCGCCATGAGATTCCTGAGACAATCGTCATGCCAAACACAATGGCCAAGAATACCAACATCGTTCCAAAGTCGTGTTGCGCCAAAACCAAGATAATAATCGGGATGGTCCAAGCAATAATTTTTAAGAGCAAACGTTCGTCAGACTTAATCGTGTGCTCTGGATTGTCATAATTATGTTTGGCAATCACACGCGCCAGCATCACAATGAATGCTGGTTTCATGACTTCGGACGGCTGGAAAGTCAGAGGTCCCAATGCAAACCATGACTTTCCACCAGTTTGTGCGGCATAGGCGCGACTATAGAATATCAGCACGGCGACCATCAAGAAGACCCCGATACCAAAAATATACGGCGCTAATCGCCAGAGCTGTTCCGAATCAAACTGCATAATAAAGATGACAACTAAGACACCCAATACATAATAGATAAATTGCATGGCCACCATGCGCTTAACATTGATTCCAGTGGCATCATGAGTAGCCGCAACATAAATTGAGGCCAAACCAATGATTGCTAGCATCAACACAACAAACACGATTGACCAATCAATCTCACCTTTTGCGTTAAAAAATCGTTTAAACATCTAAATACCTCTAATGATGTAGATTGTATTCAGCAATCAACATAGATACACCCGCATCAAAATCTGGTGCTTTAACAGTGTGATTATCTGGATAGATCACTGTAATCGTATCGTCACTCTCTTTAATTTGACCTAAAACGACTTTATTAATTTTAACTTCTGACACTCCATCAATCGCATCGCTAATTTCAACGGCGACTGGCTTATTTTTACGTGGCATATTATCCCCTCTTTACGTCAGTTTTTGTGATGTGTTCAAGTAATTCACCAGCACCCTTGGCAACGTTATCCAATGGACTGTCTGATACCATAACGGGTACACCCAATTCATCAGAAAGATATTGATCAATGCCGCGTAACAAAGCACCACCACCGGTCAATACGATTCCACGATCAATCACATCCGCTGAAAGTTCAGGTTGAATTTCAGCCAAAACATGGTGTGCTGCCTTAACCACTTGGTTAATTGAATCGTGCATGGCTGCTTCAACCATGTTTTCATCCAAAGTGATGGTACGTGGCATTCCAGTGAAGGTATCACGTCCACGCACTTCCATTTCAGTTGGGTTTTCAACTGGTAACGCTGTTCCAAGTTCAATCTTAACTTGTTCCGCTGTCCGTTCACCGATTTGCAATCCAAATTCATGCTTAATGTAATTAGCAATATCCGCATTCAAACGATCACCAGCAACACGGATTGATTCACTTTGCACGATATCACCCAATGATAGAACGGCAATATCTGAAGTTCCACCACCCATATCGATGACCATTGACGCGATTGGTGAGAAGATATTTAATCCCGCCCCAACAGCCGCAACCTTTGGTTCATATTCTAAGTAAACTTTTCCACCACCAGACTTTTCGGCAGCTTCGATAATGGCTTTACGTTCAATTTCTGTAATGTTTGTTGGTGCACAGACCATGATGCTAGGGCGGCTCATAACCCCCTTAGCCTTTAGCTTTGACATGAAGTAAGACAACATTGCCTCAGTCATATCAAAGTCAGAAATCACACCATCTTTAAGGGGACGCACAGCCCGGATGTTTCCTGGAGTACGTCCAACCATCTTATACGCATCTGTTCCGACCGCTAAGACTTTGTCTTTTTTTGTATCAATCGCAACGACTGAGGGTTCATTTAGGACAATGCCCTCGCCCTCAACATAAATGAGGACATTCGCTGTACCTAAATCAATTCCAATTGTTTTAGCCATGTTACCACCTCTTTTAAACAGACTGCCTGTTTTAATTTTTAAAGTTCTATCATTACAGTATACAACAATTTCGATTTAATTTGCTTGTTGTTTCTATTCCAGTGTAAAATTAAGAGACAGAACTGACAAATGATAAAGGAAGATTAACATGAAACTCACAATTCAAACGATTGCCCAAGCCCTTTCGGCCGACATTAAAAATGAACAACCCGTCACTGTGACCAGCACTACTTTTGATTCACGTGCGGCAAAGCCTGATAGCCTATTCATCCCCCTTGTGGCAGAAAATGATGGTCACAATTATTTAGCCAGCGCGGTTGAAAATGGCGCAACGGCCAGCCTGTGGCAAATCGACCATACCCCCTACCCCACTGAAATTCCTTTAATTTTGGTTCCTGATACGTTGGCTGCTTTCCAAGAATTGGCGCAATATTACTTAACGGTCGTTCAACCCAAAATTGTTGCCATCTCTGGCTCAAATGGTAAAACGACCACAAAAGATTTAATCGCCGCAATCGGTGCCACAAAGTTCAATACTATTAAAACACCTGCTAACTTTAATAATGAAATTGGCGTACCCACGACCATCTTAGCTATGGATGAACAAACTGAACTATTGGTCTTGGAAATGGGGATGGACCATCCTGGTGATTTAGATAAGTTGTCTAAGCTGGTTCACCCTGATATTGCCGTTTTGACAATGATTGGTGAAGCCCACATTGAATTCTTCAAGACGCGTGCAAACATTGCTGACGGTAAGATGCAGATTATTGACGGATTTAAGCCAGAAAGCGAATTGGTTTATAATGGTGACGAACCACTCTTAGTGGAACGTGTCGGTGCCAACGACCACCTCAAGAGTACCCGTTTTGGTCTTAATGCCCATAATGATCTCTTTGCTTCAAACATTGCCATGACATCAACCCAGGCTAGTTTTACGACGAACGCCTCAGGTCAAACATTCACCATCCCACTTACCGGTCGCTACAACGTCGCCAATGCCCTTGCCGCTATTAGCGTTGGTCACTTGCTTGATATTGATGATGCAACTATCGCACAAGCTTTAGCAACTGCACCAATTACCGCCAACCGCACTCAATGGCTCGAAGGTAACTTTGGTGGTAAGATCCTATCAGATGTCTACAACTCAAATCCAACGGCCACGAAGGAAGTCTTACATGCCTTTAGTGAAGTGCCAACGAATGGACGTCGCATGGCTGTCTTAGGTGACATGCTTGAATTAGGTGAAGCCGGACCTGAATTACACGCTGGTGTCGCGGATGCTTTAGATCCCACAAAGATTCAAGAAGTTTATCTAGTCGGTGACTTAATGCAAAATCTCGCTGATGCCCTACAAGAAAAGTATCCGGCTAATACGGTTCATCTTTATCCGGTTGATGCAAAGCCAGCCTTAATTTCTGATTTGAAAGCAACGCTAACCCCTGAAGACATGCTCTTATTGAAGGGTTCACATGGTATTCACCTTGAATCAGTTGTCGCCGAATTAGTCGACTAGGCCCAGTTTCAATCATCAGGTTACATAGGAGGACTTTATGCCGGAATTCAACAAATTTATTCACCGCGCCGATGTCCAACGCTACTTTGCTTTAGCCATTATCCTACTGATTCTGTGGGTTTTGCGTAATCAAATTAGCATTGTCCTATTGACGACGATTTTTGGCTATTTAGCCATTACAAATGCAAAAAAAGTTAAACACCATTTGCATATTCCCTACGCCCTATCCGTCGTAACGGTTTATCTCATTGTGATTGCTTTATTCGCCTTAGCGTTGCGTTTTATCGTCCCACTTTTAATCACGCAATTCGCCGCCATCCCGGGCCAAGTGGATGTCATTTTAAAAGATTATCCAACCGTTCAACACTATGCGCATCATCTATACCAACGGTTCAATGTTTTTCATGAAGTGACGTCAAATTGGAAAGTCTTACTTTCTGGTGGTTGGCGCACCCTAAGCCAGGCCGGTCACGTCATTACGCAGATACTGTTATCTATTTTCCTCAGTTTCGTTCTGGCGTTTACCTGGGAAACTTTGAAAGCATTTGGACGCCAATTTAAACAGTCGCTCTATCCGCATTTATTTGAGAACATTTATGAACTCGCTGGTTCGTTTGTGGTCATCTTCGGTGGGGTCATTGAAGTACAGTTAAAAATTGCCTTTATTAATACCATTTTAATGATGCTCGGTATGTGGGTCATCCAACTCCCAAGTATTTTGGTGATGGGCTTGATTGTCTTTATTTTGGGGCTAATTCCGATTGCTGGGGTGATTTTATCTTTGATTCCGCTCTCACTAGTTGCCCTAGCTTCACAAGGTATTCCCGGTCTATTAGAGCTGTTGGTTCTGACGGCAGCGGTCCATATGTTTGAATCATACTTCTTACATCCACGTATGATGTCAGACCGCTTAGAATTGCCCGTTTTTGTCAGTTTCACTGCGCTAATTATCATGGAGCATCTGCTCGGTGGCTGGGGTCTTATGGTCGGTCTGCCAATCGTTGCCTTTACCTTGAACCTTTTAGGCGTTGAACATGCTCAGATAACATCTGAATTTGATATGACACCCGAAACTGATACAAAAGACACCGACTCGCAGCATCCTAAAACAAAATAAAAAGCAAGCACCACCGCAATGGTCCTCGCTCTTGAAACAGGTTAGATCTCATTTGATTTAACCTGTTTTATTTTATGCTTTTTTAAATAATGCCATCCTAGTCCAATCACAACAACTGCCGCTAGGACCACCAAAATCACCACTTTAAAGTCATCTGCGGCAACCATCACCTGTTTCCAAGCTTTCCCAGCATAGTGACCGAAAATAATCAGCACCGTATTCCAGATTCCGGCCCCAGCTAAACTATAGATCATAAACGTGCCAAAGGGCATTTTTGTCATGCCTGCCGGTACTGAAATCAGGCTCCGGACGACTGGAATAAAACGCCCCAAAAATACGGCTAGACGTCCATGCTTTTTAAAATGGTATTCTGCACGTTCAAAATCCTTTAAACGTAAATGCAAGAGACGCCCAACACGACTATTCACTAATTTGGCAAGCGTTGGCATATCCAAGAAAGTCCCAGCCCAATACAAAACGGCGGCTCCAATTCCAGCACCCAAGGTGGCTGCCAAGATGGCTCCAAGAATTGTTAAGTTAGACGTTGTGGTTAAAAATCCGGCGAAAGACAGAATTAATTCCGACGGTATCGGTGGAAAGATATTTTCAATTGCGATTAACAACGTAATAGCAAGATAGCCAAACTGATTAATCGCAGTTTCGATAAAGTGTTCCATCAGGTCCTCATTTCTGTGTGACCTGCATCAAACCGGCACATCACAATCTTTTAATTCGTTACTAGAATTGCATTTAACCATACCAAACCTTAACTAAACTAAAAAAATGCCCACAGGACATTCTTTTTAAATTAAGTCAAGTAATCGTTCCGCACTCTTACTATCGTCAAAGTTATTTAAGTTGTGGTAACTCTGGGTAATATATGCATCAAAATCAAAACGACCATTCAAAATTTGCAATAAATTAATCTTAGCAATCGCTAACGTTTTGAAGGCTGGTCCACTTAACCAGTAATACGCATCATGCTTTTGAATATTTTCATCAATCAAAACGGTTGGCAGGTGTAATGCACTGGCTACCTTAGCCGTTTGCTCATCATCCGTAACCACCAAAGCAAAATCACTTAAGGCAAGTTGCACATGTGGTGTTAGTGCCACAAACGGATCTGCCGGTGCCATGGTTTGCTTCTGATTATCACAATAATGCGTCTGATTGCTGTGCTGCATGGCTGCAATCAAATCAATCTGTTGGGTCACTTGTACTAATAGCTCAGGCGTAATTGCCCAAAGCACCTGTTTGGCCTTTTGCGCATCTGACACCCGTTGTTGATGTCGTTCATATATCTCATCAAACATCGGTTTACCAACTTCGAGTACCTTATCTGCTTTTAAGCCGACCACATTCTTAGCGTACTTGGTTTCAACATCACTCCCCGTCACGACCTTTACGTCCGCGCCAGGAATCGCCTTAAATGCAGTATCTCGCATATTTTGTTGTAAATCAGTTGGAACAAAAATCTTTTGTACACCACTTAATTTGCGTTGTGTCAGATCAATTCTAAATGCATCAACTGCCACCAACCGCTCCGCATAGACAACCGCTTTTGCTGACAATATGTGTGCAAGATGTGCGCCACTACCATATCGCAAAACGTGATCATCCTCTTCCACATCCGCCATCGTTACATAATAAACATTTTGACGCTGCTGTTCCCGCAAACTAGTAAAAGCATGCCATAATTCTGCTGGCTCCTGCACATCAGCATCAACAAAAAGCACATCCGTTGCCGTGACTTGTTGTGGTTGCGTTAACATATCTAATGCTTGCTGATCAACAACCAATCCACGCAAAGCAAAATTCGCATTTTCTAAACGTGTTGGCACAAAGATATCCCAATCTAGCGGATGGTCGACGGCAATCACATTTAATTGTCTGAGTTGATCAGGTGTGACTTTCACATTGAAATTAACCACACTCGTCGCAAACCAATCATTGACCATCTGATAAGTTAAATTAAAATTCAAATTTTCAAATGGGCTTTGCCAAATACGCTCAAACAAAGGTTGACAATCCGCTATTGCAACACCCATCGTAATGGTTTGTTGATATTGATTATGATCCAACCGATGTTGATTGGCGATGTCTGTCATCACTGCAACTTTGGTATCACTTTCAGTAAAATGCCCGGTCACATCAATGCGTTTCACTGGGATAAAATTAGAAATGAGATTAGCTGTAATCAACATTTGTCCTTGATCGACCTTCAAGTCTTCAACAAACATGTCTTCGATCAGAATGTTCCCATTTGCCAACCATTTAAAACCAAGTCGTAAGTTGTCATCCATACTTGGATACACACTGACTGCTTGTTGGTCGACATAAAGCGTTGATTTCCCATCAAATGTCACTTCAAAATCATTAAAGCTCAACGTGCGTTTATCAGCGCCATAAAAAAGCACAAAGGTACGTGCTTTTGGCATTTTTGTCATCATATACGTCAAGGTGTCCATGTCTAAATCATAGGCATATTGGTCATCTTTTTTCGTTTCCACCCACGTAAAGGTTTCGCCATCAATCAAACAATGCAATTGTGGTAACTGCACATTGGTTTTGAGTGTAAAGCCTTGTTCATGTGTTTCAACGGTTACACGTGCTTGCGTCATAACATTATCTCCAACTTAAGTTAAATCAGTAAATTCATCTCTAAAGTGAATATGCATGTAGGCTCCTACAACAAGGAGCACGAAAATGAGGACCCAAAAGAAAAGCGTTGTATTCGCGTTCTCAAAGAACCAACGATCATACAAAAAGCTATTTCGAAACATCGTTAGCACATAATTAAAGGGCGAAAGTTCCAAAATGGCCTTGATTAAATAAGGCATTGACTTTGAATCAAAATTTACGATAACTCCTGATGAATAAAAGAGGAGTCGGAAAATAGCTGACATTGAGGGCTTAAAGTCCGGAATTAAAATGGTCAAGGTTGAATTAATCAGATTAAAGGCCACCAACATCATAATCATCGCAAAGACAGCGTAAAACCACTGGAGCCAATAAACAGTTGGTGTGCGTCCGTAACAGAACATGACTAGAATAAACATTCCCGTCATCACCAAGAATCGGCGCATTTCTTCTTGTAATGGCATAACTACGGCAATACTTAACGGAAATCTGGTTTTAGAGAGTTGTGGTAATTGTGACTTAACCGTTGTTAATCCACGATTAAAGACACCCTGAATGTAGTACCACGGAACAATCGCGGCAAGCATCCATAATAAATACGGCTGCCCTGCGACAGTTCCATTATAAAACCCCATCCCAAAGACAAGATAGTACGTTCCAATATATAGCAAAGGTTCGATATAATCCCAGCTTGAGCCGAGGTAATTATCCACCCATTTCGTGCGCACATTAAAGTTTGCAATCCGTCGGATGACAGGTAAATTTGCCATGATTTCACGGAAAAATTGAATTAAATCACGCATAATTACTTGTTCTCCCCTTTCGGAATTTTTAAGACTTGCTTTGGATGAATGGTCTTATGTTTAAGATCAGATTCACGAATAATGGTTTCTGGCTTAACTTGATACTTTTTAGCTACTGAATCAAGTGTGTCACCCGGCTTAACCGTATACCTCACCACTTCAACACCCGTCGTCGTATAATTCTTGTGTTTTTTGTTCAATTCCTTAATCCCAGAAACCGACCAAGACGTTACTAACGCGGCAGGATTTCGCATGACTTGTTTGACGCTCATATCCAGAATGGCGGCATCCCCGACAACAAGCAAAACTAAGACAAGCACTGTTAAGAGTAACTTCTCCCAGATTGACATTTTCTTAGGGCCATTAAGCTGATGCGTATCGTCATAGATTTCTTGGTATTCCGCATCACTCACATCGCCAGCAGCTACCGCCTCATTGGCATAGAGTTCGTTTAAGTTGAAGTTTTCTTGTTCAACACGCGCCAAAATCTGTTGATCACGTCGTTCCACGAGGGTTGCTTCTTTTGATTTTTTAACAAAATCATCGTAGGCAGCCAGAACTGGCTCAGTTTCACCGTACATTTTGATTTCGCCACGTTCAATCCAAAGGACGCGATCGGCCATTTCCCGAACCTGTACTAATGAATGACTCACGAAAAAGATGGTCTTCCCAAGCTTTTGAAATTCCTTAATTTTATCAAGGGACTTCCGAGTGAACGTTGCATCACCAACAGAAAGGGCTTCGTCGACAATCAAAATATCAGGATCAGAGTGGACAGAAATTGAAAAGCCTAATTTTGAACGCATCCCACTTGAATAATTCTTTACGGGTTGGTCAATAAACGCCCCTAATTCTGAAAAATCGATAATATCTTGCATATTGTCTTCGATTTGCTTTTCAGACATGCCCATCATCAACCCTTTCAGGCGGATGTTTTCACGTCCTGACAAACCACCACGCAACCCAGTTTGAACCGCAATCAAAGAAACCACCCCGTTGACTGAAAAATCACCGGTGGTTGCAGGAATGATATTTGAAATGATGTTCATTAAGGTTGATTTACCCGAACCATTGGTTCCAATAATCGCTACACTTTCACCTTCATAGGCCGCGAAATCAATTCCCCGAAGGGCCCAAAAATTCGCAAAATGTTGATTCACAAATAATGATTTCACTTTATCTGAACGATTAGGGGCCATTTCATAACGTTTCGTTAAATACTTACCCTGTACTTTAATTTTTTTATCCATGTTATTCTCGTTCATTGTTTAAGCTCACTCGATTTTGGATTTATTTTTACATATATCCCATTTTATCAAATTTTTCACCAAACTTCGTAAATCTTGACCTTTTCATAATCTTTTTACTTTAGTACTTGGCAAAAAAACGCTTTTTCTTGATTGGTTGTGGTACTAAGCGTTGGATGGGATCGCCATTAATCGCCGCTTTAGCGTTTTTATCAAAGAGATCTGCTGTCTTTTGTCCTTTTTCTCGTACCAATTGGGCAAAAGCATCCCCCATAACATAATCACGATTTTCCATATAATGGGCATCAGACGCCAAGAATTGAGCTAATCCGTTATCAATGATATCTTGCGCAAAGGCTTGGACCTTCTTACCAAAAACACCGACATAAGAACTGGCCGTTACTTGCGCTAAGGCACCACGATTTATAAATTCGTACAGTTGCTCTGGCTTATCCATGAACCCTTGGTTTCGTTCGGGATGCACAATAATAGGTATAATCCCGCGTTGCTGAATATCAAAGATCATTTTTTCACTGTAGGCTGGCACTTCTTCAGATGGAAACTCTAATAACATATATGTCCCAAATGGGTCAGTGGTTAAAATATCCCCTGCATCAAGTGCCGTTAATAACTCACCATTAATACGGACTTCTTGACTGGCAAAAACAACCAATGGAATTTGGGCGGCATCCAAGGCATCCTGAAAATCAGCAGTGGCTTGTGCCACTTCTGGCGCATGGTTGACGTACCGACCATTCATGTGATGTGGTGTCATTAAAGCATGCGTAATGCCATCAGCAACGGCTGCTTGTGCTAATTCTAATGAATGGTCAAGACTATCTGATCCATCATCCAAACCGGGCAAGAGATGACAATGTATATCAATCATTTTATATTCCTCATCTTTACTTTCATAAAAGAGGTAGTAAACATGGTTGTCTACTACCTCTCACTTATTTATTCATTAATCTTTGGTTGACCCATAGCCGTAGCCATAGCCATAGCCATAACCAGCTTCACCATCACTACGCTTAACACGTGAAACAACACCAAGGACCTTGGTAGAAGTCAAATTAAGTAATTCAACCGCACGTGTCGCATTCACTTTTTGCGTTTGATTTAGCGTTACAACCAAGACAACACCATCTACAATTGGGAGCATCACTTGGGCATCGGTCACCGAATTCAGTGGTGGTGCATCCAAAACGATAATATCGTAATTATTACGCATCCACTCTACCAACGCAGCCATGCGTGGTGATCCAAGCAATTCAGCTGGGTTAGGTGGCACTGGTCCTGAAGTCATCGCTGACAATCCAGGCACAATCGTTTCGTGGACTAATTCCTTTGGTTGCAAATCGCTGGCCAAAATTGTTGTCAAACCTTTACGATTGTCCAAACGGAAAGTGGCGTGTACTGTCGGACGACGTAAATCGGCATCAACAATCAGCACCTTTTTCCCAGCTTGGGCCCATGTTACAGCCACATTTGAAGAAACGGTTGACTTACCGTCAGACATTTGTGGTGATGTAAACATGACAACTTGAAGCTTATCTAAAGCGGCTCCAGCATATTCAATATTTGTACGTACAGTACGTAATTGTTCTGAAATCACATTCTTTGGTTCGGTAAATGTAATTAACCGAGCACCATTGGTTTGTGTTTCAACATCTTCTTTATAGTGACTTTTAAATAATGACATGCGTATACTCCCTTAAATTCGACGATTACGTTCAGAACGTTGCCCTGATGTCTTACCATTATTTTGACGACTAATGGTTTCATCAATTGAACGCATCTTCCCAATATAACCGACCACACCAAGATTTGTTAATCCAAGGTCGTCTGTCAAGAAACTAATGGTCTTAACTGTACGATCTGTTAAGTCACGGATCCATGCCCATGCCAATCCAACGATAAGACCTACTACGAAGCTGATCAACGTAATCAATGGTACCTTTGGTGAAACTGGCTTTGGATTTGCTGTTGCCTTTGAGACAATTGATACATCCGAAGCACTACTCATGATTAATCCAACCTTCTTTTGGAAAACCTTAGCCACTTCATTGGCAATATCCTTAGAAAGATCCGGATCACCGGTCTTAACGTTTACAGAAAAGACTTGTGAGTTTTGTTGATTGGAAATTGAAATCATATTAGCTAAGTTATCTGCGTTAACTTCAGACTTTGTATACTTAGCTGGCACTTCTTTCTTAGTACCATCGGCTTTCTTTTCAGTGTGCTTTTCCGTTAAGTTGTCGGCCACTTGGTTCAAAATAACTGGTCGCTTAATAATATCTTTATATGTACTAATTAATTGCACATCCGCTTGTTGATTTTGAAATTGCATTCCTGAATTATTGTCATCTTGCTTACGGTTAACCAAGACCGCTGTTGAAGAACTATATTCTGGATGAATCAAAAACTTAGAAACGGTAAACCCAATCGCCGCAAAGATAACTCCCATCGCTAAAATCAAGCTCAAATTCCGGCGGACTACCTGCCAAAGATGGCTTAAATCAATTACATTATCCATAGAAATACTTTTACTCCCTAAATGTGATTTAAAATAAAAAACGCTGACATATCAATTATCGAACGCACAATATTCTCTTTTGTTATTATACACTATTTATATCTTTTAGCGACTTAAACCTTAAAATACTAGTTTCATTATCAACGCATAGACACATGGCCTCTTCGCTTCTAACCAAAATTCCTTCATATAATTACGCCATTTACGTAACATCAGAACTTCTGCTTATCTGAACCAAAAAAATAGCCTGAAAGGCTCCGAACTTCTCGAAATCTTCCCGACTATTGGGTATGGCTCATATTAAACTAAACCACTTTTTATGCATTCTTGATTATTCACCTGACAAAACTGTCTTTGAAACAACATCCAAGTTATCATCCAAATCATAGATGATTGGTTGTCCGTTGGCAATTTCAAGACCTGTAATATCGTCATCTGAGATCTTTTCAATATGCTTAGCCAAGGCACGCAATGAGTTACCATGGGCGGCGATAATAACGTTCTTACCAGCCTTCAAATCCTTTGAAATCTTTTCATTCCAGTAAGGCATAACACGTTCCAAAGTAACCTTTAGGTTTTCACCTAGTGGCAATTCGTCCTTTGGTACATCTGCATAACGGCGGTCAAATGAAGCATATGTCTCACCTTCAACCGTAACTGTTTCTTCGTAGTCATCCAACATTGGTGGCAAAACGTCATATGAACGACGCCATTGGTGAACTTGATCGTCGCCCCACTTTTCAGCGGCGTCAGCCTTGTTCAACCCTTGCAAAGCACCATAGTTACGCTCGTTCAAGCGCCATGACTTTTCTTCAGGAATCCAAAGTTGTCCATCTTCTTCCAAAACCAAGTGCAAAGTTTGGATGGCACGTGTCAAAACTGACGTGTAGGCTTGATCAAATTCAATCCCTGTTTCAGCCAACAAGTTTCCCGCATCACGGGCTTGTTGAATTCCGACTGGGCTCAACTTTGTATCAATCCAACCATTAAACAAGTTCTTTGCGTTCCATTCACTTTGTCCGTGACGAACCATAACTAATTTTGACATTACGATACCTCTTTTATATTTTTTTCTACCTTTTTAGTATACCAAATATTTCACAATTACGCATTCCTGTCTCAGAATTTTTCGCGTTTTATTGCAATGGGTCAACCTGTCCATCTTGAATCACATACCCAGACGAATGCAATGGTCCAGCTAATGCTGGTTCCAAATCTTGTAAAATACCATTAACGGCAATCGTTCCTTCACCAAACCCAGTCGCAATTAAATCCGTTTTATTTGCATAACCTGCAATATCCCCAACAGCGTACAAACCCGGTACGGAAGATTGCATGGTCGGTTCGACGACACACCGTTGCCGGGCCACCGTAGGTTGACATGACCATTGTTCATACAACTGACTATCCGATTTAAATCCATAGTTAATGACCACGGCGTCAACGTTCAACTCCTTTGGCGTTTCCGAAGCCGCGGTTGTGAGCGTAACCTCAAGCCCCAGCTCAGCATCTTTACGAATATCCGTAATGTTATACGGCGTCACTCGCTCAATCGGTGATTCAGCTAATTGATCCAACGTATAAGCCATTGCCCGAAACCGATCACGCCGGTGGGTCAAATAGACTTTTTTGGCTACCTTAGCTAAGGCCAGGGCTTGGTCAACCGCAGCATCACCTCCACCTGCAACAAGCACGGTCTGGTCCTTGAATTTGTCTAAGTCATCAACAACATAATAGACACCTTGCCCCTCTAAAGCTGCACCAATGCCATCCGGTAATCGCTTTGGTTCAAAAGCACCATGCCCTATCGCTAAAATAACGCGATTCGCTTGCACTGACTCGGTGTTTGTTTGGAGCATGAAAACCTGCTTTTCTGCATCATACGCGACGTCTTCAACCGTCGTCTGCAACAGATAGTTGGGATGTAATTGATCCGTTTGCGCCGCCAATTGGTCAATAAGCGCTTGCCCCTCAATTTTCACATACCCAGGTACATCCAAAATATCCTTTTGCGGATATAAATGATTGACTTGCCCACCGACATTCTCCAAACTATCAATCAACGTGACATCCAGTCCACGTAAACGAGCATAAAATGCCGTAAAGAGTCCCACTGGACCAGCACCAATAATTGCAACTTGTGTTTTTTTCATAGCCCCCCCTTATTAAAAAACCACCCTATCACTAGAGTGGTCTCATATTAAATTTCGCTATCGTAAATTGGTGTGAATTCTGAAAGGTCTGCACCAAAATCATCACTCATGATTAAGTTGAATTCTGAACCTTCATCACCAGCATCGGCATTGAAGACCTTTTCAAAATCTGAACCCAAAGCCAAAGCAGCTTCACGATCAGGTCCATCAATCACAACTAGGTAGCTACCGGCTTCACCTTGCGTCAAACGAAGCAAGTAAAGGTGCTTAATCACATCACTGTGATCGTCAGCCAAAGCCACCAAATCATACTTTAGTGGACCAGGTACGATATCATCAGCGGCACTTACTTGAACTTCCTCATCCCCGTGAACGGCTTCCAGAACGTTAGCTAGGAAAGCCAAGTTATCCATTGTGATTGGCATGCCATCTTCTGAGAATGGGTTCAAAACCAAGCCACCCATGTTTGGGACTTCTTCATCGAAAACCATTGGCAAATATTGTTCAATAGTCATTGGGTATGGGTAAACTGTATCTTCAACATCCCAGTCGCCCAAGTCAGCTTGTGCATCGTCTGAAAATACGGGGAAAATCATGTTTTCGTTTTCATCCGCAAAAGTCACAAAGCGAACTTCTGACCCTTCAGGCAACACAATTGAGCCATCAGCTTGTTCGACTGGTGCTTGTGTAAAGCTAACTGGCGCAATCAATTGCGCTTGCAAAAGGGCTTGTGTGTAATTGTTTTCTGTTGTTTCGTTTTGATCATCACGCATGGCATGCAAAGCATCCATCAACGCTTCATTCTTAATTCCTGTTTTAATCATTATAAATCTCCTTTTTTTCTACTGAATAATATGGACAATATACGTTTCTTGCACAAACCCGCGGACAGCATTATAGATTCGCTTAGCACGTGATTCCTTGTTTGATAAGGCAAAAACGGTTGGCCCCGAACCAGACATTTGAACGGCATCAGCACCAAACTTTTGCATCTTTTCACGCAACTTAATGATCTCTGGATAGCGGCCAGCTGTGACTGGTTCCAAGACATTAAACATTTGCGCACAAACTTGCGCTAAATCCCCTTGTTCAAGGGCATCCATTAGTGCGGGCATATCGCCATGTTCTAGTTTATCATAATCAATCTGCCGTAGTATCTTTGGTGTTGAAACACTGATGGCTGGTTTTGAAACCACCAACCATAATGGCGGAAACTTGGTTTGGATTGGGGTGACAATTTCTCCGCGTCCCGTCACACGGGCCGGACGACTATAGACACAAAACGGTACATCCGCATCGATTTGTAAACCAATACGTGCTAATTCGGTTTCAGAAAGCCCCAGCTCCCAAATCCGGTTCAATCCACGAATGACAGCTGCAGCATCCGACGAGCCACCACCCAGGCCAGCCGCTACCGGGATTTTTTTATCGATGTAGATATCAATCCCATCTTGGCGACCAGCGCGTTCGCGCATCAAACTTGCAGCTTGATAGGCCAAATTTTTCTCATTCAAAGGCAAGACGCCACTCGTTGAGTCAACATGAATGTCATGATGCTCATCAGTTGTTCGAATGGTCACGGAATCCGCCAAATCAATCGGCACCATAAACATATCCCATTCTTGTTGCCCATCTCGATGCAGGTAAGGGGTATCCAAGCTGAGATTGAGTTTGGCATATGCACGTTCCAAAATTTCCATCACCGTCGCCCCCTCTATGTTTTTCTGTTATCAACATTATAACAAATCTAAAACAAAATAGGGGAATCCATAGGCGTTCCCATAAATTCTTGTTATAATGATGCCAGCAATTATTCCCAGCACACTTTGTAAAGGATATTATCTTATGCGCTACTTATACATTCTCCTCGGCCTCATCCTGTTCTCAATTGGAACGGTCGCCATTTGGATCCCTGGTTTACCCACTACTGGTTTTTATTTCTTTGCGGCCTTTTGTTGGGCGCGTTCATCACCCCGCTTGCATGCTTGGTTAATTCAAAACAAGTATTACCAACGCTATGTCGAAGAAGGGGTCTACCAACGTAAACTAAGCCAAAAGCAACGCTTGGCTATTTATGCCATGTCAGCCGGATTTATGGCAATTCCGTTTTTTACTGTCGGTAAATTATGGTTACAGCTTACACTAATCGGTTGTTCAGCCGCACAAATCATTTCAATGGAAGCCTTTTATCGCGGCTATTGGTTCAAGTCATGGTTTAAGGGCCACCAAGCAGCGCCGCAGCTGGAAGAAACAGTTGAATCCGAATAAATAAAACGTCATCACAGCAATTGCTGGATGACGTTTTTTAATTTAAAAAGTAATCACGGCCCGTGGGTTATTGGGCGCCGTCCAAGCCGTAGCAATCTCATCAAATGAAAAGGCACGCGTTGGTACTTGCCAACCATATTGCCCCGCTAATTGATACGTGTTTGCAACTGCATCTTGCAAATCAGCTGCATCAACTGCCTGCAAACCTGACCCCATTAAACTTAGCTTTGATGACCGCAGCAGACTAGCTGGTAAGGTCAACGTTGCCCCCGCCATAGCACCAACTTCGACATATCGGACTGGATGGCTACCTGCCGTCGTCTGTGCCAAGGTTGTTAAGAGTACTTCAGCGCTAGGACCATACAGGTAATCCAAAACAACATCAACCTTACCGGCAACCGTGGCTAAGCTTGCCCCATAAGCGGCGCGGCTTTCAGGATTCGTCAAGTCTAACTGGTTTGATGCAATCGTGACATCCGCTCCAGTAGCGTTTAATGCCTCAGCCCGGCGTCCAGTCGCAATCACTTTCTTGGCCCCTAACGCGTAAGCCATCTTCACCGCTAGTTGTCCCGCCACGCCAGTTGCCCCGTTAATAAGGACGGTTTCCCCAGGTCGTAACTGCGCGCGATAGATGAGAGCTGCGTATGAACTCATCCCTGGATTGGGTAATGCTGCTGCGGTAACTGGATCTAGCCGTGTTGGAATTTCCATCACATGATCAATTGGCACAATCACTTCTTCCGCTAACGCCCCATCTAATGGGTGATCAAAGTAAACGTAAGTGCCATCATCCAACGTACCAACCCCATCAAGGCCCACCGTTTTAGGATAAACATCATCCGCGGAATAATGCGCCCCAGTTGCAACGCGTTTGGCTAAATTAGACAACGCTGAGGCTTGCACATGGACTCGAACTTGGTCAGCAGCGACTTCAGTTGGTACTGGAATTTCAGCAACGACTGGATCCCCACCGGCAACTTTAATTTGAATTGCTTTCATATTGATATACCTGATTTCTGTTTGTGATAACTTGAATGGTCCCAATGTAACATATTTTAGATACACATACAGCCCAAAAGTACATATAAAAAACGCAATCTCTTCAGTGTGCTGAAAAGACTGCGTTTTGTTTAATGATGTGATTTATGTTCAACTTCTTCAATAATATGTTCATGCATTTTCTGAACATCTTTTTTAAGTGGCTCATCAAACTTAATGGGATGCACCCCGATATTCATGACAATGGCTACAGCTGTTCCGATGAAGGTGTCAATCACACGGGCTACGGCATAAAGGTAATCCCCATCACTTGGAATTGTGAAACAAATCATCAAAAAGGCGGCTGATGCACCGATGATCCCACGATTATTATTAATGCCATCATTTACGGCGATGACCATCATCAATAAAATGGGCAGGATAATCACTTGAACCCAGTCAGCATGGTGAAACTGCATTAACGCCAATGAATACATCATGGCAAAGGTTCCACCAATCGCATTGGCAATCACTCGTGATTCACCAAATTGAATCGTTGTCTCAAAATCATTACGCAAGGAAAAAACAGCTGACAAACATGCAATCATCGGGTTTCCACGATGGAACACCAAAAAAATAATAATTAAGACCATCACAGAAATCCCGGTTTTTAAGGTTCTTAAGCCAAATCTAAATTTTAAATGGTGCATTTGCATCACTGCTAATCTCCTTCAGTAAATTGTTGCGTATGCCGGTACCCCTTCAACATCAAGAGGGCCAACACGGCAAAAGTAATAAAGACTAATAAAGCTCCCCCGTTGAATAATGCGGCATAACCATCACGCTCAATCACCATCCCACCAACTAATGGTCCAATTGCACGTCCCACTGATGGTGCTGCAGCAACCAAGCCTTGGTAGCGTCCCTTTAAGGCCGCTGGTGTCAATTCATTCACAAGGGCTGGAATCATTGGAAATGCCGTAACTTCCCCAAACGTTGTAATGACCATGGCAATCGCAAACCCGGTAAAGTCGTGGGCGAATGGTAAAATCAAAAAGGCCAACCCGAACATAAAGATCCCACCAAATATTTGCACCCACATGGCCTTGGGGCTCGTCACCAAATGGAAAGCGTTTAAGCCTACTTGGATCATTGCAATCAAAAGGCCATTAATGGTCCAAAGTAGCGAATACTGCCAAAGTGGCAAATGTAGGTCCGTTGTCATATACACAGATAGGTTTCCCTGCCACTGTGCATAGGCAATCCAAAGCACGATCAGACCAATAATCACGCCATAGACCAATTTTAAATTCCAACGTGGTAGCTTTGGCGTTACCGTTTGTTGCTTGGTTTCATCAACCGTAATCTCAATATTAAACGCATGCCGGACAATCCCTAATAGGACAAAGTACAAGCCGAGCGACAAGATAAAGAGCCAAACAATCCCAAAGGGATAAATAAGACCTAATAAGGCTGTTGCAAAAACCATACCAAAATTATTCGTAAAGTACAACATATTAAAAACGAACCGGCCATCATGCTCTTTAACCAATGTGCCATACGCATTAATAATCGCCATAATCCACCCATTGAGCAGAGCTGCGACAACTAAATTCACTGCATAAAATGGCCACCCGTGGAAGAAAATCAAGAGAACTTGAATACAAATCATCCCCAAAGTTCCCATTAAAATCAACTTATAGGGCGCAAAACGATCAAACAGCCGGCCACTGATAATGGATCCAAAGGCTTGCCCGGACGCAACCAATAGCATCACCCAACCGACTACCACCAAGGATTGGTGTAATGGTCCATTTAAATACACCGTTGTGACTGGCCAAATAAAGCCAAACGCGAAGTTATTAATTAAAGACGCTAATAGTAACCATTTCAGCGTCATCCCCTTTTTTTGCAACATTCCTTTCCCCCTTACAACGAAAGAATCAGTCAACCGATTGATTGACTGATTCATTTACTTATCCAAAGCCATTACCATCATCCCGATACTCAATATTTGAGAATTTATTATAGGATTTCACAAATAATAGGTGAGCCGTTCCACGTGCTCCAGAACGGTTCTTTTCAATAATGACTTCAATCTCACCCACATCTTGTTCTTCTTCTTCACGTGGATCTTGTGGACTATCATCATCCTCATTGTCGCGGTAATAATCATCACGATACAAAAAGGCCACGATGTCCGCATCCTGCTCGATTGATCCAGATTCACGAATATCCGAAAGCATCGGACGCTTATCTTGACGCTGTTCCACACTACGTGACAACTGCGATAGCGCAATCACTGGTGTATCCAACTCCATCGCCATCTTCTTAATCGAACGTGAAATTGCTGAAACTTCTTGCTGACGTCCTTCCGAACCGCTACCCTCAATCAATTGAAGGTAATCAATAATGACCAAACCAATTTGGCCTTCTTTTTTCTGAAGTCGACGTAGCTTTGAACGGATTTCATTCACTTTAATTCCTGGTGTATCATCAATAAAGATTTTCGTCTTTGATAATGAACCCATGGCCACTGCCAAACTATTCCATTCTTCTGAATCCAAGGTTCCCGTTCGCATGTGTTGCGAATTGATATTTCCTTCGGCAGCTAACATTCGATTAACCAACGCCGTGTCCGGCATTTCCAAAGAAAAAATAACAACCGGCAAGTTCGGATCAGCCACCGCCACGCGTTGCGCGATATTCAAAACAAAAGCAGTTTTACCAACGGCTGGTCGCGCAGCTACGATAATCATTTCACCGCCATGAAAACCCGTTGTTAAATTATCCAAAGCTGGATAACCTGTGGCAAGTCCCGTCACCTGGTCATCAGTTCCAGAATTAGCTTCAATCTGTTCAAATGAACGATTAACTACTTCTGCAATATCTTTAAAGTCTGTGGTTTTCTCACCAGCATTAATCGTATCCAACTTGGCACTGACATCAGCCACCAATTCTTCAACATCTTCAGCACCGGTATACGAACCTTGCGTTCCTTCTTGCAGAGTATCAATCAATTCACGCCGGAGCGACTTATCCTTAACGATGCGCGCATAGTACATGGCATTTCCAGCAACCGGCACACTCGTCGCCAGTTCAGTTAGATAGGCCATCCCACCAACATTTTCCACCTGATTTTCTTTCTCAAGTTCATCGGTGATGGTTAGGACGTCAATTGCGCGTTGCTCATCATCCAGATTCAACATGGCGCGGAAAATTAACTGATGTGCTGTTCTAAAGAAGTCCGCTGGCGTCAAGATTGATGACACTTGTGCTAACAAATCGGTCGGGTCTGTCGAAAGTAAAATCGACCCCAACACCGCTTGTTCCGCTTTAATATCTTGTGGTGCACTTAAAGCAACATTTTGATTATTTTCTGGCATGTGCCCACCTCGTTTAAAATTTGTTCTGTCTTCCTTATTTTAACAGATTCACACAAAATAAAAAGCAACGTTATCACTAACGTTGCTTTTCTAAAATACGTTATTGCTCAACCACGTGTACACGCAAAGTTGCTTCAACTTGCTTGTGTAACTTGATTTTAATGTTTGAGAAGCCAAGCGCACGGATGGGTTCTTTCATATCCATCTTGTGCTTATCAAGCTTGATGCCAAGTTGCTTATTCGCAGCTTCAACAACTTGCTTTGATGAAACTGCTCCAAACAAACGACCATCACTTCCGGCCTTCGCTTTCACTTCAACGACAGCGTCGTCAGCTTCCAGCTTAGCTTTCAAAGCTTCAGCCGCCGCCTTTTCTTCAGCGGCATCACGTTCTTCTGCCTTCTTTTTGGCATTGTTCACTGAAACATTTTTCTTAGTTGCAGGTTCAGCTTTCTTATTCTTAATTAAGAAGTTGTTGGCGTAACCATCAGGAACGTCCTTGATGTCTCCCTTTTTACCACGACCTTTAACGTCTTCTAAAAAGATTACTTTCATCGTATTATCTCCTTTTATTCTTCATTTTCAGCTAAATCGGTTAACGTCTGCTTGAGCATTTCCGCAGCGGCTTGGGTGGTCGTATCATGTAACTGCGTCGCCGCATTACTTAGATGGCCACCACCACCCATTTGTTCCATCACAATCTGCACATTTTCCGTTCCATCGGAACGGGCTGAAATAGCAATGGTATCATCATCACGTCGGGTAATGACAAACGAACGTTTCACCCCAATTAATTGTAACAAACTATCTGCAGCTTGCGCAGCAACGACTGAATCATATTGGATATTATCATCTGCAACCACCACGGCCACATCATCATAAACCTGAACTTGTTCGATTAAACGTGATCGATCACGATATGAATCAACTGATTCCTTCATGAAGTCTTGAATCAACGTTCCGTCAGCACCGACAGAACGAAGATAACTCGCTGCATCGAATGTTCGCGTTCCTGTTCGTAACGTAAATGACTTCGTATCAATTTGAATTCCCGCCAACATGGCTGAGGCTTCAACTCGCGTCAAACCACGACCTTGTTTATTTGGCTGGTATTCAAAGAGTTCTGAAACCAATTCTGAACTTGATGAGGCATATGATTCGACATACACCAACTGTGGTTCAGATGGGAACTCCTCACCACGACGGTGATGGTCAATAATCACGACATGGTCACTCAAGCGGTCATACACTTCACGTGATTCCGTAATTGACGGTTTTGAGTGGTCAACCATAATCAACAGGCTATGCTCAGTTGCTTGACTCAAGACATCATTCGGCTCAATAATCGCATTCTCATTACGTGGTTCTTCGGACAAATCAGCCAACAAACGTTCAATATCGGAATGGGCTGATTGACTACGATCATAAACTACCCAAGACGGCTTATCGTGCATCTGGGCAATCCGACGTACACCGAGCGCCGCCCCAAAGGAATCCATATCTGGATTGGCATGGCCCATAATAAAGACTTGATCAGCTTGGATAATTAAATCACTTAATGCTTGCGAAATGACACGGGCACGGACACGCGTTCGTTTCACCATCGGATTGGTATTACCACCATAGAAACGAGCTTCGCCATCTTCCGCACGGACCACAACTTGATCCCCACCACGACCTAAGGCCAAATCAAGATTTGACTGAGCATTTTCGGCAAGACGATTAATTGACGCCTCATGATAGGCAATTCCAATACTTAACGTCAGTGGCATGTTTTGAGCTGATGTTGCTTCACGGACATCATCCAAAATACTGAAACGATCCGATTCAGCTTGCTCTAATCCCGCATCATAACCAATCAACATAAAGCGATCAACGGAAATCCGGCGGGTATAGATTTCATGCCCATCCATCCAATTCGTCAAGGAACGGGTTAGGAACGTACGCAGAGCCGATGCATTCGCATCACTCATACTTTCTGTAATTTCATCATAATTATCAACGGATACTAACCCAATAAAGAGTCGGTGATCTTCATACTCTTTTTTAATAGATTCATTTTCCGTGACATCATAAAAGTAGATGACCTGAATATCAGTTTGGACCGTGACTTCAAATACGCGATCTAACCATTCAAGGCGCGTACGGTTCGTGGTCTCGTTATCATCCGTCGTCTGTTCTTCATCCTGTGCTTGCGTGGCTTGATCCACAATTTTTTCAAGTGCTTCTGAAAGATCTGATAGTTGATGACCAATAATGATTTCTGATCCCAACAAATCCTGCAAGTATGGATTAACCCAATTTACTGTATGTGTTTCATTATAAAGAAGTAATCCTACTGGCATTTGCAAGGCTGATTCTTCACCACTACGCTTAATACGGTAAGACAAATTCGTCAAATATTGTGCAGTATCATCACTGATCCCCCGCAATGTTCGGAAAATAATCGTCAAGGCAATTAAGACCAAGATTAGCCAAATCACACCAATTAACCAACTGACGTTAAACGCTAAAATCAGGCCTAAGAGCGCAATCAGCGAGACAAGAATGACAATCCAACCAATCGAACGATTCTGAAATAACCGTGGAATTTTAATTTTGTTTTGCCATTGTTTCACGAAATAGTTCTCCTACTCATTTTTGTATTGTCTTCCATTATACCATGAATAACGGGTAAAAAAGTACTTCACCCACCATTGACCCCATAAAAAAAAAGACAGAAATAAATTTCCGTCTTTTATAAATCCTAGATAAGACCAAACTCGCGGGCGCGATCTTGGTACATTGGAATTTCATCTTGTGTTGCCCAAACATAGTGTTCTGGCGCAATCTCAACCATTGTACGATCTTGTCCGTCCATTTCACGGGTCGGATCATAAACAATCGGTTCACGATTTTGTTCCACATCGGGATCTGGCTCAGGAATTGAGCTCAATAATGAACGTGTATAGTCATGCAAAGGATGATCATACACTTCATCAGCAGGTCCAATTTCAACCATCTTACCCCAGTGCAAAACCCCAATTCGGTCAGAAATATACTTAACCATTGAAAGGTCGTGCGCGATGAACAGATAAGTCAAATTACGTTCCTTTTGCAACTTTTGCAAAAGGTTCACAACTTGCGCTTGAATTGAAACGTCCAACGCTGAAATTGGTTCGTCAGCGACAATGAAACGTGGTGACATTGCCAAAGCACGTGCAATTCCGATACGTTGACGTTGTCCACCTGAGAACTCATGTGGATAACGGTTCGCATGTTCCTTCTTTAATCCAACAGTTTCGAGCATGTCATCAACAATTTGTGTTCGTTGATCAGCACTATCGACCAATCCATTGGCATCAAGTCCTTCTGCAATAATATCCTTAACCTTCATACGCATATCTAATGATGCTTGTGGGTCTTGGAAAATCATTTGCACTTCTTGATGGAAGGTCTTCATATCAGCCTTCTTTTTAATCTTAGTGACATCGGTTCCGTCATACCAAACTTCTCCGGCCGTTGGCGCATTCAATTTCATAATTGTACGTCCAATGGTGGTTTTACCAGAACCCGATTCACCAACTAATCCAAACGTCTCACCTTCATAAATATCAAAGGATGCGTTTTGAACCGCTAAAGTTTGGTTTTTACGGCCTTTGTTAAAGGTAATGTCTAGGTTTTTAATTTCAACCAGTTTCTTACGATCTTCTACCATCATCAAACTCCTATCTCGACAAAATTGCAGATGCATCAACTGGATGAGCTTGCTTTTTATCCGCTTCAGGATGAGCTTGCTTATACTTTGCCCAACGTTGTTGCACTGTCAAAGGTGGCTCAACTTCAGGCGCATGCTCATCTAATAGCCATGTTGCTGCAAAGTGAGTTGGTGACAATTGGAAATAAGGTGGTTGCTTTTTCTCATCAATTGCCAAGGCGTATTTATTACGCGCGGCAAACGCATCCCCCACTGGTGGGTTCAACAAATCAGGTGGTGTTCCTGGAATAGCTTCCAAGCTTCCCTTACTTGTTTGCGTTGTTGGCATTGAGTTTAGCAAGCCCCATGTATAGGGATGTTGTGGGAAACCGTAGATTTCATCAATCGTTCCAACTTCCACAATTTGTCCAGCATACATCACGGCCACACGGTCAGCCATCCCTGCGACAACACCCAAATCGTGGGTAATAAAGATAATTGATGTTCCCAATTCACGTTGGATTTTCTTCATCAAGTCCAAAATTTGGGCTTGAATCGTCACATCCAAGGCAGTGGTTGGTTCATCAGCAATCAAAACTTCAGGATTATCAATCAACGCAATTGCAATCACGATACGTTGACGCATTCCACCTGAGAATTGGTGTGGGTAATCGTTAATATGAGCTTTCGCATTTGGAATCCCAACAAGATTCATCATATCAAGAGCCTTATCCCAGGCTTCTTTTTTACTCATACCTTGGTGCTTAATCAATGGTTCTGCAATTTGTTGTCCAATTTTCATCGTTGGATCCAATGATGTCATTGGGTCTTGGAAAATCATTGCAATTTCAGAACCACGAATTGATCGGAATTCATTTTCAGGTAAGTCAATTAATTCCTTACCCTTAAATTGAATTGATCCGCGTTCAATTTCCGCATTCTTAGCCAACAAGCCCATAATCGCACGTGTCGTAACTGACTTACCTGATCCAGACTCACCAACTAAAGCTAAGGTTTCACCTTTTTCAAGATTAAAGTAGATATCACGAATCGCTTGAACGTCTCCGTTGTCAGTGTGGAAATTGATTTTTAAATCATTTACTTCAAGGATATTTTCTGTCATTTCCCCTCTACTCCTTAATCACGTGTTCGTGGATCAAAGGCATCGCGCAATCCATCCGCCAACAAGTTAAAGGCAATCATCAAAACAGACATTACGATTGCTGGGAATACAAGTTGATATGGATAGAATTGGAAGGCCTGTTGTCCGTCATTGAGTAACGTTCCAAGTGATGCCATTGGCACTGGAATTCCGATTCCAATAAATGAAAGCAAAGCTTCAAAGAAGATTGCAGAAGGAATCGTAAACATCAATTGCACAATAATGGTTGATGAAACGTTAGGCACCAAGTGGCGGAGCCCAATCTTAATGGGTGAGGTTCCCAAACTCTTGGCAGCCGAGATAAAGTCCTGTTCTTTCAAAGACAACACGTCGGCTCTGACGAGTCGGGCCATTGACGTCCATGAAGTTAATGAAATACCCAAGGCAATTGAGAATAGACCGGGTTTCATAATCAAAATCAACAACACAAAAACAACCAAGTTTGGCACTGATGACACAATTTCGACAATTCGTTGCATCACCATGTCGACGCGGCCACCCTTCCAACCGGAAATTAGACCATATGAGACACCAAAGACCAAGTCAATTAGCGCCGCAATTAGGGCAACCTCAAGTGAGATACGTGTTCCATAAAGGACACGCTTAAAAATGTCACGTCCAAATTGATCAGTTCCAAAGATGTGGTTCTCACCCTTCTTCACATGCGCACGATCGTACGCATTGAACTTTTCACCATCAATTTTTTGTTCTCCACGGAAACCCGGAATATTACCTGGAATACGTGGTGGCAAGTTTTGTTGCATCACATTTTGCTTAGATGTGGTCGTTGTATTGGCATACGGCACAGAAAGGAAAGCCCCTAGGACAATCGCAATGATAATCCATAATGACACAAATGCTCCCTTATTCTTTTTCAAACGACGCCATGCATCTTGGGCAAAGCTCAATGATGGCTTTTCAATTGTTTCATCATTACGTTTACGGTCATTAGGCAGCAACTCGAAATCAGCTGCTGACACTTGATTTAATTCAGCCATTTTTCGTTCCTCCCTAATTTGCTAAACGAATTCGTGGATCAATCAATCCATACAAAATATCAGTAATCAATAACACTACCATCAACATCATTGAGTAAACGATGGTAGTCCCCATAATTAATGGGTAGTCATTCGTCAAAATTGATGAGACGAATTGTCCCCCAATCCCTGGAATGGCGAAAATCTTTTCGATAACAACTGATCCAGTCATTAAGTTGACGGCCATTGGCCCAATCAATGTAACCAAAGGGATCAGTGAGTTACGCAATGTGTGACGCCATACAATGTCATTACTTGAAAGTCCCTTGGCACGGGCTAATTCAATATAATCTGATCCCATAACGTCAACCATTTCAGTTCGAATGAAACGAGCGGCAGTTGCCATTGGTTGCATGCCTAAGGCAATTGTTGGCAAGATTGTAAACTTGAAACCTTCCCAACCAGCAATCGGCAACCAGTTTAACTTCAAACCAATATAGTATTGCAAAAGTGCTGCGAATACGAATGATGGAATTGAAACACCCAACACAGCTAAGATAGACAAAAATGTGTCTGTCTTTGTGTTACGGTGAACAGCGGCAGCGGCACCAAGACCAATTCCAGCGACAATCCCAAACACTAGGGCTTGAATTCCTAATTGTGCTGAAGGGCCGATGCGTTGTGCAATCAAGGTTGAAACGGGTTGATCTTGGAATTGGAATGAGTTTCCAAAGTTAAATTGGAGTGCATTCGTGAGGTAATTCCAATATTGTACAATCAGTGGTTTATCTAACCCATATTGTGATTCAATTACTTGACGTTGTGTATCAGACAAACGCGCTGCGTTTGCCAAGGGTGACCCAGGCATTAACTTCATTAAGAAGAACGTTATTGAAATAATAATGATCAACGTTAATAAGATAATGCCTAGTCGCTTTAAAACATATTTAACCATTCCCGACATATCTGACAAACCTTTCTATCCTAATTAATCAGCAACCAAAGTATTTGATTGAAGCAACGATGTATTATTCCTTGTAAGCCCACTTGAAGTCATATGGTGCTCCAGATGGATGTGTGACCATGCCCTTCACGCTTGGACGAATGAATGCAGCTTGTGAACGGTAGTAAAGTGGGACAACACCCATTTCCTTACTCATAATGTGTTCAGCCTGCTTGTAATCATTAAAGCGTGCCTTAGGGTCGTTCACATCAGGTCCATTCGCTTTATCAATCAAATCTGTGTATTCCTTGTTGTTCCATGAACCTTGGTTAAATGATGCGCCGGACTTATACAAATCTGAGAATGTTGATGGATCGGCATAATCAGCACCCCAAAGTGAAATAACCGCTTGGAATTGCTTGGTTTGTGATAATTGCAAACGTTGCTTATAAGGCACCGTCTTGATTGTAACCTTCAAGCCTTTGACACGTTGCAATTGGTCTTGCAAGTATTGTGAAGTTCGCTTGGCGGCGTCACTATCATCAACAAGCAATTGCACATTCAATGACTTCTTACCAGTTTGCTTCAATCCTTCATCAAAGAGCTTTTGGGCTTTTGGTAAGTCGTACGTTACAGCGCCCTTAACAGTCACTGACTTTGAGAAGTCTTCACCGTTATTAGGATCTTTAACCAGCTTAGTTGAAGAGAATGTTGTCGCTGGTGTTGCACTACCTGTCAAAACCTTGTCTGTCAAAATCTTACGATTAATGGCGTATGAGAAGGCTCGACGAATATTTGTGTTCTTAAATTCTGGAACTGTCTTTTCATTCAATTCCATATAAGAAGTCGTTGCTGATGGCACAGTGCCGTACGCCTTGTTGTGACTTGATGCAGTCACTTGTTGTGGTGACAACGTGGTGAAATCAATCGTATTTGACTTGTAAAGGTTATATCCAGTGTTTTGATCCGCGATGGTCTTGATGACTAATTTCTTAGTCTTCACGGCATCTTTGTCATAGTACTTAGGATTTTTTTCATAAGTTACGACATCATTTGAACCGTTCCAGTCCTTTTGAACATATGGCCCTGAAGAAAGAATGTACTTAGATTCAGTTCCATAATTGCTTCCCGCCTTTTTGACGAAAGCTTCATTTTGTGGGAAGAAAGGTGCCATTGGTAACATCGCCACCAATTGTGGTAAAGGTCGTTCCAAATCAACTTGCAAGGTCTGGTCATCAACAGCCTTAACCCCTAGTTTTGAAAGGTCCTTTACTTTACCAGCTTGAATGGCATCGGCATTCTTAATCCCTGAATACAAGTAAGCGTACTGTGATCCAGTTTTTGGATCATTGGTACGTTGCCAACCATAAACGAAGTCTTTTGCTGTCAACGGATCACCATTTGACCACTTAAGATTATGACGAAGCTTAAATGTATAATGCAAACCGTCGGCAGACTTCGTATATGATTCAGCCAATGCTGGCTGTGGATCATTTTCTTTATCTGCTCGGAAGAGCCCATCATTTGTAGCAGTCAAACCATCAAAGTCAATTGCTGCTGTTACTTTTGATGGGTCCATCGTACTTAATGGTGCTGTTTCCGTCCAATTAATGGTCTTGTACTTATCAGCACTGGCTGTCGTTTGCGACAAGACCGTCCCTGCTAATACAAAACCAGCCGCAACTACCAGCGGCTTCTTAATACCTTTATTCATAATCCTTCCCCCAACCATATCTTTATGAGAGTACTTTTCGCTATTCGTCAAATATACCGTTAACATTCGGGGTTGTCAATGAAAAAAATCTCATTTAACTATATTTTAGTGCCTTTACAATCACGTTTTGACTTCGCTAATCTCTCATTCTAATTTCAAAACATGCTCACTTAACAGTTTTATCGTGATTTCTTTTTGTCGTTCTATACTGCGATGGTCAAGAGTGAATATCTACTATTGTATAGTGTATTGCATGCTTAAAATAATAGTTTTGAATTTGTTTCATTGCTTGCGCTTATAGTTTGTTTTATAATAAAAATTAATAAATAGGAGGTATTTTATGAAAAAGGTTTTTCAGTTTGGTTATATTTTAATGGGACTCTTAATTATTGGAGTCGGCGCATCACTACTTAGTGTCGGTGGCTTAGGGGTTGACCCTTTCACTGCCTTCAATATGAGTTTGGGTGATCGTTTGCACCTTTCTCTTGGAGTTACACAATTATGCACGAACTTAATTCTATTCGTTTACGTCTTCTTAAATGATAAGACAACGATTGGTTGGGGAACCCTTATGAACATGACCCTTGTTGGTGTGTTCATTCAATATATTTCTGAATTCTTGCAACGCTTCGATCTTGGTTCAACTGGATTCTGGGGTAAGTTGATTATTCTTGTTGTTGGAATCGTCTTCTTTACGCTTGGAGCGGCTATCTACATGTCAGGTGACATGGGTGCTGCCCCATACGATTCAGTTGCTCCGGTCTTGACTAAGCAATTGCACGGACAATATAACGTTATCCGTAGCTGGCAAGATATCACTTTCGTTGTGCTAGCCTTCATTCTTGCTGGTATGCACCACGTTGGTTTGGGAACAATTGTTGCTGCCTTTGGATCAGGTTCTTTGATTGCGGTTTGGACAAAGCTTCTACCAAAGTTCCCAGCACAAAGTTTCTTCAAGAACAAGTAATTTCGAAATCCTGTATTTTCAATATTAATGTTTAAATTTAATATTGGTATGACGTGAGCAAAGCCCAGCCATTATTAAATGGTCTTGGCTTTGCTCTTTTATTTTAAAATGAGGTGAAAAAAATGATTGAACCATTCTTACTTGGTACTTATACCAAAAAAGATAGTGAAGGTATTTATCGTGTTGAACTAGATACCGAAGCCAAGAAGCTTCAAAATCTAACGCTTCTTGCTAAGGAAAGCAATCCAACCTATTTGGCTGAATCAAAAGACGGCACAATCTATGCCGTATACGATCAAGAACGCATGGGTGGTATCGCCGCCTACCGTCCTGATGGTAAGGGAACTTACAAGCTAATCAACAAGGTACTCGAAACTGGCGCTCCTGTCTGTTACGTTGCCTTTGATGAAGATCGCCAATTGATTTATGGTGCTAACTACCATAAGGGTGAACTTAACACGTATACCGTGCTTGAAGATAACGGTGTTGGCCCAGCCACATCTTTCTATCACCATGATAAGACTGGTCCCCACCCTAACCAAGATGCACCCCACATTCACTACACCAACCTAACCCCAGATGGACGTTTGATTGTATGTGACTTGGGAACTGACCAAGTTTACATCTATGATGTTGAACCAAATGGTCTCCTCTCAACCCGTTCAATTTATAAGGCACAACCAGGTACTGGTCCTCGTCACGTTGTCTTTAATCCAAACGGCAAGTATGTCTACCTTGTTGGTGAATTAGACTGTAGTGTTTCTGTCCTTGAATATAAGGACACTGGGGATTTGGTCTTCGTTGATAAGTACTACACGAAGCCAGATGATTGGCATGAATTTAATAGCGCTGCCGCTATTCGCTTTAACGAAAAGACTAATACCCTTTACGTTTCAAACCGTGGCCACGATTCAATTGCTGTCTTTAAGGTAACTGACGATGGTCGTAAGCTTGAATTAATCCAACGTATTCACACTGAAGGACACTTCCCACGTGACTTCAATATTGATCCTTCTGGTCAATTCATCGTTGTTGGTCACCAATTCTCAGACAATCTCTCATTGTTTGAGATTAGCCAAGATGATGGTACATTAACGCTTTTGGACGATACATTCTATGGTCCTGAAACAGTTTGTGTTTATTTTGAATAAATAACGAAAAAAGCTGATCTGTTTATAAACAGATCAGCTTTTTTAGTGTCTTTATATTATGAAACCATCCGACGATCAATATAACTTCCAATTTGTGAAATTGTGAAGTTCAAGATGAAGTATAGAATGGCCAACATCAAGAACATTGGGATAATTTCCATTGGCTTTTGTGCATAAATTGTTTGTGCGCGGAAAGTCACTTCTGGCAACATAATAATCGTTGCCAATGATGTATCCTTAATCAAAGAAACGAATTGTGACACAATCGGTGGAATCATCTTCTTGTACGCTTGTGGTAATAGGATATACCAAAGTGCTTGGTAGAAGTTCAACCCATTTGAGAGGGCCCCTTCTAATTGACCCTTTGGTACAGCCTTAATTCCAGAACGGACAATTTCAGCCAACATGGCTGATTCAAAAATCGTCATCGCCACAATTGTTGATACCGTCACATTGAAGTGAACACCAATCCGTGGTAATGCAAAGTAGGTGAAGAAAATAATCAACAAGAGTGGTAGGTTACGAATCATATCGATGATGAAACCAACAATTCCTGAAAGATATTTCACCTTCATATAACGAATGACCCCTAAAATAGAACCAATCACGAAACTAAAGATAATTGAAACGACAGAAACCTCAATCGTTACCCACAACCCTGTTAGAAGGAAGCGCATATTAATCCATGAGTATGCTTGTAAAAAGTCTTGCATTTATCTTCCCCCTCCTAACGGTCCGTTTTATTCTCAAGATAACGCATGTAGTAGCTCAAAGGCAACGTTAGAATGAGATAGAAAATTGCGACGATAATATATGGTCCAAACGTATCAAAGGTCAATTGTGAGATCATATTCGCTTGATACATCAAATCTAATCCAGCTACGAACGCCAAAACAGATGAGTTCTTAATCAAGTTCACAAATTGATTCCCCAATGGTGGGATAACTAAACGAATGGCTTGTGGCAATACGACATAACGCATAGCCTGCCACCAGGTTAGTCCGTTTGAACGGGCACCTTCGTATTGACCAGAATCAACTGAGTTAATTCCGGCACGAATCGTTTCAGCAATAAAGGCTGACGTGTATAGTGTCAATCCAATGGTTCCTGAAACGAACCCATTTAAGTTTAAGACCTTGGCCACCACCACATAGAAGAACATCGTAATAACCAAAAGCGGAATGTTACGAACAACTTCGATATAAATCTTTCCCACAATATTGGCAAAACGGTTCGGCACAATTTGCAACAACGCAAAGCCTAGTCCAAGAATTGTTGAACCAATCAAAGCAATCACACTCGATAAGATTGTCCAACCAAAACCAGTAAAGAACTCACCGGCGTGACTCGTAAATAGTGTCCACATTACTCAGTGACCTCCTTCCAGTGCATGCCTGGAACATTGCTGAACCATTTCTTGGCCAACTTATCATATGAACCATCAGCCTTCATTTCATCGATGGCCTTATTAATGGCCTTAGTTAACTTTGGATCATTCTTATCAACCGCGACCCCGTAAGGCTCAGTCGTAAAGGTACCACCAACAACCTTAACATTATGGTTATCAACAGCCATACCATACAAGATACTGTTATCAGTCGTTAAGGCATCCCCTTGACCAGATTCTAAGGCTGTCAAAGCCGTAGCATAATCAGGTAAGGCAACCACCTTGGCTTTTGGTGCAAATTTTTTGACGTTCTCAATTGAGTTCGATCCCTGCACACCCAAAATACGAGCACCCTTGTGATTCATGTCTTTGATTGATTTCACATCACTACTCTTTTTCACCATCAAGGCTTGTCCAGCGTTGAAGTAAGGTTCAGAGAAATCAACTACCTTTTCACGTTCAGGCGTAATGGTCATTGTTGCAATAATCGCATCGATGTTTCCATTCAAAAGCATTGGAACACGCGTTCCAGATGTAATTTGCGTTAGTTCAGGCTTTGCCTTAGGATCAATCCGCTTCGTAATGGCTTTGGCCATATCAATATCAAAACCTTCTAATTTTCCAGTCTTAATATCGGTAAGCCCCATCAACTTGGTATCACCTTTAACCCCCCAATTCATCTTATGGGTCTTTTTAATGCGGTCATACGTTTCGTTTTTTGGCGCATCAGTTGCTGCTTGAACCGGTGTCGTCGAAACGCCACCAACAAACAGACCGGTCGCTAAAACACTTAACGTAAGCCCCGCTACTTTCTTCATCTGCATGATTAGCCCTCCTTAATGCACAATTTGTGATAGGAACTGGCGGGCACGTGGTTCCGTTGGGTTCTCAAAGAAATCAGCGGTTGGTGAATCTTCAAGAATCTTTCCATCGGCCATAAAGATAACCCGATCGGCCACTTGCTTAGCAAAGCCCATTTCGTGCGTCACAACCAACATGGTCATCGATGAATCCTGCGCAATTTCACGCATAATCTTCAACACCCCATTAACCATTTCAGGGTCAAGCGCTGAAGTTGGCTCATCAAACAAAAGCGCCTTTGGCTTCATGGCCAGGGAGCGTGCAATCGCAATACGTTGTTGTTGTCCACCAGATAGTTGTGCAGGATACTTGTTCGCTTGATCAGCTAGACCTACACGGTCCAACAAGCCCATTGCAATCTTCTTATTTTCATCTTCATCACGATGCAAAACTAGACGTGGTGCCAACATAATATTTTCAAGAATTGTCTTATTTTCATATAAGTTAAAGTGTTGGAAAACCATCCCAACATCTTTACGAAGACGATTTAAATCAGTCTTTGGATCAGCTAAGTCCTGATTATTGACGATTAATTGTCCCCCTTCAATTGATTCCAAACCATTAACAGTTCGGATTAATGTCGACTTTCCTGAACCTGATGGTCCAAGCAAAACAACCGTTTCACCGGCTTCAACTTTTAAATTAATATCGTGTAAAGCATGGAAATCTCCATAATACTTTTCGACATCCTTAAACTCGATCATTGACATCGGGGTGTCCTCCTAAAAATAAACTTACTTAACTTAGAATTTGCTAAGTAATTACAAAGCAACCCGATATAACCATACTGATTATACCGGGAAACGTACTCGCATATATTGTTGTACTTCTTTCATATTAATCTCAAATACTATAATTTGTCAAACAAAAAAATCTGCCAGACGACAGATTTTCTCATTTTAAATTCATTTTTTAATCTAACTGTGCTTTAATCTTTTTTCTTGTAGGCCAATTCAACCTTTAAATCATAAGGATCTTGGATTTCAGTAAGCCCAGAGCGACCCTTTACGTGAGCCGGTCCGCCACGCAAAAGTGCCGTTGCAATATACAAATCGTACTTTTCCAACGCCGCTTCTACGGGTTGGAGTCCCACTTCTTTCACGATGCCCAAACGTTTCGCAGACATTTCATTCAAGCCACCGTAAACAGCCAAACCATCTGGTTCTTGCTCTAAACGATAGTACGGCAACGGAATCCCTTCACCATTGGCATATACCTTCGACTGCCCCTGATCCAGTAACGCTAACTGTTGCTCATCGGTCATACCCTGATAATCCGCTGGAACAAGTTGATTATCCTGTAACGCTTGTACGGTATCATTCAAAGCTGACTTTGTCGCATCATCCAACTCAACGGTGGCTGGCAAGACATCTTTATGATTATAGATACCATTTGAGGGTACAAACTGAACACTTGCCTCCGGAACATTACTCTCAATATCGGCCGCTTCGCGTTCACCTAAAACTTTCGCAATATAAGGTGAGACATCAAATTTCATCCGCTTACTTGTAAAGTAGTAGTAAAAATTGACGATTGCAAAGTACAAAATGCCTAAGAAAGCTGCGCCAAGCAAGGCACTTCGTAGATAGGCATGATTTTTAAAGTATGAGAATGCCAGATAGAGGATGTATAAGTCACCAACTAAGGCCAATACCGTATAAATACGGCCCTTCAATTTAGCATTCACATTAATGTAGCCCAAGTAGTGATTAATTAAATCTAATGTTGATAACATCGTTAATTACCCCCCTGAACAGAACTAGCTGAGGTCGCTGAGGTTTCAGATGAAGCACTACTTGATGCTGGATCAGACGACCTTTTAGCCGATGAAGCACTTTCAGTCGATGAACCTGTTGCTGACTCAGAACTGCTTGACGCAGCATTTGGCGTCGTCGAATTTGACCCGCTACTTGCTTCATCAGCAGTTGTGGAACTTGCCGTACGCGTATCATCGGTCTGATCATTCGTTGCTTTTACTTCACTAGATGATGCTTCACTAGCTTTCTTTTTTGATTCGCTGACCTTTTCACGTGACTCGCTAACCTTCTTACTTGAAGCAACTTGCGCGCGTGTTGGGCCCCCATTATGTGTATGTGTTGTCACGTTAACAACAGCATTCCCCGCACTTAATGCTAAAATAATCGACACTAATGCCACCGGGGTGACAAAAGGCGGTGTTCGATAATTCATTCTAAATCCCCCCAATACTTAATGTTTAATCATTCTGAATTGACGCCTGCACAATGGCATCAATTTTATTTTTGGTTTCGTCCCAATCATCATTTTCAACAATATGGGCTTGTGCTTTTAGATTTTCTGGAATTTGTGTATCACGCACATATTCTTCACTTGCTAATCGCTCGTGAATTTTTTGAACATCATCGCCACGCTTCACTAAACGTTGATAGAGATCATGTTCTTTTGAAACGGTTAGATAGATCACAACGACTTCATCAGCAGGGAGTTCCTCAAGATAAGTCGCAGCCCCCTGGGTATCTAACACAATCGTGATTAATGGATTTTTCTCAAACGCGCGTTCCAAGCCTTCTTTGGAAGACCCATATTGATTGCCATCATACGTTACCTGTTCTAAGTAGTGATTCTTTTCAAATGAATCGTGTGATTCAAAATAATAATCAACCTGATCCATTTCGCCGGGACGTGGTTGACGTGTTGTATGTGTCACCACTTTAGGCATCTCATAGAATTCATTTAAGTATTTCGTCACGGACGTTTTACCGGTTCCGGTATTTCCTGTAACGACAAAGACTTTACGTTTCAAGATAATTTCTCCTCAATCTCACTGACCAAACTTTTAGCCAATTGGTAAATGCATCAAATGTTTGACACCCAAAGCCAACAGTACGACCAAAATCAATTTAATCACGAGTGGCATAAGAAAGGCTAAAAATCCAGTCGATAATGCCACCGACATTGATAGATGTGCGGATAGACCTAACCAAACCGTTCCTAAGGCCAGTTGGAGCACTGCCGCAACTGTATTACTGATGATTAACATGGTTGTCGTTTGATAGCGCATCATAAGCGGGCTAATCACGAGTGGGAAAACAAGCATTGCCAATAAATAACCCCCAGTTGGCGCAACAAAACTTGCTAATCCACCATGAAAACCAGCAAAAACGGGTAGCCCCATCAACCCGATGGCAAGATAGCCCCCTACTGAGAGCAGTGCAATCCGGGTTGTCGTAATGCTTGCAATTAGCGGAACAATTAATGTTTGCATACTAATTGGGACCATGCCCATTGGAATTGAAAATGGTGCAATGATACTGATAATGGCGGCAAACATTGCCGCTAATGTAAGTTCTCGAACCTTCATGTTAGTTTCTCCGTTACCTTAAATTGACTTTGGTGATTTCACCAGCGTTATAAGCGTGCTTTCCTTGTTCATTGGCTAAAACGAGCTGACCTTGATCATCGATATCAACGACTTTTCCGGTGATTGCATCATGTCCACTTTGTAATGTGACGACCTGATGTAGAATCATACAATGCTCTAAATACTGCTGACGTAATTGTTTAAACTCTAATTGGATTGCCGCCAAGCAAGCCTGGCTTAAGGCCACAATCAGCCGCTCTCGATCAACTGGCGCCGTGGTTAAGGCCCCCATTTTTGTTTGGAGGGCGGCGGGAATTTCCTTTGCTTGCAGATTAATGCCAATGCCTAATACCACGTAGCCGGGTTGGGCGTGCGTCGGTGCTTGTACCGTTTCCACTAAAATCCCCGCAACTTTACGTTGATTCAAATAGAGATCATTGACCCATTTGATTTCTAATGTAATGCCGAGTTCACTTTGAATCACTTTTTGAATGGCCACCACACTATTTAATGTTAACGATTCAGGATGTTGCCATTGCTTTTCCGTTACCTGGGTCATCAACGTCATATAAACACCGACATCTGCTGGTGAATAAAACTGGCGGTCTTGTCGACCATACCCTGCTGTTTGCTGGTTTGCAACGACTAATCCAGGTACCAATTGCCGTGGATTTGTCGCTTGCTTGATTTGGTCTTTGGCAACTGTATTCGTTGATGAAATGCGATCGAATACAGTGACATTGCAACCAGGCAAAGCTTGCTTAATTTTATCTGCATTTAATTTCAAAATTGTGCCCCCTCAGGCGCTTACTTTCCGCGTAAAAATTGAATGAACGGATTCCAAATGTTTGAGACAAACCAGTTCGATGCATTATGTGCATCTGCTTCATTCTTAAAATCACTGGCACCCGCCATCTTATTATTGGTGGTCTTTTCTAATTTATCAGCCAAAGCGCTCGTCCGTGACACAATTGGTTTCGCATCGGAAATTGGGGCTTGATTGTATTGTTGCAACGCCATTGACAGCTGATTCATTTGATCATCTGAAACTTCATTGCGAATATTGCGTTGTTCCAAATTAACCGTTAATTGATTATAAACCACGTTAATATCAATGGTATCACCCGTTTGACGTCGCTTTGCCAACTCTCCCGCAGTCATCGTAATCGCGGAAGTTAGTTTTCCAATGTAACGATCATTCATATTGTTAGGTGCAATCCCATTGATTGTTGCCTCCATCACACGATTAGCCGCAGTCGTATTGGTTGGATCTAACGGGGTCCCATCTTCATCTAGTGCTTGGTATACACCGACCAAGGCATCCGTTCCCATTACTCGCTTGTCCGAGGTGAACGTCATAATTAAATCTTTGGCGCCCCCTAAGGTTGCTGCCATAGCATATTCTTGCGCAAAAACATGCGTAATATTTTTATCGCCTTCAAACTTTTCAATGTTAACTAGGTTACCTGTCTTATTTTTGGCAGGCGCAATCGAAACAGAAGGGACCATATCAGATTGCTTTAATTGGTTTAAACCAAGATACTTACCATCGCTGGCTTGGGTCACCAATTTTTGATAATTATCATTAATGCCTAGTGTCTGAGCGACTTGTGTTTTTTGAACAGCACCAGCACCATAAACCACATAGGGCTTCGTTAATGACTTTTCTTGGATGACGCCCTGATTTTGGTCAGCTTGAACGCGTGATCCAATCAGTAAAACGCCAAACATGAGGGCACCCATGGTCAAACTTAATTTGGCAAACTTTTTGTATACTTTCATGGTTACTCCTTTATTTTGGAATCGTTAATGTTTATTTTTATTCACAGTTAATGTTTTTACTTACAGTATATTTTAGCATTATTTAAACGGCCTGCGACTTAGAACCGCAATCCTAACTAAAATTATAACATTAACCGTTGTCTGTGATGTTCTTACAAATCATTGAAAATAAAAATCGGTCTGAGCAATTTTCCAGGCATTCCCGAAAGTCACTCAGACCAATTCATTTAAAAGTTGTTTAGTTGTTTAGTTGTTTAGTTGTTTGCCAATTCGTACATTGCATTAGCAAAAATTGCCATTGCACGTGTCAAATCAGCCACTGGGAAGAATTCATCAGCTTGGTGCATTGTATCAGGAACCCCTTCAAACATGGCACCAAAGGCAACTCCACGCTTCAACAAGCGACCGAATGTTCCACCACCGATAACACGTTCTCCCGCAGGCAAACCAGTGTGATCACGGTAAACATCAAGCAATGTTGAAACAAGTGGGTCATCTCCAGGTACATAGTGCGGTACCATCGCATGACCTTCATTGGCAGCTGTTGCATCGAAGTTAGTTGGAATAGCTGCACTAATCTTAGCTTCAATGTCATCGGCTGTAATGTTCTGTGGGTAACGGATGTTAATGTCTACAAAGCCATCTTCACCGTCAGCAAAACGTTGGATACCAACGTTCATTGATAGATCACCCATCAAATCATCATGTGTTGCGATACCAACCTTAGTTCCAGTTGTATCATCATGCAACGTGCCACCCAAGAAGTCTAAGAATCCTTGTGCGTTACCACCGAAATCAGCATCCTTCAAGAAGTTTGCCAAGTAAGTTCCAGCATTTTCACCAGTTTCAGGTGAAGCACCGTGAACTTGGTGACCAAAGAACGTAAAGTCAACGCGGTTGTCGTTGACTTCAGCTTCACCCTTAACTCGTGATTCTTGTGCAAGATACTTATCCATTTGGGCAACCAGAGCTTCTGGATCAGCAGTTTCAACAACAGCCTTCGCCACACCAGGCACCATATTTGGACGTTCTCCCGCAGAGAATGAAATCAAGCGTGTTGATCCTTCGTTATTACCAGCAAAACGAACGACTGTAGAACCATTTCCCTTTTCACCGTTAATAATTGGGAATTCGGCATCTGGTGAGAATCCCATCGTTGGTTCGCCATAAGCTTCAAAGAAGTCATCCATACCAGTCCAGTCAGATTCTTCATCAATTCCAACAATGAAGACCAACTTACGTTTCAGAGGCACACCCATATCCTTAAGCATCTTAAGGGCATAGTAACCAGCAAATGAAGGACCCTTATCGTCGGAAGATCCGCGTCCGTAAAGACGTCCATCTTCGATAACTGGTGTCCATGGATCCTTTGTCCAACCATCTCCGGCAGGCATAACATCCAAGTGACCAATAATAGCAACTGATTCTTCAGCATCTTCAGGTCCCAATTCGGCATAAGCGACCAAATTGTGATAATTACCAGTACGGAAACCATCACGTTCAGCGATTTCCAAGAATTTTTCCAATGCAGCCTTAGGTCCAGGACCAAGTGGGGCATCTTCAGTTGCAGCCCCATCATCGCGGACAGACTTAATCATCATCATATCTTCTAAATCAGCTAACAAATCATTTTCGTACGTCAATGACTTTGCTAACCATTCTGTTGCTTTAACCATTGTTAGTGATCCTCCAATTATTTTATTACTTGCCTACCATTATACGCTATTTTTTAAATTCGCGCTGACGCTAACTCACGAATAATCAAGATTCGATTGGTACCGGCCCATGAAGTTCGCCATTCCATCGGCAAGGAGCGACGGACGAACAACATAGTTGTAGCCAGCCATTTGTTCAGCTAAGGCAGAATGCGCATATACCGCAGCTTGTACCGTATGGGAAATATTGGACTTGAATTGTCCGACAAATGCCGCCACAATTCCGGCCAAAACATCACCCATCCCACCAATTGATTGATATGGCCCACCAATCATAATTTGTTGTTGCCCTTCATTATTGTAAACCATGGTATGGTGTTGCTTAAGTACGAGCACGTCTACGTTCAACATTGAGCGTTGCACATCATTTAATTCAATTTCATCTTGATAATTCAATTGGATATTACTTAACCGAGCCCATTCCATTTGATGCGGCGTAATGACCGTATACGTATCACGTGGAAAACTCAAATGTTCATTGGCGACAATGGTTAAGGCTGAACCATCCGCGACCAACACTTGCTTGGTGTTAACTTGCTTCAATACCCGCTTAACCAAAGAAACAGCGTAATCAGTTAAGCCCATGCCTGACCCCATCAATACAACATCACTCTTATCAATTTGGTCCATCAGAACATCTAAATCAGTCCAATCCACAAACATTGCTTCCGGAACGCGACTGTGCACAGCGGTTCGGTTCACGGCATCTGACGCAACCGTCACTAACCCTGCCCCTGAGGAAACTGCAGCCTGCGCGGCCATGGTGATGGCCCCTCCGTATTGTTTGTCACCACCGATTAAAAGAACGCGACCAAAATCGCCCTTATAACTATCAGCTGGTCGTTTAACAATGACCTCATTTAAAATATCTTCAGTAATTTGTTTGACCATGGTGTTATCTCCAAATTCTCTATTCTATATAATTTTATTATAACATTTTAATTGGTCTAAAATGAGATTGCTTTCTAAATCAAAAAGCGTGATGCCCCTTAAGACATCACGCTTTTTTAATTCAATGACATGCGATATTCTTGCAAAAGGCCCTCACGAACACCAGAAGCTGAGAAAATAACTTCCTTCGCCCCTGTCTCATGGATTAATGTCACCAATGGCAATAATCCACTGACAATAATATCAGCTCGATTCGATTCCGTCCCTAGGGCTGCTTCACGTTCGGCACGTGTGGCATGCACCAATTCAGTGAACGTTTCTAAGACTTCAAGCGTTGACATCCGATACCCGTGGAAGTCTTTTTTCACATCAAAACCTTTGCGCATCTGGTTTAACCGTGCCAATGAACGGTTCGCCCCACCCAATAAAATAATAGGCAGTGCATCCATACTATCGGCTTCGGCAATCCAGGGTAAACGCTCATATTGATCTGTCACATAGTCGGTCGCTGTCGCTAGATTTTGATCACTAATTACCGGCTCATTAAGATGGAATTTCTCCGCTAAGTTAACGGCACCAAATGGCAAACTAATGAAATTAGCCGCCATGCGTTCTTCAATGCCTACGAGTTCAACGCTTGCGCCACCGGTATCAAGCAACCACGCGTTATCAACATCTAAAGCACACATCGCGCCCAGGTAATCATAATAGGCTTCTTGATCACCTGTTAAGACACGGACATCAATGCCCGTCACATCATACACGCGTTGTAAAAAGTCATCTTGATTCGTTGCTTCCCGAACAGCGGCAGTGGCAATCCCCTCTAATTCAATATCAGGATACCGTTCGTATTCCTGTTTAAAAATATTCAAGGCCTCTGTGACGCGGTTCATTGCCGCTTCTGTCAAGGCACCACCGTTTTGATCCATTCCCTGTGCTAAGCGCGTATCTAATTTGCGCCGCTTAATTTCAGTAAATTGACCATCTTCATTCAATTCCTCAATCACTAACCGTGTTGAGTTAGATCCTAAATCAATGACCGCTAAGTAACTCATCTTCTACCCCTTTTTAGCCCCAGTAATTAATGCCCATGGCATCACGCACTTCATGCATGGTTTGATCTGCCTTCACGCGTGCTTGTTCTGATCCTTCAGCAAGCATTTGCAAAACTGCTGGACGATCTTGCGCAAACATTTCACGTCGATCACGGATTGGCGCTAATTCGGCGTTCAACACTTCAAATAGATACTTTTTAATCTTCATATCACCCAAACCACCAGCACGATATTGATCCTTCAATGTTTCAACTTGGGCCTTATCTGGATCAAAGACATCAAGGTACGTAAAGACCATGTTGCCTTCAACGTGACCAGGGTCAGCAACTTGAATGTGTTCTGGGTCGGTATACATTGAGCGAACACGATTCCACAAAGTCTCTTCGTCGTCACTCAAGTAGATGCAGTTATCCAAAGACTTTGACATCTTGGCATTACCATCTAAACCAGGCAAACGACCTTGTCCCTTAGGTGGGAAGACACCTTCTGGTTCAACTAAGATGTCTGCACCATATGCATTGTTAAATGAGCGCACGATTTCGCGCGTTTGCTCCAACATAGGTTCTTGATCATCCCCCACTGGGACCACTTGACCCTTAAACATCGCGATATCAGCCGCTTGTGAAACGGGGTAGTTAAAGAACCCGGCCGGGATACTTTCACCAAATCCCTTTTGTTGAATTTCCGCCTTAACAGTTGGGTTACGTTGCAAACGAGCCACTGAAACCAAATTCATGAAGTACTCAGTTAATTCAGATAGTTCTGGAACAGCTGTTTGCACAAAAATCGTTGATTTCTTAGGATCTAGACCGACTGCCAAATAATCCAACGCAACTTCAAGCAATGAGTTTTGAATCTTTTGCGGATCACGTGCATTATCAGTGAAAGCTTGCTTATCGGCAATCATGATGTATGGATCATATTTACCGGAATTTTGCATCTCAACCCGCGTCTTCAATGAACCCACATAGTGTCCAATGTGTAATTTACCGGTTGGTCGATCACCAGTGATTAATACTTTTTTCTCTGCCATTATCTTATCCCTTATGCTTTATTTTCTAATACGAATTTGTTATGTCTTACCCATTGTAAAATGATTTTGTAAGGATAACAACCACCGGCGTCGCTTATTCCATAAAAGTTAGCGTATCAGCAACTTCTGTAATTAACTGCGTCACAGGCCCAACACTAATCAAAGCTAAATCATGCATCGCCCGTGACGCTAATGTGTACAATAAACCGGTTGATGTTTCGTCAGGATAATTTTCCTGTGATACATCGTATCCGATAACGGCATCAAATTCCAATCCCTTTGCCAAATAAATTGGTAATACCAAAACATTGGCAGTCCACGTACGATCAGCAGCATCTAACAACTGATGTGGCAGTTCTTGTTGGTCTAACAACGCACTTACCGCTTCGGCTTGATCTTGCGTCTTAGTCAAAATAGCAACGGTTTGTTGTGTTTCAAGCAAGCGCTTGAGCGTGTCGGCTAATGTATCTGCAGCCTTTTCCACCGTTGTTTGCGCTAACGTTGGCTTTTCACCTGGACGTTGGAACGTTTGAATGCTATCCCCATCAGGTAAGAGCGCCTTAGCAAAGTTCATGATTTGTTGCGTTGACCGATATGATTTATTTAATTTAATCAAACGACGGTGCTTCACTTGAAAGGCATCGGCATAAGCCTGCATTAACGCTTCAGGGGTTTGCACAGCTCTAAAGAGGGCTTGCTCAGCATCCCCGAGTAAGGTGAATTTTGCATTCGGAAAGGCATGTTTCAAGTAGAGCATTTGAATCATAGCATAGTCTTGCATTTCATCAACGAAAACATATTGCATAAATTGATTGGTTCCACTGCCCGTCATTAAATCGCGCAAAAAGAGGAGTGGTACGGCATCTTCATAATCAATCTGATGTTGTTCGATTTGATTTTCGAAGCGCTGTTGTTTCGTGAGCCACCATTTTCCCGCAATTCCGCCAAATTCAATTTGAGCCAGATAGGCTAAGAAATCAGAGAATTGACGGTACACATCAATGAACTGTGTATTATACAAAGCGTCATCCAGTGGTTGTAAGGTCTGTGATAAATAGGCTCCGGCAACCTGGTCTAAGGTGGCATCCAAGTCGACATCTGCCTCACTAAAGGCTTCAACATCATCATCTTCATTCAATAATTGATGATACTGGCCATCATCTAATTGGTTGAGTGCGTCTAACACCCAGTCAGCTTGGCGGAGTTCAACCATTTGATTTTGCAACAGTTCCATAAAGTGCATTTTGGTTTGCAGCATCCGGTCCATAACTGAATAGGCTGCTGGTAATTGGGCAAAATAATCCGCAAATTCAGTTTGCGTGAACCATTTGTCTCCATTAAAATAAACATCCGAAAATTGCACTTGGTCAGGGGCCAACTGTGCCAAATAGGCTTGTAGTGCATCTTTGAGATCCGCGCTTTCCATAGCTGCTTGCAATTGTTGTCGGATTGCCTGCGGCTGGTGCTGATCCTGTTCATACTGATTAAAGAGGGTCTGCACCGTTAGACCTTGCAGTCGTGCACTCAAGAACTCACTCATCGTGACTTGGCGCATGTTCCGCTCACCTAGCGATGGCAAAACATCTGCAATATAACTTGAAAAGAGACGGTTAGGTGAAAATAGGACAATTTGATCAGAATTCAGATTTTCTCGAGCATGGAACAACAAAAAGGCAATCCGTTGCAAAATCGCCGACGTCTTTCCTGACCCGGCCACGCCTTGGACCACCATCAAATCACTCGTTGTATCCCGAATGATTTGGTTTTGCTCCTGCTGAATAGTTGCAACAATGTTGTGCATCGTTTGGTCATTTTGTTGACCCAACGCATACTGCAACATTTCATCACCAATCGTCACATCAGTATCAAACATATTAATAATGTCGCGCCCTTCAATTGTATATTGGCGCTTTTTGGTTAATTCAGCCTTTTGGTCACCCATCGGCGTTGGATACGTCACTGGACCCAGTGACCCGTTATAGTACACCCCACTAATTGGCGCCCGCCAGTCATTAATCAAAAAATCATTATCACTATCTTGCAAAGAAGCTAAGCCAATATATAACGTTTCCGGATCACCATCCTCAATAATATCGACCCGACCAAAATACGGACTTGCTTCCAACGTATGCAACGTCGTCACAATTTTTTCCATAATTTGTTCTGTTTCGGTTACCCGCGCCACGATGTTACGTTGCTGTTGAATTTCCGCATTGGTTTCCATGGTATCGTCTTCTTCAATGGTATTAATTGAGGTATTGGCACCATAGTTCGATTCAACCGCAAAGGTTTCCGCATGCGCTTGTTCATAATCAGCTTGCGCAATCACAAGTTGCGTTTCAATCTCATCCACAACTCGGTTCAAGCGATCTGATTCAATTTGCCACTCTTTTTCTTCCATTACTAACCTCACTTTTTAAGACGAAAAGGCATTGGATAGTTTACCCAATGCCTTTTTTTCTACGCTAACCCCAAACTAATTTGTAAAGCACGATCAAGTTCTTCGACAACGTCACTTGGGATTTCACCAATTTTGTCTTGTAACCGTCGTTTATCAATCGTACGGACTTGTTCACCTAAAATGACAGAATCTCGGCTAATGCCGGTATTTGCAATTGCCGCTGGTAAGCCCACATGGGTTGGTAATTTTGGTTTATCAATTTGTGCCGTAATCGGTACCATAATCACCGTCGGTGCATGATGGTTTCCGACATCGTTTTGAACAATCACGACGGGGCGTTGCCCGCCTTGCTCAGACCCGACTACTGGTGATAGCTCTGCAAAAAAGATATCACCTCGTTTAATCTCAACTTGCTTTCCCATTTCGACTCCTAATCAACAATTTGGCGTGGCAAACGTGGTGCCATACTGGTTGCAATTTCGTATGGAATGGTCTGGGCTTGTTGGGCTAAGTCATCCAACGTAATTTCCTGATCACCGGCTCGACCAAGTAATGTTACCACCGTTCCCACTGGCAATGCTTCAGGCAAACGTACCATGCATTGATCCATGGCAATGCGCCCCACAATCTCAATCCGACGTCCATCTGGAAGTAACGCGGTCATCCCTTGCATTGACCGTGGATAGCCATCTGCATAACCAATCGGTAGCGTCCCAATCCATTCGTCAGTTGTCGTTGTATAGGTCGCCCCATAAGAAATACTGTTGCCAGCAGGGACCTGTTTGACGTGCACCAATTCTGCCTTGAGTTGCATTACCGGGTGTAGGTCACGCTGTGGCAAAGATCCTTGTGAAGAATCAAAACCATACATACCTGCTCCCACGCGAATCATATCATGGCTAGGTAGCTTATGCCATAACGAGGTTCCCGAATTTGCCAGATGACGCAACGTGGTTTCAGGAATCGCTTGGTCATCAACCAATTCATGCCATTTGGCTAACTGTTGGTCGAAGTATGTCGTATTTGTTGTATCGGCAGTTGAAAAATGCGTCCAAATCGAATCAAAAATGAGATTGCTATTGGCATTAATTAATTGAATCACTTCCGTTAATTCTTGACGATCCCGAATACCAATGCGACCCATACCAGAATCAACTGGTACTGAAACATGCAATTGTGCGCCACGTGGTAGCAACCGCAAGGCTTCTTTTAACCACGCAACACTGCTGACTGGAACCGTCAATTGGCTATCTGCTAATTCAGCGACATATTGGACCGGCGTAATGCCCAGCACCATTACAGGTTCCGTTACACCAAATTGACGTAACCATAACCCTTCATCCATAGCGGCAACGGCGAATTGATCGACATGTGCCGCTTGCATCATGGGCACTACTTGTTCCAAACCATGACCGTACGCGTTGGCCTTCACAACCGCACAAAAACGCTTTGTTCCAGTTAAATCACGAATGTAGTCAATATTATGTTTTAGGGCTTGTCCTGAAATTTCAAGCCAGGCTGGTCGATGATAAGCGACCGGTAAAGCAGTTTGTGTATCTGACATTTTTTGCTCCAATATAACTAAACTATGTACTAAATCACCAGTGTGTGAAATTGAAATATGTACGGATAATTGATCGAGTTGTGGGGCTTTGGTGATAACTGGCTCGCCATGTTCTCCCACCAAAACTTCAATATCTTGGAACCCAACCCCTTGGCTGATTCCAGTGCCAAGCGCCTTGCTATAAGCCTCTTTGACCGAAAAACGTCCGGCTAAGAAAGCCACTTGCCGTTTCCCGCGCCGTTGATGATAAATTTCGCGTTCGCGCTCAGTCAAAATGGCGTCGATCGTGCGTGGCGTGCGGTCTGCCATTTTAGCGACGGCACTAATTGTTTGAATATCTGTCCCCGTACCAATAATCATACAACTTCCCCCTTATTTTTTACTATTATACGCTATTTTAGGGTCAGACCACTAGCCTTTACCCGACAAAAAAAGAAGTAGTGCATTAGCCAAAGCTATTACACTACTTCCCTTGATTTAAAATTTTAGTCGTTGTTCTTGATTACGAAATCGCGTGAACGGCGTGATTGTCCACCACCGTTACCGTTTGAGCGGCGATCGCCACCATTTCCGTTACCACGACGTTCGCCACCACCATTTGAGCGACGACCATCACGGTCTCCTGAACGACGGTTTCCACCATCACGGCTTCCGCCACGAGAACCACCACGGTATCCACCGCGTGATCCGCCACCGTTACCATTACGACGGTTTCCACCACGTGATCCGCCACCACCATTACCATAACGCTTACGTGGTAATGGACGTTCACGTGAAAGTGAGAATGGGGCGTCCATGTCAGTGATATCAGCAACTGATCCAAGCAAAGCTGCAGCCAAAGTCTTTGCATCATACTTTTCAGCCAATGCATCAACTTCGTTTTCAGCTAATTCTGGGTTAGCTTGCTTGATTAACTTATCAACCTTATCACTTGCTTGAGCAAGACGACCAGCAATGGCTTCTTCCTTAGTAGCAGGCTTTAATGGTTGCATACGCTTCTTAGTTAACTTTTCAATATCCTTCAAGTAATCCATTTCGGCACTTGTAACGAAAGTTACTGAAGTACCTTCATGTCCGGCACGACCAGTACGACCGATACGGTGAACATAAGATTCTGAATCTTGTGGAATATCAAAGTTGTACACGTAATCCACACCAGAAACGTCCAATCCACGCGCTGCAACGTCGGTTGCAACAAGGATGTTGATTTCACCATTCTTGAATTGCTTCAAAACTTGTGAACGCTTTTGTTGGGTAAGGTCACCGTGAATTCCGGCAGCATTATATCCGCGTAATTCAAGACCACGTGTCAATTCATCAACACGACGCTTTGTACGACCGAACATAATCGCCAATTGTGGATTTTGAACATCCAAAATACGTGTTAATGTATCAAATTTTTCGTTTTCACGAACCTTAACGTAGTATTGTTCAACTAAGTCAGTTGTCAATTCCTTCGCTTCGATTTGCACGTGAACTGGATCCTTCATGAACTGAACACCAATCCGCTTAATTGCAGGTGGCATAGTTGCTGAGAAGAGCAAAGTCTGACGTTGGTCAGGCACTGCCTTAAGGATTGATTCGATATCTTCCAAGAATCCCATGTTCAACATTTCATCAGCTTCATCCAAAACCAATGTCTTAACGTGTGACAAATCAATGGTTCCACGCTTAATGTGATCAAGCAAACGTCCTGGTGTTCCAACAACGACTTGAGCGCCGTGCTTTAGACCATTAATTTGACGACGAATGTCCGCTCCACCGAAGACGGCTTGAACACGAACATGCTTGTCACGTCCCAATTTGAAAATTTCATCTTGGGTTTGAATCGCCAACTCACGCGTTGGTGAAACAATCAATGCTTGAGGCTTTGTGTTATTCTCATCAAGCATTTCAAGGATTGGCAAACCAAATGCTGCGGTTTTACCAGTTCCGGTTTGAGCTTGACCAATCACATCTTTACCTTCCAAAATCAATGGAATAGTCTTTTCTTGGATTGGGGTAGCTTCTTCATAGCCTTGTTTTGTAATGGCTGTTAACAGGTCATCTGATAGACCTAATTCTGCAAACTTCAAAATATATCCTCCAGGGATGATAGCTTTAAACTATCACCATCTAATTGTCTCGTAGCCAATTGATCAATTACCCTGCTAAACACAATCCGGTGTCCGTACTGCGCCCGATAATCGGCAATTGGCTTTCTAAATGTAACTTGTCTATTCTATCCTGTTTTTAAACTTTTTTCAAGGGAAACATCACTTTAAAATAAAAACAACGTCACAAACACATCTGTGACGTTGTTTTATAGATTGAAAATTTTAGAAGTCATCCTCAATTTGGATGTCAGCGTTTAGCATGGTCAACTTATGAATCAAACGATCGTAACCACGAAGGACGTGTTCAGCGTTTGTCACTTCAGTTACACCATCAGCCATTAATCCAGCAATCACAAGCGCTGCTCCGGCACGAATTTCTTCGGCTGCAACACTTGTCCCGTGAAGTTCACCACTCTTATGAACAGCAATCTCACCATAGTTATCAGCATCAATGTTCATTCCAAGCTTGTTCAACTCTGGAACGTGACGTGTACGTTCTGGATAGATTGTTTCATAAATCATGCTAGTTCCGTCAATCATGCCCAACAAAGGTGTGATTGGTTGTTGCAAATCAGTCGCAAAACTTGGGTATGGCGCTGTTTTAATGTTAACAGGTGTCAATTTGCCTGTCTTTGGCACATAAATACTGTCTTCACGTACATCAAGTTGCACACCCATTTCAAGCATCTTGGCGATAAAGGCTTCCAAATGTTCAGGAATCACGTTCTTAATCAAAACGCCTTCCCCTTGTGCCGCAGCTAATGCCAAATAAGTTCCCGCTTCAATACGATCAGGAATCGCAGTGTGCGTTGTTTCTGAACCCAAATGTTCCACACCAGTAATACGAATGGTATCCGTTCCGGCTCCACGGATGTTGGCACCCATGTTGTTTAGGAAGGTTGCCAAATCAATGATTTCCGGTTCTTTAGCAGCATTTTCAAGTGTTGTTACACCTTGAGCGTGCACAGCTGCTAAGATAATGTTCATCGTTGCCCCAACTGAAACCATATCCAAAAAGATATGTGCACCCTTCAAACCGTTTTCAGCAACGATATGAATAGTATCATTTTCTTCAGTTACTGTCGCACCCAACGCTTCAAATCCCTTGATGTGTTGATCAATCGGACGAGGTCCAATGTTATCACCACCAGGGAACGTCACAGTCGCACGACCAAAACGGCCAAGCAAAGAACCCATAAAGTAATATGAGGCTCGCAAACTCTTAATGGCTGTTGATGGTAAGTCAGCTTCCACGATTTGCGTTGGATCGATCATCAACTTACCATCTTCAAAGGTTGAGCTGACGTTCATTGATTCCAAAATCAATTGTAAGTTATACACATCTAAAATATCAGGCATTCCATCAAAATGAACAGGGTCTTCTGAAAGGATTGCTGCTGGAATTAACGCAACGGTTGAATTCTTTGCGCCTCCAATTGTCACTTCACCACTAAGTGGACGCCCACCATGAATGACTAATTTCTTCATATTATTTCTCCTTGTTTGCAAAGCTAATTAGCTGTGCATTACACTTTGGTATCGCTTTAACGCCGACTATCGCCAGGTTAACCCCATAAAAATGAACATCAATTCATCTTCACGGTCTTGCGTTCGTTTTATCAAACGATTTTTTTACTCTTTATAGTTTAACGCATATCCTGCAATTGTAACACCATTTTGGTCAGGCTTAAACTTCTCATAAACAATCAACGCAATCATACTATGTATAATAAAAAGTCGGCCATACGTAACTTGTAGGTCGGCTTTTATTTAAATTTTCAACTATATGTCGAATCCAATCGCTTTAGTTGTTCGCCTCATGGTGCTTTAGCGCAGCACTCACAAAACCAGTGTAAAGTGGTTCTGGATGATTTGGACGTGATTGGAATTCTGGGTGAGCTTGGTCAGCCATGAAGAAATCATTTTCAGGTAATTCAATAATTTCCATCAAACTATCGTCAGGAGATACACCTGAGAATACCATTCCAGCATCTTCAAATTGCTTACGGTAATCCGTATTGAATTCATAACGGTGACGATGACGTTGTTGAATCTCATCCTTACCGTACAATTCGTGCGCTTGGCTACCTGGCTTCAACTCGTTGGTGTACAAACCAAGACGTTGGGTTCCACCGATGTTTGTCACTTCTTGTTGATCATTCATCAACGCAATAATTGGTGCTGATGTTTCAGGATCCAATTCGATTGAGTTGGCATCTTCATAACCCAAGACATGACGCGCAAATTCAACACTTGCCATTTGCATTCCAAGACACACACCCAAGAATGGCACGTTGTTTTCACGAGCGTATTGAATGGCTGCAATCTTTCCTTCAGTTCCACGTTGACCAAAGCCACCAGGAACCATGATTCCATCAGCATAGCCCACCATTTCAGCAACATTAGCTTCTGTAATCAATTCAGAATTGATTGGTGTGATTTCAACGTCTGCGTCCACGGCATAACCACCAGCACGAAGGGCTTCATTCACTGAGATATAAGCATCTTGCAAATCAGCGTACTTACCAACAAGGGCAATCTTAACTGTCTTTGATAGGTGCTTGATACCTTCAATCATGTTTGTCCAGTCTGTCATGTCAGCAGCAGGTGCTTCTAGGCCAAACTTGTTCAAAACAACATCGTCCATGCCTTGTGCTTGCATGTTCAAAGCCACTTCGTACAAAACATCAACATCAAGTGATTCGATAACGGCATTTGGATCTACGTCAGTAAATAACGCCAACTTGTTGCGCATGTCATCTGTGATCGGTTGTTCCGTTCGAACGACCAACATATCAGGTTGAATGCCCAATGAACGCAATTCTGAAACAGAGTGTTGCGTTGGCTTAGTCTTCATTTCCCCAGCAGCACGCAAGTAAGGAATCAATGATGTGTGGATGTAGAAGACGTTTTCCTCGCCAACTTCACGCTTCATTTGGCGCAAAGCCTCGATAAATGGCAATGATTCAATATCCCCAACGGTACCACCAACTTCAGTAATCACAATGTCAGCATCGGTTGTTTCACCAGCACGCATCATCTTCTCTTTTAGCATGTTTGTGATATGTGGAATCACTTGAACTGTGGCACCATTATAGTCCCCACGACGTTCCTTGGCCAAAACTTCTGAATAAATACGACCTGAAGTAATATTTGAGTATTTGTTTAAGTTAATGTCAATAAATCGTTCATAGTGTCCTAAGTCCAAGTCTGTTTCCAAACCATCGTCGGTAACGAAAGTTTCACCGTGTTGATAAGGAGACATAGTTCCCGGATCAATATTGATATACGGATCAAACTTTTGAACCGCAATCTTAAATCCGCGGTTCTTTAATAAGCGGCCCAATGATGCTGCGACAATTCCTTTACCCAATGATGAAACCACACCACCAGTAACAAAAATGTATTTCGTTGCCATAAATAATATCCTCCAGGTCATTTAAAAAATAAAAAACTCCCAATGCTAAATTTAGCTTGGGAGCTATCATATACGTTCGATAAGTCCTATGTTCAAAAAACATAAGAGCCCGGAACTTAATAATACAGAATTATTGGACAATTGTCAATAATTATTCGGCATCACCTGAACCGTAATCGTCATCGACGGGCTTAATTCCGCCAATTTCATCACCAATTCCGCTTGATACTTCATCAATTTCTTCTTCAGCATCATCGTCGTCATCGGCATCTTCAGCGTCTTCTGGATCTGCAACTTCTGCCGCTGCTTCCCCAAAGTCATCATCTTCAGGATCATCGTCATTGTAGTCAATTACATCATCGTCATCATCTACATCTGCCAAGAAGGCGTTAATCTTCTTACGCTTCTTCTTCTTTGGTTTGTTTTCCTTTTCTTCTTCAAGGTCCAAGTGAACCGCTTCATCGATAGAATCGATTGGGTACCATGAACGGAGCCCCCACATGTTATCCCCCAAAGAGATAAATGATCCATCAATATTTAAGTCCGTATAAAACTGAGCTAAGCGCGCACGAATTTCTTCGTCCGACTTACCTGTAAATGTTTGAACCTCATTCAATAAATCAGAAAACGCCATGGTTTCATGACGGTCAGACAAAATCGCACGAGCTACCTCAATCATTGAGAGCTCTGATCGGTTTTGGCCATCAAATTGTGTTATTGCCAAATCACGCACGTCCTTTCACAGTCTTATTTATTTGCTAATTTTACAATACTTAACGGTGATGAGCAACTCATTTTGCTCAAAAACACTAACTTACTAATTATCTAACACATACTTGTCGATTGCAACCCCAACCCCATCTTCATCTTGGGTGGTTGTCACAGCATCAGCAATTTTCTTCAACTCAGGAATACCGTTTCCCATTGAAACTCCAAATCCAGCAGCTTCTACCATTGACATGTCGTTTTGTTGGTCACCGATTGCCATCGTCTCATCCATGCTGATACCAAGGTGCTTAGCCAATGTTTTTAATCCATTACCCTTGCTGGCATCTTTATTAATCACTTCTAAAAAGTATTGGTCAGAACGGACAACCGTATAGTTATCTGTGATGTCAGCCGGGAGTTTCTTTTGCACAGCATCAATCTCATCTGATTCAGCGATCACCATGACCTTAACATATTCGCCATCGGCAGGCATTTCATTTAGTTCACGCACCTTAATTGGCATCCCCATGAAATAGCTTTCGCGACTTGCCATCGGATTAATGTCATGGGCAGTTGTATAAATATCTTCAAGCATTTCAGTTTGAACCAAAACACCCCACTCATTACCAAGCTCAGTCATGCGCTCATAAGCAGGATAACCAACTTCTTGTGCGGCAATCAACTTGCCTGAAGTTGTCTCAACCACACTTCCGTTGTATGAAATCACATATTGATCATCCATATCGTCCAAGCCTAACGTTTTCAAGTAAGCTTTTACACCCATGATGGGGCGTCCAGTCGTTAGTACAATTTTCACACCTGCGGCGCTAGCTTTTTGTACAGAATTTTTAACATGTTCTGTAATTTCTTTTTTTGTATTTACTAAAGTATCATCGATATCAATTGCGATTAATTTAATCATGGTGCCTCCTCTACACATTGCGTGTCACTGTCTCTATTTTATATTAACTACTTTGGTGCAATCAACTGCCCATTCTCAATATAACGCTGAAAATCAGCATAAACTGGTGCCATCATGTCTTCAACCGGGTGTTCTTGCAACATTTCGCTCGGAAAGAAGAAACGGGCATCCCCAAAGACACGGCCAGTTAACGCTTGAACCAACGTACTTTTTTGTGATAACTCCACCAAATCACCATTTTGTTGTCGGAGCTCAATTTGGGTTCGTGGCTTACGCGCCTTGGGATCATACGCATCATAGGGCAAGTCGAAACTATCATTTTCGGCAGTATAATAGTGCGTATCAAACCCAGCCGTCTCAACTAATTCACGCAATTGCGGTAATAATGGACGTGTTTGTTCGTCAATGACAATTGATTTAAGTGGCACACGATTCAAAAAGCGTTGTGATAAATCAGCAAGCACACTGTCATCACTATTACGCCACTCGCTAATCGCCGCCAACATCACTGAGTCATCAATCATTAAATACTGATCAAGGGAAATCGAGCCCGCAAACAGTGGTAATAATGCCTTAGGCACAAAGTCATTTGAAAGCCCACGTTCAACATGGTCTTCAAACACAGATTTTGCACGCTCTAAGAGATGTTGCAACAACACTTCCATCGCTCGTGAAACCGGGTGGAAATAAACTTGCACATACATCTGATAACGCGACACGACATAATCTTCGATAGCATTCATCCCCTTATCCGCAAAGGCGATACCACCTGCATACGGATGGATTGTTTGAATAATGCGTGCTAAATCAAATTCACCATACGTTGCCCCTGTAAAATAAGCATCACGTAACAGATAATCCATCCGGTCTGCATCAATTTGACTTGAAATCAATTGCACCACTTGTGGATTTGGATATGTCTTGGCAATGACCTGTGCCACCTTAGCTGGAAAATCCGGTGCCACTTGTTTCAGGACGGCATTGATTTGAGTTGTCGGTGATAAAATAATTTCTTGGGTATACGCTTCATGATCCGTGTTAAAAATATGCTCAAATGTATGCGAGTAAGCACCATGTCCTAAATCGTGCAAAAGCGCGGCACATAATAGCACTAATCGTTCTTCAAGATTCCACAACCCATCATCAGCTGTTTGGGTCGGATAAAATTGTGCCAAGTGGCGTTCAATCCGGCGAGCAATTTCATACACTCCCAAAGAATGAGAAAAGCGGGAGTGCTCGGCCCCATGGAAAACTTCACTTGTCACACCTAGTTGCTTCACCCGTCGTAAACGTTGAAATTCTGGCGTACCAATTAAATCAAGAATCACTTGATCATAGACGTGAATTTCATTTAAGACTGGATCTCGCAATACTTTTTCTTTTCGCATAGTCCGCTCCCCAAAATCATTGTTTACGATTATTATACCCTAGATTACCGTAATAACGGTATAATAGAATGATTAACCTAAGTTTGGAGGCCCACAATGGAAAATAAAACATTCCCAGTTCAATTGGACTTAACGAGCCAGATTGAACGTGAAACTGAAATTGAATCTTACACCGTCCATGAAACGGCTGAATTCACGCAAACCGAAAAGGCACAATATCTACGCTATACCGAAACGCCTGATTCCGAAAACGATGTGGCAATTGATCCCGCATTACCCTCAGAATCAAAGGTCATGCTTAAACTCGAACCAGATGGTTCAATTAAGATGCGCCGAACAGGCCTATTAAATAGTCAACTTCATTTTGACATGGCGCGCACGACAACAACTAATTATCGAACACCCGCCGGTATCATTGTCCTTGATGTTATCACAGAACAAATCCAAGTTGAACAGGCTTCTGATCAAGCGAGCGGTCACATTCACATTGTCTATGCCCTAAACGAGCAAGAAACAAGTTTAGGAAACTACCAAATTGACATTCATTACCACGCCTAAATAAAAAGTCGTTCAATCCATGAAGCATGGTTGAACGACTTTTTTGGTACAAAAAAACCACTACTGTAAGAGGGGGAAATACAGTAGTGGCCTAATGACTATTAACATAATCATTATCAGCTTGACACAATGGGGGCTGTGTCAAACTTACTTATTACTTTGGGGAGTAATGAGACCCGCTTATAATAGCAGGTAAATCAAGTATACATGCCCGCGCTATTTTTTTCATTACAAAAAAATTACATTTCGACAGTTTTTCAACTTTATTTACATTACTTCTTTTTTAAAACGTTTTACTGATTTTTCGTCAAATGGACTGTTGTTGTTTGCATTTTACCATCACGGTAGTAAGTTAATTGCACCTTGTCCCCAACTTTATGCTGATACAAGGCATCACGCAATGAACTTGAATCCGTCACCTTTGTTTGATCCAGCTTGGTAATGACGTCATATTGCTTTAATCCTGCCGCTGCCGCTGCAGAACCACTTGAGACCTTCATGACGACAACACCGCTGACATTCGCTGGCAATTTCAAAGTATCTTTTTGATCTTGTGCTGACACATTATCTAAATCAACTAATGAAATCCCCAAACTTGGACGGGCTACCTTACCATTTTGCTCTAACTGTGAAATAACCTTAGTCACTGTATTAGACGGAATCGCAAAGCCCATTCCTTCAACAGATGTGCCATCCCCTGATCCAGATAATTTCATTGAATTAATCCCGACCACCTGGCCAGCTAGATTAATCAATGGTCCTCCAGAATTACCTGGGTTGATAGCGGCATCAGTTTGGATAACCGTTGCTTTACCTAGTGACTTGCCATCTTCATTTTCGGCAGAAATTTCACGCTTTGGTGCTGAAATAATTCCTTCAGTTACCGATGTGGCATATTCAGAACCAAGAGGCGAACCGATCGCCAAAGCCGTTTGACCTGGCTCTAATTGATTTGAGTTAGCGAAACTAGCCACCTCTTTCACATCACTTGCATCGATTTTCAAAACCGCTAAGTCCGTCATCTCATCAGTACCCACTAACTTAGCTGACACTTTGGTCCCATCGCTCATCAAAACTTGTAACTTTTTAGCACCCGAAACAACATGGTTATTCGTCACAATGTAAGCCTCATTACCTGACTTCTTATAGATAACACCAGATCCTTCTGAAGCCGTTTGATCACGACTCTTACCACTGTCATCACTCGCTTGACCAAACAAATCACTCACTGAACTACCTTGAGATTGGATGTTTAAGACTGAAACAACGGCACCTGAAACTTTATTAAACGCCTTTGTTGCCGAGGCTTCTCCTTTGACTTTAGAGTCCTCCACTTTCACATTCGCTGTTTGTTGTGTTTGTTGATTATTATTCGCAAAGAACGCAACCGTTCCTGCTGAAATCCCACCACCAACTAATCCAGCTACAAGTGCAGTAATCAAAACTTTTTTACTTCCAGTTGCATGTCGATTTTCAACCATGGGTTTCTCCTTCTCATATTAATAGGCATATTATAGCAAGCTAACTTTGAGGAAAGTTAAATACTTTGGAGTTTTGTGGCCATTAAGGGGTTCGTATCATGTAGGAAAAAGTCATGGTCGACACCCAGGTCGCGCGACTGTAAGACGTCACTAACCGTAAGATGCGCCAACGCTTTTTCATTGTTTTCAGGACTTAAATGCCCCAGATACACATTCTTCGTATTTTGACCAATCACATCCGCAATTGCCAGGCCACCATCTTCGTTTGATAAGTGCCCCTTATCACCCAAAATGCGTTGCTTCAAAGGCCAAGCGTAACTTCCCATACGTAGCATGTCATAATCATGATTTGCTTCCATTAAGATGGTATCAGCATTAGCCAACATACTACGGCTACGGTCATTCATATAGCCCGTATCAGTTAACATGGCAAATGTTTTATTGTCATGATGAAATGCATAAAATTGCGGATCGACCGCATCGTGTGAAACGGCAAAACTCTCAACATCTAAGTCCCCCAGCAGTTTTGTTTGATTAGGTTCAAATACATGGATTTGTTCTGGCTTAACTTTACCAATTTTACTAGCCATCGCCGTCCACGTTTGTTCATTCGCATAGACATCCATCCCATATTTACGGGCTAAGACGCCCACACCTGCAATATGATCAGAATGCTCATGTGTTACAAAAATGGCATCGACATCTGCTAGCGAACGATTAATTTGACCCATTAAATCAGCAATCTTTTTCCCTGATAATCCTGCATCAACCAACACTTTATGTTCTGGTGTCTCAATATAAGTTGTATTTCCTGAACTACTTGAGGCGAGCATAGAAACTTTAAAATCACTTGCCATAATGCCTCTCTTCTCTATCTAAATTTTTAATGAATCAACGTTCCATTAACTGCATTGATTGCGACAATGCTTGTATCACCTGCGTTATCTTTGATGACAATTGACCAAACCGGACTAAAGATGTTGTCATCACGTACGACCGTCATTAAACGATAACTTAAGCGGCACGCCACAATCTGGCTATTATTTGGAATGGCGTTGTATTGATACGCATTCATCACTGCATCTTGTTCGGTAATCAAAGTTGAAATATCACGTAGCTTTTCAATATTTGTAATATGCGTCTGCGTGTAATTTTTAACATTAAAATCACGGTCTAAATTCACTTGAATGCGACCACGTTGCGTTGAAAACAAAGGTGTACCACTCAACGATTCCGCTTTTTGACTAAAAACAATCGTATAACCATTTGACGAAGCATTGGCACTCTCTGAACTTCTTGTCCGTCCGCCAGTTCCATACTGCGTCAAAAAAGCATCATAAAGGTAGTCTTTACCACCCACAACCTGTTGACTATCTGCCACCATTTTTTGTGCATTATTAATCGCATCTTGACGTGACTTTCCTAAACGAATCGTCGTTTTAGGCGTCATCACCAATGAATTTCCTGATTGATTAATATTAAAGCGACCCGCAAGTGTTTTACGTATGATACGACTATTTTTATCATCATCACCAGACAAATAAGCACCAGAAACAGGTCGCGAATTCAATTTCCCATACTCAATCCCATCCATTTGCATCTCTTGTTGCACACTGCGCTTGGATCCAGGATTAATTAATGGCTGACTAACTTCAAACCATTGAAACAGTAAGACTGCATCCAAAATCAAAAATGTGTACAAAAATGCCCATAAAAGTTTTCTTAGGTTCATGATGGATCCCCCGCTTCTACAGTTGCATCTTGCTTATTGTTATTGATTGGTTCCCAGTCACCGTCCACCTTCATAAACCACTTCGGTACCAGTCGCACGAACTCAGCATTCGGATCGCTAACCCAATCATAACCAACCCGCAATTCTTCAATTTTGTTAGTATCTATACCGCTTGACTGAGCTTGTTGCAAGGCAGATTTCTCATTAGGTAATGTGACATCTACATCATTGTGCCGTGGTAACGGCACTTGAATTGAATATTTTGAAAAAGCAACCTGCGTCCGTTCATCACTCTTGAAGTTAATTTCAATACTACTTGAACGATCAGCATTAAAGATTGGCAAGCCGTCTGAATACAAACGATAATTAATCTTTTGGGCATCATTACTCTGCTCAAAGTAGTACATATTTTCAGGGACCGTGGTACGAGTTGTCATCCAAGCATACCCACTCTTAAAGCGGTTATCCATGGTATTCACTTTTTGTTTATCACTATACGCATTTAGCGTCAACTCACCTGTTTTTTCATTTGAAATCAACTGATGATCTGAACCTTCGCTATAAATCGTATCTGAACCACGTTTCGTTACCTTGGGCGCTGGTCCATTTTGATTGAACGCCTTTTTAGTGATGTCACTCACCTTGTTTGTATCCAACAAGAAACTACGCTCTTTCAACTTGACCGGTGAATTCACCAAGACTTGAATTTGGTTATCTTTCCAGAAAAGATCAACATCAATCTTGTTGTTTCCCCAGTTAACTTTAAGTGGTTTTACAGTACCAGCAACTTGGGCCTCATAAATTTGATGACGCCGATCATCGCCAAATAAGATGGCCCCCTTACCATCTAATGGCAACAAAATCCGATTAATGTGGGTTTTAGCTGTTAACCCAGTCTCACTTTCAAAATCACGGTCAACAATATCACCAGTCACAACATCTGGATACGCCAACATGACATAATTCGCTTGTTTGATCTTTTTGAGATAATCTTTTTCAGAATAAACCTTACGCCGTGCCTCATAAAGTGGCCAAGCATAGACTTTTTCTGAAATTTCATTGGTTGATCCACGGTAATTGAGAATCAATTTTTGGGCATCTTTTGTATTTAGGATCACTTTATCAGTGTCATATAACGCTTGAATCGGCTTATTCCCAACTAAGGTCTTGGCAGTATCTTGCTTATCCTGACGACTATCCACTCGCCCCGGATTACTAACGTTATACCACAGGCTTAACGAAAGTATGATACTGATCATAATTAGCAAGGTAACGGTAATCCCAAGTCCAAAACGATGAAAAAAAACCTTAAAGCGCAACCACTCTTTTCTAATCATCCCACACATCCTCATCATCTAGTTCATATGGTTCATATGGTAGTGCAATAAAGAACGTTGAGCCTTGCCCTTCTACGGATTCAACCCAGATACGCCCATCAAAGCGCTCCACAATTTCCTTAGAAATTGCCAATCCCAAACCAGAACCACCTTGTGCTCGTGAACGCGCCTTATCAACTCGGAAGAAACGATCAAAGACATGGTTTACGTCGGCTGCTGGAATTCCCAACCCTTGATCTGAAATACTCAAAATCACTTCGGTTTGTTCATCATCCATGCGAGCCGTAATGACCCCACCATCTGGCGAGTATTTAATGGCATTATTCATCAAGTTATCAATCACCTGCGTGAACTTTGATGTATCCAACTCTACCCAAATTTGGCTTTGTGGAATTTCTCGACGAATCGTATAACGTTTCTTTGGCGCATCATCATTAGCGATAATCATATCAAAACGATCCAAAATATAATTGAATAGTTCACCAATATTGACATATTCACTTTCAATCTGCATCGTTCCTGAATCCATCCGTGACAACTCAAGTAAATCATTAATCATACTGATCATGCGTGATGTCTCATCTTGGATCACATTCAAGAAATTGCGCGCTAATTCTGGATCTTCAATCGCGCCATCTTGTAATGCATCGGCATATGACTTCACTGATGTTAATGGTGTCCGTAATTCGTGCGAAACGTTTGAAACGAATTGGCGTCGTTCAGCATCAATTCGATACTGTTCTGTGACATCATGTAACACAACGACGATCCCAGAGACGAATCCTGATGAGCGTTGAATCAAACTGAAATAAGCTTGCAAAAACAACTCATGATCCGGGGTACTGAAATCCAAAAATAATTCTTGTGATCCTTCTAGCAAATCACGGAGCGTCTGTTTTCCATTAATGTGCAAGACATCCAAAATTGATTTACCAATCGCACTGTCGCCATCAGTTAAATCCAAATCACGGACGGCCGTTGAATTAATCATATTAATATTACCGCGGCGATCAGTCGCAATAACCCCATCGGTCATGTACTCCAGCACGGAATCAAGCCGACGCTTTTCAAAGTCAATTGAATTTGTCGTCTCTTCAATGCGCAGCGTCAAAATATTAACGTTTTCAGCCAGTTGTCCGATTTCATCATTTGACTGTACGCGAATTTCACCGGTGTAATCACCTTGCGCAATCTTCAGCGTCCGATCATTAATTGCAGTAATCGGCTTCGCTAAACTCTGCGAGATGATAATCGACATGATTACCCCGAGCAAAATAGCCAAGAATGCCGCTGAGAAGAAAATCAAAGAAATGTTATTCAAACTCTTGTAAGTTGGTTCCAGGTTCGCACGCACGACAACCACACCAACAATGTGATTATCAGTCGAACGTGAATTTACCAGTGGTCGAATGACAACTTGATAACGTTTCCCATCACTCTCTTCAATTGGACTTTTATTAAACTTGGCTCCGGCTAAAGCGGCTTTAACATTTGGGTCAGTCGTCTTGCGATTGATACTATCCTGCCCACTAACGTCATTGGTACCACGAACAATCCCGTTTGCATCAACCACAGAAATTTCACTAATCGCTGGATTATTAATTGAGTTCAAAACTTTGTAGATTTCAGCATTCACATGATCATAGTCATCTGAGCTCACTAACTGTTCTGTTAATGTGTCCGTTGCGTACGGCTTAAGGGCGATTTGGTTTTTAACTGAATCCAGACTCTCTCGTTCAAGTTGTTTTACGAAGAACGCACCTACGACCTCCAACGTCACTAATAGCGTGAGCGTGAAGACCAAAGCCACCTTAAAATGAATGGACGAAAAGGCACTCCGTAATTTATGTTTTTTTTGACGTCTCATAGATCTGGCTTCCTTTTCTAAATTCCAAAAAAATAGCAAGTACCCTGTATTTTACACAAAGCACCCGCTACACATTATCTAATCTTTATGATTGTGCTTCTTCAGCTGGCTTCAAGTAGTAACCAACACCTCGGCGCGTCATCAAGATTTGGGGATGACTTGGTGTCTCCTCAATCTTTTCACGGATACGACGAACGGTCACATCGACAGTACGTACATCACCAAAATAGTCATAACCCCATACTGTTTGTAAAAGGTCATCTCGCGTCATGACTTGACCAATATGCTTTGCCAAATGATAAAGCAATTCAAATTCACGATGCGTCAATTCGATATCCTCGCCATCTTTAGAAACCATATAGGCATCTGGATGAATCACTAATGGTCCAATTTTGATGTCACTGCTGTCGCCTTCATCAACAGTGGTGTTAGCTGGCGTTTGGCGACGCAAGTTAGCTTTAACTCGTGCCAACAACTCGCGATTTGAAAATGGCTTTGTGACATAGTCATCCGCACCCATTTCCAAGCCAAGCACCTTATCAATTTCTGAATCTTTGGCTGTCACCATGATAACTGGCGTTTGTGACTTCGTCCGGATTTGACGTAGCACTTCAGTTCCTTCAACCTCAGGCAACATTTGATCCAGCAAAACCAAGTCAGGATCTTCTTCATCAAACTTGTCCAATGCTTCTTGTCCGTCCATGGCAGTTACCACATCATAACCGTCTTTAGTCAAATTAAACTTGATAATATCTGAGATAGGCTTTTCATCATCTACTACTAAAATTTTTGTCATTATTAATTCCCCCCTGTAAGGTGGTTTCATTGTGTTCGTGAGTTCTTTTTTACTTTTATACCTTGCACAAATTCACATATCACTTAATTACTAGTTTAACAAATCTCTAACCATTTTGCTACTATCCGTCCAGTAACCTTGCACCAGGTATCGTTACGAATTTATAAATCGATTTTCAAAAAAAGGCTTGCATTCATTTTCGTCAGATGGTATATTATTATCTGTTGTTGAGATAGCAACGAAACGTTTTGGACAAGTAGCTCAGTTGGTAGAGCAACGGACTCTTAATCCGTGGGTCAAGGGTTCGAGCCCCTTCTTGTCCACTCCTAAACCTGACTTTTGTGAGTCAGGTTTTTTTTGTGCTCTTTTTCCATAAATTAAAAACTTTTTTCAAAAAGGCTTGCATGATCATTTAGTAGATGGTATATTTATATATGTTGTTGCGATAACAACGAAACGTTTTGGACAAGTAGCTCAGTTGGTAGAGCAACGGACTCTTAATCCGTGGGTCAAGGGTTCGAGCCCCTTCTTGTCCACTCCTGAACCTGACTTTTATGAGTCAGGTTTTTTTGTGTCTCCAATTATGCTGACACCATATAAATAAAGACAACAAAAAAAGAGCAACAGAAGTTGCTCTTTTTTAAATATCTTAGTCTTCTGCAACGAAAGGCAAAAGTCCCATGATACGTGCACGCTTGATAGCAGTAGTTACCTTGCGTTGGTTCTTAGCAGAAGTTCCAGTTACACGACGAGGCAAAATCTTACCACGTTCTGAAATGAAACGTTCCAATAATTCAGTGTTCTTGTAATCCACATATTCGATGTGGTTGGCTGCGATAAAGTCAACCTTACGACGGCGACGAGGTCCGCCACCACGACGTTGTTGTTGTGCCATGATTAAATTCCTCCTAAATAGACTTTGTCATAAGACAAATTAAACTAACTTAGAATGGTAAGTCATCGTCAGAGATATCGACTTCTTGACCACCCGCAAACGGATCACTGTTATTCGGTGTCGTTGCGTTATTTGTAGTGTTTGAAGCATTAAACACTTGACCATCTGACGAGTTGCCAAATGGACTTGGTGTTTGTGCAGTATTTTGTGCACCACCCTGGAAACCTTGGTTGGCATTTGATTGCCCACCGAAGTTACCATTGTTCGTTGCCCCAGCAGAGCCCCGACGTTGTTCACTTTCTGCACGACTCTCCAACAATGAGAAGTTATCTACGACAACTTCCGTGACATAGACACGTTGTCCTTGTTGATTTTCGTAATTACGCGTTTGTAAACGTCCTTCTACTGCAACTAATGAACCTTTTGAAGTAAAGTTCGAGAAGTTTTCGGCAGACTTACGCCAAATCACACAATTAATAAAATCAGCTTCGCGTTCACCACTGGCATTTGTAAATTGACGGTTAACCGCCAACGTAAATGAGCCAACAGCTGTGCCAGACGTTGTATAACGTAACTCAACATCACGCGTTAGACGTCCCACTAAAACAACACGATTGATCATTGGAGAATCCCCTTCCTGATTTAAACTTAACCTAAGTTAGATGAAATTGTTAACTGAACTAGGTTCAATTAACCAGCGATGTCATCGCGCTTAACGATCATGTGACGCAAGATATCTTGTGAGATCTTAGCCAAACGATCAAATTCGTTAAGTGCAGCTGAATCGTTCGCTGTGAAGTTTACGATATGGTAAGTACCTTCACGGTAACCTTCAATTTCGTATGCGAAACGGCGTGATGACCAATCTTTTGATTCAATCACAGTTGCTCCGTTGTCAGACAAGATCTTGTCGAAACGTTCAACCAATGCCTTCTTTGCATCCGCATCCATGTCGGGACGGATGATGTACGTTAATTCGTATGCCATTATATTTTCCTCCTTATGGTCTATGGCTGGTATCTCCAGCAAGGAGTCTCGATGAAAATTCATCGTTACTCACAAAAGCTAATTCTACACACTCTAACGTAATAGTGCAAGTTTTTTTATGTTACGAATCCATTAAAAAAGCCCGCACATGGCGAGCATTTTAATTATTTTTGGTCGCGATGAAACCGTGTATTGAACAACGGTGAAACGGCCTTGTTTTCATTGATTCGTGTAATAGCTTCACCAATCAAATCAGCAGTCGTTACTTGAACTAACTTATCAAATTTCTTTTCTTCAGGAAGGGCAATTGAATCCGTTACAATGACCTTCTTAAAGACAGAATTTTGAAGATTTTCAGGTGCATTGCCAGAGAAGACGGCGTGGCTGGCCACAACGTACACTTCCTTCGCCCCTTCATCAATCAACTTTTGAGCACCTTGTGAAATCGTACCACCAGTATCAATCATGTCATCAATCATGATAGCGCGCTTACCCTTAACGTTTCCAATGATGTTCATAATCTTAGCGACATTGGCCTTTGGACGACGCTTGTCGATAATCGCAATTGGTTCTTCTGAACCTAGCATTTCAGCTAACTTACGGGCACGCGTAACGCCACCATGGTCAGGTGAAACAACCACTGTGTTATCGTCTACGATACCTTCAGTAAGCAGGTAATCGGCCAATAATGGGGCACCCATTAAGTGATCAACTGGAATATCGAAGAATCCTTGGATTTGCGCTGCATGCAAGTCCATTGCAAGGACACGTGTAGCACCAGCCATTTCAAGCATGTTTGCTACTAGCTTGGCAGTGATTGGTTCGCGAGAACGCGCCTTACGATCTTGACGTGCATAACCATAGTAAGGCATTACCACGTTGATTGACTTGGCACTAGCTCGGCGAAGCGCATCAATCGTGATTAGTAATTCCATCAAGTTGTCATTTACTGGTGCAGACGTTGATTGAATAATGTAAACATTATCCCCACGGACTGACTCTTCAATATTTACTTGAATTTCATTATCACTAAAGCGCGCAAGATTAATCGCTGATAACTCAACCCCAATTGAAGCCGCAATTTTTTCTGCCAAAGGGTGATTACTACTCAACGAAAAAATTTTTAAATGTGCATCCCCATAGGTCGCCATTCGAATCCTCCATTTTATATCTAAGTGATTTATTTATGCTCACAATGTTACATTCAATTCTAACCTCTCAACTGCTTTAATTCAACGGGTGTTATGCGTGATTCATCAAAATGAAACAATTCAACATCCCTGATTCAAGCAATTGTTGGTTTAATCTTGTTGACCAAACTTTTCAAACAAAGCTGTGCGCTTCCAAAAATCTGGTTTAACGGTTTGACGTGAACGGGCAATCCCCATCGCATGATCCGGAATATCATCCGTAATTGTTGAACCAGCGGCTGTAATGGCTTCCTTACCAATGGTAACGGGCGCAATAATCTTTGTGTTTGACCCAATAAAGCTACGGTCACCAATGGTTGCATGATACTTGCGCTTACCATCGTAATTAACAAAAATTGTTCCAGCACCAATATTAACGTCTTCACCCACCGTTGCGTCACCAAGATATGATAGGTGTCCCATCTTTGATCCCTTGCCAAGTTGCGCATTCTTCACTTCAACGAAGTTACCAACATGCGCTTTTTCAGCCAAATCAGCCTTTGGCCGCAAGTGTGCAAACGGTCCAATGGTAGCAGCCTTACCAACATGTGCTTCTTCTAGGTGACTTGCATCGATTTGCGCATCGTCTTGGACATCACTGTCACAAATTTGCGTACCAGAAGTCAAATAAACGCGCTTACCAATAGTTGTTTGCCCCTTCAAAACCACATTAGGTTCAATCACTGTATCAGGTCCGATTTTGACATCAACATCAATGTATGTGGTTGCTGGATCAATCAATGTTACGCCAGCACGCATGTGGGCTTCGTTCGTGCGGTCGCGCAAAACTTTGTTTGCCTTAGCTAAGGCAACACGATCATTCACTCCCATTGACTCATTGAAATCATCCATGATGTATGCGCCAACGGTATAACCTTCATTACGCAAAATTTCCAATGTATCTGGCAAGTAATATTCACCTTGCGCATTGTCATTCGTCACCTCATGGAGACTTTTAAACAACAATTCATTATCAAATACGTACACACCTGTGTTGATTTCGTGGATTGCTGCTTCTTCTGGCGTTGCATCTTTTTGCTCCACAATCCGGATAACATTGCCTTGTTCATCACGCACAATACGCCCATAACCGGTTGGGTCAGGTGCTTGCGCCGTTAATACCGTTACAGCATTTCCTGATTCAGCATGAAAATCAAACAAACGATTTAATGTATCAACTGTAAAGAGTGGCGCGTCACCTGAAGCAATCAACGTCATCCCTGACATATCTTCAAGTTCCGGTTCAGCCATCAAAATCGCATGCCCAGTCCCAAGTTGTTCTTTTTGTTCAACAACGGCACTACGATTTCCAACGGTTTGGCGTACTTGATCCCCACCGTGCCCAACAATCGTCACAATCTTCTTAGGATCCAAAGCTTCTGATGCATCAAGCACCATTTCTACCATGGCCTTACCACCAACTTGGTGTAAGACCTTCGGCATATCAGACTTCATCCGTGTCCCTTTTCCAGCAGCTAAAATTACAATATATCGATCCATTCTATATTCACCTCAACCTACATTTTCAATATTGTCTTACTTATGCGTCGTTTTGATTGCTAAAAATTTGCTTTTGATAATTCCCTGGTGTCACACTAATCACACCATTTTCATTATTCGTTTCAACGTGTACGAGTGACGTATAATCCTCAATCACACGATTTTCAACGCGGCCTTCAGCAACCACTGCTGCACCGACAACCTGTCCTTCAAATTCTTTAACCAAAGACGCCATGCCACGAATGGTCCCACCAGCCTTCATGAAATCATCCACAATCAATACGCGTGAGCCCATAGGTAATGAGCGCCGTGACAGTTCCATTTTTTCTAAACGTTGTGACTGACCTGTCACATAGTTCACTGACATCGTTGGTCCTTCTGTGACTTTAGTGTCATTTCGCACAATTACAAAAGGCACATTTAATTCTTCGGCGACAGATTGTGCCACTGGAACACCCTTAGTTGCAGCTGTCATCACTGCATCAATGGGTTCTTTTAAGTATTGAGTCGCGATTAAGCGTCCAATCCGTTTCAAGAACCATGGTTGTCCCAACAAATCTGATAGGTAGACGTATCCGCCAGGCAAAACCCGCGTATCGTCATCAATTGCATTAATTAGTGAAGCTACAAAATCTTCAGCTTCGTTTTTTAACATATATGGTGTAAAAATTGCCCCACCAGCCGCGCCAGGAATTGTCTCCAATAGCCCAATCCCGCGCTCTTGAAAAGTACGCTTTAAAATACTAAGATCTTCAGAAATTGAAGACTTGGCACTTTCGTACTCATCTGAAAAATGGGTTAGCGAAACCAAAGTACGTGGTCGCTCTAGCAAATAATAGGTCATGTCGACCAATCGGTCACTGCGTCGTGTTTTCATGTTTAAACCTCGAACGTTCGGTATTTATAGATTTTCATACAATTGTAACATATTAAGTTCACATAAATAAAATTTCAGCCTGCAAATACCGAAATATTTCGACAAATTTAACCCTTTCACCCTGTTTTCCCCGTTTTGAATCAATGACCTCCTCAAAATGTTATAATGAACTCATCTATCAGAAAGAAGATCTGGAATTGAGGAGTGCATATGCCAATTAAACAAACAGAATATATTCTGGCATTAGACCAAGGAACCACTGGAACACGCGCGGTTATTTTTAACCACAATACCCGGCGTGTGATTACAGCTGCAACTGCTTTAGCGCCATTAATCCCCCAGCCCGGTTGGCAAGAACAACGTCCCACTGATATCTGGGAAAGTGTCCAATCTGTGATTGGTGATGCCTTAATCAACGCCGGTATTAACGCCAGTGATATTAAAGCTATTGGTATTGCTAGCCAACGTGAAACCACCATTGTTTGGAATCGCGAGACTGGCCAGCCCATCTACAACGCCATTTCATGGGCCTCACTTCAATCAGCTGATATTGCCGAACAACTGGTCGCTGATGGTTATGCCCAAACGATTCATGAAAAAACAGGACTGCCCATCAACCCCTACTTTTCCGCAACAAAGATTCGTTGGATTTTGGACCATGTTGATGGGGCGCAAGCACTTGCTGACGCTGGTAAACTGGCCTTCGGAACTGTCGATAGTTGGTTAGTTTGGCAATTGACTGATGGCCAAGCACATATGACCGATGCTTCTAATGCGGCTCGAACGATGCTATACAACATCCATACCCAAAGTTGGGACCAAGAACTATTAGATATTTTCAATATTCCAGCATCAATGTTGCCAGAAGTTCATGCAAGTAGTGAGGTCATCACAAAAACAAGTCCCCTCCATTTCTTTGGAAATGCCGTTCCAATTGCCTGCCTAATTGGTGATCAGAATGCCGCCTTAATTGGACAACTTGGTATTCATTCAGGTGATATCAAAGCCACCTATGGTGCCGGTGCCTTCCTATTACTAAATACGGGCGATCAACCCATTTCCACTGAAAATCTGACGACCACGATTGCCTATCAAATTGGTGATCAAACGACCTATGCGTTAGATGGTGCCGTCTTCAATGCTGGATCAGCTTTGCAATGGCTCCACACCAATCTTGATTTAATCGAAAATCAAGTTGATAGTTGGCATGCTGCTGATGCTTCAACCAATCACAATGAGATTTATATGGTTCCCGCCTTTAATGGGTTGGGTGCGCCATACTGGAATCCCCAAGCCCGTGGTTCCGTTCTCGGTTTGACACGCAGCACAACTAAAAACGACTTCATTAAAGCAACGTTACAGTCAATTGCCTATCAAACCGCTGACATTATGCACCTCATGAACCAGGCCGCCATTGTTAAGCCAACCGAACTCCGCGCTGATGGCTCTGTTTCACGTAATCCATACTTGATGCAGTTCCAAGCTAACATTGCTAACATTCCAGTACAACGTGCCATGGATGAAGACACAACAGCGATGGGCGCAGCCTTTCTGGCTGGTATTGCCACTGGTTATTGGCACAATTTAGCCGACTTAGAGGAACACGTTCTTCAAGGCCGTCGTTTTGAACCAGCCATTGATGACCAGACCCGTGATCGTCTCATAGATGGTTGGCATGCCGCGGTTAAGACAACTGAAATCTTTGCCGAAGATTAATTTGTGGTCTTTTTCACAATTACACCTGAATTTGTCACTTTTTTTCACAATTTATAGATAATTTGTGAAAAAAAGTTTATAATAAGGGGGTCGAATAGTTCTGTTTACTCAGAATTTATTTAGTTACAAAATCTAGTTATAGCTATTTAAAAAAGGAGTATAGTCGTGCCAGAAGAAATTACTACATTGTTAACATTTTTTGGTGGAACCGGTGATCTTGCTAAGCGTAAGCTTTACCCTTCTACTTACAACCTTTTCAAAAAGGGATTTTTACAAGAGCATTTTGCAATTGTCGGGGCCTCTCGTCAAGAAATGTCAAACGACGAATTCCGTCAAATGGTCTTAGCCTCACTTGATGGGTTCATCGATGACCAAGCCAATGCTGAGGAATTTATTTCGCACTTCTATTACATCAAGCAAGACATCACTGATAAGGCTAGCTACGCCGAGATGTTGGACCTTGATAACAAGCTTGATGCCAAGTATGGATTAAAGGGAAACCGTATTTTCTATATGTCAGTGGCACCTCGCTTCTTTGGAACAATTGCTAAGTATTTGAAGTCAGAAGGTTTGATTACTGAAAACGGCGAATTCAATCGTTTGATGATTGAAAAGCCATTCGGTTCTTCATACAAGACAGCCGAAGAGCTTCAAAAAGAATTGACTGAAGCCTTTGATGATGATCAAATTTACCGAATTGATCACTATCTTGGTAAGGAAATGGTCCAGAACATTGCCCCACTTCGTTTCGGAAACCCATTGATTGATGCAGCTTGGAATAAAGACTACATCGAAAACGTTCAAGTAACGTTGTCAGAAGTCCTTGGTGTTGAAGAACGTGCTGGTTACTATGATACTGCTGGTGCTTTGCGTGATATGATTCAAAACCACACCATGCAAATCATTGGTTGGTTAGCCATGGAAAAGCCAACAGACTTCAGCGATAAGGCCGTTCGTGCCGCTAAGAACACAGCCTTCAACGCTTTGAAGATCTATTCAAACGAAGAAGTTGCTGAAAACTTCGTCCGTGGACAATACGGTGAATCAGCTGATGGTTCACAACGTAAGTACTTGGATGAACCTGATGTTCCAGCTGGTTCACAAAACAACACGTTCGTTGCTGGTAAGTTGCAATTCGATACACCACGTTGGGAAGGTGTTCCTTTCTACATCCGTTCAGGAAAGCGTTTAGCTGCCAAGGCTACTCGTGTGGATATCGTCTTCAAGAAGTCAGCTAACATCTTTGGTCAAGGTGGCGAAAAGTTGGTTAACCCTGTCCTTTCAATTTTGATTGACCCAGTTGGTCGTATCGAATGGACTGTTAACGCCAAGAACGTGACTGATACTTTCCAAACACGTCCAATCGAATTGGATTGGCAAGTTTCTGAAGCCGACAAGGCCGTTACGCCAGAACCATACGAACGTATGATTCACGATTGCATGGATGGTAATGGATCTAACTTTGCTGACTGGAACGGCGTTGCCGTTGCTTGGAAGTTCGTTGATGCCATTCAAGACGCCTGGGATAAGACGCCTGCTACATTCCCTAACTACGTTTCTGGTTCAATGGGACCTAAGGAATCTGATGAGTTGCTTGCTAAAGATGGTAACGAATGGGTTTTCAAGGGATAATTTAAAGCTAAATCAAAAACAATCCAACACGTTGGGTTGTTTTTTTCTTACCCGCCTTACAAGGAGGTCGTTAACATGACAGATCGCACCACACCAACCGAATTAACCAATATGATTTTGATTGAAGATCCTGACACGCATCAAATTTTAGTTGAAAACCGACACAATCTGAATTGGCCTGGGGTCACCTTTCCCGGTGGCCATATTGATGCTGGTGAAACGGTTACTGCTTCAGTCATTCGTGAAGCCTATGAAGAAACTGGTCTTCATATTAGTCAACCGGAGTTGGTCGGAATTAAAGAGTGGCCATTAAGCAACGATGCTCGTTATATCGTTTTCTTATACAAAACAACGCACTTTACCGGTGACTTAAAGGCAAGCCGTGAAGGTGAGATATTTTGGACAACACGAGAGCAGCTACTCAACGGCACTTATCAACTCCCCCATACATTTGCAGAAATGCTACCCGTTTTCGACAATCCAGCTATTAATGAGTTAGCCTTAATAAAACCTACAGATCCGGATTCTGGTTGGGAAATTGAGTGGCAATAGGTCGCTTGCGCCGATATCATTGTTTTCTCACGAATTTGACTGTTTTAACTCGCTGCAAAAACGGTTATAATAGTTTTTGCTGAATAAACAACAAACAAAACTGCTCGGAGGAATTTTTGGATAATGGTCAATAAAAAGAAAGAAACTGCTGCAATTGCCGCACTTGATTTCATTGAAGACAATATGATTGTTGGATTGGGTAGCGGAAGCACAGCTAGCCTTTTCATTGAAAAATTAGCCGAATATGCAAAGCAAGCGCAACTAAGTCTAACCTGTGTTGCGACTTCTGAAAAATCCGCAGCATTGGCAACCAGCCTAGGGCTACATGTGGTCGATTTAGACGACATTGATCAAATCGACGTCACCATCGACGGTGCCGACGAAGTTGATGCCCACTTAAATGGCATTAAAGGTGGTGGTGCCGCCTTACTTTACGAAAAGATTGTGGCCCAAAGTTCAACCCGTAATGTTTGGTTGGTCGATACGACCAAAGTTCGTGACCACCTTGGACAAACAATGCTACCCATTGAAGTGATTCCTTTTGGTAGTACACACATCTTCAATTATTTAAAAGCAAACGGCCTTAACCCAGTTTTCCGTCGTAACGTGAATAAGACATTATTGGAAACTGACTCTGTTAATTACATCATTGATATTGATATTTCAAAAATCAAAGACTTACATCAATTCGGTAGTGATTTAGAAGATTTCGCTGGCGTTGTGGAACATGGTTTGTTCCTTGATGTCTGTGATGATTTGATTATCGGAGATGATGATTCCGTTGAAATCGTCCAAAAATAAAACGCCAATTGGCGTTTTTTTGTACAAAAAAATCGTTTGCTAGCGTCCTTATTGCTAACAAACGATTCAATGATTATTTTAAGAAGGCGGTAACGGCCGCTGCCAATACAATGAGCACCAATCCGATCATGGTTGCCAACCATTCCTTACGCGTCTTATGCACATGCATCACCACAATTCCCGAGACTGTTGCCCCAACAATTGAAACTTGTGACAAAACGAAACTTGTTGCCAATCCCAACATAGCTGGTTGGGCTGAAACAAGATATCCGAGTGCCCCCATGGCAAAGAAAAAACCTGAAATGAGTTGACGATAAGTGACAACCTTATTGAAAATATTATGTTTGTTCTTCAATAAGTCATACACACCCAACCCTGTTCCAAACGCTGCCATTCCCAATGCTTGTGGGAAAAACATATCCATGCCGCTGATGTTATGCGTATATTGTGGCAAAATACCGTAGAGTGAATAACCAATTTGGGCAATCAATAGCACGCCCATGGCTTTAATCAACAACTTCGTATTGCCCGCTGTCTTTTTTTCTTGGTAAGTCGTTAAGTAAGCTCCCACCATAATCGCGACAACGGCAAAAGTTCCGACAATTTTGGCTTCAAAGCTCGCCCAATTACCAAGCATGATGACACCCCAAAGCACGTTGGCAATGATTTGAAAGGCAGTTGAAATTGGCATCACCTTGGCGGAACCCAAAACATGACCCTGATCATCTTTTAATCCAAACGCTGAAATGGTCACCACATTCCCAAAAGCCCAAGCAGCCCCTGAAATAACGGATAGCCAAAAGTTTACGCCTGTTGGAATTGGATAATGACCAATTAACACAACAGCACTCGCAACAATCAAAGTCCCCCAAGTTGCACCAAAAATCGCCTGAATTGGATTTCCACCAATCTTTGACACTAATGTGGGATAGGCACTCCATCCAATAATCGCGAGTGAAACGAAAAACAATCCTAAAATATTCATCACATGTCCTTAATTTCTTCAATTTATTTATTTGTAATACACTATATATTACAGTGTAAACGAATCATTCAGGTCTTGGCAAGAGCTTTATATCAATTGGTAAAACGTTTTTCTAATTTCTTAATTTTAGCCAAAATAAAAAAGCCGACCGCAGTCAGCTTTTAATTGATAAACACTTTTTATAGTGAACGGAAATCAAAGACCATACGACCAGTGATTTGGTTGTTCTTCATTGATTCGATAACATCATTCAAATCACGAACATCGGCACGTTGAACGATAGGCTTAACCTTACCTTCTGCTCCAAATTGGAAGGCTTCAGCCAAGTCAGTACGACCACCAACAAGTGATCCCTTAACTTCGATACCATCCAAAACCGTCTTAACAACATTCAATTCCATATTACCTTGTGGCAACGCAACGGCAACCAGCTTACCCATTGGACGCAATGAGGCAATTGATTGGTCAAAGGCTTGTGTGTTAACCGCAGTAACTTGCGCGTTATGAACACCACCAACCTTTTCTTGAATAATTGCTGGAACATCTTCAGTCTTACGGTTAATCAATAATTCAGCACCTGAATCCTTGGCAGCTTGTAGCTTGTCAGGGTTACCATCAACGGCAACAACGTGAGCACCAAAGACGTTGTGGGCGTATTGAACAGCCAAGTTTCCAAGACCACCGGCACCAACAACTGAAACCCATTGTCCAGGCTTTGTTTCCCCAACCTTCAATGACTTGTACATCGTTACACCGGCACAAGTGATTGATGAAGCTTCCATTGGATCAAGTTCAGCTGGTACCTTAACGGCGTACTTCGCATTAACAACAACTTGTTGAGCCATCGCACCGTCAACACTGAATCCAGCGTTACGAACCTTACGACAGAATGTTTCGTTACCAGTGTTACAGTACTCACAGTTTCCACAAGCATCGTAGAACCATGCGATAGAAACACGATCTCCAACCTTCAAGTAGTCTGAAGCACCTTCACCAAGCTTTGACACGATACCAACACCTTCGTGTCCGATAACACGACGGAAGCCGGGGCGTGGGTTAATTTCATCAGGATTACCAAAGTCACCATTTGCAACGTGCAAATCCGTGTGACAAAGTCCACAATATTCAACATCAACTAAAGCTTCACCGAAACCAACTTCACGTGGTTCCCAATCATCTACTAAATCAACGAATCCATCTGGGTTTTGACGTACAACAGCAGCCTTCATAATCTTAAATCCTCCACAAATTTTGTTTTATTGTTATCTTTTTCACAAGTTAATTGTATGTGATATCTAAAAAATTTGCAAGCGTTTTCTGGCTTCCTTTTACAATTTTTCCACGACCTTTTATACTTGATAAATAATACTAAAAACGATTGGAGTATGATGTCCGATGAAGATTATTTCAAAAATACTGCTTGGTGGTATAGCTGTTGCAGGGATTGGCGCTGGTGTTGCTTACACGACTCAACCAGACCTCAAGAGCCAAGTCAACACGCTCGCCCCTGGGACGCATAAAGCTGGTAAAACAACAGTTGACGATACGAAGACAAACGAAGAGCTTGCCACAACCGTTGTTGGCCTTTATGGTGCCGCTCATCTTGAGAACAATGCACATTGGAAACAAGTTCCCGATGCATTCAAGAATAAGACAACGCTGGTTAAAGAACCCCGTTCAAATACCCTCACGGTGTATCGCATCTTAGTACCAAACACGACTCAATCCAACGCCCCTTACTATGAGCTTTCAGGTCCTAACCACAATACCGTCATTTTTTACGATGGTACCGCAACTACACCACTGGCCAAAGCGGATTTAGCGACGATTGTTAAATACGTCAATGAACACTACTCTGATCAGCAACAACAAGACTGTGCTACACGTATTAAAATCCAATATAGTTAAAGTCTGACACCTGATTAATAAGCCACTGTGATATGTTTAATCGTTTAATATTGCATTTGTATGACAAAACCGTGTTATACTATTCAATAACCAATCCCAATAGGAGGACATATCATGAACAAAAACATTAAGTTATATTCAATTACCCTCGCTGCGCTTTTAGGCGTTAGCGTTACCACAGTTGCCCATGCCGATGAAGCACAACAAACCAATCCACAACCACAAACCGAACAGGTGACCAAGGCCCCGGTAACGACTGATGTGAGTGACCTCACAGGAACAGCTGTTGTCGCGTCAGCGCCAACTAACCAACCTGCGACCACCACACCAACACCAAGTGCTGATGCACAAACTGATGTCGCAAAAACAGTCGCACCAACGGCTGATACGACAGCAACTAGCACAACAACAGATACAAAGACAACGCCTTCAGTCCAAACGCAAACGCCTACCACTAAACCAGCGCCAGCTACTAATACCCCAGCTGAACCAGAAGCAACATCAAAAGTTGGACGTAGTAACACTGACGGACAATGGCATGGTAAAACTATTAAGATGCTTAACGGCACAACTTGGTACTTCTCTAACGGACGAGTTTTAGATGACGACGGCAATGTTGTCGCTTACGTCGGTAATGACGGTACCTTAATCACGGATTCCGGTGAAAAGTTTGCTGAACTACAAGGTCAATATATAATTGACGGATCAGGTGCCAAGATTGGTGAATTGTTCACCAGCACGGTTGCCCCACGCTTTGTCGAAAAAGAAAACCATCCATCTACGAACACAACAAACCGTAGCGATGTGACAACAACGACGCCAGCTACTCCATCAGCTACTCCATCAGCTAAAGTAGTTACGCAACACAGTGCAACTTTGCCTGATACTGGTTATGAAAAAAATCAATCAATCATCACAGTAGCCGCAATTGCCTTAGTTGCACTTATTGCTGGCTTAGCAAACCATCTCGTTAAATATCGTCACTAAAAAAAAAGACCCACAATTGTGGGTCTTTTTTTATTTTACACCATTAACAACATTGGTTGGCTTGTCCGCTAAAGCAGCTCGGACATTGCCGACTGCTTCTTCAAAAATAGCAGTTTGCGCTTCAACGGTACCGGTTCCTGCGTGCGGGGTCATGACAACATTGTCAAAACCAGTCAAAGCAGCAGGCACTTCAGGTTCATTTTCAAAGACATCCAATCCAGCCCCCGCAATTTCGTGATTTTGCAGAGCATCGGCAAGGTCGCTTGTTTTAACTAAAGCACCACGGGCAACGTTAATCAAAAAGGCCGAATCCTTCATTTGCTTAAAGACATCAGCATTAATGATGTGAGTCGTTTCAGGTGTGGCTGGCGCATGCAATGAAAGCACATCAGCTTGTTGCACCAGTTCGTCAAAACTAACAAACTTCACATTTGCTGCAGCTTCGGCATCGGCAGGCAATTGGTGACGATTGTGGTAAATCACATGCATCCCCAACATTTGACCAAATTGCGCCATGGTCCTCCCGATGCGTCCCATACCAAAGATACCAAGCGTCTTACCTTGCACACTCGTCGCATGGTTGGCAGGATTCGTCATTGGCGTCCATTCTCCAGCATGCATTTTGTCATCAAGGGGTACGATATTACGCGTCACGTCTAACATCAACGCCAATCCCATCTCAGCCGTTGGCACACGAACACTTTCAGGTGTGTTCGCAACCACAATGCCCTTTTCACGGGTCGCGTTCAAGTCAATGTGGTCAAAACCGACACTGCAAGTCGCGATAACTTTCAAATCTTTTCCAGCGTCTACTAGCTCCTGGTCAACTTGGTAACCAAAGAAGACGAGCGCTTCTTGTCCAGGTAACGCCGCCAATAATTCGGCACGCGTGTACGGACGATCCTTAGGATACGTCACATCAAATTCTTGTGATAACGTTTCAACAACTGCTGGGGTAAGTTCTCCAGTGAATAATACTTTTGGTTTTGCCATGTTTCTACGACCTCCCAGTCTTACTTCAGTTCTATGGTTTCTTGAGCATCAAATGAATACAAATAGCGCTTAGGGTAAGGTAAGCCTTGCGCCACCAACGCTTGCGCATAGACATTAATTTGGCCACTATAGCGCTCCGTTAATACCTGCGCCGCTGATTCGTTACGTTTGATATGGTCAGTTTTGTAGTCGAAGAGCCAGACGTCATCGTCAACCTTGAAGTACCCATCAATAATTCCGTGAACCAAGACTTTTTCATCACCCTGGTAGTCTCGGTACAAATTGCTAGCATTCAACAACAATGAGAATGGTACTTCTCGTTCCAAACTATCAGCATGTGCTACCATCGTTTGCCCCAAGGTGTTTTCAGTAAAGAAGGTTTCAATTTTTTGTAAATCAACCCGCTTGGCGACATCAGCTTCAATTGATTCATTCGCCACCAGTTGATCTAGGAGCGTTTGCAAATCTGCCAAAGTTGGTTCACCATGCGTCAAATCAACCCGTTGCATGACCATGTGCGTCGCCGTTCCAATTGCCGCTGGGGCAACTTGATGCGTTTGTTGTTGCATAAATTCTGGTTCAGCGAGTGACTCATTCACAAACCGAAGCCCGACTTCATTTTGCGCTGAAAGTCGCTCATCTTCAAGTACCCGACCCGCACTTAGGTCTGGATCTTCAAACAAACGCTTCAATTCTGAAACAGACTGATAGGCCGTTGCCCGCGTTGCTGCTGCATATGGGTAGGTGAAATTGAGGACTTGATGCCAGTCAGTGACCGGATCCGCACTACTATCACGATCGGTCGCTTGTTCATTTTGTGCGACAACTTGTTTTGGCATGGCTACTTCTGCCGCCTTCAATGTCGTTTGATTCATCAATTCAACATCGAAACCAAAATCATTTTTAGCAGGCAACGGACTCGTCTCAGGCATATCAAACTCTGCGCCAACTGTCGCATAGGCTTTTTGTAACTTCTGGTTCGCTTCAGGATGACGTAACAAGGCCATTCCAGCTAAGTCCATGTAAGAGCTAGCGCGTTCACGAATCCAAGTTGGCAACATCCAGTTTGTTCCCAGCGCACTCAATTGCCAAGTTTTATCCATGGCATCTAATGTGCGATACGTTCCAACTAAGTATAAGTTTTGTTCAGCACGAGTCAGTGCCACATACAACACACGTAGCTGTTCCGCAAAGGCACCCGCTTTACGCGTCTCCTTCACAAATTCGCGTTGGGGCGTAGGTAGCACCAAATTGTGGTCAGCGTCGACATAATTGACCCCAACTCCGGCTTTGGCATCCGCCAAAATGGGTCCCTTAGATTCATTAATCGAAACCATTTGGTGGGTACTGTTTAACACGAAGACAATTGGGAACTCAAGTCCCTTGGAATGGTGAATCGTCATCAAGCGAATCGTATCATCACTGACGTTTGCATCCGCTGAACTCAAATCACGGTCTTGCGATTGTAGCTCCAAGACATACTGAATGAATTGATACAAACCAACGAATGATGAGCGTTGATAACTTGCCGCACGCTCATAAAGGGCATGCAGATTAGCTTGACGTTGCGCACCGGAAGGCAATCCACCAACATAGTCTAACCAACCCGTTCGGTTATAAATCTGCCAGATTAGGTCAACGATTTGATTTTGGGTGGCTAAGCGTTTGAAGTCTGCCAAATCATCGGCAAAACGTTGCAACACACGTTGAACCTTTGCGCGTTGTTCAGTATCGTTTCCGGGGTATGGGAGTTCCTCACCCGCATGCAACCACGTCGTCACGGCTTGATAGAAGTCATCTTGTTGATCTTGCAATCGAATCAAGGCCAGGTCATTATCGTTCAACCCATACAAAGGCGAACGGAGCACTGCTGCCAGCGGAATATCTTGGTGGGGGTTATCAATGACACGTAGCAAACTCAACATCACTGAAATTTCAGTCGTTTGGAAGAAGTTTTCGGTCCCTTCAATGGTAACCGGCAAATCCAAAGTACCAAAGACATCTAATACATCCAAATTTTGATTCTTAGTCGGTACCAAAATCGTCATATCAGAGTAAGTTGGCCGACGCGTCACACCAGCTTTACGGTCAAAAATAACATAATCGGGGTCTTGCATAATTTGACGAATTTTCAACGCCATCAAATGAATTTGCCCAGTCGCACCGTCGTAACTTTCGTCATTTTGCAAACTATCTGGAACTTCATCAGCCTCAGGAGCGGATTCATCATCTTGCAAGTACACGAGCAAGTTCGCTTGCTTGGCAATTGCTTCTGGATAATAGTCTGCTCCGGCGACCAATTCAGCCTCACCACTATAGTCAACATCCCCCAACTCTTGATCCATCACTTGCGCAAAGATGTAATTAATAAAGTTCGTCACGTTTGGCTGTGATCGGAAGTTTTCTTGGAGCGTAATCACTTCACTATCATCACGCGTTGGATATGCCGTCAATTTTGAACCAAACAAGGTTGGGTCGGCCTGACGGAATTTATAAATTGATTGCTTAATATCCCCAACTTGAAAGGTGTTTTCAGGACCTGCAATGCGACTCAAAATGGCTTCTTGCAGTTGGTTCGTATCTTGATATTCATCGACCATAACTTCATGGTAATGTTGCTGCAATTCGTGCGCTACCGCATCTTGTTGCACAATCTCTAACGCGAAGTGCTCCAAATCATTGAAATCGAGGACTTTGCGGCGAAGCTTTTCTTGTAAGAAGGCATCTTGGAATTTTTGCGTGAATTGCACTAACGTCGCTAAAGTTGCGCCGGCACCATCCATGGCGGTCTGAATTCCTTGTGAATCGAGCGTAAAGTAAGCGTGCTTCCAGGCATCAATCGCCTTTTGGCGGTCTTGGCGTTCCTTACTAATCGGCGCCCAGGCTTCTTTGACTTGTGAATCAGACTTAAAGCGCGGCGCCTTCCCCTTTTCATTCTTACCAAACGTTTCAAATTGCAGTTGCAACACAAGTTGGCGAATTTGATCAAATGTGGCGTCCGGATTTTGCAGCATTGCTTGCACATCTTCTAATTTCGCTGCATCATTCATCAAGTTGTGCAAACGGTTTTCGGCCGCTTCTTCGTCGTTGGTATCCGGGGCTTGGTTCACCGCATCTTGAGCCAATGTCACTAAGCCGTCCAAGGTCTGCACCATCCGGGGTTGCACCATTTGTTGATAAAACGGTGTTTGCGCATAGTCTGGATTTGAGACATACGCATCGGTTAGGCTTTCAAGCCATTCCGTTGTATCGGGACGGGCCATAGCAAAATTAAAGAGCGTGAAGACGGCTTGTTGTAGGTCCCCATCATCTTGCGCGTTCGTCTTAAATTGTTGGACGAAATGCGCAAATGGTTGCCCGTCCGTGGTTTCATCGGCTTCATACGCTGCATCCAATAGTGACTGGTACACTTCTTGCTTGATTAACGTATTTTCTGCATCATCGACCAGTCTAAATTGCGGATCTAAATCGATTGTGTAGTGGTACTGCTCAATCAAGCGCATCGCAAAGGCGTGAAGTGTTGAAATGTCGGCGACATTAATTAAACGCAGTTGCTTTAGCAGATGTTGCTTATCGTCAGCTTCTGGAATTGCTTGGCGAATGGCCGCTTCGAGTCGTTCTTTCATTTCTGCCGCAGCAGCATTAGTAAAGGTTACGATTAAGAATTCGTCGATATTTTCGCCAGCCAGCAAACGTTGTAAAACGCGTTCCACTAAGACACGGGTTTTCCCAGAACCCGCTGATGCAGAAACTAGGATATTTTTATCTTTATGGGTAATGGCTGCTTCTTGCGATTCTGTAAACTGCATTACTGGTTATCCTCCTCTGTCTGATCGGGTTCCGTTAATTCACGGTGCATGGCCTCAAGCGCATCATCCCGCTTACTTGGTAGTTGTGAAATATCGTGATATTTATTGCCAAGCATGGCATCAAAGAACATCACAGGCTGGTAATCACTATGTTGCAATCCTGTCACTTGACCATCACGGAATGGGCGTAGCGGGAATGAGCCTTGTAAGATACGTTCCGCAATACGTTGAATCATGTGCCGGTTGTAGTCAATCAACGTGGTTAGGTCATCATCAGAATAGGTTTCATGACCACTCTTCAAGGCATCCCCTGACTTCTTATATTCAAAGCCATACAATTTTGGATCACCTTCTGGCGTATCCAAGGCTGACAATAATGCATCATCTTGACGTAGCACACCGGTATATTGTCCACCTTGCTCCACTTTTTTATCTGCATAAGCCAAAATGGCTGGATAATCTGGTAAGAGTGGTTCTTTATCTAACTTCAGTAGTGGCGTCTGTGCATTGAAATACGTCGCACCGCCAACTTCAGTGGTTTCAGCATCTGACAAAGCTTCCCAATACGTCATGAGTTGCAGTTCTAATCCTGATAACGCCTTGGTAAAGTTGAAATCACGCTTACTTGACTTGTAATCAACAATCATCAAATAGTCTTTATCGCCAGTCCGGACCTGATCAAAACGATCAATCTTTCCTCGGACGGTGACCGAACCACCAGCAACGTCATACTTAACCGGCTTAAGTCCTTGTTTACCAAGACCAAAGCCAACCTCAGTGCGTTGCGTTTGAATCTTTTGGTTATTAGGTTGCCCCCGCCGCATTTGTTCCAAGTCAGCAATCACTTGTTGCGTCAGTAACTGGGTTAAAAAACGCATCCGAGCTGAACTATTGAAAATGTCAAAGGTGATATCACCGGCACTTAATAATTCGCTGGCAAAGTTTTGAACTTTTTGCTCAATTTCCGCATTGGTTAATTGTCCCAACACCTTATTTTCTTGGATTAAGCCATTAAAGACCCCCTCAAAGAGCGCGTGCATGTACGTTCCCTTTTCAGCGGGCGTCAAATCCATGACTTCACGGTCACGCAACCGCAATCCATATTGTAAGAAGAATTCATACGGATTACGCGCATAACTTTGAAGACGTGAGACAGATGCTTTCAAATCGGTACCGAACAAATCCGTTACGAGCGCTGGTTGAATCGGTTGTGGTTCATTCACATACTTCAAACTTGTCATCAAACGCTGCGTTGGTTCTGGCAATAACTGTGAAACTTGGTTTTGCAAAGCTTGCCAATTCAAGGTTAGCCCCACTTTTTCATTCAATGCGAAGCGATTAACCATGACCAAGTGCGCCAACGTGCTAGCCGGTGAACCCACGAATTGTTCCAATTGAGTTAATTCGGGAGTTGGTAACGCCAAGAACTGGTGCGCCTTCAAATCGAATTGTTGTGTCAGACGGTTAATGTAGGTTGAGGCTTCTTGTTCCTTATCCCCATCACTCGTCGCATACAACCAAACTAAGCGACGTTGCGCACTCATCATGGCACTGTACATCAAGAATGGCTCTTGTGCCATTTGTTGCTCAGCCGTTCCCTTCATTTGGACGCCTTCTGGAAGGTACCCCGCCAAAATATCACGATCTTGATCATTCAAAATCGCCTTAGTTTTAATCGTTCCGGGCAAATTCGTATTCGTGGCACCAAAGACAATCGTTGTATCGTAGTGCTCACCTTGCACGATTCCACTTTCCGAAACCCGCACTTGGTCCATCGTTGCTGGAATTCCAGAGTAATTCGCATTATCAAAGCCAGCTTGTAAGGCATCCTTTAGCTCAGCTAACGTCATGGTTTCAGTATCAAAAACTGTTACGAAGTCATCCAGAACCCCAATAAAGGTCCGCCAGACTTGTTCAGGTTGTTGCGCTAAGTTCAAGTCGCCTCGTTCAATCGCTTCATCACGCCATCCTAACAACTGTTGGTCAACGTGTTGATCAAGTAAGAATTGGTATAATGCCGTGGCTAAATCACGTGCATTTTCCACGTGCTCAATTTGCTGCAAAAACGGCACAACGGTTTGACTGATTTGTTGGTGAATCAATTCAATTTGCGCATCCTTGGCTTCCACACGTTCGCGGACCACATCATCGTCCATATCTAATGTTTGACGATCAAATTGCCATGGCGTTTGATCCTGCCAACGCCACCCAGCCATGTTTTTGGCTAACGCATAATTTTCAGTGAGCGCTAACGCTTCACGATATTCCGTCAAAGAGACGCCCTCAGGTCGGAGTAACTCCGTCTTGAGTAACGTCATAATCCGATTCAACGTGAATCCATTCGACAAGTCGAGTAATTGATCTAAAAACGCCACAAAGGGATGCTCCACCATTGATAGATCCGCATCCATAAAGAATGGAATGTCAAAACGGCTAAAGACCGCTGGAATAATATTTTGGTAAGATCCTAAATCACGCGCCAATAAAAGGTAATCGCGATAACGGTGTTCGCCACGCGCGACTTCTTGTCGAATCTGTCGCGCCATCTGTTCCACTTCTTGATATGGCGTATTTGCTTGCCAAACTTGTAATTCTTCTGGTTGAATGGCTGCCGCCCCATCATGCGTTTGCACACCTGTTCGTTCATAGCTTTGCCAAAAATCTTCCACGGCATGCATTGTTTGACTAATTGGGCGTTGTTTTTCAACGGATTTAACTTGCGTTGGCACCTGTTGCTGGTCAGCGTATGCTAATAGGTGCTGCCCTAAACTCTTGGCTGGTTGAAATAGGTCTGGTTGGCCAGCCGTCAATTTAAGATTATCAGCAGGCAAACCGAGCGTGACCTTTTCAGCATTTGCAATCAATGCCTCAACGACACCACGCTCCGCTTGCGTCATCTGTGCATAGCGATTAATAAAAAACTGATGATGGCTCAAGTCAGCTTTATCCGTATTCAAATAGACCTTCAACGCCAATAGTAAATCACTATTAAGATATTGACCGCGCTCGGCTAAAATCGCATCCAACTGGTCCCCAATCAGGGTCAAATCATGCAATTTATACACCAGGGTCTGGGCATTTTTTATATCACCTTGAATGGCTTCCAAATCATGTTGTTGCAAACCAGATTGTCGTAGCTCAAGCAATTGGTCCGTAAATTGGCTCACGAAACCAGGCTTGTTCAACATTGATTGGTAGAGTTGCAATTGGTCTTTATTTTGGCGCAACAAACGTTGGACCAACATAACCATGGCATCCTTTGAAACATTCGCTGCATGATAGAGTGGATCATCATTCATGTAATACCACGCCAAACGGCTCAAAGAAAATACTTGAACGCGCGGTACTGAAATTGCGTTCCCTTCGTGCCCCATTAACTTTGCCAAACGTTCTAGAACGTCAATTTCACTTTCAAATTTAATGTGATTCGGCACCACATAAAAAAGTTGGGCCTGCGGATCATTTTCAAGGGTCGTCTGCATCTGTTCGAGAAGTTCCAGTTCATGGTCTTTACTTGCCGGACCAACTAATATGTCTAATGTCATTCTTTTGCCTCACTTAAAATTTTTATCTGACTCCATTCTATCAAAGATCGTGCTGGGACACTTGGCTTTCATTTAAAATAACCAAACTTGTCAAGCATCAAAATTCGTTATGAGAGCGGCTTATATATTTTTATATCGATATATAAAAAACGCCCATGGTATAGTAATGACCACCGGACGTCAGCAATGAAAAACATAAGCCTTATTTTAATCACAATCTGTCTTACCCTAATCGATGGAACCACCACCATACACGCAGTGATTCAAACAGTGGCTGACATCGCAACCATGGGTGGCTGGTTCACTGCCTGACATGGTATCCCCCCCAACATTTACAAAATAAAAAAAGCGCTAACTCTTAATTGAGTTAGCGCTGCTTTTTTACTTGTTAATATGATTTTTGTGGCGGTAATAATAGTAAACTGGCAAGCCTAGTCCAACCAGCACGAGTGAAATCAACACACCACTGAAGTCAGTAATGAACGTTGAGCCAAGAACGAAGAAAGCACCACCGATGGCAACTAATGGTGTAATCGGATATAGCGGCGTCTTAAACAAAGTCTCTGCGTTACGACCACGATCGCGACGACGGAGAATAAAGATACCAAAGAAGGCTGCAGTATAGAAAATCCAAATCGTGAAGATAGCGATATCTGATAAGCGGTCCGCTGAATCAGTAAAGACTGCAATTGCAATGGTCATGGCGGCAACAGTCGCGATTGCGTTAATGGGTTCTTGCGTGTGCTTGTTCAAACGTGACAAGTACTTAGGGAACAAACCATCCTTTGCCATCGCATAAGCCATACGAGGGAATGAAATCATCTTTCCATTCAAAGTTCCCCACATTGAAATGATAATCGTAACACTCAAAGCACGTCCACCAAAGTCACCAAAGGCCTTCGTGGCCATAGCGAAAGTAGTGTTATTTTGCAAATGTACGATTTCTGTCGCTGGCAAAGTCCGGTACGTTGCATATGTCACACCCACATAGGCTAACACAATTGTTGTAATCCCAAGAATAATTGCTCGTGGCATATCACGACGTGGGTTCTTCAACTCACCGGCGATATTTCCCAACAAAATCCAACCGTCATACGCAAACAATGTTGCCAGAATCGCCATTCCAAGACCACCATGGGCACTTGAACTCACTTGCGAAACGGTTTGCCCTAAGGCATCCACCTTACCAAAGAATAGTCCATATACGACCAAAACAATAATTGGTAACATCTTGATTGACGTCGTAATCACTTGGAAAGCCGAAGTAATGCGATTTTCCAACATGTTTAGCGCCATCACGAATAGGACATATACCACGGTAATCCAACGCGCAGTTGAAATATCCCAACCCAAGAAGTTAGCAGTCAGATACGCTGCATAACCACCGATCGAAGCAATCACGGCTGGTGCATACACAACAACTTGCATCCAACCCGTTAAAAATCCAGCAGTCGGTCCATATAAGTCCTCAATATAACTAAATAATCCACCGGTCTTAGGCAAACGATTGGCAACTTCGGCAATTGTCAATCCAGCGGCCAAGGTAATCACCCCACCCGCAATCCAGGCAACCAATCCCATCGTTGTGCTACCAGCTTGCTGTAGCACGCCCGCTTGCTTAAAAAATACCCCAGATCCGATAACTGTCCCAATCACTAATGAAAGGCCAGACAGCAATCCCATCGAACGTTTCAGTTCAACTTGCTTTTCCATTTTCCTAGCTCCCTTTTTGCAAAAAAAATCACCCAACCTCGCAGAGATTGGGTGAAAGTTACTTACACTTTTTAGCGCCGCACTAAAGTGGCCCAATCATACGAAATGTTTGAGTGTAAACATTATTATTATTATTTACAGTAATAAATTTCGACATGATGGTGCTCCTTAAAATTTGGCGTTAAGTAATGTTAGCACAAGTTTATTTTAAATTGCAAATGGTTTTTTAAAATTTGAAATTAAAGCGCGTCCAAACCTTGCGCCAAATCATCCTTCAAATCAGCCAAGTTTTCAATTCCAACAGATACACGGACTAATTCATCCTTAATTCCGTTTTCAAGACGAATCTCACGTGGAATTGACGCATGGGTCATCACAGCTGGTACTTCAATCAATGATTCAACCCCGCCCAATGATTCCGCAAGTTGGAAAACATTTAGATTTTCAACGAATTGCTTTGTATCCAAACCTTCTTGCAATTCGATTGACATCATCCCACCGAAACCACGCATTTGACGCTTAGCAATTTCGTAATCAGGTGTTCCAGGCAAACCAGGATAATAGACCTTTTGAATTTTTTCATGATCATTCAGCCAAGTTGCCAAAGCCAACGCATTTTCATTGTGACGTTCAACCCGGAGGGCCAATGTCTTCAATGAACGTTGTACCAAGAATGATTCTTGTGGTGACAAAACGGCACCAACTGAAAGTTGAATCATCTTAATTTGGTCAGCCAACTTTTGGTCGGACGTGACAACAAAGCCAGAAACCGTATCAGAGTGTCCACCCAAATACTTTGTTCCTGAAGCCAAGACAACGTCAGCACCCAAATCAAGTGGCGTTTGGTTGTATGGTGAGGCAAATGTGTTATCAACCACGGCGATGGCATCGTGGGCATGCGCAACATTAGCAGCTTGCTCAATGTCTGTTACATGCAACAATGGGTTAGAAGGTGTTTCTAAATAAACCATCTTTGTGTTGTCTTGCATGGCTGCTTCAATTGCAGCGCTATCCGCAGTATCGACGGCAGTATAAGTTACACCTAAATCAGCCAAAACCGAGTTTACGAGACGGAAAGTTCCACCATAAACATCGTTTCCCATAATCAAATGGTCACCGGCATGCAAAACTGACATAACGGCATGAATAGCTGCCATTCCAGATGAGAAGGCAAATCCATGCTCACCATTTTCCAAAGCAGCCATCACTGATTCAACAGCAAAACGGGTTGGGTTCTCACCACGTGTATACTCATATTCAGCATGTCCACCTAGCTCTTGTTGGTGATAGGTTGAAGTTTGGTAAATTGGAGGGACAACCGCTCCAGTTGCTGGATCCTCTTGGATTCCGCCATGAATAACCTTGGTTTCAAAATTCATCATCTTGCCTTCTTTCTGTTTAACTTATTATTTGTAACTAACTATAACATACTGGTTCAGCTTACAAAACCTTTTCCGCCAATGTCTTTTGGACTTCCGTTAGTGTCTCACCGGCTTTAAATTGCAAAACTTCAGAAGGTTCAGCTTGTCCTGAAATCCAAATCTTCAATTCACCATCTAAGTCAAAATGACCTGCTGTTTCCGTTTCAAACTTTGAAATAGAGCGGTAACTAATAGATTTGTATGCCACCTTTTTGGCAGTCATCCCCTGCTTATCAACTGAGATAAGACGCTTATTGGTAAAAATAACCAAGTCACGCACAAGCTTGTATGCATGTTCAATTTCTTCACCTGGAATCAAAAGTGGATCAATTTCACTTTTCACTTCCCGTGTACTAATCTTCGTTGAGTTGCCCATCATACCATTTAATAATCCCATCACACATTCCTCATTTCATTTTCTTTAAGCATACCAATTTCAACTCAGATAGAACATAAAAAAACCACTCGAATTTGAGTGGTTGGGGTTATTTATAGGTTTTCAGTGAAGAAAGTCGTCAACTTAGCAACGGCTGGATCGACTGCCTTAGGTTGGTCATACAAATCATAGTGTGAAATATCAGGTAATACCGTCAATTCCTTGTTCTTTGATGCGGCCTTATTATAAATTTCATAACCAAAGCGATATGAACCAAAACTACCCGGCTTATCACCGACAATCATTTCCAAAGGTTGTGTTAACAACTTTTCTACCAAATTGGCTGGGTCATAGTTCAACAAAAGTGCTAAACTCGTAAAGCGTAATACATTTGGTGAGAACTCATCAGCACCACGGTCAGTCTTGTAGTAATCCACTGCCTCAACAATATCGATATCATCAATTCCAGCTGCTTCACGTTCTGCTTGGCTATTTGGAATCCATTGCGTCATCATTGGTTCCGCTCCCGCAGCTTCCGCTGTTCGTTGTGCAGCGACTTGTTCTAAAGTCGCAATTAATTGGTCATCTGGCCCAAAGGCCTCACGATAAGCAGCACCAGCTGAAGCACCAGCAGCAGTTCCAACCGCCTTGATACGCTTATCAGTCTTGGCAGCGTTAATGGTATAACCACCACCAGCACAAATACCCATGGCCCCAATACGATCATTATCTACAAAGGGTAACGTGTCTAGGTAATCAATGGCGTACATGATATCATATGTTCGACTAGCAGGGTCTTCAATGTAACGTGGTTCCCCTTGGCTTTGACCTTGATACCCAGCATCAAATGCAAAGGTTAAAAACCCATTTTCGGCTAACTTTGTCGCGTAGATACTTGAGGTTTGATTCATATCAGCACTCGTTGGATGTGTGACTACAATTGCTGGATGCGCAACTGTCTTATCAAAATTTTCTGGGAAGAACAAACGTCCTGCTAAATTAAAGTGACGGGCCTTAAATGTAATATCTTCTGTGTTAATCATGTTTAAAATCTCGCTTTCTTTATTTCCTTTATCTATGTTTATTAGTATAGGAAGAAAGCACAGTGACTTACACAACACATCTCGTCAATCTGTTACTTAAGTAACACAATCAATTCACTTGTTACCAAATGGAGGTCTTTTTATGGATAAACGTGGACGAAAAACACTTAAAAATATCGAAACCGCCTTCAATACACTGCTATTAGCGAAAACGTTTGACGATATTACCGTCACAGACATCTGTCACGAGGCCGATATTTCGCGCAAAACCTTCTACACTTATTACGATGATAAATTTGAACTCATCGATCAACTCGCTAATAGTGCTTTAGACGAATTAGATCAGCTCAGCCATGGCGACCCCGATATGACAAATCAGGAACGCATCTACACCTGGTTAACGTATATCCAAGCTCATCAACGTTTGTTTTACATTCTGTTCACTAATGAAAGCTCTTATTCCTTTCGCTTAAAATTCACCCAATATCTTTTGGAAAGTCTCAATAAGCATGGCGCCTTTCCAATTAATGATACAAACCTGCAATTTTACGCGCATGGCGCCCTTGGTGTTGTTGAAGGATTTGTGAATGGTGCCATTAAAAGTGACATTGCAACGATTGCCGCAAACTTACAAACATTAATTCCAATTAAAGCCTAAAATACCCCGCACGCTTCACCGTGCAGGGTATTTTGTGTATTTACTTTAATTCATCACGCCACAAAGGTTGCGACATACAACGCGCACCACCACGACCACGTGATAATTCACTCGACTTAATTTCATGCACCGTAATACCATGTTCACGCATCAATTGAATCGAAATGTAATTACGGTCATAGGTTACAACCTCACCCGGTGCAATTGCCAAGTTATTTGATCCATCATTCCACTGCTCACGAGCTGCGTTAATTGGGTCACCATTCCCTGTTTCAATCAAATCTAAATCATCTAAATGCAGTACTTCCATCAACGTGCGCTTCAAATTATCACGATGTTCCAAAAGTACTTCACCTTGATCATTAGCACGTAACAAATTGATGTTCATTTTACCATCGTCATCCATAATGCCAGGGAAAACGGTGAATTGGTCGGTATTCACCATCGTGAATACCGTATCCAAATGCATCATGGCATGATTATGCGGAATTTCAACTGCCATCACGGTGTCAATCTGACTATCTGGGTTAGCAAATAAGTTTTCAGCTAAGGCTTGCACCGCCTTACTTGATGTACGTTGTGAAATACCAATGGCAAGCGTATGTGCATTCAAAACCAACTCATCCCCACCTTCGATTCGGTCATCATGGTTGCGGTCTAACCAAATTGGTACGCGTTGTGCGTAGTTTGGATGGTGTGCCATCACGAATTCTGTAATCAACGATTCAGGTTGACGTGCTGCGTACGTCATATGATTAATCGTCATACCGTTACCAATCGAAGCTTGTGGGTCACGTGTAAAGTATGCATTAGGCAACGGGTCCATCAAAAATGGATCTTCGGCAGCCGTTCCAGCCACTTCATCTAGACTAGTGTTCTTCAAGTCTAAAGCGTCACGACGAATTCCAGCATAGATTGTTTGTACTAAATCATTAACTGAAAGGCTTTGCAAATACTGCTGCATTTCTTGCGCAACCGCTCCAGTCGTGTAGTGATGTTCTTGTAGATATAATTGAATAAATTCTGTCCGTGCTTCAGATGTCTGTAAACATTCAGCCAAGAGTGTCTCGATGTAGACAACCTTTGAACCCCGTTCGCGTAATAAATCAGCAAAGGCATCGTGCTCAGCCTGGGCATTTTTCAAAAATGGAATATCATCAAATAGCAAACGTTCCATCGTATCTGGGGTAATGTTTTCAATTTCGGCGCCTGGTCGATGCAATAAAACTTCCCGTAATTTCCCAATTTCTGAATTGACCTGAATTGCTGGATCCTTAATCATCGTTAACACTCCATTCTTATGCCTGAACAATAATGAGCTGTTTATAATCATATGTTTATATTCCCATTATATAAAGTAATTGTAATTCATACAAATGACACTAAGTCAGTTTAACTCTTTTCCGGATGCCAGCGATTCATAAAAATACATCTGTTACGCACAAACCTATGATTCCGTCATGAAAAAATTCATAAACATTCACAAATCACCCAAAATATGTAGGTGATGTAACTTAACCTGACAATTTTAGTTTCCCTATATCTAGGGAACTTTTAAAAAAAGGCAGCCTATTCAGGCTACCTTTTCAATATTATTTTTTAGAATAACAAACACCTAATCCACTGATAATGAATAACATCATGCCCAACAACGTAACAAACGTATGGTTATCATACCCTGTTGCAGGGAGCTTCCTATCATAAGTCTTATGCTTTGTTGCATGATTGATTGTATGATCTGCTCCATCAAACTTTGGCTCTTTTTCAAAGTTAAAGCGATCCGTTGTTTCTTCCTCGGGTACTGTTAACTTTGATTGTACAAGTTCTTTCGACTTTGGTGTTTCTAATTCAGAAACCGCTTCGTCTTCAGGCGCCGTTACTTCCGGAACATGTACTTCTGGTTGCGTTACTTCAACTGTTTCCGTTGTATTCTTTGGTTCTTCGATAACCGTTGGCTGCACGGGCTCTTCTAACTTGGGTGTTTCTATTTCAGAAATCGTTTCGTCTTCAGGCACTGTGCTTTCTGACGCATGTACTTCTGGTTGATGAACTTCAGCTTTTTCAGATGTTTGTGTTGGCTCTTCCGTAACGACTGGTTGTACGGGTTCTTCCAGCTTTGGTGTCTCAAACTCTGTTACCGTCTCATCTTCGTGTGTCATTGATTCTGACGCGTATACTTCTGGTTGGGTCACTTCAGCTTTTTCAGAAGTCCGTGTTGGCTCTTCCGTCACCTTTGGTTGAACTGGCTCGTCCAACTTTAGTGTCGCAAACTCTGTCACTGTTTCATCTTCGGGCACTGTGCTTTCTGACGCGTGTACTTCTGGTTGCGTTACTTCAGCTTTTTCCGAAGTGCTTGTTGGCTCTTCCGTCACAACTGGTTGTACGGGTTCTTCCAACTTTGGTGTCTCAAACTCAGTTACCATTTCATCTTCTGGAAATGCACTTTCTGACGCACGAACTTCTGGTTGCGTCACTTCAGCTTTTTCCAAAGTGCTTGTTAGTTCTTCAGTCACAACTGGTTGCACAGGTTCTTCTAACTTTGGTGTCTCAAACTCTGTCACCGTTTCGTCTGCTGGTAACGCACTCTCTGACGCATGAACTTCCGGTTGTGTCACTTGCGCTTGCTCCGTCGCACGACTTAGTTCTTCACTTGTCGTGACTTGAATTGGCTTAATCGGTTCAAAATCAGGTAATGGTGTTGTCGTTTCATCAGACTGATTTAAAACATGTTCTTCAGCATGATGAATTTCAAATCGATCACCATTTGCTTCACCATTTACAAATAAATTCTGAACGGTTGCGACGCCCTGATCATCGGTCTTTGGCCCGTAAATAGGCGCATACTTAAGTTCATAATGATTCTGAAGCTCTTTCATCCGTAATCCCAAGTCCGTAATCATAGTTGTATAGCTAACGTTGAATGCTGCTAAACGTGCTTTTTCGCGATTGAAAACCATTGTGAAGGTTTGTCCGGCCCCTTTAGTCAGCCGACCATAGCCCTGTTTAACAAAATCAGCTAATGTGATTTCGCGCCGACCAAGATAGTCATCAATTAAAATACGAAAACTGTCAATATTCAGAATCTGACCTAAACCTGATGTATCTTCAATCACAATATCGTCGCCTAAATCAGCCTTATTTAAATTCACATTCAAAAACCAACGTACTTGATTGGCTGCACCTAGCTGATCACCCACTTTATAGAAAAATGGTAACTGGCGTTGCGTTAAATCCCCAACTGGCTGTTGTTCACCTCGAACTGTCATCTCAACTGGAGCCAAAGTCGTCCCAAAATTAGTCACAATCGACGCATCTTCACGCTGGTGCGTGCGCTTAGTCTCAATGCCAAAACTAAAATTACCATGCACCCGCCGCATATCATCAACCGTTTCATTAAAGGTCACCACGGCTTTATCAGTATAAATGGTAATGTCACCCACCTCACCCAATTTCACGCGGCGTGGCTCACCATTCTGCTCACTTAATCCCTTCAATTCAGGTGGCATTGATAACGTAATCGTATCTCCTGGTTGAATGCGTTGATGCATTTTGGAACTAAATTGTACATTCACTGATGTCTGCTGTCCTTGGGCAAGTTGCGTGTTAGCAACCTTCACCTCGTCTAATACACCAGTCTGTGACAACTCTTGCGCACTTGCCTGGCCCCCAAACCAAACAATTCCGCCTAAAACCACTAATAGACAAATAATACCCCGTTGTAAAATATTCATTTTTCCCCTCAATCAACTTTCTCAATTGTTCCTGCTAAGTCCCATTCTTATCGGTTCACATAATTTGCCATATTTTTTTAATAATGTCAACCATTATTTAATCGTATTCTTTTTTCATATCCAATAGTCACATCAATCATTTTTGCTTATAATGAATTTAATAATAAAAATAAAGGAAAGCCGGTGTGCGCACGCCCCGTAAAGTCGTCTTTTGCGGCGCCATCAGTTTAGATGGTTACCTTGCTGACACGGATGATAATTTGGATTGGCTTTTAAACACTGACACCGGTGGCGCCACCAGTTATCCCGAATTCATTAAAACCGTTGATACGACACTTGCTGGAAAAAATACCTATTTGACCACCAAAGTATTGTTAGCGGGAGAAACTTATTATCCCGATCAACCGAACTATGTTTTTTCGCACACCCTCAAGAGCGCCGATGCCAATATTCATATCATTGCTGACGAACAACTCGCTACTTTCGTGCAACGACTCAAGCAGCAGGAGGGTGAAAACATCTGGATTATTAGCGGTGGCGCAATTCTGTCCGCTTTAATTTCAGAAAAATTGATTGATGAATTACGTATTTAAGTCGCGCCCACCCTTTTAGGTTCCGGTAAACGGCTGTTTGAAACAGTGCCCATCACGCAACTTAAATTAACCAGCACGCAACAATTTGCCGAACTGGTTGAATTAAACTATCCATTTGAACATTAGGAGGCCACCACATGGCAGATAAATATCCCACGGTAGAACTCGTCGGCGTTGTGCTAGAACAAACCAATAGTGGACAATACGTACCTAAAGAAGCCAACCTGACTGCTGCTGACTTTCACAGTTGGCGTATTGGTAAACACACCAAAGGTAAGCTAACCCAGCCTGGTCAGATTTTCTTAACGGAAAACAATCAACTGGTTGGTCTGGTTGCTACTAAACCATTGGCGTTTAAAAACCGCCATGAGGTCACACCCATGGGCCGTTTTCTCAAGGAAAGTTTGGATCCAACTCTGACTGAACAATTAATCGAACACTATCGAGCCTTGGGCTAATTCCAAGGTTTTTTTGCAAAAAAAAAAAGCAACTAGCATAAATGCTAGTTGCTTGATGTGACAATGTATAACTACATCGTCTGAATTTAAATCAAATTACTTTGATTCCAATTCGGCTGTACCCTTGGCCCATTGTTGAATGTTAACCACTTCAGCATTACGGCGAACTTTCTTCGCGTCCTTACCTACTGGTCGACGGCTGGCCCATGAGTTATATGGTGACTTAACTGCCATAGTTCATTTCCTCCGTTTAATGTTATCGATAACTGTATTATTGTATCTAATTTAACCTAGAAGGTCAAATATTTTTCAACAGCCCTTTTTAATCATTGGAAACAAAATGCCTTAGTTATCCCTTTTTAGGGGCTGGTGTGGATAACTTATTACTTTTCGCACAGCATTTCCACCAAATATGCTGAGTTATCCACAAAAATAATAGTTTATCCACAATTTATTCACAAAAAAACGCCGAAAAAACTTTTTTCGACGTTTTTTATTTTTTAGAAAGGAAGTTTAGCAGCTAAACGCTTTACCCGTGGGCCTAACACCTCTTCACCAATATTGGTTTTAAGGGCAGCAACACCATAGATAACAGCACCTAGACCGCCGGCAATGATGATAATAACCAATTGTGATAACTTACCACTTGGCATCACCGCGCTCAATCCACTTGAAACAAGTGTCGCAACGACATACATAATCAAACTCCAGAACAGAATTGTGATTAATGAGTAATTGAATTGGCGCCAGTCGATATCAAATTCGCGTGTCAAACGGCGAACGGCAAAGACTAACCCAACCGCAAAGGCGATCATCGTTGAAACTAGTGGTCCCATACCATCCAACAGCATCACAGCTGGGAATTGAAGGACTAACTTCACGACTAAGATAACCCCAAGCATCTTAACGGTATAGCGGAGTTGGCTTAACCCTTGGTAGATTGCCAAAACAACCATGTATAGTCCTAAGACAATTGCGGTAAAGCTCGCATATTGCAAGACTAAGGTTCCATTGTGTGCATCGTTTGCTGTGTAAAACAACAAATACAATGGACGGGCAATTGCAGCCATACCTAATGCAGCTGGAATTAAAATAAATGATAATAGTTTGAAAGCGTATTGAATTTGATGACTGATATTCTCTCGTGATCCAACCTCACGCGCACGCGCAAGCATTGGTAAGGTCGTTTCGGCCATTCCAACCGCCAAAGAGACAACCAGCATCACTAACTTATTTGAGTTAACCGCAAATTGGGCAAACATATTTGTGATGGCTAAGTTTGAAAAATTAGTGAAACGCTTCATGATATTCCCAAAAGTATATTGGTCAATCAATTGCAAAATCGCAATTGCCGAACCAGCTAAGATAACTGGAATCGATTGACGGACCATTTTCCCAATCAAACTCATGGTATCAATTGGCTCAGCTGGAATTTGTTCAGCTGCTTCTTTAGCAAAGAACCCACGCTTTTGAATCATCGCAATAATCAAGACGATGATTCCCGCTAAGGCTCCCCAGAAAGCCGCAAAGGTTGATTGCACCGTCGCATCAACCCAATTACCATGGTGACCAATCATAATCCAATAAGTCATCCCCAACATGTAGGCCACACGGACCACTTGTTCGACAAATTGTGACAATGCTGAAGGACCCATGAATTCAAATCCTTGCATATACCCACGCATCATCGCTAGGGCTGGAATAATTAGCACAGCTGGTGCTAGTGATCGAATCACACGTGCAACGTGCGGATCACCTTGACCAAGTGGTGTCGCGAAAATGAAAATCGCACCACCAGCAATAAGCCCCATAATGCCACCTAACAACAGCGACTGCTTAAAGACTTGTTGGACCCGTGCAAAGTGTTTTTGCGAAGCATATTCCGCAACTAAGCGTGCCAAAACATTTGGTAACCCAGCTGTGGCAATCATGAGCGCCAAACTATAAATTTGGTATCCCTGTCCATAAACCGCATTGGCTTGATTGGCATAGGTATAACCCAGCATCGCCATCCACGGAATCACATACAAAGCACCCAACAAACGTGAAGCTAAGCTACCAGCCGTCATCCAAAACGACCCTCGCAACATCCGAGAAGAGGTATCTGCATCTTCCTCAGCCTCAGCTACGGCACCTTCTGGTTGGAGTAATTCTACCCCTTCAGGTAAGTTCTCTTCAGCCTCAGTTAGCTCCGTTTCTTTTTCTGAGTCAACATCTGCTTCAGTACTTTGGACTGGCACAACAGATGTTGCTCCGAGACCACCGGCTTGGTCAACGAAATTTGCTCCCGCATAATAAGTTGGTGGCTCAGGTTCTGTAAATTGCGGTTCTGAAAACGCATCCTCATAATCCAACGGTTGTGGCTTGATTTCTTCAAAAGTTTCAATATCCGCTTCAACCGGATCAGCTTCGGCTAATTTGGTTTCTGGTTCAGATGTTGCCTTACTCGGCGTGACATCATCCGTTGGTTCAGGATTCGTTGTTTCATCTGATTCTGAGTCAGCAACGTCATGCGGCGTTACTGCATCGTCAGCGTTCTCACGAAATGGATCATCCATCTCGTGAATCATGAACCCATCACTTTCTTGTACAATTTTGGTATCATCTTTAACCTCAATCTTTTGAGGCGGATCAGCTTCTGTCACGGCATTTTCTGGTTCTACCTTATCCGTTGGCAACGCTGAAGTATTGTTTTCGTCTTCATTTGCCTCAGGTTCTTTAGCATCTTCTGTCATAATATCCTCTGGCGTGTTTTCAGACTGATTATCACGTTCCGCAAAAATCTCATCCACTGTCATTTCACCGTTCATCAGCGCTTGTAGCTCACCAACAGTCAGATGACCGCGAAATGGATCGTCGTTATGTTCATTTTTATCGTCAGCCATACGTCATACCGTCTCCTTTCAACTGTCCTAAATGACGCTACACAGACTCGAACTGTGATCTAAGACTTAGGAGGTCCTTGTTCTATCCTGTTGAACTATAGCGTCATAATCGTTGTTTGTAAATTTGGCTAATCTTCGCCAGACTACAAACAACAATTATACTAAATTTTTCACAAAATGTAGACCGCTTTACGCATAATCATCCATTTATTTTTTCTTCTCGGCTTGGCTCACGGCTTGATGGACCAATGTCACAATAATGGCTTGCTCCGCTGGCACCTTTGAGGCATGCATTTGCTTCAAATAAACAGTATCTCGCACAACGTGTACCGAGTTACGTCCCTGCCAAACAACTTTACCATCTGCCTTGATGTCGTAAGTGTGATGTAAGAAGTTTTTCCAATTATTTTGGGTCGATGTTCCGGTTTGTTTACCATCCGCATCATACAACCGATAGTTTTTGGTAAAAAATTGCCAAAACGGTTCTTTCATTTTTCCAGCAAACTGGTGGTTTTTATCGTAGAAACTGCCTTGGCGCACCAAGCTAAAACTCCAACGGCGTCGTTGTTGGCGCTCTGAATAAATCACATTACCTGAATTATCATGAATGGAAATCGTATCTCCAAATGGATGGAAGAAATCACCTGAAACGTAGCCAACTTTTTGACCATCTAGCTTAATATCGTAATTTGTATGCTTAAATGACAAATTTTCGCGTAATTCAATCGTTTGATTGGGACGATTGAGGTCCGCCGTCAAATCAGCTGATGCTGGCTTAGGCATCAAAAAGAGTGACAATCCCAAACCAAACAATAATAGAATTTTTTTAAGGGGCATTGCCTGTCCTCCGTAGGTATAAAAAAACTATAACTTTATCGACACATGTCAGATAAAATTATAGTCTTTTTCGTTTAATGATTAAACAACAATGTTAACCAAACGTCCTGGCACTGCGATAACCTTCTTAGGTTCAGCACCATCAAGGCGTGCTTGAATCGTTTCGTCAGCCAAAGCCAATTCAGTCATCTTATCGCGATCAGCATCAGCAGGAATCATGATATTTGCACGAACCTTACCGTTAATTTGAACCGCAATCTTGATTTCATCTTCGACAAGCGCAGATTCATCATATGTTGGCCATGCACTGTAGGTAATCGTTGTTTCAGGGTGTAGGTATGACCAAAGTTCTTCAGTCATGTGTGGTGCCACTGGATTCAACAATTGAACAAAGCCAGCCATGTAATCAGCTGGGATGTCATCAACCTTGTAAGCTTCGTTGATAAAGATCATCATTTGTGAAATTGCGGTGTTGAAACGCAAGTTCGCAAAGTCATCTGTGATCTTCTTAACTGTTTCGTTGTAGACCTTGTCAAGCTTGTGGTCATTGTGGTTAGTAATGTGATCGCGCAAGTTGTTTTCATCATCGATGAACAAGCGCCAAACACGATCTAACCAACGACGTGAACCTGACAAACCATCTTCAGACCAAGCAATTGATTGGTCCAAAGGTCCCATGAACATTTCGTACAAACGTAATGTGTCGGCACCGTATTCTTCAACCACATCATCAGGGTTCACAACGTTCCCCTTTGACTTAGACATCTTCTCGTGGTTTTCACCCAAGATCATCCCTTGGTTTGCTAATTCTTGGAAAGGTTCCTTCGTATCAACAACACCTAGATCATACAATACCTTGTGCCAGAAACGAGCATAAAGCAAGTGCAATACAGCGTGTTCGGCCCCACCAATGTACAAATCAACATTGTGCCAGTAGTGGACAGCATCTTCTGAAACGATTTCATTATCATTGTGTGGATCCATATAACGTAGGTAGTACCATGATGAACCAGCCCATTGTGGCATTGTGTTCGTTTCACGCTTTCCCTTACGCCCATTTTCATCAACGACATTAACCCAATCGTCAATGTTAACCAATGGAGACTCACCCGTACCTGAAGGCATGATGTTATCAACTTCAGGCAAACGGAGTGGCAATTCGTCTTCTGGAACTAGGCTGGTTTCACCATCTTCCCAGTGAATCACTGGAATTGGTTCACCCCAATAACGTTGACGTGAGAAAATCCAGTCACGCAAGCGGTAGTTCACACGCTTTTCACCGACACCTTCATCAGTTAACCACGTAATTGCCTTATCGATGGCTTCATCTTTACCAAGACCATCTAGGAAACCAGAATTGATGTGTACACCGTCGCCTGTGTAGGCTTCAGTTTCATCAGCGGTACCACCTTCGATGACAGGTACAATTGGCAGACCGTACTTCTTGGCAAAATCAAAATCACGTTGATCATGCGCTGGAACGGCCATCACAGCACCTGTTCCATATGATGCCAAAACATAGTCACCAATCCAGATTGGGATTTGTTGTCCATTGACCGGGTTGGTTGCATAAGCACCAGTGAAGACACCAGACTTGTCCTTATTCAAATCAGTCCGTTCCAAATCAGACTTTGTTGTCAAGTCGGCCTTGAAAGCAGCGACAGCCTCTTTTTGGTCTGGTGAAACGATTTGGTCAACCAGTTCGTGTTCTGGTGCGAGCACAAGATATGTTGCACCAAACAACGTATCGGCACGCGTTGTGAAGACTTCGACCTTTTCATCGTGGTCAGTCACTTGGAAGTTAACAGCTGCTCCAATTGAACGGCCAATCCAGTTACGTTGTTGTTCCTTGATGGCATCAGGCCAATCCAAGTCATCCAAATCATCAAGCAAACGATCCGCATAAGCAGTAATCTTCAAAGCCCATTGACGCATTGGCACACGGTAAACCGGGTATCCACCACGTTCAGTCTTTCCATCGATGATTTCTTCGTTGGCCACAACGGTTCCACCATTATAATCTGGCGCCCAGTTAACCATGATTTCATCTTCATAGGCCAAGCCCATCTTATATAGTTGCTCAAAAATCCATTGGGTCCACTTGTAGTACTTAGGGTCCGTGGTATTCACTTCACGTGACCAATCATATGAAAGTCCCAATGACTTCATTTGACGACGGAAGTTCTTCACATTCTTTTGCGTCACTGTCTTTGGATCTTCACCCGTCTTGATTGCATACTCTTCAGTAGGCAAACCAAACGCATCAAATCCCATCGGGTGCAAAACGTTAAATCCTTGCATCCGCTTCATACGTGACACGATATCAGTTGCAGTATATCCTTCTGGATGTCCAACGTGCAGACCTTGTCCAGATGGGAATGGGAACATATCTAACGCATAATACTTCTCTTTGTCGTGACTAGAAGAAGTCTTAAATGTTTGATTTTCGTCCCAGTAATGTTGCCATTTTTTCTCTATTTGTTTGTGATCATATGCCATGTTTGCTAACCTCACTTTAATGTTTTAACTTTATCAAAAAAGCCCCGCCATTTCAACGACTGTAGCCGATTTGTCACAAATGGTTTGTTTCATAAACGACTTTATTTTTTTCATGATTTAGGAGTATGCTAAAATATTCTATACGTGCTATCAAATAACTAGGAGGCTGCAATTATGCGTGCCATTCAAAATCTTGCTCAACTTACTCTTGATGAGTTTCTCAACGTCGGTGATACTGCTATCGACGGTACCATTAAACGCGGTGACGTTACCCGCTTTTTAGCGAGTCGCGTCGGTGATACTGGTAAGGTACTTGCCTTTTCAGATAATAAAAAAGAAATCGATGACGTTGCCACATCACTTTTCCTCAGCGGTCTCCATGATCGGGTTGACTTAATCAGCCAAGACTTCACTGGGATTCTTGCGCACCTGGACCCAACTCATCCGATTGGCGCTGCCATGTTCCAAGTCGATGGTGAAACTGACCAACCGGCCCTGCTCAACACCATCAAGCCGTTGCTGATGGGGCTGAAGGACCATGGCATGCTTTTAATCTTAACCAATGATGCCACAGATATTACTGAACTTGAAAATTATGCAAAAGCTTTGCCTGCCAATGCTTATGGTGTTCAAAAGCTTAGTGATTTACTCTCAAATGAAACGGCGTTGCTCATCCAACGCCTGTAATGAATGGAGATAATATGCAAATTTACTTTTTATGTACCGGCAACTCTTGTCGGAGTCAAATGGCTGAAGGGTTTGCCCATGCGGATGCCCCTAAGGATTGGATTATCAAAAGTGCCGGTATCGAACAACACGGTCTAAACCCAAACGCAGTGCGGGTTATGCAAGAAAGCGGGATTGATATTTCAAAACAAACCTCTGACCTAATCGATGATGATTTTTTGAATACTAGCGATTACGTGATTACATTATGTGGGGATGCTAACGACAAATGCCCGATGACCCCACCCACCGTTAACCGGATTCATTGGGATTTAACTGATCCAGCGCAAGCAATTGGGACCGAGGATGAAATTTTGAATACCTTCCGTGAAACTCGCGACACGATTCAAGGACTCGTGAAAAATTTCATCGAAACACACGCCTGATGCCCACCAGTAAAACTTAATATAGGCAATATTAATTCAAACCCCTACAATGATTAAAGCGTTTAAACATTGTAGGGGTTTTGCTATATATTTGAATTTTAATTATATAAAAAACGATTGATTTGACATATTAAAATTGGTATTCTTAAATGGTTGTGATTTATCACACATATCACATTTTTGTTGGGAGATATCCATGAAAAAAATTATTATAGCAGTTATGGGAGCTGTTGTTGTAATTGGAGCTGGTTTTGGAATTGGTGCATACACACAACATGAGCAAACGCAGAAAAAGGCGACCACCAAACAGCCAACTCAAAAGCATGAAAAGAAGACCTCACATTCGAGTGCGAAAAAGACATCATCTAGGTCAGCTAAAAGTGCTTCGAAACTAGAAGTTAATTTAGATGATAAACATAAGTTCTTGGCTTTAATTGAAACACCAGGTGCCAATAAGTTGGGAATTGATGCGCAGCAATTACAAGCTGGCTCTTATAAGTCAACTGCGGTTGGTGGCGAAAACTTGGGGCCCCAAAAGGTTTCAAGCCTAACGCTAACTTCAACTGATGCGAATCAACTGGTCAGCGATTTATCTGATCCAAATACCAAAGCATATCAAGTGACCCCTGGTTCAGGTGGCGTCAATGTCTACGTGCTGACAACGTCAAACGATGCAACTTTGTTTTGTGCACAAAACGTTTCGACGACACAGCAAATTGCCGACCAAGGTATTCACCTAACGAACTCAGAAATTGAACAAACACTGAGTCAAAATACAGCGTTGACTAAATCTATCACGGATAAAGTCTTTGTAGATGCAGATAACGATGCAACACCTTCATCATCGTCTTCGTCAGAGCAACAATCTGATCAAGATACAAAGCCAGCTACTGCATCATCACATAAATTGAGTGATGCAGATGCGCTTAGTTTATTAAAAAATTCATCTATTCCAGAAACTGAAACGCGAACAGCTCAGGTAGCACAAACGAATCCTGATGGAAGTATGCTGTTAGTTTCATATCCGGGAGCTAAAGGTGAAAACCATTTTATTTTGCGCCCAATCAATGGTGATCAAGTCAAAATCGACGCCACATATGGGTCCGCCCAAGGTGGCTTTACCCCATTTGAAAATCAATCTCAATACGGGCCTAGCTCAATAACAGTATCACGCTAAAATTTTAACCTCTTACAAGGAACTTGTAAGAGGTTTTTTATTCCAATCAAATAAACCAAAATCAATGATCAACCTTTGCATTGAATATCTTTTGCATTCAATTTACAATTTAAGGTATGTGAAAATATTATTAATTTTTAGGTAGCATAAAAAACTGTATTACTAGGATACTTTTATGAAGAAGAATGTATCAATTGCGGTCGTATCTACATACTGTCGCCACACTTGCCTGAGTTGAAAAGGACCACATCATCGTTGTCGTACCAATGGTTGACTACGTTTGTTCTAAGGGAGCCCATGGTCAATGGAACTACGTGACCGATTTCATTGATTATGCTGATATGAGTTTGATTGGAGACCCTGTTACGCCAGAAAATGCCGCTAAATCAGTCGGCATGGATTAAAAGATTCCTGAAGTTATGGGCACGAACGACTACAACGATACGATTCACTCGAGATAACCCCGCCGATGCACAAGCTCAAGCAGAATACGATCAACTTTCGACTGAATTAAATGCTGTAAACACAGCTGTTGGTGACGCACAAGCTGTTGCAACAAAGGCACAACCAAACCTAGCTCAAGCTAAGGTTGATCAAGATCGTTTGAACAAGGATGGTGGTCTTGAAACCACTTCTCCGGATGAGGACAAGCCTAAGCCACAAGTACCAAATGAAACACAACCAGCAGGTACGCCTGGCGATGCCAAGAAAGATACTAAGACTGCGCTACCTTCAACTGATGAAAATGACGTGACGCCTGTTCAACCTGAAGTCAACGAAACACATGTTGAATCAGATTCTAGTAGGCGTGGGGTTACCCAAGATTCAGATAAGCCTGCTACACCAAAATCTGATACTAAAAATATTGGAGTTGAAAACGTGCCAACGTCTTCAACCCAACAAAACGCAAAGTCAGAAAAGAAGTTGCCAAATACCGGAAGTTCACAAACTGGTTTCTTAACTATTTTGGGAAGCTTGCTTCGTGCAAGTGTTTCAGGTCTTTGGTTCCGCAAGCGCCAATTATTGAACACAAAAAAACTGCTGATGTTATACATCAGCAGTTTTTATTTTACTTTGGCATTGTATCTTGTGTAATTGGCAAGTAAGGGAAGTCCCCAGGTGTCATTACCATTGCATTGGCAAGGGCATCAACAGCTTGTTGTCCCATTGTATCGCCAGCTTGCAATAACTTATCCTTTGAGACAGTTACAGTTTGTCCCCAATATGAATTACTCTTATTCATTTCAGCAGTAGCTTGTGCTGTATCAGAAACGGGGCGGTTAATTGTTAACGTTCCATTTCCATTGTCTGTCACACGAATGACGTGGTCAGACCAACCACCAGCTCCTTCACCCTTGTCGTAAATCACAACTTGGTTTTGAGATGGTGCATAAACGGCGTAGCTTGAGTTTGGGTTCGTAGAACCGATACCAACTTGGACCATCAAAGCATACTTTTGGTTTTGTGGTAGACGGTCGAAGTTTGCAGCACTAACATTTGTGTCAGATGCTGAACCATTTGTCTCTGGAACACTGTTTTGGTTAATTGGCAAGTATGGGAAGTCTGTTGATTGAATATTAAATGAATTCTCTAACATATTAAGCGTACTTGGATCCATTTGGTTGAAACGTGCAACCATGCTACTCTCAGAAACATTTTGTAATGTCTTCCAGTAGCTATTTTGGCTGGTCATCTCTGCATTTGACGAAACAGTTGATACTGCTTCAGCAATTGTGTATGTTCCGTTATGGTTGTTTGTGAACCGTACAGCGTGGTCTGGCCATCCCCCAGCACCTTCACCAATATCGTAAATAACGAATTGGTCAGCCGTTGGCATGTAAACATCAAATTGCGTGCCCGTTGGCTTATAGGCGAAGCATGAATCAACAAGCATTGCTAATTGTTGCTTTTGTGTGAGTTGGTCGAAACTGCTTACCTGTTTGTTTGTTGCAGCTGCAGGAGTTGCAAACTTCTGTGTTTGTGCCGTTGATTGGGCACTACTTGGTGCGACACTTTGACTGGCAACAGATGCCTTACTGTTAGCTACCTTTGCTGTATCGGTATCTTTAGGAGTGGCAACTGTCTTAGATTGTGCTTTTTTAGTTGTCTTGCTCTTATCAGATGTCATCGTTGCTTTTACTGTTGTTGGCTTCTTTTTATCAGCCTTCTTGTGACTAACTAAGCTTGAGCTAGTTGCGCTCATCTTATTAAAACGTGCTGAGGCGGTCGTAGCACCTACAACTCCGGCACCCAAGAGACCTGAAACAGCTAATATAGTTAACACTTTCTTCGACATATCGCTTCTCCCATTTGTTTTTATATTTCGTTTACATTTATTATATTACATTTGTGTAACTTATATTGCAACAAAAATATTCCATCGAAATGTTTTCTTAACCTTTTTAATATTTAACTTTTGTTTAACCCCCCCATTTAGCAACATTCCCCGTATTTTTGCATTTTCAATATTTAACTAAAATCTGGTTTACGCTCTGTAAATAATCAGTTATGATTACGTCAATTATCTAGATTAAAGTCATTAGAATAACGAGGCAATTACATTATGGATGCAGAAATTATTTCAGTTGGGACCGAACTATTATTAGGTCAAATCACTGATACAAATCGTCCTTATGTCGCAAAACATCTTAGCGAATTAGGATTAGCCAGTTACCACCAATCAATTGTCGGTGATAATTACAAAAGAATGTATGATGAAATGGACCAAGCGAATCGTCGCTCGGATCTCGTCATCCTCATTGGTGGACTTGGCCCTACAGAAGATGATCTGACCAAGCAGGTCGCTGCCGACGTGCTTGGTCAGGGTCTAGTCGATGATGCACAAGCGATGGCAAAGGTTGAAAATTGGCATCGTGATACCGGCGTCACCATGGTGCCTTCAAATCGGCTCCAGGCAAAGTACATCGAAGGTGGACAATCGATTAAAAATGACGTTGGTTTTGCAGTTGGCTCTTACTATCAAAATGAAAACGGCGCTGACTTCCTGCTATTACCAGGTCCACCTTGGGAACTAGAACCCATGTTTGATAAATATGTCCTCCCTTTGCTGCAATCCGTTTACTCACCTGAACAAGTGATGGAATCACTCGTCTTGCGCTATTATGGTATTGGCGAGTCACGTCTGGAGACTGATTTACGTCCCTTGATTGATACACAAACGAACCCAACGATTGCAACCTATGCTAAAAAGCATGAAGTTACGGTTCGCTTAACGGCCCAAGCTGCTACAAAGACAGAAGCTGAGGCCTTGAACCAAGATTTAGCACAACAAGTAAACAACATCGTTGGCTCTTATCTCTATGGTTATGGTGATGATAATTCACTTGCCGCTATGACTAACGAGGCGCTCACGGAGAACAACCTCACTGTGAGTGTGGCAGATGCTTACACAGATGGCGAGATTGTTGATCAACTTGTTCCTATCCAATTACGTCAGGACTTGGATTTAGATGCCACAATTATGGGTAAACAGGTACCCAGCGCTGAAGCTGCCGCAGATTTAGCTGAAACCTTACATGTCGATACAGATGGTGACATCGTATTAACCATACTACCTAGTGTGAATAATCCCGAAGTTAGTATGACGAATCCTGACTTTACCAATGAAGTCGTGCATGTTGGGCTTAAATTTAAAGAACAACCTGCTCAATCATTTACACGCACGCTCGGTCGCGCACATCGGGATAATATGGATACCATTAGCTTTGTCGGTCTTGATACTATTCGACGCACTGCGCTTGGATTACCTCTTTTAAATCGAAAGTAAAGAAAACGGACCTATGGGTCCGTTTTTTTATTGTGCAATTAATTGCTTTTGATAAATCGTTAATAATTGATGGCACATTGGCGCTAATGTTTCTGTTCGATGTCCCGTTAAAATCAATGTCTTTCCTTCTCTTTGCCAATGCCGAATTAAGCGATCAAAAATATGGCGGTCCTCATCCTTCAGACCATTCATCAATTCATCTAGTAGTAAGTAATTGGCATCACTGGCAAAATATAAGGTGAGCAATAAACGATGTTTTTCTTGTAAGGTATAGCTCCGAATTGGCCGATCTGCAATGGCATCTAAATGAAAAACTGACAAACTTTCATCGATACGCTTTGCGGAATGATAATACTTTTGTACTCGACATACATATGCCCGTCCTGTTTGATTCGGTTCAAAGCAATGGATGCCTTCACAGTAAAACAATTCATCAATTTTATCTTGTACAAATTTTCCAGATAACTGCACTTGACCACTTTGTAATTGAATTTGACCGCTCAATGCTCGAAGTAAAGTGGTTTTACCTGCTCCATGATCGGCAATAACACCATATGTTTTCCCACATTCAAAATTAAAACTGGTGTGCTTTAAAACTTCGCGGTGATTCCGCACCGTTATTTCTTTAACCTGCAGCATGACTTTCCCTCAATTTTTATCTTTGTTTACCTTAACGATAAAGCTTAGTATACAAAATTAGGCTATCTCACCAAATACAGAGTATTTTGGAAAGTGAAAAATTTTTCGCAAACTCTGCCATGCCATTTTTTATGAAATTTACACAGCAAAAAAACGCCAAAAGTCCGGATAACTTTCGACGTTTTTTTAATGTTTCGGTACCAGCACGGCGACTGTCTCAACGTGTGCTGTCTGTGGAAATTGATCCAACGGTTGGATATCGCCACTCAAAGCAAAGCCTTTATCTAATAGGTAACGAATATCGCGTGCCATCGTCTTTGGATTACATGAAATGTAAACAAAACGTTCTGGTTGCATTTCAACCACGGCATCCAATAATTCTGGCGTCAAACCAGGACGAGGCGGATCAACGAAAATTACATTTGGTTCAAGGCCCTCATCACGCCACGCCTTCATTTGTGTTGGCGCATCAGCGGTGACAAAAGTTGCATTTTGAATATCATTTAGCGCCACATTGCGTTGCGCATCCTCAACTGCTCGGGCAATGACTTCCACACCCAAGACTTGTTTCACTTGGTTGGCCACGGTTAACCCAATTGTCCCAATTCCAGAATAGGCATCAATAATGGTGTCATGCTTAGTGAGTTCACCCTTTTCAGCCGCCAAAGTATAGAGCACTTCCGTCGTTTGCGGGTTCACTTGATAAAAGGAGTTTGGCCCAATCACAAATTCAATTCCCAAGAGGGTATCATGAATGGCGTCATCCCCCCATAACAAGCGGTTCTCACCTGACATCATCAAATGTAATCGACGTGGATTTACATTTAACATGACACTCTTAATCCCTGGCACAACGGCTGCAATTTCTTCAGCAATTTCTTTTTCATCGTCCAATTCTAGTGTTTGCGTTACCAGCACAACCATTACCTCACCGCTGTAGTAACCACGACGCACCATGATATAACGCATTTGGCCTAACCCTGTCTCGTCTGAGAATAAGGTCACTTGATGCGCATCTAAAATATCGCGCACTTGCCCGATGACTTGGTCAATAATGGGATCGTTAACAAAGTAATCGTCCAAAGGCACGACGGTGTTAGCCGTCTGCCGTTTAATAAAACCAGTCACCAAATGACCATCTTCATACGCCATAGGCACAACGGTCTTATTACGATAATGACTAGGATTTTCCATGCCAATCGTTGGTGCGACCGGTGTATGAATATCTTCATTGGCAAAGATTTGTTCAACCTGGTGTTGCTTCAACTTTAATTGGGCGGGGTACGCCAAGTTTAGGTAAGGCGCAATGCCCGTTTCGATGATATCGGGACGCCCAGCATCAATGCGGTCAGGTGAAGCTTGCACAACTTCTACCAATTGGGCACGAGCGAACTTACGGTTCACTTGGGTGATCTTGGCTCGCACCGTTTCGCCGGCAAAAGCATTATCCAAATGGAGTGGATAGCCCTCATACTCACCAATGGCTTGCCCACCATAGGCAACCTCGTTAATTTTGGCGGTGACGACATCGCCCAGTTTAACGGGTATATTTACTTTAGGTCTCATGATTTATTACTCGTTTCGGTCTGGTTTATTACCATTATTATGCCATATATCAGACTTGGAAAACAAAAAAGATTGCCGGTATTAGCCGGCAATCCACTTTACTGGTCTTTCTTTTGCTTCTTTGAAACATATTGATAAATTAAAATAAGTGTTAACAATACCACAACTAGTTTGAAAAGATGTCCAAGCATACCATCAGCAGTCCAATCCCAATCAGCAATGGCCACCAAAACTGATAAACCTCCGAAATAGGCTACAATCTTTTCTAAATTCTTAGAAGATTCTGCTTGGGCTTTAGCTTCTTTTTGCTCTTGGATTTGGATTTCTTGTTCTTGCCTTTGAAAGTTTTGATATACTTTTTCACGATTACTTTTTTCAGCAGGTATGATTCCTTTACGACGAATCATGATATAAACATTCGCTTGATCATTAAAACTTGCCTTACTGAAATTATATTTTCGCTTCTTCTTTTCCCCAGTTACGATTTTCTCAATCAACGTATCTACTTTATTCGTACGCATCTTAGCTTCATCCAATTCAAGATATCCTGCATCCCCTAAGTGATTCAGAATCGAAACAATTGGATTAATTGAGCTCGTTTTATCATATCTTAGACGCGCATAGCGATAAAGACATGTTGGTAAATTCGTATCACCTATTTCTGATGCAATGTTTGGTATGACTTTAGCCATTCTATTCTCAAACGGTGCCTTTTGGAACATTTCCTGCATCGAAATAGACTTACCTTCTTTTTCATCAGGATACATCGCTACCCAATATAAAATATCCAACACATTTAACTCATCATTCGTTAAATCCCAATCATTTAATTTCTCTACATCAACCACTTGTTCACTAGCCATCCCAAAAAACTCCATTCACATTAATAATCAATATAATACCATGATAATTAAATTGAATACATTTAAATTTTACACATTATTTAACATGATGCCACATATCTTATATACGAGAACCATACTCGACGAACAGGGGGCACACCATGGCCTACGAACAATTCTTAGCTAGCTTATCTAGCCCAGCTCGCTCAGCCTTAAAGGATGCCAGCATTGATAACTTCACCCAATTAGCTAGTTATACCGAAAAACAAATCCTCGCGATTCACGGGATTGGCCCTAATTCCATCCCCAAAATGACGGATGCTTTAGCCGAACATGATTTGGCTTTTCAAACACAACCTGCACTTAATCCGAAAACATATACGTTTGATGCAAAAATTCATGAGTCTCACGTTGGTAAGGGTGGTGCCTACGTTATCTTTCCGTATGACGTTCGGCAAGAATTCGACAAAGGACGTGTCAAAGTTGATGCCACCTTTGATGGTGAACCTTATGCTGGCAGTATCGTCAACATGGGTGAGAAAAATGCCGATGGTAGCATTTGTTACATTCTTGGTATGCTAAAAAGCATCCGCACCAAACTCAATAAGACAATTGATGATACCGTACATGTCACCGTTCAAGAACGTCAATAAAAAAAGACACCCAAATTTGGATGTCTTTTTATTTTACTTGTTAAAATATGCCTTTAATTCATCGACCTTGTTTAAACGTTCCCAAGGTAAATCTAATTCAGGACGACCAAAGTGACCGTAAGCCGCCGTAGCCTCATAGCGTGGTTCACGCAAGTCTAGCTCGTTAATGATTCCAGCTGGACGCAATTCGAAAATATCACGTACGGCTGCGACAAGGGCTTCGTCGCTAACCTTACCAGTTCCAAAAGTATTCACGTCAATTGAAACAGGGGCAGCCACACCAATGGCGTAAGCAACTTGCAATTCAACGCGACTTGCCAAACCAGCAGCAACAATGTTCTTTGCAATGTGACGCGCAGCGTAAGCAGCTGAACGATCAACCTTTGTTGCATCCTTACCAGAGAAGGCACCACCACCGTGACGGGCATATCCACCATAAGTATCCACGATAATCTTACGTCCAGTCATACCGGCGTCACCCTTTGGTCCACCAATCACGAAACGACCAGTTGGGTTAATCAAATAACGGGTATTTTCATCAACCATGTCAGCTGGTAATACTGGATCAATCACATACTTCTTCACATCAGCGCGTAATTCTTCCAATGAGGCAGATGCGCGGTGTTGCGTTGATAGCACAACTGTATCAATCCGTGTTGCTTGATCATTTTCATCCAGTTCAACCGTAACTTGGGCCTTTGCATCAGGCAAAAGATAGTCCAAGACACCAGAACGGCGCACTTCAGCTTGCTTCTTCACCAAAGCATGTGACAAAACAACCGTTAGTGGCAAGTATTGGTCAGTTTCATCAGTTGCATAACCAAACATCAATCCTTGGTCACCCGCACCAATTTCATCAAGCGGATCTTTTCCACCTTCTTCACGTTGCTCGATTGCTTGATCCACACCTTGTGCAATATCAGGTGATTGTTCATCAATTGTAATACCAACGTGCACGTCATCTGCCAAGAACCCGGCATCTGGATCATCATAACCAATGCGTGTTAACGTATCACGAACAATCTTGTTCATGTTGACATAAGCAGTTGTTGATAGTTCACCAAATACATTCACATATCCAGTTGTCACTGAAGTTTCAATCGCTGTACGGGCGTTTGGGTCTTGCTTCAAAACAGCATCCAAAATGGCGTCTGAGATTTGGTCAGAGACTTTATCAGGATGTCCTTCAGAAACTGATTCTGATGTAAATAAACGCTTTTCTACCATAAGTTTTTACCTCTTTTAATAAATAAATTCGAAAAAAATAACCCCGAAATACCACAGTCAAGGCGGCATATCAGAGTTAGAAATGCGCCTATCTGCTAGAAATTACCACAACACCATTAACGGTAGCTGGCGTCAGATCAACGGGTCTAGTCCCTCCCTGAACTCTCGATAGGTTACGAGATTATTCAATTCGTGTGTTAATTAGTATTTATATCTTAGCTTGAAACACCCTATAAAGTCAAGCAAACAAAAAGAGACCTGGTCAGCCACTACCAGGGCTCTTTTCATAGTGCTAGACACTTCTTCTTCTTTGTTTTAAGATCAAACGACAATGCATTTGAAGATTTTTTAGGAATGTTTTCTATAGTGGAGACTATAGGTTGAACATTGGAGCGTTCACGTTGAACGTCACCCGTTCAACACCGCTTATATTAGCGAGAGAAACTTAAACGAAGGATAAATTTTGAACACTTTTCCAAAAATGTTCAAAATCAGTCAATTCCATAAAAAAAAGCAGGACCAAGGTCCTACTTTCATTCATATTTTCATATTAGTCAATTGCGTCAAAGTCCATATCAAGATCAATGGCCTTCGCAACACGCTTACCATAATCTGGATCAGCCTTATAGAATTGTGTCACTTCACGCTTTTGAATATCCTTATCATCAACATTTCCCAAACTTGCGGCAATGTTTGATACAAGACGTTCACGTTCGTCTTCTGACATGATATCACGGTACAAAACACCAGGTTGTGTATAGAAACCATCATCGTAAGTGACATGGTTTCCGATACGCCCTTCTACGTCGTAACCAGTTTCCTTAGCAGCAGGTTCTTCCTTAATACCGTCAAAGCTATTTGGTTCGTAATTGATATCACCAGTGTTCTTGTTAAGTCCCATAACACCATCAACTTGGTGGTCATGTACAGGTACCTTTGGTGCATTAACAGGAATTTGGTTAGCGTTTGCACCAACACGGTAGCGTTGTGCATCAGCATATGAGAACAAACGACCTTGCAACATCTTGTCTGGTGATGCTTCAATACCAGGAACCAAGTTTGCAGGTGAGAATCCAGCTTCTTCAACATCAGTGAAGTAGTTTTCTGGGTTACGGTTCAAAGTCATTGTTCCAACTTCATGCAATGGATAATCCTTATGTGAAACAGTACGTGTCACGTCAAAGATGTTTTGCTTGTAATTCCAACCTTCTTCAAATGGAATGATTTGAACGTACATTGTCCATTCTGGGTAATCACCCTTCTTGATAGCTTCTTCAAGGTCTTGTGTTGCTGAGTCAGGGTTTTCACCATCCAACTTTGTCGCAACATCGGCAGTCAAGCTCTTAACCCCAGCCTTTGGCTTGAAGTGGTACTTAATCCATGAACGTTCACCGGCTTCGTTAACCCACATAAATGTGTGGTTACCAAACCCATTCATGTTACGGTATGTTGCTGGGATTCCACGATCACCAAACAACATGGTTACCATGTGCAATGATTCAGGTGAGTGTGACCAGAAGTCCCACTTAGCACGGTCTGAGTGCAAGTGTGTCTTTGGATCACGCTTTTGTGTATGAATGAAATCAGGGAACTTCTTAGCATCACGAATGAAGAAAACAGGTAGGTCCAAACCTACGATGTCGTAGTTTCCATCATTAGTATAGAACTTCAATGCAAATCCACGAGGGTCACGTGCAGTATCTGATGCTCCAGATTCACCGGCAACAGTTGAGAAACGCGCAAACATCTCTGTTTCCTTACCCTCACCGTTAAACATGTCAGCCTTTGTATAAGCAGACATATCATGGGTCAACTTAAATGTACCAAAGGCACCAGCACCCTTAGCGTGCACAACACGCTCAGGCACACGTTCACGTGCAAAGTGTGCTAACTTTTCAATTAATTGGTAATCTTGAATTAAGACAGGGCCATCTTCACCTGCTGTTACAGAATGTTGATTATCACCAACGGGGGCCCCTTGGGCCGTTGTTAAGTGCTCATTTTCTTGTGTCATATTATTCACTCCTTATAATTACTTAACGTCTCCACTACATTACGTTATCTATTATAACACCCAAAAATAAATAGAACTTAATTTTATGTATTTTGTATGCCACTGTCAGCCATAATTTCACAAAGAAAAAGGACCTAGATGGGAGACTAGGTCCTTTTCTTCAGCTTATTTTTGGGAGAAATAAACTGGTTCGCTTTATATATGATGGGAGCATATATAAAAACTAGGAGTTTTGCTGCCACAGAATCTGTGGCAGCTAATATGAGCAGTGTATGTTGCTATATCAGCATTAAAAGAAGTTTCCCTCTTTCAATACTGCACAGTTTAAGGACCAAAACTTAAACGAACGATAAAAAAATTTCAGGTTGAAAACGTACAAACCCATTCATTCATTGAATTCGTGTACAAAATATATTGATTGTTTTTCACAATTAAATATTCATACATTTTTCATACATCTTTGTGAACGATTCGCCAAACTTATACGATATCAATTTTTACCTAACAATAGGTTAAAAAGCCACTCATAACCATACTTATCACCTACTTTTACCTTATTCCCCACTTTCTTTCAATGATCAACGATTCTCTGAAAAATAGTTAGATTGCTTATATAAACGATAAGTAACCGATTACATGCGTCTGTCTTCACATATCTAGCCATAATGTATATCTTCTCATGTAAAAAGCATAAATATATTGTTTGTAAATGTTCATAAATATCTTTTCTTTTTTGTTACATCTAAAAAGATCACCCCAAATTGTCGCATTCCATCCCAAATGAGTTTATTATTAATAAGTAAATCCTGAAATTTAAGTTAAGAAGGTCTCTTATGAAGAATAAAATTAAATTAACAGTGGCCCTAACCGCCACCGCAACATTAGCTGGGGTACAAGTTAACGCCCACGCTGATACGCAAACACAAAATGATCCAGAAACGAATCTTGTTGGTTCACAGACCACAAATGAAAATAATAATATCAATTCTGCTAGTCAAATAGTTTCCTCACAAGCAGCTGTCGCCTCTATCGCACAACAAGCACAAGATCAGGCACAATCTGCGGTTAACGCAAGTACCACTGATAGCCAACCCGTCACTTCAGCGACAAGTACAAGTGCCACAACTAGCAGCGCAACAAATCCATCCAGCACTTCTGTAACATCCACACCAGCAACAAGCACTTCAATGACTGATGCTACGTCACAAACATCCACATCAAATGACAACACAAGCGTTGCAGTGGTTGAGCTGGCCGTATCATCTGATACTTCAGTTGAACACGTCGATGAGTCTGCGCCCGTCGCACCCGCAGATGCCGATGGGGTCATTACAACTCCCATTGCCAATGAACAACAACTCCCCCACCAGTTAACTGAGCCAAAAAACTTAGCTAATGGTACAGAATCACGTAACGGTGATTACTATGGTTGGTATGATGTTGATCCAGCACAAGATACATCAGCCAAGCTCGTTGTTACTAACGGTCGTTTAGCAGATAATCAACAGAAGGAACTTGCCGATTACTCACTTGAACTCATCAACAATTTACGCCAGCAACACAATCTAGCGCCCCTTGTGATGAGCGATAAAATCTGGCAGCAGGTTAAACAAACTGAACTCGCCTACCGCGACACACATCCAGAAACAGTTGATAATCACACAAGTTTTGTTGATTTGGGTCAAAACGGTGTTTCTTATAATCCAACCAACCTCTTCATCCCCCTAAGCAGTCAAAATCTTGGCTTTGGTTCAGCAACAACGATGCTTGAAGCTAAAATTGATATTTTAAATGCTTTCACTGCCATGGCATACAAGGATGGCGATTCAAACAATGGTCACCTAGCGGATATGTTAGTACCCTTCAAGGCTGACCAAGTTGGTATGGTAGTGCCTTACGTCGATTACGTTGGTGACCGGGGCGGACAATTCACGTGGGACTATCTCACTGATTTCATTATTTTTGACAAGCGTGACCTAAACACGTTCAATCCTGTTTCAGATCAAACCGTTGATCAAGAACTCGGCTTGACAACAGCACCTGCAACACCACAAAATCCAACAAGCGCAAGTCAGACTGAGACACCGGCACAATCATCAAGTGAAACTTCAGCAACGTCACAAACTGAAATGAGCCAGGCGGAGACAACTAAGTCAGTTATCCAGTCACAAACTGGCCAAACACAAGTTGCCACCCCGCAGACGCGTGAAACGCCAAGCACAACTGCAACAGCTAAGACACTCGGCGCTAAACAATCAGCTGTTACGCCTGATGTTAAGCTGCAACAAGCTAAGCAAGCAACGGCACACGCCAACGCTAACCTTGTTTTGGCGCAAGCTCAACAAGCAGCAAACCAAGCCCAAACACTGGCACAAGCAAAGTCTGGTTTGACGGTCCAAACCGCACCTAAACCTGACAAAGCACTAATTGTCACAACGCACAAACAACCAACCAATGAGAAAAAGCTACCAAACACTGGTAGCTCTGACAACCCGGTATTAGCTTGGACTGGAATTAGTATGTTAATCGGCCTACTTGGCCTTGGTTTCAACCGTAAGCATTAGTCTAAAAGAAAAGGCCCAACTTCAATAGAAGCTGGGTCTTTTTTTAATGTGGTTTTTCATTTAGGTCATGATCTAAGTTTTGTTCATCGTTCTTAGCCAACACTTTGTTGCGACGATGACGGAAATATTGCTCAGAAACAAGCTGCGATACCACATATCCCATGGCAATCGCCCCACCAATCATAATTACTGAGAATATTTTTTCATTGGCAGCATCCATTTCACCACTGAGTAGCAAAATCAGGGCTTGGTAGGCTGAAGCACCGGGCACCAACGGCACCAAACCGGGAATATTAAAAATCGTACTTGGAATGCGCTTGTATTGCGACATCACTAACCCAATTAATCCAACCCCTAGGCCACCCATAAAGTTGGCTGGGATGGCATTAATGCCTGCTTGAACTAAGAACCAGTAGGTCATCCAACCAACGGCACCCGAAATTCCCGCAGCATTCAAGGCTTTACGTGGCACATTAATGAACAAGCCAAAGGCAACCGTTGCAAAATAACTAAACGAAAGTTGTATGAAAATATCAAATAACATTTATCTTACCTCCTTCGCTTATAAGTAGTGGAACAACGTTCCGATAGCACAGGCAATGGCAAAAACAGTCAAAGCTGCTTCAAAGCCACGTTCAATTCCGGCTAATAAATTACCTTCGATGAGATCACGCAAGGCATTTGTAATTGGCACACCTGGTACTAACGGCATTACAGCCCCAATCAAAACATTGTTAACATCATGTCCCAAGCCTAGGCGTACGCCAGCAATGCCAACGATTCCTAGCGCTAACGAACCTAAAAATTCACGTACGAATCGAATGCGTGAAATGGAACCTAGGATTTCCGCTACCAAGTAGCCGACTGCTCCGGCAACTAAGGTCAGTGGCATATCGAACCAATCATGGGTCTGCGTGAAAATAATCATCAGGAACATTCCCTCAAGTCCAGCCCCAAAGACACGTAACCAAAGCGGAAAATTGGGTAATTCATGATCTAACTTCTTTAATTGCGCTTGGAGTTGGTCTAAGTCAATTTGGTCATCGGTGAATTTTCGTGATAATTCATTAACCAAATTAATCTTTTCCATATCAATCCCGCGCCGGTTAATTTGGCTAAACCGGGTATGATCATCCGAATCCATTGTTACCAAGACACCCGTAATCGTCGCAAAAATTTCACTATCATCCCCAGTCGCTTTACGGACAATTCGACGCATGGTATCTTCCACACGATAAATCTCCGAGCCACCTTCCGTCATAATTCGACCTGCTAGTAAGGTCGTATCAATGATTTTATTTTGATCAATTGCCATTTCATCACCTAATTTTTTCATAATAAATAGCTGATCATTTTCATAATCAGCTAGCCATATTTATTCGTTATAATTTGATTTTATCATTGTCTTAGTATAAAACCAATTCAGTTTACATCAATCCACCATGGACTTCTGTTACGTTCGAAGCCACCACAAAGGCATCTTCATCAATATCATGCACTGCATTTAGCAAATGATTGTAGCTTTGGCTATCCACCATGACCATTAACATTTCCTTGTCATTATCAGTATATCCCCCACGCACATTCATAATCGTTAAGCTCTGTTGATCACTCAACAAACGCTCTTTAATTTCTTGAATATGCTCATTACTCATAATCGTCACTTGTTGCTTCAAATCAAGTCCAATTTCAATACGACGCATGACCACAGAGGTTACCACCAGTGAGAATGCGGCTAAGAAAAAGGCACTTGTTCCCGAAACAAAAATATTAAAGAAAGTCACTACCATATCAATACATAATAATGAATAGGCTGTATTAATTCCAAAATACTTTTTCAAGATTAGCGGTGGCACCGTTGTCCCACCCGCTGACGCTTCTAATCGATACGTTAACGCGATACCAGTGGCAAAGACTGCCCCACCAATAATCACTGCTAACAACTGATCATCCACGATTTTAAAACTGGGTGTAATCCATAGCAGGATTGGCAAGGCAAAACTACCAAAAATAATTTTTTTAACGGTCGCACGATCTAAGAAAATCATCGCTAAGACAATCATAATTAGATTAACAACCAAAACAGTAATTGAACGGTTAATGCCAAAAGCTGCGTTTAACAAAATCGCAACACCGGTAGCGCCACCTGCCGCAACATCAATGGGAGCGTAAAAGAAATTGATTGAAATAGCCACGATTTCAAGGGCCATCACAAACATAAGGGTATGTATCCATTTGTTCTTAGCTAAACCGTGTAAACGTCTATGTGCTTTTTTCTGCATAAAATCTCCTTTAATTAGGGCCTTTTCTTTTAATTATAACAAATTACAGTTCAAATCTTTTCCGAATATACATAATATTAGCATTTCGTAATTTATCTATGCTTAAAGTTCACATGCAAACAAAAGGATTTCGTAAAACCTTTTACTTACCATTGCAGTCACGCTTTAATTTCGATATTCTTATTCATGCACTGTTTTTTCAGTAGCTTATTGTTTTTAGGAGTAGTACTGTGAAATTTTTCAAATTGCGGGCCAATCATACTGATGTCCGGACTGAAGTATTAGCTGGTTTTACCACCTTTATTTCAATGTCATATATTTTATTTGTGCAACCAGCCATGTTAGTACAGGCTGGTATGGATAAAGGGGCAGTCTTTACAGCCACTGCCGCCGTATCAATTTTTGGTACATTGATGATGGCGTTCATCGCCAACATGCCAATTGCCATTTCTACAGGAATGGGGATTAACTCGGCCTTTGTCTTTTCTGTCGTTTTGCAACAGGGATACTCATGGCAAGAGGCTTTGAGCGCCATGCTCTTAGCAGGTTTGCTATACTTGATTGTTGTCATCACGCCTGTGCGTGATTGGATCATCAACATTTTCCCAAATGACTTAAAGTCAGCCATTAGCGCGGGAATCGGTTTGTTGATTGCAACGATTGGTTTAACTGGTAGTGGCTTGATTGTTGCCGACAAAGCAACTTTCACCACCCTTGGTTCATTAACTTCACCACAATCAATGCTAACGATTGCCGGAATCTTGATTACCTTAGCCTTGTACTATTACCGTGTACCAGGTGCCATTTTCTTAGGTATGATGGTTACAACGATTTTGGGACTGGTGACCGGCCTTGTCCACGCACCCAGCCAAGTTGTTTCAACCGTACCAAGTTTGAAGCCAACTTTCGGCGTTGCCTTTGGGCATCTACCAGCCGTTCTAAACTGGCATATCTTGCCGATTGTCCTAACCTTCTTTCTTGTGGCCTTCTTTGATACCACAGGAACAATTTTAGGGGTTCAAAAGCAAATGGGAACGGATCGTGATACGAACAAGTCATTGATTGCGAGTGCCCTTGGAAACATCAGTGCCGCTATTTTCGGAACTTCACCAGCAACAGCCTTCGTTGAATCAAACGCTGGTGTATCAGCTGGAGGACGTACAGGACTAACTTCAGTCGTAGTGGCTGTGCTATTCGCCCTTTCACTCTTCTTCTCACCCTTGCTTACAATGATCACACCTCAAATCACAGCCAGTGCTTTGGTTGTGGTTGGTGTGTTGATGCTAGGTAACTTAAAGGATATCGATTGGAGCAACTTCAAGATTGCTTCATCTGCCTTCTTGATTGTTCTTGGTATGCCACTTACGCATTCCATTAGTGATGGTATCTTACTTGGTGGTGGGGTCTTCCTTGTCTTGAGCGCGCTTGATTGGATGAAGAAACAATTTACTAAATAATTTAAATTGAAAAAGCGAACACCTCGGGTGCTCGCTTTTTATTATGCTTGTATCACGACATTTTCGTCATATCAACATGTGGAATGCCATCTTCCAAATACTCGTCTGAAACAGCCTCAAAGCCAAACGAAGCATAGAATGGCGTCAAATATAACTGGGCTTGAATATGAACTGGTTGACCAGGAAAACGTTCCTGAATCGTCTCTAAGACGCCTTCAAGTAATGTCCGTCCGAAACCTTTGCCCCGTTCATCGGAAACTACCAAAACTCGGCCAAAATGAACCCCATCTTGGCTTAGATAAAGTCGAGCATAGGCGACAAGTTGATGATTATTAAGCACTCGCACATGTAATGCATCAAAATCTGTCCGATCAACTTCTTGATATGCACAGGCTTGTTCAACCACAAATACTGCGGTACGCGCCTCAAAAATTTCAACTAATTCAACCGGTGTTAACTCACTTGTGTGCTTCACATTTAGTTCCATCATCGCCACCCCTTTTTTAGGTACAAAAAAAGCATCAGCTCAAAGCCAATGCTTAATTTAAATATGCCGTCGGTGGGAATCGAACCCACACTCCCAAGAAGGGAACTGGATTTTGAGTCCAGCGCGTCTACCAGTTCCGCCACAACGGCATGTTCATTATTTAGATAAGCTTGCATGTCTTCCATTTGGAAAACGTGATGCCGTCGGTGGGAATCGAACCCACACTCCCAAGAAGGGAACTGGATTTTGAGTCCAGCGCGTCTACCAGTTCCGCCACAACGGCATATCTAAATAATAAAATAACAATCGAAATCATATCCCTGATTTCAAGGGCGATTGATGGGATTCGAACCCACGCATGCCGGAACCACAAACCGGTGTGTTAACCAACTTCACCACAACCGCCATAAAATTGTATAAGCAGGGGTAGAGGGAGTCGAACCCCCACCGACGGTTTTGGAGACCGTTGTTCTACCATTAAACTATACCCCTATCAAAGTGGCGCGAGGCGGAATCGAACCGTCGACACTACGAGCTTCAATCGTATGCTCTACCAACTGAGCTATCGCGCCATAAAAAAAACGGTCACAACGGGGTTCGAACCCGTGATCTCCTGCGTGACAGGCAGGCGTCCTAACCAACTAGACCATGCGACCAATGGACGATACAGGGATCGAACCTGTGACCCCCTGCTTGTAAGGCAGGTGCTCTCCCAGCTGAGCTAATCGTCCATCATTTTGCTTTTGAAACACCTCTCGGTATCTCAACAACAAAAATTATTATACCTAGGATATGAAAACATTGCAAGCTCTTTTTTTAATTAATTTCAATTTATTTTTGTATTCGCGTAGCGTTGCATGTTTAGGGACTTTCTTATATAATAGAATTTGCTTGTTTATGGTGGTGTAGCCAAGTGGTAAGGCAGTGGTCTGCAAAACCGTGATCGTGGGTTCGATTCCCATCACCACCTTAATTTAAATAAAAACAGCGAATGTTCAATTGAACATTCGCTGTTTTTTTAATCTGCAAATTCAACTTGGCCATCATTGAAGGCTGAAATACGTGCTAATGACTCAACATGAATACCAGCTTCATCCAACAATTGACGACCTTTTTGGAAGGTCTTTTCAATAACGATTCCAACACCAACCAATTCAGCACCGGCAGCATCGACAATTTCCATCATCCCCTGCACCGCCTGTCCGTTCGCTAAGAAATCATCAATCAACAAGACCCGTTCACCTTCATTGATAAAACGCTTGTCCACGATGATGTGGTTCGTTTCTTGCTTTGTGAATGAGAAGACGTCAGCAGTATAGTTTTCGGCTGAGAGCGTCAATGATTGCTTCTTACGGGCAAATACCATTGGAACATCCAAATCCAAGGCAGTGAATACGGCCGGCGCAATTCCAGATGATTCAACAGTTAGCACCTTATCAATTTTTTCATCACGGAAGAGGCTAGCAAACTCTGTTCCGAGTTGCGCCATTAACTTGGGATCAACTTGGTGATTGAGGAAATTGTCTACTTTTAACACATCCTCACCCAAAACTCGGCCATCTTCGCGAATACGGTCTTCTAATAACTTCATGTCTTACTCCCTTAATTATCTTTGCGGCCTGGAATAATAATATTCAAAGCAACCGCCATAACTGATGTTACAACCACAGCGTTCTCAATGACCAAACGAATCAATTCAGGCAACTTTTGGAACACTTGTGGGTAAACGGTAATGCCGATTCCAGCCCCAATTGAAAGGGCTGCAATCATTAAATTACGGTCCTGATCAAAATCAACTTGGTGCAAAATCGTAATCCCTTGTACTCCGATTGTACCAAATAGAACCAGCATCGCACCACCCAAAGCAGATGATGGAATCATGGTTGCCAAAGCCCCAAACTTAGGCAAAAGTCCAATAATCAACAACATTGCGGCTGCATAATAAATCGGACGCTTTGACTTAACCCCTGACAAACGGACAACGCCGACGTTCTGAGAGAAAGTTGAGTATGGGAAGGTACTGAAGATACCTGATAAAATAACAGCTAATCCTTCAGAACGGTATCCACGTGCCAAATCTTTTTCAGTTAAATCTGTCCCGGTTAAATCAGCTAAGGCAAAATAAACCCCTGTTGATTCAATTAAAGATGTTAGCGCCACAACCGACATCGTAATGATGGCTGATAGGTGGAATGTTGGGACACCCATATAAAATGGCGTAGGTAGGTGGAACCATGAAGCTTGAAGCACAGGTTCAAGTGACACATGTCCCAAAAAGGCCGCAAAAATTGTTCCAATAATAATACCAAGTAGGACCGCAATCGCCTTTACAAAGCCCTTGGCAAAAATATTAAGCACCACAATCGTCACAATCGTGACTAGAGCAATCGTTAAGTCAGGCATGTTTCCGAAGCTTGCTGCCTTAGGATCACCACCACCAATGTTTTGGATGGCAACGGGTACTAACGCAAACCCAATCACGGTAATCAATGAACCGGTCACAACCGGTGGAAAGAAACGACGTAGCTTGGCAAAAATTCCGGCAATCAAGAAGACGAAAATCCCGGCGCCAATCGTTGCCCCATACATCGCCCCAATGCCTAACGTACTCCCGATATTCACTAACGGGGTCACCGTTTGAATCGCTGATCCAATCACAACTGGCAAACCGATTCCAGTATAGCGGGTCACCTTCAGTTGCAATAACGTCCCAATACCAGTCATGAAAATATCGGCTGAAATCAAAACGGCCATTTGCGTCGCTGAAAAATGTAACGCTGCACCAATCATCAATGGGACCAAAACCCCACCTGAATACATTGCCAAAACGTGCTGAATCCCTAAAATAAGCGATTCAAGTCGATTAGGTTGTTTAACCGTGTCCATGTGTTCCTCCTCAGAAACTGTCCCAATCAAAAATGGTGCATAAAAAAAGCCATTCAAAAAAGAATGGCTTCAAAAATACTAAGTGAGTAGTCTGTGTCTCGGGACACAGGTATGAACTCGTTGGCCATTCTCCAACCATTATACTCATAGGACTTGTTATTTAATATCCAAAGTATAACAATAATTCGGATTTTTGGCTAGTATTATTTAATATTATTTTTTTTGTTCGGTTTTTGGTGTTGATTTAGGCAGATTGCACCTTACCAACGGCCCACTTCTTCTTTCCACGCTTTACAATGACGTATTTACCGTCAAATGCAGCCTTTGGATCGATGATTGTTTCGACATCCTTGATTTGTTCACCATTAATGCGGATTGCACCATTTGAAACAGACTCACGGGCACGTGTCTTTGATGTTTCAAGACCAGCGGCCACAACCAAATCCAAAATACCGATTGGTTCGCTACCAATTTCAAATGTCGGCACGTTTCCAGCCAAAGCAGCCACATCATCAGTTGAAAGGCTGGCAACATCAGCATTACCAAACAATACATCGGTCATCTTTTCAGCAGTTTCCAAAGCAGCCTTGCCGTGCACGAATTCCGTTACTTCTTCAGCTAAACGACGTTGTGCCTTACGAGCTGAAGCATCAGTCTTGGTTTCGGCAACCAATTCGTCAATTTCATCTTCTGGCAAGAAGGTGAAGAACTTCAACATCTTTTCAACGTCAGCATCAGCTGTATTCAACCAGAATTGGTAGAATTCAAATGGTGTGGTCTTTTCAGGGTCCAACCATACGGCACCACCTTCAGTCTTACCAAACTTAGTTCCGTCAGACTTCAACAGTAATGGTACAGTCAATCCGTATGCTTCAGCATCACTACCTTCAAGCTTGTGGATCAAATCAACCCCACCCGTGATGTTTCCCCATTGATCAGAACCACCCAATTGCAAACGCACGTGTTCACGTGTCCACAATTCATGGAAATCAATGGCTTGCAAGATTTGGTATGTGAATTCAGTAAATGAGATTCCTGCATCCAAACGTGATGCCACCACATCTTTAGCCAACATCGTATTGATTGGGAAAAGCTTTCCGTAATCACGCAAGAAGTCAATCAATGACAATTGACCCAACCAGTCCTTGTTGTTCACAATCGTAAAGCCATCTTTTCCAAATAGCTTTTCCATTTGCTTACTCATCTTAGCCACGTTGGCGGCAACTTGGTCATCTGTCAACAATTGACGTTCTGACTTCTTACCTGATGGATCACCGATTGAACCTGTTCCACCACCCACAACGATAACGGGGCGTTGTCCAGCCAATTGGAATCGCTTCAAAACCATGAAAGGAATCAAGTGTCCAATGTGCATTGAATCACCTGTTGGGTCGATTCCAACGTACACACCGATTTGTTCTTTGTCCATTAATGCAAGCAGACCAGCGGGGTCTGTTTGTTGGTTGATGGCTCCTCGCCAAGCAAGTTCTTGTAAAATGTCTTCAGTCATAGCGCTGACCCTCCAAAAAGTTTTAGTATATGTGCTTGATTGGAACAGAAAAAGCGCCCCAATCAGCGAAAAAACTGATTAGGACGCTTATTTTAAGCGCGGTACCACCTAATTTGCCACAATCACTTGTGACCACTTATCTTGCTCATAGCGCTGAGCGAAACGTGCAAACTTGTATGATGAGTGTAATTCAGATGATGCTTTGGCACGGTTCCCATCAGCCACCGTGTTTCTGAATTTCCAAAGCAACGCCCTACTGTTCTCATCTTTGCGATAGGATGATTATAGCACGCTACCTGAAAAAATGCACCGCTATTTGCTTTTTATTTATCTGAAACCGTGAAACGGGCCATCTTAAATTGTGGTTGCTCAATTTCATCTAAAACGGCACCGGCTAAGTTACCAGAAGTCACGTGTGACTTACCATCGCTAGCGTTCATCAAGTGATCCTTACCCAAAACGTATTCTGTCTTAGGACCATCAGTGTATTCGTTTTGAGCTGAGATAGCAGTCCAGTTCACATCACGTGTGCTTAGGAGCACTTGTAGTTCTGTGACACCATAGCGAGGCTCATCAACCCATGAGGCTGCGTCTGGCAATGTCTTCAAGAAGTCATAGACATAGCTGCCATCTTCTTGCAAAAGTGGACCAGCGCCCAAAATGAAGAACATACGCACATCATGGTGACGAGTTTGATGAATCAAGTGCGTCAAGACATCAAGATTTTGTTCTGGTTCTGTGTGGTTGGCAAAGGCATCAATCACCACGTCAAACTGATCTAATTGCGCCCCTGTGATAGCAAAGGCATCTTCAACGATTAATTGGGCATCGGCACCCAAAACGTCCTTACCGCGTGTTTCATTGCGAACAAAGCCAGTAACATCGTGTCCGCGGCTAATGGCTTCGTTATACAAAGCCTTACCTGTCATACCAGTTGCGCCAATAATTCCAATTTTCATGTGTGCTACCTCTTTTTTGTTATTTAACTTACTAAAGATAAGTATAACACGTTTAAAGCCAAAAAAACAGAGTCTCTCTCGCTAAACGAGTGCAGACTCTGTCATGTGGCATAGACCACCACGTACTATGCCACTTTTTCACCATATCATGTCCATGGGTACCACCCCATCAACAATCCCCTTCCTTAAAGCCATCATCCAAATAACTTTAAGGAATCTTTTTCTCCGACCAACATTGAGTTCTTCACCTCTCAACGTTAGCCATCACTGGACGGCAAGGCATTGCACCTTCAATTCCTGAGAATCGCAGTCCTGGATCATCACTTCCTGACTAACCGCATCTCCAGCAACAAAAATATTATAGCATAGACTTTTGACAAGATTAATGCATTTTAAAGTTTGTTGCATCCGTAATCATTTCTGGCAACCAATCCACGTCCAAACGTCCTGTCAATTCGTCCTTAGAAACGAGGTCTGGTAATTGATCCATGCGCAATCCCGTCAAGGCAAGTGCTTGGCCATCCCAAGTTGCATGCTCTGTATTATAAAAACCAGTCCGGGCTGCAAAGGCGGCATCAGTCGTATTTTGTCCAAACAACAAATAGACCATGTATTCACGCAATGTCATGTAATGGGCAGCTTGTGCATAAGTGTCTGGTTGTTCATTCTTCAAACGCAAAGTAATAATTAATGGCAAGGTTACCGCAAGGGGCACACCCGTCTTACGTTGCAATTGTCCACCAATACCATTCATCATTAATGCTTCAATGAAATGGGCATCAGTTTCTCGTCCCATTAGAATGGGTGTCAACGGATTGAAATCCGCATCAAGCGCCATCCAACCATTCATGATGTTCTTGAAGTAAACTTGTTCAATTTCATCATTGTGTTGCAAAATATTTTCAAGGTGGGCAAAGGCACTTTTAATCGCCGTTAGAAACTCATCCAACGTGAGCATCGTTACAGCAAAGTCATGTCCTTCAAAGGGCGTATGGATATTTTGTACTTGTCCGTTTTCGTCAGCTAAGACGGCATCGATCCCCAATGGGTTAATATCGACTAGTAATTCATATTTCATATTTAATGTCCTCAACTTTTCTGTATCCATTATACCGTACCACGAAATAGATACACAAAAAAACATCTAATCAAAATTGATTAGATGTTTTATTTCATTTCAGTATTAAATTACTTTCCTGAAGGATCAGTAGCGTGACCACCGAATCCGTTACGCAAAGCTGAAACAACCTTACCTGAGAAAGTATCTTCTTGCAATGAACGGTAACGAACCATCAATGAAGTTGTGATGATTGGTGCTGGAACTTCCAACTTCAAAGCTTCTTCGGCAGTCCACTTACCTTCACCAGATGAGTGCATACGACCTGAGATAGCTGAAAGCTTAGGATCCTTGGCGAATTGTTCTTCAGCCAATTCCATCAACCATGAACGGATAACTGATCCGTGGTTCCACAACTTAGCAACTGCTTCGTAGTCGTAGTCGAATTCTGAAGCTTCCAAGATTTCGAATCCTTCGGCGATGGCTTGCATCATTCCGTATTCGATACCATTGTGAACCATCTTCAAGTAGTGACCTGAACCTAGCTTACCAGTGTACAAGTAACCATCTTCTTCGGCGATATCCTTGAACAAAGGTTCAAGAGTCTTCCAAGCTTCGGCGTCATCTCCACCAATCATGAAGTTTCCACCGTTACGAGCACCGCTCATTCCACCAGAAGTACCTGCATCGAAGAACTTGATACCAGCAGCAGTAGTGCGCTTGTTTTGTTCCAAGTTATCGTGGAAGTTTGAGTTACCACCATCAATGATGATATCTCCTTCGTCCATCTTGTCGATCAAAGTATCGATAGTTGAGTTAGTTGGTGCACCAGCTGGTACCATTACCCAAACGATCTTTGGTGATGGTAGCTTAGCCAACATATCATCGATAGAATCTGCAGCAGTAACCTTATCAGAATAGTCTGCAGCTTCCTTAACAAATTCAGGGTTCAAGTCAAATGCAACAACTTCGTTTCCGTTGTCAACACTGTTCTTAACCAAGTTCAAGCCCATCTTACCAAGGCCGATCATCGCGAACTTCATGTCATATACCTCTTTTTTCTTTTTGTTTTATTCAACATGTCTATTATAATGCAAAAGATTTTCATAATGCAAGCCTTTTATTGTAAAATGTTTACATATATGAAATAAGTGCGTATACTGATATTCTACAAACAACAAATAAGGAGCCCCTATCCCATGCAACAATCAGGTTTTGCACGCATTAAATCGTTGCGTGATCAACTTTCTGGGTCTGACAAAAAAATTGCTGACTATATCTTAGACCACGCAAATTTTGTTCAAGGATTAACCATTAAAGGTCTTGCTGATGCCGTTGATGTTTCAACTGCGACGATTTCACGATTCGTTAAGCGGATTGGATTTTCATCATTTCGTGAATTTTCACTTAGTTTAACTGCTGTCATGCAACCAGATAATGCCTTTTTCGGTGAAATTGAAAATAACGATGACACCAATGCTATCGTCAATAAAGTTTTCAAAGGGGGCGAAAATGCCCTATCTTCTACATTCAATTTAATTCCCACTGAAAGTTGGGATACAGCCTGTGCTTGGATTATTAACGCACGCAAACTGGGCTTCTTTGGGATCGGTGGATCTTCAATTGTCGCGCTAGACGGCTATCACAAGTTCCTACGAACACCCATTGATGCTGAACAACATCCCGATTATGACGTGCAACTCATGCAAGCTGTGCGCATGCGCGATACTGATGTTGCAATTGTGATTTCACATTCTGGTCGTAATCTTGATACCCTTAAAATTACACGTCAGTTAAAGGCCAACAACGTGAAGGTCATTGCCATTACCGCCTATGTGAATTCGACATTAGCCAAGCTGGCCGATTTGGTCTTACCTAGTTCTGCTGAAGAAATTAATATTCGTAGCGAGTCCATGTCATCGTTGTTAGCACAATTAGCAATCGTTGATAGTCTCTTTACCTTAGTTGGGGTTCATCTTGGCCCAGACACGCTAGAAATCGTTGACAGCATTCGCCAAGCGATTGACCATACTCGAGAATAATAAAAAACCGTAGCCAAAATGGTTACGGTTTTTTATCGGTATTTTTTAACTTCAGCTAACCACTGTTGGCTACCACGATCTAAGTTGGCAAGTTCATCTAACTGGACGGTCCGGTTCAATTCAGCCACTTTAGCCCAATCAATGTGGTTTTCGACCACAAAGCTCTGGGCGAGCTGTTCCACTTGTGCGTCAGTCGTTTTACGGAGTTGTTCCGGAGTTTGCTTGAATTGATTTACAAACCAATTACTAGATAATTTTTGCGCTAACAACTCACTAAATTGAGCATCTGATAAATCATCCTCTAGGATGATGCGTTGTGCCAATGGAATCGCTGGGATTTCCTTGAGCATGAAGGCTTTAGTTTGTGGCCAGCTATCTGCAATAATCTTGTAGAATTGCCAAGGAACATTAACGTCAATCTGTTGTAACGTTTGCTGTAACTGCATGCGTAGTGACCAAGGATTACCATTGCCGAGTGACATAAACTCTTGTAACAGGCGCCCATTGGTCTGCTCAACGAGAGCTGGCGCTTGATTAACGAGATGATGGCGAACTAAAATAAAGTCCAACATTTGTGCTGGCGCAATGGTTTGCGTTTGTTTGAGCTGCGCTTGTTTGGCTTTATATTTTTGGTGCTTTTGTTGCTTTACTTGAGCAAATTTACCTTGTTTGACCATAATCGCATCTCCTCTGCATTAATCTAGCAAAAAACACCCTAGTTGTAATAACTAAGGTGCTTTGATGACTCCGAATGTCGGGCTCGAACCGACGACAACACGATTAACAGTCGTGTGCTCTACCAACTGAGCTAATTCGGAATAATATGCATCGCGACGTCCTATCCTCGCAGGAAGAGATCCTCCAACTACTTTCGGCGCTATTGAGCTTAACTTCTGTGTTCGGTATGGGAACAGGTGTGGCCTCAATGCCATCATCACGACACGTGTCTTACAAACTTACAGTTAATAATTTTAACCATAAGCCGATTGTATGTCAACTGGTAACCTAAATCGGTAGTAATAAAAAAAACCAGAACAATGTTCCAGCCATTTTTATCATGCCGACTGGGGGATTCGAACCCTCGACCTACGGTTTACGATACCGTTGCTCTACCAACTGAGCTAAGTCGGCATACAAACTCCGAATGTCGGGCTCGAACCGACGACAACACGATTAACAGTCGTGTGCTCTACCAACTGAGCTAATTCGGAATAATAAGCATTGCGACGTCCTATCCTCGCAGGAAGAGATCCTCCAACTACTTTCGGCGCTATTGAGCTTAACTTCTGTGTTCGGTATGGGAACAGGTGTGACCTCAATGCCATCATCACAACACGGTGTTGATGAGACTTACGTCTCTCAAAACTGAATCATATTATGTATCTTATTTTCATTTCATTAATTGAACCGTACACCAACGTTTTGTTCAACTTGGTTAAGTCCTCGAACCATTAGTACTAGTCCGCTCCATGCGTCGCCGCACTTCCACTTCTAGCCTATCTACCTTGTCATCTACA
>NZ_RHGY01000019.1 GCF_003862435.1 Weissella viridescens | reverse complement strand
CCTTCATCGGCTCCTAGTGCCAAGGCATTCACCATGCGCCCTTAATAACTTAACCTATCAACTTGCGTTGATGATTCAAGTTTGAGTATTGTGGCTCAAAGGCCACAAGCGATTTAAACTAATTTAAAAAACTCAAAAAATTACGCGGTGTATTTTTTCGGCTCAATTTAATTATAATAATTAATTGAAATGAATTTAAAATTTAAATATGATTCAGTTTTCAAAGAACTAAGTCCTTGTAACCCGAAGGTTACAAAAGTTTGAGTGTAAACCACTCAAAACTGAATATCGTTTCAACGCAAATRTRTAGGCTTCCGATTTTCCTTAGAAAGGAGGTGATCYAGCCGCAGGTTCTCCTACGGCTACCTTGTTACGACTTCACCCTAATCATCTGTCCCACCTTAGACGGTTGGCTCCTAAAAGGTTACCTCACCGGCTTTGGGTGTTACAAACTCTCATGGTGTGACGGGCGGTGTGTACAAGACCCGGGAACGTATTCACCGCGGCGTGCTGATCCGCGATTACTAGCGATTCCGACTTCATGTAGGCGAGTTGCAGCCTACAATCCGAACTGAGACAAGTTTTAAGAGATTCGCGTACCCTCGCGGGTTAGCTGCTCGTTGTACTTGCCATTGTAGCAC
>NZ_RHGY01000018.1 GCF_003862435.1 Weissella viridescens | reverse complement strand
ATTCAGTTTTGAGAGACGTAAGTCTCATCAACACCGTGTTGTGATGATGGCATTGAGGTCACACCTGTTCCCATACCGAACACAGAAGTTAAGCTCAATAGCGCCGAAAGTAGTTGGAGGATCTCTTCCTGCGAGGATAGGACGTCGCAATGCAAACGAAAGTCGCCAGTGCTGGCGGCTTTTTTTGTGCATAAATGTAAAATGAACTCAAAAAAAGCCTATACAATTTGGGTATAGACTTTAAATCGTTATAGTAAAATTTCAAATTCTAAATTATTGTATTGATCACGCTCACGAATTTGACGGTAACCGAAGGTTTGTTCATGACGAGCTAATAAATCAGTTGACCAAGAAATCTGCTTTTCAGAATTTGCAAACATATTTTCTTTCAATCGATTGATTAAAGCTAAAAACTTGGTCGCGTTATCTGATGGAATCGACATGTATAATCGTTCATCATTACCATACTTTTTTGAAATACGCTTAAGTGTGACATTCATAACCTGACGGGTGTATGCTGGATTACGATTTAAACGTACGCTTACATTAATATGATTATAGTGATTGTTGCGACTGTATTGTAAAACGTTCGCTAGAAACGTTTCGCCATTAATTTGTTCTGCTTTTTGAGTCATTGAAATGTCCTTTTATCTTTTGAGATTATATTAGATAAGTATAGCACGTAAAATTAATTTACGATATTACTAAAAAAGCTTGCATTTTAAACCGGGCAAGGGTAATATAAATAGGCCGTCAAGCGATGGAAACATACACAGATGACAGTAAAAAACATTTATTAAAAAGTTGTTGACAATTCAAATTGAAGTGTGTATTATTAATCAAGTTGAGTCGTTGGTAAAACAGCTTCTTGGCCACCAAGTAGATCATTGAAAACTGAATATCGTTTCGATATAAACAAATGTGTAGGGTCACCAAATTTATTTGGTGCAAACATTTGCGAAGTCAATTCGCTAGTAAATTCGTTTAACAATCTGTTAAACAACAAAAAGAAAAATTGAGTAATATCAAGCTTTTGAAACCTTTCTTCATTTATGGAGTAAGTACAAAATGAGAGTTTGATCCTGGCTCAGGATGAACGCTGGCGGCGTGCCTAATACATGCAAGTCGAACGCTTTGTGGTCCAACTGATTTGAAGAGCTTGCTCAGATATGACGA
>NZ_RHGY01000017.1 GCF_003862435.1 Weissella viridescens | reverse complement strand
AGCCGCAGGTTCTCCTACGGCTACCTTGTTACGACTTCACCCTAATCATCTGTCCCACCTTAGACGGTTGGCTCCTAAAAGGTTACCTCACCGGCTTTGGGTGTTACAAACTCTCATGGTGTGACGGGCGGTGTGTACAAGACCCGGGAACGTATTCACCGCGGCGTGCTGATCCGCGATTACTAGCGATTCCGACTTCATGTAGGCGAGTTGCAGCCTACAATCCGAACTGAGACAAGTTTTAAGAGATTCGCGTACCCTCGCGGGTTAGCTGCTCGTTGTACTTGCCATTGTAGCACGTGTGTAGCCCAGGTCATAAGGGGCATGATGATTTGACGTCATCCCCACCTTCCTCCGGTTTGTCACCGGCAGTCTCACTAGAGTGCCCAACTGAATGCTGGCAACTAGTAATAAGGGTTGCGCTCGTTGCGGGACTTAACCCAACATCTCACGACACGAGCTGACGACAACCATGCACCACCTGTCACTTTGTCCCCGAAGGGAAAGCTTCATCTCTGAAGTGGTCAAAGGATGTCAAGACCTGGTAAGGTTCTTCGCGTTGCTTCGAATTAAACCACATGCTCCACCGCTTGTGCGGGTCCCCGTCAATTCCTTTGAGTTTCAACCTTGCGGTCGTACTCCCCAGGCGGAGTGCTTAATGCGTTAGCTGCGACACTTAAGGGCGGAAACCCTCAAACATCTAGCACTCATCGTTTACGGTGTGGACTACCAGGGTATCTAATCCTGTTTGCTACCCACACTTTCGAGCCTCAACGTCAGTTACAGTCCAGAGAGCCGCCTTCGCCACTGGTGTTCTTCCATATATCTACGCATTTCACCGCTACACATGGAGTTCCACTCTCCTCTACTGCACTCAAGTTATCCAGTTTCCAAAGCACTTCCACAGTTAAGCTGTGGGCTTTCACTTCGGACTTAAACAACCGTCTGCGCTCGCTTTACGCCCAATAAATCCGGATAACGCTTGGAACATACGTATTACCGCGGCTGCTGGCACGTATTTAGCCGTTCCTTTCTGGTAAGATACCGTCACACACTGAACAGTTACTCTCAATGTCATTCTTCTCTTACAACAGTGTTTTACGAGCCGAAACCCTTCATCACACACGCGGCGTTGCTCCATCAGACTTTCGTCCATTGTGGAAGATTCCCTACTGCTGCCTCCCGTAGGAGTATGGGCCGTGTCTCAGTCCCATTGTGGCCGATCAGTCTCTCAACTCGGCTATGTATCATTGCCTTGGTAAGCCATTACCTTACCAACTAGCTAATACACCGCGGGACCATCTCTTAGTGATAGCAAGACCATCTTTTAACTAATAACCATGCGGTTATTAGTGTTATACGGTATTAGCACTTGTTTCCAAGTGTTATCCCCTGCTAAGAGGTAGGTTTCCCACGTGTTACTCACCCGTTCGCCACTCTTTGCAATGTCCATCGTCATATCTGAGCAAGCTCTTCAAATCAGTTGGACCACAAAGCGTTCGACTTGCATGTATTAGGCACGCCGCCAGCGTTCATCCTGAGCCAGGATCAAACTCTCATTTTGTACTTACTCCATAAATGAAGAAAGGTTTCAAAAGCTTGATATTACTCAATTTTTCTTTTTGTTGTTTAACAGATTGTTAAACGAATTTACTAGCGAATTGACTTCGCAAAT
>NZ_RHGY01000016.1:0-2500 GCF_003862435.1 Weissella viridescens | reverse complement strand
ACCGGGCAGGCGTCAGCCCCTATACGTCATCTTACGATTTTGCAGAAACCTGTGTTTTTGATAAACAGTCGCCTGGGCCTATTCACTGCGGCTCAGCTTTCGCTGAGCACCCCTTCTCCCGAAGTTACGGGGTCATTTTGCCGAGTTCCTTAACGAGAGTTCACTCGCTCACCTTAGGATGCTCTCCTCGACTACCTGTGTTGGTTTGCGGTACGGGCAGGTAAACACTAACTAGAAGCTTTTCTTGGCAGCGTGACATGGCGGACTTCCCTACTTTATTTCGGTCCTCATCATAACTTGTCCTTAAAGAGTCAAGCATTTAACTCAACTCAAGACTTGTTATTTAACCCAGCATATCCATCAGCTGGGATCCGTTAGCCTTCTGCGTCCCTCCATCGTTCAAACATGTTCACCTGGTACAGGAATCTCAACCTGTTATCCATCGACTACGCTTCTCAGCCTCGCCTTAGGTCCCGACTAACCCTGGGAGGACGAGCCTTCCCCAGGAAACCTTAGTCATACGGTGGACAGGATTCTCACCTGTCTTTCGCTACTCATACCGGCATTCTCACTTCTATGCGCTCCACCAGTCCTCACGGTCTGACTTCATCGCCCATAGAACGCTCTCCTATCGCGCCACTTACGTGGCACCCGTAGTTTCGGTGGTGTGTTTAGCCCCGGTACATTTTCGGTGCAGAATCACTCGACTAGTGAGCTATTACGCACTCTTTAAATGGTGGCTGCTTCTGAGCCAACATCCTAGTTGTCTATGCAACTCCACTTCCTTTTCCACTTAACACACACTTAGGGACCTTAACTGACGATCTGGGCTGTTCCCCTTTCGACAATGGATCTTATCACTCACTGTCTGACTCCCGGACATACGTGATTGGCATTCGGAGTTTATCTTAATTTGGTAACCCTAGATGGGCCCCGCACCAAAACAGTGCTCTACCTCCAACACGCTTCATTCCGAGGCTAGCCCTAAAGCTATTTCGGAGAGAACCAGCTATCTCCAAGTTCGATTGGAATTTCACCGCTACCCACACCTCATCCCAACATTTTTCAACATGTACGGGTTCGGGCCTCCAATGCGCTTTACCGCATCTTCACCCTGGACATGGGTAGGTCACCTGGTTTCGGGTCTACAACAACATACTTAAGCGCCCATTTCAGACTCGCTTTCGCTACGGCTCCGGTCTTTCCACCTTAACCTTGCATGTTATCGTAACTCGCCGGTTCATTCTACAAAAGGCACGCTATCACCCATTAACGGGCTCTAACTTCTTGTAGGCACATGGTTTCAGGAACTTTTTCACTCCCCTTCCGGGGTGCTTTTCACCTTTCCCTCACGGTACTGGTTCACTATCGGTCACTAGGGAGTATTTAGCCTTGCGAGATGGTCCTCGCGGATTCCGACCGGATTTCACGTGTCCGGCCGTACTCAGGATCCTACACGGGAGATTGCTTACTTTCGCATACGGGGCTATCACCCTGTCTCGCTCAGCTTCCCAGCTGATTCTGCTAATAAACAATTTTGTAACTCCACAATGGTAGTCCTACAACCCCAACATGCAAGCACGTTGGTTTGGGCTCTTCCGATTTCGCTCGCCGCTACTGTCGGAATCGATTTTTCTTTCTATTCCTGTTGCTAATGAGATGTTTCAGTTCACAACGTCTACCTTCAATTTAGCTATGTATTCACTAAATGATAACTTGTATAAACAAGTTGGGTTTCCCCATTCGGAAATCTCCGGATCAAAGCTTACTTACAGCTCCCCGAAGCATATCGGTGTTAGTCCCGTCCTTCATCGGCTCCTAGTGCCAAGGCATTCACCATGCGCCCTTAATAACTTAACCTATCAACTTGCGTTGATGATTCAAGTTTGAGTATTGTGGCTCAAAGGCCACAAGCGATTTAAACTAATTTAAAAAACTCAAAAAATTACGCGGTGTATTTTTTCGGCTCAATTTAATTATAATAATTAATTGAAATGAATTTAAAATTTAAATATGATTCAGTTTTCAAAGAWCTAAGYCCTTGTAACCCGAAGGTTACAATGGAGAATAGCGGGATCGAACCGCTGACCCCCTGCTTGCAAAGCAGGTGCTCTCCCAGCTGAGCTAATTCCCCATGGGATATATAAATATGAGTGTAAACCACTCAAAACTGAATATCGTTTCAACGCAAATRTRTAGGCTTCCGATTTTCCTTAGAAAGGAGGTGATCCAGCCGCAGGTTCTCCTACGGCTACCTTGTTACGACTTCACCCTAATCATCTGTCCCACCTTAGACGGTTGGCTCCTAAAAGGTTACCTCACCGGCTTTGGGTGTTACAAACTCTCATGGTGTGACGGGCGGTGTGTACAAGACCCGGGAACGTATTCACYGCGGCGTGCTGATCCGCGATTACTAGCGATTCCGACTTCATGTAGGCGAGTTGCAGCCTACAATCCGAACTGAGACAAGTTTTAAGAGATTCGCGTACCCTCGCCTCGC
>NZ_RHGY01000015.1 GCF_003862435.1 Weissella viridescens | reverse complement strand
ATTTTATTACAAGTACTTTTTGTTTTTATAGACTCTCTACCTCCATCAAGTCATGTTTAAAACACCAAATACTGATGACACCAAAATTCACCAATAACACATTACCAATTATTTCCGCGACATGTTTTTCTCGCACACATCGTCCAATTTGACCTTTATTAATATACTTATTTTGAAAAGTTGCTTTAAAATACTTATCGACATCTTGCCTGTGCATACACAATCACCCCTTTTTTCTTTTATTTACCTTGAATGAAGGTTAATCCATTTCCGTTTTTAAATTCACGGAAAGAAATCGTCCCACTTCCACCATTAACCACATTACATTCACTAACTAAGAACGAGCCGTCTGGATTCACGTATTCCACAAATGCAATGTGACCGTAGGGCGCAACCGCACCATATTGACCACCTTGAAAACTAACCGCCCAACCAGCTTTTGGGTTGTTGGCTTGTGTTTTCAAGCCATGCGCTTTAGCAGCACTTCCCCAACCAGAACCATTACCACCGTCACCCGAGAACCAAGGTACTGGATGACCCGTTTGCTTCATACGATTGTAAACATACCAAGTACATTGGCCGAATGGATAACGATTATCTGAATAATTTGTTGCACGACTATCATTAAACTGAATCTTGCCCTTATATTTAGCAGGAACAGCCTTGACCGGAGCACCTGAACTTTGCCCACTCACTGGAGCAGGTGTATCACACCCCAGTTTTTCTGATAGGTTTGTCACACTATCGTTATTGAGCTTGGCATTATCTTTAGCATCTTGGCCCAATTGTGAATGGGTTTTTTGCGCTGAAAAATCAAGCTTAAAGGTTTGTTTAATTGATTGTGCATCAGCCATAATCTGCGACGACTTACGTTGCGCAGTATCACCTGCCGGCAAGCCCTCATATCCAACATCCCAAGTTTCTTCTGCACCAGGCATCGTCGTTGACGACAATAATTTGTTATAAACGCTCCGATAAGGTCCCTTTAATTCTGTTTCTGTTAAGTCCATTTGTGAGGCAATTGTGTCTTGAGTATTCCCGTATCGATTACCATTAACACCACCAGTTCCCCACTGAAAAACCCCTTTTACTTGTCCACCAGGGTTAACAATCGTTGGATCAAAGTTTGACTCTTTCCAACCACACGCTAAAACGACAGCAATTTGATCACCAGAAAAGCCCATCTTTTTAAATCGTTCACTAGCATACTGCATATTTTTATACACTTTACTGCCCTTATTTTTCCAATCACCATTACTGTCACCAGTTGATACGACCGGTGCTTGTGAATCAACATTGTTTTCACATGATGTATCCGTACCAAAAATTGACAGAATCGCAATGAGCAGAATAAAAACAAACATCGTTATGACACCAAGCACTGGTGATAATCTCATAAATAACGATGTGTTACGAATTGATTCCATTTATACACCATCATTTTCATAAAAAAAGCCACTTACTTAGATTAAAGCAAGTGGCACAACACTATTTAATTTTGTGGCAGATTAATGGTTCTGGATAGACCAATTTTTCACCTTGTCGAAATGGATATTCCAATTGTAATGTCCGAAACAAATCTGCCTTACTTGATTGTTCTGCATATACTTGACCAGATACAACACCAATTGCTTGATACAATAAATCCCCCCCTTACTTTAGAAAATCATCAGGGCTTTCTGAGTCAAACTCAGCCCGTTTCGGATTTAAAGTAGCATTCATATCTTCATGAGAAGATGTTTCGGTTAGTGATGGTTGTTTTTGCGGTTTAATTGGCTGTTTTAGCCCATCATTTTCAATTTGTGCACTAGGTGTCGAAAAACTCGAATCGTCCACTAGTCCATCGTTTTTGGACGCTGAGAGTTTATCCCCTTGAAGGCTGGTTTCACCAAAATCAATCGTAGAGGTTGGCTTTGTGCCAGAGACAGTTGGTTGTCCAAAATCTTCATAAACTTGTTGGTCACTTGTTACACCACTCTGGGCATCATCAATCGGCAGTGTTGACTCATCATCACCCCGCTCAACTGAAGTAACATGATTAACTGGCGTATCACTTACGTGACCAAGCTCACCATCAGTTAAGATTTCTCCCGTTTGTGGTGCCTGAAGTTTTTTACGACGAGTCGTATCTTTTTCATCTGTACTTAAGTCTTCTGGTACTCCAATATCTGGATCATCAGCCTCGACTTCGCCTGGGACTGGTATCTCATCTTCAAAATCGTCTTCAAACTCATCATGTGAAACCAACTCCTCCTCACCATCTAAACCATCTGGAATATCAACATCAGGCGTGAGCTCTTCTTCTTCCGGCTCAGTGTCTTCCTCAACTCGATCAATATCCTTCTCGTCAGTTTCCTCTTCGACATCTTCATCTTCAGAGACATTGTTCTGTTCATCGTCACCAACGGTGGTTAAAGGACCATTTGAACCGACCTGGTCAGCATTAGCCGTTCGCAATAATGCAACCAGTTGTTGTGCAACTTGTTGTGTTTCTGGATCAACTTCAGGTGAAGCACCCGGACCACCGTCTTGAGGTGGAACGTCCTCTCCAGAGCGTAAGTTGTGGAACCCACTTCTTGCTTGATGCGCCATAGACGGCATACTTCCAGCATAGGGTACATTATTAATTGTACCACCACTTATTGTGGATAGAATTTGATTACGACTCTTCCAGAGCATGAGTAACAAGACAAATTGTAAAATGGTTGTGACTAAGACTAGAGCTACAGCTGTCGAGCCTTTAGGTGTTCCTAAACCAGTCGTTAAAGCTTTGACAATCGTATTAGACAGGCCAACAATGACGATTAGTAAGACAACGATTCCTTTGGTAAAAAAGGCTTTAAATATCTCACCAATTCCGTTATAAAGTGAACGATTAAATCTGGGGAAGAATGATAATATTGCCAAAACGGGCATACCCATCGTGAGAGCCAAAGCAATCATTGTGACCACCCAATTTAACAAACCAATCGCTATATACGGAATACCATTTAAGGTAATTACAAACAAACCAGCAAAAGACGTACTACTTTTAATCGCAGCGTTATCTTTTTCTAAGAACCCTTTATAATCCTTGACTTCATTCTTTTCTTTTTGTTTATCAACCTCTTTATCATTTAAAGGAACGTCCCTTAAGAAATCTTCTCGGGTTTTTTGATTAACGTTTGATTGTCCAAAGGCCCCAATTTTCCATAATTTATAGTAACTATTATCAAAATAGTCTTTACGCACTAACGTAACCGAATTTGTGGAAGTCGATTTATTTTTTGAGACAAGACCGGTATAAGAGTCTTTAGAATGATCCTCACCCAGTGATTTACTTACGCTACTGGCTACCGTAGCCCCTAAACTATCTGATAAAGAATTGACATTGTTTAAAATAGGCCCAACATTTGAAAACCAAAAAGCTGAAACGGCAATGACTAGCACCATTGAAACCAATTGTTTTAATCCCGCAGTACGCCCTTTTGATAAATAAAAAAAGAATGCAATTAACGCACCTATTGAAAAAACAATACTTAAGACAGCCCCTGATAAACCAAAATAGAGTGATTTAGAAATCCCCGATGCCCAATCAATTAAACCAGCCATCGAACTCGTATTAAATAAAATGTTTATAAATGTGTCCATTGCGGAATAAATCATCGTATCTAACGACCAAACCATATCTCCGATAAAATAGGTGGAATTCGCGTTAAAATCTAATGGACCGGTAGAAAAATGGTAAAGTTTAAAACTGTCAATATGATTAGTGATGTAAGACATATCATTACTATTAATAGCCCCAACGAGAGTCTTCTTAGTATCAGCTAAGGCCGGTATTGAAATAACCCACAATATCATTAATGACATAAGAAAAGCGACAGGAACAATAATACCCAGTCGCTTAATAACCGATTTATTCATTTTTTTCTCACTT
>NZ_RHGY01000014.1 GCF_003862435.1 Weissella viridescens | reverse complement strand
GCTTTATATTTTATAATTTTGGTGTCAACCCATTTATCGAAATTTATTTTAAAAGTTTTAGAATCGCAATAAATCAGGCTTTTAAACCTTAACTATCTCGAACCTCGTCAATAAAATAAGTTAACTTATTTCCAACAGAATAAAAAGGCGAATGTTCGTGTTTCTTTTTTTCTGCATCTATTTATGTACTAAGTTTCCCTAAACTGATTAAATATGAATTGTGACCAAATAAAAAAGCTAGTAAGTATAAATACTCACTAGCTTTCAAGTAACATTTGCTAAGTTAACACATATAACATTTGCTAAGTTAACACATAATTTTATTCCAAATTAGCTCAGTCATTTTTCTCTTTTTTTTTTAACTGTCTTAAGCGTTGTAAACATGATTGATGATATCACTTATTAGGTGTATCGCCATCTAAAGCAATACGCATTGGCTTATTATTAGCGATAACACACGCTTGATCCCAATCTAATTGCGTTAAACGTGTATAGTTGCCATAACCCATAATATGCCGTAAATCACGATTACGGCGTTCGTTTGTTCCACGTTCTTGCGGAGAATTAGGATGTGCAAAATACATTTTAATTCCATAATCTTGCTGTAAATGCGCCAAATAATCCCAAGATAAAAACTCAATCCCGTTATCCAACGTCACAGACTTCACAAACTGCCCATGAATGGACATAAAATAATCAAACGCGGCTTTCATATCTTCAGCCTTTCGACTGGTGCCTAAACGCACTGCGACCATATAACGTGTTTTACGCTCAACTAAAACCATAATCCCAAAACGTGTTCCATCACGAGCAACAATTAAATCCATTTCCCAATGACCAAACTCACGTCGATTATTGACAGATGGTGGACGTTCAGTAATTGTTAAACGCTGAACCTTTTCAGCTTTTAAATGATTAGCTTTCTGATTTTGCCGTTCAATTTTCGCATTTAACTTAGCTGAACTCTCCTCTAACGCGTTTTTAGACGCATACTTAGGTTTCTGTTGATAACGCTTTGAACGTCGTCCATACGCCGACTCAGTCACTTTAATATAACCACGAGCAATATAATTCCGAATCGTACTTGCACTCATAGGACATTCAGGAAATTGGTGCACAAAATCTTCTGGTGAATAATCCCTATCATTTAAATATAACTCAATTTTAGTCTGCCAGTCATAAGTTAAATTACGTGGACCATTACGCTTATGCTGATTTTCATGACGATACTGGGCTAGTTTAGCAGAATACTTAATAAAATCATGGACATATTGATTTAAAACATGTTTTGGAACATCTGAAACATCACTTTCATTGCCACGATACAACTCACGAGAAATAGTTGATTGATTTCGATCCATTTGTATCGCAATTTCAGACATTGATAGATGTTCATCGTTCCAGTAATGTTCTAATAAAACCCGATCTTCAAATGTTAAGTGCTTATGATGTCTTTGATTACTCATACTCACGTTCCTGCACTTTCTTAAAAACAGATGCGATTGTCTCTGAAGTATCTAAAAATAGACGTTCATTTAAAACGCGACTCAAATTATCCAATTGTAATTGTTCAAAATAGACTAAATTCTCGTAATCAGGAATGAGCTTTAAAACTATTTCTAAACGTGCTTCCAATACAGGAACTAATGATGACACTACATGGTTAAAAACAACGTCGTACGTCGCCTTAAGCGCCAATAATTGACTTTCACCCACAACTTCTTCCCAAAAATCAAGCATATACACATCTGAAATAAACCGATCAAGAAACAGTTCCAAACCTAAATATACATTATGCGCATCCTTATCCTCTAATCGAACCAATACAACGTAATGCGTTAATTCTTCAATAAGCACCAATATTGAAACACGTTGATATGCAAGTACTTCTTTCTTGACAAACACTAACCACTGACCAAAGACAATTTCTTGAATTTGATTTCTATGTACGGGATTTAACACCACTTCGCCTTTATTTTTCATTTTTAATAAGGCATCTTCATTATGTACGTGTTTTTGAATTAATCCTTGATCAATGTAGTTTCGAATCATTCGTCCCGTTATAGGGACTTCATCGGAGTATAAACGAACTATGGTCTCAGGGGAGAGCCCTTCCGACAATTTGTTTTCAATAAAACGTTTTATACCAGGCGTCAATTTGTGTCGTTCTTCATGAACCATCTTTGTACGTGTCACAAATTGTTGAGCATACTCAGCCGAGTATTTAATCCGCTTATGAATTGTCATTAATTTCAATTCATGATCATCCAAACCTTTAAAATAAATCACATTCCCCCGTTTCAATTCTTGTTCAATCTCATATCTAGAACGCCCCAAATAGCGTGCAATTTGACTAATAGACTCCTGACGAATCCACAAATCTTCCAATACCAAACGCTCCTCAAAATTCATCGCGTGTTTACGCGGATTTTTTTGAATATCAATAAATAGCACCTCCTATCTATAATTGCCTATATCATAAAAAATTCAGAATAATTTAGCAAGAAAAAGCATAAAGTATAATCCGAAAATTTTTAAAACACATACAATAATTATTAAAAACTGACTTTAAATAAAATGAAAAAGAGGCATTTTATTTAAAATGCCTCTTTCACACTTTGAATCCAAATAATCACCAATACTTAATATTATTTTTTACTAAGACGTTTGAATCCAAAGAATCCCATTATTGATAATAATACCGCACCAATAACACTAAGCACAGATTGTTCATTCATTCCAGTGTTTGGAAGACTTTTATCATTCGTCTTATTTGACGTATAAATATTACCAGGTGTTCCTGGATTGTCGGGTGTTCCTGGATTAYCAGGTGTTCCTGGATTATCAGGTGTTCCTGGATTATCAGGTGTTCCTGGATTACCGGGTGTTCCTGGATTATCAGGTGTTCCTGGATTGTCGGGTGTTCCTGGATTACCTGGTGTCCCTGGGTTACCAGGTGTTCCTGGATTACCAGGTGTTCCTGGATTATCAGGTGTTCCTGGGTTTTCAGGAACTAATTCATAATAAATATTAATCGTTGTATCTTTTGAACTAGCGTTCACACGATCAGCATTAACCTTATCGAGTGATGGCTTACCATAACCCTTAGCGCTCAAATCAGGTGAAACGATCTCATCCAATTGCCCATCTGCTGGTGTCCAAGATGCATTAGCATCTGTTGTATCAACTTGACCATCACCATTTGTGTCATATCCGATTACTTTTCCATCAACCGTATCCACGATGGCTGTACGTCCAAATTCAACATTCTGTTGAACTTGTTTAGAAATAACTTTACCTGTTTTCTTATCATAGTAATTAATCTTTCGAATTACTGTCTTATTAAGGGAATTATAATCAGTACCAGGCCAAGTTCCAGGATTAGTGGGCGGAACAACAATTGTTTCATGTTCATAAATGAATTGCGTTTTTTGTTCCTGCTCACTAATTGTACCAGTGTGAGTTACATCTTGTCCCTTCTTCAAAACCCAATTTTTACCGTTCTTGTCAGTAATCTTTTGCGGAGCAGTAACATCCCAATCGTCTCCAATATTACCGTCTTTTCCCACAGACCAATCAGAATCAACTAATGCGTTACCATTATCATCAACATACTCTACTTCAACTGGCGCGGGGGTTTGAACATTAGTTGCTGGTGGAATAGGTTGTACAATTAATTTCTTACCACCAACATGAATCGTATCTGGAGTCGTTGATGAGTCAAAATCAAGATTTTCTTCCCAAGTAATTGTCCACATCAAATAATCACCATCGTGATTGAAATTAATTTTATTACCATTATCATCAAAACCTAGTGGACCATCTTTGATGCCAAGATAATCAGTTGGTACTGTACCACCTTTTCCATCCTCAATTTGACGATGCTTATCGGCAGTATTTGGATCCCACTCTGCATATTGGTTAGGATCCAATTCAATCTTAGTAACAACACCATTCAAACTACGTTCTTGAACCAACTTCAAGACTTTTCCAGTTGTTTTAGAATTACCTCTATCATCACGATTGAAACGAATACCGGCATCAGCATTAATATTTACTTTTTGATGTAAATCTGTACCTTTTGTTCCTGAAACCTTACCACTAACGATAGACGAATTTCCAACTTGATCACGATTATTGGCACCGTTTTGACTCACATTAAGATTATCAATACTGTTAGGCTTGTTAGTGGTAATATTTGTTTTACTTGATCCTGAGGGGGTTTCATTTGTAGCCACAGTTTTAATAGACTTCTGTGACACCGTTGTTCCAACTTGCGCAGAACTAACGGAATTCCCCTGGCTAGTATCCGGTGTATCATTTACAGTTGAGGAACCAACTGAGGCAGCAGTACTGGTAACGGCGCTCTGACTACCTACTTGCGATGCGCTGACTGAGGTAGCAGTACTGGTAACAGCACTCTGACTATCTACTTGCGATGCGCTAACTGAAGTAGCAGTACTGGTAACAGTACTCTGACTATCTGTTTGTGGCTGACTCGTCTCTGTACTATCTTTTGCTGGTACACTTTCTTTATTTTCCTGTAGTGCAGTTTGTGGTCCACTAGCTGAAACAGCAGTAGCATCTGCAGAAGCAGATTGTATACCGACACTTATCCCCACAGAAACAGCAAACGTAGTGACACCAGCAAATAACCAACGTTTGCCTGCCTTATACATTTTATAATGTTGCTTATAACTATTCATATAGTTTATTCCTCCTAAAATTTCAACAAGTTCCGAATACAAATAGCATTCGTAAGTAATAATAATTGGCAAAACTTTTTTTGTATATATCAAATTTTTCAAAATATTTAAAATAATTGATATATGCATTTTTAGAGCATGTAGTAAATTATTTATATATGACTTATGATTAAGTAACTTAAAACATAAACAACACAAATCGATCAATTTCTATTAAAAACAAGGAGGACTGGTTATGTTTAATGAGTTATTACTGTCCGATGACCAATCTAAAATATCCCTTTTTGAATATTTGTTAAATCAAAACGATACTACTTTTAAGTTGTCCAACTTAGAAGTTGATCTTAACATTAGCCGATTTAAATTACGCAGTGACATAGAATCAATTAATGCAGACCTGGAATCCATAAAACAACCTACCCTTTTTGAAATTACAAGTGGTTGGCTATATCCCAGTGATAGGCTGTCACATCAAATACTACAAGCACTACTTACGATATATTTCAAACGTTCCTCTTATTATCCTCTGATTATTGAAACACTATTTTCTAAAGATGATTTCGTCCCTCTGAAAAAGATGCAAGAAAACTATAACTGGACAAATGTAGCTTACTCACGAAATAAAAAAACACTTTTGAATTTGATTAATAAAAACTCTACTGCAGGTGATTATGGTAGCTATCGAATTTTATTGTTTAATATTCTTTTTTATTTTAATGAACAGCTGGTTTTACCTATAGACATGATTAAAACGTTCTCAAAAATACAATATACATTCAATCCCAACAATGACCTTAATAAGACGCATCAAATCAGCTTAATGCTTTCAATAACCTATTACGAAGTTAACAACCATAGTCACTTTATCAAAGCCGAGGAATGCTGGCTTACGTCCTCAAGTAAAACTATTGAATTAGGTAGTGAGTTTTCAAAAGAAGAGGACTGCTATTTTACACAATTCCTAATGACGGAAAACTTATTCCCTTTAAATGAGTTTTCTTATACCCAATTTCAAGATCGTTCCAAATTCGAGTATATTTATATGCTTACTTACGACGAAATAAGCCCACTTCTACTGGAAAATAATGAACCATCTTTAGTTAAGAAAATATTATTAATAATCTCAGAAATGATTTTTATTGCACAATATGCTCATGACTTCCCAGAAACTATTCATTTACTTGTACCTAAAACATATTTTAATGAAATATATCCATCACTAACACATGCACTCGTTTCACTATTTAACATGTTTAAAAATGAGAAACTAGTAGGAAAAAATGATGACCGTCTTTTCTTATTGATTTGTGCACAGTTAGTGTCTTCTGACTTAAACCTTGAAAATATTGACCCTGTAAGCATTTGTGTTGATTTCACCGGTGGATATGCAATCAATGAGTGGATTAGATGTCAAATCACTAATTTTGTTGGCTTAAATTTACGTCTAAAAAATATAACTGCAGAATCTGCTGATATATATCTTGGCGATTTTGCACAAAGTAATCTTAAAACCGAACAAATTATTTGGACAAAACCTCCGACACCTAAAGACTGGTATCAATTTGGACAAGCAATTGTTCAAATAAAACGAAAAAAATTATCTACTCAAAAGACCAATAATACGTCTAAAATAAAACCTTTTGACTAGCTTTAGAAGTCTTGAAAGTACATCAATGGAATATCGCACTCGATAAAAAAGCACACCTAACTACTTTAGGTGTGCTTTTTTGAGTACGATATTAAAAAAATTACTTCCCAGTACTAAATAAAATATTATGGGCTAATAATTCTAGTGTTCTTGGAACTATTGTCGTGGTAGATATGTTGTGACTACTTCCAAAATCTAATTTTAAAATCGGAATATAGTCAAAAGTTTTGCAAAACTGAGGCATTAAGTTAATCGAAAAATCTACAGTATGTTTGTTTACTTTACGATTAATACTTGTGTCATCTATAAAATATCCATTACTCATTAAATATTTAAAGACGTTAAATTCATGCAGTAAATCAGTTTCATAAGTTTCTTCTGATAAATCCATAACACGATGAATTTTATTTCCAATGGTAATTTGAATTAGTGTAACTAGGTGATTTTTATTTAAAATATCACCATATAGATAATACGATTTTATTTGGGCTGGCGAAGTTATGATTTGAAATAGCGTTTTAAAAAGGCGGTCATGCTGCTGGGATATCTGTACCGGTTTTGTTTTAGTTTTTTGAATACCTGTTCTTATATGATTTTTATTTTTTAGATTGATATTATTTTTAATTCGGTAACTAGGATACTTCAACGGCTCATAGAGAACGTTAATAATTTCATCTTCATCATTTGGAGATGGTGATTTTTGTTCTACAACTGTTAAATTAGGTTTGTTATATCCTTGTATGATTGGTGACCAAGCCCTCCCAAAACCACCATTTATAGATATCCATGCAGCATTTCCATCGAATGTATCAACCTCACCATCACCATTTGTATCATATCCAATAACCTTTTCATCTACTGTGTCATAAATAGCTGTCCGCCCAAAGTCCACCTTTTGTATGACCTGTTTAGCGACATTTTTCCCTGTTTCCTGATTAACATAGTTAATAATTCGCGTAATGGTCTTATTTAAATCATCTTCTTTAAGCCCTGGATATGGTTGTGGCTTACTCGGTGGGATAGCAATGGTTTCGTGTACGTAAATAAATTGTGTTTTTTGCTCTTGATCAGTGATGATTCCAGAATGTGTAGCTGTTGAAGTATCGACCAATACCCATTTTTTACCATTTTTATCAGTTAACCGTTTTGGTGCTGTAATATCCCAAGCATCATCAAGATTTCCTCCTCTGCCAGTAGACCAGTCAGAGTCAACTACTCTATTTCCCTTTGTGTCCACGTATTGAGCTTCAACTGGTGTAGCTGTTTTAACATTAGAAGCTGGGGGAATTGGTTGAACAATAAGCTTTTTCCCACCGATATGGTTTGTTTCGGGTGTAGTATCTGAATTAAAATTGATATTGATTTCCCAAGTAATTGTCCACATCAAATAATCACCATCGTGATTAAAATTAATTTTATTACCATTATCATCAAAACCTAATGGACCATCTTTAATACCAAGATAGTCTGTAGGAACCTTCCCCTCTCTTCCATCATCTAACTGACGCATGGTATTTTTTGTATTAGGGTCCCATTCCGCATAGGTATTTGGGTCAACTGTTACGCTGGTTTTAACACCATTAAGCTGTCGTTCTTGAACCAATTTAAGCACTTTTCCGGTAGTTGCTGAGTTACCTTTCGCATCTCGATTGAATCTTATTCCTGCATCAGCATTGATATGTACTCTTTGATGTAGTTGTGATCCTTTAGTGCCTGAAACCTTTGCACTAACAATGGATGTGTTTTTAATTTGATCACGTTCAGTGGCCCCGTTTTGTATTACATTAAAATCGTCCTTATTATTTGGCTTTGTCGCAGAAACATTAGTTTTACTTGTTCCAGTGGTGGGGATAGATGCTGTGGAGAGAGTAGCCGTATGTATTGATACATCGTCTTTTTTATTTACTCTTTCATCAGCATGTTCACTTACGTGATCAGTTATTGAAGCTTGGTTGTTTTCGGCGAACGTAGATCCTGTTTGTTCTGTCTTTTTAACGACGCCAAGATCTACTTTCTGAGATACAAGACTATTCTCATGTTTTCCACCGTAAGATGGAACTGTTACAGTGTCAGACATGTCGGTTTGTGCCGCCATTGTGGGTGTTACACTAAATGCCGTATAGAGCGCTACCGTAGACGCTGTTGACATTATACTTCTAAGGTACAGTTTATGGTGTGAGTATAGCAAGTTTTTAATTTGGGAGTGAAACATAATCGAAGTACTAACTCCTCCGTTTGGTTTTAGGTGAAGATTATTTATAATAAACACCCCATTATTTAATGCTACGTAATTTTGCTCTTCAAGTAAAAAAGCAAACTGTGGTGTCACAATGATATAAAACAGATAACCGATAATCAGTAATTTGTTTTTATATTACAGTATTAACTGTATGTTTAAGCCCATGGTTGTACACATTAAGGGTATGTTTTAGAAACATAACTAAGATGATTGATTAACGTTAAAGAGCATTAATTTCCGTCTCTTTGAAAGCGGCATTAACGCTTTAATAATAAGTCAATTTTGAATAGGCATGAGTGGAATCGAACCACTTTAACTAAAAAGGTAGAAAAAAGTCGTTTTTCCCATTAAACTACATGCCTACCGTGTAAAATGTGAACTATTACAACCAATAAATAACATTTCAGTCATCCAACGGCTTAATTTTATCACCAAATATTTATTTTACCAATGATTCTATATTATAACAATCACATGCCATTATGCCACCATTAGCTCAGAAATTCGTGCTAATAGGTCTTGCCTTTTAGCGTCAAAATACTTTAAATGATTGTTAATAGTCTGAACAATTTCAAAAATGTCCGTTCCAAAAGCACCGTGTTCTAACCCTTGAATGCTATAAGTTGCTTGCTTAGGAATTCCCAGCAATAATTCACCAATCCCTTTTGCGATGCTAACTAACATCCCGTTATTCGTTAGTAATTGATCATCACCAATGACGTCAAATTCATCCATCAACGAGTGTTCTAAAGCGTTTTTAACTTCATTAATTTGAATAACCATATTCGCGTATACACCATCAAAGCCTTTAAATGCACCTTGTTGTTCGACCGCATAAAACGCCACTTTCGTTTCTTCAAATTCATCAAAGACGTGATTAAACTTAGTGCGCACACTATCTAATAAACGGAGTTCAATAGGTGCACGATGTAATGTCTTCAAAAAATCCTGTTTAATGTGTTTCATAACGCCAGGTTGTGCTTCCACAAACGTCACACATAGAGGACGCACGGTATCCACAAAGTTATACAAGCGGATATCACGGATTTTAAGATAATCAAGATTGGGCATTCTAGTTAATTGTTGTAGATATTCATCAACTAAACGATTCACGCGAACGACACTTTTATACCAGTCACGAAGCAAATCGACATCGGATGCTAAACCAACCAGTTCCAAAATTTCGGCCATGTTAGACCATCGTTGATCATATGTTTCAACATGATGACTGTAATTTTTTAAACGCCGTAAATAGATATTCGGTGTATCAGGGATATCACTGATAATCAGTTGACAATCGACATAAAAATCTTTAGCAAATTCATTCATAATATCTTGCCACATAAAAAAGCTATTAACACGAATCGTATCAACAGCTTCAACTTGCGGAGTCGGCATAAAATCATCTCCTCTATATTCAATTTTAATTTAAGGAACGGTTGGGTCAGGCGAACTTGAAAAGTCCATGCCACCTGTATCTACTTCAACGGCTTTAAGTGCATCAAAATACCTATCCGTTGTTAAATCACTATAAGAACCGGTTTTATTCACTAACGTTGGAACACTTTTTAATTTATAGTCAGCTTTAAAATGACGGTTTTTGGGTCCATTCATATTGACAAGTAATAAGTCATGTTTGAGGATATTTCGCGTCAATATGAATGGTAACGTCTTTCTACATGAAGAACAATCATCACGATAAAAGACAACCGTTTTGTTTTGTTCAATGGCATGTCTAATTTGTTCGGTTGAGACAACTCGATTAGAACGAATGAACCGATTATATTGACCAATCCCAAAACCAAGCAATACCACAAACATACCCACTAAAGCTAACCACTGCTTAACTGACATGTCAGCTAAACCAGCAATAAAACTCTTTTTATTATTGACTCGACGTTTAACCATTACCTAATACTCCGTTAATTCCATAATCATAGTGCATTTCTGTAATTTGATTGGTAACCAAATCATAACGTACATCATAAAGAGCCATCGACATTTGCGCATCTCCTTGTTCAGTTGTCATAGTGTATTTCACCAAGACCTTCCCCGCCAGTACATCATTTGAAACTTTATCCGCATAAACTTTTGCGGAATTAAAATTCGAGCTCATGTGGCTATTATCCACATAGTTTTCACCTGTTTCTTCATGATCGGTCTTGAATAAATCAGATTGTGTTACATCTGCCCCAGCTAATTTCGCCCGAATCACTTTATCCCGACGGGCATTATAAGTTTTAGAACTATTATAGGTTCGCATGATTTTAAAAAAATGTGTCACAGTTGGGTCGGCTCTTTGAGTAGCGTAATCATACTGATACTTGATATTTAATTCTGACTCTAATTTATTAAGTTGATGCTGGTTTGTTGTTAAACGCTGCGTTACTTGCATGTTTTTTTCAACAGCTTGATTGTAGAAATGCACCTGTTGATTAGAAAACAACCAACTAACCCCAATCATTGTAAGCAAAACAAGGATGAACATTATATCCAATTTATTTTTACGCATCGCTTGGCACCTCCCGATCAACATGGCACACTGTAATTTGATTCGTTAACACATCAAAGGTTAGTTCCAAGACATGATCAGGATTTCCCTTAGCTGAAAGAACAACTAGGTAATCTGTTTTACCGTTATGCACTTGTGTCCGATTTAATGATTTAACAGTGAAATGTTGGGAAGTATCCTCTGTATTAACACTAGGTTTACGATAACGAATCAATTCATCGAGAACGGCACCTGAATTCGCATAATTATTCATGTCATTTGTATAGTCTAGATAGTCAGAACGATCACTAATCGGCGTGTTCAAAGCAGTTAGACTAAATTTCGTAATCAGTTGATCTGCCTGCCTTAAATCAATGGTTTTTACCTTACTTTTAGATTTTTTTGTCTGAATTTGTTGATCAACCTGTTCTGATTTAATATGCGTTTGCGTTGCCTCTCGACGGACCTTTGTCGCCCCACGATGTGCCTCAATACCGTTATTTGTTAATAAGCCAGAAATACCACAGGCAACCACAGCTAACACTATTTTTTTACTTGTTTTTATCATACCTCTGCCCTAACAATCTTCATCTCGATAACTTGATCAATTAACAATTCGTCATTCATTACGACTTGATAAGTATGTCCTTTAATATTGACATACCAGCCTACTGCAACATCAAAATGCCAATGGACTAAAGTATCCATCGGCAAATCTAATACTTCTAGTACCTTACGACTAGCAGCTTCATAACGTTTAACCATAATTTTCTTTCCTCTTCGAATACAAATACGAATACAAAAAAGTCCTAACCAGAAATAAGTATCTGGCTAGAACTTTTAAAATCACTATTTTAATTTTTAGTTTGATATGTCATATAACCAGCACCGCATAAGATAAGTATAATTGCTGACCTTAGGATTGGATTTTTTATAAGAATAAATAATTTAATTAATATCCAACCGTTAATCGTAACAACAATACAAAGAATCCCTATATACGTAATGACAACCCCTTTGTAAGCATGTACAAAACCCAATGCCACAATGCCTACGGCAACAATGGTAATTACAAACATACCTAATATAAACCACCATGCCTGATTATTATTGTACGACATCACTCTAAATGGGTTCGATGTGTCAACATATTTTTCTAATTCAAGATCAAATGCTTTCAATTTCATGAGATACACAATCGAGAAAACACAAAATATCAACTCCACTAACCCCAAAAATATAGATTCTTCATCAAAATAATCAACCATGTTTTCTAATCCTTACTATTTTTTATAACTAATTGCTAATTTTAGTATACCCATTTTTCTTTTCTTATCGCTTATTTTCTTAATGTAATATAAAAAAAATATCAACAAACTAATCGCGAATATTACTAAAACAAATATCGTGAAATTCACACTCAATACATAGTTTTCAGCTGTCACATCATGACTGTTGGTATACTGGGTCGCCTTAACAGATAAAAGTCTTTTGAACAACGGCAAGCCAATCAGTAACAACGATACTAGAATAGCCCCACCAATTGTATTTTTGAGTGAATTAAGCATATCTGATTTAGCCTCTTCACGATTTAACATCAGTTCTAATTGTTGTTTGTTGTATTTGACATAGTGATTTAAGCATTTTTGGTCCTTCTCAAGATTACTTGCTGAATGATTGAATAAATAAATTTTCTTACCCC
>NZ_RHGY01000013.1 GCF_003862435.1 Weissella viridescens | reverse complement strand
TTCCTAAAGAGTTTAAAGCTAAGCGCTATTTTGATGAATTAGGGAAAAAACTTGAGGTAACGGTAGATAGACAAGCACCTCACGGTGCAGATGAAGCTTAGTTGACCTTACCGTTCAAACAGTTAGGTGTAGGGAAAACTATTTTTAGAGCCTGTTTGCGAATGACATGATATGTGACCGATCGGGAACGGTGTGAGGGGGTGGCTCTGCCACCCCGAACACTCATGGAATAGCTTATAGGCTCTTTAAATAGTTAACTGGAACCTGGCTGTTCTTGCGGTAGTGGACTTAGGTCAACTCGCTTAATCTGCCGAGGCCCCGTTTACCTAATAGGGGGCCTTAAAATGTAAGGAAAAAGGGCAGGCAACGTTATCACAGCGGTCCTGAAGCCCCTTTTATAAAGTGAGCACGAATTGTGTTTTGTGCACACTTGTTTTCGATTTAAAATTGAACAGATTCAAGGAGGGAATGCGATGTCAGTAATTAAAACCTACAAATACTTTGGGATTGATCATCTATTGGTGAATGTTAAAAATGATGCGTTTGTTTTTACACTGCTTAATGAAGCTGGTTTAGAAGAAACCTTTTTCGCGAATCCCTGGACGTTACCTAGCCACATTCCCAAGCTACTAGATGATATGTGCGTTGAATCAATTAGTTATGATGCTTCATCAATCTATCCAACTGTTAATTTTGAACAAATGAACCCGAAAGGGTTTGAAGAACAAGCTATCGTCATACAAGTATGGCACAGTTATCGTGAAAAAATACGTAGAAAGGCTGTAGTTGGTAGTTCCGTTATTACAGATGGTACATTTGATGGTCACTAGTGAGCAATTAAAAAATTGCCGTTTAGCAAAAAAATGGTCAATCAGGGAGATGGCAGCTTATTTAATGGTTAGTCAATCCGCTTATCGTAATTATGAGAACGGTAAACGTGAGATGCCCGAAGAAGTTCAAGATCGTGTGCAAAAAGCATTCATCAATTACAACGGAACGATGGCCATTGCGATTGATTATTTACGAATTAGCTTTGAACATTTGTCAGCTCGTGATGTGGTTATGTTGGTCATGAAAATGAATATTGATGATTTTGCGGTTGGTGGCGGAAATTCGGGTATGTTGTATCGTGAATCCTTGAATTATTCGGGATTTAATTTTATTCGTGTGTTCAGTCGAACTGAACCTGATGAAAAAGGGGCCTTACTTCAAATTTCTGGTCATGGGTGTCGGTCTTTCGAATTCATTTTGGACCAGCAAAATACAGATTGGAAAACGTTTTTGTATGATACGGTCTACAAGTACAACGGTGTTGTAACACGTATTGACTTGGCCATCAACGATTACTGTGGGTGGTTTGATATTGCGACTTTGATTGAAAAAGCGCAAAACGGTGATGTTAAAACACGTTTTAGAACCCAGCCTATTATTCATGGTAATCAATATTCGGGTTGGACTTTAGAGTTTGGTAAACGAGGCAATGTCTTTTTTCGTTTCTATGAAAAGGACAAGGAAATCGCGACTAAACTTGGTACATCAAATTATGATCTCGGGATCATTAATCGTTATGAATTACAAATTGCGGATACACGCAAGGCTACACAATTAATTAATGACTGGCTTTTAAAAGACCAACTGGTTCCGATGGTGTATGGGTATTTTAATCGATACATCACATTTTATGACGCATTACCTTTAGATGAAGACGGTAACCCGATTAAGTTAGAATTCAATGACCGTGAGGTCTGGGAACCATGGCATTACTTTGTTTTTAAGTCTAAAGTCATCAAATTTGAAACGTTACCAGAAGAAATTAGTATTGACCGCTCTTTGGCTTGGATTAAACGCTCAGTTGCCCCAACGCTTAAATTTATTAAGATGGTTCAAGGGCTGGATATGACGGATAAGTTTGGGAAAGACTTGGTTTCAGAGTATGTGGATGAAGCTGAGTTATCTCCTAGGCAGGAAAAATACTATCAGGCCATCATTGATGAAATTGAAAATCAGAATAAAATTGCGAGAACATTCGAGGAAGCACATTAAAACAGACATTTTCGAACGTAATTTTTACATGACAAGGAAGGCGGTTGTTTTATGAAGTAGCTGAATAAATGAATGAAGAATCAATTGTGCATGGAATTGTGCATGGCTGGTTACATTTGGAAATGATGGAGGTAAGTAAGTATGAAAATTTCTGTTTTTAGAGTTTGGGATATACGCGTCGACGAGTACGTGGAATTTGACAAAATTATGTTCTCACCTGATGGATCAGTTGACTTACTAGTTGAAGGTGAACTGTGGGAAGACAGCGATGAACAGGGAGGTAACGTATTCATTGTTGAACGGTATACTGGCGTTAATGATTCAGAAAACAATCCCGTTTTTGTTCCATTTGCGAATGCTAATCTACAGAAAATGAAATAAGTTCATTAGTTGGCATGGTTGATGATTTAAATTGATTGCCTTTACATTCTTGTTGCGTAATGATTATAGATAAATTGAACTATCGGGTCTGAAAACACATGGGTGGGGTTCAAAATTTAGTTGCTATAACATTCTAAAATAAGAAAAATGGAGAAAGTTACCTATGGCTGAAAATGCAAATATACAACGTGCAATTAAAGCACTTCAAGCTTCACAAGAACATGCCGAACAAATTACGGCAAGTATGAAAAATCTCGATAAAGACACGCTTTATGCGGGGGTCAATGAAGTCAAAGCCTTGATTGAGGAAGATCCGCAACTAGAAAAGGTTTTTGCGGACGATTTAAAGCGTCTGCGTAATAATCTACGTTTCATTTCACAAGCATCGGGTATTGTTAAGAATGCTCAAAATGTTTCAAGTGCTACTGAAGATACTGTTGCTAGTATCAAGCGTTTTGTTAAGTAGTTGACACTTTTCGATTTACGTGTAAAATAATAATTGTAAATGAAAAAGCCAACAGGTGATGGGACACCCATTGGCCGACATGTTTTTTGGAACGCTAGTTGATTAAACGCTAACTATTTTCGGTTAGCGTTTTTGTTTTTGATTGACTTAGCAACTGCCGAGTTAACCAAAAACTCACCTAGCGCGCTTAAAATCGCGCTAACCATGGCTCCAAAGGCAATCATAAGTGCCGGTAGGAGTTCCATGTTTAGTTCCTTTCTGGAAGTAACACGCATACGCACCACCTCCTTTTGTTTTTTGTTTGTAAATGTAAAGGGGGGGCACTATATGGTGCGTTCCTCCAAACATGCCAGTGCTACCTGGTGATCAAACCAGATAACACATATTTCAATTATACCTGATTTTACATTCAGTTAGTTACTTGTTTTGAGAAAGTTGACAGGTAATGAAAACCGTGTAGAATAATAGATGTAAATGAAAAGCCAACAGGTACTGTGAATACCCGTTGGCCGACATGTTTTTTGGAACGCTAGAGTCTTTAACGCTAACTACTTATGGTTAGCGTTTTTATTTTTGATTGACTTAGCGATTGCTGAGTTAACCAAAAACTGACCTAGCGCGCTTAAAATCGCGCTAACCATGGCCCCAAAGGCAATCATAAGTGCCGGTAGGAGTTCCATGTTTAGTTCCTTTCTGGAAGTAACACGCATACGCACCACCTCCTTTTGTTTTTTGTTTGTAAATTGTAAAGGGGTGGCACTATATGGTGCGTTCCTCCAAACATGCCAGTGTTGATCGGGTAATTAATCCGTCAACACATGCTTTTAAGTATACTCGTTTTTACAGTCAGATGCAGTAACAGATTTTAATGTTGCTGTTTTTCTTGATCTTTTAAGGCTTTGTAGATGAGATATTTGCCCGCTAGTTTGAGTCCCAAACTGACAATGCCGCCAAAAGCTAACATCGCTAAGGGAATCCAATAGTCGGTTAATATTGACATGATGGTTTGTTTCATAATGTTAAGTCCTTTCTAGTTGACAGTGAGCCGATTTGATGTAAAATTAAAGTATAGTAAATGAAAAAGCCAATAGGTGCGCATACACCCATTGGCCGACATGTTTTTCGGAACACTAGTTTAATTTAAACGCTAACTATTTTTTGTTAGCGTTTTTGTTTTTGATTGACTTAGCGACTGCTGAGCTAACCAAAAACTTACCTAGTGCGCTTAAAATCGCGCTAACCATGGTCCCAAAAGCAATCATCATTGCTGGTAGGTATTCCATGACCAGTTCCTTCCTTGAAGTAACACCCATAAGCACCACCTCACTTTTGTTTTTCTTAGTAAATGAGAGTGGGTGAAGCCATATGCGTGTTCCTCCAAACATGCCAGTGTTGATCGGGTAATTAATCCGTCAACACATGCTTTTAAGTATACTCGTTTTTACAGTCAGATGCAGTAACAGATTTTAATGTTGCTGTTTTTCTTGATCTTTTAAGGCTTTGTAGATGAGATATTTGCCTGCTAGTTTGAGTCCCAAACTGACAATGCCACCAAAAGCTAACATCGCTAAGGGAAGCCAGTAATCGGTTAATATTGACATGATGGTTTGTTTTACAATGTGTGAGCCGTTCTAGTTGACAATGAGCCGATTTGCTGTAAAATGTAGGTATAGATGAAAAAGCCAGCGGATACTTGGAATATCCACTGGCCGACATGTTTTTTGGAACACTAGGACTATTAAAACGCTAACTATTTAAGGTTAGCGTTTTTGTTTTTGATTGACTTAGCGATTGCTGAGTTAATCAAAAACTCACCTAGCGCGCTTAAAATCGCGCTAACCATGGCTCCGAAGGCAATCATCATTGCCGGCAGAAATTCCATGTTTAGTTCCTTCCTGGAAGTAATACACATAAGCACCACCTCCCTTTGTTTTTTGTTTATAGATGTAAGGGGTGTGTTACTATATGTGTGTTCCTCCAAACATGCCAGTGTTGATCGGGTAATTAATCCGCCAACACACATCGTTTAGTATAACTTAATTAAGCGAGTCTGTCAGCTAAACTAGTTAGTTCTTGACATTCAGTTTTGTTAGTGTATAATTTTGAGATGTTCAGTAGCCTATTTCCTAATGGTAGGTTATTGAACTTCCCTTAATTGTGTCTGTAATGTGATCCTATGAATAAACTTAATAAAAAGGCTCTCCATTGCAGGCATAGATCGTGATTCATTTTAGCTCAAATTCATCATCGTTCAACGCTGTCTTTTTTCGCGATGATGAGTTTGAGTTTTTTATGTCAAGCAACCCCCCCTTACTTTTATGTTAAGGGGGCTTTTTTTGTGCCCAGAAAAATAAAATTAGGGCGGTGTTTTCAGAATTAATTTGAAAGGAGTCGACTTATCAAAAAATTTCAATTCAAACGAAAACCTAAAATCAAGAAACAGCGTTTACCACATGTAAAACATCAAATTTCTCGTCGTACATCGCGTTGGCTGTTGTTGCTTTTGATTGGTGGTTTGGTCATAAGTGGGCCACTTGCGTTTGCAAATGTTAAATCCGTGTCCCATCAAAACAAAGAACTCCGCAAAGAGCTCAAAGCGTTTGCCGCTAAATTAGATAAAGCTCAAACTGGCTCCTTAGCTTATAATCCTGCTTTGGGCGGGTATATGGGTGCTTTTATAAATCAGTACATGTCACATTCAGGGAACAGTCAAGAGTTTACAAATTGGCAAAATTCGTTGAAACCCTATTTTGCAAAAGATATGGATGTCTCAAAACTCTCAGACAGTGATAATTGGAAGCAACAAGACTTAACGTCAGCTGATTTAGTATCTATTTATGTGCAAGATGATGTCAAAATTGCACAAATGCGTGTGAAATATCGCATCAAAACAAAGGAAGAATTGGTTAAACCTGAAAAAAATAAAGATCATAAATCAGGTACTAAAAAAGAGAAGAAACCAAAAATCAAAGAAACTTGGGTTGGTAAAACAACCTATGTTAATGTTCCTTATCAAGCCAAGAATAATTACTTTACTGTCATTGCTTATCCGTTTGTATCGCCAGAACGATCGAGTAAGGGACATGTTTCTGAGGCTTTGGTTCGAAATGGTAAAGCCTCAACTACATTAAGTAATACAGCGATAAATCAGGTCACCAAGTTTACGACTAAATTCTTTGACAAGTACGTTTCATCTTCAAATAATGAAATGAGTTTTATTATGGCTGATCCAGTTGGCCTAAGTGGTGAGTATCGAGTTAAAAGCATTGAGGAAACCCACGTTTCTGGAAATGCTAACAAACCTCGTATTTCAGGTACAATTTTACTCGAACAAGTTGATACAGGGGTCGTACATTCTGAACAATTCGATTTAACGTTACGAAAGCAAGATAACACTTATTTTGTTTTGAAGTTTGATCACTAACAACAGAGAGGAGGAATTTTCTATGGATTTAACGGGATTACAACAGTGGGTGTCACAACAAGGAACGGCTCTTTTGATAATTGGGATTGTTTTTTTGACGGTACTTGCTTTTTTACGCCGTGATTTTAAGGAATTGATTATGGTCGCTTTATTTGGTGGCGGTGCTTGGTTACTAATATCACAAGGACCGATGGTCTTGCGGGCAATTTCTACCATTTTCCAAAAGATTTTCGGCTAATGGGGGCATAATATGCAAGATACGTACAATTATCAACCGCTTTATCGGCATAGTTATACTATACGAGGGACAACTGCTAAAAAATATGGTGGCATTTCGTATGCAATATCAGTCGAAACCGCAATGATCATCTTTTTTTCGATACTTTTTGTCTCCCTACCATTATCATGGGTTGTTTACCATATTAACAGTCAATACATCCTAGGCTCCTTGTTTATACCACCAATTGGGATATACAAACTTTACGATGGGACAAATCCAGATGGATTGAAATTTCATCAATATGTTTGGCAATATGGTAAATACTATGTGAAATACGTGTGGCCGAAACGAACATTAGCGCATGATCAAGCGGTTTATTATACAGAAGGGGAGGTCGTGATTAAATGAGTTTTACGACAAACACGACAAAATTAGTTCTTCGAAATCAAAGTGGTCAGATTTATCAATTTCATTATCCATTTAATGCTTCTCAGATTGCAGATTGGACCAATGAAACACATTTTGAAATCATTGAAAGTCAACTCCCTTTTAGGATTAAAGGAAGTATGACTAATTTCGAAGCACTTAATCGTTTTGTAGAGGCATTGGAAAACAGTGTTCTTGGACAACTGACCAATCGACAAATTCAAAACATTATCGATGGTGAATTAGATGGTTGGGAGTCGATTGACGAGAATCAACTAAATGAAATCAATATTATCCATGAATCTAATCCTGCAGGATTAGGATTAACTTATGCTGCACAGACTGGTTTATCTGATCTAGATTTTATTTCCTATTTACCTGGTGATAATAGTTTTTATATTGACTGGGAGAAAGTTGGTCAGACATTATTGGATAGTGGTGACTTAATCGAAAATGGTGATGTTTACGTTGAATTAAACCAATGATAATACATGGGTCCAGCTTAAAAGTTTAGCTTTTATGGGGGTCAAGCCCTGGCTGGGCTTTTTGCTTACACATTACTAAATGTTATTGCAAAAGAAAAAAGAAAGTGGGTGCTATTTTTGAAAACAGTGTTAAAAAGTCCGATTAAGGCCATTAAAGATAACTTATTACTCACGACAACTGGTGATGTTTGGGGCTATTATCGAATTAAGAGTCAAAGTATCGCAAATCATGATTTAAAACAAAAGGAGGAACGTAAACAAAAACTGGCATTTCTGTTTAAAGAACTTGCTGGGTATGGGGAATTTGAATTGACCTTGGTTCCACGAGAATTAGATTTAGAGGAACGTTTCTTTGGTGAAACGTCTTTATCAAATGACTTTGCGGACGATGTTCGTGATGTTGCAGAACATTATGCTCGCAAGCAAATTAAATTATTAAATCACGAGTTTGGAACAACGACCGAAAGTTATTATGTTATAGGGATTAAACTTAAATCAGCACGCTATGATCATACTTTACGTTCTTCTGTCTCTGGTGTTCTAGATGATTTTGTACAAACATTAGCTCCTCAACTAGGTTATGATGTGGTTGTTGATGATAAATTCTTTGAGACCTATCAAGATGTAGCAGAAGAAGTTGAAAATAGTTTATCAAGTGTTGGTGGTGAAGCTTTTACGGAAGACGATTTGGCTTACTTCATTCGTTATAATTTTTTACGTGGCATTAAACATTCTGTTCTCGATGAAAGTCAAGACCATTATCTTGAAAACTTATTAGATGGTTCGCTTAATGCATCACATAAAGGGGCGCTTTATTTGAAAAACAAAGAGGGTGAAGGCTATGTGGCTTTTCTACCCATTTCAAGTACGCCTACAGATTTGACCAATAGTCATTTTTTTGAACAGGCTCAAATGAAAAAATTTCCAGTAGAATTTCATATGAAAGTTATCACTGAAAAGAAGTCAGGATTTGGAAAAAATCTTAAAAGTCGCCTTGGTGCGCTTGGTAAGGAAATGGTTTCTGAGGATAAAGATGCCTATCAATCTGGACAACTAGATAATTCAGACAAACGTAAAACAGCCCGATTTCTGTTAAATCAAATGCGAAATGGTTTAGATCGAGGCAATGAGTATTTTCGGTGGTTAGGGGTTTTTGTGATTTATGCGGATGACTTAGACGAATTGCGAAAACGCGTGGCTTCTTTTAGAAAAACGATGGCGCAACGTAAAGTTGAACTCAGTCAAGCAAGCGCGCAACAAGTTGATTTATTTTATCGACTATTACCTGGCTATTCTTTAGAAGGTGAACAGCGATGGCTTCAATATTCAAGTCAAGATGGGCTTGCGCAAAATCTGTTTGGTATTTCCCATCAATTAGGCAATCATACTGGCTTTGTGATTGGGCGTGTTTCGAGTACGAGACAAAGTCAGTCGATTAAAAAGAGCATTTATTCTTCAAAGGATTTAGTTTTTTTTAATCCACTTGTCACAAATCAAGGCGTAACAGGTTCTGTCACAGATAGTCCACATATAACCGTCACTGGACAAACAGGTCGAGGCAAATCATTCTTAGTGAAATTGATCATGATGTATCTTTCCATGATGAACGCCAAACTCCTTTATGTTGATCCAAAACAAGAAGTGAAACGTTGGTTTAATCGAGCAACGAGTGACCCTGGTTTTAAAGAAAAATATCCAGAACTCATTAAATTAATTAGTCAGTTTCATTTCACGACGCTTGACCAAGCAAATAGAGAAAATTGGGGGTCGCTTGATCCGATTGTTTTCTTAGCTGGCATTGGGAATCGTAATGAATCAATGGAACCAGATACTGATCCAGCCTATGATGTCGCAGTCGCCATGTTTAATCAAATTTTTGAAATTCGGGATCCGTTAGCTAAAGCGGAACTTGAACAGGCAATTAAAATGACCATTCGTCGTAAATGGGCAGGGGAACGAGTTGGTATGTTGACAGTCCTAGATGTCATGGAATCTGAGGCGCAGCGAACTGATTATAAAGAATTAGCACAAGCAATTCGTAAACGTGTGACAGGTGGTATCCTACGTTTAAGTTTTTCAGATGGTCATAATGATTCGGTTAGTTTTAATACGCGTATTAATATCTTAGAAGTGGCCGGTCTTGATCTACCAAATGAAGATGTTGATCCATCCACTTATACAGATGTCCAAAAAACCTCGTTAGCAACCATGTTTGCCCTAGGTAAATTCGCGGATAAGTTTGGCCGTGAAAATCCAGATGAATACACTTTTGAAATTATTGATGAAGCTTGGATTTTCCAAACCTCATCAACTGGACGAGCAATTTTGAAATCAATAAAGCGAGTTGGGCGATCATTTAATAATGCATTGGTCTATGCGACACAATCAATCGACGACTTAAGTGGTGAGAATGATCACGGACAAGTTGGGGTGGTTTTCGCATTTAATGAACCTAGTGAAACAACAAAAATTCTTGATTACGTTGGCATTGAGCCATCGGCTGAAAATGTGGAATGGTTTTCAAAGTTTATTAAAGGTGAAACGCTTTTTAGAGATATCTATGGTCGGGTTGGAAAAATGGCTGTGCATTCAATGTTTCCCGAATTCACACTTCTTTTTAAGACTGTGGAAGATTCGGCAAGCGCCAAAGCAGAAGAAAAATGGCATTAACAAAGATTGGTACCTATCATATGTTTCTCATAGAGTGGTAATTTCTATACACCATTGAATGATTATAAAAATGAAGGTTGTTTTGTATTCAAAAATGCATAAATACAAGTTTTAAATGCAAATCAAACAACACAAAAAATTGAATCGTTGGTCGACCTAACTTAAATAAGCTAGGTCTTTTTTATTTAGGAGGTTTTTTATGCCAATCAAGGTGCGCAATCCTTCATTCAACAGTTAATGATTGATAGGAGAACACAGATGTTGTTTGCCACAGACTTACAGAAAGGAAGTTAATTATGGCATTAAATAAGTTTTGGTCCCATTGGTGGGGCAAGTTGCTCGTACTAGGAGCTTTGCTTGCGCTTGGTTTAGGGGGCTATTTTGGTTATTCCGTTTATGAGGCGAGTCACACGGCTCAAGAAGCTAAATTGAGCGAACAAGCACAACTTAACAAAAAACTAAACCCAAAAAAGTTAGTGACGCAGCCTGATCCAAATGGTCAATATAGCTATGGAAATGATAATAGTGGTATTCCAACTGCGAAGCAATTAAAAACATTTCAACAGAGTAAGGGAACCCTATCACAGATTGGATATGCGGGAACAAATAAACAACCTGGGTTAAAAGCACCCATTTCTGGAAGCCCAATTTTTGTTGGGGCAAGTGATAAAGTTTTAGCGACTGGAACGGGTACCTTGTCAGCTAACTTCAAATTAGGTGAGGGCAATAATCAATTAGCGCGGCACAGTTTTGGTGGAACGCCTACGACGGGAGATTACGTTTTAGGCTTTAGTCCACTACAAAAAATCGATGTTTCAAAGCAACCTAAGTTTTATGAAACTGATGGGACTAAGATTTACACTTATCGGCTAACAAAACGGCAAGTTATTGATGTTAAGTCAAATCCAAAGGCTTACCAAAATGCCGTCTATGGCGATACTGCAACTAAGGTTACCTTAGTGACCTGTGACGAACCCATTTATGGGACGATTAACCGTCACCCAGATAAACGGATTGTTGTAAGTGGGGCTTTGGTTGATACACAAGCATTTAAAGATGCCCCAACATCTGTTAAGGCTATTTTCCCTCAAGTGGCTTAGTTCACACTATCAAAAAAAGGAGCATGTCATGATTTCACGAAAATTTTTAATCTATAATCAGGATCCGATTGCACCTGTCGCTTTGATGAATGAACTTCCTGTAGACCTATCTGGTCGTTTCGTTGTGCCATACACACAAGATTGGCACTCTAATACAGAATTAGTCTTTTTCTTAGCGCAAATTAGTAATCGAAAAACGGAGACTGAATTTGAAGTATTGAAAGATATTCAACTCGATCGCTCCATTGTAAATGGGGGAATTCATTTAGAGTTAGACCCCGCGGAAGCGGCAAGTGGTTTTAATTTGTATGCGACTGAAGCGTTGGCCACACTGATGCAATCACTCAATACAGGTCGTACGACAAATCGCGTGGGTGTACAACCACATCAAAATTTCGAATACAACGGTGCCATCTATCAATGGGGCATTGTGCCAATTTAAGAATCGGTTAACATGTGTCCAGGTGACACAATTATAAGGAAGTGTAGGTAAATAAATATGGCTACAGAGCAACGTAAAATGAAACGGCATATGAATCAAATGAAATCATATCCAATGTTATTACTCGCAACAGCAGGAACAATCACACCCGTTTTGACGTTCGTGGCTCACGCGGATGACGGAATCTCTGATCCAAAGCAAGCGACCGCACAAAAGGTAGCGCTCACATCATCTCCAGACTACAAGGAAGCTGATGCAAAAATCGCAACACAGCAGAAAAAAGGCATGCACATCGATGTCAAAGAAAAAACCGTCAAAGTTAAAACGGCCGCTGAACGAGATCAAGCCTTAAAAGACGCTGAAGCTGATGCTAAGAAACAATTGGTTAAATTGAATGCTGATTCATTAGCTTATGATAAGTGGGCAGGAACCAGCACTGGCCTTGAGGGAACTAAGCCAGGTGATATTAACCAACAATTGTTAATTAAGAAATCACCCAATGCAAAAGCAACCCTTTCAAATGTTAGTTCTGCGGTTACCACTAAACAGATTAAGCAAAGTGAGTTTAAAAATGTGATCAGCTCATCTACAAAAGCAATTAAGAGTACCTCTGCGTATGAGATTGCGAAAAAGGCGAGTGGTCTAACTGCGGTTAACGGACACCTTGCGACAGTGTCTTATACCAATCTTGACGCATCATATGCGGGTAAAAAGATTACCAAAATTGTTTATGATTTCCAAGATTTGGAAAAGAATAATACGAATCATACGAGTGAGAAGCCTCGTTTTTATGCCTTTAATGATCCAACGGACACGATTTGGTATAACGCAACGGAAGGGGTTACAATTGTTCCACATTTCTATGGTCCAGATGGTCAGGAAATCAAACTTTCTGATAAATCGGCCTACGCCACGGCTGGCTCGCTAAATGGGCGATATAGTTCAACCAACAGTGCCGCAAAATATACCAAGAAGGGCAAAGCATTCCACGTTGAATCTGTACAATTGAAGTCAGGTGGGACCATCACGCAATTACAAGGCTCAAGTATTCGTAATCATGCGAATGATGCATACGCCGATGAAACGAATCAAGGTAACGCACAAACTGTTAAAGATGGTATTATTCCGTCTTCAATCGCAGACTGGGATAATGCAACAAGCCCAAAACGTATTTACGGCGCCACGGCTTTGAATTTGGATAATACCAAAGAAGATACAAAAATTCGTTTCCATACAACGCGTGCTGACAATAAAGACGGTGTCGGGGTTTGGGCGACTTTGAGTACAACCATTGATCCATCACTACCAGCACCAAAGGGCGAGTTTACGAAGACAAAGGTTATTTTAGAACCAGCAGAAATGCCTAAACCCATTAAGTCACGCTTAGACCAGAACGGCAATATTACCACATCGAAGGACGTCAAGTTAGGCGATACGCTTTCTTATGGTTTATCTGCTAAAATTCCAGCAACCGATGCCAAGGGCAATCCTCTTAAGACAGCACAAATTGTTGATCCGTATGTGGATGCCTTTGGCTATAAGACTAGCAAAATTAAGTTGACAGACGCCAAGGGACAGGATATTACCAATGATTTCAAGTTTGAAGATAAAAAGGGGCTTGGAGCTACTTGGACAGCGAAAGATGCCACGAAATACGTTGGAAAGACCGTCTTTGTCATGCCTGAATTTGAAATTAAATCTGAAGCTGATTTAGCAAAGTATGAGCAGGACGGTAAACTCGTCTTTCCGAATACGGTTTATTTGTTGGTCAACGGTGAGAAAGTACCTGGAAACACGGTAGTTGTAACGCCAAAGGGTAAAATCACTCCCGTAGATAAGGCATATGTTGGTAATATTAGTGATTGGAAGTTGCATAAGGTTAAGCTTGATTCTCAAGTTACGAATCAATCCAACAAAGCAGCTAGTCAAGCAACTTCCAGTGATGCAAATCAGACTGTTGATGCTAAAAATACGCCTGCAAAAACTTCTAAATCTGGTGTAACAGAGCAAGCTAAGTCATCAACGGCAACCAAAACAGCTGCGACAACTGCTAAATCAACAAGCAAGTCTGATGCCGTTGCGGTTCATACAGTCAAAATAGGTGATAAATTTGGTTATACTCTGAATACGACCGTTGATGCCATTGATGAACAAGGGCAATTGATTAAATCCTTTAGTTTAAATGATCCTTTGGAAAAGGCATTAGCTTTTGATGGTGTTCAAATTGTGGATCAAACCGATAAAAATAAGGATATCACTGATGATTTTGCACATACTGGTCGTATTTCGTCAGCATTGCATGAGAAAAAGGTTGCACAGTACCGCGGTCATAAATTACAGATGCGTATTGGTGCACATATTGACGAAAAGCAAGACCTTTCCGCTTATAAGCAATCAGATGGCAGTTATGTGATTAAAAATGTGGCTTCAAAAACTCAAAATGGGCATGATACGCCTTCAAATGAGGTTGATATTAAAGTGACAAAGACACCTGGTAAGTCAAATCCAGCTCCTAAAGAGACTCCACAACCAGAAAAACCAACCTACAATCAAAAAGCACCTAACACGGGGACGACAAACCGAATGACGCAATTGTACGAATCTGTGAAGCATTTCTTTGGTATTGCAGACTAAAACACTTTTAAACATGATTTTACAAGGTCCGCGATAAAATTAGGGGAGTAAAGACTTCTTTCAAACTTTGATATTCATGATCCATATCGCATACACCTCCTTGTGATAATTTATTTTTGGATTTTGCGTGAAATTGTGTTAAACGGTGTATATGGGTCCTTTGCAAGTCAAATATAAGAAAAAACCACTAAATCAACTGAACGCTGAAATAGTGGTTTACAAGGGACGTTAATTTTAGAGTATGCGCTTGAACTGATTACTAACGCATATATTGATTTTGACTAAATACGCTGATCATATAGCCAATAATTATAAAAGCGAGAAAAATCCATAAAATGGGATTTTTAAATGTTACAGCTAGTAAATGCTTCATAGTTTCACCTCCTTTAACAACAATTAATTCATTTTATAGTTGACGTTATAAAAGTCGGTGTGTTTAGGAGTCCCTTGCAGGTCAAGTATAACAAAAAACCACTAAATCAGTTGGACACTGAAATAGTGGTTCACAGAGGACGTTTAGAACTAAAGGCTCAACAATCCATTTACAATGAATTGTAAAATCATTACTTTGATAAAACTCGTTACAAGATCCTCGATAAAATCGGGGTCAGTAAAGGCTTCTTTCAAACTTTGAAATTTATGATCCATTAGCATACACCTCCTTGTCACAATTTGTTTTTGCAAGTGTTTTGAAATTGTGTCAAAAGGTGTATATGAATCCTCTGCACGCCAATTATAACAGACACCACTAAATTAAGTGGTTTTTGCAATAGTGGTTTAAAAGGTACCTCTTGTAAGGTAAGTATCACATTAATAAATGATGTGTTCATACAAACACATGTTAAGCCTACGGGCTTAGCATACATACTAGAAAAAGGAAAGGTGTGTATATGAAATATAAAAACAGAAGTAGTTAATCAGTCGTCATTAAAAAATAAATAATGTAGAAAATATTTGAAGGTGAGGCTTCATATGGCGGATAGTAATGAAGTGAGGTTTGATGATTTTTTAACGGTGCTATGCATTTGTGTGCTTTTATTGCTATGAATATGTCGTACAAACTAACGATTTATAAAATAAGGAGTGTGTATTATGAATAAAGAAGCTTTAACACCTTTTGATGATCCAATGTTTGATGCAGCATTGGTTGATCCGTCAATTAATTTAGATGAGTTGGTTCCAGTGATGACAGGTGATATTCTTTGGTCGCCTGTATATTTAACAAGTGAAGAATTAAATCATTTACAGTCTCTGCATGATGAACTAGCTGACGCAACAACATTAATGCAGGACGTCTTAGAAACGACTCAGGCTAAGTGCTTTGAAGTTGATATGTTAAAAGATATTAAATGGAGTGTAGAGCAGCACAATCACAATTTAGACAGTGTTTTACAAAGGTTGACAACTAAACTGGAGGTTAAGTGAGATGACACAAAATGACGATAAGAATGAAGATGTTGAGATTGATGATTTGGTACCAATTCCAGAACATTTACGAGCCTTTTATGAGCCAAATTTATTAGAACATCCAGTAAACTTTTCAAATGATGAATTAACTCAGTTAGATTGTGCTTTAAAAAAAATGATTAGTGTTGATTTAAGTCTCATTGATTTTTTGAAGCATAAAACGGAGGAAATATCTGAAATGGTTTTTGTCTTCGATGCTCAATATCAGATTGATCAACTCAGCACTCACTTAGAATTGTTAATTGCAAAACAGCATTTGGATAAACAACACATCAATGATAATAGTTAATGGGTTTTCTATTTATAATGGCGGAGCTGATTTTTCGAACAGTTACGATTGATACAAAATGAATTTCGTGAGCTTGGGTATGATTTATATAGCCACCAACCACATGATGAGCATTTGGAATCTGTACGGATGAAGTTATTTGAATTTGACATAATTTTACCTCTTTTTTCTGTAATTATAGCACTTCGTGTTGGTCATTCAGAAATTTTTCAATTACTTTTTCAATTACTATGCAATCTACAATTGTTAATTGAAAAACAGCATTTGAATAAGCAGCATTTCAATGATAATCATTAAAATGGCCGACTCACTTTGCTTTTTTAATATATTTAAAAATAGACATGTCGTTAAAAAATAAAAAGCCATAGTGATTAGCCATAGTGATT
>NZ_RHGY01000012.1 GCF_003862435.1 Weissella viridescens | reverse complement strand
GAATTTTCATAATTTCACTGCATAAAATAAATTGTTGTAAAACCTGTTCATCTGCAGTCGATGCAGTTAAGTTACCACTCGGGTGGTTATGCACCATCATGAATCCGTATGCGTTAATCGCAATCAAATGCCGATATACATCACGTGGATGAATGGCGACCTGATTAAGTGTTCCCATCGCGACTAAGTATTCATCTAAAATCGTCAATTGGGTATCTACCGCGACAATCCAGCATCCCTCTTGTGGTTGCGTCCCATATTTACCGACCAAGTAACGTCCCAATTGTTCAATTGATTTCACCTTATTCATGTGTCTGCCTCCTCGTTTATTCGAGAATAAAGACACCAATCGTTCAAATATGCGTTAAATTTATTTGAAAGCCTCGACCAAGCAGTTATACTTAAAGTTAATGATGCTTTTTTAATTGAAAGAGAGGCTTAAATTATGCGTGTTTCTTCGTTTTCAACCTTTAATATCCCCGTTGAGAATCTTGATCGAGCGGTTCGCTTTTATCGGGAAGTGTTCGATTTACCCTCAACTTTTTCAGCTCATGAACAAAGTCACTTATCGTTCCAAGGTAACCCGCTCGTTTTTGAGCCAGCACAGGGACCAATTCAGCCGATCACCCTAACGATTGCAGTTCAGGATACACCTCAAGCTATTGAGAACCATTTAATCAACTATGATGTCCCACAAATCGCACTCATGACCACTGATAACGGTGCATCAGTCTTCCACATTGCTGATTTTGAGGGGAACCATATCAACTTAAGTACACAAAAATAAAAAGGTAATCCATTGCGACAACAGTCGTATTCGGATTACCTTTTTTATTTTACTGTACAAGCCATTGGCCCATTTGGAAACACAACAATCCGCCAACAATCAGCACCACCATTCGTCCGATTGCTGGCCATCGCTGGTTTGCATGCCCAATATTGTCCGCTAAATCGATGATTGGTGCTGAAAAAGTGGAAAATCCACCAATCATCCCACTCGCGAAAAAAGTATTATCAAACAGAGTGGGTTGAAAACCATAGATGATGCCCGCCAAACTGGCTGCAACCAAATTAATGGCTAGGAACATAAAGTCGCCCCATCGACCAAAAAGTCGCGGTGCTATTTCTAAGCAACCAAAACGCATGACTGAACCGATGGCAGCCCCCACTCCGGAAATTAAGATTAAATAAGTTGCTTGCATCATGCCAGATGAACCACCTTTCGGGCGGCATAGCGACCAAGATAGACCATCAAGACACTTCCCACAATGGACAGTGTGATATAACCCAAACCAACTAACGGTGACAACTTGGTCATGGTTTCCGTGATTAAGGTCGCATAGGTGGTATAAGCGCCTAAAATACCCACAGAAATAAAATCAAAGATAAGTGGATCCACCGTAAATTTATCAATAAAGATAACCACCGCTACCACACTTAACATGGTTCCACTTAAATTAATGAACAATGTCCCAATCGGAAAATTAGGACCATTAAATAAAAGTTCCAATCCTTCCCGTGTGCCACCACCAATAAAACCACCGCTCGCAACTGCAAGGATTCTTTGCCAGTAACGCATCATATCCCCTTTCAAAATTGTATTCAAAAAATATCATACACCTTTTACGAAGGGAGATAAATTACTTAATAGCGATTAAAGAATGTCAACAAATCTTCAAGCGTTAACGCCTGTTTTTCAGCTCCCGTATAATCCATCGCAATTTGCCCATTCGACATCACCAAAAGCCGATCACCGTATTCTAAAGCATCTGAAAGATTATGCGTAATCATCATCGCAGTTAGATGTTGTTGTCGAATTTGTTGATCGGTGAGATCCATGAGTTGGGCACTCGTTTTCGGATCAAGTGCGGCTGTATGCTCATCCAAAAGCAATAGCTCAGGGCGCTCCTCTGTGGCCATTAAAAAGGCCAAAGCTTGCCGTTGACCACCTGAAAGTTGTCCAGTTGGCACATCTAAACGTTGGGCCAGCCCATTTCCCATTTGATCGGCAATCTTTACTAATTCAGCCCGCTTTTCAGTCGTTAAACCGCGTGACCGTAAGCGTCGTTTTTCACCACGTCGTTCAGCCAATAATAAGTTCTCAGCAACGGTCATCCGGGGTGCCGTTCCTAATTTGGGATCTTGGAAAACACGTGACAATGTTTTTGTGCGCGCAATCTCATTCATTTGCGTGACATCTTGATCACCTAAAAAGACTTTTCCTGTCGTTAATTTAAGGGATCCCGCAATCACATTAAATAGTGTCGATTTTCCGGCACCATTTGATCCAAGAACGGTCACAAACTCACCTGCCTCAACGGTTAAATTAACATGGTCTAAAATAATTTTTTCTTCTGGTGTGCCCTGGTTAACCAACACTGTTGCATCTACTAGTTTTAAACTTGCTGTCATAATTAGTGCCTTTCCTTATATTTAATTGAAAGTTGCTTACCAAAGTTAGGGAGCATTAAGGCCAATCCTAAGATGACGGCACTCACTAACTTCAAATCATCGGCACTAAAGCCAATTGCTAAGACAATGACGAGAACGAAACGGTAAATAATTGACCCGAACACAACTGTAATCAAACGATCAGTCAATGACATCTGGCCTGAGAAAATTACTTCACCAATGATAATTGAGGCTAACGCCACGACGATGGTTCCAATTCCCATATTCACATCCGCAAAGCCATTATTTTGTGCAACAAGGGCGCCACCAAGGCCAATTAACGCGTTGGAAACCATGAGTCCCAAAATCGTCATATTGTCGGTATTAATCCCCAATGAACGCGACATATCAACATTATCACCGGTTGCAATAAAGGCCTGCCCAAGCTCGGTTTTCAAAAATAACGCCGTCAAGATGACAATCACAGTAATCAAGAGGGTTCCCACCAAGATCACAGGGAATCCGTTTGGCAAATGATTCAAGAATTTGGCACTAAATAACGTGGGGAGATTAAGGAGTGACCGATTGGCTTGCCCCATAATGCGTAAATTAATTGAGTAAATCGCGGTCATTGTTAAAATTCCTGCGAGGAGAATCGGTACTTTTCCTTTAGTGTATAGCAACCCAGTAACGAGCCCTGCGGCAGATCCAGCTAAGGCACCGGCAATCGTCGCGATAAATGGTGAGATACCGTTCCCAATCATGGTAACGGCTACGGCCGCACCTAATGGGAAGGTTCCTTCAACCGTCATATCTGGAAAATTCAAAATACGAAAAGTTAGGAATAAGCCAATTCCAAGTGGCGCCCAGAGCATCCCTTGCCCGATGGCTGAAATAATAATTTCCATAGTCTATTTCTCCTCACTCACGCGTTTTGCGTCTTGATATTCAGCTGGGATTTTAATTCCCAGTTGATCTGCTTGCTTCTGATTAATCACAACTTTACCCTTTTTAACTGATTTAACTGGCAAAGACTGGGGCTTCTCACCCTTTAATTCTTTAACAATCATCTTACCGGTCATCACGCCTAACTCATGTTGATCAATTGAGCTAGCCGCAACCCCCCCAGCTGAAACCATCGTATCAACCGTTGGGAAGACTGGAACTTTGGCAGCATTCGTATTCTTAATTAAGGTTGGCATTGCCCCTGCAATTGTATTGTCAGTTGGGACAAAGACAGCATCTACCTGATGGTTAGCCACCATTTGTTGACTGGTTTGATTTAAATCATTCGATGATGTGATTGAATATGGCTTAACTGTAATACCCGCTGCTTTAGCTAGCTTAATCATGCGCTTAGCTTCGGTTGAAGCTGAATCATCAGATGAAGTATAAATAACGCCCATCGTTTTCATTTGGGGCATAAACCTTTGCATTAACTTCAACTGGTCTTGCAAAGGAGCCTTATCTGAAACACCCGTAATATTTTGGTCGGGCTTTTGTTCATTTTTAACCAGCTTACTGCCAACTGGATCAGTCACTGCTGAAAAAATAACCGGTTTATTTTTAATCGTATTGGCTAGGGCCACGGCTGCTGGCGTTGCAATTCCAACTGAAATATCAGCCCGTTCACTTGAGAAACGTGACGCCATCGTTTTCAGGTTAGATTGATCACCTTGGGCATTTTGAAAATCGATTTTAATATTTTTACCGTTATGATAACCTTCTTTGGCTAATTCATCATCAATCCCACGATTAATGGCATCCAGAGCCGGGTGTTTCATGAATTGTAAGACCCCCACTTTTGGGATTTTATTAGCATCATGTTCCTTCTTTGACTCAACCACTCCTGAAATGACAATCACACCAGCTAAGACTGCAAGTCCAGCAATTACTTTTTTATTCATTTCTCTACTCCTCTACCTTTGTTTCAAATTGTAAACAAAAAGCCATAAGTCGACTCCCTAGAATCTTCTTATGGCAAAATAAAAAGATCCACAGGATGTACCTGTGGACCTCATGTTTTTAGAAGCATGATTTGGTTACACAGGTTCGATACATATCGCTCACCGAAATACGCATTGAACCTGTCTTTTAAAACATTCAATGCGGCTACCTGCGCCACCAGCCATTTAATTGTGTTTTAAATGTAAACATATCTGCTTCCACCTGTCTTTTAGAATAAAATGATATTAACACACTCTCATAAAATGTGTCAAATCTTTTATTCATTTAATAATTATAGTCATCGTCTGACATGACTTCAATTTCACCCAAACGGTATCCGTTTCCAACCTGTGAGAAGAAATCATGATTTGATGTGGTCGTTGAAATTCCGTTCATCACAACTGAGTTAACATCCTCAGCCCCATCTGGGAAGAGTGGATCTTGCCCCAAATTCATTAAGGCTTTATTGGCATTGTAACGTAAGAATGTTAGAACTGAGTCAGTCCAACCAACTTCATCATAAAGTTCATGCGTATACTTTTCTTCATTGCTGTACAAATCGAACACAAGATCATACATCCACATCTTAAGTTCAGCCTGTTCGGCTTCCTCTAATTCATTAAAGCCTAATTGGAACTTATACCCAATATAGGTACCATGCACAGATTCATCACGCAGAATCAGCTTGATGATTTCAGCCACGTTATTCAACTTGTTGTGTCCAAGATAATAAAGTGGTGTATAGAAACCTGAGTAGAATAAAAAGGTTTCCAAGAAAACGGATGCAATCTTACGTTGCAACGCCGTACCATTATGATAAATATCATTAATTTTTTGGGCCTTATATTGCAAAAACTCATCCGTTTCTGCCCACTCAAAAATGTCATTAATTTCTGATTCCGTATTTAATGTCTCAAAAATTGATGAATAAGATTTTGCGTGCACTGACTCCATGAACTCGATATTGTTAAGCACAGCTTCTTCTTGCTGGGTGCGAATATCTTCCTTCAAAGATGTCATCCCATCCTGAGATTGCAGTGTATCAAGTAGTGTAAGCCCCCCAAAAACTTTACCAACCAAATTATGTTCAACTTTTGACATCTTACGCCAATCATCTAAGTCATTAGATAACGGAATTCGTGTATCAAGCCAAAATTGTTCAGTCAATTTTTCCCATGTTGCTTTATCAATCGCATCTTCAATCTTATTCCAATTAATTGGTTTATATTGTTCGCTCATCGTTTTCCTCATTTTTCAATAAAAAGGGCAGCAAAGTTTAATCAACCGCTGGCCCTTCTCTGTCTTAATACATTAAATCGAACAACTCTCACATTCGTTAACACCAAATTCTTCCATATCATCCGTGTATGTTCGGATGTAATAGATTGACTTGATATTCTTATGATAGGCATAGTTACGTAGGATGTTTAAATCACGGGTCGTCATCTTATCAGTACGGCCGTCTTTCCACTCGTACAAGCCTTCAGGTATCGTTGATCGCATAAATAGCGTCATGGCCATACCTTGATCGACGTGTTGTTGTGCTTCGGCATAAACATCAATAACCTTACGCATATCGATATTGTAGGCTGATTCATAATATGGAATGGTATCAGCGTCAAGATAAGGGGCTGGGTAATAAATCTTACCAATCTTCTTTTCTTGACGTTCCTCAATCTTATTAATAATTGGGTGCAATGACGCTGTGGCATCGTTAACATATGAAATTGACCCTGTTGGTGCTACCGCCATACGATAAGCATTATAAAGTCCATCAGCCATGACATCTTGCTTCAATTGTTCCCAATCAGCTGCGGTTGGCAAATGATGCTTGGCAAAGATTTCTTGTACCTTTTGGGTCTTGGGTGCCCAAGCCTCATCAATGTACTTTTCAAAATAACTACCATCAGCATAAGCTGACTTTTCAAAATCATAAAAAGTTGTTTGACGTTCACGCGCTATTTTATTTGATGCTTTTAACGTGTAAAAATTCAACATCATAAAATACATGTTGGTGAAATCAAGGGCTTCCTCATCACCATAGTACATGTGATTCTTGGCGAACATAGCATGCAAGCCCATCGCACCTAACCCAATCGCATGTAATTCGCGATTTCCGTTTTGCACGGAAGGGACAATGTCTAAATCAGAGGCATCTGACACAAACGTCAATGCTCGTACCATCGTATCAACTGACTTTTCTAAGTCAGTTGATTCCATTAAATTAACAATGTTTGTTGATCCCAAATTACATGACACGTCAGTTCCAAGCGTTTCGTATTGTTGTTCGTTGTTAATAACAGATGGCTTTTGCACTTGCAAAATTTCTGAACACAAATTTGATGAGATAACTTTACCCGCAATTGGGTTTGCCTTGTTAACCGTATCGATATTAATGACGTACGGGTAACCTGACTCTTGTTGCATCTTTGAAAGTTCATTTTCAAGATTTCGTGCATTAATCTTGGTCTTTTTAATATTGGGATTTGCCACCATGTTGTCATACTCAGCAGTAATATCGACATAGTTAAATGGCGTGCCATATTCACGTTCAACATCGTAAGGTGAGAACAAGTACATGTCAGCATTTTGCTTCGTTAATTCATAAAACTTATCTGGAACCGTTAGTCCCATTGATAACGTTTTAATGCGGACTTTTTCGTCCGCATTTTCTTTCTTAGTCGCAAGGAATGCCATAATATCGGGGTGGAAAATTGACAGATAAACCACACCTGCACCATTACGTTGTCCCATTTGATTTGAGTATGAAAATGAATCTTCCAAAAGCTTCATGACTGGAACCACACCAGAGGCGGCGTTTTCAATGCCCTTAATTGGGGCACCAGCTTCACGCAAATTTGACAAATTAATCCCAACACCACCACCAATTTTTGATAGTTGTAAGGCAGAATTAATCGTACGCCCAATGGCATTCATGTCATCAGTCGCTTGTAAAATAAAGCATGATACCAGTTCACCACGACGTGCACGACCAGCATTCAAAAATGATGGTGTCGCAGGTTGATAACGTTGATGAATCATTTCTTCAGCTAAATTCATTGCTAATGTTTCATCCCCATTACCATAAAATAAAGCATTCATCGCAACACGATCAATGTATCGCTCAATATAATAAGCACCATCATTTGTCTTCAAGGCATATTGGGCATAAAACTTATAGGCCGCCATAAATGACTTAAATTGAAATTTCTGTGACTCCAGATAATCATATAATTTTTCAATAAATGCAAAATCATATTGATCAACTAATTTTGGATCAATGAAGTTATCAGTCAATAAGTAATCAAACCGAGCTCGTAAAGAATCGAATTGCATCGTGTTTGGCTCAACATTTTCGGCCATGAAGGCTTCCAAGGCTTCGTGATCCTTTCCCAATTGGATTGTATTATCCTTAGGGATATTTAATTCATTGTTCAAATCAAAATAGGTCACTTTATTTTGATCTAAGTCTAATAGTGACATATAGATACCCTCTTTTATATTCCCTCTTATGTTAACAAGTGTTCTTCTGATACAAACCGCAAAGCGGAATCTGATTGCACCGGCAAGCAAGTATCACTCGGTACTTTAAATGACTACTTTAGTTAAATCAGCTAATAAATCTGGTCGAAAACCAACAATTGGTTCAGCATTTTCAACAAAAGTCACAGGAACTGATTGGTAACCTGCTTCCTTCAATGAAACAAGTGCTGATTCGTCTTCTTCAACATTGATTTCATCGAAAGTAATTCCATATTGTCCCAACAATTTTTTGGTCATCATACATTGCACACAATTGTTTTTCGTATAAACTGTAATTTTCTTCATATCTGACTCCTAGTAAGATTTATTTTCGTAATTTCGCATCTGTGATTTGAATAACTGTTTTTGAGTATACTTTAAAAAGCTAACAATTTGCAAGGCATAAATATCGTAAAAAAAAGGCTTGACATAGCATTAGCGTGGCTATGCAGGCAGTTCGCTGAATTGTTACAAATTGATTAAAAATAACACTCTGTTAGGCTGCATTTTTTCAAATTCGGCTAAAGCCCCATCTAAAGGCACTTCCAAAAAGAAAGTTAAATTTTACTTGAAACATGAAAATATTTGGCTTAACGTAAGACATAATTGTTACGAACTGGAAGGAAAAAATTATGGCTACACGTTTACTCTATATTTCGCAATCTGGAAATACTCGCGCCTTTATCCAAAAACTAATCGCTTATGCCGATACACACCCGGGGCCAACTTTTGAAGCCGTTGAAATTAACGATCTTACCCCAGACAACCATGAAACATCTGACTATTTTGCTTTTGTCCCCACCTACTTGGACGGGGGGAATGGCATCGACAATGGTGTGAAAGAAATTTTGACTAATGCTTTAGCTGACTATTTAGCTTATGGGAATAATCCCCGCCACCTTATCGGCGTTGTAGGATCAGGAAACAAAAACTTCAATGCCCAGTATGTGCTAACTGCAAAACGCTATGCTCAGATGTTTGACGCCCCATTAGTTGGTGACTTTGAACTCCGTGGTACTGCGACCGATGTCGTGCGTATCTATGATGCTTTAAGCCAAACATTAGCCGCAACCAATTAATTTAATCGTTATTCATTAAAAAAGACTGCCCATCAGGACAGTCTTTTTTGTTTAACTTACCTTAACGAGCACATCGCGTTGAATTAGATCGTCAATGTAGTAATGGTAGAGTTTTACCATTTCAGCATTATCTTTAATCTCAAATAAATTAATGATAATTGTTCCCGCTGGATTCAAAGTCTTAATCTTTAAGCCGGTTAAGGTCGCATTGACCACAATTTTCAATGTAATAGCCGCATTCACGGGTTTCATGGGTTCTAATGAACGTTCCAGGACATAAGTCCCATTGGGCTTATTAATGAACCCTGTGTCTGTTAGGGCGTATTTTTTGATGTTAGGGCTAATTGCGTACACCTGGTCATCCCCAGGTATGGTTACTTGTTTTTCAAAGGCCATGTCATCACTCCTCTTCTTAATTCAAATCAATTAGGCTTGATTTAAAAAATCAATTAACACTTGTGCTGATTGTTGACCTGCTTGGACAATAAATTCATCAAAGGTTGGGCCGGCCTCACCATTTGCATTATCAGAAATAGCACGGACTACCGCAAATGGCTTATCATAAAATGTCGCAACCTGGGCGATCGCTGCCCCTTCCATTTCAGCTGATAAAGCATCTGGGAAAACAGCTAAAATCGCTTGCTTTTGAGCATCAGTCCCAATAAATGAATCACTTGTGACAATCAAACCTTGGCGCAATTGCTTATCAGTTTGGGCTGCAAAATCATCAGCTAGCGCTTGTGCCAATGATTTATCAGCTAAGAAACGGGCTGGTTGTTGTGGTACTTGTCCATATTCATATCCGAAGGCACGTGCGTCTGCATCGGCATACGCCAATGATTCAGCAACGACAACATCCCCAATATGCAAATCGTGCCCTAGGGCCCCCGCTGAACCAGAGTTGATCACATAATCAATATCAAAAGCATTGATCAATAAAGTCGTCGTAATCGCTGCAGCAACCTTACCGATTCCTGCCTCTACTACCACAACATCATGGTGTCCAATCACACCTTCATAGAAAGTCTTGCCACCATACTGAGTTTCTTGTGGGGCTTGCATTGCTTCAAGCAAGGCCACTTTTTCTTCAGCCATGGCATTTACAATTCCGTATCGCATCGTTTGTTACTCCTCTAAAAGAAAATTAAAATGACATAAGTTAAAACAATCAGCACACATAACACTAAAATCGCGATGTTCAATTTATGCTTAAGTCGCGTTGTTAGACCAAATGGTGTTAGTTTACGGGTTTGTGGATCTAACTCATACTTACCACGCCCCGTTAAGCGATATTCTTTTCGCGTTAATGGTGGGTTTAATTGTTCCAGATTTGGTTTTACAGCCGCTAACCGTGCTTTTTTTTCACGATGTTGGGTCAACTTATTCTGAAAATAACCCTTTATTTTTTCCCACATACACTTTTTACTTCTCCTGCATTGTTTGCCAATAGAAATATGCCATCAATGTTTTGGCATCATTCAATTGACCGGTTTTAAAGAGTTCAGTCATTTCATCAAAAGTCATGTATAAGAGATCAATCGATTCATCATCATCTTGTGGTAATTCATCGGTCACTGGTGTCAGACCGGTGGCTAAATACAAATCCATGTACTCATCAGAGAAGCCAATTGATGTATAGAACCCCGCGATTTTCTCCCAGTGGTCTGCTTGCATCCGGGTCTCTTCGTTTAATTCACGCTTAGCTGTATCAAAGACATCCCCATCACGCCCATCGACTTTACCGGCTGGAATCTCAAGAGTCATCGCTTGCACCGGTGCACGCCATTGACGCTCAAGAATTATTTTATGATCATCAGTCAAGGCTAAAATGGCAACGGCACCACTGTGGTACACCACGTCTCGATGCGCTTCACGTCCATCTGGTAATTTGACGAGTTGTTCTGTTACACGAATAATATGACCATCATACTTCTCTGTTTCTGAGATAAGGTCTTCACGATAAAATTCATCCATCTTTTATTCCTCGATTTCAACTAAAGCGGCTTGTGGACCACGGACACCAGGTGCTACAACAAAACGAACGGTTTGCCCGGGTTCAAGAGTGCGTAGACGTTGGTTAATGATTCCTGAAAAATGTACGAATACATCATCCATTTCATCGGATTCAATAAAGCCAAATCCTTTGCCATCTTCCCACGTTTTAACTGTTCCTGTTAATTTTTCCATGTTCATCCTCTATTCTATATCAAATGTAATGCATTAATGATGACAACGGCTACAAAGACCACTACGGTCACCGCACCGATTAGACGCCACCAAATTGTGACAAATCTTTTTAAGTTAAATGTTTGTACTCCAAAGACTTGGTAAATGGTTAAAGCAATTCCCCAAATCAAAAACATACACACCATTGGTCCTAGCAACGAAAAGTGTGTCACTTGAAAGGTTATCGACTCAATGCTCCACCATAATGGTAGCACCATGAAATCAATGACTCTTAACACACGGGGCCAGGTGGTCATCGTATGTTTAATAATAGTTAGTAGCAACCATAGCAAGATTACCATCAAAATTGTATAAGGCCAAAATACACTTGTTGCCATAAGCATCCCTTTTCTAAACTTAATACTATTCATTATACTTTATTTATAAGAGTCTGTGCGAACTCTCTCTATTTTTTGTTATAATACACTATTAGATATAAAAAAAGAGGTGTAGTCAATGTCAAAGAAAAAGCCTAAGTCAACCATGCAAAAGATTTTGCAAGCGTTTGTTATCTTCATGTTAATCATTTTGGTTGGTGGTTCATTCCTCGCAGTTACAGCCATTTTCCATTAAAAAAACTAGTTAGCTCACTTTTGACTGAAACAGTTCGGTCATTGTGAAACTAACTAGTTTTTTTAATCTGTTGTAATTTGTGAAAAGTCCCAGACATTGGCAACTTGCATTTGATTTAAGATTTTTGCCGAGTTGGCACCTGAAACAACCACATGTCCACTTTGTTGGCTAAAACGAATCGGTGGATAAAGATTAATCCGCCAATTGTCTTGGATTTCCCAATGTAACACCAACTTATCTTGATTGGCCTGTGTTAATGGCATGTAGACGGCTTCTTGCATGACCACAACTGGCATCAATTTTTGACCCGTAATCACACGCAAATGCTGTTCTTCAACGGAACACGTCACATTGTCGGTATACATTGAATCGACACGTTCAATCCCAGCAGTCACATCGCGTAAATAGAGGGTTCCATTATCAGCATAAAAGAAATGTACAGCATAAGCCCCGACATAACCGAGAACATTCCCAATTTTATTGGCAATGTCCAACATTTCTTGACGGACACCATTATCCGTTTGACCCACGGTCCAAGCTGCAGTCAATCCATTATCCATCTGATGCGTTTGACGTAAAGGGTAAATCGCAGCATGACCATTTTGATCACGCACCAAAGTCACTGAGTATTCTTGAACTTCAGCTAGCCAACTCTCGATAATAACTGGCGAGCCATCAATCAGTGGCGCAACTTTCCCTAAATCATAAGCACCCTTTAAGACCACTGCTTGGTTCCCTTGTGAGTGACGATAAATTGGCTTAACAATGACGGGATAACCCAAATTTCTAGCTGCAACGGCAACATCATCTAATGAAGTCCCAATCTCATAGGGTAAGACGTTAAAGGCCTGCTCTTCAGCAAAAGCCTTGCTTAAAGCATGATCATCGGTAAACCCAATCAAATCAAAACCTTGCGGTAAATCAATGCCAGTTTGCTCTAATTGCGTAATGACTTCGCTTGGCACCCATGATGACGCATAAGTTACAATATCTGATAATCCAATAAAATTAACCAATTCATCACGCCCCACTAGGCGATAGTCAGCTTCCTTCAAAATAGGGGCATCAGGATAATCACTGTACCCTGCAATCTTGAAACCTTGGCGACGAGCCGTTTGAGCCAAATAAGCGCTCATCACATCATCTCCTAAAATGCCAATCGTTGATCCTGGTAATACTTCTCCACTCATCTTTCCTATCCCCTTAGCATCTTACTGCTTATCATATTTATCTAAATGGTATGTTTCAATAATTTCAATTAATTTCTCAGCATATTGTGGGTCCGTCGCATAGCCACCGGTCACTAGCGCCTTGGCCGCACCACGATAATCGTTACTTTGTAGTACTGATGCATAGCGGTTCGCGTTATCACTTGTCCCGTTCACCAATAAACTCGCATGCGCCCACATTGATTGATTCCAACTGTCATACCAGCGGAAAGGTGCTTGAACGGTCTTCCATTCACCATGCACAAATTCCTTTGTTGGTAAATCAATATTTTTAGTGTCAGCCGACCCCTTCACACCGTATAAATTGTTATAGTCTGATGCTAACTTTGAGGTGCCCCAATCAGATTCTAAAGCTGCCTGTGCGATACTAATTGATGCAGGCACATGATCTTGCTGTTGAATCTGCACAGCCGTTGGGGCGACTTTCTCGATAAACGCCTCGTGCTGATTTTTGGCCGTTTTATTTACAGCTGGCTGATTTGTCGTCGTATTGAGCTGTACCAGTTTAATTGTCACTAAACTGGCAACGGCTAGGATGATACATAATGCCGTGACAACTTTGACATTATTTTCCTTTTTTTTGGCCATAAAGACTGCCTCTCTTCAAAATCAAAAAATGATTTTTGACAATGCTTGAATAAGTTTAATCATACCAGAAACACGCCTGATTACAATATTCAAAGTGTTACAAGTGTAAACAGAAAAAGAGTTAATCCCAAAGGACTAACTCTTTTTATTACTTTCCGTGGTCCATTGCCAATAAGCTGGCAAAACGTGGTGAAGTCTGCATTAAATGTTCTGGTGTTCCTGACAACGTAATTGAGGCGTTCTCAATAAAAATAACTTGATCAACTAATTCTACCCCAGTCAAATGGTGGGTAACCCAAATTAATGTTTTATCTTGTAACGTCTTAAAAATTGTTTGTAATACTTCTAATTCTGTAATTGGATCTAACCCAACAGTCGGTTCATCCAAAATAACAATTGGCGTATCTTGTAATAAGATTCGCGCAAGTGCAAAACGTTGTTTTTCTCCACCTGAGAATCGCTTCCCCGCTTCGGTCATTGGCGTATCCAATTTTTCTGGTAACTGCTCAACCAACTGCTTTAAACTGACTTGTTCGAGAACTTGCCACAATTGTTCGTCAGTTGCATGCAGGTTTCCCAGTTTCAAATTATTGGCTACGGTCGTATCAAACAAGTATGGTTGCTGATCCAAGACAGAAATCAATTCGGCACGATGCTCTTGCAAAGCAGCGACGGGAACGCCCCCAATTGTGACTGAGCCCGATTGCGGTGTTTCATCGCCCAAAATCAATTTCAATAAGGTCGACTTCCCAGCTCCTGATTGTCCCAAGATTGCCAAATGTTGGCCCTGCGGAATCTCTAAGTTTAGATCCTTTAAGACCGGCTTATTTTCATCATAAGCAAAAGTCACATCTTGCAACGCAATATTCAAATGTTTTGGCAGTTCAACTTGTTGCACTTGTGCATCTGATTCAGCTTGGCTCTTTTCATCCATATCGTTGAGACGCTTAATTGAATCAGCATAACGTGGTAGTTCACCGAATCCATCGCTGATACTTGTTAGCGCATCAGTAATTGGAAATAGTACTAATCCAAAGGCAGCAATCCAGTTCACACCCATGTGTGTGTGTCCAAAGGTCACAGTCGCAAAGACAATCAAGACTAATGCTGCAATCCCGATCACAACTTCGCCGACCCAATTACGCCACCAATCAAAATGGTCATCCTTGGTTTGTAATTGTCCCATCTCTTCGAAATCTTTTTCTTGTCGGTCGACTAACTCATTTGTGCGTCCAGCTAAGATCCAATCTTGAAGACCGAGCACCGCATCAGTTAGGTTTGTATAAATACGTCCCTCAACTTGCTTTTGCTTGGCATCGCGTCGACCCATGATTGACAATGTAATCAACGGTAAGACAATGGCATCAATGCCTAGAATAAGCAAAATGATAAGTGCCGTAATCGGACTGAAGATACCTAAGGCAAGTGTTCCAAGCACATACAAAAGCCAGCCCACAATACTTGGGAAAATAACCCGTAGATACATATTTTCAATTTTAAATAGGTCATTGGCCATTAAATTGAAAACTTCACCGGTTTGAACATGTGCGTAAATACTTTTTGTTCCAGACTCGACAATTTCGTAAAGCTTCTTTCGAAATGAAGACACGATTTTTAGTACCCAGTTATGGGAAGTCAATCGTTCTGCATAACGGAATGAAGGTCGTCCAATTCCAAAAGCACGCGTTAACACGATTGGCGCGTACACCATCAAAATATTTTCAGGCATTTGGGCTGAACGAGAGATGAGGTAACCTGAAGTGAACATCAATGCACCACCACAGAAGAACGTCATAAACCCTAAGAAAATAATCAAAGTTAACAAGCCTTTGTAACGCTTGAGGTATGGAAAGACCCAACGGTCATTTTTTATGATATGCCATAAATTACTCATGATCTACCCCCTGCATTGCTTTTTGAAGTTCAACAAAGTACCCATCATTTGCATTCAATTCAGCGAGTGTTCCTTGTTCAACTATTTGACCATCTTTCATTACAATAATCCAATCCATTTGCGCTAACCAGTGGAGACGATGGGTTGCAAAAATGACCAAGTGGTCTTTAAAGATAGGTAACATTGTTTGCTTAAGTTGCATCTCAGTTTCGATGTCAAGGTGAGCTGTTGGTTCATCCAACAAAATAACACGCCTTGATTCATTCAACATAATTCGCGCCAGTGCAATTCGTTGGGCTTGTCCGCCAGACGTTTGCATGGCCCCATCACCAATAATCGTATCTAACCCATCTTTAAGTTCAGAGAACCAACTCTGGAGTCCCACTTGATCAATGGCTTTTAGAATCTGCGTATCTGTAGCTTGTGGCGCATAAAAAGCAAGGTTTGCTCGCACGCTGTCGTGGAAAATATATGGGTCTTGTGGCATAAACTGTAAGTTCTGTTGCCATGCCGTTTGTGACAAATGTGGTACCTTTTCGCCTTCAATTTCTACGGCGCCAGTTCCATCAATAAAGCCCCCCAACAAATTCAATAGCGTTGACTTACCTGAACCTGATGTCCCGACCAAGCCAACTTTTTCAAAGCCCTTAATATTCATCGAAATATCTTGTAAGGCCGGCTGACTTGCATTGGGATAAGTATAATTAACCTGTTGCAATGCCAGGGTGCTATCGTTTTGCCATGCGTTTTGCTTTGGTTGGTAGACATCTTGGTTTTCTGGTTCAGGTTGATCCAGAATATCGAAAATATCAGCTAGTGCATTTTTTCCGTCTAAGGTTGCATGATAATCATTCGCAAAGTTCCGAATTGGCAAGAAATACTCTGGAGCCAAAATCAAAATGGTTAAAGCTGAAACCAACGTTAAATTACCATTCATTAAATCAAGCCCTAAGAATAGTGCCACCACCGCAATTGACAAAGTTGTTAAAAAGTCCAATGCAAATGTCGACAAAATTCCAATACTTAGGGTACTCAAAGTCGCTTTGCGATAATCTTCGGAAACTTCGTAAACATTATTTGCATATCGTTTTGACAAGCCTAATTGCTTAAGTGTCGTAAGTCCACGCAATGTATCAACGAAGTGATTAGATAAACGATTAAAGCGATCATACTCTCGATCTGCTTTGGCTTGCGCCGTATATCCTAGAATAATCATAAAGAGCACAATAATTGGATAAATGATTAATAGAAATAGAGCTTGTTCCCATTTAATTGAGGCAATATACACCAAAATTAACCAAGGAACAATACTCATATCAACAAATTTAATGAGCACAAGTGTTAGATAGTTGTTCACTTGTCCAATTCCTTCAATCGCCAAATTAACTGACTTACCCGTTCCATTATTTGAGATAACGGTCGGTCCTAATTTCGTATATTTTTCAATGAGCTGCTTTTGTAATTGATCCGTGGTCCGATCAGCAAACGGAACTAAGACATAATTCTTAGCTACTGTTAAACATTGCCGAATCACAAATGCCGTAATAAAGATACCCAAGACCACTGCAACTTGACTCAAGGTTTTTTTGCCCCATAAGTCAGACAAACTGACACTTAAGAATCGGCCTTGAAAGATAATTGCAAATGCTTGAATTAAGGTTAACACCGCTAGCCAACTTAAGGCTCGCCGGGCTCCTTTAAATTTAAAGATTCTTCGATCTAACATGGTGCATATCTCCTAATTTTTTATGTATAAAAGGGACCGGCAAATATGCCGATCCCTTTTTTAAGCATAACTATGTTATATTATACTACTTTTTTTCACCAGAAACTTGGATACGCTTACGGAATACCCAGAAGCTCCAACCTTGGTAAGCCAATACAATTGGCACCGCAGTCAAGGCAATTCCTGTCATCCACTTCAATGTGTATGGTGTTGAAGTTGCGTTCTTCAACAAGATTGAATGAGCAGGGTTTGTTGCAACCATTACGCGAGGGTAAAGTCCCGTAAGTAATAGGACAACCACAGTGATAATCGCAAATCCCAATGCAAAGAAAGTAATGTATTGGTGATCTGTACTATTTGTGTACCAAGCAAGCACTGTAAGCCCAACGATAACGGCCAACAAGATAAGTGTAATGATTGGCTTCTTCGTAAAGAAGTCAGTATTAAAGTAAAGTGTTACCGCAAAGGCAACTTCACCTAACAATAATGTTGGGTAAAGGAACTTTAGTTGCTTTACCGCGCGTTCAACAAGTGGACCGTCCACAAGCTTCAAGCGCATGTAGTTCAATCCGTGCATGTATGAAAGCAAAGCAAGTGCAACACCACCAACAATTGAGAAAATGTTTACATAATCAAAGAATGTTGCTGATAGATCACCAGTTGCATTCATAGGCATTCCACGAACAACGTCGGTAAACATAAGTCCAAACATGAATGGCACAATGAATGATGCAACAGCTGCAATCGTTGTCCATAAGTTACGGTACTTGTGCGTCAACATTTGTTCACGGAATTCGAATGAAACCCCACGATAAATCAAACCAAGCAAGATAACAAACAATACTAAGTAGAAACCTGAGAACAATGAAGCGTACCAATAAGGAATGGCCGCAAACATTGCTCCACCAGCAGTAATCAACCAAACTTCATTACCGTCCCAATGAGGTCCGATAGAATCAATTAAGGCATCTTGTTCTGCTTCATTTTTTGCCACTGTCTTCAGTGACATTCCGATTCCAAAGTCAAAACCTTCAAGGAAGAAGAATCCTGAAAATAGAACGGCGACTAATACGAACCACAAAATCTGTAAGATTGAAGGCATTAGTAGTTACCTCCCTTTTCATCAAATGAGTCTGCAGAGAATGGATCAGCTGGTGCTTGTTCGTCATCAACTTCTTCATCAACAGAATCAGGTCCTTGAATCATCACACGACGTGATAGGTAAATCATAACTCCACCTAATGCGGCGAACGTCAAGAAGTAAATCACGTTTGAGATGAACAATGATGCGAACGACACATTTGGTGAAACGGCGTCAGCAATTGTCAAGACACCGTACACAATCCATGGATAACGTCCAAGTTCAGTAATCAACCAACCAGCAGTTGTTCCAAAGAACGGAATGAATGTTGCAATTCCGAAAATCCAAAGTACCCAACGGTACTTTGTGATATCAAAGGTTGACTTGGCACGTGTAAACCACCATGCAAGTGCTGCAAGAATACCAAGTACCCCAGCAACACCAGCCATGACACGGAAAGCATAGAACAATGTGTTAGAAGGCACATAATAGTTCATGTCCTTACCAAACTTCTTGTCGTACTTTTCGTGAAGTTCCTTGTTAATCGTTTCTGAACCCTTATTAGAACCAGTTAGGTCATGGTGGGCCAAAATTGATAATAGATATGGCACATCAAGTGACCATTCTGTTTCGTGAGTCTTAGGATTGGTATAAGCAACAACAGACCAAGGTTCTTGCTTATCCTTTCCACCAACGTCCTTAGAAATACCTTCCATTGCGGCAAACTTCATTGGTTGGTCATATTGAACATTATAGGCGTGGCTGTCACCTGTAATTAAGATACCAATAGTTCCAACTAATGCGACAGCTGAAGCAATGTGAACTGACTTCTTAAAGAAGTCAACATTGTCCTTACGACGCAAAAGTGAGAATGCTGAAATTCCAATAATAACGAATGGTCCGATCAACATTGTTGCAAACAAAACGTGAGGGAATTCCAACCAAAGTTGATGGTTAGTCAACAATGCAGGGAAATCGACAAGCACGGCACGGCCGAACTTATGATCAATCTTAAATCCAACTGGGTTTTGCATAAATGAGTTGGCTGCCAAAATCCACAATGCAGAGAATGCAGATCCAAGAGCAACTAACCAGATGAATAGCAAGTGAACGCCCTTCTTAAAGCGATCCCAACCAAACATCCAAAGACCCAAGAATGTTGACTCACAGAAGAACGCGACTAAGGCTTCGACGGCCAAAGCCGGTCCGAAGATGTCACCAACGTAACGTGAGTAACGTGACCAATTCATTCCGAATTGGAACTCTTGAATAATTCCAGTAACAACACCGACGGCAAAGCTCAAAAGGAAAATACGTCCCCAGAACTTCGTCATACGTTTGTATACATCGTCACCTTTGACGACGTACATGGTTTCCATGATAGCTACCAAAATACCTAATCCGATTGACAACGGCACAAAGAAGAAGTGAAAAATCGTTGTCATTGCGAATTGGAATCGGCTTAAGTCTAGCATGGTTAAACCTGTAATCAAGTCCATAACTTGCCTCCTACTCCAAAATCTATATTCCTAAATGTAACTAGTTAATTATACAACTTTTCAGGCAAAATTTTTAGTGTATTCGGCAACTTTCTTAATCTTTTTTATTTTGAGTCCATTTCTGAACGATAATGTCTTGTTTCTTCTTCTAACTTTTGATCTTGTGAGAACAGCCCAGCAGCATAGGCTAGTAACATCGCCTCTTTCTTTTCTGCTTGTTGACCTAATTCTTCGGCACTCTTAATCTTGATTTTTTGTAGTTGAACCAGCTCGTGATATGCATTCACTTTAGGCAACATATTCATCGCTTGGTCAACCCAATCAATTGCTTCAGGATATGCTTTCGAGGCAACAGCTAACTCTGCCTTTCTTCGGTAAACCTTCACAATCACTAACTTAAGTGCTTCCGCTTTTGTCTCTGGTAATGACTTAATCAGATTTAAGCACCGTTCCAAACAATCACTTGCACTTTCCAGCTCATCTAATTTGATCCAAACGCTCCCCATTTCGTTGAAGATCTCGATTAATAAGCCTGTTTGTGTGTGTAATGTACCACTCATGGCCATTTGTAGGAAATGTAGCGCCTTTTGTGGCTCCCCACATTCAGAATAGCAAATCGCTTTAAGCAGATGAAATTCCGGCATTACCATGTCTTCCATGTTTTGCATAAACGATGTTGATTCTAAAATCTTTTTTGCCTTTTTATATTCAAAGCACTCTACTAACTCACGCACATACGAAAGTTGTACATGGTTTTCGTTGGTCAATTCAGCAACCTGGCTAATATCAATGTGTAGTCGCATACATAGTGCCTTTAGCACCGTCATCGACGTGATATGGCCTCGTTTTTCAACTCGAGAAACCATGGACTGATGACAAATCCCCTCTGCAAGTTGTCCTTGCGAAATGCCTAACTGCTCACGTCGTTGCTTTAGTAAACTACCTTTTACAATCATTGTAATCCCCCATCTTTCTTTTAGTTTTGCTAAATTACCATTAGTTTATGAGAAAAATGGAAAAACAACAAGATAGCACCGTTAACTATCAACTGGATTGATTGTCCCATTTCCCGCCTTTTTTCATCTATCTATCTTGCATTCACCTAGTCATGAGTATTTTAGACATATTACTTTGTATCATAAAAAAAATTTTTTATTTTTTTGTTTTTTTAATTAAACCACGTTAAATTTTAAGATTTTCTACTAATTCACTAATAAAAGGTGAGTAAATCCTCGTTTTTTTGCATATTTAGTTAGGCAGTGCTACTCAGTCCATTATGTAATATTTCATAATGCATCACTTTAAGACCAATTTTCCCAAACTGAAGATCTGTTTTACAAATCATTTTAGCTTATTCATATTTGATCATTCTGTTTATATATTTATAATGTATGATACTAGGAAGTCCTTATCCTGCGCTATCGTGTCTAATGATGATTATGAAATTTTACATATGTGATTTATTTACATACATGTTCTTTTTCATGATAAATATAAGCACAAAAAAACCTTTCATTTCTGAAAGGTTTTCCTAATTGATCATAAATTTAATGACGGAGACAGAGGGATTCGAACCCTCGCGCCAGTTTCCCGACCTACACCCTTAGCAGGGGCGCCTCTTCAGCCTCTTGAGTATGTCCCCAAAAAAAGAACAAAGTATTCTTTTTTAAGTGGGACTGAGAGGACTCGAACCTCCGACCTCACCCTTATCAGGGGTGCGCTCTAACCAGCTGAGCTACAGTCCCAACAAAAGCGGACGACGGGAATCGAACCCGCATTCCCAGCTTGGAAGGCTGGAGCACTAGCCATTGTACTACATCCGCAATATTAATATTGAAACAAAAAACATATTCAGTTGCTTTTATTTCTAAAAGCGGACGACGGGAATCGAACCCGCATTCCCAGCTTGGAAGGCTGGAGCACTAGCCATTGTACTACATCCGCAAAACATAAACGCACTTACGTACGTTTACTAATATGATGGCGCGAGGCGGAATCGAACCGTCGACACTACGAGCTTCAATCGTATGCTCTACCAACTGAGCTATCGCGCCATAATATTAAACGGTCACAACGGGGTTCGAACCCGTGATCTCCTGCGTGACAGGCAGGCGTCCTAACCAACTAGACCATGCGACCAAATTGCGGGTGTAGGATTTGAACCTACGACCTTCGGGTTATGGGCCCGACGAGCTACCAGACTGCTCCAACCCGCGATAATTATTAACTACATCACTGAATGATGTATAAGGAGAATGTGGGATTCGAACCCACGCGCCGATTTCTCGACCTGACGGTTTTCAAGACCGTTCCCTTCAGCCAGACTTGGGTAATTCTCCAATAGATACTTACGTATCAATCGCGGCGGGGGGAATCGAACCCTCGACCTCTCGGGTATGAACCGAACGCTCTAGCCAGCTGAGCTACACCGCGAAAATTAACACTAATTACCTATTTATGATAATACTAGATTATCATAATCGGGACGACAGGATTCGAACCTGCGACCCCCTGGTCCCAAACCAGGTGCTCTACCAAGCTGAGCTACGTCCCGAACAAATTATTAAACAGTTAATACCGTTTAAATGCACCTAGCAGGAGTCGAACCTGCAACCTTCTGATTCGTAGTCAGACACTCTATCCAATTGCGCTATAGGTGCAAAATCATGCCGGCTACCGGGATCGAACCGGTACGATGTTCCCATCGCAGGATTTTAAGTCCTGTGCGTCTACCTATTCCGCCAAGCCGGCAAAGCGAACTACGGGATTCGAACCCGCGACCCCCACCATGGCAAGGTGATGTTCTACCACTGAACTAAGTTCGCAWGATAATGCCGACTAAAGGACTCGAACCTTCGACCCYCGCTTTACAAGAGCGATGCTCTACCAACTGAGCTAAGTCGGCAAAATACTAGTTAGTACCAGCCTGGCAAATAGATATTCATGATCACTTGAAACTTTCGTTTCAATGGACGATACAGGGATCGAACCTGTGACCCCCTGCTTGTAAGGCAGGTGCTCTCCCAGCTGAGCTAATCGTCCATATGCATTGCGACGTCCTATCCTCGCAGGAAGAGATCCTCCAACTACTTTCGGCGCTATTGAGCTTAACTTCTGTGTTCGGTATGGGAACAGGTGTGACCTCAATGCCATCATCACAACACGGATAATACTAGTCATACGAGATTTAATTATCTCAAAACTGAATCATATTGTCAAGCCTAACTTCATTTCATTAATTGAACCGTACACCAACGTTTTGTTCAACTTGGTTAAGTCCTCGAACCATTAGTACTAGTCCGCTCCATGCGTCGCCGCACTTCCACTTCTAGCCTATCTACCTTGTCATCTACAAGGGGTCTTACTTCATAAAGAATGGGAAATCTCATCTCGAGGCGAGTTTCACACTTAGATGCTTTCAGCGTTTATCTCATCCGTACATAGCTACTCAGCGATGCTCCTGGCGGAACAACTGATACACCAGAGGTACGTTCACCCCGGTCCTCTCGTACTAAGGGCA
>NZ_RHGY01000011.1 GCF_003862435.1 Weissella viridescens | reverse complement strand
GTATTAGGCACGCCGCCAGCGTTCATCCTGAGCCAGGATCAAACTCTCATTTTGTACTTACTTCATAAATGAAGAAAGGTTTCAAAAGCTTGATATTACTCAATTTTTCTTTTTGTTGTTTAACAGATTGTTAAACGAATTTACTAGCGAATTGACTTCGCAAATGTTTGCACCAAATAAATTTGGTGACCCTACACATTTGTTTATATCGAAACGATATTCAGTTTTCAATGATCTACTTATTATCCAAAAGAAACATTCGTTTCTCTCAAACAACTTAAATAATGTTACAGAAAGTGCGTTCATTTGTCAACGCTTTTTCCAAAAAAAATAAAAAAGATGGTGCCAAGTGATTTGGTACCATCTTTTAACGTTTTAAACTCTATTGAGCTGTGTATCCACCATCGACAACAAATTCAGAGCCTGTTGCAAACTTTGACTCATCTGAAGCCAAGAACACACACATGTAAGCAATATCATCAGGATCACCTAAGTGTCCCATTGGTGTCTTAGTACGTGCAGCCATAGCAGCTTCCATTGGTGTACCTTCAACCATTGGTGTCTTGATATAACCAGGGTGAACCGTGTTCACACGCACATTGTAATCACTGTTACTTGTATACAAAGCGGCTGACTTTGACAACATCCGAACAGCACCCTTCGTTGCATTATAAGCAGGCAACATTGGGTCACCAACAAAGCCTTCAATTGAAGACATATTAATGATTGAAGCGCCGGTTGTAGCATGCTTCATCCGTTGTACACCAAGGCGGGTACCGAAGAAAACACTGTCTAAGTTAACAGCGACTGTCTTGTGCCAGTCTTCAGTTGTTGCATGTTCAATATCACCAGCTAAAGCAATTCCAGCATTATTAACCAATGTTGTGACTGGTCCAAAAAGCTTTTCAGTTTCATCAAAAATTTCCGTCCAACGTGCTTCGTCAGCAACATCTTGTTGTAAGAAGCGAATCTGATCCGGCGTTCCAATTTCAGCAGCAGCTTGCTCCCCTGCTTCCACCTTACGGGCCGTGATGACAACTTTTGCCCCTTCATTTACGAATTGTTTAGCAATCGCATAACCGATTCCCATACTTCCACCAGTTACGATAGCAACTTTTCCATTTAAACGATCTGACATATCTCGCACCTCTTTTGTGATTTAATTAACAAGTTAAATTTTAGACCTTTTTTGACCTTTTTCAAGCCCAAATTTAAACTTTATTATTTAAGCACTTCGGCCATCAATTCTTGATACATTGTAATAAATTCAAGATACATATCCTTGTCACAATACTCATTAGCTTGATGTTGCACTAGTGGATTTCCTGGTCCAAACACAGCCAAGGGGAACCCAAGTGACTTGTGCAAAAGCAATCGTGAAGCATCGGTTCCACCAGGTGCAGCGAGAACCGGAATGTCACCATGATTATGATCCTTAGCAACTTGTTCAATCGCTCCAATTAACTTTGCATGTTTATCACCCTTAACTGGTTTAATATCCATTGTATTTGCCACAGTAATGGTACCCTGATGACCGGCATTAAAACTGTCAACATGTTCTTGGATTAACTTGAACACAGCCTCATTATCGAACTCAGGCGTTGTACGGACATTAATTTCGGCTTGTGCCTCACCTGGAATAACATTAGGTTGCGTCCCAGCATTAAGAACATCAAGATTAAAGACAAGCTTACCCAAGTCCTCATCTGAACTTCCAGCAACTTCTGCTTCAAGTCCTTGTTTGATATCTTCCCAGGCATCAACTAGATTTTGAAGGGCATTAATTCCCAAATCAGGCATTGAACTGTGCGCAGCTTTACCCTTGGCACTCATTGTTACATTCAATTCACCTTTATTGGCAAAAGCAATGCGTAATCCACTTGGTTCACCAACTACAAGCGCGTCGACATCGTCCATATAGCCGTTTGCTTCAAGTTCTTGTGAACCACCCATGCCGACTTCTTCACCGGCTGTTGCCAAGAAACGAATTGTGCCGTTCAATGGTACTTGCTTTTCATGTAATGCTATCATCGCTAATGCAGTCGCAGCTACGCCACTCTTCATATCAGTAGCACCACGACCATACATCTTATTATCCTTAATTGTTAGTGTGAGAGGATCTGTATCCCACTCACTTTTATCAAAATCAACGACATCCATGTGACCTGTAAAAGCAATCACCGGCTTACCAGAACCAATTTCTGCAACCAAATTTGCACGATGGGTCGGGTCTGATGATAATGGTAAAATTTCTGATTTCACACCATGTTCGTCAAACAAATGCTTTAAATATTCAGCAACGGGTAATTCATTCCCATTACGACTATCAATGTGGACTAAGTCCGCTAATACTTGAATTTCTTCATCATTATTCATGTTATTGCCTCCATTTGTTTGAAAAAATATTTTCTAGATCTATTATATCACTCTACATATTTAATAACTTAAAACGTATATAAAAAAGAACAGTCATCTTTGACTGTTCTTTGGGTTTACTTTGTATATTTATCTAAAATCTTATTTAATTCGTCAGCTGGTGTATATCCAGTAATGCGATCAACAACTTCACCATCTTTTTTGATTAACAAAGTTGGGATAGCTAAGATACCTATTTCTTGCGCAGTCTTTGGATTTTCATCAACATCCATCTTATAGAAATTAACATCTGAACGTTGTTGCGCTACATTTTCAATTACTGGTGATTGCATCTTACAAGGACCACACCAAGTGGCCCAGAAATCAACCAAGTCAACACCAGTGCTCGTCTTTTCATCAAAATCTGCATCTTTAATATCAGTTACAGCCATTGTGTTTACCTCGCTTTTTAGTTACTAAAAATAAGTATAACACTTTGTCATATAAATGCAATAGATAATCACATCGTTAACCATGTTGCGCAACTTAATCCACACACGATTGTTTATGCCTATTTCACCTCACCAAAAAATAATGCTATTGGTCTCTGCGATTTGGGTTCAAGCGTTTAATACACCCAGACATCACCATCCCCAATATGAATAATACAAAATAAGCAATTAATTTCATCCATTCACTTTGAAAACCCAGAAAAAGAGCAACCAAAATAATTAATAGCGTAAAAAATAACGCTGATAAAGCGAAAGCAATGTGATAGCATTGGCTATTCGTCAATTTCTTAAACATCTCAACTTCTTGAGATATTGTGTTACCCATTAAGCACCTCTGGGTAAATCCAACATGTGTTTAGTCGGGCACCATAAACAATCATTTGCTTAATCTGCTTGATAGACCATCCATTGATAACCATCTGAATCTACCATAACAAAATATTGCATGTTTTCAGTAGGCTCACGCGTCAGCGGAACCGTAACCGTGAAATTGTCTTGGTCGACATTAGCCAAGGTTACTTGAATGTCAGCGACGATTACAGTTATCCATAATGCTGTTTGCGCAGTCTCTGGAAGATTTAAACCAATCGACTGATTCTCTTTTAATAAATGTAATGATAATTCATTTTCTAAGACAATCATCACTTCATCATCTTGTGAAAAAACGCTGGCTGGCTTTTCTACATTTGCGGTGAACACGTTTGCCAATTGTTGTGATCTTTCAACAGGATTTGACACAACCATATTCACTTCAATTCCTTTTTTCATCTGTCATCGATCTCCGGTTTCAATCATTTTGCCCGCTATTATACTAAAAAGTATAGCATAACCGATAAATTGAATTAAAAAGCCTCTGCATTTACAGAGACTTTTTGATTATGAAAATTCAACGTATGTTGCACCTTGGTCTGGACCTGTAAACTTAAAGTCCTTAATCCCTCGATGTGAACGCAAATATTCTTGTACACCCTTTCGAATGGCACCAGTACCTTTACCGTGAATAATTTCAACTGATGGTAAATTATTTAGCATGGCTTGATCAATAAAGCGATCGAGTTCACCCATAGCTGCATCATAACGCTTACCACGCAAATCTAACTTTGCTGAAGCATGCATGCGATTTTGGGCTTGATTGGTTGAAACATGCTCCTTACGCTTTTTATTGACTTTTTGCTTTGCAGCACCTGAACCGGTAGTTGCTGGTTGATCCTGACGTGTGATTTCATCTTCGCCCAATACCATTTTCAAAATACCCATTTGAATTTCATACTGGTCGTTCTTTAACTTACGTAACACTGTTCCTTGTTGTCCATACTCATTAACCAATACAGTATCGCCAACTTGGATATCATCGTGTTTAGCCTTTTTAGCCTTTTTTAGGACGCGATTATTTTCGGCTGACGGCTTTTGTTCCATGGCGTTCAATTCACCCTTGGCATCCATCAACTTATTTTCCTTAACTTGAACACCATCACGTTGCATTTTACGCAAGTCTGAGATAATACGATCAGCCTTCTTCTTAGAGTCAGCCACAATATGATTGGCTTCCTTCTTAGCCTCTTCAAGCGTTCGAGCTTTTTCATTATCCAATTTTTCTAGCTTTTGATCGTATTCGTTTTTCACTTTACGGTTTTCAAGAATTTGGTTTGAGAGCTGAACTTGTTGATCAAGCACGGCATTACGGCGCTCAACCAAATCAGCAATCATATCATTCAATTCTTGTGATTCGGCAGTTGCCATATTCGCAGCGTTATCGACAATATTTTGTGGTAATCCAAGTCGTTTAGAAATTTCTAACGCATTAGATTGTCCCGGAATGCCCAACAAGAATTTATAGGTTGGTTTTAAGGAATCAATATCAAATTCCATCGAGGCGTTAATGGTATCTGCTCGATTAAATCCATAAACCTTTAATTCAGGATAGTGGGTTGTTGCAACAGAATATGCACCAGTTTCCCCCACAGCATCAAGAATTGCCATCGCTAAGGCAGCTCCCTCTTGTGGATCAGTTCCCGCACCCAATTCATCAAACAGAACGAGTGAATGCTCGTTCACTTTATCCAAAATATCGACGATATTCACCATGTGCGAACTAAATGTTGATAATGATTGTTCAATTGACTGTTCATCACCAATATCGGCAAAGATATCTTCAAATACACCAACAGTGGTATGTTCATCAGTTGGCAAAAACATTCCTGATTGCGCCATCAATTGAAGCAATCCTAATGTCTTCAACGTGATGGTTTTTCCACCTGTATTAGGCCCAGTGATAATAATTGATTGGTAATCTTCACCAATAATAATATCATTTGGCACGGCCTTTTGTTGATCCAACAACGGATGTCTTGCCTGTAATAAGCGCACATCGTTTGTCGCACTAACTTCGGGCTCAGTTGCACGAATGCTAACCGCATAGCGCGCTTTACCATTCACAAAATCTAAATGCCCTAAAACTTCAGCATTGCTGAGTACATCGTCAGCAACTGGCTTAAGCATTTCTGACAAGTCTTGTAAAACTTGGGCTTCTTGGTGATGTTCTTTCACAATCAACTCGCGGAGTCGATTATTCATATCAACCACATCTGCTGGCTCAATATATAGTGTTTGACCTGTTTGCGACTGGTCATGCACAACCCCACCAAACTTGCTACGGTATTCTGCCTTTACCGGAATGACATAACGGTCGTTTCGCATCGTCACAATGGCATCAGATAAATATTGCGCAGACTTGCCACGCGTATAATCTTGCATTTTTTGACGAATATTATTTTCAGTTGACGCAATCCCTTGACGTGTTCGATGTAATTCAGGTGATGCCTCGTCCGTGACGCGTCCATCACCATCAATCGATACATTAATTTGCTTTGTGACATCTGGCATCGTCACTAGTCGCTTATAATATGGTGCCAAAGCAGTCATCGGATCATCACGGTCAGCGACTAAATTCTCAAAGAATAAGCGTACTTGACCCGTTGTAAATAGCACACGCCCAACTTGAGCTAACTCAGTTCCACTTAAGGCAGCGTCGATTTTAACTCGTTTCATATTTTCTGAAACGTCCGCTAATTTCGGAATTGAAAGTCCACCTTCCCAACGGAGCACCTTAGCTGCGTCTGCCGTTTCGGCTAACCAAGTTTCCATTAAGGCCTTATTAGATGTTGGCTGCAACTGATTAAGTTCTTTAACACCAGTTTCTGTTGAAAGGTACGGCTTAATTTGATCTTTGATCGTGGCGTACTCTAACGTTTTTAATATTTTGTTATTCACTAGTTACCCTCCCCACTAGTTTGTGACACCCACAATTTATAGAGTTCAGATGATAGGTAGGGTGTCTCTTTAATCATCCATTGAATTAGGCTTGAGCCAGCAATTTGATTGTGGTACCAAGCAATTGGTAGATCTTGCGTAAAAACAAATATAAAGAAGAGTTCTAAATAGATTAACAACAGATACACAATTCCACCACCTATGCGGTTCAAGCTTCCCAAGAATGGAATGCGATTCACAAATTTAACGTGTCGTTCGATACGTCGCACAATCATGAAACCAATCATGGTTATCAAAGCAAAGGCAAGTCCGGCTGATAGAAATTCAGCTCGTTGACTAATCATATCTCCAGTACCAGAATTTTTTAACCACGTGATATTGAAGTTTTTAAGTAGATTCGCATATAACCACTGACCGAGCTCATGACTATACGTTAACGCGATGATAAAAACCAGAAAACGTCCACCAAATCGAATCACACTCCGTGCAAGACCATACATTTGACCGCGATAAAACGCAAGCATTAACGCAATGATCACTATTATGGTTAGGATGTTCATTCTGCTTTGCCCGCATCTCGTTCTGTTTGCATATCAAGTTGATCAGAAATGGCATTGATTGCAAGTAAAACTAATTGGTCTTCTGTTGAAAGCGTTGGATTTGCTTCGTTCAATTGATCTAATTGTTGATTTGCAATTGAGAACACAGCATCCATATATGCGTCTTCTTTGGTACTCGTAATAACGACGTCATGTGTTCCAATTTTACCTTTGTATCTCTTCTTATTAGCCATTTTAATTTTCCTCTCTTTTTAAAGAAAAACACCTAAGACGTTTGAACATGTCTTGGGTGTTTCAACTTTTATCACTGGTTAACCCATATGGGCTTCAATCCAATCCCACACTTGTTCTTTTCCATATTTGGTTTCTGACGAAAACATCTGAAAATCTGAAACAGTTGGATCAAAATCTAGTCCCTTTTTTATCACTGACTCGGCTTTATTCCATTTTCCGCGTGCAATTTTATCGGCCTTTGTGGCAACAACTAACACTGGAATTTCATAGTAAAGGAGCCAGTTATACATATTAATATCTTCTTCTGAAGGTTCGTGACGTGCATCGACGAGTGAAATAACACCCTTCAATTCTTGACGTTGAGATAGATACGTCTCAATCATCACACCCCACTTTTCACGCTCTTTACGTGAGACTTTCGCATAGCCATAACCTGGGACATCGACGAAGTAGACTTGATCTTCAACGCGATAGAAATTAAGCGTTTGCGTCTTTCCAGGTTGTGATGACGTTCGTGCAAAAGCTTTACGGTTAATCAACGTATTCGTTAATGAAGACTTTCCCACGTTTGATCGCCCAACAAAAGCAATTTCTGGCAACCCATCCTTCGGATATTGTTCTGGTCGAACCGCTGAAATTGTTAATGCAACATTATGAACTTCCATTTTTTCACCTATTTCTTTATGATTTGAGGTGCAACATGATCATTCACGGTATCAGCATCAATAATCACTTCCTTGATGTCGTCGTGTGATGGCACTTCAAACATAATATCACGCATTGTCTCTTCAATAATTGAACGAAGACCACGTGCACCAGTTTCACGTTCGATTGCTAGATGTGCCATAGCACTTAAAGCATCAGATGTGAATTCTAAGTCAACACCTTCCAAACGCATTAATTCTTGATATTGCTTAACCAACGCATTCTTTGGTTCAGTCAAAATGCGTACAAGATCTGACTCTGTTAATTCATCCAAAGCCGTCAAAATTGGCAAACGTCCAATAAATTCAGGGATCAAACCGAAACTCATCAAATCTTCTGGAAGCACTTGCTTCATAATTGAATCTTCAGATTCGTTAAACTTAGCAGTCTTTGAATCTGTTCCAAAACCAACAACTTTAGCACCAACACGTTCTTTAACAATTTGATCAATACCAGCAAAGGCTCCCCCCACAATAAAGAGGATATTAGTTGTATCAATTTGGATAAATTCTTGATTAGGGTGCTTACGTCCACCTTGAGGCGGCACATTAGCGATTGTCCCTTCTAGCATCTTCAACAATGCTTGTTGGACCCCTTCACCAGAAACGTCTCGCGTAATTGAGACATTTTCAGATTTTTTGGCAATTTTATCGATTTCATCGATGTAGATAATTCCCTTTTCGGCACGATCCACATCATAATCTGCAGCTTGGAGTAACTTCAATAGAATGTTTTCAACATCTTCTCCGACGTATCCAGCTTCAGTTAAAGTTGTCGCATCTGCAATTGCAAATGGTACATTCAAAATGCGGGCCAAACTTTGTGCAATATACGTTTTACCAGATCCAGTTGGACCAATCATGGCGATGTTTGACTTTTGTAGTTCAACGTCATCTGATTCGTCATCACCGTTGATTGACTTATCAAGCATCGCATTAACACGCTTGTAGTGATTATACACTGCAACTGCTAAAGTCTTTTTGGGATCATCTTGTCCAATGACGTATTGGTCTAAGTCCGCCACAATTTCTGCAGGTGACTTAAGCGTCAATTGTTGATTTTCAGCATCTAATTGTAGATCTTCTTTAATAACGTCTTCTGCGAGCTCCACACACTCGTTACAAATGTATACGCCAGGTCCAGCAATTAGTTTCTTCACTTCATTTGATGACTTACCACAAAAAGAACAGTAAGCAACACCAGTTGTTTCATCGGTAGAATTAAACACACTCCCACCTCCTATATTCGTAATCATTTATTTTTTATCGTAAATAACATTATAACAGAAAATTAGGTAAATATTAACCTTTGTCTGTGATTGTTGCCAAACAAAAACGGACACCCAAATGGGTATCCGTTTGTTGATTAAAATTACTTTTCAACAGCGCTGTCAACGATTTCATCAACAACAGTCTTGATTGCAATATCATGTGCAAGCATGTCATCTGACAATGCTGAACGTACTGCAGATTCTTCCATACCGTATTGGTCAGCAAGTGACTTAACTTCGGCAGAGATTTCATCTTCAGAAGGTGTAATGTTTTCAGCCTTAACAATGGCTTCCAAAACAAGGTTAGTCTTAACACGACGTTCTGCGCCTTCAGCATATTGCTTACGCAAATCATCAGCAGATGAGTTTGTGATTTGGAAGTACAAATCAGGTGTGATTCCTTGTTGTTGCATTGATGCGAAGAATTGGTTCATTTGACGATCAACATCTTCGTTAATCATTGAAGCAGGGATATCTCCACCAACAACAGTTGCGTTATCAACAGCCTTGTTGATAGCAGCATCTTCCTTGGCTTCACGAGCATCAGCTTCCTTTTGTTCTTGAAGACCATCCTTGATCTTAGACTTCAATTCATCAAGAGAATCAACGCTTTCATCAACATCCTTAGCGAATTCATCGTCAAGTTCTGGTACTTCCTTTGACTTAACTTCGTGAACCTTAACTTCGAACAAAGCATCCTTACCCGCAAGATCTGCTTGGTATTCTTCAGGGAATGTTACCTTAACATCAACTTCATCACCGGCCTTTGCGCCAACCAATTGTTCTTCAAATCCAGGGATAAATGATCCTGAACCAAGTTCAAGGCTGTAGTTGTCAGCTTGGCCACCTTCGAAGTGGTCACCGTCAACAGAACCGTCGAAGTCGATGACAACAGTGTCACCATTCTTAGCAGGTTCGTCAACCAAAACCAATTCAGCTTGCTCTTGTTGTTGTTGCTTCAATTGTGCATCAACATCTTCATCAGTAACAGTTACGTCAGTAGCTGGAACTTCAACACCCTTGTATTGACCCAATTCAATTTCAGGAGCAAGTTCAACTTCGGCAGAAATCTTCCAAGGTTGTCCCTTTTCCATTGAATCAAGTTCAATCTTTGGTTGTCCAACCATTTGGATACCAGTTTCTGCAACGGCATCATCAAATACTTCAGGCAAAACCTTGTTCAAACCTTCGTTGTACAATGATTCTTCACCATACATTTGCATAAAGATTTGCTTTGGCATGTGGCCCTTACGGAAACCAGGTGCTGAAACATCCTTCTTTACATCTTCAAAGGCTTGATCGATTCCCTTTTCATATACGTCAACAGGTACATCAAAACTCAAGGTACCCTTATTACCATCACCCTTAGTGAAAACTGCGTTTGCCATCTTCGTTCCTCCAGTTGTCATTTTTAAATTACATGACTTTTAATTTATCATTACATACTTACTAAGTATAACAGAAAGATGGCTAATTTCAATATCCTAACCTAAAGTGCCTATAATCTTTTACCAGAAAATGGCTGATCTGGGAGGGCATGAAAATCAAGTTGCGCCAACTCTGCTGGATTAGAAATAAAGGTCGTCAACGACTCGGTTAACATCAAATTAGTTTGATAATCGGTTTCTTCGAACATCACGATTGGGGTTTCCAAAACATATGCCATACCTTGCTCAAAGGCTGTCCCTGAATCTGCGTCATTATCACGATAATCAGCTACTGTGACGATAACGTCTGCTTTGCGGACTTGTGACACATCGCGTTTAAAAACTTCACGCGCCCACTCCTCTGAAAATTGTGGTGCATCTGTCTGTTGGTGTAAACGTGGAGAATAAAAATGATCAACCGTTGGATTGGATTCTAATGCCTTTTCGATATTTGACACACGTTCAATTTGTTCGTCACTAAAAAAAGGTGCTGCTAAATACACTTGCATAAAAGTTCCTCATTTCTTCATTTAGACACAAAAAAAAGCGATACTAATAAATAGTATCACTTTTTTAGTTTAATGGTCAGTAAACTGATGCATTAAAGGTAGTTGATATTAGTCCAAGATTTCTGAAACAGTTCCGGCACCAACAGTACGTCCACCTTCACGAACAGTAAACTTCAATCCCTTTTCAAGGGCAACTGGAGCGATCAATTCAACGTCGAATGTCACGTTATCTCCAGGCATAACCATTTCAACACCTTCAGGCAATTCTACGACACCAGTAACGTCTGTTGTGTGGAAGTAGAATTGTGGACGGTAGTTAGTGAAGAATGGAGTATGACGTCCACCTTCTTCCTTAGTCAAGACATAAACTTCACCCAAGAACTTCTTGTGTGTGTGAATTGAACCTGGCTTAGCCAAAACTTGTCCACGTTCGATTTCAGTACGGTCAACACCACGTAGCAAAGCACCGATGTTATCACCAGCTTCAGCAATGTCCATTGACTTGTGGAACATTTCGATTCCAGTAACAACAGTCTTACGAGGTTCGTCCTTCAAACCAACGATTTCAGCTTCATCGTTCAAGTGGATAGTTCCACGGTCAACACGACCAGATGCAACAGTTCCACGACCAGTGATTGTGAAGACGTCTTCGATAGGCATCAAGAAAGGCTTGTCAGTATCACGAACAGGTGTTGGGATGTATTCGTCAACAGTGTTCATCAATTCTTCGATAACCTTAACTTGTTCTTCATCACCTTCAAGGGCCTTCAAAGCTGATCCGCGAAGTACAGGAATATCATCACCAGGGAAATCGTACTCTGACAACAATTCACGAACTTCCATTTCAACCAAGTCAACCAATTCGTCATCATCAACAAGATCAGTCTTGTTCAAGAAAACAACGATGTAGTCAACACCAACTTGACGAGCCAACAAGATGTGCTCACGAGTTTGTGGCATAGGACCATCAGTAGCGGCAACAACCAAGATAGCACCATCCATTTGGGCAGCACCAGTGATCATGTTCTTAACGTAGTCCGCGTGACCAGGGGCGTCGATGTGAGCATAGTGACGAGCTTCTGTCTCATATTCGATGTGAGCAGTGTTGATCGTGATACCACGTTCACGTTCTTCAGGTGCGGCGTCAATGGCAGCAAAGTCTTCTTGCTTTGCCAATCCCTTATCTGCCAAAACCTTTGAGATAGCAGCAGTTAATGTTGTCTTACCGTGGTCAACGTGACCAATAGTTCCAATATTAACGTGCGGCTTTGTACGGTTGTATTCTTCTTTAGCCAAAAGCTTATCCTCCTAATTTTGCAAGCTAGCCATAAGTGGCTAACTAGTATTGCTTGATTATAAGTATACTACATTCCACAGCGGAAGAAAACTACAATCTAAAAAAATCATAGCACTCCCCTGGGAAACTGAAATTATTATATAAAAACTAAGCCCTTTTGTAAAGCCGTTTTGACCTAAAAATTCCAAATATCCTACTTTTTTTTGCATTTAGCTTTTATAAGGTCATTAATGCTTGATTTAATGCATCCCGCCACTCTTTTTGGACCCCAACCTCTTCTGTATTTGTCATAAATTCCATCCCAAACATGAGTAAGGTTTGTTCTGTCCAAACTTTAACATCTAGAATTGCTTGATCTAGATTCGGCATCATTAACATCAAACACAAATTAATTTGTTGCTTCAAAATTTCAAATTGTGTTGGGTCATTCGCTAAGGGGGATTTTTCAAGTAAATCCATAATTGCTTTGAATTTATTCTGTTGCGCGAGGAACGGAATTTGTTTTGGCACAATCGCTTCTTGACTTCCTAACAAATTAATCATATTGATTTGCTCTTCGACACCAAGTTTCATTAGTTCTTCTAAAACGCTAACCCGTGAAAGTTGGTGTGCAAACGGATCAATTAGAATATATTTAGCACAAAAAAGAAATTCAGTCAGCGGCAAATGTTTGGCACGTCTAACCACTTGTGATTGCTGGCCCATTGGTGCATCACTTAAATGATAAAAGGCTTTTTGATTTTCAAGTAATGCTGTTTGTTGGTTTTCACGAAAATCAGCTTCAGCCACTGTAATTTGTTCAACCAAATTAGAATGAAGGTGATTTAAATAAATAAATTGACGTGCATCAATGAAAGCTGACGATTTTAAACAACTTTCAATGTATAGTTGTTGTTTTTCGGGATCACTCTGCCCATATTCAGTACTATACTCATGCACTAAATCATTCGCGGCTTCATTTTGTTCCTGTTGTAAATATAATTTTGCCAACTTAACGTTTAAATCAAAAGTTTGTTCTTTTCGATATGCCTCTTCAAAATACATTAGCGCGTGTTCATCGTCATTTTCAGCTAATGCTTGATCACCGAGTTTTTGTAACTCGGCCTTATCAATCTCTAACATGCGTCAATCCTCACTTCTTTTAATTAAAAGCTCACTACCAGATAAGCTATCCAGTAGTGAGCTCATTAAATTTTCAATTACTTTTTGTTACTTTCAGCCTGTTTTTGTTGCTTGGCTTGATTATTTTGCTTTGGCTTCCCAGCATGCTTATTTTCATTCTGTTTTTTTTCAGCATTTTGTTGGTTTTGGCCATTGCCCTGCTTAGATTTATTATTCTTTGGTCCATTACCGCGCTTACGACGACGGCCATTTTGATTTGCTTCCATAATAACTGGCAAAATCACTGGCTTACGACGTGTTTGCTCGTACAAGAACTTGCCCAGTGCATCACGAACTGAGTTCTTAAGGTTTGACCAATCGAATTCTTTTGTATTCTTGATGCCGTCAGAAACAGTCTTTTCAACTAAGTCACTTGCTTCTTGCATCAAGTCTTTAGAAGTTTTAACGTAAACAAACCCACGTGAATCTAGCTTAGGCTTAGCTACCACCTTCTTCTTTTTTCGGTCAATGGTTACAACAGCAATGAAGACACCATCTTCTGAAAGGATACGACGATCATTCAAAACAATCGAACCAATATCGCCAACACCTGATCCATCAATCATTGTATCCGTAACTTGAATTGAACCACCTAGTTCTACCTTATCACCCTCAAAGTTAAGACGATCTCCCTTTTCGAGCATAAAGATATGGTCATCATCATAGCCAACTTCGAGTGACGCTGACTTAGCCGCGTTCATCGCACGATATTCGCCTTGAACAGGAATGACATAATCAGGCTTCAATAAATTAAGCAATAATTGGAAGTCGTCACTTGAACCATGACCTGATGAATGCATATCAGTTGAAATTTGTTGCACTTTGGCACCAGTACGATATAGCAAGTCACGTGTACGGGCAACATAGCCCTCCATAGCTGTTGACGGTGTCGTCGCAATAAAGACAAGGTCCCCCTTACCCACTTGAATATTACGATCGTCACCACGAGCCATGCGTTGTAAATGACGAATTGGCTCACCCATACGTCCAGTTTCTAAAATAACTGTTTCTTCAGGTACCAATTTGTTCATATTCTTTAATGATACAAACAATTCATTTTCATGAACTGGTAGGTGTAACTTCTTCAAACGTAGCGCTGTTCGAACAACTTTTTCTAAGTCCTGACCTGACAAAACAATCTTACGACCAACCTTATAGGCTGCATCAATGACTTGTTGGATGCGTTGCAAATTTGATGCAACAGCAGCAACAATAATCCGTTCCTGCTTGTTGCCTCGGAATGTTTCTAAAATGTAATCGCCAATGGCAGACTCATGTGAAACTTCACCTTGGTTTGCAGTTCCAGCGGCATCCCCAAGCAGAGCAGTTACCTGTTTGGTTCCGATGGCTGCCAAACGTGCTAAGTCAGTTCGGTATCCTGGCAAGGCAGTGGTATCAAACTTAAAATCACCAGTATAGACGATTTGACCTGCTGGCGTTTCCAAAACAATTCCTAATGAATCAGGAATTGTATGTGTTGTCTCAAAAAATGACACTGTTACATCATTCATCACAACTTCCGTGTTGCCACGAACCACATGATAATCATCAAAACCTGCTGAAATTGGCTCAGCTTCAACGGCTAGTTTTGCCAACTCAATCGTTAGTTCTGAACCAAAAACTGGTACCTGAACCTCATTCAATAAGTATGGCAATGCGCCAATAGCGTCAGCATGTCCGTGTGTTAAAAATACACCGACAATATCTTCACTATGCTCAGTTAAATAACTGAAATCAGGAATCACAACATCGACTCCCAACAAATCACTTTCAGGATATTTTAATCCTGCATCTAAAATATAAATATCTTTTCCAACGGTAACGGCGTACATATTTTTTCCATTCTCACGTACCCCACCGAATGGCATAATGCTTAAATTAGTGCTCATAATTGTCCTATTCTTTTCTTTCCGGGAAATCCGGTTTCCCACGTTGATGTTCTTGTTTATTAATATATCACATTTCTTGACCTGCACCAACTCATTAATCTATGAACTTTTTAATTCTAATTGTTCTTTTAATCATATATTTCTTGTATAATTAAACGGAATAGGTTCATTCGCAGTTTGCGATTGACTAGGATAGGAGTTTCAAAAAAAACATGTCAGATTCAGAAAAATATTATATTGAGATCCCCAAGGCCGTTGTAAACGCTAATCGGATCCACGCTACGAGTGATGTTACCGCTATTTTTTCAAACGGTCGCATTACCCTTAAGGAACAGTCAGCTGATAATCAAAACGAACGTTCATCCATTCGAGCCTTCTTATTGACTTCTTTGGTAGCTGGTATCCTTGCCTTCATTGTCTTTCACATCCAGGATCTTAAAACGGTTCCACTTCGTGGTGCGAATTCAATTACGCAAGTTTCCATATACTTGAGTATCGTCTTTGGTACCGTGTCCTTTTTTGGTACCGTTGTTAAGGTTAGGAAACGTAAGTTAAGTGAATTAAAATGGCGTCACCTGATTACGCTAACCCTTGCCGCAGCGCTTATTCTATTTGCCATATTGGCAATGTTTTTCAAAATTTTCTCGACTGCATTTATTGGATTAAGATTAGATATGTATACGACCTCAATTTTAGTTGGTTTAGTTGTTGGGATTAGTACATACTCATTAAGTGTTGCGGCTAATTCGATTAATTTTTCAACTATCACATACACTTTAATTGCTCTACTCTTTGGTGGTATTCTCTTCTCAATGATTACCAACGGGCGTCCAGACTGGTGGCAACATAACTTTAGCTATCTTGGGACTGAGAACGTCAAAAATGCAATGTATTTCAATTTCACACTTATTTTTTCTGGTCTAATTATGTTGACGTTAGTTGACTACCTTTTCACAGGTTTGCACGCGACATTTAAACAGAATCGTCGTATGTTTTACTTACGCATTCTGTTCTCACTCTTGGCTGTAACGCTTGCTGGTGTCGGGCTATTCCCCAATAATCCTGGATGGACACACACTGTACATGATCATATCGCACAACTACTTGTCCTATGGATTTTAATTATGATTGTTGGTATTAAATGGCTCTTACCTGATGCGAGTCATGAGTTTATCGTCACTTCATACACAGTCGGTGGGTTACTCATTTTGTCAGACATTCTATTCCAGCACTTACATTATTTATCATTAACAGGTTTTGAAGTGACGGCATGTGGATTAGTTTTCTTTTGGCTCATCCTACTATTGCTTCATCTACGTAACTTAGCTTTACCTGAAGCCCAGTTCCAGACAAAGATCATTAAAACAACAGAAACGTTATAAACTTTACGTAACAGCAGTCAATGACTGTTGTTATTTTTTTGCACAAAAAAACATCTCATCACTTAGATGAGATGTTCTAATTAATAACGCTTTTTTGATTACTTGTTCAACAAAGCTGAAAGACGTGACTTGTCACGTGAAGCCTTGTTCTTAGAAATCAAGCCCTTTGATGCAGCGCGATCAATAGCTGATGAAGCGTTAACAAACAATTCGTTAGCATTGTCTGAACCAGCTTCTACAGCCTTACGGAACTTCTTAACTTCAGTACGGTATGCACTAAGTTGTTGAACGTTACGCTCGCGTTGTACTTTGTTTAAGCGGGCACGTTGGATTGATGACTCAATAATTGGCATCGCTTTTTCCTCCGATGATATATGTCAAAATGTACGCTGTTAAATGTATTAAAATTAACGACGCAATCCAAGCTTTTGGATCAATTCACGATAACGTTGAACGTCGTTATTACGTAGGTAACGCAACAAGTTACGACGGTGACCGATCTTCTTCATCAAACCACGTTGTGAGTGGTAATCGTGCTTGTGTTCTGACATGTGTTCGTTTAATTCGTTAATGTCAGCAGTCAAAACTGCAACTTGAACCTCAACTGAACCAGTATCACCTTCGTGACGTGCGAATTCCTTAATGATTTCATTCTTGCGTTCTGCAGAAATAGCCATGTTGGATATCCACCTTTCATATTTTATAGTCGCCACCATACAACGTAAAACGACGGTGAACCGTCAAACATAGTATGGGGTCGTGTGCTTAATGCACTTGACTATAATACCTGACAATGATTTAAAATGCAAGGCTTGATTATGCTTTTAAATCATTTTGGTAGCGTAAAACAAATAATTCAAAGAGCATTTCGGGATCTTTTTGCGTTGACTTTAATTCTTTTTCCATTTCAGCGAGACCTAAAAATGCACCAGCGAGCGCTTTATATGAAAAACGGCGTACCGTTTTTTTAGCTAGCTTTATCCGGTAAGGATGCACTTTCAAGGTTGTTGCTAAACCTTGTTCACTTTGCTTACTGGTTTTAACCTGAATGAGTAGCCTGAATTGACTAATCATCGCCCCTAATAGACGTAATGGTTCTTCCCCAGAAAAAAGAAGCTCATGATATAACTCTACGGCTTGACGCAAATTTTGATTCAACAAATTATCAATCAAGTCAAACACGTTCTGGCTAAGTGTCCGCGTTACCAGCGCATTAACACTAGCTGCATCAATGTGTTTTGTGTCTAAAGCGTATAACTTTAATTTTTTCAATTCATTCGTAACAGCTGTTACGGACATATCTGTCAGTCGGAAAAGTAACTGTAATGCATCCCCATCAATGACATACCCATCTTCATGTAGATTTTGTTCAACCATGTTTTGTAAATCTCGTTCGCCAAAATCAACAAATGAAAGATAGGTTGCACGTTCTTTGAGCAACTTCGTCACCTTTTTTCGGCCGTCTAATTTCTCATAGGGGGCAATAATCACCAAAACGGTCTGTGGCTCAGGATGGTTAACATACTCAATCAGATCATCTACATTATGTTCTATTTTACCGCGCGTTGATTCACCAGTTAGAAAGCTAGCTTGATCAATGATTACAACGCGTCGATCACCAAAAAATGGTACAGATTTGGCATCATCAATTGCCACACTCAGTGGTGTTTCACGCATATCAAATTGTGCCAAATTCAACATACGGTCCTCAGTAGGAATTAAATTAATGAATAATTGTCGCACTAAATCTAATAGATACTGATCACTCCCCTGAATGAGATAAATTGGGTCAATTTGACCAGCGCCTATATTTTGTTCTAACTGCGTTAAATTAATCGCCATTTTTCTCCCCACCCTGTTTACATTTCTTTATCCATAATCACATGGGCTATCAAAAAAAACAAGTCATCGAACCGGATTTAGCGTGAAATCGATTTGCAAATTTCCTTGTGGTTTACGAACACGAATCATTCCACATTCTTGGGTTTGGTACATCTGAACATTATGTTGCTTTAGGCGTTCCACGACTTCGGCATGTGGATGTCCAAATCGATTATCAACCCCAGCTGACACAATCCCAATTTGGGGCTTAAGTGTTTTTAAAAAGGGGCGACCAGTACTCGTCTTAGACCCATGATGCCCTAACTTTAAAATATCAACTGGCATCATTTCAAATTGTTTCACAATTCGTTCCTCACCAGCCTGGTCTAGATCGCCCGTTAAAACCATACTTAATCCATGGCTTTTGACATTTAGGGCAATTGAATCAGCATTTTCACCTCTACCAACATGATCAGGCGCTAAAATCTGCAACCCTGGTAATAGTGCATCCCCTGCTTTAACAGAGCTAACCTGAGTATGCGGACTCATACGTAGTAATCGCTGTGAGAGTTGCATCCCTACCGGTACCACAATCTTGTGAACCTTAAGACTCCGGAGAATGCCCTCCAGATTTCCAATATGATCCATATCCTTATGCGTGAGCACAAGTAAATCAATTGTCTGTATTCCCTGTGCCTTTAAATAGTTTAGAATTGGCCACGCACCGTAAATTGCTTGGCGAGTTCGTTGGCGTTGATTTTGGTTAAAGGACACCTTACCACCAACATCGACCAAGATCGTTTCATTCGTATCTAATTTAAAGAACGTCGCATCTCCTTGCCCCACATCAAAAAACACAATGTGGTCTGTCGTTCGCATGCCTCCCAAAAATAGAATGAGGACATATCCCACTGCCAGTGCGCGCCACCAGCGACAATCTCGGTAGATAATGCAAATCAAAGTTACGATAGCCAGAAGGCCAAAACAAATTGGATTTGGTTGGCCCAAGCAGATTTCACCTGGGCATTTTGCCACCATTGCAAAGCCGTTTTGTAATAATGTCATTATCCCATCTATTAATGCAACCATTGGAGATAGATGTAATATTTGGGCTAAAACACCCACAATGACTAGTGGGCAAATCAAGTAGGTAAAACAGGGAATCACCACTAAATTACAAAGAACACTAATTGGATGCCATGTAAAGGTGTTCCAGATTAACAGTGGCAGTATTAAGACGTTTAGCATCATACTCACTTGCCACCATTTTAATTGACGCACCCAAAGTAAGCCGAAGCTGAGTAAACACGAAAGTTGACCACCCAAGTGACACAATAAACCTGGTTCAAGTAATAAACTTAGTAAAATCGTCATGCCCCATATATCAAAACGTGTCCAACGATAGTTTTTCAATTGAACAAAATGGTCAGTGCCCATCGCGACAACTGAACGAATTAAGCTACGATTGTCACCGGCAAAAATCCAAAAAAAGCCTAAAACTAGTTGACTTGACCAAAGCCGAAACTCTTTTAAAAAGTTTAAGCGTCGACAAAGAAAATACCATGATTGACAAACTAAATGGACTTGAAAACCCGATATACTGAACAGATGAATCAAACCTAACTGGCTTAACCCCTGGTTATCCAAATAGAAATCTGGACGTACATAACCTAACAGTAACGTTTCCGCATAGTCACGTAAACCATGTGGTAGCTTTTCAAACCACGCAACAAGACGGACATGATTTGACCTAACTAGACTAACAATCCCATCGATGGTCCAAATACTCGGCTGGACACGATGTATCATGATTGGTGTATTTGTCATTAATTGACAAACGATTCCCCGGGAAAACCAGTAGTGCTGCATATCGAATTCAAATCGATTGCGTGGACCTGTAATCCGTTGATACGTATAGGCAGCTTTAATTTCAAGTGAACCATCATATTTCTTTATTTGGTTTATATCAGATTCAGTTAAATGTCGAACCCGAAATTTAACTGATTCACCAGATATAGCTATTTTGCCAGTACCCGAAAGGCTTTGTTCACTCAATTGGCAATGATCCATGTGTGTCAATACGGTTTTTATCTGGGCTGACCCGGTAACATACTTTAACGGTGCTTCAACACTATGACGATAAAGCAACCAATACCCACAACAAATTAACAATACAGTGATTAATCGTTTCCATGTTGATACATGATAAAAACACAGCACTAAACATACATATACCAGTGGGATGACACCCCAATATTGTCCGGTTAAACAAATTAGATTTAGCGCAATGCCAGCAAGTCCCAATAAAAACCAGATATATGTCATGATTGGAAATAATCACGGATTTTCTGGACTGTTTTGGGTCCAAATCCCGAAACTTGGCTCAGGTCATCAATACTTTTAAATGGGCCACTGGTTTCTCGAAAACTAATAATATCAGCTGCCCGTTTGGGTCCAATTCCCGGAATTTGTTGTAATTCAGTTACCGTTACTTGGTTTATATCTAATTTGCCTTTGGTTTGATCAACTGCATTATTTTGTCCTGATGGTGTCTTCGAACTCTGTTCACCTTTGCGTGGGATGTAAAGCATCAGACCATCTGTTAATTTTTGTGCTAGATTAACGTCCTTTGTTTCAGCTTGTGGTATGATGCCACCTGCACGCCTTATCGCATCTTGAATGCGTTCATTTTGGTTAAAAAGATAGACATTCGGGGATTTCACCGCCCCTTTAACGTCAACATGGATAACACTCGAAGCAACTTGATCCTTTTTTACTGCTCGATCGGGATGACTGACCATCCGTACTTCCGGGACAACCCTCTGCGTTTTTGCGACATTCTGCCCCACATACTGTTGTACTAAAACCCCGATTCCTAATGCCACAATTAAAATGTACTTTAACGAGCTATACTTTTTATTATAATATTGAATTTTTTGCATAAATGACTCCATCAGCTTTAGCCTCCTCACGATCTTTTCACTAATAGGGACGTACTAAAGCAAAAAATTTACAAAAAAAAAAAACACCCCATGGGGTGTGTTTTTTGACTAAAGTTGACCAGCATCCAAAATCGTATTCATGACTTCTTCAACCATTTCAAACTCAGCGTCTGTTTCAATTTCAGATAGTGCATCGGCCACATCTGCATCCTTATCATATCTGAATGGTAATAGCTCAATATCACTGCCATCAGTTTGATCTGCTGCGTGCAATACAATATATGATTGACTGCCATCATCTAAATCAAAATTAAATAATTCAACGAATTGTGCTTCATTGCCATCTTCATCGAAAAGTGTAAATGTTTCAGGATTGTCCATTTATGCCTCCTTGACTAAAAAAGTAGTTGTCAAATGACAACTACCCTTAGATTATTCTTCTTCTTCTAAATCATCAATGAATTGATTCAACTTTTCTTCAACCATTGCTAATTCAGCATCATCTTCAATCTGATCAACGACACCTTCAGTGCTTTGTTCAGTTTGTTCTGGATGGAAAATAAATGGATACATATCAACTGGTTCTTCAAAATCAGCCCCAGCAGGATAAACAATGATGTAATCTTTGTTAAATTCATCACTGTGGAATGTAAATAGAACCTCAAACAGCTCTTCATCCCCTTGCTCATTTGTTAATGCAATTACATTTTGTTCGTCTTCCATAATCGTAACCTCCTTTAATTAACTAATGACCCTTTGCGATCTAAATAGTTTTGTAAAATCAACGCAGCCGCCAATTTATCAATGACCTTTTTGCGCTTTTTTCGAGACGTGTCCGCCTCTTCAATTAACATACGTTCTGCTTCTACGGTTGTCAATCGTTCATCTTGAAAATCAATTGGTAACCCAAATTTTTCTTTAAGTAACTCTCCATAGGCTTGTGCAGCTTCAACACGTGGCCCAGAAGTATTATTCATATTTTTAGGCAAGCCCAGTACAAAGCCGGATGGCTGGTATTCTTTTACCAATTCTGCCATGCGTTCCATACCAAACTCATCATTGTCTTCATCGATTGGAATAATTTCAACACCTTGTGCTGTCCACCCCAATACGTCAGAAACTGCTACACCGACCGTTTTTGAACCGACATCTAATCCTAATAATCTACCCATTACTTACCCAAATAATACTTGACTAATGCTTCAATAATTTCATCACGTTCAAATTTCCGGATTAAATTACGAGCATCGTTAACACGTGGAATATAGGCTGGATCATTTGAAATCAAATACCCAACGATTTGGTTAATTGGATTGTATCCTTTTTCCTCAAGCGCTGCGTAGACAGTTTCGAGCATTTTACGGACGTCATGATCTTCATTAAAGTTTAAATTAAATAATTCTGTATGATCTGAACTCATCACAAACTCCCTTCGTTTGTTGCATTAAGTTGCGTTGATTACTTTTCAGCCAACCAAGCGCTTGCATCTGCAAATGCTTTTTGAATCCCTTCAGGATTCTTACCACCAGCTTGGGCCATATCTGGACGTCCACCACCGCCACCACCGATGGCAGGCGCAATTTGCTTAATCAAATCACCGGCTTTAATCCCATTCTTGACACCTTCTGGACTGACGGCAACAAGTAAGTTAACCTTGTCACCCAAATTTGCGGCCAAAACAAGTACTTCAGATGGTTGTGCTTGCTTCCATGAATCAGCTGCACTTCGTAGACCATCCATTGATTCAACTGAAAGCTCAGCTGTAATCAAAGTATGTGACCCAATCGTTTGTACATCATCAAAGGCAGAAGCTGCACTTTGTGTAGCCAACTTTTGTTCTAAGGCTGTTGCTTGACGCTCAGCGTCCTTGAGACTAGCTTGGAGCGTTGCAATCTTATCATTAATTTGGCTAAGTTGTGGTGCCTTTACTTGTTCAGCTGCCTTATTCAACCAAGCATCATGTTGCTTGAACAACTTCATTGCACCTTCACCAGTAACGGCTTCAATCCGGCGAACACCCGCTCCAACTCCTTGCTCACTGACAATCTTAAAGATTCCCAATTCAGCAGTTGAATTTACGTGTGTCCCACCATCAAATTCAGCATTGAAATCACCAATTGAAACAACACGAACTGTATCACCATATTTCTCAGAGAATTCTGCAACAGCACCCATTTTTTCAGCGGTCTCTTTATCCGTTTCAATCCATGAAACTGGTAGGTTTTCAATAATCTTTGCATTAATCAAATCTTCAATTTCTTGCAATTTTTCAGCCGGAACAGCTTCATTGTAGCTGAAGTCATAACGCAAATTATCGGCAGTGACCAATGATCCAGCTTGAGTTGAACGATTACCAAGAATATTACGGATGGCTTGGTCAAGCATGTGCGTTGCAGTGTGGTTCTTTGAAACAGCAGTATGGTAAGGAACATCAACCGCCAAGTGATAATGTTCATTTACTGCCATCGGAGCCTTAACCTCTAATGTGTGTAGATGTTGCCCATTTGGCGCCTTTTGGACGTCAATTACTTCAGCAACAACTTCATCGTCACCATTCAAAACGACACCACGGTCCGCAACTTGTCCACCCATTTCAGCATAGAATGGCGTCTTATCAAAGATGGCAACAACTTGGCCTGAATCTGCTGCCTCTGCCAACATGTCATCAAAGATAATGTTGACCAGTGTTGCATCCTCTACTTCAAGATCTGACCATCCGACATATTCTGATTCTGTGTGCAAATCTGTCAAAAGTCCATCTTGAATTCCCATTGATGCTTGCTTACCTCGAGCAGCTCGAGCACGTTCTTGTTGCTCCTTCATGGCCGCTTCAAAGCCAGCTTCATCAACAGTCAATCCATTATCTTGTGCTTCTTCAATTGTGATTTCTAATGGGAATCCATAAGTATCATACAACTTAAAGGCAACGTCACCATCAATGACACCACCATTTTGCTTTGCTTCATCCATTACACTTTGTAGCAATTGTAATCCAGCCGACAATGTCTTGTTGAAACGATTTTCTTCCTTTTCAACGATTGATGCAATATAGTCTGCATTTTCCATGACTTCTGGATAATATGATTGCATAATCTCACCGACAACAGGTACCAAGTTCTTCAAGAATACTTGATTGATGCCTAGACGACGTCCATGAACAACTGCACGACGGAGAAGACGACGAATAATATATCCACGACCTTCATTTGAAGGCAGAGCACCATCCCCGATGGCAAAAGTCACAGCACGGGCGTGATCGGCAATAACTTTAAATGAAACATCTAATTCAGGGTCTTCGCCATACTTTTTACCATCACTCATCCCCTCAATAGCATGGATGATAGGTAAGAATAAATCAGTTTCAAAATTAGTATCTGCATGTTGGAAGACTGATACAAGACGTTCTAGCCCCATCCCCGTATCAATATTTTTATGTGGCAATTCAGGATAATCTTTATTGTCCGTCAAACCTGGCAAGTGATTGTATTGTGAGAACACGATATTCCAAATTTCTAGGTAACGTTCGTTCTCCCCACCTGGATAGTTTTCATCAGCATCTTCAGGATCGTACTTTGCACCACGATCATAGAAAATTTCTGTATCCGGACCTGATGGACCTTCACCAATATCCCAGAAGTTATCTGGTTCATCATAAAGATGATTTTCAGGTAGACCGACAACATCTAACCAAATTTGCTTAGATTCATTATCATCTGGGTACACAGTTACATATAGTTTTTCTGGATCAATATCATACCATTCTGGACTAGTAAGTAATTCCCAAGCCCAAGGAATCGCATCTGACTTGAAATAATCGCCAATTGAGAAATTCCCCATCATTTCAAAAAGCGTATGGTGTCGGGCAGTATGTCCAACATTCTCAATATCGTTTGTACGAATTGCCTTTTGTGCATTTGTAATACGACGATTTTCAGGGATAACACTGCCATCAAAATACTTCTTTAAAGTTGCAACTCCTGAATTAATCCAAAGCAAGCTAGGATCGTCTTTAGGAATTAAAGATTGAGATGGTTCAATTGCATGCCCCTTACTTTCAAAAAAGCGAAGGAACATCTCACGCGTTTGAGCTGATGATAATTCTTTCATGGATATGAGCCTCTTTCTTTTGTATTAAAAAAAGACAGTCTATTGCAATACAGAGACGCTAGAACGCGGTACCACTCCGTTTGCAATGACTATCTTGTATCATTACCTCTTTAGAATCGTTAACGCCGATTAACGGTTTGCTTTCACAAACAATTTTACTGAGGGAGCAAGAACTTAATTTCGCATTACTTTCACCAACCGTAATGTCTCTGTCCATCGAATTAGAAAGTTCTCATCCTCTTGAAACATTATAGCATATTGGTCGAATGAGTGGTACCAAATTTCATGTGAAACCACATCATCAATTTTATGCTATTTAAACTTACTTTGACTTACGTGATTTACGCGTTGCACGTTGTTCTTGTCGATCTGAAACACGCTTCTTATAGGCTGCATCACGCGCAATCTCACTCTTAATACGGTGTTTATAACCCGGTTTCACGTTCTTCTTCTTCTTCTTCACCATACCAATCATGGTTGGATCAAGTTTCTTGGTTGACTTAGTACGTTGTGTTCGACGACGACGGTCTGCCACAGCCTTTAGTTCGCCCTTTGACAAAACCATTGGTTCAAACTTAACACCCATGTTTTCAACTTCAGAAACCTTGGCATCTTCATCAGGTGAATACAAAGTGATTGCAGTCCCTTCAGCGCCGTTACGTCCGGTACGACCTACACGATGTACGAAGAATTCAAGATCATTTGGGATCCCATCGTTAATAACCAAGGAAACACCAGGAATATCAATTCCACGAGCAGCTAGGTCAGTTGCCACAACATATTGGTAATCAAGGTGCTGAATTTGTTGCATCGTGCGACGACGCTCACGCGGTTGAATACCACCATGAATTTCAGCAACCTTGAGGCCACGTTCTTTCAATTGGCGTGCTAATTCATGTGCGCGTTCCTTTGTATTGGCGAAAACCAATGCCATATAAGGATTTCCCATCGTTAACAAATTAAAGATTAATTCGTCCTTGGCTTTACCCTTCGTATCCATCAACACATTTTGAATGGTTGGTGAGATAACAGTTTCAGCTGGAATCTCTTCAACAACAGGATTGTTCAAATACTTCTTCAAGAATGGTTGCAACTTTTGTGGAATGGTTGCTGAGAAGACAAGCATTTGCAAGTCTTCAGGCATGGCTCCCGCAATTGCATCGACTTCATTTAAGAATCCCATGTCCAAAGTCATATCAGCTTCGTCCACAACTAAGGTGTGGGCTGTGTGAACATTCAACGCACCACTTTGGTACAAATCCTTAATTCGTCCTGGAGTTCCAATCACAATTTGTGGTTGGTTAGACTTTAATTGTTGAATTTGACGATTCTTATCAGTTCCACCAACAAACAACCCAATACGTGGTTGCTCATCTTCTGGGAATTGGTCAGCAATTTGTTTTGATGCTTGATAAATTTGTTGTGCCAATTCACGTGATGGCGTCGTAATTACCGCTTGAACTTGTTGCTTTTTCACATCAAGCTTTTGGAAAATTGGAATCAAAAAAGCATGTGTCTTTCCTGATCCGGTTTGTGATTGTCCAACCACTGAGCGTCCCTGTAAGATAACTGGAATTAACCGGGCTTGAACTGGCGTTGGATCATTGAAGTGGATGGCATCAAGTGCACGATAAATTTCATCGCGCAAATGGTAGTCATTAAAATTAGCCATTGTTGTGCTCCTTTAGTAATTGATTCATTTCATAAATAATATCTTCTAATTCGGCATCGTTTTGCGCAATTGCACCCGAAGCCAAGGGGTGTCCGCCACCACCATGGCGTTTAGCAATGCCATTGATTGGAATTTCTCGTGAACGCAAGCGGGCACGATAGAAACCTTCATCTTGTTGTTCAAATACTGCCCAGGCCTTGGCAACGTTAACCTTTCCCATTAGTGGCACAATGAAAGCAGTACCAAAATCACCTAAGTCAAATGACGCTAAAATTTCATTTGTTAAAACAATATAATTGAAACCCTCATCAGTTAACGTCATATGTTCATAAACATATCCTGAGACCTTGGCTGCTTCTGGTGAAATGGTATCCATCATTTGATTCAATTTCGCCCAATCAAAATTAAACTTCATTAATTCAGCTGCTGTCGCCATTGTGCGTGAGTCAGTTGCATACAAAAAGCGCCCTGTATCACCAACAATTCCAGAATAAAGGCACGCTGCCCCATGGTCTGATAATTTTAATTCATTCTCAAATTCTTTATAGAATGAAAAGACGAGTTCTGAGGATGATGAAACCGATGTATCAACCCAAGAATAATCACCGTATGGCTCATCATTTGGATGATGATCAACCTTGATAAGCGCCTTTCCTTCTTCATAACGTTGATCATCAACACGAGGTTCATTTGCTGTATCAGTCACGATAACAAGTGCATCCTCGTAAGTTGCATCATCGATGGTATCCATATCACCCATCCATTGCAAACTAGTCACTTGTTTTCCAACCACGTAGACATGCTTTTCAGGATAAGTTGTTCGAATGATTTCTGCTAGCCCCATTTGCGATCCAACTGCATCAGGATCTGGGCGTTGGTGGCGATGAATAATAATTGTATTTGCGGCTTTAATTTGAGCCAAAATTTGTGTTTGTGCTGTCATAATATATCCTTTAACTCTCTGTTCCTTTTAGTATAACACAGGGCTCTCTTAGCTCTCGTATAAACTCAATGTAATATTTTCAAAAGAGATTGGTGTCAATCCAGTAATTGTTAATCCAACAAGCCTTAGCGGCGTTGTATAACCGCCAATTTCCTCTAGGATATCTAACCCCAAGTTATAAATAATATTCGGATCATTTTCAATAAAATCATTAAACGTGGCACGATGTGTTGTTGTATTAAATTCTTCATCTCTCAGTTTTAAAACTAAGGTTTTACCGTGCATTTTTTTATTCTTCAAAGACTGCACAACTTCTTTCGCAAGACTTCTGAGTTCATCTAAAGTTTCTTGCTCAGAACGAATTGGTGGATTGAATGTATGTTCTTTTCCAATCGATTTCCTTTGTCGCTCATATTGAACTGGTCGATCATCAATACCGCGGATACGCTGATATAATTCAAAGCCTTGTTTACCAAATTCATCGATTAATTTATCTTGACTAAGCTCATACAAATCTCGTCCATTTTCAATTTCTAATTCATGCATGCGCTCAACCGTTTTTGAACCAACACCGCGAATTGCTTCAATTGGTTGACTATCTAAAAACGGCCGAATATCTGCTGATCTGATGACGGTTAACCCAGCTGGTTTATTATGTTCTGAAGCCAACTTAGCCAAGAATTTATTAAAAGAGATTCCCACAGAAGACGTTAAAGACAACTTATCAAAAATTTTCTGTTGTAATTGATGGGCGATGGTAATAAGTGGTTCTGTATGATCTGATAAATCCAGATAAGCCTCATCAAAGGCAACGGGTTCTATTTTATCAGTATATTGGTGAAAAATTTCATGAACCTGTTCTGATACTTGTTTATATTTCTCAAAATTCGGTGTTACGAACACTGCATCAGGTGCTTTTTCAAGTGCTTCGGCGGCGCTCATCGCTGAGTGGACCCCTAGTTTCCGTGCATGATAATTTGCAGTGGCCACTACTCCCGTGCCACCAGTCTTTCGCGGATCTCTGGCTAAGATAACCTGTTCATCCTGTAAAGCAGGATTGTCCCTAATTTCAATTTGTGCATAGAATGCGTCCATATCAATATGTAAGATTTTACGACTCGTATCGATTTTTAAAGGAAATTGTAGCCAAGCACACATGTCATCGCCCCACTATATAAATGAAAAGAGACTCAAAGAATAATCTTTGAATCTCTTTAGATTACTTATCTTCTTCTTGCTTTTCGGCAGCCTTCGCACCGTTTTCATCTGCTGAATCAATCAATTGTTCAGTCTCTGAAACAACGTCCACTTCTTCAGGCGCATCTTCTTCGACGTGGTTTTCAACTAATTCTTCATCAGTCTTGGCTGGTTCTACAGTACGAACAGCACTCATCTCGTATGTCAAGAATGAACCATCTGCATCAAGTGATACAGTCTTATGGTCTTCACTAACTGAAACGACTGTCGCATGTAACCCACCAATAGTAACAACTTCGTCACCTGGCTTAATTGATGCTAAAAGGTCCTTTTGCTTTTCTTGACGCTTCTTTTGTGGGCGAACCATCATGAAGTACATCAAAACAATCAGCAATAAAATCATAATTAGGGAACTGTTCATAGTAATACCTCTTTCTTTTGTTAGAATAAACGTGCATTCTTTTTATTATAGCCGTAGTTTTCCATTAGTTCTGCTCTAAAGTCCAATAAACGATCTTCAGCGATTGCTTGACGCATATCTTCCATTAACTTTAATAAGTAACGAAGATTATGAACACTGGCAATATTTTGTCCAAGCAGTTCATTTGCGTTAAACAAGTGGTGTAGATACGCCTTAGTATAGTGCGTAGAACCATAATCATCCAAATCTAAGTCAATAGGTGAAAAGTCATTCTTATACTTAGCATTTGTAATCACAACACGTCCGTGTTTCGTCATCAATGTTCCATTTCGACCAATTCGCGTTGGTAGAACACAATCGAACATATCAATTCCGCGGATAACGCCATCAACAAGTGAATCAGGCGCTGCAACCCCCATCAAGTAACGGGGCTTGTTTTCTGGTAACCAGGGTACCGTGAAATCAAGCACACGATTCATTTCTTCTTTAGATTCACCAACTGATAGACCACCAACGGCATATCCTGGCAAATCCAAAGAGACTAAATCATCAGCTGATTGCTTTCGTAATTGCTTGAATCCAGCTCCTTGAACAATTCCAAATAAGGCTTGATCTTCCGGGCGTTTATGCGCTGCCATAGCTCGTTCAGCCCAACGTGAGGTACGTTCAACGGAATTTTTCACATAATCATATGTCTCAAAATAAGGAATCGCTTCATCAAGTTGCATCATTACGTCAGACCCTAGATTATTTTGGATTCGCATGGCGACTTCGGGTGATAGGAACATTTTTTCGCCATTCAAATGGTTTCTAAATGTTACCCCCTCTTCGCTAATTTTATTATGTTGTGAAAGCGACCAGACTTGGAAACCACCTGAATCTGTTAAGATTGGGCCATCCCAGTCCATGAATTTGTGCAAACCACCCGCCTGGGCAATTAATTCATCACCAGGTCTCAACCACAAATGATATGTATTTGCTAAAATAAATTGTGAGTGAATTTCACGTAGTTCACGTGTTGAAACATTTTTTACTGTTGCTTGCGTTCCAACTGGCATAAACATTGGCGTCATCACTTCACCATGCGGCGTTGTGATTTTTCCAAGTCGCGCACCAGTATGCTTTTCAACGTGTAGCAATTCGTATTTAACTGCATAATCTTCTGTCATCTTTTACTCCTTTCTATATTCCTTTGATTAATCACTTATTTTATAGTATACCAAATTTCAGGGAAAATATCTGCTTTGATTGACGTACTATAAAATAAAAAGGCTACTCCACTAATAAAATCAGTAAAGTAACCTTATTCGAGTGGACGATACAGGGATCGAACCTGTGACCCCCTGCTTGTAAGGCAGGTGCTCTCCCAGCTGAGCTAATCGTCCATATGCATTGCGACGTCCTATCCTCGCAGGAAGAGATCCTCCAACTACTTTCGGCGCTATTGAGCTTAACTTCTGTGTTCGGTATGGGAACAGGTGTGACCTCAATGCCATCATCACAACACGGTGTTGATGAGACTTACGTCTCTCAAAACTGAATCATATTATGTATCTTATTTTCATTTCATTAATTGAACCGTACACCAACGTTTTGTTCAACTTGGTTAAGTCCTCGAACCATTAGTACTAGTCCGCTCCATGCGTCGCCGCACTTCCACTTCTAGCCTATCTACCTTGTCATCTACA
>NZ_RHGY01000002.1 GCF_003862435.1 Weissella viridescens | reverse complement strand
TTCTTAAAATAAAAAAGACAACCATAATCTAGTTGTCTTTTTGCTCTACTTTATAAGTTATTAACTTGATAAATAACTTTACCTTGAATTGGAGCATCATTTGCCGGAGAAACAGCTTTAGAATCTAATGCCACATTATCAACCGTGGTTTGTTTTTTAAATACAATTTTAGCGCCCTTTTTAATTTTTTCAGTATCGTCATTGAAGGGAGTTTTAACTCTATCAACAATGGGATATGTTATTTCAACAAAAAAAGTTTTCTTGTCAGGATCATTTAAGTTCAAGTAGACCTTTGCATCTACATTTTGTTTCGTAAACTTTTGTCTATGTGGTAAAACATCATCATCTAGAAAATCATTATTTGTGGAATCCAGTGACATCTGTAGTGCTTTTTCAGCGTTTTCTTTTAATTGTTTTTGTTGATAAGCTTTGTAACCGGTCACACCCAGTGTAATCACAACAATCACAGTAAGAGTGCTCAATAGCCAGTTCATATTTTTTGACATATTAATTCTAAACTCCTTTTTATCAGTTTGATTCAAAAAATCATTCAGACCTAAATTAACTATTCAAGATGCATAGGTCATGTAATTGTTTTCAATTTTTTGTTTTTGAACATTATTTTTTCTCTTTTAAATGAAATTATTGTTCACGCTGGTTAACGTAGACTTTTGAATGGTTATATATCACAACCATCAAAACAAGCATGATAAATAATTGCAAAAACGATCCTCCTTACCAATTTATTGACAGTTAATTCCATTTTTCTTCGGCCTTAGCACTCGCTGAACGTTCCAGTGTTTTAAATAGTTGTGTAAATTCAGGAAACATTGAATGGACTACTATTTTTCCAACCCGACCATAAACATCACGGAATAACGCTTCACCTTTAATAAAACTTTCCAACCACTTAGCATTCGATGGACTTGGCTCGAGTCCAACATATTCAAGAATGTCGTTTGTTTCAGATGATTCATTAAAAGCAAAAACAACACCAACTTGTCCATGATCATCTTCTGAACTAATATCGTTAATTGATTGTGTGGCATAAATTAAAGCATTATTGAATGAACGGCCGACACGTTTAATGGACTTTAAAATAGCACGTCCAGTTGATGAGGTTTGAAAAATCCAAGCTTCATCAATGATTTCAAAAGTATATTCATCTGGATTTTCACGGCCAAATTTATCAGCGAATTTACCCAGTGCAAACATAGTTGCTAGGGACGTTCTTTGAATGGCCGTATAGGTTGAGGGGTCCTGTTTTTCATTTGGCAAATCAAGCCCTGCTACTTCCAAAATATTAATGCGGGTGTCAAAACTAACCGAATCATTCGTTCCATCTGAGAAACTAAGTCGTAGAATACCACCCGTTACAGTTTTTCGGATTGCCCGAGCTAAATCGATATAGTCATCTTTCTCAGAGTTGATTTCCATCTGATCTAAGACGGTCAACATGCCGACACGCTCCCCACTCCATTTGCGTTTAATGACGTCTTTAATCGCTTGGTCTAACTCAGCTTTTTGTAAAGGATCGCGAATTTCATAGACTTGATGGAACATGGCTACCGCGACGTCGTAAGCAGGATCAGTATCAGGCTCCATCGATTCGGTCCGATCACTTAAACCAGCTAGAAACACGATGGGATCTAAAGCACCCCAATTTTCAGAGTTTGCTTGGTCAAGCGTTGTAAAATGAAATTGATTGATCAACTTGATCAGTTCCGGGTACTTCTTTCGAAATCCGGGGTCATCTGTCGCTCGATTGAACCAACGTTTAATTTCTTGTTTAGGATCAACATACAGTAATTTCGCATCCATCATTGATAAATACATCATAATTAATTTAACTAAAAATGATTTACCTTTACCGGTTTGGCCAGTAACCGTAATGTGCGGACTGTCAGTGACGGAACCGATAACACCCTGATTTGTCACAAGTGGGTTAAAAAATATAAGATTTTTTGATGAGTAGACACTCTTCTTAATTGATTGGCTTTTTGTCGTGTTAGAGACACGACCGATAACAAAACCGGTATTATTTCCTAATTGATGCGAAATCCCGAATAAGTTTTGCGCTAACCCATCTTGACTGGAATATTGTAACCAACGCTGTTCACCTTCTAACGAATAACCTGGTAATAAGCGATAGAATAAATCAATTTGTTGGGCACTTGCGGAACTCAAGGCCACCTTGCGGCGGCGCATCGTCTCTTGAAGTGACTTAGTACGGCGTCGCAATTCCTTCATTTCATCTGCATAAATAACATAGACACCAAGCCATCTAAAATATTCATTGTCTTTATCCAAACCATTTCGCACTTGCTTTAATAAATAACGTGTGGTTTTACGCTTATCGGAATCATCGTACTGTCCTGATTGATAAGCATCCTTATCTTCAGAACCGATTTCTTTGTCTAAAGCACCCAAACGACTTTTTAAATTTTTACCAAAACCAGTCTTCTTTTCGGCAATTACCTTCATATGCAATTCGACAGGGAATTTTTTACTCTGGGCAATTTCAAAAAAATGACTATTCGTTAAATCTGTTGGCGTCTCTGAAATAGGCAATAAAGCAATGTATCCGTCGCCATTTTGATTTTTTAAATGAATCATACCCCGCTGTTTTGCATTTAATGACCCATCCAACAAATTCTCTAAAAAATGATCCGTACTTTCATCAATAACAGAATGCTTGATACCGCGTAAGAAATTATAACGAATATAATATGCAAGTTCATCTTCAGTCATGGCTGAGCCACTGACACTGGCTAAACTATTCTCAATTTCATCTGATACATCACGATAGTTATTGAAGAAAGTGTCTTCAATAACCACGTCATAACCTAGTTGTGGAGCAATCGATTGAATAAAGTCATTCATAATATTTGTGACTGAAGACCGAATGGTACCATCATAATGAGATGACTTTAGTTTAACCCCAATAACATAGTAACTTTCAGTAATTGTTCCAAATTCCTTATTTAATAAATCAATTTGTTTTTGGGCATAATAAGTCGCAACATCTTTCACGTCTTCTGCAAAATCCGTTGATAAGGAAGTCTCACCAAAAAACGTTCCTCCAAATCAAGTTCCTTGGGCAAGAGCGTCATTTCAAATTCACCAAATTTTGCCAGGTCTTTAAAAATGAACGCTAATTTAGTTTTACGTTCATCTTTTTGTTTAATATCATGATTGGCGATACTTTGACTTCTAATTTTAAAATAACCCCAAACATCACCACTTGTCGTCACTAATAAGTTGTCTTTGAACGACTTAATCGGGCTTTTTAAGACTGTTTTCAATTGTTTACCTCTTTTCTTTTTAGATTAAAAGCCCAGCCGGAGCATGACCCCCAACGAAAACTGTTTCTTTCAACTGGGCTAAGCATTATGGCTTAATATGCGATATAGGCACCATCAAGATCAATAATGTCACTATTATCAATCAACGTCTGACCCACTTTATCCCAATCAATATAATCCGATACACCACCGGGAAGATTATTAACGAATGTGTCCATATCTCCCGAAACATCGGCCAACTCGACAGCCATATCCCCCTTGTTCGATGTCGTCACAAACATATCCTGCAAATCGTCCATCGTAATTTCGTCAACGTCAACTTCATCATTAAAAAATTGTGCAATTTGATGCTCACTTAATTTTCCTAAAGAACTACTCTGCAATGCCTCTAAAAATTCGTTCAAGTAACTAATCACGCCGCTTGTTGCAAATGTTAACGTAGAAATACCAAAAGGGAATCCATGTTCTAAAATAGTGAATTCTTCCCCATCAGTCCAATCACTAATGGCGTTGGCATCGAAAGGAAATGTAAAACGTTTGACCTGATTTTTATAATTCTTCAACAAAACAAAAGCATCGCTGGAACTGAAACTCATTGTATCTTCACCTCATTTTCTGTGTAATATACGGGTATGTCATGACTTAATGTCTGATTAAGTAAATAGAATTTCACGAAATATTTAAGATACTGCCAAACAAATTGTGGTGCTTTCAACCCGTCGGGCTTAATGAGATCATAGACTTTATAAATTCCGTATACGGGAAATACAACCGCTGCGAATGCATATGGTGACTTAAAGCCGATAAAGAATGAGACAAAAAAGAGATCTACAATTAATGAAATCGCAATGACCGCAAAGGTTTCTACTGAAATCATATATGAGATACCGCCATATTTTTTGGCAACAGTTCCGCGAAATGTGTAGCTATGCCGAAACAAGGGGCGATAATTATACGCATCATTATTCATATGAATACCTACCCAAAAATCTTTTGAAAAATACTACCAATCGCACGCATCACCATTGGTCCTTGTGCAATTAGCAACCAGGCGAACCCACCAAATAGCGCTGTCATTACAAGTTCCTTGAAGTCACGACGGATAAACGCCATAACCACTAAAATTACAATACCAATAAACAAAAGGGCCCCACCTTGTTGAGCAACCCACTGTTGTAGTCCAGTAAAACTCATAAGCTTAATCTCCTTTCTTAATGGTTAAACTTCGATACAAAATAAGTGTTATCTTGCTTTTTAAGTGCTAAATCAAATTGTTCAGAATGAACAACACCAGTATTCAACTGTTCGAGCATGATTGTGCCTGAAATTCTAGGTTTAGAAACAGAACCAGATACATGGGTATCTTCAATGCTTTTAACACGATAAGCACCATTTAGTCCAACTGGATCAGCCATGATGAAACTCATCTCTTTGCCAGATGATGAGACATACTTATTTAGAAACTTAGTGGTAAACTTCATGACGGAGTCAACTTGTGAGTTGTCCATATTCGTTTGTTGTTTAGCATTTCTAATCAACGATTTAGAGATGTGACCTGTGCTACTTCGTTCTGGTGAAACAAAAGGCATTGCCACAACTGTAAATTTGTTGTCTTGAGCTTGATACGGAACATTGTAAAATTCTGTCTTCGTAACCCATGTTTCATGAACCTTCGGTTTTTCTGGTTTCTTTTGATCCTTCTGATTTTTTTGATTCTTTTTATCGTTCTTATCATGCTTAGGCTTTTCAACAGTTTCTTTTGTTTTTACCTTATAGGTCACTTTAATCTGGGCAATCTTCGTGTCATCTTGTACATAAAGTGCCACCACGTCAGCTGAAATGAGTTGTTGCGTCTTCCAATTATCCATATTTGATAATTTAGAAACATCAAAATCATTAGCAAAATACCCCTTCAAACTGTTTTGCCACTTGGAAAAGTCCTCACTATTCCCGGATTGTGTCAGATAGGATTTAATAAAAGCCTGTATATACCCACCTAGTGCAGGATTGTAAGCCAATGAGCCCGTTTGGGCTTTATCTAGTTTTTCTTCAAATCCTTTCAACTGTTGACATACTGCTTTATTTTGATATGAAACAGACTTAACATTCATAAAAGCTAAGGGTCCACTTATCACAAGCCCACCAATTAAAATAAGCAAAACCCACCGCATCGAACGTTGTGAAACTTGATGTCTTTGGTGGGGTAACTTTTTCTTCTTAATTTTGGGCTTGCGTTTAAATTGAAGTCGTTTGATTAGCTTTCTCCTTTCAAAATTTTTCTGAAAACACCGCCCTTATTTTATTTTTCGGGCACAAAAAAGCCACTCTCGACTAAAAAGTAAAGAGTGGCGTTATTGAATATAAAAACTCAAGCCCATCATCATTGAGAGAACTAATGATAAAAGCGAAGGGCCTGAGCAAAAAACAATATAAATACTTTGTCTGTACTAGAATCTTGTAGTAGGCATACTATGGATCGAATGTAAGTACAGACATAGTTGGGAGACGGTTCAGCACCCCACATTAGGAAATAGGTTACCGAACCTCATTAAAAAGTATACACTAATCAAGATAACGGTCAATTAACAAACAGACTAAATGACGGTTGTTCTTAAATCAGCTATACCTAACAGCATGTGTGGAGGAACGCACCATATAGTAGTTACACCCCTTTACATTTACAAACAAAAAACAAAAGGAGGTGGTGCTTATGCGTGTTTCTTCCAGAAAGGAACCAAGCATGGAACTCCTACCGGCACTTATGATTGCCTTTGGAGTCATGGTTAGCGCGATTTTAAGTGCGCTAGGTCAGTTTTGGGTTAACCCGGCAATTGCTAAGTCAATCAAAAAAACGCTAACCATAAGTAGTTAACGTTTAAAACCCAGCGTTCCAAAAAACATGTCGGCCAATGAGCGTGCTCGCACCTGTTGGCTTTTTCATTTAGAATTATTATTCTATACGTAAATCGCAAAACGTCAACTACTTAACAAAACGCTTGATACTAGCAACAGTACCTTCGGTTGCGATAGAAACATTTTGTGCATTCTTAACAATACCAGATGCTTGAGAAATGAAACGTAGGTTATTACGCAGACGCTTTAAATCGTCCGCAAAGACTTTTTCTAGTTGAGGATCTTCTTCAATCAAGGCTTTGACTTCATTGACCCCCGCGTAAAGCGTGTCTTTATCGAGATTTTTCATACTTGCCGTAATTTGTTCGGCGTGTTCTTGTGAAGCTTGAAGTGCTTTAATCGCACGTTGTGTATTTGCATTATCAGCCATTGGTAAATTTCTCCATTTTCTTATTTTGGAATGTTGTAGCAAATTAATTTTGAACCCCACCCGCATGTTTTCAGACCCGATTGCTCAATTTTAATTTAACTACATTAATGATTTAATCCATACTCATTATTTGATATAGATAACTGGCCTAATGTGCTTCTTCAAAGGTTCTCGCGATCGCATTTTGACTTTCAATTTCGTCAATAATGGCTTGATAATACTTTTCCTGTCTAGGAGACAACTCAGCTTCATCCACATACTCAGAAACCAAATCTTTCCCAAACCTATCAGGCATATCGAGTCCTTGAACCATCTTAATAAATTTAAGTGTTGGAGCAACTGAACGTTTAATCCAAGCTAAAGAACGGTCAATACTAATTTCTTCTGGTAACGTCTCAAATTTGACGACTTTAGACTTGAAAATAAAGTAATGCCATGGTTCCCAAACCTCACGGTCTTTGAACTCTAGCTTAATCGGATTACCTTCTTCATCTAAAGGTAACGCGTCATAAAAGGTGATGTATCGATTAAAATATCCATACACCATCGGAACCAGTTGATCTTTTAAAAGCCAATCATTAATTAATTGCGTGGCTTTGCGTGTATCCGCAATTTGTAATTCATAACGGTTAATGATCCCAAGATCATAATTTGAGGTCCCAAGTTTTGAGGCAATTTCTTTATCTTTTTCATAGAAACGAAAAAAGACATTCCCTCGTTTACCAAACTCTAAAGTCCAACCCGAGTATTGATTACCATGAATAATAGGTTGAGTTCTAAACCGTGTTTTAACATCGCCGCTTTGCGCTTTTTCAATCAAAGTCGCAATATCAAACCACCCACAGTAATCATTGATGGCCAAGTCAATACGTGTTACAACACCATTGTATTTGTAGACCGCATCATACAAAAACGTTTTCCAATCTGTAGCTTGCTGATCCAAAATGAATTCGAAAGACCGACACCCATGACCAGAAATTTGAAGCAAAGCCCCTTTTTCATCAGGTTCAGTTCGACTGAACACACGAATAAAATTAAATCCCGAATAATTCAAGGACTCACGATACAACATACCCGAATTTCCGCCACCAACCGCAAAATCATCAATATTCATTTTCATGACCAACATAACCACATCACGAGCTGACAAATGTTCAAAGCTAATTCGTAGATAATCAAGCGCAATTGCCATCGTCCCGTTGTAATTGATGAATGCTTTTTGCACGCGATCTTGAACCTCTTCAGGCATCTCACGTTTATTGTTCTCATAATTACGATAAGCCGATTGACTAACCATTAAATAAGCTGCCATCTGCCTGGTTGACCATTTTTTTGCTAAACGACAATTCTTTAATTGCTCACTAGTGACCATCAAATACACCATCTGTAATCACACAACTACCAACTACAGCCTTTCTGCGTAATTTTTCACGATAACTGTGCCATACTTGTATGACGATAGCTTGTTCTTCAAACCCTTTCGGGTTCATTTGTTCAAAATTAACAGTTGGATAGATTGATGCAGCATCATAACTAATTGATTCAACTCGCATATCATCTAGTAATTGTGGAATGTCACTAGGTAACGTCCATGGGTTCGCGAAAAAAGTTTCTTCTAAACCAACCTCGTTAAGCAGTGTAAAAACAAACACATCATTTTTCACATTCACAAATAAATGGTCAATCCCAAAGTATTTGTATGTTTTAATTACTGGCATTGCATTCCCCCTGAATCTGTTCAATTTTAAATCGAAAATAAGTGAGCACAAAACACAATTCGTGCTCACTTTATAAAAGGGGCTTCAGGACCGCTGTGATAACGTTGCCTGCCCTTTTTCCTTACATTTTAAGGCCCCCTATTAGGTAAACGGGGCCTCGGCAGATTAAGCGAGTTGACCTAAGTCCACTACCGCAAGAACAGCCAGGTTCCAGTTAACTATTTAAAAAGCCTGTAAGCTATTCCATGAGTGCTCGGGGTGGCAGAGCCACCCCCTCACACCGTTCCCGATCGGTCACATATCATGTCATTCGCAAACAGGCTCTAAAAATAGTTTTCCCTACACCTAACTGTTTGAACGGTAAGGTCAACTAAGCTTCATCTGCACCGTGAGGTGCTTGTCTATCTACCGTTACCTCAAGTTTTTTCCCTAATTCATCAAAATAGCGCTTAGCTTTAAACTCTTTAGGAATTAGTGGCGCAAAGAATGCACGTGTTTTATCTGGCGACATTTGTGCATATCCCCAACCTTTTACATCTTTTGATAAATTGATGAAGTCGTTTGGGTCGTCATCGGGAAAAATTAAACTTAAACCATTTGATTTCATTTTACCCAACGTGACACGAAATTGGAATTGATCACGAGCACCCGCACCAATAGTATCAGCATCAGGGCGTTGTAGAGCAATAATCAAAAAATAGCCTAATTGACGACCTAACATTGTTATCTCAGTTGCCATACGTTTTAATTCTTCTTGTTGTTTCCAATCCAATTTACTAAAAAATGCGCCATATTCATCGAACAAGAAAAATTCAGGACGCAATCCATAATCACGATAATCACCCATACTATCAGAATTCTTCAATAATTCTGAATATTCAACGCTCCGCTCATACATACCATTATAAAATTTTGTAAAAGCTTTCATGATGCGCTCATCAGAGTACACAACTTTTCCTTTTAATGCTTTTGTACTCGCTAAACTAGCTAAATCTGTTCGTTTGGGATCAGCAATCGTTAAATTAGCACCAGATTTCAAAATACCAGAAATCATTGAAAATAAAAAAAACGACTTACCTGAACCAGTATCACCAGCTACCAACATATGTGGTACTTTGGCAAAATTCCAAGTCAACCCCTTCATAATTTCAATCTTATCGTGGCTAACGCGCATTTCATCGATACTAATTCGTGATTTCTCTGGAAAAGTCAAAAATTCATGAACAAGAAACCCATCTTCTGAAATTTCATCAGAGACAGTGGCACGCGTTGCCATAACAAGTTCATGTGAAAAGCTACCATCTTGAAACTGTTTTTGAAACTTATTTCCATCTAGTGGCAAGAAAACTCTAAACCCACTTCCTACAAACTTTACAAAAATACGAGGATAATAGGTAATTTTTGTCTTTTTTTTTCCATTTTTAGAAATTGTTTCAGCTTCAAAAAGACGCTTATTAACAATTAATTTAGCTACTAAATTTAAGGTATAGATTTTACCCCAAAATCTTAATTGATAGCGATTTTTTCTATATGAAACAACTAAAATAAACACAACCAACAGGTACAAAACAATTGGCGTAATTAATATTGACAAATTCAATGAAACTTCACCCATTAAAACATAGTTTTTAACGAATAAGAAAAGCTCAACTAGCGTTACACCCAGTATGGGTAACCCTAAGCTCAAAATAATTATTTTAGGTAGATCTTTATAACGATAATGTATTCTCCAACCACGCTTAAACAAGGTTAATTACCTCCAGACTACTTCTGTTTATTTGCATCTTGTGATTGTGGTTTTTCTTCCTTTGGTTTTCCACTATTTGAATTAGAAGCTTGCTTAATCAAATTATCAGCAGTTAAAACATGAGCATAGTTACCTTGTTCAGGCATAAAGAATCGAATTCGCAAATTAATAAACTTAATTGATTCCCCCATTTGGAAATCGTTCTCAATAGCCCCTAATGTTGATAATGGTAGATCAATTGAAAGATTTTGTTTCTTTTCAGCATCAAATACCGACAACTTAACAACATCTTCACCAAGCCCATCTAAAGAATCACCATTACGAATTGCATTTTGTCGCTGAGTTGAACGACCTTGAGAATATCCAATAGAAACGCCTACAAACTGTAACTTTGAACCAATATAATGCTTAACTGGAATTTCAAATTCACGTCCACCAAGTGTTACTTCAATATCTGAACCACCAGTAGGCTCACTCGCCCAAATTGTTTGTTCATCTGAATCAACAGGAACAATCTTGGCTTGCAAAACACCGGAATTATTTCGTCCAGTATTACCAACCTCTGAAGCAACAATCATAGGATTGATTAACTTTACATCATCCATAAAGTTAAAATCATCACTCATAAATGGATCAACTGGCTTAACCTTAATCAAATAATTTCCAGGAATATTTTCAGCACGTAAATTAACAAAGCCTTGGTTTTCACCACCATACTTTAACTTTCCAAACGTCTTTTCGACATTAATCGGTAAATCAGTAATTTTTAACATATTATTTTCCTCAATTCATTTTTTTAAAGTTACTCAATACATAAGAAAAAACCAATTATCAAAAATGATAATCAGTTCTATTAAATTCATTATTAGTCGCCTGCTCCGTATAAATACATCATCGCAATATGCGTTAAATTTATTTCTTATTCACATAAAAATAAACGCGGTAGCAGTCTACCAAACTCCACTCAATGGACTATCCCAATCCGAACTACGTTCGATCAGACTGGAATTACCTGAATTCTTCAATTTAGGTTTCGGCTTTTTTCTAACAGGGTCAAACAGTTCTCTTTTTCGTCCGCGACACCCCGTAACAAAGAAAAATATATACTTTAATTCCTATATATGCTATATTAAAAATTGTGAGTTCTAATACGCATATAAATAAATCCAAAGAATTGATCTTTGTTAAGTTTTATTTATATGTCAAGGAGCAAGTCGACTAATTTTTATTAGCCGGCTTTTTCTTTTTGTAAAAAATTAACAAAACGAATATTTCCCTATAAAATATGCACAATCGTTCGCGCGAATCGTTTCATTACATTTTATATAAATGAATTCAAAAAAGAAAAAGCATAGAAATGAGTTTTTTTAYGTTACTTACTTGTAACATTTCTWATCTCATCTCTATGCTTTATAGTTTATAATTTTGGGTATCTAATAAATAACGCCCCCTACGATGTCATTAGTCTATTGCTTTCGAACAAACTCTTAGCGATATCATTTATTATGATCGATACCAGCGGTATCGTCCACACCATGCTAATGAGTTACTGATTAGTGAATTTAGTTACGTTAACTTTTTTAGCAATAAAATTGCTACCGTCTTGGTCACGGTCATCTTTCAATGAACTAGAATATGGTAATTAGTTATGGATCAGTAATGTAGTTGCCTGTTTATCTATAATATTAATATGGACATCGCTTGTTATGGAATCAAGTTATGTGTGGTAAAACTACCATCAGCTAGCATATTACCAGTCGAGCTATAAAGTAATACGTGATATCGATCAACACTTAATTGTACTAGAACGGATTATACAGTACCAGCAAACAATTAAACCCTTGAGTAACTCAAATCTATATAAATAAATGTTTATTTTTGTAAAGTAATTTAATTGCCTTAAACTGGGTATCCATCCATAAATAAAAAGGAGTAGGTTAATAAAGAATAATCATTAACCCACTCCTTTTTGTTTGCTTCTGTACGTTCATTAAACACTGGTCTAATGCTGGTTGCATAAGGTTTAGATACGGTGTGTTAAAGGCGTTGGTGTGTGCGTGACTACTTTTTCAACAGAAATCGCTAGTGCTTGCTGTGTAATTGGTCGATAGCCCTTTAAAAACGTCAAGTGAGCAGAATGAATCAGCCAGGCCAATGTTTTTCCCAACCAATACGTACTCTTACGTTCTGGTCCATAGACAAGACCTGGATACACATTGTATGCGCGTGAACCAAGTTGTTGATCCGCATAGTCGGCAACAGCATGTTTAAACGCCATATATTCAGGAATTGGCGCAGTATTAGCATTAATAAAGAGAAAGTCTGTCTGACTATCTTTAATGGCATCAATCGCCTGTAAAGCCGGTAAAAGGCTATTCTGCTCGTACGAAGTATGCTTTTTTCGACTTGGGCGAAGAATACCAACACAATCAATTACCCAATCGGCTTTAGCAATTTCAGCTTGCCAAGTGCCTTTTTGCGTTAAATTGGCAGCTTCATAATGTACACCAGCTAAGTGTTTCTGTGGATCACCACCAGTTTTAGAAATACTGGTTAAGGTATAATTGGGATTCTTTGAAAGCTGTTTTAAGATACCAGTACCAACGAATCCAGTCCCACCAAGTACGATAATATGTGTCATGAATCATCCTTTCTACCGCAAAGAAGCGGATGTTTGTTACAATAAGACTCTAGAAAAGAGGAATTGAACATGCAAATGCTATTATTAATTTTAACTACGTTGATTGGCTGCCTACACCTATTCATTATGGGGCTAGAAATGTTTGGTAAGGTAGAAGCGCAGGCGAAGGCTTTTGATATGCCACTTGATTTCGTGTCGCAAGCTAGTGCTCAAACAGCTTTGGGAAATCAAGGCATCTACAATGGCCTATTTGGCTTGATGATCCTTGCCACTAACTTCATCCTACCCGTTTCGCAAGCCGCACAAAATAGCTTTATGACGCTATTAATGCTATTCGTTCTAGGAGTCGGCTTGTACGGCGGGTTTACAGCCACAAAGAAAATCTTTTTAATGCAATGCGTACCTGCGGCTATCGCCTTGCTGTTAATCTTTTTAGTCTAATGTGAAAAACGTACTAACCCGCGAGGTTAGTACGTTTTCTTTATTTAAGCGCTGTACCAACAAAATCAACATCGGATTCGAGCACAATGTTTGAAAATGGCGTAACTTCCCCCGTTCGCACGGTGGCAATATTATTTTCATCCCGTGTCATTGCTTTTAGCTCATCATGGCTGATCCAGGCAATTTCCACGTTATCATCCAAAAGCGCTTCAATGGCTTTTAATTGCTCAGGATTTTCAGTTTGGATGGCCTCAGCTAAATAAACCTTTTGCACGTTCATTTCTGAAAGAGTTGCTTCGAGGACATCGATGAACGTTGGTAAACCTCGAACAACCGCCAAATCAATTTTGCGACCATCATCTCGAATTGGCAATCCAGCATCGCCAATTGAAAGCCATTGGGTATGTCCAATTTGAGAAATGGCATTCGATAGATGAGTATTTAAAACATTTGTCTTACGCATTTTAGCATACGCTCCTTATTGGTCGCTGACAGATAAGATAGCAAGGACTTCGTCTTCAGATGGGATGCTTGGTTGTGCCCCTGGACGAGAAACGGCAACTGATGAAGCTGCAGCGGCATAACGCATTGCTTCAGGTAAGTTATCGAACGCTGGGTTTAAACGAGTTGCTAAAGCACCGATGAATGTATCTCCGGCCGCGGTCGTATCAACTGCGTTGGTCTTAAATGCTGGAATGAGCGCCTGTTCCCCATTGTCACGCATGTAGAATGAACCACGTTCACCAAGGGTAATAATCACTGTATCAATCCCACGCTTGAAATAGTAAACCGCACTACGCAACATTGATTCTTCATCGGTTAATTCCACGTTCGTCAAAAGATAAGATTCATGTTCGTTTGGTGCAATCAAGTCCGTTAGCTTGAGCAAAGCATCTGGTAAGCCACCTGCCTCAGGCATTGGCGCTGGATTCAAAATTGTTTTAACCCCATGTTCGCGCGCAATTTTGAAGCCTTCAATCACTGTTTCGATTGGCGTTTCAAGTTGTGAAATAATGACGTCTGATTCAATGATTTCTTGTGCGTGGGCTTGGACATCAGCTGGTGTTAGATCGTCATTTGCTCCACCATAAATATAAATCAGGTTATCCCCAGTTTCTTTTGAGACCGTGATATAGGCTTGACCAGTTTCCTCAGTTTCAGAACGCATAACGGCATCCGTGTTCAAATTGTCCACGGCCATGTTCTTCTCAATATCAAAGGCCTGACCTACTTTGGTAATCATGTTGGTCTTAGCACCAGAACGTGCTGAAGAAACGGCTTGGTTCAGCCCTTTTCCACCCATCGCTTCAACTAGGTGTTGATTGGTGTGAATCGTTTCGCCACTAGTTCCAAAACGGGGCACTTGGACAACTTTATCAATATTTGTTGAACCTAGAACTGTAATAATTTTTGACATGGGGTTTCTCCTGATCGTTTTGATTTCTATTTTTATGTTTATTATTTATTGTACCACATGTAAGCGTTTTCTTTGAAACGGTTTACTTAAATTGATTGAACGTGCATAATAGCATTAGAGCGTTACACATAGTATGACTGAGAGGGAAATGATGATGGTTAATGCTGGAAAAAAGCAGGCAGCGCTTGCTGCAGTAGATTATGTGCAGGATAACATGGTTGTGGGCTTGGGAACAGGTAGCACAGCGAAGTTTTTTATCGAGGGATTAGCTGAACGTGTGCAACAAGAAGACTTACAGAATATCACGTGTGTCGCGACTTCAATCGCGTCTGATGAATTGGGACGCGCACTTGGGTTACATGTCGTTGCCTTGGATGAAACTGATGGCATCGATATCACCGTGGACGGTGCTGATGAAGTCGACCCCCAATTAAATGGCATTAAAGGTGGCGGTGCTGCCCTCTTTTACGAGAAAATCGTGGCGAAAGCTTCGCAAAAGAATATCTGGATTGTGGATCCATCTAAGCAAAGTCCGCGTTTGGGCACCCAGTTTAAGCTGCCGATTGAGGTTTTGCCTTTTGGCAGCCATCACGTCTTTAATTATTTGACCGATTTGCACCTTGATCCGCACTTCCGCGTGAATGCCGATGGTCAGTATCTCCTCACCGACTCAGCGAACTACATTATTGATGTTGATATCTCTGATGTATCTGACTTGAAAGCCCTTGGTGATGAGTTGATTCAACATACTGGCATCGTTGAACATGGCCTTTTCCTTGATATCTGCGATACTTTGATTGTCGGAACTGAGCCGACGACGATTTTAAATCGTATAAATTAAACAAAATCAGCGCAAGCCAATGTGGCTTCCGCTGATTTTTTTGCTTAGAAACACAAACCTATTAATTTTGGTGCTGGTTCAGGAAAGACTGCAACTCAGTCGCATAATGGCCATCTGGGTCAAACTGTTTGAGATAGTCACTATCATTGGTGTGGCTAATTCCTGACTCAAGGAGTTCCTGATAGAGTTCGTAGTATGGTAAGTTAGCCGTTTGGGCCCGCTTTAATTCAGTTGCAATATCATAAGCGACCTTACGAAAATCAATTTCAGGCATCCCCTGATCATCGAGCGTTAAAATTGCATATTGTGCCCGCCGGTCAGCGTTCAATCTTGGGTGCGTAAAGTATGGTTCCCCGACTGCCCCAGGATTGATAATGAGGCGATCATCGGTACTGTAACGCAATAACTGGTGATGCACGTGCGCATAAATGGCGATATCAATTGCGTCACTCGTAAATAGTGGCGTAAAAGCATTCGCATCAGTTGCAACTTCAAGGTCACGACCACGGGCAAGATCAGGTAAGTTATGGTTCAAGCTTAACGTTAAGGGCCCTTGCTTTATTTCAGCATGGATTGGCGCCTGTTGCATGATGGCTAAGTGTTCTGGGGTGAGATGTTCAGCTATATATTGCCCCACGCGACCAAGATATACCCATTTTTGGGTCGTTAAATCAATCGTTTCAGGTGCATTTAAAACTGGTAAAAAGCAATCAGTGTCCCAATTACCATTCAGAAAAATTGTGGTATGGACCTCATTGAGTAAATCAAAGAGCACATCAGTGGCCGGGCCTGGGCCAAGTAAATCACCTAAAAACCATGACTCATCAACATTGCTGCGTTTGATGTCTGCCACGACAGCTTCTAAGGCTGTTTGATTGCCATGGATATCTGAGATAAGTGCAATGCGTTTTGTCATATGTACTCCCTTCCTACTTACCTTGTTTAACCATGTATGACTTTAATTGGTCAACATAGTGGTTGTCCGCATTAATTTGATGGACCGGTTGCATGTAGACTTTTTCTGGTACCGACTGAGCCAAAATTTGTCGGTAGATTGAGACGTATGGTAACCCCATCGCCTCAGCTTGTTGCAACATAGGTTCAGGATCATAGGCTACTTTTTGATAAAGGATATCTGCAATTCCGGTATCGTCAATCGTTAGAATGGCATATTGCGCACGACGGTCTCGATTAGCTTTTTTGTGTTTTGAGTATGGACGACCAACGGAACCAGGGTTGACCACCAGCTGATCACGACTACTATAGCGGAGGACTTGGTGATGGATATGTCCATATATCGCCATATCCTGATTTGGCTCAGTAAATAACGCATCGAAGGCGGCGCCATCAGCGGCATAACCTAAGGCTGGTCCATAATTACGATTAGGTAAATTATGGGTTAAGCCAATGTTTAATGTATTAACAGATTTAAAATCCTGCTGTTGCATCTTGCGCATCCGTTTGATGTTATCGGGAGATAAACGTTCCGCGACAAATTTAGCAAGGACTGCTTTATAGACACCGGAATCCTTTTTGGTATTAATTTGGGGATGCGCTGAAATAATGTTTAAAATACGGTCATCCCAGTTTCCACGAATCATGACGGTCGTATTTGCAGCATCAAGGAGCTCAAATAAATCATCCCCGCCTGGTCCAGGTAAAAAGAGATCACCTAAGAACCAGCTTTCTTGAATATGGTTGGCTTTAATATCGGCGACAACCGCTGCCAAAGCCGCTGAATTGCCGTGAATATCAGAAATTAGTGCAATTTTGTGACGCATATTGGAATCCTTTCTGATGGATTGTATTTCTTTCAATCGAATCTAAGCGATGGTATCGCTTTCTCACAATTTTATCATATACCTATCATGGGACCTGCGCAATAAAAACCGCCAGTTAACAACGTAACTAGCGGTTTTAGGTTAGGCTAAATAGCTTGCGGTAATACTATCAAGTAATTGTCGCATTTGCGCAGTTTCTTCAACATTATGGACACGTAAAATACGATTACCATCAGTGTAAAGGAGTGCTTCCGTAATTAAGGTCATCGTCACACGGTCGTCCTTAGCTAAGCCAAGTAACTTTTGAAGATAGCTCTTATTTGAAACGGCAGCCATGACTGGCAAATGGAATTGATTTAATTGTTTGATACCATGCATTAGACCTAAATCGTTGTTTAAATTACCAACAGTTGAAAAACCAACGCCGGGATCAAGTGACACACGCTTTAAGTCAATTCCCGCATCTTTGAAGGCATTAATTTGGCTAGTGAATGTGTCAATAATATTAGCGTAACTAATGGGTTCATCCATAAGACGACGATTCAACATGCTAACCATCCCCACTTTACTATCGTGCATTAGGGTTAACTTAGCGGAATCATCTGTAAAGCCATTAATATCATTAATAATATCAACGCCAGCATCAATGACAGCACGCATAACGTCAGGCTTATACGTATCTACAGCAATCGCAATATCTGGGAAGGTTTGTTGGATAGCCTTGATGAACGGCATAATCCGATCAATCTCCGCTTGGCTTGAAATTTCTGTATAACCAGGACGGGTTGATTGTCCACCGACTTCAATAATGTCAGCCCCTTGTTCAATCATTGCTGAAACATGCGCCATCACGTCATCCATATTGAAGTATTGCCCACCGTCATAGAATGAGTCCGGTGTTGTATTTAAAATGGCGTACACAAGCCCAGAATGCGTTAAATCATACGTATAGCGTCCAGCTTGCCAAGTAATCGCATGTTCTGACTGAATCTTTTGCAAAGAATCAAATGCAGGTTGATCGGCCAGCGCTTCAATAAACTGTGATAAAGCTGAACCATCAAAAACGCCAATTAAGCCTGTATCCGTTTCAGTTGTATTGACATAGAATTGCTGACTTAAATCATTTAAGCGTTTACGTTGATCAGCATCTAGCTCATCAAAAGTAATCACAAATTCTTGATTTAATGTTGCTTGTTGGACGAGCAAACGCTCACCACTATTTTGTACATTTTGAGATGTTAACACTTTAATCTGCATATCGCTTACTCGCTTTCTTTTAACGCTGCGCGCACTTGATTAATTAAATAAAACGAACCGGTAACAATAATGGGATGCGGACAATTGGCCAACCCTTGGAAGGTGGTTGTTAAGTCAGATGAGATGTGAACGTCGGTTACGCCATGGGCCTTAAAACTGTCAGCCAGGGCTTGTTTAGGCAAGGCCCGGTCGGGATTATCAGGACTCGTGATTATGAAATCAGCGTTTAACGTCTTCAAAGCATCAATGGCATCACTATAATCTTTATCCCGCAAGAAACCGACGATGATGGTGTAGCGTTTTGTCGTGCCCAATGTATCGACCAGTGCTTGAATCCCATCAACATTATGCGCGCCATCAATGATAATTTCAGGCTGTTCATGAACCAGTTCCATCCGACCGGCTAAGGTGACATCAGCTAAAGCTTGAGTCACAGTAGATAAACTAATCGTTTCCAACGGGTTTTCTTGGTTAAAGGCCCCCAGCCATGTTAATGCTGTTTGTAAATTGTCGATTTGATAAGCACCAGCCATATTGAAGGTAATCGCGGGTGACTGGTGTTCAGCAGTACTTACCTGAATAACGGAGTTAGTTAATGATTCAGTTTGCACGGTAATGCGGTATGGGGAATCCTCAATAAATGCCGCATTGCATGCCGTAGCTGTTTGTTTTAAGACAGCAGTCACATCCGGTTGTTGCTTTGGATAATTGATCACTGTGGAATCCGGATCAATGATTTTTGACTTGGTTTGTGCAATTTCAGGTAAAGTGTCACCTAAAATTTGCATATGGTCTAGGGCAATTTTCGTGAAAATCGTATAAGCACTAACACCCAAAGCATTCGTAGCATCAAATTCTCCACCTAACCCACACTCATAGATCGCAACGTCAACGTCTTCGTCGGCAAAATAAAGCACACTGATGATAAAGAAAGTTTCAAAGATAGACAAGTCAGCCTGAGTCAGACCCTGATGAAAGAGCCCACGTTTGAAATGCGCATAACTTTTTAGAAAAGCAGCCTCGGACATTGATTGACCGTTGATTGAGACTTGATCTAAATCATCATACATGGCAGGACTCACAAAATGGCCGACCTTTTGCCCACTTGTTTGTAGGATTTCTGAAACGATGGCACCAGTTGAGCCCTTCCCATTCGTCCCACAAATATGGATGTTCATGGGCTGCGCTTGGGGATGATCGAGCGCATTTAAAACACCGTGCAGCAACCCAATCCGGTCAACATCAGGGTCATATTTCATTTGGCGAGGAATGCTGGCCAATATCTCTGAGTAAGTTGTCATGTGGCTATCACTCCTATTGTTTGAGTGTGTCTAAGAATTCTTGACGCACGTTCTGTTCTTTGAAGACACCCCGATAAAATGAAGTCTTCGTGACGCTATTGGATTTATTAACCCCACGCATTTCGACACACATATGGCGAGCTTTGACAATAACACCAACACCAGATGGCTCTAAGATATCCATCAGGGTTTGACCAATGGTACTGGTGACCGCTTCTTGTAAGGTTGGCCGTTTGGCAGCATAATCAACTAAACGCGGAATTTTACTTAAGCCAATCACTTGACCATTTTGTGGGATATAGCCGACTGAGACTGTGCCAAAAAAAGGAAGTAGATGATGTTCGCACATTGAGTAAAACGGAATATCGGCAACCGTAATCAGCTCCCCATTGATGCTATCATCGGTTTCAAATAGTTTATAGGCCTCAAAGTTGGGTTGTTCAAGAGAACTAAAGACTTCCTCATACATATTGGCGACCCGCTTGGGCGTTTCTTGAATACCTGGACAATCAGGGTCTTCACCAATTGCTTTAAAAATATTTCGAACACTGGCTTCAATTAATTCGTGATCCATGAAAGACTCCTTATTTATGACGTTGCTTCGATTTTAGCAATGTATTGTTGCCCAGCTAAGTCTATAGCAGCTTGGGTCACTTGTTGATAACGGGGATGCGTTGGATTTAAGACATCGAGTAAAGGTACGAGCACAAACAACCGGTTGAACATTTCGCGATGCGGAATGTCTAGACTTTGGGTCTGCAACGTCACATCATTGTACAGTTCGATGTCTAAATCTAAAGTACGTGGTCCCCAATGCACCGTACGGACGCGATGATACTTTTGTTCAAGCTCATGCAGAACATCAAGTAAGGCCTCGGGTGTTAGCGTCGTGCCAATTTTAATAACAGCATTGACGAATTGGTCCTGATCCACATTACCGACGGGGTCCGTTTGGTATAGTGGTGAGCGTGCCAAGACTTGAATGTTGGGATTGGCATCCAAATCAGCAATGACTTGGCGTAGTGTTGCTTGTGAATCACCCATATTACTACCAAGGCCGATATAAGCAATGTTTTCCATATGCCCTTACCCCACTAGTTCAATTTCAGCACTATCTAAAATACCGTTAATCGGTAGATTATGTTTTTTAATGCGGACATTAATCTGCTCAATTTCATTTGGAAATTGCTGGTGAATTGCTTGAATCATTTGTGCGGCCAGGGTTTCAATTAATTTGATTTCATTTTTAGCTGTGGCCATGGCGGTCACTAGGTCATAAACATCACCGTAATTCACGGTTTGTGTTAAATCATCACTGAGATACGTCTCAAGCGGACGGTCAGGCAACGTCAGGGTTAGATTAACTGTGATATCTTGTCCGACCTCTCGTTCAGCAGGATAAAAGCCAATGTAACTATGGAACTGCATATCATTTAATTTAATTTTCAAAATTCAGCATCCTCGATTATTTGATTTATATTAAATTCTACAACAAATATTGTGAAAGTTGAATGCTTTAGCATCGAATTGTTCGCATTTAGCATTTGGAAAAGCGTGAAGACAAAAGAAAAAAGCGATAAACACGATAATTGTGTTTGTCGCTTTTTGATTAATCATGATCCTTAAAGACCATAACCTTACTGAGAACATAATTTAAGATTACGACAACCACATTGTCGATAATCTTCCAGATGAATGGGTTTTGCCCCAATAATTGAACCCCAAACCAAATAATCGCCATATCAACTAACAAAGTTGATAAACGTGAAAGCGTGAATGAAGTTGCCTCTTTACCAATTTCCTTAGGCGTGTGGGCAGTTGAATGGAAAACCCACTTGCGATTCGTGAGATAAGCGAAAATAACAGCAACAATCCAAGCCAAAATTGTGGCAATTTGAACGTTCATACCAAAATAAATGCCGACACTATAAACCACAAGGTTAATAACAGTGGTTAATACCCCGAAAATTAAGTAAATAATGATGTCTTGGTATTTTTTAAACAAGGCGGCAAGCTTTTCCATTAATTCTGACATCTTTAAATGCCCCCCATTCCATCATCCAAATGCTTTTCAGCTTGCTTATCATCAAAGTCTTCATTTGAGAGCAAGTTATCTTGAATGACATAACGTGGACGATCCTTGACTTCGTTGAATATTTTACCAATGTATTCTCCAAGAATTGAAATACCAATCAATTGGAAGCCACCGATAAACCAAAGTGAAACCATTAATGATGACCAACCCGCGACAGTATGTCCAGTTAGTTCACGATAAAAGGCGTAAATCACCATGCCGACTGCGATGAACATGCTCAAGATGCCAACGACTAGGATAAAGCGCATTGGGGCAACTGAGAATGATGTAATGCCGTCCCAGGCAAAGTTAATCATTTTCTTTAGTGGATACTTAGATTCGCCAGCTTCACGTTCTTTACGGGCATAGTACACAACGGTACTTGGGAACCCCACGCGTGGGACGATACCACGTAGGAACAAATTGTGTTCCTTGAATTCAAGCAAATGATCTACAGCACGTTGAGACATCAAACGATAGTCGGCTGCATCAGGCACCATTTCAACGCCTAACTTGCCCATAATCTTATAGAACATTTCGGCTGTCCCACGTTTGAATGCTGAATCTGTCTCACGTGAGTTACGCGCACCATAGACAATATCATAGCCATTGGCATTTTCAGCGACCATTTTTGGAATCGCATTGACGTCATCCTGTAAGTCCGCATCAATCGTGACAAAGATATCCCCATAATCACGCGTAGCAGTTAAACCAGCAATAAGGGCATTTTGGTGTCCATAGTTTCGGCTGAAGTTAATCCCAGAAATGTGATCATTTTTAGCAGCAGCGTCTTTAATAATTGACCATGTCTTATCAGCAGAACCATCGTTAACGATGACAAGCTTACTGGCTTTGTCGACCTTGTTTGTTTCAATTAAATCAGAAAGTACACCATCTAAAACGTCTAGGGTTTTAGGTAAGGCTTCCTCTTCATTGTACGCTGGTACAACAATCATTAAGCGTTTCATTAGTATTTCCACCTTGTAATCAATTTATATCCAATAATTGTATTATTCACGAATAATAAGTGTAACACAATTTCAGATTTTTAAAAAGTGACACGCAATCTGGACATCTACCCCATTATATCGGCTTTAGGTCAGCAAAATGCAAAATAAAAAAGCATTCCAAAGTATGGAATGCTTTGATGATTTATGATTTATTTGTCCCATTGCGGTGTTGCATGTAGAAGTATACTGGCAAGCCGAGCAATGTTAAGCCAATTCCGATCAAGGCTAATGTGAGTTGCGTCATTAGTGTTGAAACAAGAATGAATACACCACTCAAAATCGCAATAATTGGAATCAATGGATATAATGGCACCTTGTATGGTCGTGGCAAATCAGGTTCGCGACGACGTAAGATGATGACACCAAGGAAAACCAGTGTGTAGAACATCCAAATCACAAAGACCAGCATGTCGGTTAGCATATCGAAACCACCAACGAACATAAGGGCAATGGCTAAGGCAAGTTCAAACAATCCAGCAATGTAGGGCACTTGGTTTGCGTTCAACTTTGTCAAATACTTTGAGAAAGGCAATTCGCGTTCTTCGGCCATCACATATGGCAGACGCATTCCAGTTAAAGTATAACCGTTCAACGTTCCGTAAATGGAAATCAAAATTCCAATGGTAATTAACTTACCACCCATATCACCAAAAATCTTGCTGGCAACGTCCATTGCAGCACTTTCATTTCCAGCCAAAGCATTCAATGGCAAAGTGTGCATGAAGACGAAGTTAACTAACAAGTAGATGACCATCACCCCGATGATTCCCCCGGTAATGGCACGTGGCAAATCACGTGATGGGTTTTTCATTTCACCCGCGATGTTTCCAACGTGAATCCAACCATCATAAGCATACATCGTTGCAAGTAATCCAGCTCCCATGGCCGTAATGAATCCACCTGTTCCAGGTCCGGCTGTTACTGGCAACAAGCTAACGTGGACCCCACCAGGTTGTAACAAACCAAACACAACAATTAATGCCAATGGAATTAATTTGAAGATCAGGGTAATTGATTGGAAAGTTCCAGCAATCTTAGCGCCTAAGAAATTGATTAATTCGACTGAAATCAGCGCAACTGCACCAATTGGAATAATCAATTTCGCATCTAAGTGGAACAAATTAATTAACTGTGTTCCAAAGATAATCCCTTTCGCAGCAATACTTGCCGGGAAATAAACGATAACTTGCGCCCAACCCAGTAAGAAACTTGGTAGTTTACCGTAAGCACGTTCAATGTAAACAAGCATCCCACCCGTTTGTGGCAAAGCGGCAGCAAGTTCGGCACCAGTTAACCCAGCACAAAGACTAATCAAACCACCTAAGAGCCAAACCAGCATTGACATACTGGTTGAACCAGTTACTTCAGAGACATTTGACACTTTGAAGAAAACACCAGCACCGATAACGGTTCCCATGACAGTGGAAATCGCTGATGCTAAGGTCATACTACGTTTGAGCCCTTTTGGGGTTGCTGTAGCGTTATCATGATTCATGTTATTTTACCTACATTCTTTTTAATCAACAATTTAACTATTATAGCTAATTTTCATTAACGTGGCAATATCATTACTTATTATCATCCAAGGTCAAGTGCATATAATGTTTATAAATAAAATTATATTTATCATTTGGATTCTTGGCTTGCCATGGCTTATTTTTACCACAGTAATGTAAGAAGACGGTGTTCTCAGCCACCCAGCTTGGGGTGTATTCCCCATCACTTACGATTTGATAAGTTAAATCTTTACGCACATCGTAGTTGTAATAGTTATCAGGAACAGGCATGATATCGTCCCCATATAATTTATTAAGGACATCTTGATCAGGTAAGAGTAAGAAATTTTTATATTCGTCGATGAATTTAAAGATATCACTTGGGTGGACCTTTTCGCGAATTAAGGCCAGGTTCATCAACAATACTCCAGAATTGTAGTAGTTATCCAAATCTGTATCCAAACGAATCTTATTGACCGTACTCGTTAGGTTTAAAGCATCAGCATGCATTGATGCAGCGTAGAGGTAACCCGTTAAATCTGTTTCGTAGAACGGGGTCATATCATTGAGACACAGGATATCGGCATCAAGATACAGAATCTTATCTAGGTCGGTTGGTAAATACTCATGGGCCAATAGACGGAAATAGATTGACTTGGGATAGCGTTTTGAAACGGGTGCCTTTGAGAAGTCATGTTTATCAATCACGATGGGATGGTAATCTATATCGTATCGATCAAAGAAAGCATTTAATTGCTTAGCCGTCTTGAGGGGCTCCTCTTGCACGATATAAACATGATAGTGATTATCTGATTGTGAGTTCGCATAAATCGAATACACTGTGGTCATTAGTTGTGTTGTGAAATTTTCGTCAATCGAAAATAATAGGTTAATATCCATTTTGGCCTCATTCATTTTAAACCCATCCGAATCGGCATGTGGTTATTTAAGTTTAATATTTAATGTTCGGATGATGGTATCCAGTACACCATCATGATTGTTATCAGCAATTGCCTGTGGGAAATGGTCTTTGATATAGGTATCCCCATTTGGCATTGATTTTGGTTCAGCAGCATATTCGAGCATTTCTAAATCATTAAAGCCATCACCAAAAGTCATGAGCTCTGATGCTTCAAGATGATAAAAATCAAGTAAATAATCGAGCCCAGTTGCCTTATTGACATTTGCGGGGATGACATCGATGGCGCCATAGCCCGAAGTGGTGGCATGGTAAGCTTCCGCAAATTCCGAATTCACCATAGTGATGAATTGGTTAGCTTCATCCGGCGCAGCACTAAAGATGACTTTAACAATGGTTTCATCTGCTGGAATATCTGAAATGCGATCAATATACTTCAACTTGGGGAAATACCATAAGATATCGTCATAGAGATCCCCCACCTCAATATAATCGCGGAGCATATAAGAATCATGGACACCATTAAAAATAATGCCATGACGGAAATGCATATTTTGCCCTTCAATCAAATCTTGAATGATTGGCAAATCAGGAGCTTTAAAATGGGCTTCACGGAGTTGTTGCCCCGTTCGCGTTGAAACTTGGGCGCCGTTATTCATCACATAGTCAAAACGTCCTAGAAATGGTGCGAAAATTTGGTCAACCAAGGGTTGGTCATTACCAGTTGCAATGACAAAATGCATGTCATGCTGGTCAAAATAGTCCAAAAGTGCGGCAAATTTGGGTTCATTGACTTGGCGTTGGTCATTAAAAAAAGTGCCATCCAAATCAGTTGCAATCATTTTAATATCAGTCACGGGCTGCATCTCTCCGATTTCTTGGTTTTCTATCTCATTTCATTTTAGATGAAAAAAAAGCCGGTGTAAATAACACCGACTTCTTAAAATGACTTTGTTTGACGTTGTTGTTTTATTTTCCGGTAGAATTGCATGATGATGGGTAAGGCTAAATTCATCGTTAACATACTTCCGTAAATGCAGACTGATGTCTCAACGAAACCAGCAGTATTTGTAATGAAATCACTCAAGTCTAGTTGGAACAGACTCCAAATCATTTGATAAAGTTTTTGCCCTGGGAAATATGGGACTAATCCAGGTACTAGTAGAATAAAGGCTGGAATATGGTACATACGGGCTGCAAAAAAGCACAGCGTTGTGACACTGGCGACCCCAAAAGCAATTCCGTAATAAATATTATGCGTTAACGCTGAAGCAATGAGATTTGGGATGTAACTAACTGCCCCAATGGTTCCAGTGATGGCTAATGAACGATTGGGGGCTTGAACAGTCATCGCAAACCCAATCGAGGCGCCAAAAATAAGTACAAATTTAAATAAAATGTCTAAAATGGCCATAACTACCTCCAAATGGTAAAGACGAGTAAACTACCCAACACCATCGTGAAGGTTAGAATCAAGGCACTAAGCAAACGTTGAGGTCCACTAATCAGATTACCATCAAAAATATCGTTAATGGATGTCGTTAATTGCACCCCAGGTAGCAATGGGAAAAGTGCCCCGATAATGATGTTGTTGAATTCAGGCAATGGCACGACAAGCATGATCAGACGTACCAGAATTGTAATGATTGCTGCAACCATTAATTCACCAATAAAGGGTCGATGTAAGGCAGCATAAATTTTTGTTACCAAATACATACCCAATGTTCCAAATAAGCCAGCTAAAATGCTCGCCACGAAACTTTGGGTAGCTAAATAGGTTAAGGTGCTACTTAAGAAGAAACTTCCGATATTCGCCTTAGTTAGACTAGTCATAGGTGTCTTACGGAGTGTACGTAAAGCCGAATAAAGTTCCTTTAAGTCTAGTTCACGCGCAACAAACGCCCGTGATAGTCGGTTGATTTCATCAATCTTGGTTAGATTGATCGATTTCACATTTGTTTTTTCAACAAGAACCAGTGGCTGCATCTCTTCGTCGGCAGGGTCATTGGCTGTGATAATAATAAGGGTACTCGTGACATAGGATTCAATGTCATCGTTCCCTGCTGAATATGTATTCGAAATATATTTAACAGTGTCATCAATCCGTGCTAATTCAGAACCGTTTTCCATTAGAATTTGGCTAGCTAATAGACAGGTTTTCGCAAGGAGTAACTGTTGTCGATCTTGTCCCATTCCGATTATGCTCCCTTCAAGCGTGGTTTTTGATTGATCAATATTATGCTGATGAATCAGGATGGACAAATATGCCCGATAATACATTTAAGGCTCAGTTAAGAACTCTGCCAAGTATATCCCATTTATTGAAAAATTAGTGTATCAATTTAATTAAAAAACTGCCATTTGGGTCATTAAAATGACACAAAAAGCAGTTCGTTGTGTTAATTAAAAAGTTCGAGACGCTGAAAACGATACGAGCGGTTACCAATGTTTAAAATCCGTTTAATCAGATTTGTCCCATTTTTTGGTAGATTAGCCATCGCATCAACTTCAACCGGATACAAAATGCCGGCAGTTGTTCCCACTAGCGGTAATAAACTACTTGGATCCCCATTTAACTTAAGCGTCAACGCCAACGCACTTTCATAAGAATCTGAATTTAAAATAATCCAGATGCAGGCAGTTAGCGTATCGATGGCTAAGTTTGAAGCCGTTAAAGACTCAATATTACTATTTTTAAAATCTGGCGTATTGAGCTGATCAAAGTTGATCAGCGCATCCTGGAAAATTCTGTGTTTTGAATAATAGTCATAAGCCGTATCAATGGCCGTTTCTAATGCATCAACGGGTTCTTCCCCTGCCATCAATTCATTTACAAACATGGCATAGATGCCATTCGTAATGAGAGCGGAAGGTTGATTATGCGTGAGACCGGTAATTTGATGCAACGTTAGCATCGCCGGATCATCAACAACAAAGTCATCGCCGTATTCAGTATTTAAAAACAAAACGACGGGCATAATGCGAAGCAAAGCCCCATTGTCCACGACTTGTTCTTGGTGGCTACCAGAAGAAAATGGGTCATGGTTAATCATATAGTGTTCAATTGAACGGATCGTCGTACGATCACTCATTTGAACACTACGATCAGCCGTATAGTCACCACGGGCATACCAAGCAGTGAACTGATCCATTAAATGACTCAGATTATAACCACGTGATAAACTCGAAATGGTGGCTAATGTCAACGAAGAAGCTGAGCTCCAGTCGGTTGTTTGTGCGTCATCGAGGTGTTCGGCAAAGCAATCTGCATTGACCAAACCATAAGTTGTATTCGTTAAGGGTGTCTGAGATTGATTCATGATTACCTGATTCCTTTCACAGGCAGTAATTTTAACATGGATGTAATATGTTGGCAAATTGCTTGAAATGCTATATACTTGAGTATATTCATTTTCAAATTAAGGAGTGCATTATGGACGAGTCAGTTCAATCACCAGAAACAAACACATTTGCCCTAACGGTGCTAAGAGATCGTTTATTGCCAGATTTATTACAAGAAGACGAATCAAATATTTTGTACTGGGCCGGTAAAGATTTGGCGCAACGTGAAGAACTTAGTAGTATTACAGCCATTGAACTCTGCTTTAATCGTATCGGATTTGGTAGCTTGAAAGCAATGAGCCGCCAAGGAACTGAGTTGAAGTGGGAACTTAGTGGACCCATTGTTTTAGCCCGTCAAGCTGAACGCAAAACACCTAGTTTTTACCTTGAAGCTGGTTTTTTGGCCCAAGCCATTGAAGCTATTTCAGGTACTGGTGTTGAAGCACAAGTTGAGACGAATGAGCGCGGTGTCGTTTTCACCGTGTTAGCTGAACAAAGTTTAGATCTACCAATTTAATGACAGCAAATAAAAATACCCAGCCAGACATTTTCTGGTTGGGTATTTTTTTACTTAAATGAACCGACAAATTTGTAGATTGGAAAACCGCGTTCTGAGAACTTTTCTTCATACTCGGTTTCAACATTATCAACCATTTTATCAGCATCTGCATGCAAGTCTAATGAAATCCCATCTGGCAAGAAGTTCATGCCAAATTGGTTAAATGAATAGAGTGAATATTCAAACAGTCCGCGATTGTCGGTCTTAAATTCAAGCTCACCCCCATCAGGTAGAATGGCTTGGTATCCGGCAAGGAATGTCTTGTATGTTAAACGACGTGATTCGTGACGTGTTTTTGGCCAAGGATCAGAGAAGTTTAAGAAAACCTTGCTAACTTCACCTTTGTCAAAATAAGTTTCAACACCAGCGCCATCACCATAGATGAATTTCAAGTTTGGTAATTCAGCTTCATCTTCATCAGCCATACGTCCAGCAACTGCAACAGCTGCTTCTTGAATTTCCATACCAATAAAGTTAATTTCAGGATACTTTTTGGCCATTCCAATGATGAAACGTCCTTTTCCAGTTCCTACTTCGATTTGAATGGGTTGTGCAACTGGGAAGACGGTGTCCCAGTGCCCCTTTAGATCAGTCGCATTTTTTTGATTGATCACGAGGTCGGCGTGAGCTTCAAGCCAAGGACCCGCCCACTTTTTATTTCTTAGACGCATGTTTTACTCTCCTTTTAAACGTGTTCGCAATGATGCGATCAGAGTATAAGAATACCAAAGAAAGACCGAAAATGACAAGCAAAATCATGATAAATCCTTGGTTTATTGAAATTGTTTGGCAAATAAGTAAAATAACTGCCCAAACTAAGTTGACAACAACGATTAACGGCCATCCTAATTGATGAAAGGCACGTTGTCGGTCACGCACATCTACGGGGATGACGTAGTCGAAAATTAAACGACGGTAACCCCCGACTAAAGGAATTAGTTGGGCAATGAATAGATATTCTAACAGTGCTAACAGAATTAAAAGTAAATACCCGTTGGTAAATGGAATTAAAATACTCCCAAGGACCAAAGTTCTAACCCATAATCCGAGATACTGTTGTTTACGCATAAAGGTTGTGACATACATGGGCAACAGTGCCTCACGATGATAACCAGGCCAATATGGACGTAGTCGTTCTAGCCAAGGATGCGACTTGATTGTGCTTTGTAGCCCTGGCACATCAACAAATAAATTAAAAAAGGTATAGATTGTATTTAAACGTTGTTCTTCAAAGCTGGCAATCGCACGCCAATTCATGAGTTCTGGCGTAGCCGGTTTAAACGCAGCAACTTGATGGGCTTTACGATATGTAATCCCCATTTTAATGACCATCATCATAATAGTGATTCCAACGACCATGAACACATTGATTGGGAAAAGCTTCAGCATCAGTGGCCAAAAAATCAGCATCAATCCCGCTTCAATGGCCCCATTAACCAGCATGCTATAATGTGTCGCCGTTTGCCAAAGTTGCTTTAATTGTTGGTCATTTCCCAAGAAAAAAATGGCATCGGCTGGTTTTACAAAATTAGCTGGCGTTTTGAAGCATAGTAGCGTCAATAATAATAGCATTGCCAATCCTGTTTGCGTCCACCAAGTGACCGGTAAAGTTTGGAGAATATGGTGGTATGCAAATAGTAATGCACCAAACAGGAAGAAAAAAGCAATTACGGCGTGATCATTGAACACATATTTCAGATACTTTGAAAACCGGCGCCATTCTTCAGTCCAGCGTTGTTTAAAAAGTTCATTTTTACCCATTGGCCTGCTCCTCACCGATGAGCATCGCGGGTACTTGGTCACTAATTGCATCAATGGCCCCACTCGCAACGATTTGGCCTTGTTCTAGGTAAATATATTGATTAGCATGGGCTTTTAAGGTACTCATGACATGCGTCGTAATCAAAAGACTGGCTCCTGCTTCACGCTTTTCATCAATTAGGGTTAGTAAATCTTGAACGGCAAGCACATCGAGGCCTAAAAAGGGTTCATCAATAATGAATAAATCAGCTTGGGTGATAAATGCCATGACAATCATGACTTTTTGACGCATTCCCTTTGAAAAGTGTGTTGGGAACCACTTTAGTTTGTCATCTAAGCGGAAAATTTTAAGTAAACGCTTTGCCTCTGCCCAACTGGCAGTTGGATCTAGTTGATAAATATCAATCATCGCTTGAATATGTTCCTGTAGATTAAGCTCTTCATACAAGACGGGTTGTTCAGGTACATACGCAATTTGCTTTTTGAAGGCAACCGGATTCTGCACCAAATTTTGGCCGTTGAGCACAATTGTGCCAGTTTTTGGTGCCAATAAGCCAATTAAGTGGTTAATGATGGTTGATTTTCCAGAACCATTTAAACCAATTAAAGCAGTCACTGATCCTGCGGGGATGGTGAAATTAATATTTTGGATGACAGTCGTTTGGCCGTATCCACCTGATAAATTGTTAACTTGTAAGGTCATAAATATGCCCTTTCTCATTTTATAGTGTGGTTATCATAACATAGCTCTATTCTACACCATTTTTAAAGCGAAGAATGCAAGCATATTTACCAATGATAGGCTATAATAAGAATAGCGATTATAAAAAACATATTTGGAGGCACACCATGGCAGCAGACATTTTTGATAAAATCATTGCTGGTGAAGTTCCAGCATACAAAGTATATGAAGATGAAGACGTTTTAGCCTTTTTGGATTTGAGCCAAGCAACACCTGGACACACCTTGTTGGTACCTAAAGCAGATGTTCCTGATATTTTTGCCTATTCTGATGAATTGGCCCAAAAGGTTTTGACAAAAATTCCTAAGGTTGCACGTGCAATTAAAGCCAGTGACGATAAGATTATTGGCATGAACATTTTAATGAACAATGGTGAAGCGGCTGGACAATCGGTCTTCCATTCACATATCCACTTAATTCCACGCTATCACGATGATGGTTTGGACCTACCCGCCCCTTCTGAACCACATCCTGTTTCGGACGAAGTTTATAAGGAACGTGCCGCTAATATTAGCGCCCAATTCTCAAAGGAGTAGTGCATTTATGTTTAAAGGTGTTAAACAACTATTTGGTAATGCAACCCAAGCCATCACTTTAAATACGAAGGCCCTCGTCCTACGTGTCAAAGGTGTCCAGGTTAGTTCCAAAGAATTAAGCGAGGCAATGGACAATTTAAAGGAAGCCATGCCCCTCGTTGAACAGACGTCTAAGGACTTGCAAAAAAGTGTAAACAAAATGAACTTTAAGAACAAGCCCCATTTGGAACGCATTGACGAAGCGAAAGCCCGCATTGATGGTGAATTGGCGACAATCAATCAGATGCTAACCTTCAAGAAAAAGAAGTCATAAAAAAAGAGCAAGCACAACATTGTGTATTTGCTCTTTTTTTGTGATTTATTCACCAATTTGTAGTTTTAATTCCATAACCGCGTCACGTAAGTTTGCTGCTTCCTCGAAGTCAAGGCGCTTTGCAGCAGAACGCATTTGATCTTCAAGATTGGCAATTGTCGCTTCTTGATCACTTCGTGGCATATCCTTGAATGCAGTTTGGGTAAAGCTCTCATTATTATTATCATCCGCCTTGGCTTCATGCGTAATCGCAATCAGACCACGGATTTCCTTTTTAATCGTATGAGGTGTAATATCGTGGGCTGCATTGTATTCCATTTGAATCGTTCGACGACGTGCGGTTTCATCCATGGCTTGTTGCATGGATTTGGTAATTGAATCACCATACATAATCACATGTCCGTGTTCATTTCGAGCAGCACGCCCGATGGTTTGAATTAATGAACGTGGATTGCGAAGGAACCCTTCCTTATCAGCATCTAAAATTGCCACAAGTGAGACTTCAGGGACGTCAATTCCTTCACGTAGCAAATTAATACCAACCAAGACATCAAACTTCCCTAATCGCAAGTCACGGATGATTTCTGTTCGTTCAAGGGTTTTAATATCTGAGTGCAGATATTTCACCTTAATTCCAACATCCTCCAAATAATCTGTTAAATCTTCCGCCATTTTCTTCGTTAAGGTTGTAATGAAGACACGCTCATCTACTGCCACACGTTCATTAATCTCACCAATCAAATCATCGATTTGACCAAGCACCGGGCGTACTTCAATTTCAGGGTCCAAAAGTCCGGTCGGACGAATAATTTGTTGTGCCACATGGTCAGGGCTCACTCGTTCAGTTTCATAATCCCCTGGAGTGGCGGACATGTAAATAATCTGATTAACGTGTTCTTCAAATTCGTCAATTTTCAAGGGGCGATTATCAAGCGCACTTGGTAAACGGAATCCATAATCAATCAGGGTTTCTTTACGAGCCCGGTCGCCCTTGTACATACCACGGATTTGAGGCATCGTGACGTGCGATTCGTCCACAACAATCAAGAAGTCATCAGGAAAGAAATCAAGTAATGTAAATGGTGGTTCCCCAGGTTTACGTCCGTCCATGTGACGTGAATAGTTCTCGATACCAGTTGTGAAGCCCATTTCTTGAATCATTTCAATATCATATTCAGTACGTTGCTTTAGACGTTGTGCTTCAAGCAACTTTCCTTCAGCTTCAAATTTCTTGAGTTGTTCGTCTAGTTCAGCCTGGATTGTTTTTACAGCACGATTACGAATTGAATCGTTCGTCATAAAGTGCGTTGCCGGATAAATTGAGACAAAGTCATCATCGGCTGTGACTTCACCAGTTAAGGCATCGACTTCGCGAATCCGATCAATTTCGTCTCCAAAAAATTCAATTCGGAGGGCTTTCGCATCAGATGATGCTGGGAAAACTTCCAATACATCACCACGGACACGGAAACGGCCACGCTGAAAGTCAATATCATTACGCTCGAATTGGATATCAACAAGTTTACGCATTAAGTCATTACGTTCAATTTCTTCACCAACGCGTAAGTTAATTACGTGATCACGATATTGTTCAGGACTACCTAACCCGAAAATAGATGACACAGAAGCAACAACAATGGTATCACTTCGTGAAAGCAATGAAGCAGTTGCTGAATTACGTAACTTATCGATTTCATCGTTGATGGATGAGTCTTTTTCAATATACGTATCTGAAGATGGGACATAGGCTTCTGGTTGATAGTAATCATAGTAAGACACAAAATATTCAACCGCATTATTTGGGAAAAATTCCTTGAATTCACCATATAATTGACCGGCCAAGGTCTTATTATGAGAGAGGACTAACACGGGCTTGTTGGCGTTGGCGATGACATTCGAGATGGTATAAGTTTTACCAGTTCCAGTAGCTCCTAATAGGATTTGTTCCTTGGTACCAGTCTCAACGCCAGTTGTTAGCTGTTCAATCGCTGTTGGTTGATCACCAGTTGGACTATATTTTGAAACCAAGTCAAATGGTTTATGTGTAATGTGATTGTCTGTCATGGCACCTACTCGTTTCTTAAATATTCATCTTCCATTATAGCGCACTTTGTTCAGTTAAACTTAGAAAGTTTGTTTTAACCTAACAATGGAGTTGCATTTGGTAAAAAGAGGATAGTCTTTGACAGACTATCCTCTTGCTTAATCGGCATTAAAAATAGTGATGTAAATCCGTTGTAATGTCTCTGAACCTGGGAATTGTTCATCTAATAGTTCAGGTAAGACTTCCTTGATAAAATACGCCACACTTGGCATATCGCGAAAGGCGAAGATTGTTTCGAGGCTCTCCTTATAGATATCAAGGAAAACGGGTTCTGGATTTCCCTTTTGTAATTCACCATACGCTTCATACAATAAATCAATTTTATCAGCAACTGAAAGAATCCGCCCTTCGAGTGAATCATCCTTCCCCTCATGCAAACGGCGTTTATAAACGTCTTGCAGTTCAGTCGGAATTTCAGTCTCAACGAAATTATCAGATAAACTAGTTTCCACGTTTGCGAGCATTTCGCGCAATTCAGTTGATGCGTACTTAACAGGAGTACGGATATCTCCGATGAAGCGCTCAGAAATATCATGGTTGAGTGCTTTTTCATAGAGCATGCGCCAATCAACAGCATTGCCAGCCTGTTCTTCAAGATCGCCTAGAAACTGTGCTGCCTGCGTCACCTTCCAAGAATGCGCAGCAACTGAGTGTGGTTGATACTTAAAATATCCTGGGGCACGTGAAATCATTTCTAATTCGTTGAGTCCAGACAGATATTGATGCATTCCCATGAGTTAGCTTCCTCCAAAAAGTAATTTTATATATCTTACCTGTATCAGGGTTAGATTGCAAGTGAGCAAAAAAACACCCAACCGCAGTTGAGTGTTTTTTAATTAGTTACTGCCCAAGATCGTTGTCGTGTATTTATCATCATTAGCTTGCTTCGTAACATACGCTTGCATATTACTTGATGAACTAATGCTAATTTTAACTGGGACACCCTTTGGTAGGTAATTTGGTGCGACTTGAGCAACATAATTTGCGAAATTCGTAATTTCTGTTGCTGAGTAGAATTGTGTTGAAATGGTAACGTTCAATTCTTGGACTTCGCTATCCTTATACGTTGCTTGTCCCGTCACTGATGATAGATTTGGGAAGAAGTTTTGTACATTATTAGTGAAGTTCGTAAAGCTCTTGTTTAAGTCAGCAGCTGGTGACTTTTGGTTTGGATCATCTTGGGCACCTTGGATGGGCAAAGTAACCGTTTTATAGTTAAGTTTGTTCCAGTTACCAAGGTTGTCGCCTGAAGCAGACTTATTCCAACTGTAGAAGTTTCCACCTGCTAATGAATCATCAGGGGCTTGCGCATACATGGCAACAATGATTGGGACATCTTTACTGATACCATTCATTTTACGGTAGCGTTGAACAACTTCTTTGGCCATTTCTTTACCTTGCGCAATTCGATCAGAAGCACTAATCTTTTGGACAAAGTTGGCACCATATTGTTCCTTTTGGTAAGTATCTTCAGTGTTCATACCTAACCCAAGAACAATCCCACCTAATTCAAGTTTGCCATCTTTTTGCTTCATGTAATCCTGCTCTTCAATGGTTTGCAAATAAATTGGGTTTCGAGATGCATCAGTCTTCTTGTTGTCTGTTGGGTTCAAACCTGATGGATTATCCTTAGATTTACGACCCAACCAATCATTGGCGGTATTCGAATCAAGATATTGACCTTCTTGGAAAACATAGTCTGAAGGACTAAAGTGATCCTTAGAGAAATCAAGCAGTCCATTTTCAAAACTGATCATGTTAAATTGATTATTATTTTTTGAAGCCGTGACACCACGGGCTTTGCTTGTTAAATAATGACCATTTTTAATCACAGTTTTGTAATTTGAGTTATTTGTTTTTCCAGTAACTTGGACACCACTTTTACCATTACTCTTGGTTGTTACTGTTTCATGGGAATTATCAACATTATTTTTTGAGAAATAATTACCAAAGAATACTAGAATTCCAACTAACGCAAGAATTGCTAGTGCCCAGAGGCCCCATTTAATCCACTTATTATAAGACTGCATAATATCTCCTTTTCAACGCCATGCAGTAGTTGGGCGCAGTTCATTCTAAAAATTAATTTTACTTATCCATATTAGCACGTAATTGGTCTTCAGACCAAATTTCAACCCCTAAATCTTGTGCTTTTGTTAATTTTGAACCAGCATCTTCCCCAGCAATTAGGATATCAGTCTTCTTTGATACGCTATTTGTAACGGTTGCGCCTTGTGATTCGAGCCATTGCGTCATTTCAGGACGAGTCATGGCCGTCAATTTCCCAGTAATGACAACCTTTTTACCGCTCAAAGCGGTATCAGTTTGGACGGGGGCACCACTCAAGTAGGTCATATTGACACCTAGACTTTCAAAGTCAGCTAAGAGGTCCTTGGCTTGCGGTGTTGCAAAATATTGCGCAATACTATGACCAATGACTAAACCGATGCCTGGAATGGCCGCAATATCTTCAGCTGATGCTTGTGCGATTGCAGGTAATGAGCCAAATTGCGCTGAAATTAATTTGGCCACTTTGGCTCCGACATTTCGGATACCTAACCCGAACAAGAGCCGTTCAACTGAATTGTCTTTAGAGTTGGCAATAGCTGAAACGAGGTTGTTGGCTGAGACAGCCCCAAACTTATCAAGTCCTTCTAACTCAGCTAAGGTTAGACGATAAAGGTCTGAAACTTCGTGTACCAAATCATGGTCTAATAATTGTGTGACAATTTTTGGACCAAGTCCGTCTATATTCATAGCTTGGCGTGAAGCAAAATGCGTAATGGACTCTTGAATTTGAGCTGGACAAAGTGGATTGATACAACGTAGAACAACTTCGCCATCAATATGCACTAACTCCTGTCCACAAACAGGACAACTTGTTGGAATTTGGTATGGTTCTGCATCGGCGGGGCGTTTACTTAAAACGACCTCACTGATTTCGGGAATGATATCGCCAGCTTTGTGCAATAAGACCGTATCGCCAATCCGGATGTCCTTAGATTGTAAATAATCCGGATTATGCAAAGAGGCACGTGCTACCGTTGTACCCGCTAATTGAACCAGATCCATGATGGCGGTTGGCGTTACTGCCCCAGTCCGACCAACGGTCCAAGTAATGTCGTGGACCACCGTCTCTGCCTCTTCTGGCGCAAATTTATATGCGATTGCCCATCGAGGAACTTTAATGGTATTTCCGTATTCTGCTTGTAAGGCTAAATCATTAATTTTAAAGACAATCCCATCAATACCGTAGGTTAATTCATCTCGACGTTGATCGGCCTGGTTAATATAGTCGAGGGCTTGCGCTTGCGTTGAAATAACAGCATTTTCGTGATTCGTTGGTAACCCCAATTGAGCTAGACGTTCTAAAAGCGCTGATTGCGTTTGAATACCCAGTTGCTCGATTGGATTAACAGCTTGGTACAGAAATGCTGAGAGTTTACGCGCCTTTGTGATGGATGGGTCAAGTTGGCGTAATGACCCCGCAGCAGCATTACGTGGGTTGGCAAATGTTGCTAAGCCATCGTGCTCGCGTTGTTGGTTCAAAGCGACAAAGTTAGCCTTATTCATATAGACCTCACCACGGATTTCAACTGAAACGGGTTCAGTTAATGTCTGTGGAATTTCTGCAATTTGCAACACATTGGCTGTCACATCTTCACCAATCGTACCATCACCACGGGTTGAAGCTTGTACTAACTTCCCATTTTCATAAATTAAGCTAATGGCCAAACCATCGATTTTTAATTCTGCATTATATGTCAAAGGGGTATCGACTTGTTTTTGTGCCGTCGTCATCCACTCTTGTAATTCATCAATTGAAAAGACATCACCCAATGAAAGCATTGGGACGGGGTGATCAACCTTTGGTAAGTCATTTTTAAGGCGTGTTCCCCCGACTTGTTTTGTAATTGAATCATCAGCAATAAGTTCCGGATGCTCTTTGGCAAGTGCCTGTAATTCGGCGTAGGCTTTATCATATCGGGCATCTTCAACACTAGGCGCATCATTTTCATAATACTCTTGAGCCCATTGTTTAAGCTCAGTTTCAAGGGTTTGAATCTTGGCTTGAATGGTTGCTTTATCTGACATCTTAACTCCTAACTACTCTTCAAACTTTTCAATTGGGGCAAACGCTGCTAACAAGCGCTTGATACCTTGATTTGGGAAAACAATATCAAGTTCTTGGTTTTCACCACTACCAGACGTTTTCACAACACGACCAATCCCCCACTTTTTGTGTTGGACTTGATCACCATCATGCCATTCAACGCTTGATTGTTCAGGCTTATTGAATGGTTGAGAAGTGGCACGTTGCATACTGGTATTCTTATTCTCAGGTGCGCGACGGCCAGTGAAGGTCGTACCTGTCGCTGGTTGTGAACGCTGTGAGAAAGGATAATTGCTTTCTTGGTTTTGGGTACTTGAAAGACGTTGATTTTCAGGTGACTCAAGTAAAGCTGGGTTAATTTCAGAAATGAAGCGTGATGGTTGGTTATTTGAAGTTCGCCCATAGAGTAAACGGGAATATGCATTTGTAATATAGAGCTTCTCGCGCGCACGCGTAATTCCCACATAGGCCAGACGACGCTCTTCTTCCATTTGAGCATCATCTGATAATGCTCCGGCCAATGGGAATAATGATTCTTCCATGCCGACCATATAGACGACTGGGAATTCTAGTCCCTTAGCTGCGTGCAAAGTCATTAATGTTACTTGGTTAGTAGTTGCTTCGTCCAGGTTATCCAAATCTGAAACTAGGGCTAGTTCAGATAGAAAATCGGCATATTTTGAAACACTCTCATCCGTTGGCTCATAATGTTCATCAAATTCAGCTGTTACTGATAGGAATTCGGCCAGATTCTCAAGGCGACCTTGATTTTCTGGGGTTGGATGATCTTGCAAAAATTGTTCGTAACCAGATTGTTCGAGAATTTGCTTCGTCAGATCAGTGATTGAAAGATCAAATTCCGTTTGCTTTTGGAGATTTTCAATCATCGTGGCAAACTTGGTTAATTGATTGGCCGCGCGACCCGTCATGCCTGGAATCAAACTCGCATTTTTAGCAGCATCCAAAAGGGTCCAGTCTTGCTGATTAGCAAAGGCACGCAAGCGATCAATACTGGTTTGACCAATACCACGCTTAGGTTCATTCACAACCCGCAAAAAGCTTTCGTTTTCAGCTGGGTTTGTGAGCAATGTAAAGTATGCTAAGACATCGCGAATTTCTTTACGATCGTAGAACTTTGAACCACCGACAATTGTGTAAGGAATATTGGCTTTAACTAAAGCTTCTTCCATTCCACGGGATTGCGCATTCGTTCGATATAAGATGGCCTGATCCTTATAATCATATTGACCTTCCTTTTTAAGCTTTTGAATTTGTGACAAGACAAAATAAGCTTCATCTCGATCTGATTGGGCGCGGTAATACGTAATCTTTTCACCTGCCCCATTATCGGTCCAAAGATTCTTGGCAATACGCTCTTGATTGTTGGTGATGACAGCATTGGCAGCATCCAAAATGGTTTGCGTTGAACGGTAATTTTGTTCAAGCATAACAGTTTTTGCATCTGGGTAGTCTTTGGTGAAATTTAGCATGATTTGCATATTTGCACCACGCCAACCATAGATAGACTGATCTGAGTCACCCACAACAGCAAGATTGCGATGCAATCCAGACAATAAACGAATTAAACGATATTGGGCATCGTTGGTGTCTTGGTACTCATCGACGTGCACGTATTGGAACTTGTTTTGATAAAAGTTTAAGACTTCAGGTTCTTTTTCCAAAAGCTCAATTGTAAGCATAATCAGATCGTCAAAGTCGACTGATTGGGCTAAGGCTAATTGGTGCTGGTAAGCCTTGTATGCTTTGGCTACAATTTCTTCAAATGGACCATTGGCGCGTTCTGCATAATCAGCAGGCGTCTCCATCGCATTTTTTGCATTTGAGATCGCCGAAAGCACGGAGCGTGGGTCATATTTTTCAATATCCACATTTAAATCTTTTAAAGTACGCTTGATTAAACTACGTTGTGCAGAAGCATCAATAATTGTGAAATCTTTTTTATAACCTAAACGATCGATATCACGACGTAAAATACGGACCGCCAAAGCGTGGAAGGTTGAAACCCAGACGGCTTGGGCATCTTCTTGAGAGACCAGTTGGCCAATTCGTTCACGCATTTCACGGGCGGCCTTATTGGTAAAGGTAATCGCAAGGATTCGCCAAGGTAGGACATTCTCATCTTCAATTAAGTGGGCAACGCGATGGGTCAAAACACGCGTTTTACCAGAACCAGCACCAGCCATAATTAATAGTGGCCCTTCAGTCGTTAAAACAGCTTCAGCTTGTTTCTCATTCATTCCCTCTAATAAAGGATTCATAGTGTCTACCCCTTCCTGCTTCTATAATTTAAGGACTAACGGATTTTCTTACCCCAGTATTGATACAAATCAACCTTCATGGCACCGTTATATAATTTACGTTTCTTAGTTGCTTTTGCCCCAAATGCTTCTTCAAAGTTTTCATCTGAAGTCAGAATATACTTTGACCAAGTTGGCATTTGGTTATAGATGTGTCCCATTTGGGCGTACAATTGTTCAGCGGCGTCTTCATCCCCTAAACGTTCCCCATAAGGTGGGTTTGCCACAATCACACCATTAATTTTATCGGTTGACCAGTCTTTGGCTGCTAATTGTTTGAAAGTGATATCATCGCCAACACCAGCTGCGTCCGCATTGGCCTTGGCGATTTCAATCATGCTTCCATCAATATCAAAGCCTTCGATGTCTAATTCAACGTCAAAATCAATCATTTGACGTGCTTCCGCCTTTAACTTTTGGCTGATATTTTGGTCGAACCAGTCCCATTGTGAAATATCAAATTCACGGTTAAGACCAGGGGCAATATTACGCCCCATTAAGGCTGCTTCGATGGCAATGGTCCCTGATCCGGTTGTTGGATCAACGAATGGATTGTCAGTAAACCAGTGGGCTAACTTGACTAATGCTGCTGCCATCGTTTCCTTTAGTGGCGCACCACCCTTTTCAGTACGGTATCCACGCTTAAAGAGTGAATCACCGGTGGTGTCTAGGGTAATCATAACTTGGTTCTTATCAATGGCAGTCTCTAGTACATAGCGATTACCAGTTTCAGGTAAGTGCCCATGCGCATGGAAATGTTCTGATTGATGTTCAACAATGGCCTTTTTCGTGATGGCTTGTACAGTAGGTACCGAATGTAGCGTTGAATTCTTTGAACGACCATTCACAGGGAATTCAGCATCGTACGGAAGTAACTCTTCCCATGGGTATGCTTTCACGCCTTCAAAAAGCTCATCAAAGGTGTAGGCCGAAAATTCTGTCACCACAATCTTAATCCGATCAGCTGTTCGTAACCAAAGGTTTGTGCGATAGATATCAGTCATATCACCTGAGAAATATACACGACCATTTTCGGTTTGTGTGGCATAGCCCATATCTTTGAGTTCTTTAGCCACAATGGCTTCAAGTCCAGCCCCCATCGTGGCCATTAATTTAAAAGTTTGCATGTAATTGCTCCAATTGTTTTGTCTGTTTGCATGAATTAGGAAAAAAGAAAAGCCGACGCCACAAGGACGCCGGCTTTGCCGGATGTATTGGCTGTAAGCCATGTTTTGTTCCACACAAAGGATGGCATTCTTTATGTGGTGGTAATCATCTATCTCAGATATTGCTATCTCCCCGACCATCGCTTCAATTAGCTAGGTCAAGCGCCCCTACCAAAGTTTGGGTTGCCCGCTCGTGGGGTTTACCGCGTTCCATTCACATCATTTCTGGCGTGATTCGTCACTGTGGCACCTTAGCAACTATTAAACCGTAGGAAAAACCCTTAGGTCATTCGTTGGCCGTCAACTTTGAAAGCTGCCTAGCCTTATTTTTTCAGCTAGCACGAACACTACTGACATCGCAGTCAGTGCGAGCATGGACTTTCCTCATACGGCATAAGCCATACGCAATTACCTACCAATACATCAGTACTAAACATTATACACTTAATTTTGACTTTGAGTAGTCCCTTGTTGTGAAAAGTTTGCGACAATTGTTTCTTGTCCAACTTCAGTTGGCTTAACACGTGTTGCTGTTTGCGCTTGACTACCAGGTGTTGTTGCTGAAGTAACTGTTGGTTCTGCTGGGTTTGTAGCGCCATTTCCATCAGAAACAGTTCCAAAGACACGACGTTCTAAGTTAGACAAACGCTTCAAAATATCCATATTAGTGTTTGAAACATTTGTCGTTGGTGCAGCTTGCGTTGGATTACTTGCAGAAACTGCTTGAGCAGCCGTTACTTGCTTTGTAAGTTCTGCAACTTGTGCCTTTAACTTTTCATTTTGACTTTCCAATTCATCAATGTTGTTTTGGAAGATTTGGTAGTCACCCATAATTTCATCTAAATAGGCGTCAACATCAGTCTTATCATAACCTGAACCAATGCGTGTATTCTTAAATTCTTTATTTAAAATATCTTCACGAGTATGTTGCACATTTTCCATGAGTGAAACTCCTTTATCTCTTATACGTATTGTTAATTTTACCAGTTTTAAACGACAAATACAAAACTAAATTATGATTTACGACCAATCAGATTGTTGATCTGCGTATTCTTCAGCAAAGTCTTGGAGTTTTTCAAAATCAATTTGAAACACATCATAGTCTGGATGATGCTGTTGAAATTGGTGCATTCCTTTTTGTGCAAAGCGTACTTTTGAGTCTTCCACTTGCTCATCATAAAACAAAAGCGCATTATCCGTATGGGTCAGCATAAACTGTTGATAATTTTGAAGTTGTCCAGCATTTTGATACGATTGTGGTGACACCGATGCTGAAAAATCAACCTGTTGAATTAAATTCTGTAGTTGATCTTGACGTTCTTGCTTCCAATTGGAACCAAACTGTTGGTATGGTGTCATGATGGAAACTTGCAGTTGTGGATACTCTGCCTTCAATTCAAGTGCTGAAGCAGCGGCCCATTGCTCAATCCCAGACTGTCCCCCAGTAATGACCCAGTATGTATCGTCACTATTCTCTAAGTCCTGTTTTAATTTTTTTTGAATGGCAAATTTAATTACAGCAACACGGGGATCGGTATCCTTGAAGATGCCAAGTTCGTATTGTGTAAAGCCAGTAATCCATTTTCTTTCCATAACTTCGTCTATATTAGTCCTATTTCCCTTAGATAAGGTTAAATTATAACGAATTTCGAAAAAAATAACTGTAAAATTGCTAAATAAAAAAAATATTTGCTATAATTGATTAGATATTAGTGGAATTGAGGAGTTTTTATGGCGATTAACTATCCAAATGGGCAAAAGTTTGTTGCACCTGATAAGCCAAATCAACCAACGATGCAACCCACTAACCAAGCAAAGCGAGGTATGACGCTTGAAGAAGAGTTAAATCACGCGAATGCGTATTACTTAGCCACGGACCGTGCCGTCATTTATAAGAAACCTACACCAATTCAAATTGTGCATGTTGATTATCCGGCGCGTTCTGCAGCTAAGATTACTGAAGGATATTTTAGAGAAGCGTCTACAACAGACTACAATGGTGTGTATAATGGTAAGTATATTGATTTTGATGCTAAAGAGACGGCAAACAAACAATCCTTTCCATTAAAGAATGTGCACGCGCATCAAGTGGAACATCTCAAACGTGTCCAAGCGCAAGCTGGACTCGCTTTTATGATTATACGGTTTACGAGCCGGCAAGAAACGTTTGCCATTTGGGCTGATTTGTTGATTCAATTTTGGGATCAACAACAGACCCAACGTAAATCAATTCCATATTCTGAGATTGTCGAGCACGGGGTAAAGATTCCGTTTGGGCTAAACCCAACACTCCCCTACTTAGATGCGATTGATTTGTTATTGGCGCAACGTTAAATTTTAAGGAGTATTGACATGAGTGATGAATCATCACGTGTGAGTCGACAGGATCCAAATAAGAATCCAAATAGTCGCTCACAAAGACAAAAGAAGACGAATAATTCAAAACATTATTGGCGTAATGGTATTATCACGGTTGCAGTCGTCGGTGTTTTAGGGATTACAGTTGGTACAGGTATGTTTACATACTATGCCTCAAGTGCCCCAAAGATTACGGATAGTGCATTACGTGGCACATCCCAAACCCAATTACTTGATTCATCAGGTAAAGTGTTTTACACAACAGGTAATCAAACGCGTGAAGTTGCCAAAGAATCAGAAATTCCTGATTCATTAAAAGAGGCGGTTGTTTCAATTGAAGACAAGCGTTTCTATAAGCACCACGGAGTTGACCCTCGTCGTATTTTAGGGGCAACATTTGCTAACTTCACAGGTTCTTCCCTTGGATTGCAAGGTGGGTCAACTTTGACGCAGCAATTAGTTAAGTTAACCGTCTTTTCAACTTCTTCTGCCGATCAAACGTTAAAGCGTAAGGCGCAAGAAGCATACCTAGCCGTAAATCTTGAAAAGAAATATTCAAAAGATCAAATCTTAACCCTTTATATGAACAAAGTGTATATGGGTAATGGTGTTTATGGGATGAAGACGGCGGCTGAGTATTACTATGGTAAGCCACTTGATAAGCTCTCAACGCCACAAATTGCTCTGATTGCTGGGTTACCACAATCACCTTCAGGATATGATCCCTACACTAACCCTAAGGGTGCTAAGATTCGACGTGATACTGTGTTAACGGCGATGAAGGAAAACAATGTCATCTCAGCAAAGCAATTGGCTGAATACAAAAAGGTTCCCCTTTCATCTGGGTTGCAAATTGATCACCCTGATTCTGAAAAATCAGCTGAAAGTGCTAAGGTATCAGATGCCTATATCTCATCAACATTGAGTGAATTGCAAAAGATGGGTTATGATCCAACTAAGGATGGTTTGAAGGTTCACACGAACTTGAATCTCGACGTTCAAAAGAAGGCTTATGATATTGCTAACGGCGATACAGATGTACAATGGCCAAGTGATGATTTGCAATTAGCGATGACGGTTGCTAATCCAAAGAACGGTAAAGTGATTGCCCAAATCGGTGGACGTAAGAATGACACCACATTCGGATTGAATCGTGCGCAACAAACCACACGATCATCTGGATCAACTGCCAAGCCATTGGTTGATTACGGGCCAGCAGTTGAACATCTCAACTGGCCAACATATCGTGCGTTGAATGATACGCCTTACACCTACCCTGGTACCAACACGAAGGTGTATGACTTCGATCACAAGTTCGATGGTCCGATGACGATGCGTAACGCGATTGCTCAGTCTCGAAACATTCCAGCAATTCGTGCCTATGAGTCTGTTGGTGCTAAAGATGCTGCGAACTTTATGACTAAGCTAGGTATCAACACGAAGGCCGAAAACTTGGTACCAAGTAATGCGATTGGAATTGATGTTTCAACTGAACAAGAAGCAGCTGCATACTCAGCCTTCGAAAATGGTGGAACTTATTACAAGCCTTACTACGTTTCAAGTATTTCTGAGCAAAATGGTGATGTCAAAGAGATGAAGCCAGTTGGTCAACGTGCCATGAAGACCTCAACAGCCTTCATGTTAACAAGTATGATGAAGTCAGTTGTGACTGATTCATATGCAAGTATTGTGGATACACCAGAATATGCACAAGCTGGTAAGACTGGTACAACCGGTTATGCGGATGATGCTAAGGTTCCTGATGGTGCCGCATCTGATACATGGTTTACTGGTTATACAAAGACTGCCACAATCTCATCTTGGACCGGTTATGATGAGCCAAACACGCCTGGTCATTACTTAGCGTCTGGTTCAGATCAAATGCTTGCATTGGAGTCTTATAAGGCTTTGATGAATTACATTATGACTTCTGGCGTAATTGATGCAGACGGTTCGGACTGGACTGCCCCATCAAGTGTTAAGGAAGTTAATAAGTACGGTAAGCAAGAATATGAAGTGCGTGGAGCCTCATTTAAGGATCCTGGGCTTGCTAAGTTACAAGCTCAAGATGATGGTAAGCAATCTACCGTCGGTAACTCAAGTAGTTCAACAATTTTGAACCCTGATACCCGTAACGCACTTCGTGGTGAATCAAGCTCAAGTCGTGAGACTGAAAGCTCATCTCAACAAACCATTACTAATGGTGGCGCAACACCTGCTAGTTCAAGTGTAAATTCTTCGAATGATCAATCAACGGTCACACCACCAGTAACTGGGAATGAGAATCAACAAACTTCATCTTCTGCGGTCTCTACAAGTAGCAGCGCAGCAGGAAGTCCAACGCCTTAATGAAAATAAAAAGTCCCAGATATGCGAATGCATATCTGGGACTTTTTAATTTGTGTCTAAAGATTGTTTAAATCTATATTCATAATATCAATATCAGTATTCACTTGTGGCATTTCATCGGTATTAGCCTGCTTATATTGTTGGCGATTCTTACGTTCGCCATAGATATCATTAAGTGAATGGTAGTTCTTTTTTTGCCATGCGACTAAAATGGTTTCAATGTAGCGTAAGCTCAGTGCTTGGTTCATAACGGCTTCTTGCAGCGCAGCTTTAATAAAGTCAGGTCGGAAATGATCAATGTCAAACCAATCTTTAACCGTGCTCAGTTCCATACTACTCAATGGACGGCCAAATTCTTGTTCAATCATGTTAAAAATATCGCTACGCGTTGGTTGATCATTATTGTTAGCCGTTTCCGCAACAACGGCACCACCACTCGCGACCCGTTCGCCCGCTGTCGTGGAAGTGTAGTTACCATTACTTTGCATGATTTTATCGTACAATGGTGAAAAATCAATACTGGTTGCAACACGACCTTGTTCATCATGTTGAGAGACCAGATTAGCAAAACCTTTAGTGTGCATGTGTTCGATGAGCTCATTAATTTTTTCAGTCGACCACCCTAGTTGCTTCGCCAATTTACTTGTGTTGATGTCATGGTCGTGTTCGATTTGGCTCTTTAATTGGAGATAAAGTAAGAATTCGTCGTTACTCATCCCTAATTGTTGGTAGTGGGTCAAGATATAGGTGCTGACTGAAACGTCTCCCATGGCTAAGAAACGTGTTTGAAATGAATTATTCGACAAAATTAACCGCCTCCAAATTTTTGGTTTTAAAAAGCAGATGTTATGCACATCTGCTTTTTTTAATGGTTGAATTGTTTATGGCTTCAAGCGATTCATTGTACGTGGGAATGGAATTGCCTCACGAATATGCTCTTCACCGGTTACCCAAGTAACCATACGTTCTAGACCAAGACCGAATCCAGAATGTGGTACGGCACCATACTTACGTAAATCAAGGTACCATTGATAATCATCAACATTGAGTCCCATATCCTTGATACGTTCTTCAAGATAATCATAATCGGTATCACGCTCTGAACCACCAATGATTTCACCGTAACCTTCTGGTGCTAGCAAATCAGCAGAAATAACGATATCGTCACGTTCTTCGTCACGCTTCATGTAGAAGGCTTTAATTTCCTTAGGGAAGTTAGTGATGAAAACAGGCTTGTTGAAGTGGTTTGCCAAGAAGGTTTCTTCAGGTGAACCAAAATCAACACCCCATTCAACGTCAAAATCATTTTCCTTAAGCAATGTAATGGCATCATCATATGAAATACGTGGGTATGGTAGTTGTGTGTAGCTCTTTAACAAGTCTTTATCACGACCTAAGAGATCCAATTCGTATTGGTTACGATCAAGGACAGCTTGAATCAAGTAAGCAATGTAACGTTCTTGCACTTCAAGTGATTCATCTTGGTGCATCCAAGCCATTTCAGGCTCGATCATCCAGAATTCAGTCAAGTGACGACGTGTCTTAGACTTTTCAGCTCGGAAAGTTGGACCAAAAGTAAATACCTTACCGAAGGCCATTGCACCAGCTTCAGCATATAATTGTCCAGTTTGTGACAAGTAAGCATCAGTATCAAAGTATTCTGTATGGAAAAGTTCCGTTGTTCCCTCAGGCGCTGAACTTGTTAGTAATGGTGAATCAATCTTAATGAACCCTTCCTTATTGAAGAATTCATAAGTTGCAGCAATCAACGTATTACGAATACGAAGCACAGCAAATGGTTGGATGTGACGGAGATAAAGGTGACGGTGATCCATCAAGAAATCAGTTCCGTGTTCCTTAGGTGTGATTGGGTAACCTTCTGATTCCCCAACAACTGTCACGTCTTCAACGTCCATTTCATAACCAAAGTCAGAACGGTCATCTTGACGAATTGTTCCAACTAAGTACATGCTCGTTTCTTGCGTTAGCGCCTTCACCTTGGCGAAGATATCTTCCCCAACGGCTTCTTTGGCAACAACACCTTGGAAGAAACCAGTACCATCACGTAGTTGCAAGAATTGCATTTTGTTTGAGCCACGCTTATTACGCAACCAAGCGCCTAAACGTACCTTCTGTCCAACAAAATGTGGTGCATCCTCAATGCGAATCGTTTCCATAACTGTAGCTCCTTGTAAAAAGTATTTTTAGAAGTTTTGAACGGAACGCAAAACCTTACCGTTCTTAAATTGATATGTCATAAAATTCAAATTATCACGTTTATCGATAAAGGTAACATCCCAAGCAGGCACTCCTTCATAGGTTGCTAAGCCGAGTGATGTAATCTTTTTAACCGGATAATTATTTTTGACAGTTTGTTGAATATCTTTAGCACTTAATCCATCTGCCATTTTAACAGTGGTTAATTTATTAGAACCCTTACGATTGATAACACCGACCGCCTGATTATCTTTATTTTTACCAGTCACTGAATAATACGTATGTGAACGGGCAACACGATAAAAATGATCGACATGTTCAATTTTTTGGGCTTTTTGTGCCTTGTGCGTGATTTGTGACTTAGCTTCAGCCATTGGATGATTAACAGCCATAAAGTAGCTGACAACCAAGATGATAATCACAAGAACCACTGCAATAATTGTATAGCGACGACGGCGTTGTTGACGTCGTCGTCGTTGAGGTGCCATACGCATCTCCATAATAAGCCCCTCCTATTGATCATACATTTGGTATGACTCATCTTATCCTACTTTATCAAAAAAAGGTCCGAGATTAAAGTGTTTCCCAAGAGAATTTTAGTCGGAATGTTGTGTTAGATCGTCGTGCTGCTTGAAAAATTGAGCAAGTTCAGAACCAATGGATTGGCTTGACCGTTCAATTTGTGGCATCGTTTTCGGTAACATGTTGCGGAGCGTCTTTCCATACGGCTTTTCAAGCATCCGAACATCCAGCATGACCACAGCACCGTAATCCGTTGGTGTTCGAATGAGACGACCAACACCTTGGCGTAGTCGCAAGACTGCCTTTGGTAAAGTGCTTTGATAGAATGGTTGGCGGCCTTGGGCTCTTAAGAAAGCTTCCTCAGCTTTTTGTGGAATAGAATTGGGTTGATCAAATGGTAACCGGGTGATAATGACCAAGCGTAGTTGCTCTGCCGGTAAATCAATCCCTTCCCAGAAACTATTAGCCCCTAAGGTGACGACACCTTGTTCATTTTGCATCCGTTTGAGAATTCGACCACGTGAACCAGTGATACCCTGAGCCAGAATGGTTAGTTGGTTTTTGCTAGCCACATTCATTTTCTGAAGTTGCTGATACACTTGTTGGAGCGTCTCTAACGAGTTAAATAAAATCAATGTATTTTCATGTACCTGACTTAAAATATCAGCGATTGTGCGGCTAAGATAGTCGACATAAGCAGCATCAGTTGGACTGACCCCGTCATTCGCTAAAATAAATTCACTTTGCTTTGCATAATCAAAGACATCATTAAAGGTGTGAACTTCTGCCGACGCTCGATTAATATTCAAACGATCGTAAAGATAGTTTGACTTGTTTGATGTAAACAAAGTCGCACCAATCAAAGTGACTGGCATAAAGTGTGGGTAGACCCGGGTTTTAAAGTAATCAACCGTGTGTAATAAGCCCCCACTCAACTTTAGATGTTGCCCTTCTTGATCGAGATTTTGCGTTAACCAAAAGACGCTCGCTTCTGGGAATTCAACCAAATCCTGTTGGAAGACCGTTAAACTATTTTCAGAATTTGCAATCAGATTTAAGCAACGACGAAAATCAGCAATTGTTTGGCGTTCATCAATTGAAAAGACGTGCTTTAGCTGACTGAATTCATCAAGAAAATCATTTAAGCTGGTTTGTAAGTCAGTAATTCCTTGGTGAATTTTTTGGACCCGTCCAGCTTGTTCCACCCAGAATTGTGCTAATTCATGTAAATCAATCGGAAAATCGTGGACGCCTGTTCCTAGAACTTCTTTTTGATTTAACAAAAAACGACGATATAGCTTAGTCTCAAGTTGTGGAATTTCTGCTTGTAGTTGATGAATACTCTCCAGAAAACGATTTTTTAATTTACGACCACCAGGGATACGAGTCAAAATGGTTTGAATATTACTGTTGGTTGAACGATTAAATAAGAATTCAGCTTCATTCACATCTTCAAACCAACGATTGAAGTTCAATTGACGGCGACTTTGTTGTACGACGGCATCAGGTAGATGTTGTGGTTCATCAATAACCAAATATGCAGCATCATTTTTAGGCCCAAGCTTATGCGCATAACTCGCAAGATAAGCATGATTGACCACTAAGAATTGTGATTCTTGAGCAATAATATGTTGACGCTCGCTAAATTCATGCCCATAAAAAGCAGAACCAGTTGGATTATTGGCTGGTTGTGACAACTTATTCATAAACTCAGTCTGTGGGTTGATTAAATTAAGTTCATCAAAATCACCCGTTAACGTTTCAGTTAACCAGACTAAAATCTGGGCCTTAATAAATTGTAACGCGGCTGATCCCTCATCCACATTTAGTGAACGCTTGAAACTTTGCAGGTTTAAATAGTGTGTTTGTCCCTTCAAACTGACAGCGCGGACTTCAAAAGGCAAAATCGCATTTAATTGTTGATTAATCACTTGAACGACTTGATTTTGCAAAGTAATCGTTGGAACTGATACAACGACTTGCTTATGGTTTTTTTGTGCCAAGTAAGCATATGGCAATGTGTACCCCAGTGTTTTCCCCATCCCAGTGGGGGCTTCAATGACGAGCGAATCTTCCCCAGGCTCACTTTGACTTAAATCTTGATCAGCTTGGTCATAATGGTGATCAACAAAGTTCATTAACTTGGCTTGCTCATCGCGATAAGTGAGTGAATCTCCAAATAATTGCTTTTTTTGATTTGGTTTAGCGGGATAAGACACGTTTTGATCATCAACCAACGGAGCAGGTGCAGAAAAACGGCGAATCGCTAAACCATCAATGACTTGTAAGTTATGTGCCAAAGGTTGTGGCTTTTCTCGATTAAGCCGTAAGGCATCAATTAAAACTTGCTTACTTTGGCGTGGTAAAACTAAAGGTAAATTTGTCAGTGCTTGAAGAGTGACCATCGGCAAACTTTGCGCACGATTTAAAATACTGATGAAGAGTTCTGCTGTTGTGGCCGCATCACTATCAGCTTGATGTGGGTGTTCATGTAAAATGCCTAGATACTTGGCAATATCAACAAGCCGATAGCCAGGCGCTGTTGGCCATAAAAGCTGGCTCAAAGGCACTGTATCTATGGCATCAGAGTTCAGTGGCGTAATCCCCAATCGTGAAAATTCAACATTCAAAAACGGTAAATCAAAATTTACATTGTGGGCCACAAAAATAGTGCCTTGCAACATGGCATGAATCGTTTGGGCAACTTCCTCAAAGTATGGCGCATGTTTAACCATGCCATTGGTAATGCCTGTTAGTTGCGTGATGTGACGCGGAATATTGGTTCCTGGGTTAATCATCGTCGAGAACTGATTAATAATTGTTTTGTTTTGTACAAATGCAATCGCAATTTGTATGATATGCCCATCATCTTGTGATGTTTTGGTTGTCTCTAGATCAACAACAGCATATATGTCTTTTTTTTGCATCTTTCGATCACAACCTTGTCTAATTTCTTACCTTATTATAACATGTTTGCTTTTGATTTTGAGAATCGGCCCGCGGATATGTCAAAACTCAACTGACTTTTGACATGCTAAGGTTGATTTATGGCATATTCAATTCATTTTTGTTAGAATTTACAAGTATGAATTATTTTACCTATGGAAATAAAATATAAATTARGTAGATTGGTGGTTTTAATATGGAAAGTCAAAGTACTGGAACCAGTCACGCCAAAGTGATTCTAATTGGAGATCACTCGGTCGTATATGGCCAACCAGCAATCGCTGTGCCCCTTCCTGATCTGCCGATGACCGCTAAGTTAAGTAGTCGTCAGGCCGGTCAAATGGTAATTACGCCAAATTATCAGGGCCCAATGGATGAAATGGGCGAAGTTTATGAAGGGATTCGTCAACTCCTTACCCGTCTGTTACGTCATTTTGATGCATCAGATATGCCATTTTTATTAGAAATTACATCTTCAATCCCTCAAGAACGAGGGATGGGCTCATCAGCAGCTTCTGCTATTGCAATTATTCGTGCATTTTTTAATTACTTTGATGCCCCTCTTTCACGAGCTGAATTGCAACAATGGGCTAATATTGAAGAAGCCGTTACGCACGGTTCACCTTCTGGATTAGACGCTGCAACCTGCGCCAGCGATGTGCCAGTGTGGTTCATTAAAAAAGAAACCACACAGACACTCGAGATGACCTTAGAAGGTTATTTAATTATTGCCGATACTGGTGTTCGCGGTCAGACAGGCTTAGCTGTTTCTGTCGTTCGTGAACAATTTGAAACAAATCCAAAGCAAACAAATTCACATATTTCAGCTTTAGGAAAAATTGCTGAAAATATTCGTGATGGCCTAAAACATGGCGATACGGCTGCGATTGGACATGCAATGAACGATGCACAGCAGCATTTACAGGATCTGGGTGTCTCTCACCCTAGTTTGGACCGTTTAGTCACAGCAGCCAATCAAGCTGGTGCACTCGGGGCCAAGTTAACTGGTGGTGGCGTCGGCGGTGCCATGCTCGCATTAACGGATACGAAAGAACATGCTGATAACGTTATTAAGGCACTCGAAACAGCTGGTGCACAAGAAGTTTGGATGCAACATTATACACGGAGGTAAGTCGCGTTTATGCAAGCATATACGGCCAGAGCGCATACAAATATTGCGCTGCTTAAATATTGGGGAAAAGCAAATCCACAAGAAATTATTCCGACCACGACCTCAATTTCTCTCACGCTCGACGAATTTTATACGGATACGACAGTGCAATTTGATACAGCTTTAACTGAAGATCAAGTGATTTTAAATGGAGAAACCTTAACAGGTAAGTCTAGTGAAAAGGTATCAAAATTTTTAGATATTGTGCGATCAATGGCAAATATCTCAACCCGGGCTTATGTGAAATCAACTAACCACGTACCTACTGCTGCTGGCCTGGCGTCTTCTGCTTCTGCATTTGCAGCGCTTGCTGGTGCGGCTAGCCGTGCGGCCGGACTCGAACTTTCTCTTGAGGAATTGAGTCGCTTAGCCCGTCGTGGTTCCGGCTCTGCTTCCCGTTCAATTTATGGTGGGTTTGTCGAATGGGTGCGTGGTGTTGATGACCAAACCTCTTTTGCCACACCATTAGTTGAAGATGTTGACTGGGATATTCAGTTGTTAACAGTTGTGGTTAATGACCAGCCTAAAAAGATTGATTCACGTGGTGGAATGCAACATACTATGGCAACCTCGCCTTTTTACCAAGCATGGGTTGATAATACGAATGCTTTAACAGTGCCAATGGAAAATGCAATTGCAAACCATGATTTTACGCAACTGGGCCAGATGGCTGAGGCGAATGCTTTACAAATGCATGCAACGAATACGACAGCGTGTCCGCCATTTAATTATTTAACGGATGCATCATGGACCGTTATCCAGATGGCGGCGCAGTTACGTCAGGAAGGTATTGACGTTTATGCCACGATGGATGCTGGACCAAATGTGAAATTGATTTCAAAAGCTGCGGATACTGACCAAATCCAAGCGCGTCTGCGACAGTTGATGCCTGATGTCACAACTGTTGTGGCGACACCTGGACCTGGCCTACAGATTGTTGAAGGAGAACAGATATGATCACGCAGGTAAAGGCACCCGGTAAGTTATACTTAGCCGGAGAATATGCCATTACACTACCGGGCCAAGCCAGCATTATTTTTGCTGTAAACCGATATATGACAGTAATCATCGCTGATGTTGATGAAACAAAGCCAGTAATAACAATCGATAGTGATAAATTAGGCCAAAAACTGATTCACTTAGATCAACTTGATCAGCAAACTTTGGATGATACTTGGAACCTAACCACTAAAACATTGCAAGTGATGTCATTGTGGCTGGCAGAGCATCAGCAGACTCTGACGAGTCTATCTATTAAATTAGCAAGTGATTTAGACCAAGACGGCAAGAAAATTGGTTTGGGCTCATCGGCTGCGACTGTCGTGGCTTTGATTAAAGGCATCGCCCACCACTATCAACTGTCTCTATCACGGCTTGAATTATTTAAACTGAGCGCAATTACGCTGAGCTCCTTAGACAGTTTTAAAGCCGGATCTATGGGTGATGTTGCGGCCGCAAGTTTTGAGAGTCTTATTTTTTATAGTCGATTTGATAATCAGTGGCTTGAAACTGAATTATCAAAGTCAAACTGTCAGCTATCAGCGCTCATTGCGACCGACTGGCCAAAACTAGATATTCACGATATTGCGTTTCCATCAAATTGGCGACTTGTTGTTGGCTGGACGGGACAACCAGCTGATACGCAGCAATTATTGACGATTAATGCAAAAGTAGCCCGGATTTATAAAGAACGTTTGGGGTCTAAAACGACGCCATTAATCAAGCGCTTAGAAAAAAATATTCAACAGGCTGATTACATTTCTTTCCGAACGAATTTACGTCTAAACCAACAAGCACTGGTTAAGTTTGCTGATTTTATGCACATTAACTATGTGACACCGAAACTACGCGAATTGTTAAGTTCAGCATATCGCCGTGGTATTGCAGCTAAGATTTCAGGAGCAGGTAACGGAGATAATGGTTTAGCAATTGTTCAAAATGAGGCGACTGAAATGGCATTAAAGAAGGCATGGCAAGCACGTGACATTATTCCCTTGCAACTCGAAATTGCGACCCCAGAAACTTAGGAGGCTTTATGACAGAATCAGGACAAGCCCATCGTAAGAATGAACATTTGGCACTGGCTGAATCAAACTTTCGACGGACCCCACCCACTTCTTCTTTGGAAGATGTGCGACTTATTCATCGTCCTTTGCCTGAAATTGGGATTTCAGATGTTGATCTAACGGTTCAAAATCCTGATTTCAATTGGCAATATCCCTTCTATATTGAAGCGATGACTGGTGGTAGTGAAAAAACAGGCGAAATTAACCAACAGCTTGCGCTAGCTGCACGTACAACTGGCATTGCGATGGCTGTTGGTTCAGAGAGTATTGCCATTAAAGAGCCAGCTCAAGCTGCAAGTTTTCAAATTGCTCGCGAAGTGAATCCAGATGGCTTTTTGATGGCGAATATCGGTGCAGGTCATTCTGCTGAAAACGCCCAAAAAGCGATTGACTTAATCCACGCGGATGCTTTGGAAGTCCACATCAATGCAGCCCAAGAAACAGTAATGCCGGAAGGTGACGATGCTTTTTACTGGAAAGATAATATTAAAGCCATTGTTGAGCAGGTGAATGTGCCCGTAATCGTAAAAGAAGTCGGCTTTGGGATGGATGCGCAAAGCATTAATGAGCTTTCTGCCCTGGGTGTGCAATACGTGAATATTGGTGGTCGTTCAGGAACGAACTTTGCTCAAATTGAAGATCGTCGAAATCGTGAAACGCCGGATCAATATGCCTTTTTATATGACTGGGGTCAAACGACCGCGGAATCACTTTTGGAAGCGCAACGTGCACAAGATGGCGTGACTATATTTGCCACTGGCGGGATTCAATCACCACTCGACATTTTAAAAGCACAGGTTATGGGTGCGCAAACAGTTGGTGTTGCGGGGCATTTTCTCCATACCTTATTAACGACTGATGTTGATGGTTTGATTGCTGAAATTACCCGTTGGCAAAAACAGTTAACGGAATTGTACGCATTAGTCGGTGCCAAAAATGTGACGGATTTAGCACAAGTCCCCTACATTTTGTCACCAGAACTAAAAAATTATAATGATCAACGCTAAAAAAAGCGCTAGCCAAAATTGGTTAGCGCTTTTTAATATCTAATGACTTCGTAAAATCTTTTATAAAAAAGCTTTAATAATTATTGAGAAATCACAACGAAAAGTAAATTTTATTGAGGTTTGTTCGCTGGCCCCCTATTCTTTGTTGAATTTCGATAAGATGGGCGTATGAGAAATGCAGTAACTGAAAGTATTCGTCAACAAACAGACGAACAAATTATTGATGCGACGTTAACTTTGTTGCAAGGCCAATCCTATGACCAACTGGCGGTGACCGAAATAACCCGCGAGGCAGGCGTGTCACGGATGGCTTTCTATCGCCACTTTGGTACAAAGGAAGCAGTTATCGATACAATCGTGAATCAATTGAACAGTGAATTTAAAGTGGATGTTGAACATCTCCCCCTAACCAGTGAAGCCATTGACGAAGCCTTTTTTGGATTTATTAAGTCAAATGGTATGATTATTGCTGTCCTTTTGAATGCTGGATTGCGTGAACAATTTTATCCACCCCTTCGCGATATCTTGCAAGAGCTTTACGTTGCCCTTTATAGTCAAGACCGTGTGGCTGTGAATAAGCCAGTGCAATCGATTGATTATGTGGCAGACTTTACAGCGTCTGGGATGCTTGCCCTTGCCATTCGTTGGATTGCAACTGGTATGCATGAATCAGTTGCTGAAATGTCAAAATTAGCACAACAAATGACCGAAGCAAATCGCTAAAAAAGACGCTACCTTGTGACTAAGGGTAGCGCCTTTTTTTATACATTTTCTTTAATCCAATTGGCAACATCAGCAGGATTTAAACGCTGACCATTTCCAAAATGACTCACTTGTTTACCATCTTTGAAGAGTACAAAGACAGGGATGCCACGAAGACCATTTTCATCGGCAACCGCAATATTTTCATCGCGATCGGCATCAATCCAAGTTGCCCCAGCTTCTTCAACAAGGTCTTTATACTGTTGTACAAAAGGCTTAATGGCTTTACAATCACCACACCAAGATGTTTGTAAGAAGAGCACCAATTCTTTGTTTGAAGCAATGGCCTCGCGAATTTCAGCATCCGAATGCTGTTTTGGTTCGTAAAAATCCATAATTTTGTCCTCCGTATCTAATTAATATCTACATTATACAGCCTTACATAAAATAAGTAAAACAAAAGGAAGCCCCATCAACGCTGGAGCTTCCTTTATTTTATGATTTAGATGAATCATCGTCGTCTTCCTTCGGCTTAGCATGCTTTTTAGCATTTCGTGCGCGATTTTCAGCACGTAATTCAGCTTCAGTTTTCTTCGGTGTTTCCGATTCAATCTCAGCGTCTGCTTGCGCTTGTTGTGCTTGTTGCGCACTTTGAAGGGCTTTAGCAAAACGGTTTGTTGGTTCGGGTGCAGGTGCCAAATTACCGGCTAACGCATCATCAGCAACGTCTTTGACATCGAATGTTTGGCCAATATGGCGACGAATACGTGGACGCCACATCGTAATGATTAATTGCTGGAAGATCATGACAATTGCTCCAACACTAAAGTAAAGTGCGACTCCACCGTTGGTAAACCAAGTTGTGAACAACATCATTAAAGGCATCATGAACATCATTGAGCGCATGGTTTTCTTTTGATCTTCAGGAATACCAATTGTAGAAAGATATGATTGTAAGAAGTATAAGGCTGCGGTAAATACAGCTAGTAAGGGACTCTTATCTGTCAAAGAAATCCCATAGAAACTAGCGCCAACCAAGTCTTTAGAATGCTGGATCGCTGAATATAGACCAGTGAAAACAGGCATTTGAATCAACATGATTGAGAAGTTAATGCCGCCAAACATAGACACACCGTTCTCACGATAAACGGCCATCATAGCTTGCGAAGCACGCATTTGTTCGTCTTGCGTCTTGGCATTCTTTTGGGCTTCTTGAATTTTTGTTAGTTGTGGTTGAAGCAAGCGCATTTTTTCTTGTTGTACAGTTGCTGCATGCTGTTGTTGCACCATGAATGGCATAAGAATGAGTCGCACAAACAAAGTCAACATCACAATTGACCAACCAACCGCATTAGGTCCACCGATGGCATGTTGCGCCCACTCCATAAAGGACGTCAATGGCCCTTGCAAAATATTAATATTACCAGTTACTAATAATCCTAAAAGTAAGATCACAAGAATTGGTGTTAAATGTTTAATTTTCATTTGAAGCTATTTCCTCACGAGTTTTATATTTTAACTCACCTATTATATCACACCAACATTACTTGTAAATAAAACGCCCCTAGCAAAAAGACCATCACCCCTACGTACGAGGGACAATGATCTTTTGTTTGAAATTAAAGCTTACCGTATTTGCGTTCAGCGTGACTATATAGGAGCCAAGCTAAGAAAGCAAAGAAGATTGGTCCAACAATTGTCCAGAACGCATTCGCGTAATCACCAGTTGTGATCAATGGAATGATGGTCATAACCATTGATGTAATGATCAAGACCTCGACAATAATTGTAGCAAACCATGTCATCCGCTTTGACTTAAAGAACACAAACGGATGGTTAACATTAGTTAATTTCTTGAAAATTGGGAAAGCAGCCACCAAGAAGACATATGGCAAAGTTGAAGAAACATTTCCCATGTTTGTCAAAATTTGGTAAAGCTCAGCAGCATTGCTACCACCAAATGAGATTCCAAGAATAAATAAGATAACTAGGCCAGCTTGCAACCAAACGGCAACCGTTGGAACACCTGCTTTGTTCAAACGAATGACTGGCTTAGGCCAAACTTCCTTAGGCGAACCAAGAATGAATGATTTAAGTGGTGAGTACGTAAGCACAAAGAATGAACCAAGATAAGCCATGAACATTGAAAGTCCAGCAAATCGGGCAAACCAGGCTCCAAGGGTCAATGACGCAGTATGTGAAAAGCCAATAGATGAACCAAATTCAACCCCAAGGTTATTCATCAAGATGTATGTCACGTTTCCAAGATTGGCATTTGACATGTGTGACAAATGCAACCAGTTCGTTGTGACACCCCAGAATAGAATTGACAACGCATACCCGAAAGCAATCACGATGGTTGCAATGAAGACCGCCTTAGGATATGTTTTTTCAGCATCATCGATATCTTCCATCATACCACCAAGTTGTTCCATTCCTGCATAGGCAAAGACCGCATACAAGGCAAATGAAATCAATTGCATTGGTGATTGAAAGGCTGGATTTTGTGGCACAATGAATGACTTGGCAACGATTGGTTCAGCAAATTGTCCATGATGTGCAATCAAGACAATAATTGATGCAAGAATCAAAATGACATTCATGGCCATGACGAAGATTCCACCGATTGATGAAATCTTTGAGATAGATTGCACACCACGTGTTACGAAGAATGCAACGACCACAACAAAGGCGATGGCTAATAGACCAACGGTCTTCGTACTTGAAAGTCCGAAAATCGACCAGCTTTGTGTCATATCATGACCAGCGAAGATGGTTGAAAATGGAATCCAAACCTTTTGGGCGACAGAAATCATCCAAACAACCCAGGCGGCTAGCCCAACGAAAGTTGCGATAAACGCAGTCTTTTTACCGAGGGCCCCTTCCATCCATGTGTAAATACCACCCTTGGAATCCTTATAAGCGGAACCAAATTCAGCATACATCATTGAGGTTGGTAGAAAGAAGAATAGTGCACCCAGCACATACCAGATAATGGCTGCGTAACCAGTTTGCATATACGCAACTGGCCCGTTAGCAAAACCAAAAATCGTTGAAAAGATCATCAACACCAGGGCTGATAAACCAATCTTCTTTTTATTCATTTTTTTGCTCCAATCCAAATATAATTACATAAATATACAGGGGTTAATTTTACACTGTTCTGATTTATGAAACAATTAAAAGGATAAACCCTTCATGAAGGGTTTATCCTTTTGTCATAATCTAACCTATTCTTAACTTAGGAATTGAATTTATTCATAATTGCACCAATATCTTTGAGCAAAAGTGTTTGGGTACCATCAGGATTATTGACGAATTCAACTTTTGACTTGTCTTGATAAATATCAATTGGAATCGTGATTTCGATTCCAGAATCTAGTTTGAATCGTTGCACTTGATATTTCTTTTCATATTTGGCAGCGTTTGGAATGTCGATTGATTCATCTAATGACTGTTCTTTGGTGATTTCTTGGTATGCCGTTTGTGCTGACATATTTCCGGCAAAAACAGCATCACCAATATCTGAAACTTTAATGGCTCCTTCATTTTCTTGGAGGTTTTTAAAGATGGCATTTTGAGTTGTTGATAGTGCCTCATGTTCAGGAACATCAAATTTGTCGGCAACGTGTTTCACCGCATTTTTAATGGTCTTGATATTATCTTTGGCTGAGGTTTCAGGATCAATCTCAAGGAAGTTTTGAGAAAAATAATTCACACGATGGCCATCGATTAAGTATTGTTTCTCAACTAATTGGAAACTACCATTCATCAAATTAATGATAATGCCTTCTTGGGCAGTCTGGGTAGGATCCGGTAAGATTGAGCGGTTGAGGACAAGTTTATTCACGAGGTCGTCCCCTTCGTAGTCAATCGTATGTGTGTAGTGTGGAACGAGATTGAGTTTCAACATCGCAAAATAATCATCTGTTCCATTAGCATACTCAACACATAGCAAATCGCCAGCGGGAACGTTTTCTGCTGGTGCGACGATACTGAAAAGCTTATCAGCTAAAGCAGTTGTCTTTTCGACAAAATTATCAGGGTTATCATCACTGATGATTTTTGCAATGTAATCGGCATCATTCAATTGGCCAGGCTTGTAGTCGCCACTTTCAAACTTGGTTAAAATCCCCTCGAGGTACTCATGGATTTGAATGTTAGAGATATCCATTTCACTTTGTGAAGCAATTAAATTTCCGGCATCTTTATCTAAAATGTGTAAAATCGCATGTTTAATAATCATAAGGTGGTACTTCTTTCTTTAAGTGAATATAAAAACGATGTTGAAATGGTGGTATCCAATCATTTCAACATCGTCTTCATCATGTTTCATTCGTCTGTATCTTCTTGGATTGGTAAAGTGACACGGAAAATGGTTCCTTGACCCAGGGCGGATTCAAGCGCAATTGTTCCGCCATAACCTTCAACCAACTTTTGGGCAATACTCAAGCCCAAACCATTCCCACCTTGCTTACGGGAACGCGCCTTATCAACGCGATAAAAGCGGTCGAAAACGTGTTGTGCATCTTCTGAACTAATTCCCTCACCAAAGTCTTGGATGGCAACTTCAAGGTTTGATCCAGATTTCGAGGCTGAGAAATGAATTTCTTTGCGATCTTGACTATACTTCACGCTATTATCAGTCAGAATAATCAAAATTTGTTCAAAGTGATCACGGCTCATGTTAAGCCAAGTGGCACTTTTCAAAGTATCGTCTAAAACAAATTTGAAATCCGGGTAAATCAATTCATAATTGTGGTACACGCTGTTAATGACTTCCTTTGCGTCAGTATGCCCCTCTTTAAAGGTCAATTCAACTTGGTCGGCCCGCGTTAAATCAAGCATTTCTTGGACAAGACCTTGCATACGTTGCATTTCCTTGAGCGATGCCTGAATTGACTCGTCCAAAATTTTAGGATCATCCTTACCCCAACGATTTAGAAGTTCCATGTGGCCCTTCACAATTGCCACAGGCGTCCTCAATTCGTGTGAAACGTCTTCAACGAAACGTTGTTGCTGTGTGATGAAACGTTGCATGCGGTCAAGCATGTTATTCAAAACATCAGCTAACTCTGAAAGTTCATCAGGGTGACGCGTCTCAACCTTAACACGTTCGGGCAAATTGGGATCCTTTTGAATCCGGTCGGCAACCTTTGTCATATCTTGAATTGGCAAAAGGAAATAACCTGATAACCAATATGTCCAAAGTCCAAGAAGCATCAGCCCAAGGATGATAGATACAACAATGATTGAAAAGACTTGCGTAAAAGTCTTATGGTATGATCCCAGTTGATTTTCAACTACTAAATAACCAATTGAATGACCGTCGCGATTAACCAAAGGTTGTCGACCAATCATTTGTCTTGAATGACTGACTTTCTCAAGTGAGATGGTCGATTTCTTAACTGGCTTGTAAGTGACCTTAGTTGGCTTTTCTGGGTAGACTTGCTTACCATGATTGTTATAAATAATTAAATCATAGTCCGCACGGGCAATTTCATGAATCACCGGATCATTTACGACAGTGTTGAAGTCGGCTTGATTTGGACGAAGCACATTGTCAATATCACTTGAGTTTAATTGACGATCAGACTCGCGCTCAAGACGGCGTGCCACCGTTGTCATTGAGCGATTAACATCTTCACTTTCGGTGTTGAGCATTCGGTTTGAGAATGCCTGAACTAAAAACCAGGCAAAGACAACAAACACCAAAAAAACACCGACAAGTGAGCCAATGGTCCATTTCCATTTCAACGAAATGGGCTTTAGGGTTGGTGTTTTTTGATTTTTGGATGATGTATTATCCATGTTGTTTCTCCCAACCCACTATTGGCGCATGACATACCCAGTTCCGCGAACTGTTTGGATGTATGAGGCGCGTGAATCAGGTTGGTCAATCTTATTACGGAGATAACGAATATACACGTCAACAACGTTTGTTTCGATATCGGCGTCATAACCCCATACCTTCTTCAAAAGTTCTTCACGAGATTGTACGACATTAATGTTTTCCATCAAGATAAGCAATAATTCATACTCACGCTTCGTTAAATTGATAATTTCATTACCACGACGTGCGATGCGATTTTCTTTTTCAACTGTAAGATCACGGTAACGAACCACACTTTGATGTGAGCTGTGTTCTTCAGTTTCAATATTAATACGACGCAAAAGTGAACGAACACGCGCAAGCAATTCTTCAATAGCAAATGGCTTCACGACATAGTCATCAGCACCGTAATCAAGTCCTGAAACACGATCAATGACTGAATCACGGGCAGTCATCATAATAATTGGTGTGTTTTTCACTTCGCGTAAACGACGGGCAACTTCGAGCCCACTTAATTCAGGCAACATCAAATCCAAAAGGATTAAGTCATAGTCGTTATTCATGGCTTCGTCTAATCCGTCGCGACCATTGTCAGCAACATGGGTTTCGTAACCTTCATGCTGCAATTCTAGTTCAACAAAACGTGCCAAATTTTCTTCGTCTTCAACGATAAGGATATTACTCATATGTGCGTACCTATCTTTCTTCTAATTTAAAAGGCGATCTTTTTTGATCAGTAATTTCTAATTTTTAATATAAATAAATGGTAACACAGTTTTCTCATTTTTCCTATTGAAAACCTGTGTTTTCGGCTTTTTTGTAAAAATTAATGGACATGCTTCCGGTTTTGATAATAGAACAGCAAAATGGTAAACGGTAAAACCAAGACGACACCAAGGACCGAGTAAAGCAAAGATAGCATTGACGCAGTAAATAGTTTTGTATTGATAATCTCTGCAAAGCTGTAATTTAAGCGCGTAAACAATAATGACAGACTTAAGAAATCGGCCAAATAGCCAAATAGAACTGTATTTACCGCCGTTCCAACTATCTCCTGCCCTAAATTTTGACCCGCTTTTGCAAGTGTTGGTAAATCAATGGTCGTTTGATCAGCTTTTAATTCACTTAATCCGGCCGCAATAGCGACTGCAGCTTCAGCAATGGCCCCAAGTGTTGCCAATAGCGCTGCACAGATACCCAGAGTGGTAAATGGCACACTAATCCCGAGTGACAAGCCTTCCAGTTCCTCGCTGTTCTCGACGGAAAAGCCTCCAGACAGCGCCAAATGCTCAATCGGCACAATTAAGGCTAATAAAATGAGCATGACAATGAAGCTGACGGATAAGGCAAGGCTCGTTGCATCTTCATCAATCCCAGTACTAATGACGGTAATGGTCAAAATGATGCCCCCTCCGATTAAGAGGACCCAAAATGGATTAAAGGAAAAGCTGATTAAGGTGATGACAACAGCTAAGACTAGAAAATTAATCCACAAACTCACGAAGGCACCTAAGCCTCTGGCACCACCAATGATAATCATCAAGACAAATAAAATTAATGCTAACGCGATTGTGACATTCATTGTGTGTGGCCTCCCTGCTTAAGTGTCAAAAGTTTGAAGCAAAGTAATCCAATCGGCACGGTCAAAACAATTCCGATGGCACTGATGAGGGTTTGAATCATCCCAATTGATAAATTACTGATATAAGTGAACGACCAATTATTGCCATTTCTTAGGAAAAGAACGGCCATAGGTAATTGTTCGGCAATGAAGATTAAGAAAAGGACGTTATTAAGGGCACCAAAAATTTCACCCCCCATATTCCGTCCAGCTTTAATGAGTTCAGAATTTGAAATGTCAGGTCGTTCTCGTTTTAAAGAAAAAAGCGTAGCAGTCATATCCGTGGCTTCGTCCATCACTGCCCCTAAGACTCCAACTAAGGTCATCGCCATGAAAAGCGTCTCTGGATTTTCAGTTACAAATTCCATGTGCTCATAATAAACACCTTGATTGTGGAGCATGGAAAAAATGAACCCACTCAGACTCAAGGTCACAAGGCTCGTGGCGAGCACCGTTGAGATGATCACCCAAGTTTGTTTTGAGCGAAATCCCATTAACAAGCCAAGTGTTAGGATGGTCGTTAGGATTGAAAAGAATATAAATAGGACAAAGACATTACTGTGCGGGATTTGAATGTTAAGCCAAATAAAGAAGATAAATAAGCCAACGTTCATAAATAACGTGAGTAACATCAAGCGACCATGGCGTCCCGTTAGGATGAGCATGCTACCAAGCACGAAAACCGCGAACGGAATCCAAAGCGTATCATGGCGAGCATTCTTGATTGACCATTGTCCCCGACCATCATGCGTTAAGAAGAGCTGTTGCCCCTTTCGGACGGGTTCATTTAAGGCATAAGACGTGTCATACGTATTCGTAAAATGAGTTGTTTCATGGGCCTGCTTTGTATTTAAGAATGTAGCAGTGATATTTTGTGAATAGGTTTTGACATGATTGCCATATTGGTCCGACTCAGCTCCAGTTTTATGTGTGGTCACTTGGCTAACACGAACAAGTGGATCATGATATATTGCACCGTTGAAAGAAAAAAAGCATGCCACGCCAATAACTAGTACGAAAAGTGCTAGCCAAGCGTGCCATGTTTTTTTCAAATATGATTTTATAAATTGCATTACTGTACCCGCTTATTCTCACCCGACATCAACACTTCTTCTGATAAGAAGCGAATGCGTTGCATAATTCGCGCGGCCTTGATTGGTTCATTTCCATCTTTGGTCGACGTTAAATGTTCTTTTTCGAGTTGATTCATTGAAAAATTAGAAGTAAAGAATGTTGGTAACTCATTTTGCATGCGGTATTCCAAAATCACACCCAAAATATCGTCACGAATCCATGCTGTTAAGGATTCAGCCCCAATATCATCTAGTACCAAAATAGTTGCCTTTTGAAGCATTTCAAGACGCTTTTGGTTATTATTATTGTTTGAACTAATCCCATTTCGGAATTCAACGGCAAAACTTGGGAAGTGGACTAGGGTCACCGACACGTCATATTCGGCTAGTTCATTAGCCATAGCGCCCATTAGATGCGTTTTACCAACCCCGTACGGTCCATGGAGATAAAGCCCACGATGAAATTCATTTGGTTTTTCAAGGTATTCAGTGATGAAACTGATGACCTTAGTTACGGCTTTGCTTTGATCAGGGCTGACATCTGAAAAATCATCCATGGTTGCACGTGTCACTAGTTTCGGCATTTGAATGGCATGAACGAGATTCTCACGGGCTTGCTGTTTTTGGGCTTGAATCGTTGCCCGACTTGGCTGATATAAGACGGTAATTTGACCATCAATAAAATCTAAAACAGGTTCATAGCCACGGTGAACGGAATCATTGTCAGTCTTTTGCTTTTGTGTATAAAATTCATACAAATTAGCAAAGTCACGTTGCACAATTTCGCGAGTTAATTCATTAGAGTGTGCAGTAAAGAAGGCTTTAATATCGGGATCAGCAAACACCTTTTTTTGCATTTCAGCATAGCGAGCGTTTAAATGATTCTCTTGCATGCTTTTACGCATGGCTTGGCCGACATCAAGCGGTTGATTTAAATCTGATTCGGTCATGACTTACTATCCTCCTGTTTCCGTTTTGCACGTAATGCAGCCAATTGACGTGAAGCAGCGGCTTGTTCTTCAGCTGTGGCTGCTTCCACCTTTTGATTTTTCCAATCAGGTGGCGTCTCATTTTTAAGTGGCCGTTGTTGACGATAACGTGACTTAGTTGAAGTTTGCGCTTCAGCACGTTTCTTTTGACGGTCCTGTAGATATTTTATCGCACCCGTTGCATTTTGAATACCGGCTTGGCTCCAATCGTTGACAATTGTTTGCATCAAATTACGACTAATGGTTGATCGTCCTTCAACGACAGTAAGTTCATATAAAATCACATTAATGACTTCATTAGGTAAACGATTTAATTGCGCTGTATCTTGCAATACTTTCAATTCGCTATCTGTAATGAAACCACCTCGTGCTTGACGTAATGCTTTTAAATAAGCAACAGGTGCAGTGTTCTTGACCTGGTCAAGGAACACCTGAGCTGGATTTTTTGAAGGTGTTACAGTAGCGTTATCTGTAGTGTTATCTGTAGTGTTATCAGTTTCATTGATAGCAGTTGGCATAGAATCTGCTACCGGTTGGCGTTGGCTTGCCAAAGTTTGTTGTTTCAAGTTATTACGCAAGCGTTTCATATCAATTTGATGGTCAGCAGTGACACTTTGTTGAATTTGGCGGACGAGAGCCACGTCATCCAATCCATATAATTCTTTTTCAACTTGGAGTGCCGCTTCATTTGTCTTTAAGTCGCGAAGTGACACATTAAACGATTTAAGCATTTGTGACATTAAGTCCAAGTTGAGTGACTTATTAGCTGCTTTAATATCTTTTTGAACAGGCGCAAGTCGATCTGGTTTCGTTACAGGTGACTTCATTTGCTTAAACGAGTCAGCCCCGATTAGGTCAAAGAAAGAAGCTGTGACGTTTTTCCCAGGAACTTCTTTCTTTTCTGGTAAGGTATCGGCAACTAATTGGGTAAATGTTTCCTCGCCTAAGTAATGCGCTAACAAACTAGCTAGGGTGTCATCAGACAAGAATGCCCGAGTTGACATGGGCTCAAGCATTTCATAAACCCATTGTGTTTTCATGGTTAAGTCTTGCTGATAGGTCTTCATCAAACCAATTCCCTCAAGGCGACCACGTGCATCCAAAAATGAATGATGTGTTAAACCGGCTTGATCAAGGAGCTCAGTGTGGACAAAGGTTCGTTGGTCATCATGTGGATAGCAAGCTAGCGTCATGTACAACGTGAATGCTTCATGACCGATGATTGGCAAATAAACCTGTGTGAGCGCCTGAATGTCAGGTATCGTCAATGCAGTGTCACTAATGACGCGATATTGTTGTTGTAAAGAAAATTCTCCCATAGACTAGCTCCTTTCGACGATTGTTTGTTTAATTTGGTTAAGCATCTGATCAACCTGTTTGTATGTCTCTGTCTTGGAACCATTGTTTTGAATCACGTAATCTGCATTAGCTTTTTTTTCATCAAGTGGCATCTGAGCGGCTATACGCGCTTTTGCCTCTGTCTTAGATAAGCCATTGCGATGCATTAATCGTTCGAGCTGGATATGCTCAGTCGTGACGACCACGGCAATTGCGTCATAAGTTAACCGTTGTTCATTTTCAAAAAGTAATGGAATATCCAGCACAGCGATTGACGTACCGGCCCTTTCTAGCTCTTGCATCCGTGATTCGAACGTACTAAAAATGCGTGGATGCGTTAAATCATCTAGTTGTTGTCGAGCGTTGTCATCATTAAAAACAAGTGCGCCAAGTTTTTGACGATTCAGACTACCATCATCATTGATATATTCAGGTCCAAAAGTATCAGAAATGTCTGTCAAAATAGGCTGATTTGGTCCCATGATTTGGTGCGCAATGGCATCCGCATCTAAAACAGGCAGACCCTTTCGTTCTTTGAGATATTTTGAAACTGTTGATTTTCCTGTGGCGATGCCACCAGTTAGACCTAATCTAAACATGATTAATCCTTTTCAATTTGGCAATGTGGACAGAACGTTGTCCCCCGCTGTGCGACCTTAATCTTTTTCAAGGTTGTGCCACAACGTAAACAGGGTTCTCCTGCACGTCCATAAACTTCCAATTCATTTTGGAATTCTCCTGCTTCACCGAAGACATTCGTAAAACTATGAACGGTGGTTCCATGATGTTCGATTGAACGGGTCATTTCGTTAATAATATTTTCACGAAGTAATTTAATTTCATCATCGGTCAACGTGTCAGTGTGCGTTTTTGGATGTATCTTGCTCTGCCAAAGTGTTTCATCAGCATAAATATTGCCAATACCTGCAATGTGGCTTTGGTCCAATAAGAATGGTTTGATGCGTCCATGCGACTTATTAAAGATTTCTTTCATATACGCAAAGGTTAAATCCTTTTCCGTTGGTTCTGGACCTAGTGTTGAAAGCCCTGGCACATGGCCAAGTTCTGAATTTTTCACTAAGGTCATGCGACCAAACTTACGGGTATCACGATAGAGTAAATCAACTTTTTCATCAAGGTGGAAAGTTACCAAATCATGCTTACCTGGTTCAGTACCAGCAGGAACTGTGTAGTATGCACCTTCCATGCGGAGATGGGACACCATCGTCATGTCGCCAGATAGTCGGAATAATAGGTACTTACCACGCCGATCAACCGTTTCAATTTTACGCCCCGTTAATTCAGCATCGAATTCTTCTGGGGACATGTTTGAGACCGTTTTTGGCCAACGGACTTCAGTTCCTAGGATTGTATGACCTTTAACGAGCCGATTAAGACCTCGGCGGACAGTTTCAACTTCTGGTAGTTCGGGCATGTGGTGCTCCTTCCCTTGATGTGACAGTATTTGCGTTTCATAAGGCTAACTTTTGGGCTAACATTTTTATCAATTTACAATTGCTATCTGAACTTGTTCTTGTAACTTTTAATTATAGTCCATTTTCGGTTAAAGATAAATTAAAAAGCGCCTGGTTAAGGAACTATGTCATAAATGAATTTTTTTGGATACGATCACAGTCTTAAGACTGTTTGCTGTTATGAGAAAAATTTGAACATAATTTGGATTCAGTTATTTGTGTTTCTTCTAAAAGTGTTGCCAGTTACAATCATTCGTTCAATCTTTTAAGTGAACGGAGGTACTCCCGTACGTAATTATGGTATAAAAAAAGAACCGTTTTGGGACATATTCAGGTCCATATATGAAAAATAATTTAGTTTGTATTTTTCATCAACTAGTCTACTTGATATGCAAGACTATCAATAATGTCTTCCATCGGATATATCGGCGGAAGGGGGTTACCTTTTAAATCAAATCCAATTTCTGTAGATTTACTCTCGTATTCAATAAACCAGTCAACATAAGCAACCATATTAGTGAATGAAAGAACTACTTCGTTTGTATTATTGGAATGACTAGGCCTAGCACAAAAGCTAGGAGTATTAATGGTGTTCCCCACCTATCCTTTTTCATCTTCACCCTCCTTATTAAAGAACGAGTATTACAAAAAACTATTTTAATGGACTATGTTGAAATTAAATTATCCTTACAAACATAATATTCCTCATGTTTCGAAGGAATAAAGCAATGTGAATTAGAGTCCCCATACAAATCTTATTATACTGACAACGTATTGGCGTGGAAAGTAGCTTGAGTCCCTTTATATTATTTTGCAGGTATGATCACTCTGCCAAAAGATATTCATTTCGCACATTGTGAATAAGGAGCTTTGAATAGTATAAGCTATTCTCTATTTGTCCCCATCCCCACAAACATGCTAGGATAGTGCCAAACAAAAAAACACATGAGGTGTCCCATGACCATTCAAAATATCATCGCATTTTCTGGCTGCGCGCTTGTCCTACTGTGGATTGTTCTACGCTACTTCAAAATTGGTGAAGGTAAGTATTTCAATGCCATCCCGCTTGTGGGCCTTCTCCTACTAGTTGTCAGTCTCTTTATTGAATAACACAGTGAAGGCATAAAAAAGTCTGTTTTCGGATTAATCCGAGAGCAGACTTTTTGTTTATTTAAATCTATTTACCGTAAACGTATTGAATGTGATATTCCTGAGTTTCATCTGCAGCGATTGAAACATCCCCTAATTCAGGGTGGTTTTCACTATCTGGTAACGTTTGTGCCTCAAGCGCGACAGCCATCCATGGCTTACTCTCACCAAGGTTTAAGTACTTCACGTCATTGCCGATTTGGCTTTCGGTAAAGGCAACAATTCCGTTACGGTCTGAATGAATGGCGACATGACGTCCTGAAACACGATCAGTAATTTGAGCAGAAATCGCTTTTTGATCAACGGGAACCTTAAAGACGTCATCAAATCCTTGTTCGACAGTCGTCTTCTTTAATTCAGGCAAAATTTCACCCAAATCATGATGATGTTTTAAGTCGAATGGCGTTCCAGCATTTTCAATGAGTTCACCGGTTGGGCACTTTTCAGCATTAACGGCCAAGTGTTGGTCAGCGTTAATGAATAAATCATGATCAGCCAAATCGGTAATCCCTGGGTTGGCCAAGTTAAAGTACATGTGGACGGTTGGATTAAAGACACCAGCTTGTTTGGTTTGGTGACCAGTAAAGGTAACGTCAACGGTATCATCTTCCGTCAAAGTGTATGTCACCGTAATTTCAAGATCACCTGGGAAACCATCAACTGATTCAAGGGCCGTATACGTTAATTGGAGCTGATTCTTATCTTCATCAACTGACTTTACGTCAAAGAAGTGGGTTCCCACACCTTCAGGCCCACTGTGCAACGTGTTTTCACCATCGTTCGTTGGGACATGGTGTGTCACGCCGTCTTGTGTCCAAGTTCCCTTGGTAATACGACCGGCAGTCCGACCAATCACACGGTTGATGTTGTACGTATTCTCCGAAAATCCTTCAATGCGATCAGATGACAAAATGAGGTCAACGCGTTCACCACCATCAATCACAGAAAATTCCTGAACAATGCCAGCAAAAGTGAGCACGCTTAAGCGGGTTTGATGCTTGTTTTCAATCGTATACTTTTCAACTGGCTTTCCTGAAACTTCGCCAAAATGTGCCTTCGTAATCATGAGATACCTCCGTATAGACATAGCCAACATTCACTATACCTTTATTATACATTGTTCTTTTTTGAAATACGAATTTACCCACAATCATCACAAGTTTTCTTGAACAAAAAATGGGCAATCATCTGCATGACAGCAAGGATTCAAAACGATTTGACATAAAATGAGAAAACCTTTAATATTAGCATCAACAATACGAACACATACCTGTGTTTGGTAACCTAAAATGAACTTAAAACCTATTTGCTAAGGAGCAAACCTATGCCAAAATCTTTACCAGCTAACAAAAATCTGAGTCGTGTCACCCCTAATATTATCCGTGAATATGATAACCAGTTCTCAAAAATTGATGACATTATTAAATTGACGTTGGGTGAGCCTGATTTCAATGTTCCTGAAGTCAGCAAACAAGCTGCCATTGACAGTATCGCTGACAATGACTCACATTATGGACCTTCACTCGGTACGCAAGAACTGCGTGAAGCCATCGCGGACTTTATGAAGTCACGCTATAACTTAACATACGATGCCGATAAGAACATCGTGGTTACAGTTGGCGCAACTGAGGCGATTTACGATACAATCGCTGCTTTCGTCAATCCTGGTGATAAGGTACTTATCCCAACCCCAACCTTCCCCCTTTATGAATCAGATACTTTGATTTTGGGTGCTGACCCACTCTTAGTTAATACGGCCGATGACGATTTCATCCTTACCCCTGAGCGTTTGGAAGCTACCTTAGATGAATATGGGGATGCAATTAAGCTTTTGATTCTCAACTATCCTGGAAATCCAACCGGTCGTACTTATTCAGTTGAACAACTTAAGGCTTTGGCGGATGTGCTTAAGGATACTGATATTGTCGTCATCGCCGATGAAATTTATTCAGAACTCACTTATGACCAAGACCACCATTCAATCGCGGAATTCTTGCCAGAGCAAACGTTGATTTTGAATGGCGTTTCTAAGTCCCATGCCATGACCGGCTACCGTCTAGGTTTCATCGCCGGACCCGCCGACTTAGTTCAAGGACCTGCCCTCGTGCACCAAATGGCCGTGACGACAACGCCAAACCCAATGGCTGCTGCTGCAACTGTGGCACTTGGTACCCCAGCCGGTCACCAAGCAACCATGGAAATGAATGACGAATATGAAGGTCGGCGTGATTACCTGGTCAATGCCTTACGTGATCTTGGTTTCGAGTTAGATAATCCGGAAGGTGCTTTCTACCTCTTCCCTCGTATTCCTGAAGCATATGGGGATGATGATCCTGCCTTCGTTACTGACTTGGCCCTTAAAGCCAAGGTTGGAACGGTTCCTGGTCAGGCTTTTGGCCCAGGTGGTGAAGGTCATTTCCGGATGAGTTACGCATCAAGTAAGGCGACTTTGGAAGAAGCCGTTGGTCGCATCGCACGTTTTTTGGAAGAGCAATAGCTCAGAAAGGTCGTTCAGCTTATGACTAGAAAGATTGGAATTATTGGTGTCGGACATGTTGGTGGTGCGATTGCGCACAGCGCCGTCGTTCAAGGCGTTGCTGATGATTATGTCCTGATTGATACAGACGTCGACCACGTTGAAGCTGAAGCCCTTGATTTGACTGAAGCACAACCAAATTTGAAGCACCATGCAAACATTACCGTCAATGATTGGTCTGCACTTGATGACGCTGATGTTGTCATTTCATCTGTTGGTAAGATTGCTTTGCAAAAAACGAACCCAGGTACCAATTCCCGCTTTATTGAGGTGCCCCACAATGTCAAACAGGTTAAATCAGTTGCTGAGCATTTACGGGCAACTAAATTCCATGGGGTTTTAATTGTGATTACAAACCCAAATGATATTATGGTTACTCTCTATCAAAAATTGACGGGCTACCCTCAAAATAAGGTAATTGGGACGGGGACATTACTTGATACGGCACGGATGTTAAATGGCGTTGGTAAAGCCTTTAATTTAGATGCGCGTTCTGTCAGCGGTTATAACTTAGGTGAACATGGTAATTCACAGTTCACAGCCTGGTCTAATGTGAAAATCTTGGATCATCCGATTATTCCAATTGCGGAACGTGAAGGTGTCGATTTGGCAGACATCGAAGACACGTCCCGCAATAATGGTCATTTTCTCTTCCAAGCCAAGGGATATACAAATTATGCCATTGCTGGTGCAGCAATTCGACTAACTGAAGCCATTCTTTCAGATAGTCATAGCGAATTGCCCGTTTCTAACTTACGTCCAGGACATGATGTTTATCTCTCATACCCTGCTGTCGTTGGTCGTGAAGGCATTTTGCAACAAGCTGATTTGGATCTCACTGATGCTGAAGAAGAAAAGTTAGCTGAATCATACAAATTTGTTTCAGATAAGTACCATGACATTGTGGCACATTTAGATGAGTACTAAAAATTAAAAAGGAAGGTAGCCCCCGCTACCTTCCTTTTTTTTATAAAAAAAGACATCTTCACTTGTAACGAAGACATCTTTTTATTTAGTTTTATACGACTAGACTTAGCAACAAAACCATAATCAATCCAACAACTGAGATTAAAGTCTCAAGTACTGTCCAGATTTGCAAGGTTTGCTTAACGCTGAGGTCAAAGTATTCTTTAAACATCCAGAAACCAGCATCATTTACGTGGGAAGCTGCCAATGAGCCGGCCCCAATTGATAGGACCATTAAGGCTGGGTTCACAGAAGCTGAAACCATCAATGGTTGTACTAGCCCTGCTGCTGTCAATGCAGCGACGGTTGCTGAACCCAAGGCCACTCGTAGGACTACGGTAATAATCCATGCGAGCAATAATGGTGATAAGGCTGAGTTCATGAACAGATGTGAAATTTCATTTGAAATACCACCGTCAATCAAAATCTGCTTGAAGGCAGCACCACCACCAATGATAAGCAATAACATGGCGATAGACTTCACGGCTGATTCAATGGTGGCATTCATTTGCTTAGCTGACTTACGTTGATGCCAGCCCATTGACCAGAGTGCGAACGCCAAAGAAATAATCATGGCTCCAACCGGATTTCCAATCATTGCCACAAAACTATCAATACCACTGGCTTTGCTTGGCGCCACCCCATCATGCATCACAACGGTGTAAAGTGTTGTGAGTCCCATCAAGATAACTGGGAATAAACTCGTCAATAAAGCCAATCCAAATGAAGGAGTATCCGCTAGCGAGAATGACTTTACTTCACCAAAGGCACTCAATTCTTTTTTAATCTTGAACGCGTCTGGTGCATACTTTTGTGCAACTTTTGTAAAGACCGGACCAGCAATCAATGCTGCAGGGACAGCAATTAAAAATCCATACATCAAGACGTGACCTGGATTAGCACCCAACGCAGCGGTAATAGCTGTTGGTGCTGGATGTGGCGGTAAGAATCCATGAGTGACTGACAAAGCAGCCGCCATTGGAATTCCTAAGTAAAGTAATGGTACCCCAACTTCAAGCGCAATTGCGAAGACAATTGGAATTAGAATAACCATACCAACTTCGAAAAACAACGCAATTCCTAAAATGAAAGAAGCAATCATAACCGCAATTTGCACATACTTGCGTCCGAAGATATTGATCAAGGTATGGGCAATTCGATAAGCACCACCAGCATCAGAAACGAGGCGTCCTAAGATGGCTCCGAACCCAAAGACAATGGCTAGTTCCCCCAATGAACTACCAATCCCCTTCTCGATTGAAAGTGGAATTTCGATAAAGTTCATACCCAGTCCTAATCCCACGACAACGGAGGTGAAAATGAGTGCAATGAATGTATTCATCTTAACTTTGATAATTAAGAACAATAACAAAGCAATCCCCAAAAACAATACAATAAGTGACTCCATAAGTTCTCTCCAACTCAAATAAATTTGTGAAATATAACTTTCTGAAATTAGTTTAACATACATTCTAAAGCGAATGTATGCGCTTACAAAGATTGTGCAAACGCCAAAATTTTGTGTGCATATAAGTTGAATCAAGTCTATCTTTCACCTGTATGTAGAACAACATGGAAATATCAGATAAATTGATGTTTTATCATTTATCTATGAATTTAGTGAGATTTATTGACAACAAATGAGAAAAGATTTAATATTGCAACCATAAACAAGCAACTAGACAACGAAATGAGGTAAGCACATGACACGAAAGATTGGTATTATTGGAACTGGGCACGTTGGTGGAGCAGTCGCTGAAGGCGCTATTTTTCAAGGATTGGCTGATGACTATGTCCTCATTGATTCAAATCCTGAAAAATTAGATTCTGAGGTGTTAGATTTGATTGAAGCACAACCAAATTTGAAGCATCATGCTAACATTATTTCAAATGATTGGGATGCGCTGGACGATGCTGACGTCATTATTTCTGCACTTGGTAACATTGGGCTTCAAAAAAATGCCACTGGTGGCAATGCCCGCTTTATCGAAGCTGAATATAATGCCAAGCAATTGAAGTCAGTGGCGGAAAAGTTGAAGGCAACTAAGTTTAATGGTGTTCTAGTTGTTATTACAAATCCAAATGATGTTATTGTGACCCTCTACCAAAAGTTAACTGGCTTCCCAAAGGAAAAAGTAATCGGAACCGGAACCCTACTTGATACTGCACGTATGAAGAATGCCGTTGGTGAAACCTTTGATGTTGATCCACGTTCAGTTCAAGGGTACAACTTAGGTGAACACGGAAATTCACAATTTACGGCATGGTCAACTGTTAAAATTTTGGATGAATCTATCGAACCTGTTGCCGAAGAAAAAGGCATTGACCTCAATCAAATTGCTAATATCTCACGCGATAATGGATACCGTGTGTTGAACGGTAAGGGTTACACAAGTTATGCGATTGCCGCGTCTGCCCTCCGTTTGACAGAAACGATTTTGAATGATAGCCATGAAGAATTACCTGTTTCAACGTTCCGTGATGGCCATGAAGTTGCCCTATCATATCCAGCTGTTGTTGGTCGCGATGGTGTGTTAGGCCATGGTCATTTACACTTAACGGACGAAGAAGAATCAAAGCTAACGGGTTCTTATGATTTCGTGACTGAACGTTATCACCTCTTACTTGAAAAAATTGAAAATGATGAACTCTAATTAAAGCATCAAAAAAAGCTTAACTGATTTCAAATCAGTTAAGCTTTTTTATTATCTTTATGTTCTAGGACTAAACAATGGCGGAGTTACCATGTTCACGAACATAGTCTGTTAGTTGTTCGATTGAAATAAAAGGTAAATCAAAGTCTTCGGCAAATTGACGTAAATCTGCTTCACGAGCCATGTGACCATCTTCAAGTAAGATCTCACAAATTGCACCAACTTCAGTTTCACCAGCCAAACGTGCTAAATCAATGGCAGCTTCAGTATGACCATCGCGAGCCATCACCCCACCATCTTCACCGACGAGCGGGAAACTGTGACCAGGATGAACAAAATCTTCAGCCTTGGCATTTGGGTCAGCTAAATGTTGCAACGTTGCTGAACGATCAAAGGCAGAAACACCAGTCGTGACACCAGTTGCAGCATGACTCCCATCGATAGAAAGCGTGAAACGCGTTCCGTTCACTTCGGTGTTGTTCTCAACCATTTGTACCAATCCTAAACGATCGGCAATTGATTGCGTAATTGGGGCACAAAGGAGACCGCGGGCATGGGTGACCATAAAGTTGACATTTTCGGGGGTCATCTTAGATCCGATGCCAACCAAATCCCCTTCATTCTCACGGTTCTCATCATCAACAATAACGGCCAGCCCACCTTGGGCCATGTAACGGACAGCATCTTCGATTGAAGTGTTCATGAAATATTCGCTCCTTAAATATAAATAAAACAACAGTAACAGAACAGAGTCAATGGGCACCCTTACGGAGGCATACCCATCGCATCCAATAATTGGGTCCTAGAATAAGCCACGGATTGTACCGTCCTCGTCAATATCAATGTCATATGCAGCTGGGTGCTTAGGCAAGCCTGGCATCGTTAAGATTGAACCAGTCATCGCAACTAAAAAACCAGCGCCTAGTTTTGGAACAAATTCACGTACATGAATTGTGAAGTCTGATGGTGCACCTAATTTCTTAGGATCATCAGAAAGTGAGTATTGCGTTTTGGCCATGATGATTGGCAATTTATCCCAACCATATTTTGCGAAGCGCTTGAGTTGCTTTTGTGCCTTTTCAGAAAGTTCTACGCCCTGGGCACCATAAATCGTTTGGGCAATTTTATTTAGCTTATCAATTGCGGCATCTTCAGGCGTATAAAGTGGCGTAAAGTCTGATGGCTGTTGTGTTGCTTCAATCACACCGGCAGCTAACTCTTGGGCACCATCCCCGCCTTGTCCCCAGACATCGGCAACATAGGCTGGTACATCAAATTCAGCAGCGTAATCTTTGATGGTTTGAAGTTCTTCAGGTGTGTCATCCGTAAATTGATTAATGGCGACCACAACAGGCACCCCATAACGCTTCATGCTTGATAGGTGTTGTCCCAGATTAGCTAATCCATTTTGCAGCGCAGCCACGTTTGGATGCTTGAGTTCATCTTTGGCTAGGCCACCGTGCATCTTCAAAGCTCGCACTGTGGCGACGATTACGATGGTATCCGGTGTCTTCCCCAAAAGTGGCACTTTAAAGTCTAAGAACTTCTCACCACCAAGGTCAGCACCGAAGCCAGCTTCCGTGACAACGTAGTTTGATAACTGCAGAGCGGTCTTGGTTGCTTGAACGGAATTCGTTCCTTGCGCAATATTGGCAAAAGGTCCACCGTGAATCAACGTTGGCGTGTGGGCCAATGTTTGAACCAAATTTGGATGAATCGCATCCTTCAACAAAGTCGTTAAGGCACCAGCTACACTCAAGTCGGCAACTGTGACCGGTTGACGGTCGTACGTATCTGCAATGACAATCTTTTCAATACGTTGCTTCATGTCCATCAAGTCAGTCGATAACGTTAAAATAGCCATGAGTTCGGATGCAACGGTAATATCAAAGCCATCTTCACGAGGCACACCACTTGTTGGACCACCAAGTCCAATTGTCGCGTGACGTAACGCCCGGTCATTAACGTCTAAGGCGCGCTTCCACAGCACACGACGTGGATCAATATTTAACGGATTACCTTGATAAATACTATTATCAATTAATGCCGCTAACGTGTTGTGCGCACTCGTTAACGCATGGAAATCACCTGTGAAGTGTAGGTTAATGTCCGCCATTGGAATCACTTGTGAATAACCACCACCAGTTGCGCCACCCTTCATCCCCATGACAGGGCCCAAAGATGGTTCGCGCAAAGCAATCATGGTTTTTTCATCAATTTTAGCAAGAGCATCGCCTAATCCCACCGTAACTGTTGATTTTCCTTCACCAGCGGCGGTTGGATTAATTGATGTTACTAAAATTAATTTACCCAACGGGTCATCATCATGCTCGTGCCCCAACGTAATTTTGGCTTTATCCCAGCCATACGGTTGCCATTCGGATTTTTCAAGTCCAATCTTATCGGCAATCTTTTCAATTGGCCAAACTTCTGCGGCCTGTGCAATTTCAATATCACTTAACATCTGCCATTACTCCTCTGCTAATTCTGCTGCCACCGCTTGGTGTCCGATATCATGACGGTAGACCAAGTCAGTGTGTGTCTGATCAAGGGCGGCATACAAATCAGTTTGCGCTGCCACCATCGTTGGACGATGGATGACAGCAGTTAGCACGCGGCCCCCATTACTAACAAGTTGATTTGCTTGCTGCTTAACACCAGCATAATCGATTTGAACATCATTTGGCAATGATGGTAATGACAGACCTTTTTCAGGATTCAATGGGTACCCTGGCGCTGCTAGTGTCACGCCGAGATAAACATCAGCATCAGCATCCTGCCACGTCATGCTGGTTGGCTTTCCTGCAATTAAGGCCATGATATTTTGATATAAATCACTTGTTAATTGTGGGAGGACAACTTGCGCTTCTGGATCACCAAAGCGGACATTATATTCAATGACTTTAGGTCCGGCGGCGGTCAACATCACCCCAGTGTACAAAATCCCTTCAAAGGGTGTTCCTTCTGTTTGCATCGCTGTCAACACAGGCTCGACCAGTGACTTAATCGCCGTTTGAACAACATCGTCTCCAATCCAACGCACGGGACTATATGCGCCCATACCGCCAGTATTTGGTCCGCGATCACCATCTAACAAACGCTTGTGATCTTGAGCAATTGGGGCATGGACAACTTGCTCTTTTCCGACAAAAGAAAAAATTGAAAATTCAGGTCCTTGCATGAATTCCTCGATGACCAAGGGCGCATGTTCATCTTGCTGGTAAATGATGTCAATGCCCGCTAAGGCAGTTTCAGGATGTTCATAGATGCTGACGCCCTTACCTAGTGCCAAGCCATCGAGTTTAACGACAACTGGGTAAGCATGATTCTGTAAGATTTGGACAGCTTCATCATGACTGGTTACGGTGACGGATGCTGCCGTTGGAATATCATATTTGTGCAACAATGATTTCGTAAAGGCTTTTGAGCCCTCCAATTGTGCAGCGGCTTTCGTGGGGCCAAAAATGGCTAAACCTTCAGCTTGAAAGGCATCGACAATCCCTTCAGTTAACAATGCCTCAGACCCGACAAAAGTTAAGTCAATTTGTTGGCTTTGGGCGAAGGTAATTAAATCTGGAATTTCAGTTAAATCAACGGTTTCAAAACCAGCTTCTCGCATCCCGGCATTACCAGGGGCGACAAAAACATGATCAACAGAATTTGCAAATGTTTTTGCAAAGATAAATTCACGGGCGCCAGACCCAATAATTAAGACAGATGCCATCAACCTACTCCGATCTTAGTGCTTAAAGTGACGGTTTCCTGAGAAGACCAAAACAATGCCAAGTTCATCTGCCTTATCAATAGATGCTTGATCCTTAATTGAACCACCAGGCTCAACAATGGCCTTAATGCCATGGTCAGCTGCATATTGAACAGAGTCGTCCATTGGGAAGTAAGCATCTGATGCAAGCACTGCTTGGTCGAAGCCTTCCTTGTTTGAGGCATGATCAACTGCCAACTTTACTGAATCAATACGATTTGGTTGTCCTGCACCAATTCCAAGGGTTTGATTATCGGTTGCCACAACAATCGCGTTTGACTTCACATGCTTCACAACCGTTTGAGCGAATTCAAGCTTTGCCAATTGTGCTTCGGTAGGTTGCGCCTTTGAAACCACTTTATAGTTTTCACGCTTTTCTTCCAATAGATCACGGTGTTGCATAACTGTTCCACCCAAGATTGATGTCAATTCAACGGCTTGTGGAATGTCATTTGTAAATGGTAATGTCAATAAGCGCAAGTTCTTCTTCTTGGCTAATTCAGCATAAGCATCATCAGTGAAACTTGGCGCAATAATAATTTCAAGGAAAATCTTGTGCATCTTTTGGGCGGTTGCTAAATCAACTTCACGGTTCAAGGCAACAATCCCACCAAAGATTGAGATGTCATCGGCGTAGAACGCACGATCCCAAGCTTGTTCAATGGTGTCCCCTTGCCCAATCCCAGCTGGGTTCATGTGCTTGACTGTCACAACGGTTGGCTCAGCAAAGTCAGCAATAATACGTAATGCAGCATCGGCATCGCGGATGTTGTTATATGAAAGCTTCTTACCATGTAAGATGTTCGCACTCAAAACTGAGTAGTCCGTTGGCAAGGCATCACGATAAGCAGCAGCATCTTGGTGGGCATTTTCACCATAGCGCAAGTTATCAACCAGTTCGTAGGTTTCAGTCTTTTGCTTGGTAAAGTCTTCATCAGTTAAGTAATCAGCAATCAAAGCATCATAAGCAGCAGTGTGACGGAATACCTTCGCAGCAAGCCCTTGACGATAAACTTGATCAATATTATCGGTTTGCAAACGTTCAATGACTTCGTTGTAATCATCAGGATCAACAATAGGTAATACATCTTGCGCATTTTTGGCAGCTGAACGAAGCATTGATGGTCCACCAATATCAATGTTTTCAATCGCATCGGCACGGGTGACATCTGGCTTTTGAATCGTGTGCTTGAATGGATACAAATTAACCACGACCATATCAATTGGTGTGATATCCAATTCAGCCAAGGTTTCCATGTGTTCTGGCAAGTCGCGACGTGCCAACAACCCAGCGTGTACACGTGGGTGCAACGTCTTAACACGACCGTCTAAAATTTCAGGGAATCCCGTCACATCATCAATGGCGATAGCTTCAATACCAGCCTCTTGGAGGGTACGTAATGTTCCCCCTGTTGATACAATTTCATAACCTAATTCAGTCAATGCTTGTGCAAAAGGAACTAAACCTTGCTTATCTGAAACGCTCATTAATGCTCGTGCCATTAGTTAAATACCTCTTCTTTCAATAATTGTGCTAAAACTGTGGGATATAAATGATGTTCAACGTCATGAATTTTTGCTTCTAAACTTTCAAGTGTATCGTCATCAGCGATATGGACTGCTTGCTGATCAATAATTTGACCTGTATCAGTCCCTTCATCTACAAAATGGACCGTAACACCCGTGATTTTAACGCCATAATGAAAGGCATCTTCAATCCCATGGGTGCCAGGAAAACTGGGTAATAGTGCCGGATGAATATTAATCACTTTTTGTGGAAATGCCTGTAAGAGCGTTGGGGTAATAATGCGCATGTAACCTGCTAACAGAATGCCCTGCGCCCCATCAGCCGTTAGTTGATCAATAATTTGTTGTTCAACTGCTTGGCGACTTCCAGCTGCTTTATAATTCACCACCAACGTAGGAATATGGTGGGCATTAGCAATTGCCAACGCACCAGCATTTGCTTTATCAACGACTAGGCGGACAATTTGACAAGACAGGCCTTGTGCCTGAATTGCATCAAGGATCGCAGCAAAGTTCGTGCCATGACCGGATGCAAAAACAGCTAATCTAACGTCATTGGCCATGGTGCTTGTCCCTTCCATTTAATTGCTGAAGTTGTCCGTGGTTTAAGTTCTCCAATGATGTAGGCGACTTCGTCTTGCATATCAAACTGTTGCATAATCTTGTTCACAGCATCTGGTGCAACAGCGAGGACCATGCCAAGCCCATTGTTGAAGGTTAACAACATGTCCTCTAAGCTCAAATTTCCTTGCTTTTGCAAAATGTCAAAAATTGGGAGGATTGGCCAACTTCCCCATTCAAGATGAGCAGCCAATGTTTCATCATAGGCACGCGGTAAGTTCTCGACGATCCCACCACCTGTAATATGCGCCATACTATGCAACCCTGGCATACCTAAAATGGGATTAAGCGCTGGTTGATACAACTGGGTTGGCTCAAGCAATGTTTGTTGCATTGCTTCAGGTAAACTCGTGAAATCGGCATCAGTTTCGATGCCTAAGACCCGGCGTACTAATGAATATCCATTTGAGTGAAGCCCACTTGAGGGTAATCCAATCAAGACATCACCAGCTTGCGCATTTTCAGCAGAGAGTAAAGCATCACGTTCAACGATGCCAACGCCAAATCCAGCTAAATCATAGTGATTCTTTGCATACATACCAGGCAACTCGGCTGATTCCCCTCCGATGAGGGATGCGCCGATGGTCTTAGTTGCTTGAGCAACGCCTTTAACCAAAGTTGCGACAACTTCAGGACGCATCTTATCGACGGCTAAGTAATCTAGCATGAATAATGGTTTTGCGCCTTGCGCTAACACATCGTTCATGACCATGGCAACGAGATCCTGTCCGATTGTGTCATATTTTTGCGCCGCAATCGTTAACAATAGCTTAGTTCCAACACCATCGGTTCCACTAATTAAAACTGGATCCTGTAGGCCTTGACCAAGCGCGAATGCGGAACCAAAACTCCCCAATGGTGAGAGGACCTGGTCGGTATACGTTGCTTCGACGGCCTCCTGCATTTGCGCCACACTCTCCTTACCGGCTTCAACACTTACACCGGATGCAGCATATGCACTTTCATCTGTCATGTCAGCTTCTCCTTTAAAAGTGATTTAGGGTTCAGGATCAAAAGTTACGACACCCGCTTCAGCTAGCTTTGCTAGCGAAGCTTGGTAGTCATAAACTGGGGATGGATAGTGCCCGTCAAAGTAAGCGGTGGTTAATCCGTTCCCTGGTCCTGAGTATGGTAAGTCAATGCTGTCAATTAAGCCATCGACAGACAAGAATTCCAATGAATCAGCTCCGATAATGGCACACATTTCAGCTTTCGAGTGATGCGCAGCCATCAACTCATCTGTTGTCTGCATGTCCACACCATAAAATGATGGGTACTTAAATTCAGGTGACGCAATCCGAACGTGGACTTCACTAGCTCCGGCATCACGCAACATTTTAATGATGTACTTTGATGTCGTCCCACGGACGATTGAGTCATCAACCAAAATGACGCGTTGACCTGAAACAATCGCAGGTACGGCGCTTAACTTCATGCGCACAGCACGTTCGCGCTTCTCTTGTGTGGGTTCAATAAAACTACGCGCAATATATTGATTCTTCACCAAGCCCATTTCATTAGGCAAATGAGCTTGTTCAGCATATCCCATGGCAGCTGATAAGGATGAATTGGGCACCCCAACAACCATGTCAGCAGCAACTGGATGTTCAATAGCGGTTGCTTTACCCATCCGCTTGCGGGCCTTGTGCACATTGACGCCATAAATATTGGAATCTGGTCGGGCAAAATAGATGTACTCCATGGCATCAATGTTCAATGTCGTGTGCTCAGTATACTTAGAAACATGCATACCAGTGTTATCAAATCGAATCAATTCACCCGGCTGCACGTCTTGCACAAATTCAGCATTCACAGAAGCCAATGCAGCGGTCTCACTCGCAACCACATATGCGCCATCATCAGGTAATTGACCAATGACAAACGGTCGGAAACCATGTGGATCTAAGGCTGCATACATGGCATTTGGAGTTAAGAGCAAGAAAGCAAAACCACCACGTAATTTGAGAAGTGCTTCTCGTAATTTTTCATCAAAGGTCAGGGCCTTGGAACGACGAATCAAATGCAACAGAATTTCGGTGTCTGATGAAGATTGGAAAATCGCCCCTTCATCTTCTAGTTCTTGACGTAAAGTCTTGGCATTTGTGATATTACCGTTATGGGCTAAAGCGATTTGCATGTCTGAAAAATTCACCATAAAGGGTTGAATGTTTTCAATTCCGTTACTTCCAGCAGTGGCGTAACGGACATGCCCAATGGCTGAATCACCGACCAAATTCATCATGCGACGTGGATCAGCGAAAACTTCACTGAGTAGACCTAAACCACGTTCTTGCCAAAGCCGACCATCAGCCTTCTTGGAAACAATTCCGGCACCTTCTTGGCCACGATGTTGGAGTGCATGTAAGCCATAAAAGGTTAATTCAGCGGCTTCGGGGTTATCCCAAACGCCAAAAATACCACATTCTTCATTTAGCGAACGTTCATTTACTATTGTAGTTGTTGCCATAAGCTGTCCTTGTACACACTTTCTGCATCAGATACGGATAAGTTCATTTTTTGATTTTGTGCGGCAATCTTAAGCATTGGCGCTTCTGTAATTTCACCTAACTTCGTGGCATCAGCCCCCATCAATGCTTCAAACATGGCTTGTTGCTCTGGTGCGACCGTCACGATAATCATGCTTGGTGCCTCAGCGAAAATGTTTACCATGTCGGTGGCTACCGTAACATCGGCACCAAATGGTGTGCCAAACAAGATTTCTGCTAAGGCGACTCCAAGACCACCTTCGGCAACGTCGTGCATGCTTCGAACATAGTGACTTTGCGCTGCTTCAAGCACTTTGGCTTGAACGGCTTGTGCATGATCAACATTGATTGGGAATAAATCGCCTGAGACTGAACCAGTTTGCATGTGTTGAATCTCACTACCATTGAATTGTGCTTTTAATTCACCAACAAGATAAACGATATCGCCAGCTTGTTTGGCTTGAATCGTCGTAATGTCATCAGTTGACATGTGCAAGCCGACCATACCAACCATTGGCGTTGGGTAAATCGCCGTCCCATCAGTTTCGTTATAAAGTGAGACATTTCCAGAAATAACAGGTGTGTTAATGACCTGAGCAACTTCATTGATTCCAGCAACAGATTGCGCCAATTCATAATAAATTTCAGGATCATCAGGGTTTCCAAAGTTCAAACAATCCGTGATTCCAATTGGCTCTGCCCCAGTTGCGACAATGTTTTGTGCAGCTTCCAGAATTGCCCATTGGCCACCGATGAATGGATTTAAGTAAGTATAACGACTGTTAATATCTGTCGTCATTGCCAACGCCTTTTTTGTCCCACGGACACGGACGACCGCGGCATCCCCACCTGGCTTGATGACGGTGTCTGCACGCACACTACAATCAAAGTGACGATATAAGGCTGCCTTTGAGGCAATCGTTGGTTGTGCTAATAATTGCTTCAAAACGGCGTTGGCATCGTTAACTTCGGGTTGGTACTGCGCTGTTGTTGCTGTAACTAAACGAGCAGGTTCAGTTTGTGGCAATTCAACCTTTGGGGCTGAAGTTAAGAAATCAACTGGAACATCGGCTACCGTTGCCCCATCAAATGTAAGTTGATACTTTTTATCGTCGGTCACTTCACCAATCACGACCGCGTTTAAGTCAGCATCTGTGAAGATTTGCTTTACGGCATCTTCATGTCCTTTTTTAACGACGAGAATCATCCGTTCTTGTGATTCAGAAAGCATTAACTCATAGGGCGTCATATTTTGTTCGCGTTGTGGCACTTGATCAAGATCTAAGACCATCCCCATGCCTGCTTTATCAGCCATTTCGGCCGTTGAAGATACTAATCCAGCGGCACCCATATCTTGAACCCCCACAATGACATCACCATATTGTTGAATGGCTTTAATCGTGGCGTCCATGACAAGCTTTTCCATAAAGGGATCACCAACTTGAACGGCTGAACGATTTTGATCTTCGGAAGAATCAAATTCAGCAGAAGCAAAGGTAGCCCCTTGAATACCGTCACGTCCGGTTGTTGCCCCAACGTATAGGACAACGTTTCCAGCACCTTCAGCTTTTCCAACGTGAAGCAAATCTTGATTAAGTAACCCAACAGCCATTACATTTACTAAGGGATTATGTTGATAAGTGGCATCAAAGTTCATTGCCCCACCAACGGTTGGAATACCAATGGCATTACCATATCCCGCAATTCCAGCAACGACACCATCAATTAAACGTTGCGTTTGCTTTGATGTGACATCACCAAATTGAAGACTATCAAGCACTGCAATTGGTTGGGCACCCATTGAGAAGATATCACGTAGGATTCCGCCAACACCTGTAGCAGCACCCTCGTAGGGCTCAACTGCTGAAGGATGATTGTGCGATTCAGCTTTGAACACAACCGCTTGATTATCGCCGATGTCTAAAATCCCGGCACCTTCACCTGGTCCTTGAAGCACGCGTTCATTCTTTGACCAGAACGTGCGTAGAACTGGCTTTGATTTCTTGTAAGAACAATGTTCTGACCACATGGCTGAAAATAAACCTGTTTCAGTGTAGTTAGGTAAACGTCCTAATTCATCGACAATCAGATCATATTCATGCTCAGTTAAGCCCCAAGCTTCATACAATTTAGTTTTTTGAATATCAGTTGGATTTGGCTCATTTGCCATTGGATTAGAAACCATCTCGACCATGTTAGTTCACTCCTTGTGTTGCAAACGTTGCTAAAATACTCTTGAAGAAGTTTTGACCATCTCTATTGCCAATTAATGGATCAACCGCTCGTTCTGGATGCGGCATCATGCCCAAGACATTACCTTGCTTATTGGTAATACCGGCAATCATATCCTCAGAACCGTTCAAATTAGAGGTGTACTTGAAAATAATTTGCCCATTTGCTTCTAAGTCAGCCAATGTTTGCGCATCAGCATAGTAACGACCATCAGCATGTGCGACTGGAATAAGTACCTCATCTGTCGTATAGGCATTAGTGAAGGCTGATTCAGGTTGTTCGATATGTAGTAGTGTCTCATCACAAATGAATCCAGGCACTTCGTTCATCATCAACTGACCCGGCAACAGTCCACTCTCAGTTAAAATCTGGAAACCGTTACAAATACCAACGACTAATTTGCCATCGTTAGCAGCTGCTTGCACAGCCTGCATAATTGGTGAGAAACGTGCAATGGCACCTGTCCGTAAATAATCACCATATGAAAACCCACCGGGAAGGAAAATCGCATCAAATTCGTCTAAAGACACATCACTTTGTGCTGAAACAAAACTTGGATTTAGACCCAGATCTTGTAAGGCATAATACATATCTTCATCACAATTAGAGCCTGGGAAACGTACCACAACTGATTTCATGACTAGGCTTCAACCTCCTCAACGGTGTAGTTGTAAGTTTCAGTATTTTGATTAATCAATAGCGCTTCCGTCATTGATTCTACTAAACCATTGGCAGCCTCAATTGAATCAGCAGCAAGCTTAACTTCAAAGTACTTACCTTGAATCACTTGATTTACTGTTTCATAGTCTAAACGGTGTAAGGCAGACTTAATGACCTCACCTTGTGGATCCAAAACTGAAGGCTTATAAGTTACTTTGATTTTTGCTAAATACATGGTCATCTTATTCTCCTAATTTTGCTTGTAAACGAGTAAGGACTTGCGCGTATCCGGTGGTTAAATCTCCTGTTTGCTGACGGAAAACATCCTTATCCAGTGAATCGCCAGTGGCTTGATCAATCAAACGCATATTATCTGGTGATAATTCATCACCCAAGACAATTTCATCGTCTATATTTCGACCAAATTCTAGTTTGAAGTCGACTAAAGTAATACCAATTTCGTCAAAGAGTTGGTTCAACAGTGGATTGATTTGATACGTTAACGCCTTAATGCGAGCGATGCCTTCCAAAGTGGCAATGTTTAGGGCCAACATTTGCGATTCATTCATGAATGGATCATCTAAAGCATCTGATTTGTAATAGAACTCTAAGACGGTTGGTTCAAGTGGGAACATGGGTTCAACATCGAAACGACTCACAAAATGACCTGAGGCATAATTACGCGTCACCACTTCAATTGGTAGCATGGTCAAACGATGGACCAAGCTATCGGTTTCATTTAACGCTTCAACATAATGTGTTGGAATCCCTTTACCGTTTAAATATTCAAATAAATAACGGCTAATTTGATTTGTATAGTAAGCCTTATCAGCGACCGCTTCTTTGCGTTTACCATTTAAAGCTGTGGCTTGATCTAAATTGTGGACCCAGATATATTCAGGATTGTCTGTTTCATATAAAGCCTTAGCCTTACCTGTCGTAATAAGGTTCCCTTGTTCAATCTCAGTATGCGTCATTTGAAATCCCCCATGCTTTTAATGCCTCAATTGCTTCAGTTCCAGTAACCGTGATGTGTCCCATCTTTCGTAAGGGTTTAATATCAGTCTTACCATAGTCGTGGAAATGCCAATCTGGATGATCAACAAGTGCTTCGCGTGCCTTAACGAGCGTTTCACCCAATAAATTCAACATCATGCTTGGCGCTTCTAAGGTAATCTCTGGAATTGGCAGACCCGTGATACTGCGAATATGTCCTTCGAATTGGGAAACATGCGTGCCCTCAATGCTATAGTGTCCTGAGTTATGTGGTCGCGGTGCTAGCTCGTTGATATAAATTTCATCGCCCTTTACAAACATCTCAATTCCTAGGATACCCTTTAAGTTAAAAGCCTGAGCAATTTTCTGGGCAATATCAGCTACATTTGCTTGTAATTGTTCAGTTTGTAAACCATCAGCTAATGAACTACGTAAGATATGTTCGTGATGTTCATTTACCGTCATTGGCCAAACCCGTGTGGTATCATTCCCGTCTGTTGTTACCATGACACTGACTTCATAATCAAAATCAATCCGGTGTTCCAAGATTAAGGTCTCTTGAACGTCATTATCCCAATGGGCAACCAATTCTGCCAAAGCCTCGCGGTCGGGAATATCCCATTGACCATGACCATCATAGCCACCTTCAACTGTCTTCAGAATTGCTGGTAACTTAACCTGTTGCACGGCTGCATCTAAATCAGCAACATTTTGGACTTCAGCAAATTCAGTCACTGGTAAATGCAAACTTTGTAAGAATCTTTTTTCAGATAAACGATTTTTAGTCGTTGCAAGTAACTCAGTTCCTTGTGGTAACGGTGTTAATGCCCCCAACGTTTCGAGTGTCTCTAAATCAACATTTTCAAATTCATAAGTGAGAACGTCCACGCGACGTGCCAAATCAGTTAACGCGGCAGCGTCATTATATGAAGCAATCACTTGTTCATCGGCAACCTGTCCAGCAGGTGCATTTGGCGTTGGATCCAAAACAATCACGCGATATCCCATTGGCTTAGCAGCCAAGGCCATCATTTGTCCTAATTGTCCCCCACCAATAATGCCAATAGTTGCGGGGGGTAAGATTGGCTTAGTCATTTAAATGTGCCTCGCTTTCAATGACGGCATCAGCTTGATGATTACGAAAATCCGTAACGGCTTCGGCAATGTCAGGATCTGTAATGCCAAGCATTTGTGCTGCTAGGTAAGCTGCGTTCTTTGCACCAGCAGTTCCAATCGCAACTGTTGCGACAGGGACACCACTTGGCATTTGAACGATACTTAACAATGAATCCATCCCATTCAATGCCTTTGATTGGATGGGTACGCCAATAACGGGTAATGTTGTTGAAGCAGCAACCATGCCAGGCAAGTGGGCGGCACCACCTGCTCCTGCAATAATAATGCCGAACCCATTTTCACGTGCATGTTGCGCAAATGAAATCATTCTTTCGGGTGTTCGATGGGCTGAAACAATATGAACTTCATATTCAATATTTAGATCATCTAAAATGGTGGTTGTTTCTTGCATGGTAGGCCAATCTGATTGTGACCCCATAATGACAGCTACTTTTGGCATATCTTCCTCCACGAACATTGATTTACGTCTTATTTACATACATTTAACCACCATTATTGTTTAATGTAAACATTTAGCTTTTAAAATAGTTAAACTAATCTATATTGTTCGTGTTTTAAACGTTTAAGAGATAAAATTCACAACGGATAAAAGTTATTTTTGAAAATGCGCAAAAAAAAGGAGCAACTTCTAGGCTGCTCCTTTTTATTTATTTATATCCAAGGTAATTCTAGTAATTTAATGGTCTGGGCATCAAAATCAACTTTCGTTTCAACCCCGTAGGGCATCGAAAGTCGTGGGAAACCATGACCAAAATTAACATTATATAGAACTGGTAAATGATATCGTTCACCTAGTTGCTGATACAGTTTTCGATATTCATGAAAATACTTCTGGTTCTGCGACTTTCCCACCAATAAACCTGAAACTTGATTGAAGACGCCGGTTTGGGCAATCCGATGTAAGTAAATCGCTAATTTTTTTGGATCTGGGTTTTCTTGACTTGTTTCCAAGAACATCATCTTTCCCTGCCAGTCTGCTGGCCAAAGTTGATACTGCGCATCCACAGCCAATTCATCTGGAAAATTGTGACCGGTCAATAAGTCAAATAAACTTTCAATGCAACCCCCAAGTAATTGGCCAGTTCGCGTCCCTGAACCAAATAGTGTTTCATAACCATACCGCTCTTTGTGCGCCATGCGTTGCACGCCAACACTGTTACTGGAAAAATCTTGTCGTTCATCATACCAAACTGGACTTGATTCAAGGTAATATGGCTCAGGAATGAAGAAACGTGCGAAATTATCACGGGCAAATGGTAACATTTCCGGCCCTAAGTCAGCAAAATCATTCAAGAAACTTGGACCATAAAATGTGTTCAAACCAAGTTTGTGGAAAACCAAATGATTTAATGTCGTGTCTGAAAAGCCCATAAAGACTTTCGAATGTTCCTGGACAGCCTGCACAAATTCCGGATCATCGAGTAAATATGGGGCTAAACGATAGGTGTCGCAACCACCAATCGTACAGACAATTCCTTGCACATCCTCATCCATAAAGGCCGCCTTTAAATCAGCAGCACGTACTTCTGGGTGTTCCCATAAATATTCTGGTGCATCTGCCGCATGAGGCATTACTTTGAGATTTAATCCAAAATCTGCCAGGCGCTCCTCGCCTATTTTTAAAGCAACATCATTCTCAAATAGCGCACCGTTGGATAACGTTACTAAGGCAAGTGTATTTCCTTTTTTCAAATGTGGTGGTTTGATATACATAATATTCCCCCCTTTCTTTGTAAGAAAAAAACAATAACCCAGTAACTGGATTATTGTTTCTTCAAATGAGTTTAGTTCTTTGATGGTGAGTTTGAAGTAACTCCCAAATCGGACCAAGCATTATTGTCACCATAAGCCATTGACCAGTTGGCCACACGCTTATTAACAGGTGTGTAGTCCGTTTGGAATGATGTTGGAATGACATATGCTTCATCATTCATGTACTTCTGATAATCCTTAAATGCTTTCGCACGTTGCTTATCATTCTTGATTGATGAAGAATCAATCTTGTTCAATTTCTTTGTCAATTCTGGACTTGTAAAGTGACCAGTATTGTATTGTGCACCCTTACTGAACAAATCATTTTGTGAAGGATCAGATGAAAGTGACCAAGCTGCATCAGTCAAATCCCAAGCACCAGATTCAGGTGAAGTTGTAATCTGCAAATAAGTGTTGAAGTCAGTTAAGCGACCCTTATAAAGGGTAACGTTAGCCCCAATCTTCTTCCATTGTTGGATGTAGTTTTTGGCAATGGCTTCGGAATTTCCGTTAGATTGGCGAGCCATGTAAGTCAAGTTCAAACGCTTTCCGTCCTTCTCACGGTATTCGTGCTTCTTATCCCACTTCCAACCGGCTTCATCCAAAAGCTTATTCGCCTTCTTGATGTCTTCAGGGTAACCCTTTAACTTTGTGTCTGAGTAATCCTTAAAGATTGGTGGAATCAAAGTATTGGCACGTGTTTGTAGTCCATTACCAAACTTCTTATCGACCTCGTCAACATTACGTGCATATCCAATGGCTTGACGCACACGCTTATCTTGCAATGGCGTCTTTCGATCTTGGACGTTTTCAGACTTCTTTGTATCATAATGTCCCAAGTTAAAGTTCAACATTGAGATATATAATTGTTGTTGCCCAGTAACTGCCACATTACTCAACTTCTTAATCTGTGGATAGACACTTGGTGAAGCTTCCTTAACGACATCGTACTTTCCAGCCTTAACCGAAGCAACTGTCTTTGAAGGATCAACCGTTGTATACGTAATTGACTTCAAGTTTGGCTTCTTACCGTAATAGTACTTATTTTGGGTATAGTAAATTGATTCACCTGAAACAATCTTTTCAGGCTTAAATGGTCCAATGACCAATGGCTTAGTTGTCGTCTTGGGATCAGAAGCCAGACTCTTAGGTTCAACATCCTTCAAATAGTGATATGGTGAAACACTTTCTAGGAAGTAGCCATTTCCAGTGTGCTTAAAGCCAGGCTTGTTTTCCTTGAACTGAATCTTAATCGTTTTCCCACCTTCACCATCTGGGAAAGTAATCCCAGAAATCGACTTAGCTTTACCTTCATGATATTCACTCAAGCCTTCGATATTGGCCAATGAATCGGTCCAACGAGAAGATCCATAAGCGGGGTTAGCAACAATTTCGTATGCAAATTCATAATCCTTTGCGGTAACAGGCTTACCATCAGACCACTTCAAGTTATCTCGTAAAGTGACAGTGGCTGTTTTAGCACTCTTGTCAAAGGAAATGTCGGCGGCACCACCCTTTTGAATGTTGAAGTTGTTATCTGCGTTGAAGATACCTCCACCACCGTTGACGCTTCCACCAGTCGCTGGAGCAGCCATTTGTTGCATTGTGGCGTCATCCATCAATCCAGCTTCGAACTGAGCTTTAAATGGAACGTCTGATTCATAAGCGACATTCAAGTTGCCACCCTTTTTTACAGACTTATCATTTTTGTATTCAACGTTCAAATTACCAACTTTACCACCAGTGGCATTATCATTATGCTGTGAGGCATAATACAAATATCCACCACCACCTAATACAACGGCGGCTACAGTCACACCTGCAATCCATTTTCCTTTACTCATAGCCTCTACTCCTGTTTGATTAAAATTAACTAATAAAGTTATTATACATTACTTATTTAACATAGCAAGTGTTTTCTAATAAATATTTAATTTAATTGCCATTAATTTGTTTGACGTTGATCAGCGACACGACGTAAGGCCTGTCCAATGAAGATAATTGTCAAAACCACAATGAGGATGACAACGGCCGCTGGAACCCACGTCCATGGCATTTGTGTCATGGTTTCAGGATTCGTTGCTTCATTAATCATTGTTCCTAATGAAGGCGTACCTGCTGGTAATCCAAATCCTAAGAAACTCAACCCAGTTTCTAATCCAATGTTTCCCGCAAAACTAAGTGTTGCTTCCGCAATTAAGAGTGAAGCAATGTTTGGTAAGATCTCACGGAACATAATCTTGAAATTTGACGTTCCTGACGTTTTTGAAGCCTTAACGTAGTCCCGTTGTGATTCAGTCAGAACACGTGAGCGTACAAGACGCATCGTTCCAATCCAGTAGAATGCACTCATCAATAGAATCAAGGTCGTTGCATTGTACTTTGGAACAATGGTTACCAACACGATAATAATCATTAACACTGGCAAAATCATAATAAAGTCAGTCATACGCATGACAATCATATCGACCTTTCCGCCATAGTAACCAGTAACTGTTCCAACGACGGTTCCAAAGACGAAAGTGATGATTGTCACGGCTAATGCGATGGTAAGGGAATTACGCGAACTCACAATCAACATGGTAATAATGTCATGACCACCATTGTCAGTACCCAGAATATGTCCATCTGTCATAGGGGCTAAATATTGATCGATAATATTTACATCTAAGTAATGTGACTTAGGGATAAACAATGCCCCAATGAAAACAATTAATAGTAATGCGACTAATATATAAAGTGAATATCGGGCCAGATCATCCTTTTTAAACTCACGGATTAACGTCCGCTTGAGAAGTCCGCCGTTTCCAGCATTTTCTTTGATTTTTAATTTTCGACTCATCTTCTTACTCCTACTCAATCCGAATTCGTGGGTCAACAATCGCCATAATAATATCTGAAAGCAAAGCTCCCAATAGGGCTAAGAACCCGTTCAACAAAATTAAAGCTGTAATCACTGAGTAATCACGTCCTGTAATAGCAGTAATGAATAACTTACCTAATCCAGGATACCCGAAAATCGTTTCAGCGAAGATGGCCCCACCGAGCAAGCCGGTAATGACAAACCCAAAATTAGCTGCAATTGGGAGCAAAGCATTTCGTAAAATATGACGGGTGAAGACACGATCTTCACTCACACCCTTTGCACGGGCTGTTTTAACGTAGTCTTGATTTTGTTCATCCAAAATACCTGAACGTAGATAAGTAAAGATAGCGGTTGTTCCCAACAAAGCCATCGTAATCGCTGGCAAAATCATATGATAAATCTTATTAATTAGGGTTGGGAAGAACCCAGAAACATTGGGATCCACGGTTCCACCGGTTGGGAAAATACCCAATGTAAATCCGAAGATGAAGATGAATAACAAATAGACAACGTAAGCTGGAATACCAAAAGTCACTGAGTTATAGATCAACAGAATGCGATCCCAAAGTGAGCCTTCATGGCGTGCGGCTGAAATAGCCATTGGAATAGCAAGTGCATAAGTCAAAATCATCGCCAATAATGAGAGCCAGAATGTGTTAACCATACGACTACCAATCAATGTTGATACAGGTTGCTTCATGGTATATGACATGCCTAAGTCACCGTGCATGGCATTACCAATCCAGTGAATATATTGTTGCCACCAAGGATCATTCAATCCGGCAGCTTGGCGCAAGGCCGCAATCTGTTTTGGATCAGTATTTGGTCCAATCAACCCACTGAATGGATCACCGGGCATCATTTTTGCTAATAGAAATACCAACAAACTTAAAATAAAAAGTTGTGGAATCATGATTAAAATGCGTCTAATTATTACTTTCCACATGGTCTGTCTCCTTCTGGTCTTGCTGTGGCAATGCCGCAAAATGTGTTTCTGATAATTGAACGAGTGGTAATGGCATCCCCTCATCATCATAAAATTCGTTAAAGCGGTCATCAAAATTCTTTTCGATTTCCCGACGGTGCGCGCGGTTTTCGGCTCGTTCTGCCACGTTCACAGATGGAATTGCCGCTAATAAACGTTGCGTATAAATATGTTGTGGGTTTTCGAAAATATCTTCACGTGTTCCCTTTTCAACTAAGCGACCATGATGCATGACTGCAATGTTATCAGTCATATGCCGAACAACACCCAAGTCATGGGAAATGAACAGGTATGAAATGCCTAATTCTTTTTGGATTTTCTTCATGAAGTTCAATACCTGTGCTTGCACAGACAAGTCCAACGCCGAAACTGGCTCATCAGCAATAATTAATTTAGGGTCAGTGGCCAAGGCACGTGCAATCCCAATCCGCTGGCGTTGACCTCCAGAGAATTGGAATGGATATTGGAAAAGCGTGCGTTGTGGCAATCCCACAATATCCAAAAGCTTTCGAATGCGATCGTTTTCAGCAACCGGATCCATCGGACTAAAGTTGCGAATCGGTTCGGCAATAATATCATAAATCGTTTTGCGTGGGTTTAACGAAGAAAGTGAGTCCTGAAAAATCATTTGGACGTCCTTATTATATTGCACCCGCTTACGCTCAGCCGCTGTATTCACATGCTCATTTTCATAGACCAGGTTCCCTTCGGTCATATCTTCTAAACCGACAATCACTTTGCCCAATGTTGACTTACCTGAACCAGATTCACCAACTAGCCCCAACGTCTCACCTTGCTTAATGGTTAAATCAACTCCATTAACCGCTTTAACATTATCAGTGACACGATTCCAAAAGCCGGAACGGATGGGATAATGTACCTTTAAACCTTCTAATTTTAAAATTTCATCTGCCATAATGTTTATTATCCTTTTTGATCTGGAAATTCAAATGTGCGCCATGCGTTTCCACGTACAAAATGATTGGGTCGCGCTTCAACAAGTTCATCCGGAATATCTTCTTCTGCTTCCTTTTGCATCCAAGGAACGCGTTGTAAGAACAAATCTTTATGGTGGTCCATTTCTGAAAGTGCGGGAACTGTACCCGGAATCACATAAAGTTCATCGTCTTCGCGATCAACTTCGGGATTCGAACGTAACAATGAACGTGTATATGGATGTAAGGGATGTTCAAATAGTTCTTGTACAGATGCTTTTTCAACAATCTGCCCCGCATACATCACTGCGACAGAGTCAGCGACCTCTGCCACAACACCCAAATCATGGGTAATTAATAGAATCCCAGTTTCTTTTCGGTCACGAATTTCAAGCAACACGTCTAAAATCTGCGCTTGAATCGTTGTATCCAAGGCTGTCGTCGGCTCATCCGCAATGATTAAATCAGGATCATTGGCAATGGCTAAGGCAATCATGACACGTTGTCGCATCCCACCCGATAACTCATGTGGATACTGTTTGGCGGTCCGTTCTGGATTAACAATACCGACTTCATCCAATAACTGGATGACACGATCATGATATTGGTCTTTTTGATACACATCATGGATATCAAGGGTTTCTTGAATTTGTTGCCCAATTTTCATTAATGGATTCAAAGCTGCCAACGGATCCTGAAAAATCATCCCAATCTTTTCACCACGAATGTCATTTTCTTCCGCATCCGGTAGATCAACGAGTTCTTGACCATCTAACGTGATACTGCCAGTCACCCGAGTTTGTTTTTTATTATGTAACCCAATCACCGATGTCGCAAACGTACTCTTACCTGAGCCCGACTCACCAACTAATGCGAGCACCTCTCCATGGGCAATATCTAAATCGACATCGTAAATACCTGTTTGCCATTCACCGTTGATTAAAAAAGAAACCGTCACTTTTTTTGCATTCAGTAAATCATCACCAACCATACATTTGCTCTCCTCATCCTTAAAATTAAATTATTAGTATTTTCTAATATAATAAACATAATTGCAAGTACTTTATTAAAAAAATGCCATATTCACATAAAAAGCCTTTCCAGGTCTCCCCGGAAAGGCTTTTATACAGAACACAGCAGATAATGAAGATGTATTTTTAAGTTGTATGGTTGTATATTCACGTCACTAAAATTTGGAAAGGAACATCAAACGCTATCGTTGTGTTTGTATCTGAGATTATATCCTAGTTAAATGAGAATTAAAAGCATTTTTCTCATATTATGCTAAATTATTTTTGTTCAGCCGTCTTCAGCTTTGGTTGTGGGGCACCCTTCCAAGCGGGGACCTCCGTACCATGACTGGTTTTATTAATATAGTTGGCAACATTATCAGCTTGATATGACTTCACTAATGCCTTTGTGTACCATTTGTTTTGATTTGCCTTTGAACTGGCAATAATATTAATGTATTGATGCGTATGCTTATTATCCACATTCCATACATATATTGCAGATTCTGGATTACGACCGGCAGCTTCAACGAAAGTTGCTGAAATCACTGCGGCATCGACTGATTTCAAACTCGCAAGGGTCTGATCAGCTGCGAGTTCCCTAATCTTAATATGTTTGGGGCTTGATACGACATCCTTAGCCGTTGGATTTTCAACGCCTGGCTTTAATTTAATTAAACCAGCTGATTGTAGTAAGAATAATGCCCGCGCCTCATTGGTTGGATCATTTGCAATCGCAATTGTCCCACCATCAGGGATTGCTTTAACACTCTTATGTTTATCAGAATAGAGACGTCCAGGCCCTGAAACAGTTTGTCCCACCGCCTTTAAATCACTATGGTGATGCTGGTTCCAATCTTTTAGAAAGGCATAGTGTTGGAAGGCATTTGCATCAATTTGTCCATCTTGTAAAGCTTGATTAGGTTGATTAAAGTCAGTGAACGTCACCAACTTAATGTTGATACCATTCTTTTTCCCGTTAGCTTTCACGCGTTGCCACACCCCATCATCAGTCTTTGAAGGTGAGTTGATTCCCACTTTGATTGTCTTTAAATCTTTGTCTTTACTATCTGCGTTTGAAACGGTCGTACCTACTACTGCTGTCACGCCAAATACGGCTGAACCTAATGCGATTTGCTTCAAAAGTTTACTCATGGTTGTTTTCCTCACGATAAATGTGTTCAGCTAACCCGAAACCAGTTATTTGGCCAAAATAAAAACGCCCTAAGACACCCATGCTTGGGCATCCTAGGACGATCTGGATCGTGTTACCACCTAGTTTTCTCATTCCATCACTGGTCTGAGCTCAGACGTACGCCACTTCCGTTGGACTAGTCAACAACGTTCGGATATACGCTGTGCGATAACGGGCACTTCCGGCACCGGCTTACTCACCATAATTGGTGGCTCACCGCTACAAATGACTCAAAGACCATTTTCAACATTTGCCAATTACTAATTCACACCACCCATTAGCTCTCTGAGAATCTTTCAATGTCTACTTCATCTTATCTTCGTCAACACCATTAGATTAACCAATTCCCAGATGTATGTCAATCAATAAATTTACTTTTTTCTCATTAAACGTTTAACTTATTATCATCAATTGTAATCACCCCCTTTTCGGCGTAAAATGAGAAATATTAGAAAGAGGAGGCACCACATGTCAGAAATTACACAATCAGAAACAAATAAGTTTCGGGAAGCATTCTTAGCTAACCCGGCCCAACGCGTTGGTCAACGCAGTGTTTGGAAGAATGGTATTAACAATTCGGCCCAAAACCAAAGTACTTTTGTTGAAAATACACCAACCTTTTCGATTGATCTTAATACTGGTAAGGTCGCTAATCAAAAGAAGTCAGGTCGTTGTTGGATGTTTGCGGCGTTAAATACAATGCGTCATAAGCTTTCAAGTGATTTCAACTTGGCAAATTTTGAACTTTCACAAAATTATACTTTCTTCTGGGATAAGTATGAAAAGGCCAATTACTTCTATGAGAACATTTTGGCCACTGCAGATTTGGATCGTACGAGTCGTGAAGTTTCATTCCTTCTTCAAACCCCACAACAAGATGGTGGTCAATGGGACATGATGGTTTCAATCTTTGATAAGTATGGTATCGTTCCAAAATCTGCGATGCCTGAAACTGCTAGTAGCTCAGATTCAACCCAATTGAACGAATATTTAAATAAGTTATTGCGTAAGCATGCCCTCATCCTACGTACGCTCGTTGCCGAGCATGCCTCAGCTAATGAAATTGAAGCTAAGCGTCAAGATTTACTTCAAGAAGTATACAATGTGCTTGCTATGGCATTAGGTATTCCACCCGAAACATTTGATTTTGAATATCGTGACGAGAATAATAACTTCTTACAAGATCGTGAGTTAACACCTCAATCATTCTTTAAGAAGTATATCGATATCGATTTCAACGATTACATTAGTGTCATCAATGCCCCTACAGACGATAAGCCATTCATGCACACCTATAGTGTTGATATGTTGGGAAATGTCGTTAATGGTAAGCCTGTTCAATATTTGAACCTTGAAATGGATGATTTGAAGGCGTTAGCCCTCAAGCAACTTCAAGCTGGCGAATCTGTTTGGTTTGGTAGCGATGTTGGTCAATCATCAATTCGCGATAAAGGGATCATGGCGCTTGATGCGTATGATGTGAATGAGCTATTTGATGTTGATTTTGATACAACTAAGGCCCAACGTCTGGACTATGGCGAAAGTATGATGACCCACGCCATGGTTTTGACTGGTGTTGATCTTGTTAATGACCAGCCTACAAAGTGGAAGGTCGAAAACAGCTGGGGTGATAAAGTTGGAACCAATGGTTTCTTCGTGATGAGTGATGCTTGGATGGATGAATTCACTTACCAAATCGTTGTGCGCAAGGATTTGCTAACTGATGATCAAAAGGCTGCCCTTGAAACTGAACCTATCAAGCTAGCACCTTGGGATCCAATGGGTGCCTTGGCTTAAGCTGTTTAATGAAAATCAAAAAGTCGGCGAAAACCGACTTTTTTTACGCAATCATACGAGGTATTTTATGACTTTTAACATTCGGTCGGCCCAATTAGCTGACCTCCCAACCCTGCTGCAAATCTATGCCCCTTTTGTAACTGATTCCACGGCCACTTTTGATGAGACAGTACCAACTTTGGTAGACTTTACCCAACAATTTTTGGATATTCAAAAAACTTACCCATACCTCGTCGTCGAAAATGAGCAAGGCGCGCTCTTAGGGTATTGTTATGCGCACGCCTATAATTCGCGTTTAGCTTATCAATGGAGCGTCGAAACAACCATTTATCTTGCGAAAGATGCACGGGGTCAGCATGTCGGAAAAAAGCTTTATCAAGTATTAGAACAAAAACTCATGCAACAAAATATCGTGAATTGCTTTGCCTGTATTACCGCAGAAAATGCTTCAAGCATAGCTTTTCATCATAAGCAAGGTTATAAAACAGTCGGTCGCTTTAAAAATAGTGGCTATAAATTCGGCCACTGGTTAGACACGGTGTGGATGGAAAAACAAATCAGTGACCTTCCCAATCAGCCACAACCCATTCTGTCATCATAAAAAATACCCCAGCCTGATTTTCATCAAACTGGGGCTTTTTTGATTGCAATAATTTTTTGACTCGTGTTCGCTTACGCGAGACCAGATACAAAAGTATTTTGCCAAATGTTTTCATAAAACTTTTGTGTCTGTTTAGCGGACATCCAAGCATTATCCCAAGTGGTTGTCATATTCGGATACATGAAAAGCTGGTAACCGCGGTCGAAAGCAGCTTTAATCGTTGTATCTACACAAAATTCCACTTGAGCACCACAGATTTCGAGACGCTGTGCCTCCAATTGGTTCAGCTGTGCCGTTAAACGGGTGTTATGGAAACTATCCGGATGGTCTTTCTCTATGATAATATCGATAGTACGATTAACCTCTAATTCTGGTAAAAAGTTCCAAGCTACTGTTTCACGCTGAATTGAATCATCGTGATGCTGGATCCAAATAATGGGCTGCTTCAATGTACGATAGACCTGAACCCGATCATTAATCTGTTGAATTAAATGCGTTAAATCTAAACTTTCTAACTCATTTTGACGGCAAATCCCATTTTGCATGTCAATAATGATTAGCACATCGGCAGGATTCATGATTACTCCTTCAGTACACGCGCTTAAACGTTTCAAAAATAACTAGCTCATCGCCGGTAAAAGAACGCCCTAATTCACTTTGAAAGAGTGTTTCAAACACTTCTTCATGTACTTGGCGCCAATAGCCTAAAGATAAATCACCCTCACCTTCCAGACGCGCTTGCGCTTCTGTCACATCATCAAAGCGGAGTTGTTCCACTTGAGTTGTTTCAATCACGGCCATAGGTTGTTCAGCGCTATTTAAGACAATTGAGAATGCACCGACATACGGCTTGGGTTCATCGTCGTCATATAAACTAACCGCACTTGTTGTTCCAATCTTTTTGTCTGCTACAACTAAATCGGCTAATTCATCGATGACTGTTGGTGTAAGCCCAAATCCAAAAACTTCATAAGGCTCGGACGTTTCAATCTGATTTTTTTTGCGGAACGTTGCCCAATATTCTGCAACGGTTGGATTCATAGTGTTCAACCTCCCATTTACAATAGGAGTTACTTTTCGTGCTTCGTATAGCGTTGCATGTAGCGTTGGCTATGCAAGGTAATTTCAGATAAATCTAGCTCTTTGGCAATCTCATCGAGTGGCTTTTTTGCCTCCATCATTTTGGCAAAGCGCTTATAACGTTCTTCATAACTTTGGTGTAACCGTAGACTTTGTGAAACGTGAAAACCAGCCTCTTCTTCAGCAGCTTTTTGCTCAGGATCCCCAGCCACATCAACATGGACTTTTAAATTATTGTGTGTCGTCTTGTTAAAATGATAATCGCCTACTTGACCTAACATACTTCTTACCCACTTTCCCATTAAAATTCTAAAACAACAGATTCTTAACGTAATCCATCATTGCGTTAAAATTAAAATAAACATTGTACTCCATTAGAATTTAATTATAGTCCTATTTAGCTCATTTTTAAATAGTTCACAAGCGTTTGTCATTCAAACGTTACAAAAAAAGCTGATGGCTTAGGCCATCAGCTTTATTGTTGCTTCAATTGATCCATACGCTCTTCAATTGTGCGTAATCGACGACGTAAATTCTTTTGACGTTCTAAAAAGTCAGTACTACGACTCTTTGTTGAATAGATTTGGTTCAACTTCATTTGCACACGTGCATGTTCGCGTTGCAACGTTTTTAGTCGAAACCATTTTGATACTTTATTCATGTGTTCTCCTCCTTCTTTAGCTTGCTTCCAACTTTTATATATTGTATACAATATATGAATGCAAAGTGATTTTTATACGTTCAGTCACTGCATACCTGCTACTATTAATCTATTATTATAGCAGATTTCAACTTTATTGCAAGCCTTAATATAATCGATTTCAGGTCATATACGGAGGACATTCAAATAAAAAAATGATTCATTAAATCTGCGCCAGTGCATCCCCAATTGACTCAGTCCCGTTCTCAATTTCAATAACTTTCTGCGCCAAATTTGGATGATGCAATGTCTCTGCCAAGACTTGTGCAACATCATCTAAGGTATTGCCTTGATTTACCCCATCCGACATGGTTAGACGTTGTCCCGTTTGACTAATCGGATAAGCCTGAATGAGGTGCGTTGCTTCGTTCTCCAAAAGAGATCCAGCCTGCACAATCGTATAGGCCAAGTTAGTTTGAGTCGTTGCTTGATCGGCGTAATAACGGGCAATATGGTAATCCGTTAAGTCCCCGGCTTTTGGTGTTACCCAATTCCGTTGGTTTAAGGCATTTACCGCGCTAAGTTGAATAAAGCGTTCCACGCCAACTTGTTCAGCGGCACGAGCTACTTTTACATTACCATTTAAATCAACTTGTAAGAGATCTTTACCACGAGAACCAGCCGTAAAGAAAACAATGTCGAATGGTGCGATAACTTCATGGATAGCTTCAAAATCACCATGTAAATCCAGTTGAACTAATTGTGAATCTGTTGCTGGGTGACTTGATGTTCCCACCACATGATAGGCATCATTTTCTTGTAAAATGTGCATCAACCGCTGTCCAACACGGCCCGAAGCCCCTACGATTAGAATTTCTTTTGTCATTTTTTTACCTCTGTCACTTTCTTTGAAATAGTAAGTATCAATATAGGCAAGGATACACCCTCAGTTGAATTTTTTCAAATTAAATAAAATGTTTAAAGCAGTGCCCAATATCATGTATAATTGAAAGTATCCTAAATTATTGGAGAAACATCTATGCTTAAAATTATTATTGCTATTTTACTATTGATTGTATTCATTCTTGCCATTCTATATTTCCGACTACGCCAAAAGTACCGTGCATTAGTTGAGACATCTAAATTGCGTGAATCCATCTTAGATAACAAAGCCGTTCATCTAACTAACATTAGTGCTTCAATGGAAAACAATAAGTCACTATTGATTAAAGAACGTGAACGCATTGATCAAGAAATTATCGCCCTCTCAAACAAAGATAAAGCGGATACTGAAAATGTGGTTGAAGTTGAAGTGCTTCAACCACAACCACTAAACTAAAAAACGTTCAGGAGCCTCGGCTCTTGAACGTTTTTTTATTACTTGGCATCGTACCAAGACTTACCCTCATGGGTTGACACTTTAAGTGGAACATCTAATTGCATGGCTGAATCCATGATCTTTGGGATCATGGCATGCACTTGTTCCAATTCATTTTCAGGAACTTCAAAGATTAATTCATCGTGTACTTGTAACAACATACGTGTCTGCATCCCCGCATCCTTCAAAGCCTTCTGGACATGCAACATCGCAATTTTAATAATGTCAGCTGCAGAACCTTGGATCGGTGTGTTCATAGCCGTACGCTCAGCAAAACTACGTACATTGAAGTTTTTGGCATGGATGTCTGGTAAATAACGACGACGGTGTGCCAAAGTTTCGACGTAACCATGTTCACGCGCAAATTCAATAATATCTTCGGACCATTTTTTAATACCTGGATATTCTTGGAAATACGTATCAATGATTTCTTTTGCTTCCTTACGACTCACGCCAATATTATTGGCTAACCCAAAGTCGGAAATACCGTAGACAATTCCAAAGTTAACCGCTTTCGCCTTACGACGCATATTTGGATCAATTTCTGCATCTGGGGCTAGATGGAAAATACGACGAGCTGTATCCGCGTGAATATCTTCATCAGCATTGAACGCAGCTTGCATATTCTTATCCCCAGAAATATGCGCAAGCACACGTAACTCAATTTGTGAATAATCGGAACTCACAATATACCAGTCCGGCTCACTTGGAATAAACGCCTTCCGAATCAAACGACCTTCTTCTGTACGAGCTGGGATATTTTGTAAGTTCGGATCTGTTGAAGATAGTCGCCCAGTTTGTGCCAAAGTTTGAATGTAATGTGTATGCACCTTAGAGTCAGAACCGTGAATCACACGTAACAACCCATCAACATAGGTAGCTTTAATCTTAGATAACTTACGATACTCTAAAATATCAGCCACAATCGGTACATCTTTCATTTGTTCTAGCACATCAACACTCGTTGAATAACCAGTCTTCGTCTTCTTAATTGGCTTGTAACCCATCTCTTCAAACAAGACAACGCCTAATTGCTTTGGTGATTGAATGTTGAATTCATGACCAGCTTCAGCATAAATGGATTGTTCGAGTTCGTGCAAACGCTGGGTCAATTCAGTGCCCATTGCGAGTAACTGCTGACTATCAACCTTGATACCATTGATTTCCATATCAGCTAATACAAATGACAATGGCAATTCCATGGTTTTATAAAGATCAGTTTGTTCACGTTCCTCTAGTTGTGACAAAAGTTGTTTAGGTAGCACGTTCAGTGCACGTGCTTTTTGTCCTAAATGATTGAAGAAAACATCATCATCTTCAGGAATTGCATACTTGGCACCCTTACCATAAACAGATTCATCAGTTTGGACATCAAAGTAATCATTTTGTTGGGCCAAGGCCCCTAAGTCGTTACTATTATCATTCGTATCAACAAGGTAAGACATCAACAAAACATCATCAGTCACACCCGCTAAGGTAATGCCGTAGCGTTCAAGTACCACGAAAATTGATTTAGCATCAAACACATGTTTAGCAATGTCACTATTTTCAAGCAATTGCTTCACTGGATCACTTAATAGTAAATCAAGATCACGACTCACGACATACCCATCTGTCTCATTCCCAAGTACAAAGCCAACGGGAACACCCAGGTGATAGTCTTTATCATCTAACTCAATATAAACGCTGATTTCATCACTAAAATGAGGTAGATTAGCAACATCTTCGAGTAACATCGGATGCAATTGAATTGGCTTTTGTTTGTTTGCTTGCGGTTGATCAGTTTGCTCACCATCAGCACTTGGATCCGGTTGACCGGCAATATGACCTTGGTTGGCCAATTTTGCCAATTGTTGACGAAAGTCCAACTTTTGATAGAACTTGATGAGTCCTTGGTAATCTGGTCCCTTATACTTTAAGTCATCCAATGAGAACGTCACAGGTGCATCGGTCCGAATCCGCGCCAAATCACGTGACATAAATGCGTCTTCTTTTCCGTTAACTAATTTTTCTTTTTGTTTGTTGGCCTTCAACTCATCAATGTGATCATAGAGACCTTGAATTGATCCATATTCTTTGATGAGCTTAATGGCGGTTTTAGGACCAATCCCGGCAACACCAGGGTAGTTATCAGATGTGTCACCTTGTAATCCTTTAACATCAACAATTTGTGCTGGTGTTAACCCATCATATTTTTCGGCAACCATTGCCAAATCGTTATGTTCAAGTTCTGATACACCCTTTTTTGTAATCCAAACTTCAACGTGTTCATCTACGAGTTGCAACATATCGCGATCACCGGTAACGATAGTAACATCGTAACCAGCTGCCTGGCCTTCTTTAGCAGTCGTTCCGATAATATCATCAGCTTCGTAATTAGGTAGCTCATAGCTATAAATGCCATGTAAGGTAACCATTTCACGTAAGTATGGAAATTGTTCTGTTAATTCAGATGGCGTTTTATCACGATTTCCTTTATAGGAATCAAGCTTACCCGTTCTGAATGTCGTCTTTCCAGCATCCCAAGCGACAAGTGCACTATCAGGGTTAAATGGTTCAACGATACCATCTAAAAAATTATTGAATGCCACTAAGGCATTGGTATGTAAGCCTTCGCTGTTCACAAAGCGATCGACTTGATTAATCATGGCGTAAAAGGCACGAAATGCCAGTGAATTTCCATCGATTAGTAATAATGTTGGTCTAGCCATAAATATCTCTCTTTCAGCAACATCTGCTCGCCGCATTTCTTCTACTCTTATCATAACAGAAAAGACGCCCTATCATAAATAGGACGTCCCAATTCTTTAAATTTAGTCGTTGCTGCTGCCACCAAGACCAAAAATTTGTAGTAAGTACAAGAAAATATTGACAAAATCAAGGTACAAGTTCAAAGCACCTGATACAGCCAACCCTTGTTCAGCAGTCGCACCAGCACCACTTTCGCTGAACTGGAAGTACATTGACTTTAATGTATTCATATCGTAAGCCGTCATAGCCGCGAAAACAATGACCCCAATGACTGCGGTGACGAGGTAAACCAAGCTATTGAAGAAGAAAATGTTCAATAGTCCCACAATAATCAAGGCAATCATGGCCCCAAATAGGATACCGCGCCATGAAGCAAGTGAACGTTTAGTTGCATATCCGTAAATGGCCATTCCGACGAACAAGGCTGTGGCACCAGCAAGGGCCATCCCAATTGTTGCAACGTGGAATGACAATCCAATTACGGCAAACGTTGCACCATTTAAGACAGCGTATCCCATCAACATTCCAAATGCAGCTCCGGGATTTGAGTAAACACGCTTAGAGAACAGATACACAAATCCAATCATTACGGCAAACATAACCAATGACATGATTGGGTTTGTAAAAATCGCTGTGATTTGTGGGGCAAAGAACTTAACCCCAATGTATGCAGTCACAAATGACACTAGCAAAGCCATTGCCATGTATTGGTAGACTTTGACAAAAAACTTATTTAATCCGGCGGTGTCCGGGTTAACGGTCCGGCGGTTATTATAATTATCCATATAATTTCCTCCAATTTGAAATTATTTTAAACCAGTATACAATTAAAAACTTAGACTAAGCTTATTATTGTAGGTTTGTTTGTGTGTTTGCTAAGAGCTTTTCAAACGCAAATTCAGTATTTTGCAAATCTCCAGCACCCATGAAGACAAAGACCCCGTCTTCATGATCCAATAGTGGTGCGACATTTTCAGGTGAAACAATGCCACGGAACTTGCTGATTTCAGCTCCTAATTCTTCAGAACTAATATTACCCTTCTTTTCACGAGCAGACGCAAAGATATCTGTTAGGTAAACGTGGTCAGCCAAATCCAAGGTCTTAGCAAAGTCTTCCTTGTACGCAATCGTACGACTGAATGTATGTGGTTGGAAAACAGCCACAATTTCACGATCAGGGTACTTTTGGCGCGCTGCATCAATCGTTGCTTTGATTTCTGAAGGATGGTGCGCGTAATCATCAATAATCGTCACTGGTCCGACTTGCTTTTCAGTAAAACGACGCTTAACCCCCTTAAATGACAAAAGTTCCTTCTTAACTAAGTCTTTGTCCATATCTTCAAAGTGCGCAATGGCAACTACGGCAAGTGAGTTCAAGACTCCGTGTTGACCATAGAGTGGTACTTCGTATGTTCCCAAGAATTCATCGTGATAGTAGGCATCAAAAGCTGAGCCCTTCGTTGAACGCTTAATATTTGTCGCATAGAAATCATCAGTTTCTGGATTGGTACCATAGTAATAAATAGGCACATCAAGGTGAAGTTGGCGCAACTGAGGATCATCTCCCCAAGCAAAAACCCCCTTCTTAACGTGTGAACCAAATTCTTCAAAGGCTGAACGGACATCATCAATCCCAGTGTAATAATCAGGGTGATCAAAATCAATGTTCGTCATAATAGCATAATCTGGATGATAATCCTTGAAGTGACGACGATATTCATCGGCTTCAAAGACAAAGAAACGTGGATCTGGAACACCCTTACCACTACCATCTCCAATTAAGTATGAGGTTGGCGCGATTCCTGAAAGGACGTGAGCCAACAATCCAGTTGTTGACGTCTTACCATGGGCACCAGCAACCCCAATAGAAGTTGATTGTTGAATCAATTCTTCAACAACTTCTGGGTAAGTCATCACTTTCACCTCTCCAGCTTCTTCCATTTTCAAAGCTTGTGCCACTTCAACTTGGTCATCTTCAAACGCGTTTCCGCGAATAACGGTCATACCTGGTTTAATGTTGGCCGCATCAAATGGCTTGATTGAAATGCCTGCATCTTCCAATGGCTTTTGCGTAAAGGTATATTCGTCAATATCAGATCCTGACACTTGATACCCTTGGTCATGCAAAATACGTGCTAAGGCGCTCATTCCTGAGCCCTTAATCCCAATAAAATAGTAGCTTGTCTCTTTATCCATGATTAGTCATATCTCCAAAATTTGTTTCAAATCTGTTTATATCCATGATAGCAAAAAAATGGTTCAACACATAGGGCTGAACCATCTTTCTATTTAGAATCTTTAAAATATTTTGATTGTGCATGCTCMGCTGCCTGTTTTTCTTCACCAAAAATGGAATCTAAACTTAACCCCAATCCGGTCATATTCCCTGCACTAGTTCGTGCTTCAGTTGGTTTTGGTGAAGTGGGCTGAGCCACGGGCTCTTCAACAGTCTCCGTAACCTCAGGCAAATCATTCTGAGTTTGCGCCACTAGGTCTGTTGCTGGCCTTGTTTCAACCACTGGAATATCAGTTACATCAGTCTCGGCCTTATCTAGCACCACATCACGCTGTTGTGGTTCAAGGACGAGTACTTCAACTGGATCCAAAACGACAGGTTTAACTGAGTCTGTCATCACAGCAGATTCATCGTCGACTACGTCATCATCAGCATATAAGATATAGGCTGTTTTGGCAGCCATAATTTCTTTGACCTGTTGCGCGTAACTCTGGCGGCGTAACGTTTCATAGTACACAATCGGTCGTCGATTAACTACCATTGCCATGTTCTCCCTTATTCAAACAATGCTTGCGCTTTAGGAGCCTTTGCATCAAATGGTGCACCAACTTCATCAAAGTCTTCCGGTAAAATTAATGCTCCCGGTTGTTGGGGTGCATTTGGTAACCCAAGTTCACGACCAGAAACAATCATGCCGTTTGAATCTACACCACGAAGTGCTCCTGGCCAAATAACCAAACCAGAAGGCATCATGGCACCCACCTTGGCAACGACAACTTTAATGCCAGCTTGCATGTTAGGTGAACCTGAAACAATTTGCAATGTTTCACCATTACCAATTTGAGTTGTTGTGATTTGCAAATGATCTGAATCCGGATGTGGTTCAGCACTTTCAACATAACCAACAACAAATTTAGGATCAGTGTCCACTTCCAAATCTGCTGTAAATCCGGCATCAGTAAGAGCTTGGTTTAAAATAGCCACTTGCTCAGCATCTAATTGAATCTGACCAACTGCATCCCCTAAATCAAGTCGTTCACTGGCATTCAAAATATTGTATCCAATGGTTTCGTTCGTTTCATTTGCTAAGCGCACGATGTCGCCCTTTTGCTCTGCTTGTGTTGCTCCAGTTTGGGGTGCCGTCAATAAGACGAGCACGTCTCCCATCCCAGCTTTGTTATAACTTGAAATCAACATTTAAATTCCCCCTTTTAATCTGCATCTAAAATGACACGCAATTGTGCTTCAATCATATTTATACCAACCTTGTTTGCGCCACCTTCAGGCAAAATAATATCAGCATAGCGCTTTGTTGGTTCAATAAATTGGTGATACATTGGTTTGGCCGTTGCTAGATATTGGTCTACCACGGATTCAATCGTACGACCACGCTCATTAACATCGCGTTGCATACGACGAATAAAACGAATATCGTCATCAGTATCCACATAGATTTTAATATCTAATAAATCACGTAGTTCCGGATTATTGAATAATAAAATACCTTCAACAATAATAATATCAGCTGGTTCGATTGTAATTGTTTCGGGTGAACGGTTATATTCTGCGTAGTTGTATGTGGGACGTTCAATCGTCTCACCTGCAATGAGTTGCTTTAAATGTTTAATCAAGAGTGGTGTATCAAAAGCATCTGGGTGATCATAGTTGACCGCCTTACGTTCGTCCATATCCATATCACTCTGATCATTGTAGTACGCATCTTGTGGAAGCATCACCATTGATTCACCAGCGAGACGATTAAAGATTTCTTCGCTAACTGTGGTCTTCCCGGAACCTGATCCTCCAGTGACCCCGATAATAACTGGTTTACTATTTTTCATTATTCTTTACTCTTCCTTTTATCCATAGGGAGATTAGGGATCGTCACTGTAATTTTAGTCCCAACACCAACTTGGCTTTCCAAATGGATATTACCACCAAGTGATTGCACGAGATCATTTACAATCGCTAATCCTAATCCAGTTCCCGGAATTTTCTTATTATGTGACTTATCAAGGCGGTAGAAACGTTCAAAAATCCGTTCTTGCTGATCACTTGGAATCCCCATCCCGGTATCACTAACCGTAATAAAACACTGGCGTTGATCAGCATGCGCGGTGACCGTAACTGATCCCCCCATTTGATTATACTTAATAGCGTTCACAATTAAGTTCGTTAAAATCGTTTGGACATCATCTCGATTTTGTTGAAAGATGATATGAGCATCTGTTTTATTGTGAAGCGTTAGTTGAAGCTTTTTAATTTCATTTGCCTGCGTAGCAAAAGTTTCATCAACCATATCACGAATGGGCAGTTGGGCTACTGCTTTATTCTGTACGGGTGTTTTGGCTAATGTCAAAATATCATTGGTTAAATCAAGCAAATGTTCAGCTTGATCATGAATGATTTGAATGAATTCTGAACGGACATCCGGATCATCTTGGGCCCCGTCCAGAAGCGTATCAGCAAAGCCAATAATGGCAGAAAGTGGTGTCCGTAATTCATGTGATGCATTCGCTGCAAAATCCGCTTGCATATTCTGAAGGCGTTTTAATTCCGTCATATCATATAGCAAGACCATGACTTCGTCGTGCCGTTCACGCAATTGATAATAAGTCACAAAGACATCCACGTCCAACTGATCAATTTGCATCTGTTCACGTAAGCTCACTTTGTCATCGATAACTTGATTAACTAATGCGAGCAATTGATGGCTTTTAAACACATTTTCAAAAGGCTTGCCAATCACATCATCTGGCAACTGTAACATATACATCGCCTGATCATTCATTTGTACAATTTCATGATTCGGTTTAATACGTAAGACCCCAATGGGCATGTTTTCCAAGAGAACATTTAAGACACTCGCTTGTTGCTGCAACATTTTCGTCCGTGAACGATTCAAACTTTGCACGTCATTGATTGCATTGGCTAATGGTGCTAACGGATCATCCGGACGAAGCAAGACTTTCCCACCATATGCGTTTTGTGCGCGCATAGCTTGCATTTTTTCAATAAATAAATCTATTTGGTCTTGCTGGCGACGACGCGTCCATTCTAAAACAATGGCCACGATGAACGCCAACCCAACTGAGACGAAGAGCAGCAGCTCCCATAGGTCACCATACGCCAGTGCTTTTGAAGAAATGAGGTTACCAAATAGCGTTGCAATACTTGTTGCGAAGAAAAAAAGAACGGCAAAAAAGCCAAATGAGCGGATAAACGGACCAATTTTATGTTTGTTCATTCTTAGTCCTCCGCTTTACCGGGATCTTCAAATCGATAACCCATCCCACGCACCGTTTTAATCATTGCGGGATGCTTTGGATCTTGCTCAACTTTTTCACGTAAATGCGACAAATGCATGTCCACCATGCGTGTATCGGGACCACCATAATCGTAACCCCAAACACCGTGCAAAATTGTTTCACGGTCTAACACGCGCCCTTCACGTTGGGCCATATACGTCAGTAGCTCATATTCCTTGGGTGTTAACTTAACATTTTCGCCTGATAGCTGAACAGCCATCTTATCATAGTCGATTGCCAGATCCCCATAGGTTTTGATATGACCATCATCTTGTTCAGTTTTACCACCATGCTCAAATCGACGTAACACCGCCTTAATCCGCGCAATCACTTCGCGTGGACTAAATGGCTTCGTTACATAATCATCAGCACCCATCTCTAAGCCTAAAATCTTATCAACCTCATCATCCAATGCTGTGACCATGATAATTGGGACATCAATTTTTGCTGCGCGAATATCGCGAGTAATTTCAACACCGCTTTGATTAGGTAACATGACATCAAGTAATATCAAATCAATTTGCTTGTCTTTGATGGTGTTTAAAATATCATCACCATCATTTTGCGCATAAACTTCATACCCTGCTTTTTTCAAATTATACGTTAATAACGTTACGAGTGACGGTTCATCGTCAACTACCAAAATTCGTGTCATTTTTATTACCTCAAGTATATATTTATACAAAATGGTTCCTCTAATTTTAACACGAAAAAAAAGATAACTGCAGTCTTTGCAGTTATCTTTTTTATAATTTATAAAATTATGCTGTTGCATAACGCCGACGCATAATGGTTTTAATGGCAATCATTCCAGTGATCATCATCAAACCAATCACCAGTAAGGTCCAAACGCCCAACTTAGAAACGCTATACCCGAAAGTAATACTTACAATCGGTGCAAATAAATCAGTGGCGAAAAATGAAATCCCAAAGACACGTCCAAGATACTCAGATGAACTCTCCTCTTGTCGTACCGTATTGACCTTGATGACGAATGAAGATCGAACGAATCCATTCATAATAATCACAATCACCAGCGCCCAAATGACATTCACAAAGGTCGCAACAATAAAGGCAAAGCCCAATACGTAGAAATCCAAGTAAAGTGTATTTAAGTTATTAAACCGGGTATAGTGCGCTAACAAGAATCCCGCAACAATTCCTGAAATTGCTGCTGCCGTTAGAGCTAATGAATATTCATTTGCCGTACCGTGGTACGTTTTTTGCACCAAGAAGGGCATTGAAATAATGAAGGCCTCAAAACAAAAGTTCGCCCAAACCGTAATGAGCATTGATTCAAATAGCTTTGGCATTTTCCAAACGTAAGTGAATCCATTTTTCAAACTTTGAATAAATGGCTCTGAAACCCGCTCAATCACTTCAGGATGTGTTCGGATGGCTAAATTAATCCCTGCTGTCAAAAGTAATAACATACCATATAAGAACATAAAGCTCCGTAAATTAATCCAATCCATGCGGAGCAGAATACCACCGACGAGTGGTCCCATAGCCTGACCGGCAGAAAAGGCCGCACTCACGTAAGCATTGAAGCGTGCTAACCCAGATTTTTTAATGACATCTGGTAGAATCGCTCGAGCTGCAGGATACTCATAGGATATGTCAATATACATCACCGCAGTAATGGCAAATAGAATCCAAGTCTGCGGATTAGCGGGATTAATCATCAATGATAAGATGATCATTCCGATGGCACCAAATAAATCAGATAGCACCAACACCCACTTACGATTAAAGCGATCAAGCACCGCCCCCACATACATATCATTTAGTAAATAAACAAAAAAACCAAATCCAGTTAGCCACCCTAATAGTTGGGCGTTCCCATAAGTTGAAACTAAAAACCAATTCAAGCCAAAGCGGTAAACCCCTTCACCAAAAACTGATGCAAAATTCGATGTTAACAACGGTAAACTAAAATTACTAAGTTTCTTTTGTCGTTGTTGTTCCTGGGTTGCTTCCATATTTCCCAGCCTCCATTATTTTTTTGAAAAAACAAAAAGCCGAAGAACAATAGACATTATCCTCCGACTTTTAAGTCATCTTTTAATCTAAGAAATCACGTAATTGCTTTGAACGTGATGGATGGCGTAACTTACGTAGCGCCTTCGCTTCAATTTGACGGATACGTTCACGTGTCACGCCAAATTCCTTTCCAACTTCTTCCAACGTACGTGTACGTCCGTCGTCCAAACCAAAACGCAAACGTAGTACTTGTTCTTCGCGATCAGTCAGCGTATCAAGCACGGATTCAAGTTGCACCTTAAGCATTTCATAGGCAGCTGAATCCGCAGGTGAAATGGCTTCATTATCTTCAATGAAATCACCCAAATGTGAATCATCCTCTTCACCGATTGGTGTTTCCAATGAAACAGGTTCTTGAGCAATCTTTAGAATATCACGCACCTTGTCTGTATTGATGTCCATTTCGGCACCAATTTCTTCAGGCGTTGGTTCACGACCCAAATCTTGAAGCAAATTACGTTGAATACGAATCAACTTGTTAATCGTTTCGACCATGTGCACTGGAATACGAATTGTACGTGCTTGATCAGCAATGGCACGTGTAATTGCTTGACGAATCCACCAAGTGGCATAAGTTGAGAACTTGAATCCCTTACGGTAATCAAACTTTTCAACCGCCTTCATCAAGCCCATGTTTCCTTCTTGAATCAAGTCCAAGAATTGCATACCACGACCAACGTAACGCTTAGCAATTGAAACAACCAAACGGAGGTTCGCTTCAGCTAATTCTTGCTTAGCTTCTTCATCGCCTTGTTCAATGCGTTCAGCTAACTCAACTTCTTGGTCCCCTGTTAGCAAAGGTACACGACCAATTTCCTTCAAGTACATCCGCACTGGGTCATTAATTTTCATCCCAGTTGGTGCATCAGCAGCTTGCTTCAATTCCTTTTCAGAAAGGGCAGTCTTACGATTCTTCAAGGCACGTTCTGTTGGCTCACCCTTTTCGTCAACAATTGAAATACCAGCTGATTCAATCTCATCATAAGCTTCATCAATTTGATCTGAATCCATTTCCAAAGGCGTAATTAATTCCTTTTGCAATTGATCCTCTTGAATTTGCTTATCAGCCTTGTGGGCTTTGATAACCTTTTTGATAGCTTTATCAAAATCTTCTTGTGACATTTCTTTTGCGGTTGTCTTCTTTTTTTCTGCCATCATCGGTCTCCTTGTTCTCTTAATGCTTGTTGCTTACGAAGCAATTTAATGATTTCAACACTTTTTTGTGCAATTTCTGAATCATTATGCATACTTTTAGCTTCGGCCAATTGTTGCGTCAATTTCTTAATCTGGGCTTCCAGTGGTTCTTCTTGCATCATCACTTGCATGTAATCTTTGACATGCGTACGATCTTCGAACAGCTCATCTGGAATATCTTGAATGGCGGCTAAAATCCGAATTAATTCAGGTTTTTGCACATAATCCATAAAATCATTAAGATTATCTATCGTTGTTAATTGATGAGCCTCTCGATAACCTGTTGCGAGCATATACAGGGTTTCATATGGCACATCCGCAAACGTGAAATCCGGTTGTTGCGTCACCTCTAACCAAACATCATTATCCCGTAGCATCCAAGCTAACAACATGCGCTCAGCCTGCTCTACCCGATTTAATTGCTCATCTGGTAATGGAAATTCTGGTGCTTCAGGTGGTTCAACCAAGCCATCTGCATACGAAGGTGCTGCTTGTTGCGGAACCGGTTTTGTTTGACGTGTTGCTTGCCGTTGCATCAACATTGGCCGAATTTGGTCGGTCAATGCATCAAAGCTAATATTAAAATCATCTGATAGTTGCCGTAAATAATTTTCACGGACAACGGCTTCGTCAACGGATGCAATTAAATGCAAAGCCTGGTCAATGTAATCAAATACTTCATTCTGGTTTGAAAAATCACGATCCTGTCGCAGAAATCGTAAATTAAACGCAATCGGATTTTCATTATGGTGCGCCAACACATCATTTAATGCGGCGGCATCATGACTACGTAAATACTCGTCGGGATCTTGATTATCCGGAATATGTGCAACGACTGGTGTCATTTGACTATTTTGCTCAATCAGATCCAAGGCACGTTTCGTGGCATTTTGCCCAGCGGCATCGGAGTCATACGCAATTGTAATGTTATCAGCGATGCGATTCAATTGGCGTACTTGATCAATCGTCAAAGACGTTCCCATTGACGCAACACTATTTTTAATGCCCGCTTGGAATGCGGCAATCACATCCATGAACCCTTCAAACAAAATGACATCGTGTGATTTTTTAATACTATCACGCGCCAAATCTAAATTAAAAAGTTCATTCGACTTATCAAATAATAAGCTCTCTGGACTATTCACATATTTAGGTTGCGTATCATCCGCATTTAATCGACGACCAGAAAAGGCAATTGGATGCCCATACTGATCACGAATCGTGAAAAGGACGCGATCGGCAAACCGATCATGTAATGTCCCGTCGTCCCAAACAACAAATAGTTCTGAGATGCGGAGCAATTGATAATCTACTTTTTTATTCTGAAAATAATCAAGTAGAAAATCATTCCCTGGTGCATACCCCAGCATGAATGCGTCGATTGTTGAATCATCTAAACCACGGTCATGCAGATAATTAAGCGCCGTTTCACCGGCTTGTGTGTTAACTAATAAATGATGATATAACTTTGTTGCATCTTGATATAACTCACGTAAGGCCTGTGTTCTTTCGTCAACAGGCTGTGCTGCTTCATTATTGAGATATTTATCATCGATGTCAACACCAGCCAAAGGGGCCACTTTTGCGACCGCTTGAGGAAATGAAACTTGATCAATATCCATGACAAAGCTGAATACATTTCCTCCACGTCCACATGAAAAACAATGAAAAATTTGTTTGTCTTCATTAACTGAAAAAGATGGTGTTCGCTCTTCATGAAACGGACACACACCAAACAAATTCCGACCTTGTTTTTTTAATGGTACATAAGGTGATATCACATCAACAATATTGACTCGTTCTCTAATCTCAGTTACGACATCCTCTGGGATTCGTGTTGGCATCACCTGCACCTCCAATCACTGAGTGGACACAGTTTCACTCCATATAATTATACTGGTTTTTGTGGATAATGCAACTTGACTAAGCTTTCGCCTTTAACTGTTTTTTAACAAACCAAAAACAAAGTACTGACCCCACCATTAAGGCAGTTAGTAACCAAACGCCATATTGAGAACCTAACATGATACCCTGACCATCCGGATGGGTTGTAACCGTTCGAGAAAAGATTTGTGCCACAATGGCCGTCGCGCTTGCACCGACAAATTGTTGCATGGTATTCAAGATACTATTTCCATCCGCACTTTGTGTTTCAGGCAATGACCCCAAAGTTACCGTCATAATATTACTATAGGCTAAACCTGTTCCTGTCATCAATAACATGTGCGCTAGTAGCAACGTCCAAAAACTCATAACTGGGAAGAACACACTCATCAACACTAACCCAGTTGCTGAAAGTGTAATACCACCCAAAATTGGCTTAACGGCACCAATCTTATCTAAGAGGCGTCCTGAAATTGGCGCTAAAACAGCACCGAGCACGGCACCTGGAAACATGAAGAGACCAGCTTGTGTTGATGTCACATGTAGCCCCAATTGCAGATAATTTGGGAGCACGAACGATAGACCTAAAAGCATCGCTTGATAGACTAAGAAACTGTAAGTTAGCCCATCAAAAGTTTTGTTTTTAAAGACAGCTAAGTTGAGCATTTGACGACGACGGTTGAAATAATAAAAGGCAACTAAGAAGACCAAACTGAGTGCAAAGTACTGCCAAGATAGTTGTTCAACAGCAATTAATAGTGTACTCAATCCAACAGTTAGCGTTAAGAAAGCCCCCCAACTAAAGCGTTCAGTGCGTGCGACTTGTTCATTTGGGATACTCATCAAGCCCATTGCCAGCGCTAGGACAATCAATGGAATCAAAAACCAAAAAATACTTCGCCATCCAAGACTACTAAGCAAAATACCGCCATACGTAGGTCCGATTGCTGGTGCAATTGACGTTGTCATCGTTCCAATTCCCATCATCACCCCACGCTTATTCATAGGTGACTTCGTTAAAATAATGTGGAACATCAGTGGTAAGGCAATTCCTGTTCCAACACCTTGAAAGATGCGTCCACCTAGTAAAATCGTTAGGGTTGGTGCCCAAGAATCAAGCAGAACACCAACTAAAAATAGTAAATTAGCGATAATAAATAATTTCTTAACTGAATAATTCTTCAATAAAAATGCAGTTACTGGAACTACCACTGCAATTGCAAGTAGATATCCAGTTGTCACCCATTGAATGCCACTCGCATTCGTATTAAATTCTTGCATCAAATGTGGGAACGTGACATTCATTGATGTCTCAATTAAGACACCACTAAAACTCATTAACCCAGCTGCGATCACCGCCGCTAGCACATGCCATTCTTTTGTTTTCATTTACCTACTCCTTTATAATTTTCGACATAATAAAAGACGAAATACCACAAATAAATGCGGTATTTCGCCTCTCTTATCGGTGTGCTTGTGACACACTATCTGTACGAAATAACTTGATTAACAATATCAAATTCTCGTTCGTTCGTCAAATATTATTTGGAAAGTTCGGTGACGGCTTGATCAAATGTTTGAATTGGAATCACTTTCATGTCTGGCGCATATTTCTTGGCCGTCTTTTTAGCAAGTTGATAATTCGTCAGACCTTTTTCTTCATACTTCTTCGTCAAGTCATTCGGCTTGATATACGGAGCTAAGAAGATCTTAACGCCGGCGCGGTTAGCGGCAATCACCTTCTTATCAATCCCACCAATTTCACCCACGTTACCATCCTTATCAATCGTACCGGTTCCAGCAATTTTACGCCCATGTGCTAAGTCAACCGGTGACATCGCATCATACATTTCAAGTGAAAACATCAATCCACCTGATGGTCCGCCCAGATTACCTAAATCAGCTGAAATTGGTCGTTTTGATGTCACATCTACATCATCAGTCAACATAATGCCAATTCCTGATAAATCTTTCGTACCAGCCAATGGCACTGTTTTCCCAGTCGCTTCATGATGTTTGTGATTACGTTGGTACCCGACAGTTAATTCAGAACCGACCTTGCGACTACGAATCGTCTTTTGAAAGGCCTTCGCACTGTCATACTTATGATGGTCAATCGAATCAATGGTGTCCCCCACAGCCAACTTTTTTTTGAAATTAGAGTCCGGTTGAATCCCCATCACATAGATACCATTAAACTTACGTTGATATGGAACTTTCGCAGCTTTATAGGCATTTGCTTTGGCCTCATTAACCGACGTTTTCATATAAATTTGATTGACTTTTTGATCATCCGCCATGTTCTGGCTACCACCGAGTGCTTCTGCTTTAGTTTGAATATCAGACGTTGGTTCAAATACATTAATCATCAAAGTAATTGCATTTAGCGGTACTAACGCCACTGAAGTTAACATAAATTCACCATTTAACTTCGGTGCTTTCTTATCAACTTTAATGTAGTTGGCCAGGTTCTCAGCGGAGCCTGGTTTCTCCGCATAAAGTGGTAGTGGTACGACTAACCCAATCACAAATAATACGGCCACTGTTGTCAGAATAACCGTTCGATGTTTTTTTAACGATGCTTTAAACTTGTTCCACATTGTCCGCTACCTCATTAATTTCTGCTGCATGGCTTTTGCCACCGGTGCTGGCACAAATTCGGTTACATCTCCACCTGCTTGAGCCACCTCTTTAATCATTGAACTTGCTAGCATTGTATTTTGTGGTTTTGCTAACAGGAACATGGTGTCCAAATCACCAATTACAGTATTCATTTGTGCAATTGGTTCTTCATACATAAAGTCCTGGGCATTTCGTAATCCGCGAATAATGGTCTGAATACCATGGTCTTGTGCGTACTCAGCAGTCAAACCGTTAATCGTCACAACTGAAACATTTGTCTGACTAGCAACACTTGCTTTAACTAACGCTTCGCGTTCAGCCAAAGAAAACATACCATTTTTACTTGTATTATTGGCAACACCAACGACAATTTCATCAAAGATTTCGCTGGCGCGTTCAATAATATCAACATGTCCATTTGTAATCGGATCAAAACTTCCTGGAAATAGTGCTTTTTTCATGGATTAACCTTCGTATTCATAAATCGTAATGACTGTAATACCGTAATCACGTTCCTTCACTTGCTGGAAACCTGAAATTGTTTCAGGTAAATCAGCATGTTGATCTGTTTCCGCTACTAAAACCGCATTGTCAGCCACGAGTCCGTGATCAATCAGTTGTGCCACATCTTTTACAATCGTTTGTTTCGCATACGGCGGATCAAAGTAAAAGACATCAAAGGGTTCTGTGCCCTCCAATCGTGCGATGGCACTTTCAGCAGACGTCTTCATCACTTGAAAACGATCCGGCTCTTTTGTCACAGCAATATTGCTGTTAATTGTTTTGATGGCCGCATATTGCCGGTCAACTAAAACAGCTTCGTCAATTCCACGTGAGACACCTTCAATCGATAGACCACCTGATCCAGCATATAAATCAAGCGAACGACCGCCATCGAAATAGGGTCCAATCATGTTAAAAATGGCTTCTTTCACTTTGTCAGTCGTCGGACGGGTTGCGTCTCCGGGGACGGCCTTCAACGGACGACCACCAAATTTTCCACTTACAATTCGCATTACAATTCCTCTTCTTGCGCCACATCATCAAAGACATCATCGGTATCAACCGCAAAATCAATCTCTTCCATACTCTGTTGTCCCCCAACAGTGGTATCAATTTCTGGCCAATGGGAAATTTCCACGTGGTCAACAAATCCTAAACGTTCAATTAATTTTTTCTTGGTTTCAACGTCGACCTCATCAACATAGACTGACGCAAATTTCATTTTATTTGAAATATAGTTTACAATACCAAATCTGCGTAGTTGTCGCGCTTGGCGCATATTTTTTAAATAGACGATTAACGCGCGACGCTTAGTTGGTTCAAAATTCATTGTCTTCCTTACCTTTCTCGATCAGCCTCTAAACGTAACCGACCAATAATATTTAACACGATTCCCATCATAATTCCCCACGCTAGTAATGATGATCCCCCATATGAAATCCATGGAAATGTCACTCCTGTAATCGGCAAAAGACCAGTCACACCACCCAAATTAATTAAAACTTGGACCATGATAAACATTGCAGCACCGTATAAAATCAATCTGAACTCCATGTTTCGTGTACGCGTCCCGTACATGACAATTCGCCAAACGATAATGCCAATCACAATTAACACTAGGATAATTGAAACTGCACCGAGTTCCTCACCAACAACGGCCATAATAAAATCAGTATTTGGTTCAGGTAGAAATCCAAGTTTTTGAATACTGTTACCCAACCCGCGACCAAACAACCCACCATTACTAATGGCATAATATGAATTGATTAACTGATGTCCACTATCGCCCGCACTCCACGGATTTACGAAAGCTTCAAATCGTTGTAGCTGATATGGCATGAAGTTCAGATGTTGTAGGTATGGAATCAAAATTGGCATAATGAGTAAGCCCGTAATGATTAACACAACCACCAAGCATAGCCAAACGGCAGGAACACCTGCAGCTAGGAACATCACTCCAGCAATTGCGAGTAGAATCCCAAAACCACCAACGTCAGGCATCGTTAAGTCGAGTAACATCCCAATAACTGGTAATAACGTAATGTGCCAATTTAATAGCATTGGTGTCAATTGTCGTCCGGGCTCAGCTTTATACTTTAAAACATCACTAAATTTCATTGCTAACCATAAAATCATCACAATCTTAAAGTATTCCACGGGTTGAAAACCGAACCCAAAAAAGTACAACCATCCACGTGCTCCACTCGTCACTGGCCCAAAAAATCGGGTGTACGCTAAGATGATGACCAAGCCGATCATTGAAAATTTTACTGTGCGTCGATAACTTCGCTTTTGCCATGGAATCCCAATTGCAAAAAGAAACAATAGAATCACCACAGATAAGATGGCAAAGATACTTTGTTTAACAAAAAAACTCGTGGCCGATCCAGTCGCCATACTTGTACTAGATGTAAAGACCATGGCGGTTCCGAATATCATTAATCCAACGATTGAACAGAAAATCCAAGGATCTAAGTATTTAAATTTTATGCTCATGGCTTGAAAAAAAGCCCGAAACCCATTCATTTGTTTTGGCTGACGCTTTGAATCATTAACTTGCATAAAGCATCACTCCTTTTTATTTAATCGTAACTCTTATTTTATCATACTTCATAATCGACAACTTGTTTGGTTCGCCTATTCACGTGGTTTTTCATATAAAAAAAGAAGCATTCACTCATTTTTGAGTAAACACTTCTCGTTTATTGACTTTAAATTAACCTTGTTGTGCTGTCTTACGACGCTTAGCAGCCTTTTCACGTTCTGCTGTATTCAAAATTTGCTTACGAATACGAACGTGTTCTGGTGTTACTTCGGCCAATTCGTCTTCAGCCAAGAATTCAAGTGATTCTTCAAGCGTCATATCACGTGGCGTCTTGATTGAAGCAGTTTGGTCCTTGTTAGAAGAACGCACGTTAGTTTGATTCTTCGCCTTTGTAACGTTAACTGAGATATCGTTGTCACGAGAGTTCATTCCCACAACCATACCTTCATAGACTTCGTCACCAGGGTGAACGAACATTGTTCCACGATCTTCAACACCCATGATAGCGTAGGCTGTTGTTGGACCTTGGTTGATTGAAACAAGTGTTCCGTTACGACGACCTGGGTTCCAGTTCTTAACGATTGGTTGGTATTCAGAGAATGTGTGGTTATAGATACCATATCCACGCGTCAATGACATAAATTCAGTTGAGTAACCAATCAAACCACGTGATGGAACAGAGAATTCCAAACGAGTGGTACCAGTACCAGTAGGTTCCATGTTAATCATGTCACCCTTACGGTTTGATAATGATTCGATAACAGAACCTGAGTATTCGTCAGGTGTGTCAATTTGAACAGTTTCGTAAGGTTCTGAATCAACACCATCAATGTTCTTGAAGATAACTTCAGGACGTGAAACTTGAAGTTCATATCCTTCACGACGCATTGTTTCAATCAAGATTGAAAGGTGCAATTCACCACGACCAGAAACTAACCATGCACCAGCTTCATCTGTATCTTCAATACGCAATGAAACGTCAGTGTGCAATTCGCGACGAAGACGATCTTCAATTTGACGGGCGGTAACAAACTTACCTTCGCGACCAGCGAATGGAGAGTTGTTAATACGGAATGTCATTTGCAAAGTTGGTTCGTCAATACGAAGAACTGGCAAAGCTTCAGGACTATCAGGACTAACAACAGTTTCACCAACTGAAATTTCTTCCATACCTGAAATGGCAATCAAGTCACCAGACTTGGCTGAATCAATTTCGATACGATCAAGTCCCATGTAACCGAACAACTTTGTAACACGGAAGTTACTCTTTGTTCCATCAAGCTTCATAACGGTAACATTGTCACCAAGGGCAATCTTACCGTTGAAGACACGTCCGATACCGATACGACCCAAGAAGTCGTTATAGTCCAACAAAGCAACTTGGAATTGCAATGGTTGGTCTGAAGTATCTTCAGGTGCTGGAATATATTCGAAAATATCGTTGAAGATAGGATCCATTGTGTGTTCTTGTGTTGACAAGTCAGGATCTGAAGATGAAGTTCCGTTCATCGCTGAAGCGTAAACAACAGGGAAGTCCAATTGGTCTTCATCAGCACCCAACTCGATAAATAGGTCAAGCACTTCGTCAACAACTTCTGTAGGACGTGCACCTGGACGGTCAACCTTGTTAACAACCACAATAGGTGTCAACTTTTGTTCAAAGGCTTTCTTCAACACAAAACGTGTTTGTGGCATTGTACCTTCAAAGGCATCAACAACCAAAAGCACACCATCAACCATTCCCATGATACGTTCAACTTCACCACCGAAGTCCGCGTGTCCTGGTGTGTCCAAGATGTTAATCTTCTTATCACCAATTTCAACGGCCGTATTCTTTGAAAGGATTGTGATTCCACGTTCCTTTTCAATATCGTTGGTATCCATTGCACGATCACCAAGTTCTGTACGTGCATCAAGTGTATCTGATTGCTTCAAAAGCTCGTTCACCAAAGTAGTCTTACCATGGTCAACGTGGGCAATGATTGCAATATTACGTAAGTTTTCACGTTTTGCCAAAATTCTATTCTCCTTAAATGTTATCCATCAATTTCTCAGTTAAATCATTCTCATCATTTAACTGAATGATATTCATAAACGAATATCCGTGCCTGCTTCGACACCGTTTGTTTGTTTCTCAATCCTCATGATTTGCTCATGAGCGTTGGGAGTTGAAACTACTACTGAATTTGATAGTAACATATTCAGTGGTTCACCGTCAATGTCACTTATCATTAATCCGAATGATTTTGCTAAGGCCGCCCCAGGCGCAAAGTCCCATGGTTTCATCTTGCTCATATACCCGATTGCGCGTCCTTCAAGCACATGCATAAATGAGATGCCAGCAGAACCATAGACCCGAAAGCCGAGTGCCTGCTGTGAGACTTGAGGGAGACCCATTTGATTGGCAATTAAGCGGGCTCCAGACACCACCATAAGGCCATCAGCTAGTACTTTATTCATTGGTACCGGTAATGACGCATTGTTCTTAAATACACCAAGTGCTGGCCCCCCATGAATAATGTCATTTTGCATCACATCCATAATCCAAGCACAGACTGGTTCACCATCGTGGTATAACGCCAACATGGTGGCAAACTCCGCCCTTTGTTCAACAAAATTGAGCGTGCCATCAATGGGATCAATATACCAAACATCCCCCATCATTGATGAAACGTGATCACCATACCCCTCTTCACTAATAATCTGAGCTTCGGGCATTAATGTATGAATTTGCTGAACATAATATTGTTCAATTTCACGATCAACATTTGTCACCAAGTCACGTGCATTTGTTTTTTCATTAACTTGAAGTGGCATCTGCATATCAGCGACGATTCGGGTACGGGCTTCAGCCAACCAATCCAGGACCTGTTCGTCTATTTGTTTAGGTGTGAGTGACATTCGTTGCCCTCTCTAAACATCCATTTTGACGCGTGCACGCTCAGAACTTCGTGCAGCTTGCATCACACGATAAATGGAATAGTCACTTGCTTGTGAAAATTCACGATCTAATTGCTTTTCTTCTGACTTGCTTGGCACAACTGTCTTAAAGTCTTGATATGCGGCTAATAATTCGTCACGTTCAATGCCAACTTCATACGCATTTGCAACTGCATCGTAGAGGCGGCTGGCCTTAACAATGTCATCTGTTGACCATCCTTCTAAGAAGGGATAATTAAAATTTTTATCAGCCATATTTCTTCCTTAATTAAATGTAACGTGTCCCATTATGCTCTTGCCATGGTTCTGCGCGGTTAATGTGGTCGTAGTACAGCGTTCCATGGAGGTGATCAATTTCATGTTGGAAAACATCCGCTGGATAACCTTGGAGTTTAATTTCTTGTTGCACGCCATCCTCATCTTGATATTTCACAGTAATGCGATATGCCCGTTCAACAAATCCAGCTTGGTCTTCATCAACTGATAAACACCCCTCACCGCCAGCTAATGCTTGCTGCTTAACTGATTGACGTGTAATAACCGGGTTATAGATGGTTCCCTTAAAGAAGTACGTGCCCTCATCATCTTCATGTCCATCAACGTCTTCATTGCGAATCAAAATTGAAGCATATTGCTTTGAAACGCCAACTTGTGGTGCAGCTAAGCCAACACCTGGACGAAGCCCATATTTTTCATTTTCTTTTTCATCTTGGCTAATGATGAGATATTCCATCATATCTTTAGTGACTTGTTGATCTTCTTCTGATAATGGGAAGTCAACTTTTGCAGCTTGCTTTCTAAGTACAGGATCACCATCCCGTACAACTTGGTCCATTCGATACATAGGTTATTCATTCCTCCATGTCATAATTTTATTATGGAAATAGTATAGCATTAATTGGATTGATTGAGGCGCCTTAAATCATGTAAATACGCAACTGTTTCAGCATTAACCACGTGGGCCACATCTACATGTAAACTGTTGCCCGCTTGGTTAAACCATAAGTCCGTAACAACAAAGACAGGTTCAGCCTGATCATAAGGTTCAAGCTGATGTATCTTTGCATATGCTTGTAAGCCGTTATTGAGTTTTCTTCTGAGCATATCGGTATTCACTTTTCGTTCAACCGGCAAAATAAATTCAAACGCCATGACTTCATGGCCCCAGATATTGGCAACCAATGTCGAACGAAACGGCTTACTATCTTCAATAATACCCAAACTCGGGTCTAACTCTTGCACAACTGAATTCATGGCAGCATTCACCAATTGTTGTGATTCAATAATTTGTCGTTCAGTTAATTTTCGCCCTGTTCGACGAAAGACGGTTAATAGAATTAAAATCACAACTACGGTCGCACCAATAATAAAGATTTTCATAGATTTACCTTCGCCATTTTCTCAATTAAAGAACATATTTCTTCATATTCTAGTATGCCACAAAATGATAAGAGACGGGTAATTTTAGCCACCCCACATCAAAAAAAATGCGAGCTCTTGCGATATACTAGTTTTATCGACCAAATTCTGATATTATATTAGATAAGACTATACGGAAAAATAGATTTATTAAAGGAGTTTTTTATGATTTTCAAAGTATATTATCAAGAATCAAAGCAACGTAATCCAAAGCGTGAGGACACTCACTCACTTTACCTAGATGTTCCCGACCAACCAACTGCGCGTCGCGAAGTCGAACAAAACACAGAATACAATATCGAACAAATTGAACAACTTTCAGAAAAGGCCCTTGCTTACGAGCAACAAAGTCCAGATTTCAAGTTGACGGAGTTTTAATTTATGAGCAATATGGAGCTAAACATTAACCCTGATGAAGCAGCGGTTTATGCTCTGGGTGGCTTAGGTGAAATCGGAAAAAACACATATGGGATTCAATATGGTGACGAAATCGTTATCATCGATGCCGGTGTTAAGTTCCCTGAAGATGAGTTATTAGGAATTGACTATGTTATTCCTGACTATACTTACATCAAGGAAAACCGTGACAAAATTAAAGCCTTAGTTATTACCCACGGGCACGAAGATCACATTGGGGCCATTCATTTCTTTTTAGATGCTGTGAATGTACCAGTCTATGCTGGTCCCCTTGCAATGGCACTTATTAAGAACAAACTAGAAGAACACAATCAATTAAAGACAACTGATCTTCATGAAATTGATGAAGATACTGTTTTAACTTTTGACAAGTTAAGTGTTGAATTCTTCCGTACAACGCATTCAATTCCCGATACTTACGGTGTGGCTGTCCACACCCCAGTTGGAACGATCGTTGAAACAGGAGACTTTAAGTTTGACTTCACCCCTACGACTAAGCAGCCACCTAACTTACAAAAGATGGCTCGCATTGGTTCTGAAGGTGTCCTACTCTTAATGTCTGATTCAACCAATGCTGAACGTGCTGAATTTACAAAGTCAGAACGTTGGGTTGGAAAGACCATTGACAAGCTATTTGACGAAATTGATGGCCGCATCATTTTTGCAACATTCGCATCAAACATGTCTCGTGTGCAAATGGCAACCGAAGCTGCCCTAGCCCATGGTCGTAAGATTGCAGTCTTTGGTCGTTCGATGGAAAGCGCGGTAACAAATGGTCTTGCCTTAGGTTACCTTGATATTCCAGAAGAAATGTTAATCGATGCGCATGAAGTCAATAAGCTACCACCTGAAAAAGTCTTAATTCTATGTACTGGATCACAAGGTGAGCCAATGGCCGCATTGGCCCGAATCGCCAACGGTACGCACAAGCAAATCAAGATTCAACCAAACGATACTGTTATCTTCTCAAGTTCACCTATTCCTGGAAACACTGCGTCTGTTGACCGTGTTATCAATGAATTAGAAGAAGCTGGAGCAAACGTCATTCACGGTAAGGTGAATAACATCCACGCCTCTGGTCACGGTGGACAAGAAGAGCAAAAATTGATGCTTTCATTGATTAAGCCCAAGTACTTTATGCCTGTTCACGGTGAATACCGTATGCTCAAGGTCCATGAAGGTTTGGCTCACGATGTCGGGGTTCCTGAAGATAATACCTTCATCCTCGATAATGGTGATGTCCTTGCCTTAACCGAAGACTCTGCCCGAATTGCCGATCACTTCCCTGCTGAAGATACGTATGTCGACGGAAACGGAATCGGTGATGTTGGGGCTGCAGTGCTTCGTGATCGTAAGTTACTTTCAGAAGATGGCTTAGTCGTTGTCGTTGCAACGATTGATCTAAACAACAAAGAAATTACGGCCGGACCAGATATTCTATCACGTGGATTTATCTACATGCGTGAATCAGAAGATTTGATTAATGAAGGTCGCAAAGAAATTTTCCATACAATTTTGATGGCCATGCGTGAGCCTAATGCCAGTGAACACAGTATTCGTAATGCTGTTGTGTCTCACTTGCAACGCTTCTTATATGATAAGACAAAGCGTCGCCCACTCATCCTACCAATCTTCATCATGGTATAAGAAAAACACCTAGAGTCCTGCAGACTTTAGGTGTTTTTTGTGTTATAGTTTCTGTTTCAATTCTGAATATGATTGCGCAACTGCAGTCGGCATTGGGGGTTCCGTTGTGTTTCTTTGATTGAAATTCACCCAAATTGTATCAATACCAAAATTGACACCACCTTGAATATCAGAAGCTAAACCATCACCTATCATGACCGTATTGTCTTTAGTCATATCAGGATTTTCCGCAAAAATTTCCTGATAAAAAGCAGGATCAGGTTTTGCAACGCCCATTTCATCGGAAATGTAGACATGTTCAAAATATTGATCAAGTCCAGTATGTGCCAAACGTAGATGTTGTGTTTGAGCTTCGCCATTCGTACCAGCAATTAAATGATAGCCAGCCTGCTGTAAATCAGCTAAAAACGGTTCTGCACCATCAATGACACGATAGTTATGATTTAGTTCCTCACGATATTGACGTTCTAATTCACTACCATCACCCGCTATCCCCAATGTGTTTAGTAACTTATCAAATCGGGTTTGATGAATGGTTTGTTTTGAAATCTCCCCTTTTTCAAACGACGACCACAATCCACGATTAATTTTGGTATATTCACTTAATGCTTTTTCTTGAAGCGGCGCATTAAACCCTTGTTGTGCGAATACATTTTTTAAACCCGCAACTTCACCACCCTTGAAATCTAAAAGGGTATCATCTAAATCGAAAATCAAATATTGATATGCCATCCTTCTTCCTCACTTTTATTCATTACTTTGCATGATAACACAAAAGGCAGACCATTTCAGGCCTGCCTCTTTGATTAATTTTGTTGTGTGTCTTTCGACTTATTAAACATGCGCCATGGGCTGAAGAAGAGACCCAAGACATCGTTTCCAAGGTACAATAGGTAAGTTGCGAATAGCACCCAGTTAGCGTCACCTTGTTGCGCTGTAATGAACCAAAGTAATACTGAAGTAATCCCTTGGATTGACCACATCACATATTGCGATGAATATTTACCAAGCATTAATGCCGCTCCAGTGAAACCAATCGCTGCAGAAAAGGCATCAATAAATGGTCGTGGTGAAATAAAGACTTGTGTATCGATCCAGAAGAGGAAGGCATACATGACAATAAAAGTACCGAATAGGATTAACCACCCTGTGCGATCCATTTTACGAATTTTGCGAGCATTCCAAGCGCTTCCAAAAAGGATTACCGGAATATCAAGGGCTAAGACATAACCAACTTGCATAAAGATGTCGGCATTATTATGTGCATGCCAAGCAACATATGAAATTAAAATCGCTGAAACGAAACCTAAGACCCCATTCAAACGCTTATTGTTGGTAATGGCTAACGTACATGTAAATCCGATTGCCCCACCAAGAACTGAAATTAAGGTCATCGTTGAGAACCCATGCATAAACCCGGTTCCAATAATCACTGATAATCCAATTAGTAGCCAGATATAAGATTTCTTTGACCACCCTGAAAATCCTTCACGGTAATATTGCCAAGTAAAAATATCATGTACATTCTGTTTAATATTAGGCCAACTCAACCAGTGTGCTTGTTTTGATTCTGTCATTCCTACATCCCTCTTTTTCTCATCTCTGTTAAAACACTATTGGCTAGTTTACGCTCATTAAAACGTTTTTGCATGATGCTTTCTTAAGAATATCACGGGGGTTTTCTCACAAAAAAAGCAGGACCACCAGTCTCATGCGTTCAGGTGATGCTGCTTTTAATTTTTAATAAAAAGTTGGCTTTGAAAACTTTTCTGAACCAGGTTCATAAATCCCAATTGACTCATTTTGGTAAGCTTGTGCACCTTCAGCAAGTTGCTTTGTGATAAATGCTGCAACCGCCTCACGTGTGACTTGTACCCCAGGCAATGGTTCACCTGGTTGTGAGATAACATAAGTCAATTCAGTTGCATCGTCGTATAGCCAAGTCATCCGAATGTATGTCACATCTAAATCACTCGCCATTAGCGCTTGGTATCCCGCCTTCAATTCTGGTAGTTCCCCACCAATCATTGATTCATTCCAAGCACCAAATGCTCCTGGCACTTCGTCATCGACACCCAATACACCAGTAACGATTAAGCGTGAAATGCCAGCATCGTGCATCGCTTGGATAACCGCTTGCGCTAATTCAGGATGTGGCGCAACTGCTAAGACAACGATATCTTGTCCTTTGAGTGCCTCAGCAACAAGTTTTACATCATCTAAATCAGTTGAAACAAATGTTTCACGATCGTCGTCATGAATCTTAAGCCGTTGTTCAGCTGAACGGGCTACCAAAGTGACGTTCATATCAGTTTGATTAATTAAGTTGGCACGCACAAGTTGACCAATTCGCCCAGCGGCACCCAAAATTGCAATATTTGTCATCATTTTCCTCCAATTATCTCAATCAATGCGATTAAACTACGACAGCCTTCTTGATCAAGTCAGTTACAGCTTGGGCAACCTGATCATTCCAGTTTTTAATGGCAAAATCAACAGGCCACATTGTCCCAGCATCCAAGTGTGCCGCATCATTGAACCCAAGAATACCGTACCGGGCTTCAAATTTTTCTGCATTCTTAAAATACAAGACCACCTTATTATCAGCATTTGCATAGGCAGGCATCCCGTACCAAGTTTTTGCTTTAAGGTCCGGCGCTAATTCATGAACCAATTGATGAATGTGCATGGCAATTTCCGCACTATTATCGCTCATTTCAGCAATTGTTTCTAATACGTCCGCTTCGGGATTCTTTTTACTGCGTTTATTTTCTTGTTCACGGCGTAACTCTTGTGCGCGCTCTCGCATGGCTTCCTTTTCAAAATCTGAAAATCCAGCTTTTTCACTCATACGTTCCACCACCTAATTTAAAATTCCGGTTGCTTGTAAAGTTAGCTTTACAGCAATGATAATTCCCAGTGTTAAGAGTAAGTAGACAATCACTAAGTATCGATCATGATCACGAATACCTCGATAAATCCCCAATGCACAGAGTATTAAAAAAATCATATTTGCGCCAGTTACGACCATATAAATGGTTTGAATACTCAAGTGCATGGATCCTACTCCCTTCCCAATCGGTTATACCGGTTTCTCTTATTGTACAACGGAATACCTATTCATGCAAAAGCACTAGCATCCCATACATCACTATGCTAATGTAAATAAATCTATTTCATTAACTTTTATTAAAAAACAATGGTGTTTCACATTTCGATATAGTAGTATATACATTATATGTTAGTTTTTAATCAATTTTATTTTAGGAGTAACGATACTTATGGAAAATAATTCAGTAAACGAAGTCCCTGCAGAAGTCAAAGGCTGGAACTGGGGAGCCTTTATTTTTAACATGTTCTGGGGACTTGGAAACAAGTCATATCTCCCACTACTTGTACTTATCCCAGTACCAATTTTCGGTTTCATCTGGGCCATCTTCTGTGGCGCATTAGGGAACGGTTGGGCTTGGAAGAAGAGTGGTTTCCAAAACACACCAGAAGATATTGCAACATTTAAGCAAATCCAATCAACTTGGAATCGTGCTGGACTATGGATGTTCATCATCCTTGTGGCATCACTTGTCGTAACGTTGATTTTCGTTGGTATCATCGCTTCAATGGCAGCTACTCAATCATAATCAAGAAAACGTCTATCTGATTGGATGGGCGTTTTTTTATAGCCAAAACACAAAAAAACAACGCTTATTCCATCAATAAACGTTGTTTTATCAGTTTTAAGCCTTGTCAGACCAGTGTTCTTGTTCAAAGCGCTTACGGGGTGCTTCTTGAATGGCATCACGCAATGGATTTTTTTGTAAAAATACACAAACCCACTAACACCAATCCTTTACGGACGCGTTAGAGCAAAACGAGAGTAAATAAAAAAGCCCCAGTCAGTAACTCGTTTAAGAGACACCGACTGAGGCTTTTTTATATTGGTCTAAATAATTTTGGCAAGTTATGATAACCAACAACTTGATTATATCACAAGCTACTTATTCATTTACATTTTCAACAACGTATCCGCATTAAACCAAATCATGCCATAGCTTCCCACTGTAATCCCCACTCCGTTGGTTGGGATATCATATTGATCAATTGTGCCATGATTATACGTGTCGTTAACTCGAATAAAATCACCAGGACTGACCGTATTTTGGTCGCCGAACTTCTCTCCCTTAGCATTTGTCTTATCACAAATCGCTAACGGAATACCATTATCTGTCCAGCTGAAATTACGACTACCAGCTAGTTCATAATTAACCGCTTGCCACATGCCATTAACATGTTTGATTTCATCTGCCACAATCGCTCGTCGTAGTTCAAAGACATTCCCGGCCTGAATAAACTCTTTCTGAGCTGGCGTGTACTTAGGCATTACTGCTGGCTTATTAAATAGGTCTGTCTCAACTTGACGCCGTCGTCGCAAGCCCGCTTCATATGGCGAACCCGGGTTAACAAAGTTCTTCATTGAGTCAGTCACATACTGCCAATTGTCGTTACGCAATGCTTGTGCAATAGTCGGATACTGACTAATCCAGCCTGGTCCCAAGTTATACGTGAACGACACAAGTGCATCAAACTGATTTTGGTTCAAGTTTGCCCCAATGCCATTAATTGCGTTCTCAAAACGAACGACATCCTTACGCAACTGCGCTGTCGCTTGTTCCTTTGTCCACACCGTTCCTGGGCCTACGCCGGGCACGTTAAATGATCCATAGCCAATCGTCCAGCCACCATCACCTAAATCATACGCAGCGCTACGAAATCCCTCAAATTCTTTAATTAGATTTAATCCGTTATCACTTGTCCTCATGTGTGTCTCCTAACTTATCAAGTTTTAAATTGTGTTGTTCAATCTTGCTGTCATACTCCTCTTGAATCCATCGTTCAATACGCGGACTGATGGTACGTCCTGACAATTTCCAATTAGCCAAAATACTGTGTAGTAGCCAATCACCAATGTACATTCCTGCTCCAACACTGATAAAGTCAAACATGAGTGGATTGTAGCGGAATTGCGGGTGTGTTGGGTCAGGCGGTAAATAGTAAAACAAGATATTCGCCAACCAAAACGTAGCGGGAATGAGCGCCAGAGAAATATTCTTCAAAAAGCCATTAAAGAACCCGTTCGAATTACGTCGCAACCCATTGGCCTTACGCCAACTGGAACCCAAGAGTGCATCAATAAAGACGCCGACGGCCAACACAAATGAGATGGTCATGCCATTGGCATAGCTCATTAGCCATTCAAATGCGCTGTATACATCCATAAATATTCCTTTCTAAGTCTAAATTAAAAGAGCTACCCTTTTGGCAGCTCTTAGGTTGTTTCTTGTTCTTTTGGCCAAGCTTGTCCTGTAATCTTTTCATAATCCAATGGTGTCAAACCAAATGTTGGTAAATACGTCACAATATCTTGAATATCGCTAGCTTTCATTAAACCTAGCTTGTACAGATTGTTATATAAATCAAACATGCTGTGCTTCCTCCTTTGCCTCTGTGAGTTGCTTGACTTGTGTTTGCAATTCCGTGACCGAACGTGTCGTCAACATGAGCTGGGTAGTCGCGCTAACCACGGACTTGGATAGACTTACCAATTGCCCTGTTACCATTGCTTTGAATTGCTCATCATCATCCGGCAGACGTGTCATCTTCTCTGCTAAGTAGTCCTGCCATTGCGACTCATTCAGTGATCGCCACATCTGGATGTTCTCATCAAACACAAATATATATCCTTGACCAATTTCTCCGGGCAAATCGACATCTGTATTACCCCAATCAGGGTTATCTGATGGCAAGTCACTTTCGCCGATGTAGAACCCTAATTCTTTATCATATTGTTTAAATGGCATCTTATCCTCCTACTAGTCTAATGCAAAGGTACCGGCAATTCCAATATAGCCACCCTTGATAACCGGCGCATCTTTCCCAGCAAACATATACTTTTGCATCACGATACGGTTACCGGTCGTAAAGTATCCAAAGACAGTATTTCCTGACCCAATTTGGACTTGTTGTTGTCCAGTCGCAAATTTAAATGGCAAGTTATCAAACAGTGTATATTCACCACCGTTTGTATTCTCAATCGTTTCTTTCGGACTGATATCACCCTTAATTTCAACAGACTGACCTTTAAACCGATACTGTGGAACAATTAGCCCCACGACAAATTTATCGCCTAAGTAAGGCACTAACGTGCGCCAAGGACACCACTTTGCCGTTGTATACCAATTACCGAATACCGGTTGTGTTGACATGGCTTGGACCGTTCGCTGTTTAATCTCACCATCAACCAAGTTCATATTCGTAATGGTTTGAAAGGCCGTATCTCGAGTCACCTTTCGAGTTTCGACCATAAAGTAATTACTCTCCATCGGATTATTCAAAGTGCCGTTATTTGAATAATAATCAACGGTAGTTGTTGCTTCCGGTAAACTACGTAGCTTATTAATATCATTAACGTCCTGTTTCGGGTCATTTACTGTATAAATTTTATTGGTAATACCCGTTACAAAACCATTAATAGGAACTAAAAAATCATTTTTACCAGTGAACTGATTATCCCCGTCCAACAAAGCGACTGCCTTATCTGCAACATTCTTAGTCCAAGTGGCCACCGATTGTTCTAGTCCCGCAACATTATTGTTTGCTATTTTAACACTTGCAATGAGTTCAGAAAATTTTGCATTTAACTTTTCAATTTCATCAGCCGTTGCGCTCTCTAATTCTTTGATTAGTGCATTAAATTCGTCACTAAATTGCTTCGTTTCATTAGTCGTAATGTGAGCATGATTGTTATAAACTTCAAACCCAACAGGAACAGTTGAGATAACTGTGTCACCATTTACCTCATAAATTTCAAACTCCGCATTTTCGTAAGCCCCGGGGTTGATGTAAATTTCACGCGGAATTGTGATTTCAACACGCCCTTTTTCTGCATCGATCATTCTTGTTGCTAGTGAGACTCGTTTGAATACGCCATTGGCATCATGCCCTTGTAATCGAACGTCCATACCATTCAAGTCCATTGGCTTAAGTGGCACTTTAGGATTATTGCTTAATGCTCTATCTTTGATGGCCAAGTATACTTTACGCCCTGCGTCTCCGTAATCTCCACTCATTTCGTCAAACCACATGGTATCGGTTGATCTCAGTGTAGTATCGACAATTATAAATTTCCCCTCTTTAATTTGGGGAATACTTGCTTCTGCTTTTGTCGTCATATCCTCTCCTTATTTAATTGAATAGAACTGTGAAATGACAAATATGCAATCTGATAATTTGTCATCAATTCTTTGCATAAACGTTTGTAAATCAATAAAAAAGCCATTAATACTTATCTTTAGAACGGCTTTACCGTATAAAAAAGTAAGCGGCTCTCCAGTATCGATATAAACTAAGTGCGCTTGGTTATTGATTGCATCGATAGTTTGATTTAAATATTTCACGATTCCATCTAAGTTTGAAACTACTCTTAAATAAAAATCACGATTATACATACCATTTATTTTTTCTAAGTGAATACCATGATAACTAGCAATAACATCATTATCGACCAAAGTATCATTGATTTTGTTAATTTGTTTGACCTGATTGGCTAGTTGTTTATTTACTTGGTCTATCGTTAATCTTTGATTCACGTTAAACCTCCATTAAATTTTTCCCGTATGCAGTGTCCCATCATTAGAAACTGTTACTTTGAATTTATTACCATTTGGGGCAGTTAAATTAAGCATGTTATCAACATCTTTCTTAGTATAATACGCATCTAAATCAACCATGGGTTCTTCATCAATTAGCAACATATTTTTACTATCGATGCTGATCTCATGTGTATGACCCATTTCGTCTGAAAATACAAGCGCTGGTAATGTCAAATCACTAAAATCAGCGGGATCTAAATTGAAACCATGCGCTGTGATAATTGTACGTATAGCACCATTATCACTGGCTATAACGTATCCTACGCCTTCCTCTGGTTTGATATAACCTGAAGAAGGGTTTCTACTAGGCAGTTTACTCAAATTGAATGTACCCCCTCATAAATGGAATTTTGAATATTGTTAATTCTATCGTCGATATTTTTACCGATGGCATTGTTTTTCTTATTAGATGCTTTTTGTCTAATTTGTTCTTTCGTTGCGCTGTATAACGTATTCCCGAATGTAACTGAGTCATCAATTTGTGGGTCTTGTGGGTGTGTAACAGTCCCGATAATACGCACATCGATATCTACACCGAATCTATCTTTAAGCCAGCCACTATTACCAACATTTATGTCGTTGTGAACAACCGCATGATCACTAAATGATAGTTGGCTAATCGTATATTGAATTAACGGATAATCTTGTAGTTGCGTTTTCAGGTAGTCAAGCAATGCTTCATTATTTGTGAAACGTTCATCACTAATGGTAGCAGCAGTTTTAATTCCCCATAATTTGGCGTTGGGACTTGTATACTCTGCCATTGCTAAATATTCTGTCGGTTTCTTATCATCCTTTTGCTCTTTGGCTTTTCCAAGGCCCTTGATATGTGTTCGAATACCAGAATAGTCTTCAGTGTAACTAATATCATTAACATTGAGATTATTGATAAATACAAAACTATCAGATTCCCCAATTTTCTTTTTAACGTGTAATACATAGTTATCAAACCACCACTCAAACCTAAAATCGTTTGCTAATGTATTTATCAACAACGCGTCAGCATAATCACCACCGAAACCATCACTGAATGAATAGTTGGGGAACTTATCGTGTATGACGTATGTGATTGGCGTTCCACTTGTAATGAACTTCAGACACGCGTCTAAACTCTGAGTATCGTTTAGGCGTTGATCTAAATACGTATTGTGCAAATCAGCTGCGCACGCTATCCCAGTAACGGTATATTTTACATTTAAACCTGCTAACTCGCGTCCCACGTTTTGCACTCTAAACATCTGTCCTGTTTCAGGAATAGTGACCATTGTTCCGGGAATCATCATGCTCCCTGCAATTCCTAAATCATCATCAATAAAGTTAAATGCAACGGTATCAAGTTGTCCCATGTTTTGATTAACTGTTAATTCTGAAACGGCTGCTGTTGTTTCATCATTATTAAGGTTTTTAAGATAAATCACGCCCATTAGAAATAGAACCTCGTTTCAAATGAAATGTGGAAATCACTTGCACCAATTAGCTCAATGCTATTTTGGCCAACCTTGAAATCTAAATAGGAGCGGCTTGAATTACCGTTTCCCAACTTCTGTTTACCATCAACAATTGGAATCAACCCGTTTAATTCAAGTGTATTGCTTTTAGTAAGTGGTTTGAAATACTGGAATTTTTGATTAGTCGTGTGATTAATAAGGGTTAACCCGTTGGGGGCGTTCCCTTTAAATTTAATAACGACTGGGTTCTCGTCTGCCAATAATGGAATGCGTCCAATATTTTCAAAGTTAAAGTGACTAATATTACTAAATTGATATTGGGGAAGTGCTTTGCTATCAATATCCATCTGAAAACCTAGGTGCAACAATTCATCACTTAGTAACTTAGATGACGTAACAGACGTTTCTGCAAATCCAGTTGGACAATCTAAGCTAATTGAAATGTTTTTGGCTTTCCAGTAATTACCTAACCGCGGGTAGCTAAACGGTTGAGCAATCACTCGCCAACGCAGATACGGCATGCGGACACTATAAATATAAAACTCTGTCTGAGAGTCAAATATTTTTAGTACTTTCAAGCGTTGCAATTCATAATCGTAATTGTTTTCTGCATAGACATCGAAAGTTAACGGTAGAACGACTTGTTGCATAACTGTATTTGTACGTTTGGCACCATAATGACCCATTTGTGTATAGGTATGTTGGTAAGCCGGTGATGGTGGGTCGAATGATATAACTCTAATTCCTTCATGGCCTAGATCGTATTTTGTGCCGTCTAAGCGTTCAACGACTAAGGTTGGCTCAAAACTAGATGCCATAATTTAAGTTACCTCCTAACCCCATAGCATTTGCTTGAACTGTCATTTTCTGATCGTGTAATGCTTCGATAATTGGCGAAACAGCATGACCAATTTGACGTCCATCAAGATTAACTTCAACCACTAAATCACCATTTTTAACTTTTTGATAACTACTACTTTGTAGTGTGTTACTTCCTGCACCTAATGGTTGGTTGACATTGTGTCCTGATTGTAGTGATTTCTTAGCAATTTCAGCCTGCATAATCATCTTGGCCATTAAGCTATTTGGTTGCTTCTTGGCTGTTGCTTGCGCAGCTTCCAGCAATAACTTATCCGCAGTTGGTCTTTTTGGATTAATGGCAACTTCTGGTTCTCCCGGAACCTCACCAAAAATACTTGCTTGATTAGCCCAGCCACCGTTAGCATAACCATGTCCATTACCTAAGAATGAAAGGTCAGAACCGTAACGCCCCTTTGCGTAGTGCAAACCTGATAACAAACTATCATAACCATTGAATATATCATGATGACCGGGGAATGCATTAGATAAGAACGTTGCCCGCTTCGTTTGCATAAGCCCCATAGCAGGTCCTGAACCGTCTCCATCTGGATCGGCACCACCTTGTGTCACTTTGGGATTACCACCCGATTCAGTTGCAATTTGACGAAGCACCTTTTCAATCATGCTGTTACTAGTGCTTAACCCATTAGCTTCAAGGGCTTTTTTAACCAGCCCACGCCAACGTTGTACACCAGCACCACTTGGATTACCGTGATTACCACCGGCATCCCCCATATCGTCTTCGTGCTTACTGTTCAATTTCTTAAATAGTGACGTGATTGGTTTGATGATTGACTTAACAAACTGGTTTCCTACTGGTGGAACGAATTCTTTAACGAATTCAGGGGTATGTGATGTTGCTCCTTTAATTGCGTTGTTCATGATTCCACCGACTGCTTTAAGTGGGTGCTTGATGAAATTCTTCAAACTATCCCACTTATCTTTAACCCAATCTGTCACCCCTTCAAACCAGTTCGTTGTTCCTTTAGCAAAGTGTGGTATTGATCCACCGAATAGTGTTTTAGTATCTTCGTGTGGGATAACTGTTTCGCCACCACTAAATGCAACTAAACGATTGCGCCCTTCTAGGACGTGGGGTGCACCTTGATTATCGATAATCATCTCTTCGCCAGCACCGTCATTGACCATTGCTAGCCCCTGTGGTGCTCCCTTTGTTCCCTTAGCGAATTTAGGTATATCTTTTATAGCATGTTTACTTCCGCCAAAAGTATGAATGACAGAATTAATGCTACCAATACCTTTATTGATAAAGCCAATTACTGCATTCATACCGTCACTTGCAGTCTTTTTAATGCCATTCCAGACATCACCAAAGAAATCCTTGAGTCCGTTCCACAAGCTTTTCCAACCCTTAGAAACGTTGGAACCAAAGTTATCCATTTTATCGGAAATCCAGTTCCATGCCTTTTGACCCATACTCTTAATGTTATTCCAGATATCACCAAAGAAGTCAGCAATTGCATTCCAAGTGTTGCGCCAAATCTTACGAATCGATTTACCAAAACCACTAATATGATCACTAATCCAATCCCAAGCGCGAGAGGCAATCTTTTTAATGTTATTCCACACCTCTTCGAAGAAATCAACGATTGGGTCCCAGATATTATGCCAAGTTTTTGGGAGCCATTTTCCAAAACTAGATAGATTCTTCTTAAACCAGTTAATCAGACCATTAACTCCGTCACGAAACTTTTTATTGTGCTTGTATAGTAATGCAAAAGCACCACTAAACGGATTCACAATTAAAAGTAAAATTTCCTTCCAGTCTTTCTTGAAGAAGTTAACGATCCCCTTGAATGCTTTTTTAACGGTCTTAATCCCCTTGTCAATTGTTTTTCCTGCAGATTTAAAGAATGAACTAATTGCTTTGCCAATGCCGTTTACAAAATTACGAAATTTCTTATTATGCTTATAGAGTTCGTAGAATGCAACACCTAGTGCGACTATGACTGAAATAATCAACAAAATAGGGTTAGCTTTTGCAAAGTTAAAAGCTGCCTTCATTCCTGCACCAGCAACCTCTGCCGCTTTCTTTAATCCGCTTAGGGCAGCAATCGCAGCTTTAGTAGAAATCTTAGCTGTCCATTTCAATGCTTTACCAATTCCTTTTGCTGTTCCCTTAATTGCCTTACCGAGAATACCTAGTTCACGCTTTGCATCGGAACCATCAACTTTTGGTTTAATAAATGATCCACCAATTTTTTTCATGCCACTGGTAATTTTTAAAGAATCATTGATGTTTCTAATCCCATCAGCAAAACTTGCTAGCTTTTTTACTGCAAAAGCAGCTGCTAAAACTCCACCGAGTGTTTTAAGTGCATCTTTATGTTTAGCAATATCTTTGAGAATACTATTGATATTTTTTAATGGATCGTGGCTTTTTTTAGCATTTCCACCAAGCTTTCCAAACATGTCAGCCATAAACGAAATAGTCGCTTTAGCTGAATCCCAAGCACCACCGATTAATGCACCCGCGATATCTTTAATCGAACCAAATATTCCCACTATATCTTTTTGATGTTTAGCAATATACTCAATGAAATATGCCAATGTAGTCGTCATGCTACCAATCGCCGCACTTATTCCTTTGGAATAGGTTTCCATGGACTTGTCCGAAGTAATTTCTTTAATAGCTCCTAAAGTTGATTTACTCATGTTGAAGGAACTCTTCATGACATCACCGCTTAATTTGCTAAGCCGCGAACTTAGGTACATACCCATACCTTGCGCCGAATTTAAAGCTTCTTCCTGACTGTCCTTATACTTTTACCTAAATAATCTAAAGCATCTGTAAACTGTTTTGCTGATAGTTGTCCCTTTGATGACATTTCCTGTAGTTGCTTCATGCTTTTACCGGATGCTTTTTCAAGAGCCTCACCGAACATTGGGAAACGATTGATCATGACATTCATGTCTTCTTGACTGGCTTTACCACCAGCAACAATCTTTGAGAATTGTTCTCCAGACTCACGTAGTGCATCATTGGAGACGTGTAGCGTTGAACCTAGATTAACAAAATCTTGAGCCCACTTCTTTGCATTTGGCGCATTTGAATTAATGTGATAAAAAGATTGGGCCATCTTATCAATTGAGTCTGCCGAATAAATAGAATGCTGGGATAGGTTATTGATAAAAGAGATCATTTCTTTACCATCTCGCGGTGCTTCAGTTGTTAGGACTTTCCAATTAGTTTTCATCGTATCTTGCACTTTGTCGTATTCAAGACCAGCTTTAGCTGCTTCATGCAGCCCATTTGTAATTGCAAAGATACCTGATGTCACTGCGCTACCAACAAAACTCCCAATCATGATGTCTTTCAAGCGTCTGAAGCGATGACCTGTTTCAGTTGCTTCTTTTTGTAGGCCTGTGGTTTCACGCTTCAATCCCCGTAAGCCCTCTGATGCATGGTCACTTAGTTCTGCTTTAGAAACAATTTTAGCTGGAACTTTACGCAACTCTTTTTCATAGTTGATGACCTCGCCTTTTTGAGTCTTTGCTAATAGTTCCGTTTGTTTTTTCTTAGGCAATTCCTTTAACAGCGCATCAAAGTTTTTAATACCATGCTTATCAGCGTCAGTCACTAATTTAACACGCGTTGCTTTACCGAACTTACGGTCCAACTCTTCCCGTGTTTTTTCAGCTTCTCGCCGCACTAACTGATTTGACTCTTTAGCTTGGGCTTCAATTTTATCCCCAGCATTCTTTACTGAATCAATTGCTTTAGGAAGTTCAGTATTTAAATTATCTTCTAGCTCAAGCGCAATTTCGACTTTTCCATCAACTGCCATACGTCTTCCCCCTTTCCTCTAGAATGTTTCTATTTGATTCCGAAAATCCCCGCAAATGGATCTGCAGTTGTTTCTTCATCTAGCTTCTCACGAACTGAATCGAGCATGTAATACGATTGAAGTTCTTTCATGTTTTGCAGACGCTGAACATTGTCTTCGCCCTGATAATCACTCAAATCATCGTTGCGAATACTGCGAATTCGATTAATGGGTGTCTCAGCACCTAAATTATCAAATAAAGCAATGAACGTATCCCAATGCATGTGTCCGCGTTCTTCATTCAAATCAATCCCATAATATTGCCTAAATGAGGCATAGATAGCAGCGCTATCTTGTTCAAAATCAAAATCAGGTGGCATATCGACACTCTTTAAAACATTACCCGCTAAATCTATTGCTCCACCAGATGTACCATAGGGTTTTTCTGACAAGTAGTCTAGGACTGTATTAATCAGTAGTAGCTTCAATTGATTATCATCATTGACTGTCCCTTGCGGTGATAATAGCTGATAAAGGGCATCAACTTGTGATGCAATATCTGAGTCATCTAACAGACCATACAAGGTAATAACTGAATCGAACGTAAGATTTAATGGATACTCTTTGCCGTGATAACTAACCTCAGTAAGTGACGGTTCCGTTAGCGAAAGCATTAGTAATTACCTAATTCAAATGAACTAGCATCACCGGCCTTAACTAGTGTTTCAGTAATGTTGTCATAATTAGCAACGCGTCCACGAGTTTGCTTCTTAATATATTCAGCATCCTTTTCATCAAACAACTTATCAATTAGATAAGTCCCCAATTCAATAATCCCATCTTGCGCTTCATGTAGCTTTTGTTTAGCTTCATCAACCGTGTTTTCAGACAATAGCTTGTCAATATTTAAGTCATCATGCATAGCATAATAATCAATTGCCTTATCTGCCAGCTCACGGTCAGTTTCAGCTGTATACTTTGCTTTCATTGCCTTAGGACCAATCTTGACCTCAAGTGTGTTGATGATTTGTGTATCCAAGTTAATTTGTTTTGCCATGTTTTTTTCTCCTTTATGTACCTGCCGCCCCATAGGTATTGTGTATTTATGGCGACTTGAATGCCTTATTTAATTACGATTGTTGACTCTTTGATTCACTAATACTTTCACTCACGGATGCACTAGTGCTTGTGGATTGAGAAGTGCCATTTGATTCAGAACCACCTTGACCATGATCAGGAGCATCTGGTGGCGTTACTTGCCCTGATCCGTTTTCGGGTCCACTAAACCATCTGGCAGTGGCTTCGTTGTACCATCAGGTAGAATAGCTTCCTTAGCATCTTTCTTAACTAGCCATGGTGCACCATTGGCTGCAAGTGTGAAACTAAATGTTTGCTTAACATTGGCAGCGCCACCATAAGGCACAATGGCTGTTAATGTAGCAACAAAGTAAACTGTGTTGCCTTCTGCATCAACCCACTTGCCCAATGTCTTCAAGGCATCACCAATCGCAATGAATTTAGGCACGACATAGTCTTGGGCTGCGTCGCCTTCCAGTCGATGTCCAGCAATCGCAAATTGAATGGCCTTACCTGTTACATCATGAGACGAGAATCCCATACCATCGTAATATGGTGTTGTATCGGCTGTTTCTGAGGCTGATGGTGTTTGTGTTGTAATACCTGCAGCTAACAATGCAAACTTAGCCTTTGACAGGTCTTCTAAGGAAGTATTACCCGCCGTATCAATAAAGATACGATTCTTCCAATTTTGTTCAAATTCAGTCATAAACACGCTCCTTTTTGGTTGTAATGGTTACTGAGAAGTCCAATAAAAAAACACCCTCATCATTAATCATTAAACCTGTAGCATAGGGCTGTGGCTCTATGTCTAATCGATTAAATGAATAACTTTCGTCAGTGTCTAATTGGCTTAAATTATTTAACATGTCACTTACTTGCGTAAGCATATTGGTCGCTTTTGTATAATCATTGCTGCGATAAGCAATTTCAATAGGAATCAATTTTTCCTGGTTTCCGGCCATATCCTCTTCAACGATTTTTGAACCCGGTAACGTGTAGATACCGAATTTATAATCCGCATTGATGTTGGATTTGGTTAGTGGTTCAGATAAATCTAGTTGATTCACCTTTTTAGCTAGTTGGTTGAGTAAATCCATATATTAGCCTTTCATCAGCGTCTTTTTAAATGCATTAGTAACTTCTAACATATCTTGCCTATTTCCAGTCATGCGTAAATCCCAACGCTTACTTGTTCCAGGCGTTGTGTAATTCTGGATAGGATACTTACCACCCACAAGTCCTAAAAAGATAGAGTGAGCATAGGCGGTAGTCCATGTCACTGACTGACCGTCGCTGGCAACATGACCAGTATCCCTTAAGTGATCTTGATTACTATTTTCACCAGAATAAGGCACATACTTATTCATATTGAGCATGGCCTGATTTGCTGATGCATATCTTGCCTTAGCAATATTAGGCTTGCTAAATCGACTTGTAAGTCCATCAACATTCACAGTTACTGGCATTAAAACACCTCGATTTCATAACTCCAGATGTCATTACTAAATGGCTCTCTATTATCAATAATACGTTGTATTTTGTAGAGACTTCCCTCAATTTCAACCATTGAACCAATATCAGCATTGGTCAGTGTCGGCATTGGCGTAGTCACATTAGCATATAAAAATAACACTCCGTTAGCTGTAATTGTGCGGTCGTTACCTGTTCCTAAATAGATGGTCCCTGGTTGAAAAACAACATGGTTCAGGTCCGTCTTTGTTTCCTCAGTGATGCGCTCACCATCTTCAGTTGATGAACTCGCATGCTTAATCAACGTGGCTGTTTGGTTGGCCATTGACTTTGGAATTGTTGGAATTTTCATAGCCATAGTTAAATCCCCCGATACAGTAACCCGTATGGTGCAATCTGTCGCACAGCTTCTTCAGGAACAACGTATCCCTGTGAAGAGTTGACAAGGCCTTTTACCGGATTTGTCGCATCTACATGCGTACGACCAATCGTGATATTAGGTGTATTAGCATTGGAAAGGGCAATTGTGCTTGTTATACCAGTTTCATCCATGAATTCAATTGTGAGTCCAACAGATATTTGAAAAGCTTCACCACGATAACGCCGAACATCTTGATTTGATTGTAGGTCTTCTTGCAGATTATGCTTACGTTTGTAAAAATCCATGGTCAGCCCATCTAATTGACGAGTTGCTTTTGGTAAAAGTTCGTTAAATGTTTCTTGTGATTGAGAAAAGCCCAAACCCTTAAATGTTTTGAAGTCAAGATAATCCATTACGAATCACCTCACTTACTTTGTAGACGTCTCTGTTGTTGTGCTTGTTGATGTCTTCCCCGCCTTGTTAGACTTACGAACTGAAGCGTCTTCAATGAGAGTTACGTTTTGCTCAATGATGGTTCCGTCAGTGAAGTCAAAAGGCTTAATGACAAGTAGCTTTGTATCGTCATAAATTGCAACACCATAGTGTTCATCAGCATTGAATTTAGTTGACTTATTATCCATGTCACGACCAGTTTCGGCATTAATTCCCCGTTTCATGTACGTCTTCATGGCACCAGGCTTAGCAACAACTGCCGAACCTTCAGGAATCTTTCGAGATCGCATAAACTGCCAACCTAGCACTTCACCAAATACACCAGAAATAATAATGCTATCTCCCAAATCACTACCGCGAGTCCAATCAATAGTGGCAGCCTTTCGGACTTTGTTCACGTCCTTTGGGTTCATGAAAATAACACCTCGAGCTGTGTCATCTACTTCAAAATTACGAGGATTAGCGTCATCCGCAAACGCTGCTTCGATTTGGTCAATAAAATCAAGCTTTGTAAAATCGGCAGAAGCTAATTGCAAACGAGCCTTTGTCGCCGTTGCTACAATGTCATTGTCAATTTTTGACGCAATTGACATCGTAATTTGTTTTTGTGCTTCACCCACAGGATCGCCATATCCAGACAAAACCGCTTCATCGGTCAGCTTAACACCAATTCCGGCTTTCTTAACAGTGAAGGTATCAGTTGATGTCTTCAATTGAGCATAATCAATTGAAGCGCCCTCGGCAACATCTTTAGCATCACCGATATATTCATAACGTGGGACAGTCACTGTGCTACCTGGTCGGCTCTCTAGTGTCGTATCAATTGGCGCAATGGCGCTGAATCGAATCGCTTTCGGCAATTCAGCGCTAATCATGTCGGTTAAAACCTGTGGGTCAATCATTTGTTCTAATTGTGTTAATTCATTTCCTGCCATTAATTAATTCCTCCTTGTAGCTCGTTTCGAGCTGCTTCATATTGTTCTGGATTTGATTGTTTCAATTCCAGTTGTTCCTTATAAGGCATTTTTGACAAATCAATGGTCGTATTAGATCCACGACCTGGATTACCTTGTTGAATAATTTTGACGCTAGGGTTTTTATTATTTTCATCATCACCCGTGTTAAACAAAAATCCAGTTGAGGTATCAGCTTGCAACTTCTCCAATTGCTCAGACAATCCATTCAATGTACCATTTTCATCAATGTTAATTGCATCAACATCTAACAAAGCTTCCACAGCTTTATTATTCTTAGCACCAGCATCACTTAAAGCCTTATCGATTGAAAAAGCCTTTTGCTGAGATTTCAGTTGCTCTTGGGCTTGCTTTTCACTGTCCTTGAGCTGTTGTTGCAACTCTTCAACCTGTTGTTGGGCTTCAGAACCCTTTTCAGCGTTCTTTTTTGCTGCCTCCAAATTCTTAGTCACTTCATCTACTTGTGATTTATAGCTATCACGTTCAGCAGTCAGTGTTGAATTATGCTCTTTAAGCTCATTCACATCTTTACCATGCTCTGCCATCACTCCTTTCACTTGTTCGTCATTCAACCCTAAGGCTTGTAGTGCTTCCGTTGTAAATGCCATGCATATCCTCCTAGCAGTTGATGAACGGGGCTGCTCCCGTATGGAATTTGTGCATAATAAAAGAGCAGTTTAAGGACTTACTCAGGTCCATAAATGAATGGTTATTCTTTTAATGTACAAATTAAAAACGCCTTGCAAATGCTTGGCGCTTAATCAATTAATTCAATTGTCTTGATATCTGATTCTGGAAAAGTAACGATTCTACCATTATCTAATTCCAATTCGATCGTATCCACTTCGGGGTCATTGTCAAAGGCATCTGTCTGTCCATCAAAGTACCCTTCAAAAATCCGACCATCAATATCAAGGATTTTTAATCTTTGTTTCCTATCATCTGAATTAAAAATATCATAAAAGTTGACTTGTCTCATTTTAAGGCTCCTTAGTCATCGTATCTTGGTACTACATGTGTACGTTTCTTAGAATAATGAATTGTTATACCATTTGCCTTGCGTTCAGTGCCGTCTCTCATGACGTCTACCCCATGCACATCGCCGACATCTTTAATCACTTCAACATTCATGTAATTGCCCGATTTACTTGTCCGTACCTCACCAGTACCTGCGTATCTATAAATCAATTCATCCACATCAGTACCATCTTTAAAATAGCTCTTACCAGGCATGCGTGTTTTTTCCATATGCGGTCCTTGCTTTTCACTATTGATTCTAACACTATATTCGCCTGAATGGATCTTTTGTTGCACATAATTGCGGTCAGCTGATGAGTTTTTCAAATTCTTTCTATTAGGTCGCATGCCTGAATAGATTTGTTCGCGATCGCGATTACGTTTTAACCAATCGTTTTCTTTGAGAAATTCACGCATTTTAGCTTGCTGGGCATTACGCTGCATTCGGTACTTGTCATATCCTTCATTGTCACCTAGTGCTTCGGCAGCATTCATACGCTTTTTACTTGCTCGAATAGCTCGTTCAATTGACCGTTGTTTAGCTTGAACCTTACCATTTTCAATCGCTTCTTTTGGATCAAATTGTTGATAATGATTAGTCATCGTATCTGGGTCAAACGGTGTCAAAGTATGGTGACAATTGATACCTTGAGTACCTGACGCTTTCCCATATCCATGATTATAGATGCTGTCATATCGTCTGTCATATTTTTCACTACCAGGCGGTACAATATTGACCGGTTTACCTTGAATATAAGCACATGCTTCACGAGCAGCAGGATGCGAACTCATGAGAGCTACCCCCATACCGAACTCTTGCATACGGTTGGTTCTTAATTCATTGAATACTCGATGTGCTGAATTACTGACTACCGTATTTGCATATGTCTCTAAGCTCCAGCTATGCCCACCTTTATCGATTAATTGAGTTGGTAATCCTTTGTCCACCCACTTATAAATTGTTTCTTTTAGAGCTTGCTGTGGCGTTTTATTACCTAACTGAACTGCTAGTGTCGTTTGCTTCACGATATTTTGATAAGTCTTTAAAGCAGTATTGTTGCGAATATTAGTCGTTAATAATGTCTGATTGACTGAATTATCTAAATCAAGAAAGGTTTTATCAATGACTGCATTAATAATTTGTCCACTCTCACTACTAATTGGGGCTGGCTTATGCAACATATCCTGCAATTGCTCATCAATTTCATCTTTGATTTGCCAACCGTTATCTCTGATTAATCGGTCTATTTGTTGCTTAATAGCTGGATTGACCTTTTGCACATCACTAATAACTTCCTTGCTTAAAGCTCCTATATTGTTTAGTTGTCGCAGTTGCCATTCAACAATCGTTTTCTCATCATATTGCTCAATATCGACATGTTTCAGCGTTTCAATGATGCGTTTAAAAATTTGTGCTTCCAATTGAGCATAAACATTAACTGTCTTGTCTGCCTGCACTTGCATGCCTTCTGCGGTAATGACCATGACTATTCATCACCTCCACCATCACCAAACATTCCTTTTTGCTCTTTAGGCAATGGGTCATTATTAGCTACATCATCTTGAGCTTCTTGAATCCAGCGCTTGGCATCTTCTTCAGACAGCCCATAATTGCGTTGCAGAAATTCAACCTTAGGCATCATACCTTGTTGAACAATCAGCATATCTTGCTTGGCTTGAGCGTCCTTGTCGACAAATACGCCATCTTCAAAGTGAAGATTTATATCAATCGGATTTTTTTGAATATCGTAATTAAGAAGCGTTTTCCCCTCAAATAGAGGTAAGTTAGCTAATTCTAAAATACTACGAATCAAACCGTATAGTTGTTTCTCGCATTGTGTGATGATACTTGAACGAGTTCGATAAGTCGCGCTGTTGTCTGAAACAACCTCTGTCGCTGTCTTATCATTGATTGCCCCATCAGTCGTCAATGTGCCTTGTGAAAGCCCTACATTATTCTCTAAAGCATGCAAATGATACTGTAGCGTTGCCGTGTACTGAACATTACGAATCGTTGTATCAACTTGGGTGATGTTAGCACCTTCTTTATCCTTAAATTGCATAAAGACGTCTTCATCTTCATCGAACTTTGGGAATCCATCATCAAATAAGTTACCTTCTTGTTTAGCGGTAGGACGAATCATTGATGATGGAACAAATACACGCCGCTTTGCCAATTGAACTTCCCGTACGAATTGATCATAAGCAATATTCGCTGCGTCAATAATTGACTTAGCATTCTCACTGATACCAACACCGAGGGGACTTTCAACTGCAAAATTGTTTTTACCAGGCATTTTAAAATAAGCAAATGTTGGTCGTGAAAGACCTGATAATACAACTTTTTCAGGTAGACTTTTATCCCAATTGCTTAGCGGTACATTTTGACCAATTTCATTGGCTGTCTCTGAACGATAAACCTCGTTCTCAATTGTTTCTGTTCGAGCTACTTCATCATAATAATGAAACTCTAACAATGAGTACCAAACAGTTGTGTCACGTTCTGAAACAGTCCGCTTATTAACAATCGCCGCTGAAGTAATCTCATTCGTATTTGAGTCTAGCGGGACAAATTGATCTGCACCAATCCATGCCAACTTAATGGCTCCATTTTCAATATAGGGTCGAACTGCAAATCCACCAGTCGCAATCCCTAGTTCGAGATTCTCTTCATAATTTTGATTGAAGTTATTATCAGCCAAAACCTTCTTAATAAATTGGTCCAACTCATCATTTTCTTGCGTATTTGCAGTTTCTTTCTCATCAACATGCGGTTGAATCGAAATAGTCATACCCTCGTTAAACACCAACGATGCTAATTGCCGTGACATTTGCTTAGTCAAAGCTAATGTATGTGGCTTACGTTCTTTCTTTTGATTATACGTATTGTAGTAAGAGACCTTTTTCATATCATTGCGATAGTAACGCAAATCTTCTTGAATGCGTAAAATTTCGCTTGTTGGCAAATTAATATCTGGATGATCGGTAATTGTTTTTAAGTAATTTCCCATTCCCGCTTTAACCTTCCCTTTCTTAAAGAATGATTTTAGGGAGTCAATAAGTGTCATACGTTACGCCTCCTTACCAGTTAATGCCCAGCTCATCTTCACTACTTCGAACCAAGTATTGTAGTTGGTCACAAGTGTGGTCATCAACCTTAACCACTTCTGGTTTATCTGATTGCAATGTCTTTTCGTCCCATTGGTATTTTTGATGTTCTGATATGAAATACTTCAAATTATTTTCTGTAGGCAAATAAAAAAGCTTACCTTGGGCAAGCACATTTTGAACACGGTCTATCATGTCCACTTTTTTCAATTTTCGTACATTCCACCAATCAACGTTGTAGCGTCGATTATATTCATTTCGCAATGCTTGTTCAGCACTATCCATAATTAACATATCTGTAGGCCAAGGGTATTTATGTTGCATCTCTTGAACGAAATCATGTATTTGTGGTGCTAATTCGCTTGGAGCGAGCTTGTGTACCTTTCCGTCTGGACTGTAATAATAAGTATCCAGTAACACCAAACGTCGCTTATACGTGATGCCATAGCACCCCACTGTGGTTGCTGATACAGAGTGACCGACGTCGGCAGAAAAGCGCAGCATAACAATGTGATCACCATCAGGTAGCTCTCCAACATTTTGCACTGATTGGAACAAGTTCATGTTATAAACGCTTGTACCCAGACCAACAGCCTCACCCAAATACAAGTAACGATAATAGTCATAGTCATTCTCTTTGTATGTTTCAATCATTCGCAACTGCTGCGGAACCGTGAATCCTAAATCATCGTCCAGATACGTTGAATGGTCTACTAAGCAGTCAGGTTCCATCTTTTTCTTTTCAACCCATTCGTTTATCCAATCATATGGATTCTTTGGCGGGTTATAAGAATAGAATATTTTAACCTCATCAACATATGGAGATTTATTACGAATAAACGTTGGATTGGCTTGGTCAAATACCTCAGCAGATTTCATGTTTGCCGCTTCTTCATACCACAATCCAATGACATCTGGCGTTTTATCAGATTTAAGTTTATTGGGATCGTCTGCACCATAAAAAACAAATGATGAGTCTGTCTGTGTGTGCACTATTTCCATAGGACTTACAAAAAATTTAAATTCATCTATCAGCCCCATCATTTCTAATGCCTCACGTACTTGTCTATACACCGATGTACGTAAATTGGTTTTGTTCTCACGAACACACACAACATTGGCTCGATGACCAGCAGTAATTTGTCGATACATCATTGTACATAATTTAAATGCAACGACTGACGATTTAAACGAACCTCGACCACCCTTTAGGATGATCTCACTCTTACGTGTATTCCAAACTTTATAAAAATGAGGATTGATATTTTTAGATAACACAAATGCTTCATCAGTCATCATCTACATCTCCCAACTTACTAATATCGTCAACAATAACTGCCTTAGTATCTTTGGTATCGCCAACCGTTTTGAAGTATTCAATCAATTGCTTTCGTGCTTTATCACGATCGTGTAGTTCAATATGCGGCCCATCCTTACCCATGCTGATGCTCTTAATCACACTTGTATCAACCTTATCTTGGTCTTTAAATTGCACCCACGATTTGTGCTGAATGATTGGCTCATCATTTGTATCAAGCTTGACGTTCTTATCGGCATCCATGACTAACTCATCGTACTGACCAAATTCAACAAAGTCTCCGATATCAGCTCTAGCTTCCTTTGCCAGGTCTTCAATCAGGTCAAACATGCCGATTGACAGCTCTTTAAATTTGGCTTTCCGTAATTCTGTTATGGCTAATTGAATGTTAGCATTTGTTAGCATTCTTGAGCCATTCACTCTAGCAACAGCATAGTCAACACCATAGGCATTTATGTACGCTTGCGTTGCGTTAGCAAGTCTCACAAACTCGACCACAAAGGCTTTTTGCTTATCGGTTAAATCACTGTCAGCTAAATCATTGACTGCTCGTTCTGTCTCATGAGACGTTGCAACGTTTTCGCGTTGCGTTGCATTTTTGTTGCGTTTTGTTGCAACCCTTTTTGGTGGTGCATTATCAGCACTAGAATCATCATCCCATTTATAACGAGACTTCCATGAACGAACGGTTGATGCTGATTTGCCTAACTTCTCTGCAATGTCCTGCACTTTCATACCAGCTAAGTAGTCCTGTTTAGCCTGTTCTTTGATATCCATTACATACACTCACCTCCTTTAATAATTGGCTCCTTGAGTTATTGGCTTTGATTTCCGCTGCTTATGTTTCTTTTTATGTATTTCCTTTGTTGTCTGTTTGCGCTTGTTGTCAATCTTTCCAATAATCTTGTCTTCTTCACGTCTGTACCACTGTGTCACATCTAGTCACCTCCTAATTTTGACCACAAAAAAAGACAATCATCATTCGATTGTCTGAGTTAAGCTTAATTTATGATTGTTTATAAATTCGGCCGTTTTTAATTGCTTTAGCATGTACTCAACTTGGGGTTTTTCTACTTCAAAATCTCCTTTATTGAAATCCATTAACATGCCACCAATTGTTCTTCCTATTTCTTCATCGGTAACGTCCACCACACCATTCATTGTTGGGAATTCCTCTAAAATATGCTGTTCCACATAATCTTGTTCATGCACCGTGTCGTAGACTACAATCGAAGAATTAAACGGAACTTTCTGTTCACTGCTACCAGCAAGTGCGTTCGGTACATTTTCAATCATACCTTGTACCTTGTACTCAAGACTGGTTCTTACAAATTTATAGTATGACTGATGTGGATAGCTGCCCAATCCCTTAACAAAACCAATATTCGGAGTTACATAAAAAGCTCTCGTTCCATCAACAAATACACCTAAAAATGACTCGATCACAGTACCTCTATACTTCAAATCGATCCAGCGCCACGACATTTTAGTCCTAAATTGTTTGAGACTGTATGCTGCTGCCTGGTCTCTAGAGGTATCGTCTTCACGCAGCTCAATGATAAAATCGGGATCCAATGTATATATATAACCGTTTTCCCAATTCCTATTTTCAAAATACTTCCAATTTGTGACATCATCTAGTATCTTTCCGTAACGAGCTTTAATTGGTAAATCCATGCCCATTCTTTTTCTCCAGAGCATTTCGGTTTGATCGAATGACGCCGTCCCATTAATCGGAGTATTTACATCATAGTTTCGTACAAATATCTGTCCAGCATGTATTACCTTATTTCCCTTAGGGTGTTTGGGGTAGTCAGAATCCAGAAAAATTGGTAAATTATCGATGTCATGGATAGTAATAACATCAATTTCATTATCGTCAATTGCGAACGTATCCATGCGTATTTTAGGAATAACCTCACCAGCAATTGGTGTTCCTCGGATCATGTCAATTATCATTTGTTGATTTTTTCTATTAGGGTCATCAGAAACGCCCACACATTTTCCATCATCAGAAACTCCAATTATTAAGTAACAATCTTTGTGATGCGCTGTGTTTGCAAAACTGAAAATATCTTTTATGAGTTCCGTATTTTCCTGAGGACCATACCACATTTCCTTAAAATCGTGAAATTCGTCCTCAGGAGTGCTTATAAACTGCCTTAATTGTTCTTCACTTAGAGTCATTACCTCACCTCACATTATTGCATTACTCTAATAGTAACCCAAAAACAGATGAGATTGAAGCAACGCACACCATAATTCCAACGACATTATGGATCCAAATACCATATACTAATAATGCACAAAATAATAATGCACAAAATAATAATAACGTTCGGGTAATAAAAACACCTTTTACGATTCTCATCATATCCCTCATAATTTTCAAAAATAAAAAGCCTGCCATTTCTGACAGACTTAACTCGGTCCAACTTGCATATCTGTTTTAAATACGCATCGTAAACAGGTCGAATTCGACCTGTTTACATATGCCTGTGGATAACTCAAAACTAGTTCGATTTATACCTAGTTTAACGACTGTTTCCATTTTGGAAATAGTCAATGCTCCCAGTAGGATTTGAACCTACGACCCAAGGATTAAAAGTCCTCTGCTCTACCAACTGAGCTATAGAAGCAAAAAGGCCAACATTGCTAGTGTCAGCCAAAAAACTAGTGTATGTATACAGTAACCACAGTGATCAATCCAAAGAAAATACCGGGGACGTTTGAGATAATGATTGGCCAATCTTTATATGTTTTAAGCCACCCATAACTGGTCCATAGACTAGCGTTGATAGTTGCCACTAGTGGTTGAATAACCGAAACAGGCTCACCATTAAAATTACTCATGATTTGTGGAATATACGAAACATACATAGAGATACAAGTAAGCATCGCTAGCTTACTTAACAACTTTAAACGCTTAACCCGCTTTGGATCCACAGCATTTTCACCCTCTGGATATTTATCAGTATCGATGCGCATCATTCTACCTCTTTCCTTACAATAATTATAAGTAGTGTACACCAATACCGATAATAAAAATAGACACGGCAGGAATCGAACCTGCAAAGATACCGAAGTATGTGGCTTTACCATTAAGCTACGTGTCTGACCATTCGAAAGGAGGTCCCGTTGAATGCTTTACCTAATTATTCAATAATATTATAATAACACCGAACACACGCACTATGTGCGCACTAAATCGGCAATACATGCGAAATTATTTTAATTTATAGATCTAAAACCCATAAGTTAAATTGTAAAAACCCCCTAAATTTGATTTTGACTATTTAAACACTCGATAATCATAGATATCTGAAAAAGCTTCCGCGAATTGTAAAAATGAGTCATTGATTAATTGTTGCCCTCTTCTGGTCGAATACTCTAGACAATCCTCAACCTCTAGCCAACTCAGGTCCTTAAAATATCGCAATTCCAAAATAGCCCTGTATATTTCAGGCATACTCTCACAAGCTCTCACGACGTCATCTAGCGTTTTTCTGGCATAAGAGTAGTTTGATAGCTTATCATCGTTAGAATTACTCACAGAGCTCCCTGTTGGCATTCCTGATATAATAGGCGATTTTATACTGACGTAAGAAATGTGCGCCATGTTCTGCAACCGTTTAAAATCATGTTCAAAGAAATCTCGTACATTCGCAATAGTTTTTCCTTCATCAATTTCTGGTAATAACGCCACTTCCTCGCCCTCCATGGTATAATTGAATTACCAATGTTCATTCGAAAGGCGTCTAGCGAAAGCTGGGCGTTTTTTATTTGTCCAGGATTTCTTCATTCTTTACCGGTACAAATCCAGCAACAGCCATATCAAAACCTTTTAGAAGTGTTTCTGCGTATTCACGTAATTCATCTGCCTTATCAACATCATCTAAAGCGAACACAGAATCGTCAATGTTATTAATGACACGGACTAGCTCTTGTCGCTGTTCATCGACCAACTTCGTTTTCTTATAAATCATTTGCTAACTCCTTAATTGCTTTTAGTCCAATTATATCAACGCCAGTGAAACTACCACCCTCATATTCTACGTAGGGCATTGAACTAATGCCTTTCGCATTTAATTTTGCGCGTTCTTTATCATCTTCATCAACGTTTATTTCCTTAAAATCAACACCAAACTGCTTTAAGTTGTTCTTGACGAATGAACACTTTCCACAATTATTTTTTGAGTAAACTGTCACTTCCATATCAATCTTTGGTTGCCTCCATCCACTTCTGAAGTTTGTTGTATTTTTCTAACTGTAATCGTTTTGCTTCGCCGTTTAACACTCTACGCAATAGTGTATCTGATACGCCTATTTCAATGGCGATCATGTTCAACGACATGTAATCATACTTTTCATTTCCATAAGCTCTACGATAATCGACGCGTTTATTAATTATCTTGCGAAATACGTCATCAATCTCTATTAGGTTTGATTTCATCAGTTCACCTCGTACGAACATCAATCGCTTTATCCTTTCTCCTAAATTATCTGGCACCAATTAATCTGACTCATGTCTACTCTTTTGTTACCAATGACGGCAATATTCTCATCGTTTCCTTTGACTTTGCCTTTTTCGATAGGCGGATAGTGTCCTAGTACATCAATGCCTTTGAGTTGGTATTCAATTGTTTCAAGTTTGCGATAGGCTTCAAATAGCACTTCTGAAATCTCTTCCAACGTCATACTAGGCATTTGTTCCTGTTGCTCGACCTTCTCACGTTCTTTTGCATACTTTTCTGCATCTTCCACATGATCCGACAAGAAGAACCCTTGCCACTTCACCATGCCCCTATCTTTGTATTCCTTTTCAAAGAAATCTTTCGCCCTTTGGAACGCCATTGAATTTGCTTTACTATCCATCACAGTCACCTTTTATAAGTTTAAGTTGTTACTCATCGTTAAATAATTAGTTTAAACTTAATTATACCGTGAGTGAATATACTTTCAATAGCAATTAAGGGATTACAATTCCTACTCCTCTTCCTTACAATTTGGACAAACTGCTAATCCTTTCCCTATTTTCCATCCCTGGTCCCGAAAATATTTATGTGCTTCATTTGTATTTCGCGGCATATCCATATCATTAGAATTTGCACCATCGTGGTCATAGCACTTGTCACAAATGATAGTAAATTGAGTGTACCTATCAGCATAAAACGCCATTATTCTTCCACCTCCACTGCTTCATGTTGGGGATTAATCCATTCTTCTGCTTCATCTTTAGTATCAAATTTATGAGCGTCTTGGAAATCAACTCCCGCCATGTCATAGAAACCCCATGGATTTTTAATTAGACACCAGTATTCGCCATCATCATCAGTTTCTTTCGTCCGTACAATCCACTTCTTTGGTTTCTCTGCTTTGAATTGTGGTTCTCCAGCAATGTGCTTGTTGATTTTTAAAAACAACTCATCAGTATAATGATTACGTTCTACCCATTTTCTCGTCGCTGGATAATCGCTCTTGATTGGTCTTTCAATTACATCAATCATGAAATGATAAAATCCAAAATACTCATCTTCATATAATTCGTTTAACTCATCCAGCACTGCTTGTGGTACTACTTCTAACTTATCTTGATCCATGATTAATATTTTCCTCTCGCATGTCGTCGTTGTTTGGTGTTCATGTAATTTGTCGACCCCTTGTACACGCCGTGAGCGTCAGCTTGCATCATCTCACAAAATCGTTCTACGTTAGCCACGATGTCTTCATCAGGGGCATTCAGTTCTCCTGCCATGTTTAATCTCCCTCAATTCGAACAATTTCATATCCACGTATTGTTCGTGACTGTGTCCCCGCTGCTTGCCTCGATACCGCACAATGAAATACATCAACTGTTTTCATACCTAAGAACTGGTAGCATTCGTTTGATGTTCCAATAAATGCTGTATCGCCGTTCTTGTCATAAATTCCATATAATGTCTGATCCAACTCATTCACCACTTTTAGAATTAGCTTGATCAACTAACGCCACATTTGTCTGTTCAACTCTATCTAACTCACGACGCTGATGTTCAATTGTGCTTTGTTGAACTGATGTTTGGTGTTTTAAATTATCAATTTCATTATTGTCATCCACAATCACTGTTACTAATACAAAACCAACAGCTAGAGCTACAGCGAAGTACACATATTTTAATAACGTCTTATCTTCCATTTGTCACTCCTATCTATGATAGCGATCATTCGCCCACAGCATACCTACAATGAATGCGCCAATTAGAATACCTACAATTAGCCCAGTTAAAAAATCCATTCTTTCCTCCTATACTTCTGAAAAGGTTACTAGCGTAACTTCTTTTGCGAAAATCACTGACTTACCACAAGGCTTATCTTCTTCATCAATCACATCCATAATGATTGATGAATTATCTTCAAAATATTTTGCATTAACCAGTGCGCACATTAGATCGTTTAATTCTGTTGCCGTCAGAATTGGTAATAGTTTTTCCCCATTGGATAATGTAATTTTGACTCTTGTATCACTTTGATAGTTAAGCTTATTCATGTAATCGCCACCATCATCTTTAATCGCAATCATATTCGTCCTCCTAATACCCACCACTTAATCCCGCCGAAGCTCTCCTCACTATTCTTAGAACAACTCAGTCTCAATCCACACATCATTAGGCGTCAGATTGAATGCCATCATCGTTCGATATTTCTCTTGTACTGCCTCAACCTCACTCAATTGATTGGTGTAGTACACCTCACCTTGGCGCATACTCACCACGCTGTAGCTGACCATCTTAAACCTCTCTTACGTCTTGTAGTCCATTTGTCGAAATTGTATGGTCCGGATTTTTAGTAATCAGCCGGCTGACCACTGCTGCATCGTATTTGCGTGCTAATTCGCTCTGTGAGTCGTTCGTCGTAATAATGGTAGTTTTACCCATTCGAGCATCTCCAAGCCCAAATAGCATATTATTCGTGTCCTGTGTGGCCCGTCCATTGCTATCCTTATTGTCTTTACCGAGATCATCTAAAAGAAGCACTTCGGCATCTTTCATCATTTGCTCTAATCTTGAAAATTCTCGTTGCTTTTCGGGGGACTTAATAGCACCCATACGCAAATTTTTCCACTCAACCATCGAAACGAACAGCGTGGTTTTAAAGTTTCTCAATTTATCACTAATGGCTAACGCCAAGGCGGTCTTACCTGCACCAACACTGCCAGTCAACAAAACATTAAAATCCTGCTGTTCTAACTCCTTAGCTAGCCTGAATGCTTTATTGCCAATTGCTGCTGCTCGTTCGCTATCGGATTGCATCTCTGGTTTCCAGTCATCAAATGTAAAACTCTTTTTTCGACCCTGTGCCCATAGTGAACAGCTATAAAATCTAGAAAATTTTCTTTTTTCTAACAACTGCTTTTTACTAGCCGTAAATTCTTCATCGCGCTGTAATCTTTCGTCACTGGTTTGGCCGTTCTTCAAAAGCGAGAACGCTTCATCAAAACTTAAAGTGGAATGCTGTGCAATCTTCAGTGCCATTTCCCTACGTTCAACGTTGGTCATAGCAAATGAACTCTTAAAATCTTTTTTCTTATCCATTCACATACCTCTAGAACGGTCCATCAAATATTTCCGTTTTCTGCGATGCCTCTTCAACCGCCTTCCAATTTTCATTGACGGGTTGCTCCTTAATACTTTTGCGTTGAGTACCTTTGTTTTTAAAGTCTTCATCAGCTTTCATAGCCAGTTCTCGTGTCGTATGGTGCAATTTAATATGACGATTAATAATCGCTTTAGCATACTTCCATGACAGCACATTATTGAGAGCTGCTTGTTCCAGACAGTAAATCATAAAATCGGCGCTTACTTGATCATCACCATTATTTAATTCCGTCACTTCTTCAAGCGTGTATTGGATATCTTGTTGCATAATGGCATTCAACATTTCAAAGCCAGCCTCTTGATAATAGGCGCTGATTTTTTGCATTGCGTTCTGATTTGTTTTTCCCTTACTACTACCACTACTATTGGTTAAGTCAGTATTTGGTAAATCAGTATTTGGTAGTGTGCGATTATCCGCCTGCGGTTTTTCCGCCTCCGGTTTTTCCGCCTGCGGAAAATCGTTATCCGGTTCATTTAATATTGGTTCATCTGAAATCACCCAATCATACGTACCGAATTTACCCGCATCCGTCTTTTTTTGAATTCGCTTCAAGTAGCCATGGGTTTCCAATTCACCTAACCCAGTTCGCAAGGCTGCCATCTTATCCTTTTGAGAGTGTTTTACGACTTCATCCGTATAAAATTGCCAGTCATCAGACTTTGAATAGAGATATTGAAAAATTCCTCTAGCTTTCCAAGACAAACGTTCATCTTCAATGACTGTGTTGGATAGCGTCGTAAATTTATTCTTCTTATACTTTGTAATTTTTGCCATGCTAACCTCCTATTCGTCGATTTCGTCCATTCGTTTCTGTGTCATTAAGCCCAATTTTTTAATCATTTCAGAGCTTGGTACAGCTCCCTTAACATGGAATAGCTGACTAAAACTAGGCCAGCCCATGCTATGTGCTAACTGATGATGCTCACGACACAAAGCAATCATTTCACGACCACGATGATCCGTAGTCGTCCGGTCGTTCCCCATCCCAATAGCGTCAATGTGATGGATGTCCGCACGTTTACCGCAAAGAACACAACTTCTATGACGCATCGCTTGGAGCATGTACACCTCCAAATCATCCGTTCTATCTTTTAACGATTGCGACATTGGTATACCTTCGTCTAGCGCGAATTCAATCAGAAACGAAATAAACATTCTCGCAGTTGTCATATCTGTGTTTGCTAAACTAAACGGTTCGATACCAAATGCAACATAAAATAACCCTTTCATCGTCTGTTTTAAATCATCAACATCATAGCCTAGCCAATCAGCTATATCTTTTAATAGGGCATAAGTTTTACGCCGTTGTTGTGGACTAAGTTGCCGTTCATCAATTAGCTTTACTACCATCTCTGGTTGTTCAACAGTTAGATCAAACTGTTTCAAACTTTCAATGATCCGTTCATCAGTTACTGATAACACCACTTCATGCCCATTAACGGCGTTTAATTTACCGTCAAATTCCATGCCGTTAGCTTAGAAAGGTAAATCATCATCGGTAATATCAACTTCCCGGCCACCCATAAATGGTGCCTGTGATTGATTTTGAACATTATCCGCATAATTACCTTGGTTATTTGGACCTTGTGCCTGTGAACTGTTTGCGGGCTCTGAACGACTATCTAACAAGTAAAATTCATCAACTATGACTTCTGTTACGTACACTCGTTGTCCTTGTTGATTTTCATAATTGCGCGTTTGAACACGTCCTGTGATACCAATTTGCGAACCCTTATGGGTTAAGTTAGCTAAATTTTCAGCTGACTTACGCCAAATGACACACCGAATGAAATCAGCTTCATAGCTGCCTTCTTTCGTTTTAAAATTTCGATTCACCGCTAAAGTAAAAGTTCCTGTCGCGGTCCCACTCGTGGTATATCTTAAGTCGACATCTTGCGTTAAACGTCCTGTTGCACTAAATACATTCATGCTCATGATTAAGCTCCTAACTTTTGACTAATATATTGATTGATTTGTTTTTGGAATTCTGGTGCTTGTTGTTTAAAGTCATCCGTTTTTGCAATCTTAACTTGGAACATCTGACTAATTTCTTGGTACAACTCCGTGACATTTTCAGCATTGCCACCCGTTAACTGCACAACTGTTTTTGTGAATTTTGAAAATTCTGTCTGTTGTGTCTGTTTATTTTGTGGGTGGTTATTTTGTTGATGCACATTATTCTGCCGGTTGTCCATACTGTCTGCATCTTTCGTATCATCAATGGCAAATAACCCATTCAAAGCATATTTACGTGCATAGGACGACGTACTACCTGTGATTTGCGATTCGTCCATCCCTTTTTTATTGGCAGCTTCTCGAGCATAACCATTTGCACTAACTGATTCGTTGTTTTCATTCGTCAAGGTAACCGTTGCTTTGATATAATATCGTTCACCAATGACAACTACATCATCCGTGATGATCATGGAACATTTATGCAATTTCAGGATAGGTTTTAGTGCTTCTAAAATATCTTCACAGTTACGATATTTATAATTTCCAAACTTGTTAAACTGACCTTTTGGCGCTTTTAGCTCCGATTGAATTAACATTAATTCTTTCATGATTACCTCCAGTCAACTTTCTTGATGTGTTTATAAACAACAACTTTATCTAAATCAGATTGGATATCAGACCCAAACTTATCTTTAAGCTGTTTTGGTGTCTTAATTTGAAAGGCATCCAACCCATATTTATTCATGAAAGCTTTTTTATTTGCATCATTTTCAGGAATAATTCCACGCGTCTCATCTTTGTACTTCATGCCAGCTACTTCACCCCTAGCATCCAACCGCTTCTTCAATTCCTTTTCAGGTTTAGACAACAAATTAGTAGCCAACTTGCTATAGCGGGTTAATTCTACCAACTGTTCATCGTTCATTTTGTCGATATTTTCTAGCAAATCTGGCGTAATCTTTTCACCCATATCTGTAATCAAAATTGGTTCGTTCATTGTTATACCTCCACGTATTGTGCGTAATATTCATCTTCAGTTAATTCAGTTGATTCATCATTAGGCGGGTCGATTTGTTTATCTGGTACATATTCAGGCATGATCACCCTCGATAGACACATTAATATAATCGATGAAATCAAATACGTGCAGTCCAGCATGTCCAATCATAATCAAATTATCTGACGCCTCTTTTTCTGATGATTTGTCTAGGTTGTCTAGCACTGTGGTGAACTTATTGTTAAATTCATCATGTCGTTTATTAAGCTCTTCATTGCTAGTGACGTTCATGCCTGCCAGCACAACCCCCGCAACAACACCAAACGTTGCAATTTTGCCCTGATTTTCAACAAGTTCTTGAACCAATGTTGTTTCTTTTTGATTAGCTTCCATTTGTATATCCTCATTTCCGTGTGCTATAGTTGAGGAGTTAGAAACTGTCTAAATTTCTTAACTCCTAAGCGTTATCGGTTGCACCCGTTAGCGCTTTTTTTGTGTCCATTTGTTATCAGTCAACCCTAGAATGTAATCCGTGGTCGTGTTGTAGAACTGTGCTAGCTTGACCAACGTCTTCAATGATGGCGTTCGCTCACCTCGTTCATACGCTGCAACCATGTTTCGGTTCATTCCTAGCTCGGTTGATACATATCCGGCTGTTAAATTCTGGGACTCCCTTAATTCTTTGAGTCGATTTCCCATGGTTCGTGGTCCTTTCGAATGCTTTCAGCCACTTCGCGCCCATTACAAGCCCACACAACGGGATAGACGACCATTCGTCCCAATCCTAAACAAAAGTTCACTACAGGCTCTGCTATATGCATAACAACGTGATATGATCCAATCGCCAACACTATAAATATAACTACTGATATAACTGTTCCTGCCATTTTTCATTCCTTTCATTTATATTCCAGCACCCTGCAAGTACCTAACGACAGATGGTCCATAGAATTTATTCGGTTCAACTTCTTGGACAACACGATTGAACCTTTCAGCCATCTTCGTACTTCTCCACCTTCGAAATGTGTCTGGAGACTTTCCTAATTTTTTTGCAACTTGCCTCTGTGTCCAAATATCGACACCTTCGATTGGATCCTGAATATCTTCTAGTCTTATCGTCATATCGTTACCCTTGCTACGCCCAACTAAGTACAACCGTGTCGTTATTCACACCACTTAGCGTTACTGTAATTCCTTCGTCGTAAAAGTCTCCCTTATTAGCAAGAACAAAATTAGCTAAGCGATCTTCTGCTGTATTTCGGTGATACGTCAAAGACTCCCAGTTACATGCTGCCTTCTCGAGGTCTGATTTAACTTCATCCCACAACGTCGTATACTGATTGCGGTGTGCTTCCTGTAATAGTTCTTCTTGTAGTGTCATGTTTATACCTCTTTTGTTCTATAATTTGTTTACTGGCTCATTTGCCTAGTCCCTAATGAAAGGAGGATACAAAATGAACAATGTATTAATTGATATCTATAAATCGTGTCTTCAATCTGAAAATACCAGTTTTTATTTGTCAATGGAAAATTTCCCAAATACATCTGCTCCCCAAATAGAAAAGTTTTACCACAGCCATGGTATTAATGTGAATGTCACTATGCACTGGGGATTCTATAGAGTACAAATCAAAAATTAATTAATTATTTAAATGCTTAGGGTTAGTTACAATAACCTTGAGCGTTTTTTTATTGACGTCATCCATTGTGTTAAAAAAAGGTGCATCAAATGCTACACGACGTGTTCCCAATGATTTTCCGTCAACTTTTACTTCAACATACCCCTGCGCTTTGGAAAAAATCTCAACATCATGTTCATTCAAATTAATTTCTATTTCTTCGTATTCTGGTTTATCCATCTCTATGCCTCCATATCCAGTTCTGTTTGTTCTGGGTTAACGAACTTCTTATAAAAATATTCTCGTCCGTATGGTGTAATTCGCATTCGTGGTGTGAACTCAATACCATTTTCACCAACACCACCACTCTTCAAAGTAAACAACTTAGGTACATATTTCTTATATGGTTGTAACTTTCCGTTATGTCCTTGTTGGCGATAGATATACTTATGGTTCAGTAACAGGTCAACTAGTTCGTTCTGCTTAATGCCCATTTCCTTCGATGCTTCACGTACACCGATTGCCTCACCAGTTGCAATGAACTTATCGTGTAATTCCGCTTTTGGTGTAAGTTCAGCAATCTTACTTTCGTATCCGATGAGCTTGTTGTTCGCATACTGTAATGAACGAGCCATCATCAATTCCGGCGAGTTCCATTGTTTTTCAACTTGAATGAAGTAATCTCGAATTTGATTACCACGCTCAGTCTTGGTCATCATTGAGATGTGCTTGGCCATATCTACTGAAAGTGAATAATCGTCTAGCATTCGTGTTGCCCCATTATTAACAACCGTAGGCAAACCTACACTTGTAAAATCGGTACCTTCTACGAACATATCTTCATATCTACCGAACCAGAGACTAAATCGTTCTTTAATCCCCAAACCTTTGTGCAACTCACGAGCGCTTACACGTTGCTCACCTTGTTCATTCGTTTGAATGCTAATTAATTCGTTGTTCATTGTTATACTCCAATCGTGCGCGCATTTTCTCAACGGCGCCATCTGTGTAGAACCAACGCTCATCTTCATCTTGAATACGATCAACACCTTCACGTAAGCCTGTCCGGTTAGCAATCATTCCTACCTTAGTTGGAGTCAATCCAAATCGTTCAGCAATATTTGTTGCTGTTAGATAGAACTCAGACAAATCTGGCGTATGTGCAATTGGTAATGCTTGCTTAATCGGTTGACCTAGGAATGTCTCAACTTCCTTTTCAAGCAACAATTCGGCCAAATCATTGCGTTCCAACTTATCAGCCTGCTTCATGGCTAAACGGAACTCTTTCATTCGTCCGTTTTCAACTTGCATCTTGTAGGCTTCAGCCGTAATACGCTTAGTTTGCTGTTCGGGTGTTTCAACTTGGAAGAACTGTTGTTGTGCTTGTTGCTCAAGTTGCTTTTGCATAGCATCGAACTGTTCAATGTAATTAACCTTGATTTCCGTGAATTTCTTATCTGTAAATCCCATGGCCAATAGCATGAAACCATTCTTTGTCATTTTGAACATTCGATATTCTTGATGATTTTGTTCATTAATATACTTAGTTTCTTCGAAATAGTTAGTTACGTCTGGGGTGTCCGCAATTTTGCTGAGACCCTTTATCACATTATCGACGGCTCGCATTACGTCATAATGATTCTTTTCAAACTTGCTAGCTACCTCTAATGAAGTAGTCATCGGTTCACCATTTTCTATAATAATTACGTTATTCATTTTTATGCCCCCCCATTAATTCATGTGTAAAATCTTCACTAGTCCCTCACGTAATTCACGGCTACGTCTATCATCTGAACCGTGAATGGCTCGTGAGATCTGTGCCTGTGATGTATGCAACATTTCTGCTAGTTCCAATTGTTTAAAATCCGACTCAATAATTGCAGTCTTAAATTGAACATATGTCTTCTTTGTCTCTTGTTCTAAAGCGGTCATAGATCCACCTCCTTTCTGTATATTTTTTATCAAGTTGTTGACTAATTTACGCCTATAGGCTAAAATGAGTGCATACGAAATAAGCCAATAAAAGCGCTACTATCAATTATTCACTCGCCAAAGTTACTTGTGATAGTGGTTTGTTTTTTATTGCTAAATTACTTGATGAGTTAATAATAAGCCTGAAAGCTAAAATAGTCAACACGTTTTTACGCTTTAGGGCTTAATTTACTCCTCGATATCTGGAGAAATGCCTACATGACAACGTTTGATAAGATTAAAAAAATTTCCAAAGAAAAAGGTTACAGTCTGTCGTCAGTTAACGAAAAAGCTGGATTGGGAACAAATGTAATATATGGTTGGAAAACGAAAAAACCTGATTATGAAAATGTCAAAAAGGTCGCTGACGTTTTGGGCGTATCAGTTGACTACCTCTTAGGTAACACTGATGAGATGCACCCAAAGCAAGTTACCGGTGATCCCGATGTAGACGGCGTTGATTTAAACGATTATTTTAAGAAACGTGGTCTCTTACGCTTTAATGGTAAGCCTATTCCAGAAGAAGACTTGCGGATTATTTATCGGATCCTAGAAACTGGCGAAGAAGATTAGAGGGCCTGTTTATGGAAGAATGCTATTTAGACCTTATTCGCGACCTTTATAGAAAATCTGACACGGAATTATTCCTTTCGGAAAAGTTATCATCTGAAACGCCTAGCTTTTATGACCCAATCAAAAATAAAGCGGTTATTAATAGTAATTATCATAAGAAACATGGTTATATTGGTTTTGCTTGCATTCATGAATTAGGACATGGGGAAAATAGGAATAAATTCCCTTTTGCCATAAGACCATTTAATGAATACGATGGCAGTGATAGCGCAGAACGTGCAGCTAACGAATTTGCAATTAATGCATATCTGCATCACCATTTTGAAAACGGTGGGCGCAAAAATTGGAAAGAAGTTATTGATACTTACGACATACCATATTCATTAGATTATCTTGTTATAGAGCTAATGAATGATCGCAAATAAAAAAGCCATCCTTTCGGATGGCATACATATAGGTGTAAAAAGTTTGAGTTCCTATGCTTGATCACTGAACCACATAAAAAGCTGAATAAGGAGTAGAATTATGAACAACGATGGATTACTTTCTCAATTAACCACTAACGAGAAGGTTTTGGTTAACTCTGAGGTACAGTCAAAGGGTAAAAGCACTGTCTTAGCATATATACTCGCTATTTTTTTGGGCGTGTTTGGTGCACACCGTTTTTATATGGGTAAAACTGGTTCTGGCGTAGCGATGCTATTAATCACTATTCTCACCCTAGGATTTGGAATGATTATTACTGGTATTTGGGATATTGTCGATTTGTTCCTTATTCCTGGTTGGATTAAAGAGAGTAACGCAGTCGTCGAACGCTCGGCTGCGGAACGTATTTTAAATGACCCACAACGTTTAGCTAGAGACATCTAACGATTTTATTGCCACAACAGTGGCATACATATACGTGCAAACCTGATTCACGTTAAAAGCTGTGAGGGGTCTAAAGAAATGTTTGAAGCATATTCATCTTTTTGGAATAATATTACTAACTTTTCAGGTACTGCAAGCCGTAGATATTACTGGTGGCCAGCGATTATTAACTTCATTATTGGAGGCCTTATAGTTGCACTTGTACAATCAATTATGGGACATCCGCTTGATGACATTTATAATTGGACAGACTTATCTCTAAATTTCATAAGTCAGATTATTATTTTCCTTGTTTGGCTGGCTACACTTTCTGTTAAATTCCGTCGCCTTCATGATACAGACCATTCAGGTTGGTGGATTTTGATTGAATTAGTTCCTATTATCGGTTCAATTTGGTTCTTAATCTTAATGCTATTACCTACCAAACCAAATCGTTGGGGTAAGTAATTAACCAGTTACTGCATCCTAGATAATTATTAGTCCAAACGTGAAGACTCTAAAAGCTTCCTTGAATCATTAGCTCAGTTGGTTAGAGCAGACGGCTCATAACCGTCCGGTCGCTGGTTTGAGTCCAGCATGATTCATTTGTGACTGCTATTTCACATAGGAGGTCTTCTTATGAAGATTAAACCGACACAGGAACAAATTGATAAGGCTACCCTAATTATGGAAATAATCAATGAGTCGCAGGAAAGGTACCTCAGTCAACATCAGTTACCTTATAACTACTTTGATGACGATACCGATAAGCAAATTGTCGCTGCCCTACTAGCACGCAATAGGCAACGACTCACTATCAGAATCAACAATGACAATACAGTTGAATGGTTTTGAATGACTTTGAATGTTGCTGTATTTAAAAATAGCAAAAGTCCACCCTTTCGGATGGCATACATACGTGCAAAGCTGACTCACATTAAAAGCTGATATATGGACAAAATAAAAAGCCACCCGAAGGCGGCGGAAAGTGTAGATTTTATGGATTCTGATCCAATTACAGAGATTGCAAAAACCAGCGGAAAGATTGCCGATGCGGTAAAAGTACCTGATGAAGTTAAAAATCAAGCTTTGCTACCTGCTGCAACTTCAATCGGTGGTCGGCTAGGTCGGTTCTTTAAACGAAATCAAGTTAACCAAAGAGCAGCAGAAATAGTAGAAGAACAATTTCTCGAGCAACTATCTAAAGAAGCATCACTATATTTTAATAATCATCCAAACGCTACAATAGATGAAGCTAAAGAACGCTTAATTTATAAACAAATTGATGATAGCACTTACTCTATTGATAATGAAGAGATGCGTACTTTATTTGCTAAGCTCATTGCAAATACAGCAGATACGAATACTAATGCAGCTATAACTCCTTACTATTCACAAGTGCTCTCTAACCTCAGCCCTAAAACGGCTAAATTACTACTAGATTTATCAGAAAACACTGCTACTCCAATAATGGAAATAGTTTACAGTGACCATACTTCTACTATGGTTCAATTGCGTCAAGAAAAAGAATCTATTCAATCAACTGATGGGGCTATTAACCAATTTATTTCGCAAGGGTTAGTTGAAATCGGTGATTTTCAGAATGATAATCATTCCGATTTAGATTGGTTTGCTACCTCTATGCTTCACTTAAAGAGTCAGACATTTAGAATCAGAACATTAGTTTTTACTGAATTCGGAAACTCATTTATCGAGTCCGTCAAATAAGTATTTTGAAGCTTTCACTAAATTTGGATCATTTGTTGAGTTCAATGCTTGTACTATTTCTAATTTGACCGCTTTTTCACTACGGTGGCGTGCTTTATTTAACCATTTAAAATTATGATTAATATACACAACTAATCCAATATCCGCAGCAATTAAAAAAATATCGTTAATACTAAAATACTAATATTCAGAATCATTTAACATTGCCCTTTCATGTCAAGCTTTTCCTTAATTATACTAGGTTTAACTGAGTTTATATACACTAAAAAAGCCACTAAATGATAACGAACTGCGTTTATCATATAAATGAATCATCCAATATCGAGCTTAACTGATACATTGTCAGTCCACCGTAATTGAATATGATTTTTATCCACTACGTCAATATCAATCTGATCATTGGCCACAGCACTAGTAAATCCAGTTATAAGCTTTATTTTTCCACTATCAGATAACTTAGAATAATCCATACTATGATACCCTCCTTCTCAAATACTGTCTTAATTATACTAATATTAACTAAAAAGGCCACTAACAAAGTTAGTGACCGTGGAATCTATGTTCCAATACCCGGACTCGAAGTCCATAGGCTTATTTTACATGGCAGTGCGCTCATGTAAATAAAAAAAGCCCCACAGAAGTGAGGCTCAAAACATTACTTCATGAAGTGATGTTTAACATAGTCAATGATGAACGGCGTTAACACCGATACAATCAATGACAGGATAGCTGTAAATACAGCTAGTACGAAATCTTTCAATGGGCTTACCTCCCATCTAGCGTCTATTTGGACGTGACGCCAAATAAGAGTATACATGAATAATTGCAAAATAAAAACCACTTAGGCGTCCAATCCCAAGTGGTTTGAGAACAAGAGGTAAACCCATGTCCGATTTCGTATCTAAATTATAACACTGAATCGTGTAATTGCAAAATAAAAAACGCATAACCTTTACTCCGTCGAAAAAGTTAGGATATGCGCTCCCCCAGGATTACTCCCGTATGATTATTATATCAGACCTGAGTATGTCTTTAAACTACTCAATTTTTAAAAAGAAAGGTTAGGTTTAAATTAACATGGCATCATATAGTCGCACTTCGTCAGGTTGGAAAGCCCAAATTAGTTTCAAAGACACCAATGGAGACTTCCGAAAAAAGACAAAGTCGGGTTTTAGAACAAAAGCAGACGCACAGGCTTGGGCGAATGAAATGGAGGTGGAAAAAAAGAACGGTGGCTCCTTAGCAAGTGCCGATATCTTGTTCTACGAGTATTTTGAAGATTGGTATGAATTATATAAGTCAAATCTTCGCCCCGCTTCATATAAAAATTATGTTATCAACGGAAAAAATTTGAAAAAGTATGCCCCCAATCTCTTATTGTCTCAAATTAACCGGTCAACCTATCAGCTATTGTTAGACGACTTTGCCAAAGAGCATGCTAAAGGCACCGTGAAAATGTTCAAAGAAGAAACAAGCGCAGCATTACGAAATGCATATGCTGATGGCCTTCTTAAAATCGACCCAACTATTAATACGATAAACAAAGGAACTGACACACCGAAGTCGGTCAATTCAAATTTTCTAGATAGTGAAGACATATCAAAATTCACATCTTATCTTGAGTCAGGTCCAATTGATTCCGAGAACTTTATTTACTACACCCTACTGTTAAGTGGTTTAAGATACGGTGAGCTATGTGGATTAAGACCAAAAGACGTTAGTGTTGACACCAAAGAGATTACGGTTAACCTGCAACGATTAACGCGTGCCCCCTTTACGACTAGTGTACCCAAGACGGAAGAATCAAAACGAACCCTCATTATGCCAGAGCGATGGTTCAATTACCTAGGCAAGTACCGTAGGACTGTCGGCATGCAATCGGAATTCATTATTCCCTTACCTGTGTCAAATGATCAAGCAATTAAGCACTTACGGCAGCGTTTGGCATCGATTGGCATTGATAATAAAACCATTACTTTACATGGGTTACGACACACTCATGTTTCATGGTTACTAAGCAATGATGTAGACATTCATTATATTTCTCGTAGGGTTGGTCACAAGAATTCTATTGTTACTCAGACAGTTTATGCGCATCTCTTAACGGAACACGTCCATCGTCAAGATGAAAAGGTACTTGATATCATTGGCTAAAGTTATTGATATTGGGCTTACTTTTAGGAAGAGCAAATCCCAATTCAAAAATTCATCGAGGAGCAAATATATGGCATTTTGAGAGCAAATGAGGAGCAAATGTTTTCAGTTCCATGCGGTTTTACAAAGTTTATTACGGTCATACATTTTTAAAAACGGTACAAAAAAACAACGCTTATTCCATCAATAAACGTTGTTGCATCAGCTTTAAGCCTTGTCAGACCAGTGTTCTTTTTCAAAGCGCTTACGAGGTGCCTCTTGAATGGCATCACGCAATGGATTCTTTTTGTAAAAATCTTGATGATACTCTTCGGCGGTCCAAAACGGCTTAGCGTCTTCGATTTGCGTCACAATCTTCTTACCATTAAAACGGTCCGATGCTTGTAACTTCGCCTTTGATTCCTCGGCAATCTTACGTTGTTCCGGTGAATTAACGAAAATGACTGGACGATAAGAATCACCACGATCTTGGAATTGACCTCCAGCATCGGTTGGGTCAGTTACTTGCCAATAGATATCGACAAGTTGTTCGTATGAAATCACATCAGGATCAAACGTGATTTCAACCGCTTCAGTGTGTCCCGTCGTATGTGAGCATACCTGTTCATATGTGGGATGATCAGTGTGTCCACCTGTATATCCTGAAACGACTTTTTTAATGCCTGGTAGGGTGTCAAACGGACGGACCATACACCAGAAACATCCACCTGCAAAAATTGCTGTATCTTCTGCCATAATTTTATTTTCCTCCAATTACTTTGCGTACTTACCCCATGCTGGTTGTTCAGCATTACCATACAAATCCTTCATATGTTTAACTGTCTTTTCAGTTTGGTAAGCTTTGACAACATCCTTATAAGCCTGCTTATTTTCTGAGCCCTTACGTGTTGCAATCAAGTTAAAGTAACCTTTATGCGCTTGATCAACGGATTCAACATATAAGGCCTTATCGACATTGAGCTTAGCATCTAAGGCGTAGTTTGTATTGATCACAGCTGCATCCACACTCTTAAGTGTACTTACAGATTGATCAGATTGGACTTCCTTAATCTTAATATGTTTGGGATTATCCGTGATATCCTTCGCTCCTGGAAGTTTAACACTATGATCGTACTTTAACAACCCAGCTTTCTCAAGTAAATCGAGGGCACGTTGTGCATTCGATGGGTCATTTGGAATTGAAATCGTTGCCCCCTTTGGCAATTCACTTAATTTCTTATACTTATCAGAATAGAGACGAATTGGCGTCACATAGGTCTTTCCAATATCAAGTAACTTGCCGTTATAGTTCTTATTTTGGGTTTCAAAATAATTCACAGTTTGGAAGGCATTCAAGTCAATATCGCCATCAGCCAACGCTTTATTTGGTTGCACATAGTCGGTAAACGTCTTTAATTTAACGTCAACATTGTAATCTTTTTTAGCGTCCTTTTTAACGTATTCCCACAACTCACGATCGGAGTCTCCAACAATACCAACTGTCACCGTTTTCGATTCAACTTTATCATGTTGTTTAACTGCATAAAAACCACCCAGCACAACTGCAACTAATCCAATCCCAATTGCCCACTTCACACCTTTGTTCATATCTTTCTCCTCCATAAAAAAAAGCCCCTATAATTTATTAATCATAAATTATAGAAGCGGTTAATAGACCGTGTTACCATTCTAAATTTTATCAGAGCAGTCACCCACTCTAACCTTACTATGTACGAATGCAGCGAAATGAGGCCTTATTCATACACCTAGTCAGCTAACGTTGACGACTCCGTCATTGATTCATAGTCTTGCTACTCATCAATGCCAATCACGAACCATCTTCACCATTCTTTTTGGATGTCTCACACCAACCGACATCTCTCTGGACAAAAAGAATCGCTACTCTTTCGATCATTTTGTTTATCATATTTTAATTTATTCTAATCTCTTTCACACTTAATGTCAACAAAAAAGGACAAGAAATAAATTTCTTGTCCTTTTTAAAGTCGGTATTACTTAGCGAACCAAGCATCAACCTTCTTTGGATTTTCTTTAATCCACTTATCAGCCGCTTGTTGCGGTGTCTTTCCCGCTTGAATATCAAGCATAACCTTTTCCATATCGTCCTTGTCCCAGTGGAACTTCTTCAAGACACGGTAAACATCAGGCTTATCTTGCTTAAGACCCTTACGAGCCATAGTGGTGATATTTTCTGAGCTACCCATGGTTCCCTTAGGATCCTTTAGGTACTTCAAATCATACTTTTGGAACATCCAATGTGGTGACCATCCAGTAACGATGATTGGCTTCTTAGCACTGTATGCCTTTTGCAAAGCAGTTGTCATCGCACCAGTTGATGATGTTTGCACCTTCCAACCGTTCAAGTTGCTATAATCCTTAACAGTCTTTTCAGCAGCTGCAGTAACACCGGCACCTGGTTCGATTCCTGTAATTGTCTTATTAGCTTGTCCGTCAAGGTCAGTAATGCTATTAACATCAGTCATGTACTTAGGAACGACAAGTCCAAGGCGTGCGCCCTTCAAGTTAGCTCCCAAGAAATCAATTTGCTTATGATACTTGTCATATTGCGCCTTGTGGGTATTTGGTAACCAAGCTGAGATTGAAGCATCCGCTTGACCTTGGGCAACTGATTGCCACATAACCGCATTATCCAAAGGTGTAATTTTAACATTATAACCATGATCACGCATGGCTTCAGCTAGCACGTTCGTTGAAGCAACTTCTGAGTCCCATTCAACATAAACGATGTTAACACTAGCTTGTTCTTTTTGATGTGCTTGCACAGCGGCGAAACCAGTTCCACCGATCAATGCAATTGTGGTAATCCAACCAACCCACTTCTTCCAGTTCTTGAAACGACCCGTAGGCTTGTTTGCAAGTTTTTGGATAGGGTCAACGTTAAGGTATTCAGTAAAGCGATCAATGATGATGGCCAAAATAACCAAACCAAGACCGTTAACGAATCCATTACCAACATCAGCGTGTTGCAAAGCAGATAGGACACCTTGTCCAAGACCAGGTGCTCCAACCATTGATGCAATCACAACCATTGACAAAGCCAACATAATCGTTTGGTTCACACCAGCTAAGATGCTTGGCTTTGAAATTGGCAATTCAACCTTAACCAACTTTTGCCATGGCGTTGAACCGTATGAATCTGCGGCTTCTTCCATTTCCTTTGGCACTTGGCGAATTCCCAAGTTCGTGAAACGAACTGTTGGTGGCAATGAGAAAATCAATGAGGCGAATACACCAGGCACAACCCCAATTCCAAAGAATGCAACTGCTGGAATCAAGTAAACGAATCCAGGCATTGTTTGCATAAAGTCAAGAATTGGTTGCACAATCTTAGCGACACGATCAGACTTTGACATCCAAATTCCAAGTGGGATACCAATCAAAATTGAAATCACACTTGAAACCAGTACCAAAGTGGTCGTTTGCATCAAATCATTCCACAACCCTTGGTTCCACAAAAGTAGCAACCCAAGGAAAGTAATCAATGGGAAGCCCCACTTCTTACCGCTTACGATAATCGCATAGATTGTCAACGCAACAATCAATAGTAGCGGTGGTACCGCTGTAAAGATATTCGTTAACGCATCCATAGCATGTTGACCACCAGTTTGGATTGCATTGAAGAATCCAGCCCAGTTTTTCGTCATCCAATCCACAATTGATTGGACCCATCCAGCTAATGGGATTTTGGCAACTGCGAACATTCTACTCTACCTCCATGTCTGTTGTATCAGCAAGTGCTTCAAGAACACGGCCACGGATAAGTACACCAACCAAACGGTTGTCATCATCGACAACTGCTAATGGTGCTGGTGAATCATAGATGACAGACACGATATCTGAAAGCAATGTGTCTTTATGCACCGTTGTCATCTTCGTCAATGCTGTATCTAATGCTGCACCACTCTCACGAGCCTTAACAGCATTTTCAGCACTCAAAAAGCCCTTAACGTGGCGATTTCGGTCAACCGCAACCAATCCACTGACTTCTTCAGCACGCATCTTCTTCAAAGCAACGTTTGGTCCATCATTATCAATGTTAGTTGTAATTGGTGGCACCATGATATTTTCAGCGGTCAAAACCTTTGAGCGGTCAATATCTTCGGTAAAGGCACGCACATAATCGTTAGCTGGGTGTGTCAAAATATCTTCACCCGTTCCAATTTGTACGATCTCTCCATCCTTCATAATCGCGATACGATCACCGATACGCAATGCTTCGTTAAGATCGTGTGAAATGAAGATAATGGTTTGCCCTTGCTTGGCTTGCAATTCGATTAATTCGTCTTGCATATCGCGACGAATCAATGGGTCAAGTGCTGAGAAAGCTTCATCCATCAATAAAATTTCAGGATTATTTGCTAACGCACGCGCCAAACCAACACGTTGTTGCATTCCACCAGACAATTGACTTGGGTATTGGTCCTTAAATGCCAAAAGGTTTGCGTTCTTCAAAGCTTTTTCAGCCTTTTCACGACGCTCTGCCTTAGGCATTCCTTGAACTTCAAGCCCATACTCCGTATTTTCCAAAACTGTTCGTTGTGGGAACAAACCAAAGTTTTGGAATACCATGCTCATCTTCTTACGACGAACATCACGAAGTTGCTTCTTATCCATCTTTGAAATGTCATCACCGTCCAAATAAATTGAACCAGATGTTGGTTCAATCAAACGGTTAAGCAAACGAATCAAAGTTGACTTTCCTGAACCAGAAAGTCCCATGATAACAAAGATTTCACCTTCGTTAACTTCTAAGTTGGCATCATAAACACCAACCGTTGCACCTGTTTTTTCCAAAATATCGGTCTTTGGCGCATGGTCTTGCATCATCTCTGTTGCTTGTTTAACATGCTTACCGAAAATTTTGGTCAAGTGCTCTAACTTTACCTTAGCCATAATTTCCTCCTACTACTTCACTTTTTTAAGTGACACAGGCGTAGTGACAACTTATATTAAACCATAGAGTTGGCAGTAAGTCAATTAAGCATCAGAATAGGCTTTTGCCCATTTACATTTAAATTTTTTAATCATATAATCAAATTAATTAGAAGAATTCATATGAATCGGGAGCTCGAACATGACTACTGCAACTAAACAACCCCGTTATCGGCAAATTGCCCTTGATATCGCTGAAAATATTGCTCATAACCAAATCAAAGTTGGTGATAAAATCCATGCCCGTTCTAAACTCGCTACGAAATATGGTGTATCTGCAGAAACAGCACGAAGAGCCATTAATGTTTTAGCAGATATGGGTATCGTTCAATCACAGCACGGTACTGGGGCCACCATCATTTCACAAGATAAAGCCATTGATTTTATTGAAGTTGAACAAGCCAGCTCAAATCTAAAAACCCTAAAAAATGACATGGTTGATAGTATTGCCGCACAACAACAAGAATTAGACCGTCTCTCTAATCTGCTGAAAACCTTTCTTGAAAAAACACAAAATTACCAACAAGCCGGTCCTTTACTACCGTTTGAGTTGTCGTTAAATGAAGATTCTGACAAATACGGTCTCTCTCTACATGACTTGAATTTTTGGCATCAAACTGGTGTCACGTTGGTTGGGATAGATCATGAGGATAAATTAATTATTTCACCAGGTCCATATATGACCTTTGAAAAAGGCGACACCATTTATTTTGTGGGTGCCGAAGACTCTGTTGCTAAAGTATCGCAATTTCTATTTAACCATTAAAAAAAGACTCCTCAATTTGAGGAGTCTTTTTTGTTTAGAATGCTTCTGTCAATGGAGGTACAACTTGCTTCTTACGTGAAACAACACCTGGCAATGAACCACGGCCATCCTTTAATTCAATATTGAAGGCCTTAGCCACCTTGTCTTGGTTCTTCCCCAAAACAAGAATATCTGAATCTGAATCCAAAATGTTTGTGACAACCAAGATAAAGGTGTCATAACCATCTTGTGCAATTTCTTCGTTAATTGCAGCTTCAATTTCATCACGACGAGCAAAAACATCATCCACATCAACAGTGTTTACTTGACCGATACGGACAGTATTACCACCCATTTCGAATGACTTTGCATCGCCATCAATCAAATCTTTAGCTGAACGAGATGATAAATCTGTTCCAGCCTTAAGCAATTCAAGACCATAGGCATTGAGATCGTCAATTCCAGCAATCTTTGCTAAGGCTTCCAAAGCAGGTTGATCTTGCTTCGTTGTAGTTGGGCTCTTCAAAAGCAATGTATCTGAGATAATTGCTGAAGCCATCATACCAGCCAAGGCAGCTGGAATTTCAACTTGTTCGTTTTGGAATTCATAATACAAAATGGTTGAAACTGAACCCAAAGGCTTGTTAGTGAACCAAAGTGGTGCATTTGACTTGAAGTCAATCTTGTGGTGATCGTAAACACCAGCAACAGTGACATCAGCAAAGTTATCGATTGATTGTCCAGCTTCGTTGTGGTCAACCAAAACAACTTCATCAGTATCTGCAGCTGTTGCAATTGGTAATGCATCCAAACCAAAGTGGTCTAACGCAAACTTTGTTTCAGCATTAGGTTCTCCTTGCGCCATAGCTTGGGCATCTTCACCGTAAGCTTGGTTAAGCAAGTATGCAGCTGCCATTGCTGAAGCAACTGTATCTGTATCTGGATTTTTGTGTCCAAAAACTTGTTTCTTAGTCATGTATCGTTCTCCAATTCAATTAAAGTATTTCAATAAACAAGTATACCCCATTACTTGTGATTTCGCACCCAGCGAATCAACAAATAATCGGGTATCATCTGCTTTAAATTAACGTTTGTGCCAAATAGAAGCACCCAAGAATACCAGCATTATCCCCATTCTTAACTGGTTGAATATAAGTATCCAAGTCTGGAACTGCCAAATAATTGTTCATCTGGGCTTCAAATGATTCCCGAACCATTGGTAACAAGACTTCACGATGTGGTACACCACCACCAAAGATAATCATATCAGGTCGTAAAGTTGCCGTGAATGTCATGGCTGCTTGTGCTAGATAGAAAGCTTCCATTTGCCAAGCTGGATGGTCATCTGGAATTTCCTTGGCAGACATGCCCCAACGTTGCTCAATTGCTGGGCCAGCCGTTAGACCTTCTAAACAACGATCACCGTGGAATGGACATAGTCCTGAGTATTCATCATTCGGATGTTTTTGCATCATGATGTGCCCTGCTTCGGGATGTGAGTACCCGGTTAACAATTGACCATTCGTAATTATTCCAGCACCGACGCCAGTCCCAATCGTTAAATAAACGACGTTTTCAACGTTTTTAGCAGCACCAGTTTTGTATTCAGCCCAACCAGCACCATTCACATCAGTCGTCCAATAATAAGGGATATCACGCCATGCCTTCATCGTACCCAAGAAATCAAAACCTGACCATCCTCGCTTAGGTGTATCTAAAACATATCCATAGGTGGGGCTGTCGGGTTTAACATCGATCGGACCGAATGCTGCGATCCCGATTGCAGCAATATCAGCAAATTGGTCAAAAAACGCGATGACTTTCTCTAACGTCTGCTTTCCATCTTCTGTTGGAAAACTTTCACGATGTAAGACTTTTTCTGGATTGGTCGCATCTGCGACTGCCACCACAAACTTTGTTCCACCTGCTTCAATTGCACCTAATAATGACATTTCCAACTCCCCCTCATCTTTAAACCATTGACACTTTTCATGTAAGCGCTTACTTCTATTTTAGTATAGTCTAAATCCAATTTATTTGCAAATAAAAAAGCTAAGACCTTAGTCCTAGCTTTTTTTCATTTAACTTGTCACAACTTGTACTTGGTATTTATGCATCGCAACAGGAATCCCATCCTTTTGGGTATCAATTACGAAACTACCGTTACTATAGCGTTGACTCTTTGGGTGATCCATTGGATTAATGTCAAACACCTTATCGGAGCTCGTTAACACGGTTACTGGACTTGGCTGTTTGGCATCAAGGCCTAGCATCGCAACAACACGATGTGAATCTCGTTTAAGTTCACGCATCACAGCAACACCCTTACGAGCACGGCTTGTTGTTGGAAGTTCATCGACATTCATCCACTTAAAGGCACCGCGATTTGTTACCAATGCAATCGCAATTGGGTGTTCAGTATCATTCAGTGCCAAACCAGTAATAACATCATCTTCAGCGCTAAGGGCCATTGCCTTAACTCCTGCTGTTCGCGCTCCTGAAACAGGAACTTCGTCCAGCGCATAACGTAAACCATTGGCTTGGAATGATGTCAAAACGACTTCATATTGTGCAACTTGGGTTTCATCGAACCACAAGGTGTCCACAACATAAGCTGAATCAGACTTCAACTTGATAAATGGCATTGGCTTCTTACGGTATGTTGATTTTGGTGCTAAATCACTAAACTTCGTTCGCTTAATGAGCCCATCTGAAGTTGCGGCAACCCATTCACCATTGAGTTGATCCACATCTTGAACAACCTTAACTGCAATGATTAATTCGTCTGGATTGAGACCCGTAATCGTTTGTGACAGGTGCTCACCGGCTTCCTTCCAGCGCACTTCCGCAATTTCGTGAACTGGTCGATAAACGACATTTCCACGATCCGTAAACATAAAGACATGCTGCAGGGTATTCACACGATCCATGAAGACAATTTCATCATCTTCACGTAATCCATTTTCATCCCCTGAGGCTGTATATGACCGAATTGAAGAACGCTTCACGTAACCTGATTTAGAAACTAACATCATCACGTCTTCGTCCACAACCGTTACAGTCTGATCAATCTTAAGTTCTTGAACCTGATCTTCAATCGCTGTCATCCGATCAGTTGCGTATTCTTTACGAATTGCCTTCAACTCATCACGTAGCACCTTTCGCAATTCCTTAGGATCTGACAAAATCAAATTGTATTGCGCTATCTTTTGATTTAAATCATCAAATTCTTTTTGTAATTGCGTCACGTCAGTGTTTGTCAAACGATACAATTGCATCGTGACAATGGCCTCAGCTTGCGCTTCAGAAAAATCATATTGGTCCATCAGGTTTTGCTTGGCACTTTTACGATCTTCAGAGGCACGAATCGTTGCAATAACTTGGTCCAAAATTGACATGGCCTTAATTAAACCAGCCACAATATGTTGTCGATCTTGGGCCTTAGCTAGGTCAAATTCAGTTCGTTTTGTAATGATTTCAACTTGGTGTTCCAAAAAGGCAGACAAGGCTGTCTTCAACCCAATCCGTTCCGGACGTTGGTTGTGAATGGCCACCATATTAAAATTATAGGTAATTTGCAAATCGGTCTTCTTAAAGAGATATGCCAAAATTCCTTGGGCATTGGCATCTTTCCCTAATTCAATCACAATTGACAAACCATCTCGATCAGATTCATCACGCACTTCTGTAATGCCAGCTACGTCCTTGTTTAAGCGGATTTCATCAATCTTCTTAACTAAGGCTGCCTTATTCACTTCGTATGGAATTTCAGAAATTTCTATTTCTGACTTTCCTGCTTTAAGTGGTTTGATTTCTGTTTTTGCTCGAACGACAATCCGACCACGTCCATCTTCATAAGCTGAACGAATCCCATCGATTCCTTGGACAATCCCACCAGTTGGAAAATCAGGACCTTTAACAAAATCCATCAATTCATCTAACTTAGCTTTTGGATGAGCCAAGAGGTAAATCAAGGCATCAATAACTTCTCCTAAATTGTGCGGTGGAATTTCTGTAGCATATCCGGCTGAGATTCCAGTTGATCCATTGACTAATAAATTAGGGAAATGTGCTGGTAAGACAGTTGGTTCGTACTCCGTATCATCGAAATTCAAGACCATTTCAACCGTATCTTTATCTAAATCACGTAACATTTCACCTGCTAATTTAGATAAACGTGCTTCGGTATAACGCATTGCTGCAGGCGGATCATTATCAATTGATCCATTGTTTCCATGCATTTCAATTAATGGTGCCCGCAACTTCCAGTTTTGTGACATGCGAACTAACGCTTCATAAATTGATGAATCCCCGTGTGGGTGGAAATTACCCATCACGTTACCAACTGACTTGGCTGACTTACGGAATGCCTTGTCATAGGTATTCCCATCTTTAAACATCGCAAATAAAATACGACGTTGTACGGGTTTGAGACCATCACGAATGTCAGGTAAGGCACGTTCTTGAATGATTGACTTTGAATAGCGACCAAAGCGATCACCCATTACTGTCTCAAGACTTATTTCTTGAATGTTTCCTGCTTCAGACATCACGTTCCTCCTCCCGGTCTTGCCAAGTTTCAATCACTGGCGGTTCAAAATCTAATGCGGTTTGTTCTTCACCAGATTTTTCTTCTTGGGCTTCATCCAGCAATGTATCATTCTCATCGCTTAAGTTGAAAGCCACATTCGACTCAATCCACTTACGACGTGGTTCAACCTTATCACCCATCAACGTTGTCACACGCTTTTCGGCAACCATCGCATCATCGATCTTGACCCGAATCATGGTCCGCAATTCAGGGTCCATTGTTGTAGCCCAGAGCTGCTCGGCATTCATTTCACCAAGACCCTTGAAACGTTGCAAGGTGTAGCCACGGCCCATTTCAGCTTGGCGTTCTGCTAATTCAGCATCGGTCCAAGCATATTCAATGGCGGTTCCCTTTTTACCGTTATTCTTTCGCAACATATATAAAGGCGGTAAGGCAATATAAACTTTTCCGGCTTCAATAAGTGGACGCATGTACTTATAAAAGAACGTTAGCAACAAAATTTGGATGTGGGCCCCATCATCGTCCGCGTCGGTCATGATAATGATTTTATCGTAATTAATATCATCGATATTAAAGTCAGCCCCAACGCCGGCACCAATGGTGTAAATAATCGTTGAGATTTCTTCATTCTTCATAATATCAGCTAACTTCGCCTTTTCCGTGTTCAATACTTTTCCACGGAGTGGCAAGATTGCTTGGAACTTACGATCACGTCCCTGCTTGGCAGAACCACCGGCAGAATCACCCTCGACTAAGAATAGTTCATTTTTCTTGGCATTCTTAGATTGGGCAGGTGTTAACTTTCCAGACAAGAGTTGTTCCTTCTTGCCACGTTTTTTACCATTTCGTGATTCTTCACGGGCTTTACGAGCCGCTTCACGCGCTTCACGCGCACGCAAGGCCTTACGAATTAACCCTTGTGAAAATTCACCGTTTTCCATTAAGTAAAAGCCAAGTTGTTCAGAAATGACATTATCAACAATTGAACGTGCTTCTGGGGTACCTAGCTTATCCTTAGTCTGCCCTTCAAATTGCAACAAATCTTCCGGCACGCGTAATGAAATCACGGCTGATAAGCCTTCACGCACATCAGATCCTTCAAGGTTCTTATCTTTATCCTTAAGTAAGTTTACCTTGCGGGCATATTCATTAAAGGCCTTCGTCCAAGCTGCACGGAGCCCAGCTTCATGGGTTCCGCCACCTGGCGTCCGCACATTATTAACGAATGACATCATCGTTTCAGAATAACCATCGTTGTATTGGGCCGCAACTTCAACCTCAACGCCTTGCTCACTTCCGTCAAAGTACATGACATCCCCAAGGACATCCTTATCCTCATTTAAGTACTTCACGAAAGCTTGGATACCTTCTGGATAGTGATAGACTTCTGTCCGTTCTTGGCCTGGACGTTCATCTGTTAGCGTCACCTTTACATCAGGCAATAGGAACGCTGATTCACGTAAACGTTCAGCTAAGGTATCAAAATTATAGATTGTTGTTGAAAAAATGGTTGGATCTGGTTTAAACGTCACCGTCGTTCCTGACGGTTCCTTTGTCTTACCAAGGTCGTCCAAAGTACCATCTGGATGACCACCATCCACAAACTTTTCTTGGTACTTTTTACCATCCCGGACAATTGTCACGGTTAACCATGAAGATAGGGCATTCACAACTGATGACCCGACCCCATGTAATCCACCAGAAGTCTTGTAACCACCTTGACCAAATTTTCCACCGGCGTGCAAAACAGTCAAAATCACTTCTGGCGTTGGCTTTCCGGATGCATGCATACCAACCGGCATACCACGCCCATGATCAACAACCGTAATCGCATTATCTGCATGAATGGTAACGTCAATTTCGTCACCATAACCAGCTAATGCTTCATCGACGGCATTATCAAAAATCTCATAAACCAGGTGGTGCAAACCCTTACCATCTGTTGAACCGATATACATTCCTGGTCGCTTTCGAACGGCTTCGAGCCCCTCTAGGACCGTGATGGAATCATCCGAATACGTATTTTGCTTAACCATGGATGTTTCCTCTTTCTTCCTACATTATTTTTAACTTACGTAATTGTGTCGTTAAGTGTGCTGCTTGGCACATTCGTTCTTCATATTAGCCTAACTTATTCCCAAATGGCAAGCAAATTAATAAATTCTCAAACTAAATTTTTCTCCAAACCTTGATAAGCGTGCTAAAATAAGACTTGCACGCAATTATTCCACTATTTATAAAAAGAGGTTTCGCATGACATTAATGCACTATTTAATTAGTTTAGGATTGGCCTACTTAATTGGTTCAATTCCGTTTGGTTATATCATTGGGAAAGTTTTTTTCCACAAGAATCTATTAAAATTAGGTTCCGGTGGGATTGGAACGACCAATACATTACGTAATTTGGGACTACCTGCCGGGATCATCGTCTTATGTTTAGACGTCCTTAAGGGCTCTGCTGGAGCCTTAATGGCATGTATCTGGGGACCTATCCCTGCCGACTACTGGTATTTCGCCGTTGGTTTAGGTGCCATTATTGGTCACACCTACTCAATCTGGATTGGTTTCAAGGGTGGTAAAGCTGTTGCAACATCATTAGGCGTCTTAATGGTTTACAGTCTCCCTATGGTTGGCATTGCGCTGTTAGCTTTCGGAATCGCCGTCTTCTTAACTAGCATGGTTTCCGTTGGCTCAATGGCTGGATTCCTTTCAGTCACGATTGCTGCGCTCCTCTATCAAGATTGGCCGTTGTTTATCGTCGCACTGGTCCTCACCATTTTTGTTATCTATCGTCATCGTGGTAATCTGAAACGGATTAAAAATGGTCAAGAAAATCTAATTCCATTCGGGCTGGTCTATTGGGCCAAGTAAACGAATGCAAAAGCGCATATCTTCGGATATGTGCTTTTTTATCCATTAAAAAAACCATCAGCCACCTGACATGACCAATGATTTTCCATCTTTATTTTTTAAAAGAAACTAATTGAATATGACCCAGTAAAGGTTTGCGCAGGTGCCAAACGATTAATGGCATACTTATGCTCAATATTACCATCAGCATCAACAGTATCCGCAATGCCCCACCATGGTTCAATACAGATAAAGGGAGCATCTTTAGCATACGGCGTCCAAATACCAACATACTTCGCATTTTGTACGTGCATCGTAACCCCATGCGAGGCCGTCTTTTTAGACAAAACCAATGTCGTCGGATTCCCATCTGTGCGTAAGATGGTCGCATCATCCCGATAATCATTCCGATCTAATTGAAGTGGCTCGCGTGCATCGAAACTGCCTTCAATATTATTATCTAGGTAAGGACCGACCAACTGCGCGGTTGGATAAATACGTCGTGGATCAACATTAATATAGTATTCATTAAACTCAGCCAAGGGTACCTTAAAGGCTGGATGTCCCCCAACTGAGAAATAAATATCATGTGTATCAGTATTTGTCACAGCATATGCGATGCCCAAAGTATCTTGATCCGTTAAACGATAGACCACATCAAACTGGAAACGGAATGGATAGATTGAGCGGGTTTCTGGTGAATCAACTAAGCGTAAACGTGCTGTTGAATCTGTATGCTCGACTAATTCAAACGCGTTATCACGAGCAAACCCATGTTGCGTCATGAAATATGTCTTATCACGATACTTGTAGCGATCCCCTTTTAAGCGTCCAACAATTGGAAATAGATTTGGAGCGTGTCGGCCCCAAATCGTTGGATCACCTTCCCAAAGATACTCATACCCACTTTCTTTATTTTTAACACTGGTGAGCTCAGCTCCCTGTGTTGAAATTTCAACTGCTAAACTTCCATTATCTAACAAAACTGCCATGGCCAGCCTCCAACTGCATATTTTTCGATACTTCATCTTTATTCTATCAAGTATTCCACAATTGTCTAGTCCAATTTAGTGCAGTTTTTCACTCATTCGCCCGTGGGAAAAATTTACGATAATTTTCTTGAAGCGATTGCGTCGTCACGTGCGTATAAATTTGTGTGGTACTCAAACTACTGTGCCCCAATAACTGTTGAACGGTTCTCAAATCAGCACCATTATTCAATAAATCAGTCGCATACGTATGCCGAAACATGTGCGCGGAAATGTTCTGCGTAAGTCCGGCCTGTTTACCTAGTTTCTTCAAGACATACTCAATGCCACCAGTTGCCAATGGTTTCCCGCGCTGGTTAAACAACACATGATTCGGATCGCTATCTGGTTGCATTAATTGCAGGCGACCATCAGCAAGGTATTGCTGCAAGGCTTTTTGTGCATATTGACCATATGGCACAATCCGAGTCTTATTTCCTTTACCTGTGACGGTGATAATTTTGGCGCGTTGATCAATCATTGTTAAATCGAGATCGGCCAGTTCTGAGACACGCATCCCCGTCCCGTACAACATCTCTAAAATTAATAAATTACGTTGACCGAGCGGTGATTGATCTGCTTGAGCGACTTCAAAAAGGCGATTCAATTCTTTTTCATAAAAATAGCGTGGCAAATGTTGCCCCGCTTTTTTTAATTGAACCCCATCAAAAGGATTATGGTCAATTGCGTCATTGCGTTCTAAAAATTCGTAGAAAGAGCGTAATGAGCTGACTTTTCGAGCAATCGTCCGCGTGCTATCGCCACGTTCATAGAGATGTGACAAAAAAACACGCACGTCTAAACTCGTGACAGCCGTTAAATCAACGGTCTCGTCCTTGGCATTGGTTTCACCCAAAAACTGGACGAACTCATAAATATCAGACTTGTAAGCACGTTGGGTTTCATCTGAATATTGACGTTCAACTTGTAAATAGTCTAAAAATCGTTCAATATAATCAAACATTATTCAGCCTTACCCGTTTCAGCATCGGATGTGGCATCTGCCTTTTTATCAGTATCCTTATCACCCTTACCATCATCCTTTTTAGGCGTAGTCCCATCAGGAAGGGTGTCCTTAGTCGGCTTATCCCATGTCACAAAGTCACAATCCGGATAACGTGAACATCCGTAGAACGTACGCCCACGACGAGTTTTACGCTCAACCACTTCACCAGTCTTACATTTTGGACACGTCAAGCCAATTTGCTCAACAATTGTCTCAGTATAACGACAATCTGGGAAACGTGAACAAGCCTTGAACTTTCCGTAACGACCAAGCTTGATTAAAATTGGTGATCCACAAACAGGACAGTTTTCACCGGCCAATTCGTCTTTAAGGACCACTTTATCCATCTCGGATTCAGCCGTTGCCAGCTCCTTTGAAAATGGCTTATAAAAGTCATCAACAACAGTGACCCAATTTTTATCACCCTCTTCAACTTCGTCAAGTTCATTTTCGACCTGCGCCGTGAACTTCACATTGGTGATGTCAGGGAAAAATTCATCCATAGTCCCTTGCACCAATTCACCGATTTCAGTTGGCACAAATTTCTTGGCATCACGCTTCACATAAGCACGTTTTTGAATGGTTTCAATCGTTGCTGCATAAGTTGATGGTCGTCCAACACCATTTTCTTCTAGCGCTTTAACTAAGGCCGCTTCAGTATAACGAGCAGGCGGCTGCGTAAAGTGTTGATCTGGTGAAAGTTGTTCCATTGTCACAACATCCCCAACAGCTAGTTCAGGTAACTTGTTGTCTTTCTCTCGAGCTGCAGGATAGGCTTTTGTGAACCCTTGGAACTTCGTCTTTGAACCATTGGCCCGGAATTGCACGTCATTTTGTTCAATCGTGACGGCCATCGTATCTAGAACTTCAGGGGTCATTTGTGATGCAACAAAACGTGACCAAATCAATTGATACAATTTAAACTGATCATTCGTTAACTTATCTTTTACTGAAGCAGGTGTGCGATAAACTGAAGTCGGCCGTACCGCTTCGTGGGCATCCTGTGCTCCTTCTTGTGGCTTACCTTGCACTGGCTTTGATGCAGCATATTCTTCGCCATATTCAGTATGGATGAAATGTGCCGCATCATTCTTGGCAATGCTTGAAATTCGGGTTGAGTCAGTACGCATATAGGTAATCAAACCGACTGAACCTTCCTTACCACCCAAGTTAATTCCTTCATACAATTGTTGGGCAGCCATCATTGTTTTCCGTGCTCGGAAATTCAATTGATTATTGGCTGCCTGTTGCATGGTCGATGTTGTAAATGGTGGTTGTGGATTACGACGACGTTCTTTAGCTTCAACTTTGACAATCTCAAAGTCACCCTGTTGGTCTAAGCGTTTGATAATGTCTTGGACCGCATCATTATCTGGCAAATCCATCTTCTTACCTGCCAAGCCCCAAAAATCGGCCTTGAATTTAGAACGATTCTTTTTGAATTGTGTGTCCAAGGTCCAGTATTCTTCAGGTTGGAACGCTTGAATCTCATGTTCACGATCAATGACCAGCCCCAGTGCAATGGTTTGCACACGTCCAGCTGACAAGCCAGGTTTTACCTTCTTCCACAAAATAGGCGAAATTGAATACCCAACCAGACGGTCCAAGACACGCCGGGCTTGTTGTGCATCAACCAAGTTCATATCAATTTTACGTGGCTTTTTAAAGGCATCTTTAACAGCATCTTTGGTGATTTCATTAAAGACAACACGGTTCTCTCCGGCATCCATGTCCAAATCTAGGATATTTGATAGGTGCCATGCAATGGCTTCCCCTTCACGGTCCGGGTCAGATGCGAGATAAACGTGGTTGGCAGCTTTAGCCTCTTTTTTTAGGCCTTTAATAATATCGCCTTTACCACGGATATTAATATATTTTGGTGTATAGTCATGCTCAATATCGACACCCATTTGTGATTTTGGTAGATCACGGATATGCCCGATACTTGCAACTACTTTATAATTACTTCCTAAATATTTCTCAATTGTTTTTGCTTTAGATGGTGACTCCACAATAACAAGATTCTTTTTACGTTTAGTTGTTTTTTTTGTAGTTGCACGCTTGGTTGTTTTTTTTGTTTTGGTTGCTTCTACCATTTGCGCGCTCGCTTTCTTCATATATAGATTAATTTCATTCAGCTAAACTATACACCAGAAAACACGTGTTGCAAAGGTACAACCGAAAGATTTAACGTAGTGCAACGTTTTACAATGGTCCATTTTGACTAAAAAGTCGTTCAATTTTAGCTACATATTATCGTTTCCCTGTGTAAAATCGGTGACATCGATAAGGATTTGCGCCCCCTCACGAATTAAATCGAAACTGCCCGCATAGGCTGGATCAAGTACATTACCTGGTAATACCCAGAGGTTACGGTTTTCATCTAAAGCGATTTCTGCTGTCACCATTGTGCCTGACTTCTGGGCAGCTTGGCAGATGAACACATCTTGAGTTAAACCAACAATAATCCGGTTACGCTCTGGAAAGTGCCATTGTTTTGGCCCAAACCAAGGTAAATATTCGGACAATACCAATCCCACTTCACTAATGTATTTTTGTAAGGCACTGTTTGTTTTGGGATAACAATAATCTAGTCCAGTGCCAATTACTGCAATAGTTTGACCACGCTGGCCTAAAACTAACCGATGTACCACACTATCGACTCCAGCTGCATTTCCGGAAATGACGGTATACCCTTGTCGGACAAGTTCTGGCACCCACGTCTTCAGCACGGCGAGTGTATTGGCTTGTATTTGTCGACTCCCCACAATTGCCACTGTTTTACGTTTCAATAAGGATAAATCTCCCGCATAGAACAATACCAGTGGTGGTTGCGCAATCATTTTTAAACAAAATGGATAAGCATCATCAAGGATGGTAAGCGTTGGAACATTTTGCAAATGCCCCAACAATGTTGACCATGATGTCTGCGTATACCAATGCTTTAATTTTTGTTGTTGGGTATCAGAAAACCCACAATCTTCCATCCATGCTAAGTTGCACCGATACGCTTGTCTGGCTTGGGCCCACGCCCAAATATGCGAACGTTGTTTCACCGTAATTGGCAATAACATTAACCACAACAAAAAAATACGTTGCATGTTTGTCCCCCCTTTATTTAAAAAAAGAGACGCCATGCAACGTATTTTATACATAATTTTTAACTGGAGCGAACGTTTTGCGATGAATTGGCGATGCACCTTGCGCTTTAAGACCATCTAAATGCGCTTTCGTCCCATAGCCAGCATTGTGCGCAAAGCCATAACCAGGATAAGTTTCGTCATATTGCGCCATCAATTGATCACGATAATTTTTTGCGAGAATTGAGGCAGCTCCAATGCTGATACTACGGTCATCCCCTTTAATCAATTTTTCCTGAGGTAATGGTAAATCAACCGTCATGGCATCAATCACTAACCCATCAATTGGGACAGTCAATTGTTCAATCGCTTGTTTCATAGCAATTCGACTGGCTTCGTATATATTGACTTCATCAATGGTTTGGGCATCGACTACGCCAAAAGCATAATCAACAACTTCTGCCTTAATTTGGGCGTCTAGGGCTAACCGCTTTTTTTCTGAAAGTTGCTTGGAATCATGCACGGCTAATAAATCAAATGACTCATCAATCACGACAGCGGCTGCAACGACAGGTCCCGCTAGTGGTCCTCGACCAACTTCGTCGACCCCCGCGATGCGTTGTCCTTGTTCCCATGCGCTTTGTTCAAAACTAAGCCGTTGCTGAAATGCCTCACGCATTTGGTCAACTTTAGCTTGTTGCTTATCATATTGCGTCATTAATTTTTGAACCCCTGCCCGCTCATCTTGACGCCAGCTTTTAAGCTCTGCAGAACTTGGGTGATCTTGCAGAGCTGCTTTAATCTGGGCAATCGTGGACTTAGGCTCAGTCATCAACAACCTCTCCAATGTGATCAGCCGGAACTTCTAAGGTATATTGCCCCAACTTGCCACGACGTAAATCAATTAGCATCCGTTCAGCAGCACGATCGTAATCATCCTTAAAGCCTAATTTTTGCGTAATTAAGAGCAAAATATCAACATCGCTCATGGTGTCAAAACTATCTTCGGGCAAGTGATAGCGTTCGGTAATTGCTTTAGGGTTATAATCACGCATGAATTTAATCATGCCTAAGGCCACATCATCATTATTGATTAATTGATCCTTGATGGCCCCCGTCATGGCTAAATGTTCACCAACGCGCTTATCTTCAAACTTTGGCCAAAGGACCCCTGGTGTATCTAGCAGTTCCAAGTTAGTCGGCGTCTTTAACCACTGTAGTTTCTTTGTAACACCAGGACGATCACCGGTAATGGCAACATTTTTAGTCACGAGGTGATTCAAAAGGGTTGACTTACCAACGTTTGGAATTCCAGCAACAAGGGCACGAATGGCCTTATCTTTGACCCCTTTTTCAGCCAGGTTGGCCCATTTATCCGCTAAAACTTCACGGGCTGCTTTTGTCATAATTTGCGGTGTCTTATGTCCACGAGTATCCAACGCAACCACGGCCAAACCTTGGTCCTTAAAATATTGGACCCATTCTTTAGTCCGGGCTGGGTCAGCCAAATCAGTTTTCGTTAGGACTAACAAACGTGGCTTTTGTCCAAGCACTTCATCCAGTTCCGGATTACGAGAAGAAGCTGGGATACGTGCATCCACTAGTTCAAACACGATGTCCACATGCTTCATATTTTCGCGCATCAACCGGAAGGCCTTCGCCATATGTCCGGGATACCATTGTATAATTTGTGCCATTGAGCACTCCTTTCAATTACGTTTCAGAAGCCAAATATTGTGACCAGGCTTCATCAAATGTTGTGACAGTATGCAAATAATTTGCATTCTCTTCCAAATAGCGTGAAATTTCATCAAAATCACTACTTTGCTTTGGGAACTGTTGATCGTAAAAAGCCCCATTTGCAAATGTCTGAACCTCATTCGCCGCAACAGGGTTACGTTGCGTCATCAACCATGAAAAAAATGGACGTCGCATAATGTCCCTCGCTTTTATTTTTTTAGTTAACTAATTTTAGCACAAAAAAAGCAATTAACTGGATGTTAATTGCTTGGTATATGCTTAATTAACTTCGTAACTAATACCTAATGCACCTGGACCGGCATGTGTTGCCACAGTTGGTGAAGTTTCAAAGACTTGAATCCCAGCATCTGGGAAAATTTCTTGTACTTCTTTGGCTAATTCTTCAATTTTTTCTTGAATACCAACATGAGCAAAATTAATATACTTAATTCCCGTTGGTTCGGCCTTCATTTGTTCGATAATGCCATTAATATACTTCTTAATCGCTTTGGCACCACGACCCTTAACTTCGACTTCAATATCACCCTTAACGACATGGGCCCCAACTTGGATATTCATCAAACCAGCAACAAATCCAGCTGTTTTTGATAGACGACCACCCTTAACCAAGTTATCTAATTCCGCCACCGTTAAGTACAGTTGAGTCTTATCATGTACTTCTTGGATTTTAGCCAAAACTTCATCCTTTGAGGCACCAGTTTGTGCTAATTCAGCTGCGGCTAGAGCTTGGAAACCTTCAGCTCGATCAATGAAATCAGAATCCAAAACTGTAATATCAGCATTCACCAACATCGCCGCTTGACGTGCAGCATCAACTGTTCCTGACAAACCTTTACTCAAATGAATTGAAATGATTTGTGAACCATCTTTAGCTAAACGTTCATAGGCCTCTGTGAATACGCCTAGCGGTGGCTGTGAGGTACTTGGTAAGTTCTTTGCTTCAGCCATCTTTTCAACGAATTCATTACGTCCGATTGTTACACCATCTTGATAAACGGTTCCATCAATCATTACGCTTAATGGAATCACCGTAATTCCAAATTTTTCAACTTCTTCTGGGCTAATCAATGCCGTTGAATCAGTCACAATTTTAACCTGAGCCATATCTTTCCTCGCAGTCTGCATTATTTTCTTTTATTATGCCATATTCAAACGAACTCTGGCAATTGAAAGCTTTCCTGAATGACGTTGCTTACAACCTTATTTTGTCTCGTAGGCAATCGCTAACGCACCCGCTCCGGCATGAGTTGCAGAATTAGGTGATGTTTCAAAGGTATGCACCGTTACATCTGGAAATGCTGTTTGGAGCGCCTCTGTTAATTCATTAGCTTTTTCCGGTACCCCCGCATGGGATACATCAATTCGTCGCATTCCCACTGGTAAGGCTTGCATATCGTCAATAATTTTGTGCATGTATTTTTTAATTGCTTTGGCACCACGCGCCTTAACATCAATTGCAAAACCACCGTCTGCCAGATGCAACCCAGCATGAATATTCAATAAGCTAGCAACTGCACCGGCTGTTTTTGAAATTCGTCCACCCTTAACCAGATTATCCATTTCAGCGACAAAAATATGCGACACTGATTTCTCGCGCGTTAATACGACTTGTTCAAGAATTTCAGGAACCGTCGCACCCTGTTGCGCTAGTTCGGCTGCCGTAAGTACTTGGAAGGCTTCAGCACGATCAATAAAGGTTGAATCCACAACCGTTATGTCACCATCAACCAATTCAGCTGCCTGCTTGGCCGCATTAACTGTTCCTGATAGACCACCTGACATGTGGACAGAAATGACACTCGCCCCATCTGCAACTAAATTTTCATACACTTTCGTAAATTCACCGATTGGTGGTTGTGAAGTAGTTGGTAATTCCTTGGCCACTTTCATCTTATCAAGAAACTCATTTCGACCAATTGTGACTCCATCTTGGTAAAGCGTCCCATCAATCGTCAAACTCATTGGAATGACTGTCACATTATAGGTTTCAACTTCTTCATCACTTAAAATCGCTGAAGAATCTGTTACAATTTTTACATTTGACATCTCTTTTTCCTCACTTTTAAAAAAACTACACCTCTATTATGGCACAATTTTTAAAAATAGGTACGGAATTATATAGAATTTGGATCACGCATCCACCCTAAGGCTAATGACCCAGCACCTAGATGGGTCCCAATGACTGGACCAAAATAAGATAATTCAAAATGCACTTCTGGAAAACGTGCTTGTAATTCTGCCATCCATTTTTCAGCTTGCGTTTCATTATTAGAATAAATCACAATGGCATGAATCGGATAATCAACGTCAGTAATGGCAGCCTCAAATAATTGTTCTGTTCGCGCCAATGCTTTTTTCATGGAACGAACTTTTTCAAAAGGAACGATATAGTTTGTGTTTGGGTCAAACGTTAAAATCGGTTTAACCTTTAGCATGGTTCCAACTAAGGCTGAGGCATTTGATAGCCGACCACCACGTGATAAATTCTGTAAATCATCAACAACAAAATATTCATCAATCGTTTCACGTAGGGCGTCTAAAGTTTCCGTAATTTCAGCCACACTAGCTCCCTGTTGAGCCATCTCAGCCGCTTTAAGTACAAGTTGACCCATTATCCTAACCGTTAGCTTAGAATCGTAGGCATGGACCTTAAAATCGGGAATTTCTGACGCTAAGCCTGCTACAGTTTGTCCGGCTCCGGAGATTGTGGATGAAAGATTGATGACCAATGCTTCATCATAGCCCTCCTGCTTTAGTCGTTCAAACAAGGTCAACCAGTCCCCCACGGCAGGTTGTGATGTCGTTGGAAAGTTTTCCGCCTGAGCTAAGCGTTCATAAAACGACTCTCGTTTCAAATCAACGCCTTCTTGATACATCGTGCCATCAATGATGACCGGAATTGGCACCACTTCAATATTTAATTTCGAGCTTTCATCTTCTGTCAGATAAGCAGTGGAATCTGTTACAATGGCGACCGTCATACTCCACCTCCTTTTTTTGTCTTTTCTAAAAACTTCCCATATTCTATCATAATTTTGGCTTATAAATATATAGTAAAATATCACATAAACCGCGTCCTCATGGTTTTATCACAAAAAAAACAACCAGATTCTGGTTGCTTTAGGCAATTTCATTTTTAGCTAAAGAATTTTCTAATCGATTCAATAAAATTTTCATCATTTGTTGTTCATCTTCAGACCAAACTGAAAAGATCTGTTTACTATATGCTTGAGCCTGATCTGTCAGCGTCGCTAAAACTGTTGTCCCATTTTCTGAAAGTGTGTATTTCAATTGGCGGTTATCTCGACTAATCGCTTCACTCTCAACAAGACCTTTATTCCCCAACGCCTTCAGTTGACGTGAGAGGGTTGAGTGATCAAGTTTCATCGCCTGAGCTAACTTATCTTGCGTATCCCACCCCTGAGCCAGCGCATCCAATAAATGCCATTCGGCCAGTGTCACCTGATTTGTTTTCGCTAGTTGCAATAGTTCTGCCTGATAGGTTTTATTTGCATCTTGCAATGCATTCAAAATCGTTTTCATACCCCAACTCCCATCTCTAGTTTCAAATTCATCCCATTTTTATCAATCATTATTTATCACAACAAGCGTACCATATCCGCTGTCATCCATGCCTGCTAAGTGCTTTTCCTAATTATTTTTTAATAAATAAAAAACGCCGCTCACAAGAACGACGTGTTTTTTTAGGCTTTTGGCTTTTGACGTAATTTTTGAACAGTTGTGTACGATGGCGTCACTGTCATCGTTGTTTGACCTTCAAAAATGACGAAACCTGGCTTTGAACCATTTGGTTTTCGCAATCGACGTACTGGTAAATAATCGACTGGTACGTTTGCTGAATCGCGAGCCTTAGAGAAGTACGCCGCCAATTGGGCCCCTTCTTCTAACGTTTGCTCGCTTGGATTTGGATCATGAATAATGACGTGGGACCCTGGGATATCCTTAGTGTGCATCCAGATATCAGACTTATTGGCAGTCTTCATTGAAAGACGCTCATTCTGTAAGTTATTTTTACCCACTTCAATTTCTGTTCCATCAGTCGCATAAAACACCTCTGGTTGACTAACCGGTGTCTTTTGCTTCTTTTTACTTTGAACACGTAAATAGCCTTCTTGAATCAGCTCTTGGCGAATTTCCTCAATATCCTTGGGGCTCGCAATGTCAACTTGCGCTTGCAAATTCTCAAAGTAATCGACTTCTTTTTGTGCCAAAGCAATCTGTTCATTCAGATATTTCACTGATGCTTTAAGCTTATTATAACGAGTGAAATAGCGCTGCGCATTTTGTGATGGACTTAGTTGATTTGATAGCTGAATCTTCATCGGCTTATTATCATCATAATAATTTGGCAACTCAATTTCAGTCATGCCGCGCTCAATCTGGTGCATATAAGTCGTGAGTAGTTCACCCTTAACCTTATACTCATCTGCATGATCCGCTTGAGCTAACTCAGCCCGTTGCTTCTTAATTTTTGTTTTGTTCTTTTTGAGCTCGTTATGGATGACCCGTAGCACTAAACCAGCTTGTTGTTGAACACGGTCACGTTCTGATTTACCTTCATAATAAGCATCTAATACAGCGCTTAGCGTTGGGAATTCCGTCGTCTCGCCTGTCACAGTCTGCCATGGGAATGGCACATACTGGAGCCCTTTTTCTGTATCGACCAAGGTTGGTTCCGGTTGATTAAAATGGTCCAACCAGTTTTGCGCATGCGCCATGGCATCCCCATCATTCTGAACCACTGCTGCTAATTCGTTTGCTGAATCACGTGCAAAACCTTGAAAATGGCTTTGGATTTGCTTAGCCAATTCAGTTTGGTCACGATAATCTAAAATCAAGTTCGCTAACCCATCCAAACTTTGGTATGGGTTCAATACATCTTGCTTTGGCGGTTGTACATACGTCCCACCGGGCATAAGTGTGCGGACACGATTTTGATCTGCAGGTACGTGCTTAATCAGATCGATAATTTTTTGACTCGCCTCATCAACTAAAAATAGATTTGAATGACGTCCCATCATTTCAAGAATCAAAACCGTGCGGTCTTCATCCCCAAGTTCATTGCGTCCTGAAATCACGAAACGCATAATACGATCATTTTCGACTTGCTCAATGCGTAAAAGTTGTGCACCTTCCAAATGCTTACGTAACATCATCGCGAAGTTAGGTGCCGTTTGGGGGTTCTTATACTTAATTTGTGAGATTTGTGCGCGCGCAAACATAGGGTGTGCACTCAATAAAACGGGGTAATTTTTACGGTTATTGCGAACCACCAAAAAAACTTCGTTTGGATATGGTTGGTGGATCTTCATAATGCGGCCACCAGCCAATGTATCATTTAATTCTTTCGTCATTGCATGGGTAAATAATCCATCAAATGCCATTTATTCCTGCCTCATTACTCTCTTTTACTTTAAAATAATCGCGAATTGTCGCTTCGTCATGAGCAAGTTGTGCTTTTAACGTGTCCATTCCTGAAAATTTAACCTCACCACGAACATAGTGATGCCATTGCACCTGCACTGCCTCACCATAGATATTTTGGGCAAAATCAAACAAATTAATTTCGACCGTTTTGGGCCTATTTTCACCGAAAGTGACATTATATCCAATTGATGCCATTCCCGGGTACCAGGTATCGCCAATCTTTAATGAAACAGCATATACGCCAACACCTGGTAACCGTTCGTCATTGGGCGTTTCGACGTTTGCCGTCGGGTACCCCATTTGGCGTCCACGTGCTTCACCATGAACTACGACCCCACTTGTTTGGTAAGGCATTGCCAAATACGTTTGTAACGTATCCACATCACCTTCATCTACCAATGTGCGCAAATAACTTGAGGCACTCTCCTGACCCAAATGTTCAATTTTAGCCACTTCACACACCTCAAAACGCCCTTGCGCATATTCAGTTAAGTGTGCCATATCTGCCGAATTGGCATCAGCACCATAGGTATGATCAAAACCGGCTACGGCCACCTGTGCACCTAAGCCTACAATATAGTGGTCCACAAAAGTTTGGGGCATTTGCGCCGCAAACGCGGCAGTAAAGTTAACCACATACGTTTGATCGACACCAAGCTCGGCTAATAATTCAAGTTTACGCTTTAACGGTGTGAGGTAGCGTAAAGGCTGTTCATGTGCTTCAAATACGACTGAAGCATGTTGATCATACGTCAGCACTGCCAATGGCAATCCTAAGTCATGTGCAATATCACGTGCCTGTTTAAGCACGGCTTGATGCCCCAAATGCATGCCATCAAAAAATCCCATTGCCAATACCTTGGGTGTCTGATCAACTGCTGCTTCATCAAATGGATGATGTAACTGATATACTTCCATGCGCTTAACCATCCTTGCTTCTATGCTTACTCATTTTTAAATGTTCGATATGGTCGATATTGTTGTTTCCGATCAGACCATTCAAATACTGATTTCACTTCATCGTTGTGTGTAATCACAATTCTTTCTGACGTCTTTGGATATGCCTCTACTGGTAAGCCAACTCCATTTTTAACGAAAGACCAGATGTCATCTGGGAGTGCCACACTGGGGTACTGGGCAACCGCCCGATCAATTGGCAAAAGCCAGTCATCGATTTGTCCAACGGCTTCCATTTCAGCTGCTACTTCTGCCAAAGAATGACTTTCAGCCAAAGTAAAGCCACCTGCTGATTGACGTGTCAGTTGGCTCATCACAGAAGGTAAGTTGAACTGTTTACCAAGATCAACTGCTAAGGTCCGAATATACGTTCCCTTTGATACAACTGCCTTAAAAGCAAAGGTTTGTGTTTGCGTTGCTGTATCAAAAACCGGTAAACTGGTTCGCTTAAATTCATAGATGGTTGCATCACGTTTTGGTCGCTCAACCGTTTCCCCGGCTCGTGCATATTCATATAATCGTCGTCCATTTACTTTTACAGCTGAAAACATCGGTGGAATTTGAATAATATCACCTTCAAGATTAGCTAGCCCTGTATCAATTTCCGTAACTGTCAATGGTTCTAAATGCGTTACTTCATCAACAATTTCGCCATCAAGATCTTCTGTTGTTGTTGAGAATCCCAAGGTAATCGTTCCAGTATAGACTTTCCCAGCATCCTGCAAAAATTCAATGCTCTTCGTCGCTTTACCAATAGCAACTGGTAGAACACCATCGACATTTGGATCAAGCGTTCCAGCATGGCCGACCTTTTTGGTCTGCAGAATTTTTCTTAACTTAAAGACGACATCGTGGGACGTCATGCCAGTTTCTTTATAGATTGGGAGAATCCCTTCCATCATGCGTACCTCAACCTTTATTTTTTTCTTGTGCTTCAATCGCTTTAAAGCTACTCCAGACCATTCCCATCATATAACTATCATGGTATCGTCCATTCGCATAAAATTGTTCTTTAAGCGTGCCTTCCATTTCAAACCCAATCTTTTGGTAAATATGAACAGCAGCTGTATTTTCAACGTCAACATACAAGTAAACCTTATGCATATTAATCACGTTAAAAGCATATTCTAAACCAGCTCGCATTGCTTCTTGAGCGAGTCCTTGTCCTTGAAACTTTTCTTCAACAATAATCTGAATTTCGGTATTACGATGTAAATTATCAATGTACACCAATTCGACAACACCAGCAAATTCATCATTGACGTCAATCACAAACCGACGTTCCGCTTGATCCAAAACGTGCTTATCATATAGAATTTCTAATTCATCAAATGAGGTATAGGGTTCTTCAAACCAAAGGGCCATAACCCGACGTGCATTTTCTTGTTTATAAATGTACGGTAAATCTCTCTTTTCTAATGGACGTAATTGCATGTTATATTCCCTTTTTTAAACGTTTTTATAGTTCCTTTAATTGTATCAAAATTTATGAGCGCATACAAAAAAGGTTCGGCGTTAACCGAACCTTTTGGGTTTAATCTTGTTGATCAAGTTGACGAATCAACTCATCAATATGGTTACCATATTGAATTGAATCATCTTTTTTGAAAATTAATTCGGGTGTTTTGTAAATCGTTAAGCGACTACCTAACTCTTTACGAATGAGCCCAGTTGCAGCATCCAAACCTTCTGCAGCCTTTTTATTAACAGACGCTAAATCTGATAATAAGCTGTAGTAGATTGTGGCCTGTTGCAAATCACCAGTCACCTCAACACCTGTTACAGTCACACCTTGAACACGAGGATCACGGACGCGCTTTAACAAAATGTCGTTAACTTCGCGTTGAATCTCTTGTTCTAAGCGACCAACTCGGAAATTTTGTTGTCCCATCATTGACCTCCTCTATGCTTGTTTTCGGTTAGATTAACGCTTAATTTCAACCATTTCATAGGCTTCAATTACGTCACCAATCTTTTCGTCATTGTAGTTTTCAATCGTCAAACCGAAGTCGTAACCATTCTTAACTTCCTTAACATCATCCTTGTATCGACGAAGTGAGTTAAGCTTACCTTCAAAGATCACGATGCCGTCACGAATCAAACGAACGGATGAATCACTGGTAATCTTACCAGAAGTTACCATACCACCAACGATAGTTCCAACCTTAGAAACCTTGAACAATTCACGAACGTCAGCAGTTCCGACGATTTCTTCCTTGTATTCAGGATCAAGTTGTCCCTTCATGGCTGCTTCGATTTCATCGATAACGTTATAGATAACGTTATGTAGACGAATATCAACATCCGCTGCATCGGCTTGCGCCTTAGCTTGTGGAGTTGGACGCACATTGAATCCAATGATAATCGCACCAGAAGCTTCAGCAAGCGTTACGTCGGATTCGTTAATCGCACCAACGGCTGTGTGAATGATATCAACCTTAACGCCGTCAACATCAATCTTTTGAAGTGAACTTGCCAATGCTTCCACAGAACCTTGTACGTCAGCCTTAATAATAACTGGTACAGACTTCATGTTTTCTTCAGCCATCTTGTTGAACAAGTCGTTAACTGAAACAACATTGTTACGGTTACGGTCTTCAAGCAAAGCACGCTTTGAACGTTCCTCACCAGCAGCACGCGCCGTCTTTTCATCTTCGAAGACCACGAAACGGTCACCAGCAGCTGGTACTTCGTTCAAACCAGTAATTTCAACTGGTGTTGAAGGAATCGCAGCCTTGATACGACGACCACGATCGTTTGTCATAGTACGTACACGACCGTATGTGTTACCCACAACGATTGGATCACCAATGTGCATGGTTCCTTGTTGAACAAGCACAGTGGCAACCGGTCCACGACCCTTATCCAAACGAGCTTCAACAACTGAACCAGCCGCGCGTTGGTCAGGATTTGCCTTCAAGTCCATGACATCAGCTGTCAAAAGAACCATATCAAGCAATTCGTCAATATTTTCACCATACTTGGCAGAAATCTTCACGAAGATGGTATCCCCACCAAATTCTTCTGGAATCAATTCGTATTGCATCAATTGGTTGATAACGTTATCAGGATTTGCGCCTGGCTTATCAATCTTATTCACAGCAACGATAATTGGTGTTCCAGCAGCCTTGGCGTGGTGAATAGCTTCAACAGTTTGTGGCATAACACCATCATCAGCGGCAACCACTAAGATGGTAATGTCAGTCACGTTGGCACCACGAGCACGCATTTCAGTAAAGGCCGCGTGTCCAGGTGTATCCAAGAACGTGATTTCACGATCATCTTCAGTCTTCACTTGGTAAGCACCGATGTGTTGTGTGATACCACCAGCTTCACCATCAGTCACGTGAGTGTTACGTAGGTAATCCAACAATGTCGTCTTACCGTGGTCAACGTGACCCATGATGGTTACGACTGGTGCACGTGGTTGAAGGTTTTCATCGTTATTGGCTTCTTCTTCGAAGATTTTATCGATATCAGAATGGTCAACTTCGATCTTTTCCTTAGCTTCAATGCCGTAATCAGTTGCAAGCAATTCGATGGTATCCCCATCCAAGCTTTGGTTTTGGTTAACCATTACGCCAAGCATGAACAACTTCTTAATAATTTCAGTTGCATCACGGTGAATCAACTTTGCAATATCTTGAACGTTCATTCCTACCGTATAGTTCAATACTTCTGGTAATGGTTGTTCCTTACGTTGTGGTGCTGCTGGACGTGGTTCGTTGTTACGTTGGTTATTACGGTTTTGACCGCGCTTACCCTTCTTACCACCACGGTTGTTGTTATTCCAACCACCATTACGGTTTTGACCTTGTCCACCACGGTTTTGACCTTGTCCGCCACGATTTTGACCTTGTCCACCTTGTGGACGTTGGCTATTGTTGTTTTGCGTACGTTGTCCACCGTTATTAGCATGGTTTTGGTTGTTATTTGTTGCTGGCTTCTTCGTCTCTTGACGTTGTCCACCATTGTTTTGCTTAGGTTCAGACTTCTTCGTTGCTGCTGGCTTGGCTTGTGCTTGGGCCTTTGCAGCTGGCTTAGCGTCTGTCTTGGCAGATTTTTGATTTGATTGGCTCTTTTGAACACGTTGCTTCAAATCTTTTTCTTGATTGTCATTAATTGTTGACATATGGTTCTTAACATCAAATCCAGCTGATTCAGCTTCTGATACTAAGTCCTTTGATGAAACATTCAGTTCCTTTGCCAACTCATAAATTCGCTTGGTCATGTGCCATCCTCCTATTGTTCTAAGTATTGTCGCATTTTCTTTGCAAAACCACGATTGGCTACGGCTAACACTGTTCGGGGCATCCCCGTTGCATCAGCTAATTGTGCCTTTGAAAAACGTGTACACATAGGTACATCATAACTCGTCGTTTTGTCTGTAAACTTTTTTAATGTACTAGGACCACCGTCACTGGCAAAAAAAACCAGGGAAGCTTTACCGTTCCGAATTGCCTTTAAGGCCATATCTTCACCCGCTTCAAGTTTTCCAGCTCGACGTGCTAATCCTAATAAATTCAATATTTTTTGGTCGTTATTCATCGCCAAATAGCTCCCGTCGAGCTGCTTGGTGGTCAACATATGCAATCAATTCATCGTAAAAATCATCTGGTAATTTAACCCCAAATGCACGATCAAATGTCCGCTTCTTTTTGGCCTGTTGGGCAACGTCAACATCTAATTTGACGTATGCCCCACGCCCGTTTGCTCGGCTCGTCGGATCAAGCTCAACTTCACCTTCGGGTGTTTTCACAATTCGAACAAGGTCAGGCTTTGGCACCATCTCACCGGTTACGATATCTTTTCGCATTGGAATTTTACGTTGCCGCATTGCATGTTCCTCCTTAGGCTACCAACTTACTCTTCTTCAAAAGTATCAACGACTTCTTCAACCGCTGGCGCTGGGTTTTCTAATTCAGCCATCACAGCATCACGTTCGCTTTCAGGCTTGATATCAATCTTAAAGTTCGTCAAGCGTGCTGCCAAACGTGCGTTTTGACCACGCTTACCAATGGCTAATGACAATTGATAATCGGGTACCAAAACCGTTACGGCACGTTCATTTTCAGGATCGAAAATCACGTCAACCACTTCAGCAGGGTTCAAGGCATTCTTGATGAATTCGACTGGATCTTCAGTCCATTCAACGATGTCCATGTTTTCACCTGAAAGTTCATTCACGATTGCTTGCACACGCGCACCACGTTGACCAACCATTGTTCCAACAGCATCTAGGTTTTCATTATGTGAGTAAACGGCAATCTTAGAACGATCTCCGGCTTCACGCGCGATTGACTTGATTTCAACAGTACCATCATAAACTTCAGGCACTTCTGATTCGAACAAGCGCTTAACCAAATCTGGGTGTGTCCGTGAAACAAAGACCTGTGGTCCCTTAGATTCATTCTTAACATCAGAAACAAGGACCTTAATACGGTCACCCATTTGGTACTTTTCGTTTGGCATTTGATCTTCAGGCTTCATGGCCGCTTCTTGTTGACCAGGTAAAATCACATAAAGGAAACGTGAATCTTCACGTTCAACTTCACCAGTGATAATTTCATCCTTGTATGTGATGAAGTTATCATAGATGTTACCACGTTCAGCTTCGCGAACCTTTTGCATGATAATTTGCTTAGCCGTTTGAGCTGCCAAACGACCAAAGTCTGAAGGTGTTACTTCAAACTTAATTTCATCACCAAGTTCATAAGCCTTATTTTTATTCAAGGCATCAGATAGGCTGACTTCTTTATTGGCGTCTTCAACATCTTCAACCACGGTCTTAACAGAATAAACCTTGATGTTTCCCTTTTTTTGATCAAAAGTTACTTCAACATTATCTGCATCGTCATAATTCTTTTCATATGCCTTTTTCAAGGCTTCTTCAATGGCTTCTACTAATACATCAGCCTTAATGTTCTTTTCTTCTTCAAGGGCATTAAGAGCTGTCACCAATTCCTTACTCATTTTTCTTTCTCCACTTATCTAGAACGTATTTGTATGGCGCGCTTTAGCTACCACATCTCTTGGGATTTCAATTGTCTGACCATCTTCATCAGCAAGTACCAATACTTCTGGGGTTACTTCAGTTAACTCACCTACAAAATCTTTTTGACCATCAATTTTCCGGTATGTTGAAACTTGTACCAACTTTTCAGTGGCCCAAGCAAAATCATCATCCGTCATTAAAATACGATCTTGATCAATTGACAAATGGGCGCGCTTGATTTGGTCCATAGGCAACGTTACTTGTGTCCGCTTACCCTTTTTTCCAACAACTTCAAGCGTAATTTCATCATCTGTCGCTGAAACAAGCGTCCCAGTTAGGGTCATTTCACCATCCACTGGTGTTTTCAATTCTAGTTCAACCGTCTTATTCACGGCCCAATCAAAATCACGTGGACGCTTTAAGTCGCGTTCAGCACCGGGTGATGAAACATCCAAGAGGTAGGCCTCTGGGAATGGATCCGGTTGGATTTCGTCAACACGATCACTAATTAATTCAGTTAACATCACTAAATCATCCATGTTAATGTCACCGTCTAGCCGATCGACTAAGACACGCAAAACCATATCAGCATCTTGTTTCTCGTACCGGACATCCCACAGGTCAAACCCTTGTTCAGTCAAAGCATCAGTTAGCACTGCTGCTACCTTATCAATCACTTCTGGCATTTTTAAACCTCCCTTCAGTTTAAGGTTTCATATTTTTAAAATAAATTCCAAAAAAATGAGCGGCCGGGGCATTTCGCCCTGGCCACTCAGCTAAGAGTTTATTAATCAACAAAGTTAATCATAGCATTAAAGCTATTCGATTGCAACAATTTACGCTGTCTGCTTACGCTGCATTAACCCGTAGATTCCGGCTCCTAATAATTGAACCACAACAATGACGAGAACTAACGGTACCATTGTGCTTGTACCGCCAAGTCCAACTAAGGGTGACATAATGCCGCCCATCGCAAAACGGGTTAATCCGAGAATTCCCGATGCAGTTCCAGCATCTTGGTGTTCACGGGCCATAGCTAATGCCGTCGTCATACTATTAATCCCACCGACTGGTGCCACAATCAGGAAGAATGCCAGAATGGTTAGCCAAATTGACTTTGGTAAGAATAGCGTCATGACAAGTAGCAGCCCACCAAACATTGAAAACAACATAAACCATTTCAAGATACGCCAAGCTGAGTATTTCTCAGCTAGCTTTCCAGAAAGACTCGCTCCCAACAGAATGCCAAATCCATTCAACGCGTACACCCCTGAAAAGGCAGGAACTGACAAACCATACAAATCTTGTAGGACAAACGAAGAACCAGCAATATAAGCAAACAAGGCACTCATCATAAACCCTTGAATCAAGGTCATTGCCATAAAATATCGATTTTCAAGAATACTTTTAAACCGACCCAAAGTTGCCCTGAATGACCCCGTTTGACGCTCTAAGTTAGTTTCAGGTAGCTTGAAAATGATGAGGATAACAATCACCAGTCCTAAAGCACCCAGTAACCAAAATGCACTTCGCCAATCCGCAAGTGCAATTAAGACGCCCCCAAGGACCGGCGCTAAAATTGGGAAGATGCCATTGATGGTTTGATTAATCGCCACATTACGGGTTAACTGAATACCATTAAAAGAATCCGTAATCATCGCCAGCGATAGGACAATTCCAGTTGAACCACCCAGCCCTTGAATGAGACGTAATGCAATAATCATCCCAATATTATCACTTACTGCAATGCCAAATGATGCGATTGTAAACGCTGTAATCCCATAGATTAAAGGTTTTTTTCGGCCGAGTTTGTCTGAAAGTGGTCCAATCACGACCTGACCAATCGCCAATCCGAACATTGCTGCTGTAATTGACAACTGCGTCATCGCTGCTGTCGTATGTAGTTCACGTTGTAGTACCGGTAATCCAGGTAAATATAAATCTAAGGCAAGTGGACCAAAAGCACTCAGGACTCCCAAAATCATTATCTGGAGCCGAGTCATATTATTTTTTTGCATTTCTTTCTCCCAAATAAAAAAGGCTTAATGCTAAGCCAATTTTTTGCTTGGCTATATGGCACCAAATAAATGGATAAATAAGCCAGCAATATTAAAATAAATCAAAACTGATGTTAAATCAGATAGTGTTGAAATGAACGGACCAGACGCAACAGCAGGATCAACATGAATGGCATCCATAATGAGTGGAATAAAAGCCCCAGCCACGTTGGCAACCAGAATCGCAATACCCATGGCTAATCCGACTGCTAATCCCAAAAGTACATTGTGCTTCCAAACAGTCACAACGGTAAAAATGGTCAAACCAGCAACAATCCCAATAATGAATCCAATTAAAATTTCATTTAACAACATCTTCCACACGTTGGTGGTTGATTTAAAGGCAAGTTTACGCACTGCGACCGCAAGTGACTGCGTTCCGGCATTTCCAGCCGTACCCGTAATTAAAGAAATAAAAACGGCTAAAATGGGGGCAGTCGCGACTAATCCATTAAATCCATCAATAACTGATGCCGTCCCCATTCCCAAGAAAATCAAACCGATTAACCATGGCAACCGTTTAAAGGCCGCTTTAAGTGGATTATCATCCCCACTTTCAACATCAACTCCGGCCAGACGTGAGTAATCTTCGGTTGCCTCATCGCCGATAACATCAACGATATCATCGACCATGATAATTCCCAATAAATGCCCATCTTCAACGACTGGTAGCGATGAGAAGTTATAATCGGCCATAATATGCGCAACATCTTCTTGGTCTTCATCAGGTCCAACCGCGATAAGATTCGTATCCATGATGTCCTTCAATTCTAATGAATCATCGGCAAGCATCAAGGAACGCAGTGAGACAACCCCCACTAATTTATCCTCAGCATTCAAGACATAAATATAAGTAATTTGTTCGGCTTCTTTAGCTGCATCCTTCACGGCCTGCATTGCTTCAGGAATTGTATCTGTCTCACTAATAGCAATATAATCATGACTCATCAATGACCCAGCTGTTTCGTCATCATAATTCAACAGCTCACGAATAGACCTAGCGTCTTGTTCAGGCATCAATGATAAGTACATTCGTAGATCATGTGTATTTAATTCTTCCAAAATATCAACAGAATTATCAGAATACATTTGGTCTAACATTTGGGCGGCATACTGCGGTGACATTTCTTTTAATAAGCTAACTGGTTTGGAATCATCATCAACTGGCATTTCATCAAAGACTTCCGCCATTTCACTTGGCAATAACCAGTCGATGACTTGTTGGCGTAACTGCGATGGCAAGTTCAGATAAAATTGTCCACGATCGTAACCGTGTAAATCGTCAAAGCCTTCTAAGAAGGCTTTCTTGTCACCATGTTCCAAATCATTCACAAGGGCTTGTGCTTGTTCACTGATTTCGTCACGCATATCTTCAACAACTTCTTCTGCGTTATTATTTTCATTTGCCATACAGACACCCCCTTTACCTTATATTTTTACTTGATAACCATCCAATAACTCGACCATATCATCTGGTAGTGCGCACGTCGTCTTTCGGTCCATTTGAGCAAATGGATCATAAAATGTAAGCGCATATGCGTGCAAGGCTTGGCGCTCAATCCCTCGATCCATTGGACCACCATAAATTTCATCACCAACTAATGGATGCCCAATGTGACTGAAATGAACCCGAATTTGATGCGTGCGCCCAGTATGAAGTCGAACACGTACCAAGGTCATATCACCAAAGCGGTGCTCAACCCAATACTCTGTGGTTGAGGCACGCCCATCATCGCGAACTTCCCGACGAATAAAGTCACCATCAACACGTCCAATTGGACCCTCAATGATGCCATGGTCATCAGGTAAATCTCCGTCAACAACTGCGAAATAACGCTTGTCCACGGCGTGTGTTTGCAATTGTTTGTCTAATAATCCATGTGCAAAACGGTGCTTTGCCAATAATGCCACACCTGAGGTAAATCGATCTAATCGAGTAACGACGTGCGGTACTAAATCTTGCGAACCTTCATCCTCTAAATACCCTTTTACCCGATTTACCATGGTATTGGACCGATCTGCTTTACCTGGTACTGACGTTACACCAGCAGGTTTATTCACAATTAACCAGTTTTCATCTTCATAGAGTACATCTAATGGTAAGTGTGATGTTTCAACAACATCATTGGATTGCTCTGGTGGCAATGAAATCACTACTTGTTCACCAGGTTGAATCTCATCAACCGTTCGTACTTGGCGACCATTAATTTCAACTGATCCACCACCACGTTTAATGATTGAAAACATCCGGTGTGAGACCCCTTGTTGTGCTAAAAATGTTTTAATTTTGAATGGGGTTTCCTCTTGATTCACCCAGCTAAATGATGCCACTATTTCTCCTCCGGACCAATAAAACTTGTTTGAATACGTTGCCAGAAGTTCATATGGCGATACTTTGCAAACTTAATTTTAGTTGGTGCAATCTTAAATTCAATTTTTTCAATCTGTTCTGATACAAAATGTAGCGTATCGTATGCGACTTGGACAGAATCGGTCTCTGCCTCTGGCGCCCTAAAAGCAACCACATCAGACTTGCCTAAAATAACCGGTGACCCTAATGTTCGAAAGACTCGGTTATTAATCGAGCCGATTTCATTCAGTTGCATGGCTTCCAAACTCGGACTTACCACAGCACCACCAACTGCCTTATTATAGGCGGTTGAACCACTTGGTGTCGCAATTGACAATCCATCGCCACGAAAACGTTCAAAGTATTCACCATTAATATCAACAATTGCCGACAATGTCCCAAATGAGCGCTTAATAACAATTTCATTCAATGCTAAGATTGTTCGTTTGGTTTGATCTGTAAAAAACAAATCGGCCTGCACAATGGGATATTCAACAGCTTCCTTAGAATCATGTACCAGACTGTTCACAAGATCATCCAGTTCGAAATCTTGCCAGTCCGCATAAAAGCCTAAGTGACCCGTGTGCACACCAATAAAACGAACATGATCCAATTGTTGTTCATACGCATGAAAGGCAGACAAAAGGGTCCCATCTCCACCTACTGAAATCACAATATCCGGTCGTTCATTATCAAACTCAATTTCAGCATCGTTTTGATTCAAAATCTTTGTCTTTAACTCATTTACAACTTCAACAGAATGGTCATTATCATTATGATAAATGGCAATTTTCATGATACGCCTCGCTTATGCTTTGTCTGTTTCGCTCGTCTCTAAATGAAGATGTTCGAAAATATCATCAATTTCGTTTGACAAATCAGCAGCATGTTTTAGCTGTTGCTCCATGTCTTCAGTGTATACACCGTTATACTTATAATTAATTGCATGTTCAATCGTTGCCCATACATTCATTTGCATCGTCCGAATTTGAATTTCCGCCAGAACTTTATGTTCACCGGTAATTAATTGCAGTGGGTATTCAATCACAATGTGATAAGACCGATAACCTGAAGGCTTGGCATTTGTCACATAGTCACGTTCTTCTAAGATCGTCATATCCTTACGTTGGCGCAATAAATCAACAACTTTATAAATATCATCCGTAAACTGGGTCATAATTCTAACACCAGCTAGATCTTCCATATCTTTTTCTAAACGTTCGTCCTCAATGTGACGACGAACCATTTTTTCTTCAATCGCATCAACTGTTTTCACACGACCAGTTACAAATTCAACCGGCGTCTGAATTCCTGCAAGATTAAATTCAGGCCGCATCCCACGCAGCTTTACTTTCAATTCATCCACAGTCTGTTGATACGGTTGTAATCTCACAGCCCATTCTTTTTCATTCATGATCAAATATCTCCCGAGCTTCTCAAATTCACTCTTTATATTGTACCAAAGATACCCCTAGCTTGTACCGTGTTTTAGTTAAAACACACGGATGCCCCATCTTATTTCGTCACTCATGCCTTCAATAAAAAAATACCACAATGGTTGTGGTACTTTTTTAGCGTGAGAAACTCACCTTCAAACCATCGACTGGTTGTTCGTCACGCGTATAGAATTGCACATCAAACCGATCTGGTAACACTGAAAGAATAGCATACGTCCCCTTCAAGTAGGCATATTGTCCACGTGGAAAAGCAATCGAACCAGGATTAATGTATAGAATATTATCAATCATTTCTGCCCCTAGTTGATGTGTATGTCCCGTTAAAACAATATCAGCATTTTGGGCTTTAGCTGCTGCTTCCAACTGAGTAAGATCACGTTCAGTATGATACAAATGTCCATGAGCCATATAAATTTTAACTTGTTGCTCTTGGTATAACCGGTCATCCGGAAACATTGAATCTCGATCCATGTTTCCAACTACTGGAAGAAGTTTATCGAACAGTTCATCATCATGTTTTAGTTCGGAATCCCCAATGTAAAACATAGCCTGGACTCGTCCACGATAATCCGCCACTAATTTTTCGAGGATACCACGATCCCCATGCGCATCAGAAACAATCAAATAATCCATTAGACTTCCTCCCACCATGCATTAAAGTCTTCAGCAAAACGATCTAGTGCTTGCCCACGATGTGAAATCTCATTTTTTTCTGCCACAGATAACTCCGCTAAGGTTTTATCATATGGAGGATAATAAAATAATGGATCATATCCAAAACCATCATTTCCCTGTGGTTCACGCAAAATTTCACCGGTAACTTCTCCAGAAGTCACAAGCTTAGCACCGTTTGGTTTCAATGCTACAATCACCGCTACGAATTTTGCTTGGCGTTCATCGTCAGGGACATTCTGCATGTTCTTCAATAGTTTTTCATTGTTAGCTGCATCATCATGATCACCCGCGTATCGTGCCGAGTAGATGCCTGGCTCACCATTTAATGCCTCAACGACAAGTCCAGCATCTTCAGCCACAACTGGTAATTGATAAGCATCCATGATGGTCTGTGCTTTTATTAGACTATTTTCTTCGAAAGTCGTTCCATTCTCAATAATTTCCGGTACATCTGATAAATCAAGTAGTGATAAGACTTCAATTCCTTTAGGTGCTAAAAATGCTCGAAATTCCTTAATCTTACCAGGATTTTTTGACGCAAAAATTAATTTTTTCAAGTGCTTAGCCCTCCTTTGATAACCTTAAGCCATTGTCATCAGCTTCTAAATGTTTCACTGTCACTGGAATTTCTAACCAACTTTCCGCAATATTTTGGAAAGGTGCAACATCTCCAGTTGTAAAGTAAAGATCATCTTCGTGATTGGCCATGGGATAAATACCATGACGTGCATCATTATCATCTAAAATCTGCTCAACTAAATTAATGGCCTCGGCTCCAGCGTTCACCAAGGTTACTTGGTCGCCCATTGCCTTTTGAATTTCTTTACTCAACAGTGGAAAATGTGTACACCCTAAAATCAATGTATCAATATCTGTATCGATTAATTCAGCTAGTTGATCATTCACAAGGGCTTGCTTTTCATCTTCATTGGTTAAATTAGATTCCACAAGTGTCACTAAATCAGGCGTTGCTACTTGATAGACATCCATTCCTGGATTTGCTGCCATTAATCCATTGTAATAAGCGTTTGAGTCGACTGTACCCTGGGTTGCAATCACCCCAACTTCATTGTTCTCTGTTGTATCAAGTGCTGATTCAACACCTGGTTGAATAACCCCCACAACCGGGATTGGCAAATGCTCTTGTAACAACGGTAAACCTGCAGCAGTGGCTGTATTACATGCAATCACAAGTAACTTAATGCCATCATCCGTTTCATTCAGATATTGACCAATTTGAAGCGCAAACTTTGCGACTTCTTCAGTTCGTCTTGGACCATAGGGCATGCGTAACGTATCCCCAACATATTTAACTTGCTCATTTGGTAATTGGTATAGTGCTTGTTTTACTGCTGTTAAGCCACCAACACCTGAGTCCATGTACCCGATTGCACGATTGTCCATTAGTGTCCTCTTTTCTAATTACTGTATAATTAACTGCACTACATGTGCGAGCGCAAATAGCGCAGTAATGATGGCCATAACACCATACATGAAACTACCCATTTTACGTTTTTGTTTGTATCTCCGATTAGATAACCAAAGTAGGGCCACTGTTGCAAGTACAAAGAATAAAATAAATAAAAGTGTACCCCAAATTGGCGTATTCGTATGTGTCATGTATACCCTCACATTTTAAATTTGAATTACGTTCATTATACCATTTTCCATTAAAAAAACGCCCCTTATAAAATAAGGAACGTTTTATTTCAGTAAGCGAACTACGGGATTCGAACCCGCGACCCCCACCATGGCAAGGTGATGTTCTACCACTGAACTAAGTTCGCAAGATAATGCCGACTAAAGGA
>NZ_RHGY01000001.1 GCF_003862435.1 Weissella viridescens | reverse complement strand
GTATTAGGCACGCCGCCAGCGTTCATCCTGAGCCAGGATCAAACTCTCATTTTGTACTTACTTCATAAATGAAGAAAGGTTTCAAAAGCTTGATATTACTCAATTTTTCTTTTTGTTGTTTAACAGATTGTTAAACGAATTTACTAGCGAATTGACTTCGCAAATGTTTGCACCAAATAAATTTGGTGACCCTACACATTTGTTTATATCGAAACGATATTCAGTTTTCAATGATCTACTTGGTGGCCAAGAAAACTCCCTGACGCAACTTTTATATTATAGCAACTATTAGTTAAGTCGTCAACAACTTTTTCTTTAAGTTGAACAACCAAACTGCTGTGTTGTTCTCAACAACTTTTTAGATATTACAGATTTTATCGCCGATTGTCAACAAAAAACAGAATATTTCTTGAGATTTATTCATCCATTTTTATAACGCCTGACATATCTACGTTTGTAACTAGGTTAAGGGCATCTTTTGCATTCACAAATTCCATCCCAACCGCGGCTAATCGTTCCATATTAATCTTATCAGGATCGACAACTTCGAAAGTAAAAAGAGATGTCGAATCTTTTGAGCCATCAGGTTGAGCGCGATGCCAAACAGCTAACTCATCCAAGCGTAAATTATCAAGATTTAAACCAAGTTGGTTTTTCATCCCCGCTAACAATGAGCCCAAGGGTGTATCTTCTTCATGCTTATGTGCTTTAACCGTATAAAAATTGGCAATTGGCTGTTCATCTTTCACCATAAAGAAAGATTGATCCGCACGTGTAAAAATAATGGTACCTGCAACTAATGTCATTTTACTTCATCTCCCCATTTTATTGTCGTAATTTCACTAAAGCTTCTTGTAGTGATTGATTTAAATGTTTTTTAATCGTTTCAAACCCAATATTAAGATGTTGATTTGTCCAGTATACATGGTAAGTTGATTCAAAATTATGCTTTTCAGTAAAATCAGCGTCTTTAATATCCTGTAAATCCTGAATGCTTCTTTGTGATAGAGAGATTTTTTGATCATATTCATCAATGTCTAAAATCATGACTTGAATCTTTTGTCCAACCTTCAACTCATCTTGAACTTGTTTGATATAGGCTGAACGGCATTCTGATATGTGAACAAGTCCCTGCGTAGTTTGATCTAATTGAACGAAAGCGCCATATGGTTGTAAGCCAGTCACTGTTCCTTCAACGATGTCTCCAATTCGATATCGCATCATTTCCTCCATCGTTACTTTTATGTATTCAGGGAGGCCCCCTGAGTTTGTTTAAAGTTAGTCGGCAATCGTTGCCTTGATAATTTCAATTTTTTCTTTAGGCTTATCAGCGTAGTCAACCTTTGTCTTAGCAATGGCATCGACAACATCCATTCCCTCAATCACTTGACCGAAGACTGTGTGATGTCCATCTAACCATGGTGTTCCACCATTTTGAGCGTAGTAATCAATAACTTCATCAGAATCTTCACCCTTGAGTGAACGAAGCATCTTAGCGGGTACACGTGTGGCTTGCACAATAAAGAATTGTGAGCCATTTGTGTTAGGCCCTGAATTGGCCATTGATAGCGCACCACGGAAGTTAAACAACTCACTTGAAAACTCATCGTTAAACTTTTTACCGTAAATGGAAGTCCCACCCATTCCGGTACCACTTGGGTCACCACCTTGAAGCATAAAGTCGGCAATAACACGGTGGAAAATCGTACCGTCATAGTAATGATCCTCAATTAGTCCCATAAAGTTTTCAACAGTCTTGGGGGCTTGTTCAGGAAATAGACGGAACTTGATAATACCTTTAGTTGTTTCAAATTGCGCAACTGGTCCTTCAATTGTCTCTGCTTGTGCTTGTAGTAATGTCATTAATGTACTCCTCAAAAATCCATAAATTTCTATCGTTTCTTTTGATTAGATTATATCATACTATCGTTAGAACACTGCATGGTGCCTACTAAAAGTTACTATCTCAAAACATTTAACCTACCTCTGTTAATGACGTTTAAATCTTTTTGCAAAAAAAAAAGCAAGCTGACAGAATCAGCTTGCTTTTTAGTCGTCTAACTTTGCAGGAGTTGGATCAATAACTACGTTTCCAGCTTCGATTTCTTCAAAAGCCTTACCAATTGGCTTTACAGATTCAAATTCTGGCAAAGTAGGTAAAGCACCTTGCTCCAATTCATGGGCACGCTTAGCACCCAAAGCAATCAACTTGTAACGTGAATCAACACGTTCTAATAATTTATCAACAGATGGATATAAAATCATGATTCTTCCAGCTCCTCAATCATTGCATTGTATTCAGGCAACACGCGGTTAACCCGTAGTCGTTCAACTTTAATAATATCTTTAATGCGTTGCACCGCCAAAGGCACTTCATCATTAACAACAGCATAATCATAATTAGCCATCATTTGAATTTCCTTTGTTGCCGCATGAACGCGTCGTTCGATAACCTCTGGCTGCTCAGTTCCACGCATAATCAATCGATCTTTCAGTGCTTGCAAATCTGGTGGCGTCAAGAAAATGTAGGCACCTTCTGGCATCTTTTCTTTAACTTGCAACGCACCTTGCACTTCTATCTCAAGCAAAACGTCTTTTCCAGCTGCTAATGAATCATCGATAAATGACTTCGGTGTCCCATAGTAATTACCTACGTATTCAGCATACTCCAACATTTCACCGTCTTGAATCTTACGTTCAAATTCATCACGAGTAACAAAAAAATAGTCTTCACCATCAACTTCACCATCACGTGGATGACGAGTGGTCATTGAAATTGAATATTGAAAATCAACGTCTGGTTCTTCAAACAATGCTTTTCGAACAGTTCCTTTTCCAACGCCAGATGGGCCAGATAATACGATTAAAACACCACGCTTCATGCTTTGTTACTCCCTTTTCAACTTAAGTATTTAATAATTGTACTCGGTTTACCCCGATTTGACAACTCAGTCTATTGATTGCGACGCGCATGTTCACGTGCAATTAAGTCTCGTGCATTTTCACGAGCGGCATCCGTTAGTTCATCCCCAGAAAGCATACGCGCAATTTCGTCAACGCGTGCATCTTCTGAAAGTTTAACGACTGTGGTTTCAGTCCGGCCATCATGAATACTCTTTTCAATGAAATCATGATGATCAGCCACAGCAGCCACTTGTGGCAAATGGGTGATTGTCAGTACTTGTGAATGGCGACCGATGTCAGAAATCTTTTCAGCAATCGCTTGTGCCACACGCCCCGACACCCCAGTATCGACCTCATCGAAAATAATTGAAGTGACACCTTGCTCACGAGAGAAAATCATCTTCATCGCTAACATCATGCGTGACAGTTCCCCACCAGAGGCAATCTTAACCAGTGGTTTAGCACTCTCACCCGGATTAGTCTGAATGTAAAATTCTGCAGTATCGTTTCCATCAGCATTTAGCTGTTCTGTTTGTGTTAGCTTGACTGAGAAAACCGCCTTTTCCATATAAAGGTCTTTTAACTGCTCATGAATGCGTTGCGCAAGTTCAAGAGCCGCTGTTTGTCGAATTGTATGGAGTTGGTTTGCTAATGTTTGCGCTCGATTAAAGGCTTGATTGGTTTGTTCTTCCAATTCAGCCGTTGATTGTTGTGGTCCACCCATCTCCGCTAATTGTGCTTCAACTTTTTCTTGATGGGCCAATACATCTGCAATCGTGGCCCCGTACTTTTGTTCCAATGTCCGAATCAAATTTAAGCGTTCGTCGACATATTTAAGTCGTTCAGCATCAAATTCCAAGCCATCATGAACAGATTCAATCTCGGAAGACACGTCTTGCAAACTATAAAAGATTTCACGCATGCTTTCAGCTAACTTTTTATAGCGTGATCCAAATTCTTCGATATTCTCTAGTGCACCCAGGGCAGTTGAGATACTCTCAAAGCCGTTACCTCCCCAATCACCATCTAAAACCTCGTGTGATTTAGCAAGGGCCTCCAGGACGTCCTGATAATTCGATAGTTCTTGGTATTCATCTTCCAGCTTTTTTTCTTCACCTAATTGCAGGTCAGCTGCTTTGAGCTCTTCGCTTTGAAAAGTGAGCATATCCATGCGCTGAGCCCATGCTTGCTCATTTTCACGTCGATCACGGAGCGTTTTATCAAGTTGTTGGTACTCTGCGTATGCTTTGTCATAAGCCGCTTTGGGTTCAGCTAATGTGTTAGCTGCATATTCATCTAACAACTTAAGATGTTGATCGACTTGCATCAACGCTTGATGTTCATTTTGACCATGGATATCAACAAGGTGATTGCCAACCTCTTTGAGTGCGGTTGCGTTGAGGAGAGTCCCATTAATGCGAATGACATTGCGCCCATTGCGATGTAACTCTCGATGGATTAGCAACTGTTGATCATCCATTTCAATCCCATATTTTTCTAAGACAGGGACCAGTCGATCTGGGTTATCAACATCAATCAAGCCCTGCAAGACTGCTTTATCAGCACCTTCACGAATATAATCTTGTGACCCACGTCCACCAGTCAGCAAACCCACCGCATCAATAATGATGGACTTTCCAGCCCCAGTTTCACCAGTTAAAACAGTCATCCCTGGTTCAAAACTCAAATTAAGCTTTGGAATAATCGCAAAATTTTGAATTGAAAGTTCTTGTAACATGATTTGCCCCCTTTCTTTCCCAAACTGGGATGTCTTTTAGAATTGTTGCATGAAATCTGCACCCTTAACATCCGTTTTTAAAACAATTAGCACACTTGCATCATCACTCATCGTGCCAAAAACTTCTTGAAAATTAACGGCCGTAATTGCCGTCTTTAATGCTGGGCCGGATCCTGGAAGGACATCAATAAAAACCAAATTATTTTGTGTCGCAACCTTCGTCCCAGTTTCATTTAAAATTGCTTTCAACTGATCCAGCGAACTATCACTTTCCATCACCGCATAGCGAAAGGTCCCATCGTTTTGCGGCACTTTAATTAACTGCATTTCTGCAATATCACGCGAGATCGTTGCTTGCGTAACTTGCCAACCTTCCGCATTTAAGGCATCCACGAGGTCTTCTTGACGTCGAATGTCAGCAGTTTCAACTAATTGGCGAATAGCTGCTTGACGTTCAGCTTTATTCTTCTTCATCAATTAGCCCTCACGATGTGCATTTAATTGTTCATGGGCACGGTCAACTACAGCTTGACGATTTTGTGCATCCATCGTGCTAGCACCACCATCTAATACAAGGTGGGCCAAAAATTCAATATTACCTGACCCACCCTTAATTGGTGAATAATCAAGGCCAGTTAGACTAAAGCCATTTTCTTGGGCATATGCTGCAACTTGATTAATGACATTTAAATGGGTTTGGGCATCTTTAACAATCCCATGTTTACCGACAGCTTCACGGCCAGCTTCAAATTGTGGCTTAATCAACGTGGCCACACTACCACCTGCTTTTAAAATCTTAGAAAGTGGCGGCAGGATTAGGTTAAGTGAAATGAACGACACGTCGATGGTCGCAATTTCAGGTTGACCTTCAGTAAAATCAGGCAATGTGGCATACCGGAAATTTGTATTTTCCATCACCACAACTCGTTCATCTGAACGTAATTTCCAGACTAATTGATTTGTCCCAACATCCAAGGCATAGACCTTTTTGGCGCCATTTTGTAACGCAACGTCAGTAAACCCACCTGTTGATGACCCAATATCTAAAACAATTTTATCGGTGAAATCTAAGTTAAAGACTTCAATCGCTTTTTCTAATTTAAACCCGCCACGCGAAACGTAAGGCATTGGGGCACCCTTCAAGTGTAAATCAACTGTCACTGGAATTTTTTCACCAGCTTTATCCATTCGTTGTTCATTTTCACCCAGAATTTCCCCCGCCATAATCGCCCGTTTGGCTTGTTCACGTGAGGTAAATAATCCTTGTTGGACGGCTAATACGTCCACGCGTTCTTTTTCTACTACCATTTTTTCTCCAATGTTGCGTCAAAATACTGTAAAAAGCTATTCAATAAGTCGGTTGAGACTTGGCAATGTTCTTTGATTTGGTCTAAGGCCGAACGCGCCTCATCAACTTGATCTTGCAAAGCTGCCACGGCCCCAGGAACCGTGAGGATTGTTGGATAGGCTTGTTTATCTGCACCATCATCCTGTCCCAAATCATCAAGATCATCTTTAATTTGAAAGCCCAATCCAAAAGCACGTCCAAATTGATCAAGGGCAGTTAAGGTCAGTTGGTCGACGTCAGCCATAATTCCTCCAGCCACCAGACTATACCGCAATAGGGCCCCTGTTTTTAGTTCGTGGACTTGGGTTGCTTGTGCCAAAGTGACCGTATCAGCGCCGGTATATTGCATATCGAGCACTTGTCCGCCAACCATACCATTCCCACCAGCGGCTTGTGCCAACTGTTGCACCAGTTTTAAACGTTGATCCACTGAGAGAGGTTCTGTTTGACTCAACCATTGGAACGCTAATGGCTGGAGTGCATCCCCAGCTAAAATGGCGAGATCCTCACCAAACTTCACATGTGTGGTTGGTTGTCCACGCCGTTCTTGATCATCATCCATGGCCGGCAAATCATCATGAATTAAACTATAACTATGCACCAATTCAATTGCATCTGTCGCCTGTAAAAGTGGCTCTGCTGGCACGTCAAAGGTTTCCAAAACAGCGATAGTCAGCAAGGGACGCAGACGCTTACCACCCGCTAAAACTGCATAACGCATGGCCGCCTGTAAGTCTGGTTGCTCCACGTCTGTCGCAATTTGATTTGCAAGTTGTGTTTGAATTTTCGGAACCCAACTATTTTGAAAAGTGATTAAGTCCATATATTATCCTTCAGGGGTAAAGTCAGTTGTTTCGCCATTATCGTCAACGATTTTAGCTAAACTTTGTTCGGCTGACTGCAGTGTTTTCTGTAACGTTTGGCTTAACTGAATCCCAGTTTCAAATTGCGCCAAGGCCTCTTCCAAAGGAACATCCCCTTTTTCAAGCTGCGTCACAATTTGTTCGAGTTTCGTTAAGTTTTCTTCGAAAGTTGGCTTATCTGTCATCTGTATCTCCAATTGTTTTTATCTGAGCTTGCACAGTCCCATCAGCTAAACGAATGTCAACCATGTCATCCACACGTAACTCATTAGCGCTGCGCATAATTCTGCCATCTTTTTCAACTAGGCCGTAACCACGTGCCAAAATTGACAGTGGACTCACCAACTGCAAACCTGCCACGGCTTTAGCAGTGCTTTGCTCAGCCCGTTCAAGTGTCTGGCGCATTGCTGGCGTAAGCCGGTTAACCACCGCATTCGTTTCATAACGTTTTGCATCAACTAGCTGTGACATGGCAGGGACCAGCTGACTAATCACCGTGTTAGTTTCATAGCGTTTGGTCTCAAATGTCCGTGTCATTGCTTGGACTAATGATTTTTGAGCAAGGTCTACACGTTGTAGATATCCTTCATACAAGCGTTGCGGCTGCGTTAAGACATAACTTGTTGCCACACGTTGATAACGTTCATTCGCCTGCGTAATTTGGCGCTGCATCTGAGCATACAAACGTTGATCATACTGCTGTAATCCTTGCCAAATATCCGTTAGCTTAAGTGGCGTTGCTATTTCAGCAGCGGCTGTTGGCGTTGCTGCACGTTGATCTGCAATATAATCAGCAATGGTCGTGTCCGTTTCATGCCCAACTGAACTAATAATCGGCATTGGCATCTTCAGCATTTCACGGGCGAGTGACTCATCATTAAAGGCCCAGAGGTCTTCAATTGAGCCACCGCCACGACCAATAATTAACACATCAATATCAGAGCGTTTGGCCACTGCTTTTAGCTGTTTAATCAATGATGGTACAGCGTTCTCGCCTTGTACCACAGCGGGATATAAATCTACTTCAGCAATTGGATAGCGACGTTGCACGGTAGTTAAAATATCACGAATCACAGCCCCACTAGGTGATGTAATCACTGCAATCTTTTGGGGGAAACGCGGAATAGGCCGTTGCAGCTGATTGAATAAGCCTTCTTGCTGTAACTTTTGCTTCAATTGCTCATATGCTTGATATAATGCACCAACGCCATCGGGTTCAATCTTTTCAACGATAAGACTATATGAGCCGTTGGGCCCGTATAGGTCAAGGTGTCCCACAACATTGACCTTCATTCCGGGTTCGAGTTGAAAGGCCAATTTGTCAAACACGTTTTTAAACATTGTGGCATTAATTACTGCTGTTTCATCTTTAAGTGAAAAATATTGGTGTCCCCGCCGTGGACGGAAATTTGAAATTTCACCTGTGACGTAAACACGTTTTAAATAAGGATCTGCTGTAAATTTGCGTTTGAGGTACTGCGTTAAAACCGAAACGCTTAAATATTCTGCCATCCTGCCTCCAAGGTTACATCATGATGTTGGGCTGCTAATTCAACGGTTGTTTCCAAAAGCGTGGCAATCGTCATCGGTCCAACCCCACCAGGAACTGGCGTAATCTTACCGGCAATTGGTTCGACGGCTTCAAAGTCAACGTCTCCAACCAAGTGACCATCTGCCATCCGGTTGATGCCAACATCAATCACAACGGCACCAGGTTGGACGTCTTCAGCTTGAATCAATTCTGGCACACCGGTTGCAACAACAATGACGTCGGCTTGACGCAAGAGCTGGTGACGTAATGCATCAGGTGTGTATTTATGTAATAGGCTGACGGTGGCATTCTCACGTTGAAGCAAGGCAAACATAGGCGTACCAACTAACACTGAACGGCCAACTACGACCGCATTTTTACCAGAAAGCGCCACATTTTCGTGATGCAACATCGTCATCACACCTCGTGGGGTGTTAGCAATCGGGAAAAAGCCATGGCGATTTGCAAATAACTTTCCAACATTTTCAGGGTGGAATCCGTCAACATCTTTTTCCGGTAAGATTGCTTCTTGAATATGTTGTTCATTCATATGTTCAGGCAAGGGACTCTGCACCAAAATCGCATCAATCGCAGGATCTGCATTCAATTCGCCAATCTTTGCAATCACTTCAGCTTCACTCAAGTCAGCATCGTAACGGATTGTTTGCGCTGCTACACCCACTTTTTCAGCCGCACGGCCCTTATTGCGTACATAAATTTCACTGGCGGGATCATCCCCAACAAGAATTACTGCTAAGCCCGGAACAACATCGTAGCCCTTTAAGATCTCAACTTGTGCCTTAACTGCCGCACGTAGTTCTTTTGCAATTAAACGTCCATCAATTAGTTCAGCCATTCATCTTCACCCCGTCATTTATTTAGTTATATGCGCTAATTTTATCATACTTTTCAGGGGTCTGACATTCACAGTCCACAAAAAAAGAACCGATGCTGTGCATCGATTCGGTTATGATTTAAAGAAATAATGATAAAAGTACAAAAACAAGCTCACAACTATGCCAATCACTAATGTATTCATAATGGCAATGGTCAGTCCCTGATGGAAGACAAACGATAAGCTAGACTTATAGATCAAATAATCTCCTAGAGGTGCAATCAGACCCCACGCCAAGAAATTCACGAGAGCTTGCCAAAAGTTAAATTGCACAATTTGTTTCACACTTAATTGTCGTGTCAGGAGTTCCAAACGCCGTGATACTAAGCCCAGCATCAACCCCGCGACACTTTCGGCAATAATCCAAGTCCACCAAACCGTTGAATAATTTAGACTGTCATACAGGAAGTGACTGATGAAGCCTACCCCCATCGTACCAATTGGTCCCATAAATAGTGAGGACAATCCTAAGACAGCAGGCTCCAACGTCAACATGGTATTAGGAACTTTAATCGATACGCTCAAAAACTGATACGCAAAGAATCCGATGAACGCCCACACCAAGACAAGACCACATTTTTTAAAAAAATATTTCATACCTTAAGCTTCTCCATCATTTTGCTCAGTGGTCTCAGCTGCTTCATCTTCGGCGGCTGCCTTAGCTCCATTTTCATTAATCAGCGCTAATTTTTCATCAAAGTAACTTGCAATCTTGCCAGCCACTGAATCAAAGTCATCCAAATAAGCTGCGACCGTTGAGGCATAATCAATACGCAATTTTGAATGTGAAACGTATGGACTTTCAACAATTATGTACAAGTTAACTTCTTTTGCCGGATCATTGATCACAATTTTACTAATGTTATTCACATAGCGTAGTGGTAGATTAATCAGATTTGATTCTAATCGCAAGCGAATGGGGTCATCACCACTAATGACAATTTCAGCGCTCACGAGTTGATTTTGTTCAAGCGTCACCGTAACAAAGTCAAACAGATCATCGAGATTAATCGTACTTTGATCCGCTGCAGTATACGTCTTGGTTACGACCTCGTCTTGCTTAAGTCGTTCAATGAGTGCGTTCCCTTCTAATTCCATGTTTATCAACCACTTTTCCTAATTTATTCGTTCTGCCTTATAGTTTAGCATATTTGTTTTATAGAAAAAAAGTGACGTCTAGTAATTTAGACATCACTTAATTTTTATAGCTTCACATTGACTATTCAACAACTTCGCTAAAAGGAATAATTTGGGCTTGATCACTTAACTTGCTTGCAGCTGCAGCATCAACAATCACCGTCACATTGGCATGGTTTTGAAGTGCAGACGCTGGAACATCTTCTGTGACAGGACCTTCGATCATTGCGGCAATGGCATCAGCCTTAGCATCACCATAAGCAACGAGCACAATGTGCTTGGCCTTCATGATACTTGCAATTCCCATTGAGTATGCATAGCGTGGCACATCAGCCTCATCTTCAAAGAAACGTGCATTTGCATCAATCGTTGATTGCGTCAAAGCGACGCGATGTGTCCCCTCATCAAATGGTGTACCTGGTTCATTAAATCCGATATGACCATTTTTACCTAAACCAAGTAATTGTAAGTCAATTGGATGCTCATCAATAATTTCATCATAACGCTTCACTTCAGCTTGGCCATCTTCGGCCAAGCCATTTGGGACAAAACTTTCGCGGAAAGGCTTTGCATCAAAAAGATGCTTTTGCATGAAGTAATGATAACTTTGTGGATTTTCAGGTGAAAGACCAACATACTCATCTAAGTTAATTGATGTCTTTTGACTAAAATCGAGTGCAGAATGTGTCAATTTCTCGTAGATGGTTACGGGCGTTGACCCTGTTGCCAAGCCAAACGTGTTCGCCCCTTGTTCCAAAGCAGTTTGAAACTCGCCAAAGCCAGCTTGTCCACCCATATCTTGATCAACAACTTGAATAATTTTCATGATAATTCCTCCTGAAATCCCCTTGTGGTATAGACCAATAATACCATAATGGTCTATACCAAGCAAGCAATAAAAAAAGATTCCCAAAATTTGGGAATCTTTTGCTTATTTACTTTTCGTCGCGTGCTTCTTCGACTTCTAAGTAACCACGTGAATGGTTCGCAATATCAGCCATTAGACGCGCTTGGAAGTCATCAAATGATTCAATTTCAGTATCAGTTGAACCGAAATGACGCACTGTGACAGAGTGATTATTCACTTCTTCATCTCCAACAACTAACGTGTATGGCACCTTTGAAGTTTGTGCATCACGAATCAAGTAACCCATCTTTTCGTTACGATCATCGTATTCAGCACGGATACCTTGCTTAACCAAAGTTTCCTTGATTTCTTCAGCGTAGGCACCGTGAGCTTCACGGTTAACTGGAATAATACGTACTTGTTGTGGTGCCAACCATGTTGGGAACGCACCCTTGTACATTTCAGTTAGATGCGCTGTGAAACGCTCCATCGTTGAAATGATACCACGATGGATCATCACTGGACGGTGTTGTTCACCATCAGCCCCAACGTAAGCAAGATCGAATTGTTCTGGCAACAAGAAGTCCAGTTGGATGGTTGAAAGTGTTTCTTCTCCACCCAAGGCTGTCTTGATTTGTACGTCCAACTTAGGACCGTAAAAAGCTGCTTCACCTTCGGCTTCAAAGTAATCCAAGCCCATGTCATCCATGGCACCCTTCAACATCTTTTGGGCCTTTTCCCACATATCATCATCATCAAAGTACTTTTCAGTATTAGCTGGGTCACGATATGACAAACGGAAACGGTAATCAGTGATATCAAAGTCCTTATAGACATCAACCATCAACTTCAAAATCTTCTTAAATTCATCTTCGATTTGGTCAGGCATCACGAATGTGTGTCCATCATTCAATGTCATTTCACGTACTCGTGAAAGTCCTGTTAGGGCACCAGACTTTTCATAACGGTGCATCATTCCCAATTCAGCCACACGGAATGGCAAGTCACGGTATGAACGTGGCTTGTGCTTATAAACCATGATGTGTGAAGGACAGTTCATCGGACGAAGTTCTAGGAATTCGCCATCACCCATGTCCATTGGTGGGAACATGTCTTCACGATAGTGATCCCAGTGACCTGATTGCTTGTACAAATTCAAGTTTGAAATAACTGGTGTGTAGACATGCTTGTATCCGTCTTGTACTTCACGGTCAACAATGTAACGTTCCAAAGTACGACGAATAGCAGCCCCATTTGGCATCCAAACTGGCAATCCGGCACCAACTTCAGCTGATGTAAAGAACAAATCTTGATCAGCACCGATACGACGGTGATCACGTTCCTTGGCTTCTTCACGACGCTTCAATTCAGCGTCCAAATCAGCTTGGTTCCAAAAAGCCGTTCCGTAAATACGTTGCAACATTGGATTTGAAGACTTTCCACGCCAGTATGCTCCGGCAACAGAAGTTAACTTGAAGAACTTAATCCAACCTGTTGATGGGACAAGACCACCCTTATCCAATTCAATATGCTCACCTTGCACAGCAATTGAAATCTTTTCATCGGCAGGCAAGTCATTAATCAATTCAATCTTGTATGGGTCATCCTTGAACAAATCCAAAGCTTCATCACGTGTAATTTCACGTGAAACGATTGGCAAGTTTTCCTTGACGATTTGGTGCATCACCTTTTCAATTTCAGGGAATTGGTCAACTGTAATTTGACCATCTGGCTTGTCAGTATCGTAGTAGAAACCATTGTCAATTGCTGGTCCCACACCAAAGTGCATGTTTGGGTACAAGCGCTTCAAGGCTTGTGCCAAAAGGTGTGATGTTGAGTGACGAAGGATTTGCAAAGCTTCGGGTTGATCCTTGGTAACAAGTTCAAAGTCACCATCTTCCAAAACTTCATCGTTCATACCAACATAGTTACCATTTAACTTGGCTGTCACGGCCTTCTTAGCCAGTGACTTTGCAATCCCGTTTGCAATTTCTAGTGGCGTTGTTCCAGCAGCATACGTTTTCACTGCACCATCTGGAAATGTTAAGTTTACTTCTGCCATTTATTCATGCTCCTTAGATTATATTTGTTGACTGATGTTGCCATAAAAAAAGTCCCGTTATGCTACAAATTTTGCAACATAACGGGACGCCTTTTTACGTGGTACCACCCGAGTTCAGTTAGATTGATAACATCAACCTAACACTCTAGTTCTCTTAACGCGAGAATACGCAACTGGTTTACCAGCTGACTCGGAAGGAGTACCGCAAAAGCAACTTGGTCCATTTCCACCTACTAGGACTCTCTTTACAAGTTGTGATTTCTACGACATATCTTCGTCAACGTTCTATTTAATTATCATTATACGCATATTTTTTTAAATTAAAAGGACCAATCGTCTTAATTTTCAAAGTTCCCTAAAAGGGTTGCCACAAAAGCTTGCAACCGCTCCGCATCTGCTTGATCGGGATACAAGTTGACTTTGACCCCCGGCGCACCCTGCTTGGCACCTGTTTGTGCGAGACGGTTTTCAAATGTATCAACTGCAGTACAGTAATCTTTGCCGTAATAATCATCACCAGATCCGGCCACCCCATAGACGATTTCTGGTAGTTGCACTTCGGCTAAATCATCATAAAAATCAAGTGCCTCATCTGGAATCGACCCTAAATCAAACGTGTACGGTACTAAGACAAGGATATCCGTATTTGCTTTCGTAATCGAATGTGGATCGACTAATTCAATCTGTTCGCGAGTAACATCAACGGCAGCATCTTCGAACGCTTTGACAATGATGTTAGCCACGGCCTCATTATTCCCCGTAATCGTCGCGAACATAACGCGTGCTTTTAGCATTTAGCTCTCCCTGCTTTCCTTAGAATGGATGCTCGTCGTATTCAACCCATGATTCATGGGAATCTTGAATCCGCTTAAACATTTTTTCCATATCGCTCATAGTAAAGGTCACCATGACCGGACGTCCGTGTGGACAATTGTATGGATTTTTGGTTTCACGTAATTGATCCAATAGACCTTGGGCTTCATAGTCATTCAGTGTCCAATGTGCTTTAATCGACCGTTTACAAGCCATCATGATGGCTGTCCGCTCTCTAAATTGGGCCAGCGTTAATGCGCCATCTCGTAAGAGCCAATCAATCATCTCACGCACTGTCGCTTCTTCTTGCCCGACAGGGAACCAAGCGGGATGATCGTGCATGATGAAGGTATTCGTCCCAAACGGCTCCAAGTGAATGCCTAATTCAGCAAGCTCAGCAAGCTGTCCCGAAATTTTTAGTGCATCGGCGGTCGCGTACTCTAGCACAATTGGCACCAACAAGCGCTGACTTTCAAGACCTTCTTTGGCAATTTCGTCGCGATAATACTCATACTTAATGCGCTCCTGCGCCGCATGTTGATCAATCATATACAAACCTTCTGGCCCCTGCGCAAACAGAAATGTCCCGTGCATTTGACCGAAATAATTCAACTCAGGCAAGCCGGTCCGGTCAGTTTGGTCACTGGTTTGGAAATCCAACTCCTCTTGTTGACCAGCATAAACTGGACCTGATACAGCTGTATCGACCGCGACTTCATCAAAGGCTGAAGCTGGGTGTGCGTAGCGTGCCGCAAATGACTGCACCTCAGTTTGCGTTAAATCAGCTTGCGTAGTGACTGTAATTGGTTCAATGGTTGCCTCAGGTATGTGCAAGGGTTCTGGCTCCACCGTTGACGTTGGCACAGGTTCAGGGGCTGATGTTGGCGTTGGCGTCTCAGCCACATCGACAGGTGCAACCCGTTCACTACGAAACGGTGCTGAAGTTTCATTCAATTGATTAACGAATTCAGTATCATCCGTTGATTTAGCTTCACCTAAATAATTTTGGTAAGCATTGGGGATGAGATTTTCTTGCGCAATCCGGTCATAAATTGTTTTTTCAATTAATGCCACTAATTCCGTTTCTTTAGATAAACGCACTTCGTGCTTTTGCGGATGCACGTTTACGTCAATGAGTAATGGATCCATTTCAATCTCCAACACGCTAATTGGGAAACGACCCACCATCAATTTTGAGCCATAACCTTTAACAACCGCGTTGGATAATTGATAATTCTTGATATAACGTCCATTGATAATCAGCGAGATATACGAGCGATTGGCTCGGGTTAACTCTGGTAAGGACGTTAACCCATTAATTTTAAAGTCATCATCCTCAGCGCTGAAGGCAATCATTTTACGGGCTTGTTGAATACCATAAACGGCGGCCACAACTTGCTGTAATTCCCCGTTTCCGGAAGTTCGTAAAAGTTCTTTCTTTTGGTGTACCAGGTGGAAGCTAATATCTGGATGACTCAACGCTAGGCGATTCACAACATCCACAATCTTAGAAAGCTCTGTCGATTGTGACTTTAAATACTTTAATCGCGCTGGTGTATTATAAAACACATCGTTCACTGTGATGTCAGTTCCCTTTCGCGCGGTGGTACCTGTTTCTTCTTGAACTTCACCTCCGCGGATGTGCACCAGCTTCCCAGCCTCTTGGTCAGCGGTGGCAGTTTTCAGAATAACGTCACTCACTGATGCGATAGAAGGTAGCGCTTCACCACGAAACCCTAAGGAGTTAATGCGAAACAAATCATGCCGCGATGTGATTTTAGAGGTGGCATGGCGTTCAAAGGCTTTCAAAACGTCTGCCTCAGGAATACCAACCCCATCATCAATCACACGCATTGATTTAATGCCTGCGTCTTCAATTAAAATATCGATATGCTGCGCTTGCGCATCAATCGCATTTTCAGCCAGTTCCTTAACAACTGAGGCCGGGCGTTCAATCACTTCACCGGCCGCAATTTGGTTCGACAAATTTTCTGATAGTACTTGAATTTGGTTCATCCTGACCTCCTTTCACTTTTATTCGCGTAACTGGTTTTGCCATTGGTTAATTTTCATCATGGCTTCTAGTGGCGTTAATGTTGCTAAGTTCAAATTTTGAACCTCTTGCGCAACAGCTTGGCTTTGTTCATCTGCTTCCAATTGGAACAAATCTAATTGACTTTCAGGTGTTTCAACAGGTTCAGGCGTTGGTGTTGTGACGGTTTCTGCTTGATAAACAGCAACTGGTTCAGCCAAGCTATCTGCGTCCTGTTCGGTTTCATTCAAGGTCGCCCCTTGTGCTTCTAGCCCATGTAGAATATCCGTCGCCCGACTAATAAGTGAGTCCGGTAGACCGGCCAGCTTAGCAACATTAATTCCGTAACTCTGGTCAGCAGGACCATCTAAAATCTTATGCGAAAATACAAGTTCGCCATTTTCTTCCGTCGCCCCAACATGAATATTGCGTAGATGTGGTAAGCTATCCGCTAATTCAGTCAACTCATGATAGTGAGTTGAGAAGAGCGTTTTCGCATGTGTATGGGCATGCACATACTCAATAATTGCTTGTGCTAATGCCATACCATCATAAGTTGCCGTTCCACGGCCGAGCTCATCAAATAGAATCAATGAGTGGCTTGTCGCATTTTGTAAGGCTGTGTTCGCTTCCGCCATTTCAACCATGAACGTTGAGTTTCCAGAAATCAAATCGTCAGCTGCACCAATTCGGGTGAAAATCTGATCGAAAATTGGCAACTTTGCTGAAGTAGCTGGGACAAATGACCCGATTTGTGCCATCACAACCGTTAAGGCGAGTTGACGCATATAGGTTGATTTACCAGACATATTTGGTCCCGTAATCAGTAAAATCAAATCATCTGGTGTCATCTTGACATCATTTGCAACATAGCTTTGATGTCCCAGTACTTTTTCAACAACTGGGTGTCGGCCATCTTTAATATCAATGGTCTCTTCATCTGTTAGTTCTGGACGAACAAAATGATAGTCTTCTGCGACCGTCGCCAATGAAAGCAGAACATCCAACGTCGAAATCGCATTGGCAAGTTGTTGAATGCGCGCAATATTGGTCTTAATCGTATCACGTACTTCAACGAACAAACGATATTCCAAATCACTTGATTCAGTCTGTGCTTCCAAAATTTCTTGTTCATGTTCTTTCAATTCAGGTGTGATAAAGCGTTCCGCATTGACGAGTGTTTGCTTACGTGTATAACGCTCTGGATCCAATTTATCAATGTTCGCTTTGGTGACTTCAATGTAGTAGCCAAAGACTTTATTGTACCCGATTTTTAATGAATTAATCCCAGTCGCTTCACGCTCAGTGGCTTCTAAATCAGCAAGCCATTGCTTTCCATTCGTTGTCACTTCCCGGTAACTATCAAGTTGTTGGTTAAAGCCACTCTTAATCACACCACCATCTGTCACTGAAATTGGTGCATCATCATCAATGGCCTCTGTAATCAATGTCTCCAAATCTGAAACCGGATCTAATTGCTTAATAAAGTCACCAAAGATTGTTTGATCAAGATCTTCCAATAACCCAATAATTTCTGGCATCGCACGCAGTGAGTTGCGGAGTTGTAACAAATCGCGACCGTTTGCGGTTCCGTATGCAATTCGACCGGCAAGCCGTTCTAAGTCGTACACTTGTTGTAACTTTTCTTGCAAAGCTGCCCGGGTAAAGTACTCATCAATCAACAAGCCGACCTTATCGTAGCGTTGTTCCAACGTTGTTCGATCCAACAATGGTTGCTCTAGCCATTGCTTTAGCATGCGGCCCCCCATCGCGGTTTTGGTGTTATCTAACAGCCACAGCAATGTTCCCGAACGTTTTTTCGTCCGTAAATTGGTTGTAATTTCCAGATTTGCGCGTGAGTTTCGATCAAGCTTTAAGAATTGTGCAACTTCATAAGGTTGGGCAACCTGCAAGTGATCTAGCGATCGCTTTTGCGTGCTAAAAAGGTAGCTAAGCAAAAGATTCGTCGTATTACTTTCGAGTTCGTCCGTTAAATCCTGATTCAAATACGACACTTCAGCATTATTCAATACTTCACTCTGTTTTGACTTCAAAATACCCAAATTGGTTAATGTCGCATTCAAATCATCCGGTAAATCACCAGTTGTCACGATTTCCTTCGTCTCTAACCGACTCAATTCATTCAAGACGGCACTTACCGTTTGCACGCGTGTGACTTTTAACTCCCCAGTTGAAAGGTCGGCATAGGCTAACCCAAAGTCTTGTTGATCATCCGCCATCATCAAACCGACTAAGTAGTTATTTTCCTTAGCGGCATCAGCTGAATCTTTCATTCGTGTTCCAGGCGTTACTAATTGCACCACCTCACGTTTAACCATACCTTCAGCATCAGCGGGATTCTCCATTTGCTCAACAACGGCGACTTTATAGCCTTGGTCGACCAAAATATCAATATAGTTTTGCGCCGCATGATGTGGGACGCCCGCCATTGGGATGGGATTTTCAGCATTTTTATTCCGCTGTGTTAGGGTTAATTCTAAAATTTGTGACCCTTTGATGGCATCTTCGTTGAATAATTCATAAAAATCACCCAACCGATAGAATAAAAACGCATCTGGATATTGCGCCTTAATCTCATTGTATTGTGCCATCATCGGCGTTGTCGTTGTCTTCTTCGCCATAGTTCCCCACTTTCTATCCAAGCATGTGGTATTGAAAAACGCTCACCGGTTTTTAGATACCAATAAGCGTCAACTCGTTATTCATCATCATTCAATAAATCAGCTAAACCAGCCATTGGCGTATGCTTTGCTTCAGGATCTTCGGCTTTTCTTGCAGCATAAGCATCTTCAGAAATCACTTCCCAATCTTTTCCAGATGGCATTTCATCAGTTGCTTTTTCTGATTCAGAAAGCACTTGCATAGGGATTGAGACCACAATCGACTCCATCACCGCTTCATCAAAATCAATTAAATCACGGTCAACTAAAATAATGGTCTCATCATCCTCATACCGATCAGCATGACTTACCTCTTGAATATAGATTTCATCCATATCCGTTTCTAGAGGCAATGATACTGGTGTTAATGAACGACTTGAAGGGGTTACAATCGTTGTCGCTAAATGTAAATGAACCAAAATATCATCACGATCTGCTTGAATATACCCAGTGACATGAATGGGTTCGATATCTAAGATGACATCCGAAAACTTCTCCATCATTGGTGATTTTAAATCTAATGTTTCATCGACCATTAAAGGTTCATTTTTGTAGTTTTGTAATTCAGCAAAATGCCATTTCATTACTTTCACCTCTCAAAATATATTGGTATACGCCCGGTATCTTGAGGTCGTTGATCAAATTCAGGCCGTGTAAACAGCTGATAAATCATCCCCGCCCGATAATCAAGCGCCATGATTGATGTCACATCCTGGTGACTAACACGGTTAATCACTGGATATTGCGTCAGATCACGAATATGCTTTAAATATTTTCGGCCAATCTGATCTTGGCCTAAAATTCTTGAATAAGGTTGATGCAGTGCCGTTGTTACCTCGCCCTGTGTCATATTCAACAAGACGTAGAGGAGGCTCCGACTAAGTCGGGCTCGCGTATAACGTTTTGATTTAAAATCATCCAAAAGCTCTGAGACCGTTTGATACTGATTTTTTTCAATTAACGTTTTTAAGCGATAGGCTAACCCATCATTCAGTTGATAAATTTGTTCTAAGTCAACAACCGGTGTCGTTCTCACCTTATAAAGTAGACTGGTTAACCATGCCCCATCAACCGGCTCAGTCTGCTCGCCTTGCGCCAGAAGCGCCGCCCCTGCTGCCGACATATACTGTTGTAGTTCGTCAATCCCATGACCACTTGCCAAGCGTAAGGCAGTCGCACTCGCAATCGCCGCGTGCTGGTCAAGCTTACGATCGTGATACTGCGCCTGTTTACGTTGAATTGGCTGAAGGGTTATTTTTTGCTGTAATCCAAGTTCAATGACTGCATTCGCGTATGCAAAGCCCAATAAATCGTTAGGACTCTCAATCCGATATCCAATCAAAGCTTGAATGACATCATTAAACTGAGTCGCATACGTTTTCGTATAATCTTGTTTAAAATGTTCCGAATGCGCTAAGGTTGCATGTGCCGTCTGCGCTAGACCTATAAAGTCCAACTCAGCATGTTCCGCGCCAAACACAATGGTCTCAACTTGTAAATCGGCCAGCAACGCCACCGCTCCCCGTGCAAATAAATGTGCCGGTTGAACGGCGAAAGCAATTGGCAATTCAACGACTAAGTTCAAACCACCTTCAAGTGCTAACTGTGTGCGTTGCCACTTGTCCATAACAGCCGGCATCCCACGTTGGACAAAGTTACCACTCATAACCGCGACGACAACGTCGGCACCAGTTAATCGTTTCGCCTCTTGAACATGAAAGTGGTGACCATTATGAAATGGATTATATTCAGTTATCAATCCAACCGCACGCATGCTGCCTTACCCCTTCGTTGCATTGAAGAACCAGCGTGTGGCTTGATCAACTTTTTGTGATCGTCCAAAGTCTGCTGTGACTTCAATATTTTTAAAGCCCACTTCAGTTAAGAGTTCTTGATACACTTTTAGCTCATATGTCTTTTCAGTGTGTAATTCTTGTAATTGACGGTAACCATCAATTTCCTCTTCATACACAAAGAAAGTTAATTCATGTTCAACCGTGTGCGCTTCACCTTCAACACCATATGAAGACCACATAAATGCTGTTTCATCATCATGCCAATTGTACATGTAGCCCGGATATACCTCATCCGTTTGCACTGGTGTAATGACATCAAACAAGAATTGTCCGTCTGACTCTAAATGATCATAGACTTGTTGAAAAGTTTGCTTAACTTCCGCTGGATTAGCTAAATAATTCAACGAATCAGCAAAGCAGGTAATCGTTTGAAATGTTAAATCCAAATCTGACCATTCCCGCATATCACCTTCGATTAACGGTAATTCTACATCAGCTTCCTGCGCATGAGTCATGGCCAAACTAAGCATTTCTGGTGACAAATCAAAATTAAAGACTTCAGGATAACCAGCTTGCTTTAACATAACCGCCAGGCGACCCGCCCCACCTGCTAGTTCAAGCAACCGGCCTTGTGGGTTTTTAATCTTTTTTTGCGCGTAGGCAAACCAATCGGCATAGGCGTCTTCATCGAACAATTGATCATAAAGACTCGCAAAAGTTCCGTAATTCATTAGAATGAATCCTCTTCCACCCAATCAGAAATATCAATTTCTGGTGCATCGCCCCATAACTTTTCAAGATTATAGAAATGACGCACATCATTCTTAAAGATGTGGACAATCAAATCACCATAATCTAACAAAACCCATTGTCCTTCACGTCGACCTTCTTGACGTGTCAAAACGAATCCGGCCTTCTCCATTTGGTCGACAATTTCATCGGCAATCGCCAACACTTGACGTTCCGTAGGGGCTTGCATAATCAAGTATTCATCAGCAATAAAGCTAATCCCCTCTAAATCCAAAGCGACGATATCTTCGGCGCGCTTACTATCAGCAGCTTTAACTGCAACTTCTAACATTTCTGATTCTGCCATGTTATTTTGTACTCCATTCGTTGTATGTTGTGATGGTACCCGGATAAATGGGCCCTTGTTTTTTCAATAAAAATTCTAGGGTGTGTCGTGTTTGCCAACCAACACTGGCTGCCAAATCATCAAACGCCAGTTGACGTACTTCTGTCACACCTGGGAAATCGCGTCCAGCTTCGACATAATCTGCCATATAAATAATTTGGCTTAGTGGCGTCATGTAGACCGCCCCAGTTGTATGTTGTCGAATCGCATCAAGAATATCTTGATCCGTAATATCAAGCTCATCATGTACCATTTCCGCACCAACCACACCATGCCAAAGGTAGTTGCCCCAATTTTTAAAATCAGGATCCAAATGCTTGGCGTCAATAACTGCCAAAAAATCAGTATCGGAACGTTCCTTAGCATAATCATGGGTTAATGCCGCAATTGAAGCCTTTTCAGGATTTACGTGCCATTTTTCAGCAAGTTCGAGCGCCATTTTTTCAACTCGCAAAATATGTTCAAAGCGATATGTCGAAACTTGGGCTTCAACATGTTTAATTAAATCTTCTCGCGTTCCGGGATAATACTTGTCCGTATAGATTGGAAATGTAAATGTATCAGTCATTTAAATATAATCCCTCCTTGAAAATATAAGCGGCGACCATGTCTGGAACCATGTAGCGGATAGAACGATGTTCAGCAATTCTTTGACGAATATCAGTTGAACTGATTTCAAGTTGTGGCATTTCAACCCATTCGACGGGGTATTCCGTCTCAGTTGGTTGCCCCTTACGGTGAACACCTACAAAATGAACTAATTCAAGCAACTCATCAATCCGATGCCAAGTTGGTAAATAGGCAACCTCATCGCCACCGATGATAAAATAATATTCTACATTTGGATTAGCTTCCTTGAGGGCAGCCATTGTGTCATACGTATAACTTTTACCACCACGCATCACTTCGCTCAATTCAATATCGAATTGACGATTGCCCATGATGGCAGCGCGTACCATGTTGACGCGGTCTTTAGCATCAATGGCTTTCTTTTCATCAACATGTGGTGGCAAGGCATTCGGCATAAAGCGGATTTGATCTAAATGTAATTGGTCTGCCACTTGCTCGCCAATCATTAAATGTCCATAGTGTGGTGGATTAAATGTCCCACCCAAAATGCCCACCTTTAAAGGTTCTTGTTCCTCTAAAGTTGCCGTTTGAACTTGAATTTTCGTTTTAATTTGCATCACGCTACCTCAACCCGTACTCTGCGTTAAATGTGACGAACCTCAGCTGAATAGTGACGACGATCTTTATCGTTTGATTCACCAAACAATACCAAAGTGTGCCCAATTGATTGCACAACTTGAATATCTGAATTATCTTCAATAAATGCTTTTAATTCAGCCACGGTCACGTCTGAGTTTGGCAAAATATTTACCTTGAATAGCTCGCGCTTATCAATGGCATCCCCTAATTGGTCCAGCCAATTTTCAGTCATACCTTGCTTTCCAATACTAAATAATGGACGCATATCATGTGCAGATGCACGTAGGTAACGCTTTTGTTTTCCTCTAAGTTCAATCATGTTTATATCATCGCCTTTCGTGACAAAACAGATACGCCCTTTGGCGCCCATGCTGCAACAACGGCGTTAGCTGGGACAGTTACCCAACCTAAACCATCAATCACGATGTCTGTTTTTTGTGTTGTTTTAAATTCATGACGTTGCAATGGTGGCAAGTCTTTCAAATGGTCCGCTTCTGGTGGTGCTAATAATTCACCAGCATGTTGATCATAGAAAGCATCCGCCTTTTCCAACTTTGTTCTGTGCAACATCAAATTATTTTCAAAGTAAGCCGTAAAGCCACCCTTTTCACCTTGGACAAAATCAAAGCGAGCCAAGGCACCGGCAAAAATGGTTTGCCCCGGGTTTAATTGATACGTTCGTGGCTTGAGTTCCTTTTGTGGAGAAACATACTTCAAATCCTTAGGTGTCAAATAATGGGCCATTTGATCTTGATGAATAATTCCTGGGGTGTCGATAATTGATGAATGATCATCCAATGGAATTTCAATACGATCAAGCGTGGTACCAGGGAAACGGGATGTGGTGATCACATCTTGACGTTCACCGGTCACTTCTTTAATGATTTGATTAATCAACGTTGACTTACCAACATTGGTAACCCCGACAACGTACACATCGCGTCCGTCCCGGTAGCGTTCAATCATATCAAGTAGAGCAGGCACATCATCCCCATTCTTACCTGAGGTGAGGGCAATATCGTCGGGACGTAACCCTGCAATATTGGCTTGTTGACGCATCCAATCCTTTATTTTAGAACGACGAAGTGAACGTGGCAAAATATCAATCTTATTTCCCACAAGGATGACTGGGTTGTCCCCAACGAAACGGTGCAAACCAGGAATCAGTGAGCCTGAAAAGTCGAACACGTCCATGACGTAGACAACCAATGAATCCGTTTGTGAAATTTGATCTAACAAACGACGGAAATCGTCGTCCGTCAAACTAACCGGTTGGATTTCGTTATAATGACGCAAACGGAAGCATCTTTTACACAAAATCTCTTCGTTTTCAAAACCTTTTTTTAATGCTGACATTGGTGTATAACCAATCGCATCTGGGTCGGTTGTTTGAATTTTTGCGCCACATCCAATACAACGCAAATCATCGTTTAAATATTCCGCAATTTCTGCTTCGTTAATCAATTGAAGTCCTCCATGTCATGTCGGGGTGCTTTTTCATCACCCGCTTTTTTACGCCTTTTTCAAAAAAACGGTTAATTTTTGTATTCCATTGATCCGTCTCAATCAGTGGCTTCACTAAAATACTACGAATACCTGCACGATTTGACGCCAATACGTCGGTCAGCAGTTGATCACCAACCATTACCAACTCGTTTGGTTCTAGATCCAATGCGTGTTGCGCTTCTTTTAGGCCCTTGGTACTTGGCTTATATGCGCGTGAAACAAAGGGCAAATCCAATGGCTTGGCCACACGTTCAACCCGATCAGCTGAGTTGTTTGAAACAATCATGACCGTAATTCCGGCTGTGTGCATTTGGTCGAGCCAATCATGTAATTCTGGTGTACCGTCTGGGTTATTCCAGGCAATTAACGTATTATCTAAATCCGTCAACACCGCTTTAATCCCTTGGGCATTTAATTGTTCTGGTGTCAGATGATAGATTGCATCTAACATCCATGTTGGTGTAAATGATTCAGTCATTTTTAATCCTTTTTAGTCTATAGTCTTAGTTTATATTATACGCTAATTCGTTGACTGAATAAAGCTCCCTGAACATGATAAAAGACCGATGGAATATCCCACCGGTCTTTTTATTCACGCCTTATTCTGCACGATCAGCGTTGTAATTTTTTTGTCCAACCTTTTCATCACCCAAAGCAATGAAATCATATGACAACTTGTTATTACGTTCAAATTCAGCCAAACCATAATCAATAATTTCATCGATTAATTGTGAGTAGCTCAAACCTGACACTTCCCACATTTGTGGGTAAAGTGAAATATTTGTGAAACCAGGCAAAGTGTTAGGCTCACCCAAGTATGGCACACCATTCTTGTCAACCAAGAAATCCATACGTGTAAGTCCAACCAACCCCAAGGCCTTATAAGCATCAAGCGCCATCGTTGTAATTTCTTGTGCAAGATCATCATCAAGCTCAACGGGCAAATCAAAGGCAACCCCTGAAGCGTCAACGAACTTGTTGTTGTAATCGTACCAAACATCTTCCTTTGGCACGACGACAGCACCTAACTTTGAGGCACGTGGCTGCTCGTTACCCAAAATTGAAATTTCAATTTCACGAGGTTGATCAATTGAAGCTTCAACCAAAACTTTGTAATCATATTGGAAGGCATCAGCAACCCCTTCAGCAAATTCTTGTGCATTGGTAACACGGTGAATTCCAACTGAAGATCCTTGCTTAGCAGCCTTAACAAACAAAACTTCTGTCCCAACTTCCTTCACCACGTCATCATATGTGTATGATTCGTAGTTTTGGTCAGTCAACAACACATAGTTTGTGTTGCGGATACCCGCTTGGTTCAAGATTCGCTTCGTCAAGTCCTTGTCAAATGCCATTGCAGAGGCGGCTGGGCCAGCACCAATATATGGCTTCTTCAACAAACGGAATAGTGATTGCAAAGTTCCGTCTTCACCCAAGTTACCGTGAATAACTGGGTAGAACAAATCAACGTCCTTTAATTCAGTCAAGGCCATCAATGGTGCCAATGGGTTGTGTGGATCAAGTGCTGATTCCGCTGCTTCAACGACACCATCTTCAGGTTCCCCTTGCAAGACACGCATTGAATCAGTTGGGTTAATCACCGTTCCATTCTTTGAGACCAAGAAGACGTCAACGTCATACTTATCCTTGTCCATTGCTTGATAAATGTTTAATGCTGAACGCTTTGATACATCGTGCTCTGATGAGTTACCACCAAACAACAATGCAATATGCAGTTTTTCTGCCATGTGTTTGTTCTCCTACTATCTTTTTAAACTTCAACTGTGTTATCCGAAACTCAAGTATAACACGCTTGTTTTTATTACGGGTTAGAAACTAGAAAAATTTCAAATCTTTTAAGTAATTAGTAATACTTGCGGGGGTCTTTTCATTCAACATCAACGCATCAATCAGTCGATGTTGATTATTAATTCGGTGCCAATCCCCCTCGTTCTTCGGTTCCCCTAATACCATCATTTCTTGTCGCATCTGCTTCAAAGTTGACAGCACATAATCAATATACAGCTGATCAAAAGCCATCAAATTAACAAGGTACGCTGCAATGCGTTGTTCTTCACCCATTAACAACGGCGTTCTCAACCGTTTATAACGTTCCATCAAAATCGTTAACAAGAAGATTTTGTCCAGACGTATGAGTTGTTCATCAAAGTTAAAGGCATCAAGCACGTGCCCAATATGTAAAAAGGCCCGAATATTACCTTTTTGATCCACAAAGCCACGTGTATCCGTTTCTAAAGCGATATACGTCCCTAATAAATCAAGCATGCGATCATAATCGATTTTCGTATAAGGTAACGGATGTTCCCAAAGTTTCATGATTGAAACTAGGCACAAATTAAACGAACGCAGAAAAACACCATCATTATCTTGTTCTAATAAATGAAAATATAAAACTTCTGGTCGAAAAACGTGCGCATTCAGGGTTAATAGTTGTTCGGTCGTTAAAATCTGATTTTGAATCAGTTGCAGTAACACGTTTAGCGACATGTCTTCGCGTATTTCAGGATCTGTTTGGCCTAAACCATTAATTAATGTGGCCAAGTCTTCATCCGTAACACTCTGTAATTTGTTGGAGAGTAATCCGCGTTGAAGTCGCGTACCTGTTTCCACGATAAGTTCAACTTCATAATCATCCAATTGGGCGACAGGTGTGGCTGGATCTTTATCCCCTAAATCATCTAGCAGCTCGCCGACGCGCAGTCCTAATGATTCATATAATTCGCCCGCCTGCATTTCTTCTCGCATCAGATGCAGCTCTCGTTGCACCTGATTGATTAACTTGCTGCTCATGTTATCTCCTCTCGCCGTTAAAGCGTTTGTAACAGTATAACAAATAAAAAGGCTCGTAGGATAAATACGAGCCCGTTTAATTATTCTTTTAAGTGATAATAATACATTGAAACAATCACATTTCGATTGGCTAATGCATTATGTAGTCGAATACTATTCTGATTATGCAAGGCATTTTGCCAAGAATGTTTTGGCACAAATCTTGGAATCAAAATCGTCACTGAATGGTTACGCTCCTCTGCACCCTTTGTAATTTCGTCAACAAATCTTACGGCTGGTTCCGTAATCGATCGATATGATGAATGGATGTCAACATAACGGATATCAGGGAATTCTTTTTTAAATTCTTCACTCAACTTATGTTCTTTTTCTGGGTGTGAATCAAAGGAGACGTGCATTGCAATGACTAAATCACCGATTGACTTCGCATAATCAATCGCCTCAGCTGTAACACGCGTTAGGTTTGAAACCATCACAATCACAGTTGAACCCGTATACGTGTGCCGTTTAACGGGTTGTTCAGAGATGATTCGTAATTGCTTCGCCACCAAACGATAATGTTGATTGATCTTCAAAAATAGCTTAATTAAGATTGGCATAATGATGAAATATGGCCAAACTGAGCCAAAATGAAGCACCATCAATGAAACCACTAAGATTGCAGAAATTGTCGCACCAACAAAGTTAATGGCAATCTTTCCATACCAATGCCCTTCACGATGACTTAGCCAGTGTTTAATCATACCAGATTGTGACAAAGTAAACGGTACAAAGACCCCAATCGCATATAGCGGAATCAATCGTTCGGTTGAGCCGTTGAAAATAATCACAAGCAAGACAGCCCCAATGGCTAGCGACATAATCCCATTGGAATAGCTTAAGCGATCACCCTTATCTAAATAGATGTGTGGCATAAACTTATCTTTTGCAAGGTTATACGCTAATTGTGGAAAGGCTGAAAAACCGGTATTTGCCGCAACAGCCAAAATCATTGCTGTGGAAACTTGGAAAACATAGAACAACAATCCATGCCCGAAGGCCATCTCACCAATTTGCGACAGTACTGTCACATGCGCAGTTGGAATAATACCAAACCAATATGACATAAAGGTAATGCCACCAAAGAATACGCCCAAAATCAATGCCATGATTCCCAAAGTAGCTGCTGCATTCTTGGCTTTAGGTTTCTTAAAGTTAGGTACCGCATTCGAAATAGCTTCAACCCCAGTCAATGATGACGAACCACTTGAGAAAGCCAGCATGAACAAAAGCGGAGTTGCCCCTGCAAAACTCGTTCCCACTGCTGCTGTCGCATGATACGTAATATGTCCAGTTGCAATGTTGAAGAAACCAAATCCAAGTAGAATTACCATCATCGCGATGAAAAAGTAAACTGGAATGGTCAAGAACCCCGCCGATTCACGAACCCCACGCAGATTAATGGCCATTAACAGTAGAATCATCAATACCGCAATGACAACTGAGTACGGTCGCATCGACGGCACAGCCGATGTGATGGCTTCCGTTCCAGAAGCCACCGATACAGCCACGGTCAACATATAATCAACCAGCAATGATCCTCCAGCCACCAATCCAGCTTTCCGGCCCCAATTCTGTGATGTCACAACATAAGCACCACCACCACCTGGATATGCTTTAATAATTTGGCGGTATGAAAGGACAATTGCTGCCAACAAAATGATCACTAGTCCAGCAATTGGAAGTTGCCACCATAAGGCAACCGTTCCAGCAGCGAGTAATGCTGTTGTAATTTGTTCAGTCCCGTATGCCACTGATGAAAGTGCATCCGAAGACAACAAAGCCAATGCTTTCGTTCGCGTTAATTGTTGCGATCCCTCATCGAGAGTCCTCAATGGTTTTCCAATCAATAAACGCTTCACAAAACGCCACATATTCTCTTTCCTATCCCTATCCTTTATTTTCTTAACACTGGCTATTGTAGTGCTATCGAACTCGCTTGTCTATGCTTGGTTTTTTATTTTTCAATAAAAAAAACGCTACGCAAAATTACGTAACGTTTTATTGAAATGCACTTGGGCATTTAAATTACATCATACCACCCATACCAGGTTGTCCAGCTGGGGCAGCAGGTGCATCATCATGTGGTTGTTCAGCAACAACCGCTTCAGTCGTCAACAACAAAGCTGAAACTGATGCAGCGTTTTGCAAAGCAGAACGCGTTACCTTAGTTGGATCAACAATTCCAGCACTGATCATATCAACCCACTCACCAGTAGCGGCGTTGTATCCAGTTCCTTGAGGTTGATCCTTCAATTGGTTAACCACAACTGAACCTTCAACTCCGGCGTTTTCAGCGATTTGACGAACCGGCTCTTCAAGAGCGCGCTTAACGATGTTAATTCCAGTTTGTACATCACCCTCTTCTGAAAGTGCAGCCACGGCAGGAATTGCATTAACCAAAGCAGTTCCACCACCAGCAACGAATCCTTCTTCAACGGCAGCACGTGTCGCATTCAAAGCGTCTTCAATGCGGTACTTGCGTTCCTTCAATTCAGTTTCTGTAGCAGCACCAACGTTAATCACTGCAACACCACCAGCTAACTTAGCAAGACGCTCTTGCAACTTCTCACGATCAAAGTCAGAAGTTGTTTCTGCGATTTGCTTCTTAAGTAAGTCAACACGCTCAGTCAAAGCTTCCTTTGATCCGGCACCTTCAACAATAGTTGTTGAATCCTTAGTTACGGTAACCTTAGCAGCTTGACCAAGTTGTGCAATGGTTGCATCCTTCAAGTTCAAACCTAAGTCATCAGTAATGACAGTTCCACCAGTTAGGATGGCAATATCTTGTAGTTGTTCCTTACGACGATCACCAAATCCAGGTGCCTTAACCGCAACAACATTGAATGTTCCACGCATCTTGTTCAAAACAAGGGTTGGCAAAGCTTCACCAGTAATATCATCGGCGATAATCAACAATGAACGTCCTTGTTCAACCACACCTTGTAGCAAAGGCAAGATGTCTTGGATGTTGGCAATCTTCTTGTCAGTAATCAAGATATATGGGTTGTCCAATGAAGCTTCCATCTTGTTTTCGTCAGTTACCATGTACTGTGACATGTAACCACGGTCAAATTGCATTCCTTCAACAACATCCAAAGTGGTCTCAATTCCCTTTGACTCTTCAATCGTAATGACACCATCGTTTCCAACCTTGTCCATGGCATCAGCAATCAAACTTCCAACTTCTTCATTAGCTGCAGAGATTGAAGCGATTTGAGCGACTTCATCCTTAGTTGAAACCGTCTTTGACATGTCGTGCAAAGCTGAAACAGCTGCATCCGTCGCCTTTTCGATTCCGCGACGAACACCAACCGGGTTAGCACCGGCAGTAACGTTCTTCATTCCTTCGTTAACGATAGCTTGCGTAAGGACTGTTGCAGTCGTTGTTCCATCACCAGCAATATCGTTTGTCTTTGAAGCAACTTCAGAAACGAGCTTAGCACCCATGTTTTCAAAATGGTCTTCTAGTTCAACTGACTTTGCAATGGTAACACCATCATTCGTAATAGTAGGTGCGCCGTATCCTTCTTCGATAACAACGTTACGGCCCTTAGGTCCAATTGTTGTCTTTACTGTATCAGCAAGTTGGTCAACCCCAGCCTGCATCTTTGAACGTGCATCTTCTGAAAACTTAATATCTTTTGCCATAAGTTATTCACCTCTACTAATTCTAATCTTTGTATTTTTATTTATTCATTGCATCTCTTAAACGATGGCAACAAGGTCCTTCTCATGAAGGACGAGATAATCTTGCCCATCAACTGAAAGTTCTGATCCAGCATACTTATCAAAAATCACTTCATCACCAACTTTTACCGCTTGGGGCGCAGTTAAGTCACCGATTGATTGCTCTGAAACAGCAACAACGACTCCTTTGACTGACTTTTCTTGCGCATTAGAAGCAATGTAGATACCACCAACACTTTGTTCTGGTTCTGCCTCAACTTGCAATACGACACGATCTCCTAAAGGCTTAATCATAATCTAATAACCTCCAAACAAATTTATATATTCTTTCTAGCACTCTTTATGCTTAAGTGCTAATCAACACTATCTATATTAGCACACTCTCCTAAAAATGCAACCGAATTCAAAAAAAAACTGGAAATTCGTTCATGAATTTCCAGCATTGCCTTTAGGCGTCTAATTCTTCAATTTGGAATGATAGATCCGTCCAGCGTTCTTCTAATTCAGCTAACTTATCTTCAATGGCTTGTGCTTGATTTGATAAATCCGTTAATTTTGGAATATCCGTTCCAATCTCCGGATCATTCAACTGCTCACTAACCGCTGCTTTAGCTTCCTCTTGTTCTGCCATTTGACTTTCAACATCATCAAGCGCTCGTTGTAACTTACGCATTTCTTTTTGATGCGCCTTATGATCCATGCCCTTCGACTTAGGCGTTGTTTCCGGTGTAACGGCCGCTGTTTTGGCTTCAGCTTCCGCCTCAGCCAAAGTTGCGGGGTCAACACGTTTTTCAAGGTAATAATCATAATCACCATCAAAGAAATTCGTCCCCGTTGGTGTGAGTTCAACGATTTCAGAAGCTACTTCATTAATAAAGTAACGATCGTGCGAAACAAAGAAAATGGTCCCATTATATTCATTCAAAGCCGTTTCTAGCACTTCTCGTGAATCAATATCCAAATGGTTGGTCGGCTCATCCAAAATTAAGAAGTTGGCTTGTTCCATTGATAACTTGGTTAACAACAACCGCGCACGTTCGCCTCCCGAGAGTGCTGACACTTTTTTATCAACCGATTCCCCACTAAACATAAACGAGCCTAAGATAGATCGCACATCTTTTTCAGCCATTAATGGATGGTCATCCCAGATTGTATTCAACACCGTTTTGTTTGGATCAAGGGTTTGTTGCTCTTGGTCATAATATCCCACGGTGACATTGGCGCCCAACTTGATATCACCACTAATTAGCGGTAACTTTCCCAAAATTGTCTTAATCAGCGTTGATTTTCCAACTCCATTAGGACCGACCAGGGCCACTGCATGTTGTTTATCAACAGCAATGTTAACTGGATCCGCTAAAATAGTTGTTGGATCATACCCTAATTTAACATCATCGACCCGCAGCACTTCATTTCCTGATTCTTCCTTGGCTTCGAATGTAATGTGGGCTACACCCGATTCATTCTTAGGGGGTTCAATTTTTTGCATGCGGTCCAATTGCTTACGACGTGACTGCGCACGCTTAGTGGTTGAAGCACGCACAATGTTTCGAGCTACGAAATCTTCCAGTTTGGCAATCTCACCTTGTTGTTTCTCATATGCCTTTTCTTCAGATAAAATCTTAGCCTCTTTTTCCTTCATAAATTGGCTGTAATTTCCCTTATAGTGATCTAAGACCCCTGAATGCATATCATAGATCTCGTTTACAACGCGATCCAAGAAATATCGATCGTGCGAAACAATTAACAAGGCACCTCGATAATTTTGCAAATACTGTTCCAACCAGGCTAATGTCTCCATGTCCAAATGATTAGTTGGCTCATCTAAAATCAACAAATCAGGTGTTTCTAACAATTGCTTTGCAATGGCCAAACGCGTACGCTGTCCACCAGACAAGGTCGACACTTTACGGTCATAGAAAGACTCATCAAAGCCAAAACCATGTAAGACTCCACGAATAGTTGCATCATAGGCATAGCCATTTTTTTGATCAAAATCATGTTGGGCTTGATCATATTCAGCCAATAATTTTTGATAGGCATCACTTTCATAGTCATCCGTTGCTGCCATTTCAGCTTCCATTTGACGCATACGCTCTTCTAGCTTAATCACATCATCAAAAGCGGTTAGCATTTCATTATACACAGACAGATCAGAATCCAATCCTGAATTCTGTGCTAAATAAGCTAGCTTAATACCCTTCTTCATCGAAACTTCACCTTCATCAGGTTGCGTTTCGCCAATCAGCATTTTCAATAGCGTTGATTTTCCAGCCCCATTGCGACCAACTAAACCAATTCGGGCTTTGTCACCAACTTGCATTGAAATATGTTCAAAAAATGTGACACCGCTAAAGCGGCGTGCCACATCACTTGCTTGTAAAATTATCATCTGTTTCACCTAATTCATTTGACTTAATTTTTGCTCGAACCTCTGACACAAAGTACAAAGATCCCGTAAAGATAATCGGTGCTCCAATTGGCGCCAGTTGCTGATATAACGCATACCAATCCGTTACATAGCTGATCGTAGCTCCAGGTACCTCGATGGCACTGGCATCAATATCTTGACGTTGGTGCGGCGCATCAAAGTGCGCCACATAAATGGTTACATTTGGTAACTCGGCTAGCATCCCCAACATTTCATCGAAGCGTTTATCCGCTAAAATACCGACGATTAAATTAATCGGCTCAGTTGGAAAACGTTCAGCCAAGGTTTGCTTTAATGCTGCAATTCCTTGCGGATTATGTGCCCCATCGATGATGGTTAGCGGATGATCAGCAATCTTTTCAAAACGTGCCGGCCACGTCACTTGCTTGAGTGCTGTTCGAATCACGCTATCTGGAACTTTAATCCCTAAATCAGGCGCAACCGTCAAAACTGTTTCAATCGCCAAGCTGGCATTCACTTGTTGATAATCACCTGTTAGCGCTAATTCAAGATGTTTCATTGAACGTGCCTCGATAAAATCAAAGGTTTCACCAAACTGTTGTTTACCCGTTTCCGACACGGTTGTGAATGCATCACCATAAGCAAGAATCGGTGCCCCTAAAGCATGCGCTTTTGCTTCAATAACCCCGCGAGCGCTATCCACTAAGGGCCCAAGAATAACTGGACGATGGGGTGCAATAATCCCAGCCTTTTGTTCAGCAATTTCACCAAGGGTATTTCCCAAGACCTTCATGTGATCTAAACCAACGTTGGTAATAACTGCTGCCAGTTTATCCGGAATAACCTCCGTTGTGTCCCACATACCCCCAACACCAACTTCTAAGACCACGACATCCATGGGATGTTGCGCAAAATAGACAAACATCACTGCCGTCAATGTTTCAAATTCAGTTGGCCCACCTGGTAATGCTTGATCAAGTTGTTCTGTAATTGGCGCAACTTTTTGAACCGCCGCCGTGAGCGCTGCATCACTAATCAAGCCATCGTTATCTTGGATGCGTTCGTTAAAACGTTCAATAAACGGTGATGAAAACATCCCCACTTGCAACCCAGCTGTTCGCAAGATTTGTGTAATCATTTTGCTCGTTGATCCTTTACCATTTGTTCCCGTAACGTGAATATAACGGTTCGCTTTTTCAGGATGGTCCAATGCCGCAAGTAAACGATTAATCCGCTCAAATGAGGGCGTCTTCTGCCACTTATGGCGACTATGAATATATGCAATTGCATCATCTACGTTTTCAATTTTAACCATGTGCCATGTCCCATCCTAACCATTTTAATTACTCTTATCGTACCATGAAAACGCCCTTGCGCCTACACTCCCACCACGACAAAAAAACTAATCAGACCGAAGTCCAATTAGTTTTTAAGTTTAAGCATTTTTAGCAGCTTCGAGTTCGGCCAAACGTGCATTTGTTGAAGCTAACTTATCTTCCCAGTCAGCAAGCTTTTCACGTTCCGCATTAACCACGTTCTCAGGCGCTGAGTTGACAAACTTATCGTTTGATAACTTACCTGAACTACGCTTAACTTCACCAGCGTACTTCTTTGCATCGTCTTTTAGACGAGCAATTTCATCATCGATATTGATTAATTCTTCCAAAGGTACAAAGACTTGCGCCCCAGAAATTGCCTTAGTCATCGCCAAAGTTGGTGCATCAACATCGGCCCCAATGGTTAGATCCTTTGGCTTAACGAAACGGTTAATGTAATCCGCATTTTCTTGGAAAATACGTTGTAGATTAGCATCATCCGTCTTAATCAACACATCGACCGCCGTTGACATTGGTGCATTTGCTTCCGTTCGGATTGCACGCACAGCGGTAATCAAATCAACCAAGCTTTGGAAATCCGTTTCTGCTTGTGCATCATTCAAATCAGCATGTACTTCAGGGAAATCAGCGACCATAATCGTGTCAAATTCATGAACTGGCATATCTAAGTAAATTTCTTCCGTTACGAATGGCATGATTGGGTGTAGCAAGCGCAGTACTTGATCCAAAACATATGCCAAAACGGATTGAACCGTTTGCTTAGCTGCTTCATCAGAACCGTTCAAGGTTTCCTTGGTCATTTCAATATACCAGTCAGCAAAATCATCCCAGATGAAGTTGTAGAGCGCACGACCAGCTTCACCGAATTCAAACTTGTCAAAGTTCTTGAGCACTGAATCAACAGTCTTGTTCAAACGAGACAAGATCCAACGATCAGCTAATGACAACGTTGATAAGTCATCAGGCAATGCTGGCTTGGTATCTTCATCTAAATTCATAATGACATAACGAGATGCATTCCAAATTTTGTTAATGAAGTTCCAGGCAGCATCCATCTTTGTGTATGAGAAACGCATATCTTGACCAGGCGTTGAACCAGTTGCCAAGAACCAACGCAAAGCATCTACACCATACTTGTCAATCACATCCATTGGATCAATTCCGTTACCCAATGACTTTGACATCTTGCGACCTTCTTCATCACGAATCAAACCGTGAATCAAAACGTTCTTGAATGGACGCTTACCCGTGAATTCCTTTGATTGGAAAATCATGCGTGATACCCAGAATGGAATAATGTCATATCCCGTTACAAGTGTATCAGTTGGGAAATAACGCTTGTAGTCATGTGCATTTGTATCAGGCCAACCCATCGTTGAAAATGGCCACAAAGCAGATGAAAACCAAGTATCTAAGACATCAGTATCTTGCTCCCAATTTTCAGCATCTTCAGGCGCTTCCATGCCAACATAGATTTCACCAGTTTGCTTATTGTACCAAGCCGGAATTTGGTGTCCCCACCACAATTGACGTGAAATGACCCAATCGTGAATGTTTTCCATCCAACGTTCATAGGTTCCTTCAAAACGTGATGGATTGAAAGTAACCTTGTCTTCTGGGTCATCTTGCATAGCTAAGGCTTGCTTAGCCAAAGGCTCCATCTTTACGAACCATTGCGTTGAAAGACGTGATTCAACTTGTACACCTGTACGTTCAGAGTGACCAACCGCGTGCACGATTGGTTCAATCTTTAGCATGTAGTCACCAGCACGGAGGTCATTAACCATGGCTTCACGGGCTTCAAAGCGATCCATACCGTTATACTTTCCAGCATTTTCGTTCATCGAAGCATCTTCATTCATTGTGTTGATGCGTTCCAAATTGTGACGATTACCAACAGCAAAGTCATTAGGATCATGGGCTGGTGTAATTTTCACCATTCCAGAACCAAATTCAGGATCAACGTATTCATCAGCGATAATTGGAATTTCGCGATCCACAAGTGGCACGCGTACCTTCTTACCAACTAATTCCTTATAACGTTCATCACTTGGGTGTACGGCAACTGCAACGTCCCCAAACATAGTTTCCGGACGTGTTGTCGCGATTTCAATGTAATCCTTACCATCAAAACGATCATTTTTATCCACGAATGGATACTTGACGTGATAGAATGCACCTTCGTCGTCTTCATGAATCACTTCAATATCAGACAAAGCCGTTCGGGCCTTAGGATCCCAATTGATGATGTATTCACCACGATAAATCAAGTCCTTATTATAAAGGTCAACGAACACTTTACGCACAGCTTCAGATAGACCATCATCTAATGTAAAGCGTTCGCGGCTGTAATCAACTGAAATCCCCATCTTCTTCCATTGTTCATGGATGGTTTCAGCATATTCATTTTTCCAGTCCCAAACTTGTTCCACGAACTTTTCACGACCCAAGTCGTACTTAGAAATCCCTTCTTCCGCCAAGCGTTGTTCAACCTTGGCTTGCGTAGCAATTCCAGCGTGGTCCATTCCTGGCACCCAAACGGTGTCATAACCTTGCATGCGCTTTTGACGAATCAAAATATCTTGCAAAGTCACGTCCCAAGAGTGTCCCAAGTGTAGCTTACCAGTGACATTGGGAGGTGGAATCACGATTGAATAAGGACGCGCCTTTTCATTTCCAGAAGGTTCAAACCGGCCTTCTTCACGCCACTTATCGTAACGACCAGCTTCGACTGCATCTGAGTCGTATTTACCCGGCATATCAATATCTCGCATCATATACTCCTTTTTGTACATTTTATTTTTAAGCAATAAAAAAGCCCCAACCACATCATAACGATGTGATCAGGACGAGTTGCATTCGCGGTACCACCTGATTTAGGGTTGCCCCTATCTCATTATAAACTTAACGCGTTTTTCACGTTGAAACCTACTGTATTTCAGCCTCAAAGCCCACATAGTTACCTTCAGATAAATACCGTTTGTGTGCTTTCACCATCTCACACTCGCTTTATAACGACCTGTATCTTACTCTCTAGTGCATTGCTCTTTTGCTTATTTTACTGGTTTTACGAATTGAAAGCAAGCCTTAACCCATAATCATTTGTACAGCGCCGTAAAGGAAGTAAAGTCCGTAACCAAGCATAATCAACCCAGAAACAACATTCACGATCACAAAGGCACGCTTTGATAAACGACTCTTTAAGCGATTAACAACAACCGTCACAATGGTGAACCAAAGGGCTGTCGCAATCAAAACCCCAATGATAAAGGGCCAAACATCTGCGTCAGGTAACTTAGCTCGGGTTGCTCCCAACATTAAACTACCATCAACCAAGGCTTGTGGGTTTGCCCACGTTACAATGAACGCTGTAGCAAAGGCTTTACCCATTGATAATTTATTACCACTTGCATCCAAGTCGACTTGATTAGCCGAACGTAAAATCGTCCATCCAATGTAAATCACTAATGCTCCACCTAAAATCATCACAATCAATTTCAATAAGTCATTGGAATTGATAATCGCACCCATTCCAAAGTACGCCACCAATGAAAATGATGAGTCGGCTAGCCAAACAAAAAGCACGTATAACATTGCGCGTTGTAAAGTGTTGTTGACTGCGTTATTAAATACATATAAATTCTGCATACCAATGGGCGCAATAAACGCAAACCCCAAAAGCATACCACTTAGTAATGCTGACATTTCAAAAATCCTACGCTTTCCTTCAAATCATAAAAAAAACAATTTTTAGCAAGAACTTGTTAAAAATTGCCATTATATTCATATTAGTGACCAAATAATTTCCCAAATAATCGTCCAAATATACCCCGTTTTGCAGGTTGATTTGTCCGTGATGCCAGTGGTTCATCCGCACTTTGATCAACCTGATCCATAAAGGATTGATCGATTAGTGGGGCATCCGTTGCACTTCCTGTATCATCTAAATCTTCAAAGTCAATATCACCTGTCTCACGTACAATCGGTGTAAATTCATCCATTTCAGCAACGTCATCGGCATCATCCTCAGCAACCTGTGATTTAACCGCTGTTACCGTTTGTTGTTGATTGGCACGATATTCATCAATCATAGCATCTGTCAAAATTGGTACTGGTTGAGTCTTAGAAGTAACCCCCAAGCTCACCGTACTCTGACTACCTTTATGTGTCAGTTCATTGTAACAGCTTAATTGAATTTGCTCTGACAACACCTCAGCAGGGAGTGGCATTTCAAATTCCTGATTATCATCAACGACCACTTCAACATCTTCACCCATCAATTGCATTTTCACAGTTGTATTAGGCTGATTCACCCGGCCTTCGAGTGTGCGTTGTCCATCTCGTGTCGCGATGACCCCAGTCACAACTGGTGCAGGCGTATCAACGGCGACCATCACTTCAGCAATGACAACATTCGTTTCAGCATCAAGCGCTTGCACTAAAATGTCATCACCATCATTAGCATCTTTAACTTTAAGAATGAAATCACCATTGGCATCTGCACTGATGTTTTCAACTTTGCTAGTCGGTAGCGTCACTTGAATCATGATACCTGGTTCATTGACATGCCCAATTACCGTAGTTCCCAAACTATTGGTTAATGTTGACGCGATTAAATTCGCATTTGTTTCATTTCTGCTCATCATTGGACTCCATTGCATCTTAATATATATTCCCATTATACACGTTTTCCGCCCAATCCGTAAAAAAAAAGGCTGGTCTACGACCACACCTTTTTTCATTTAATATCGATTAAGCTTTTGGTGTTGAGACACGGGCAATCAATGTATCGATTTTAGCAGCACGTACGACGTATTCGGTTACTGAGCCAATTAACAGACGTTCAACTGCATTTAGCCCTGTCGCTCCGATGACAATCAAATCAGCGCCAAATTTCTTTGGTGCAGTATCAGCAATCACCGTCTTAGCAGCACCGTATTCAATGCTATAATCAACCGACTTCACGCCAGCCTTCTTGGCTTTTTCAAGATACTCATCAAGTGTCTTGCGCGCTGTTTCAGCAACTTGATCATACATGGTTGATTGAAAATCACTAATATTTTGAAATGAGCGCGTATCAATGACGTGTAAGATGTGCAAACGTGTCTTCTCGCCATTTTGCAAAGCAATTGCGATACCGCGATCTAGAGCGGCTTCAGATTCTTCCGACCCATCAATTGGAACTAAAATACTCTCATATGTTTCATTCATCTGCTCATCCTCCGTGATTGTTAACTGCTTCTATATCTCATAGTATACACCAGATGTAAGCGCTTTACAATCAATCGAAAGTCTCTTGCACAATGATTAACCCAATCACTGGCAAGACTAAGCCACCAACAATCAAACCAATAATTGGCATGAAGTCATCCGGTCCTTTGAGCCAGAGAGCAATTGCCGTAAAAATAATATCAACAACTAAAAATGGCACCGCCCAATTCGTTAAGCGATGTGACTGGGCTAAAGTTAGGCCAAAAACATTATTTCGATTCAACCAAAGGTATGCCGCAATAAATCCTAAAATCATCAAAAACATCACATACAAAATAATAATCGCCATAATCCTACTCTTTTCATTTTATAAAAAAACTCCACTGCACAAATTAATGGTACAGCGGAGCGTAAACACTTGTATAACACCGTTAGATGATTCGTCTAAGATGGCTTCGATGGCAAAGGTGGGTGAATAAGTCAGCGTTAACGACTTCCAACACATTCGGTTGGCTTGCCCCGCTGGCTTCCCGACATCCCCATTCGAAAATTTGTAAAGCAACTTTAGATAATTGAATCACGCGTATGTTCAAGGAATTTACGATAGTTCTTATTATACGCCCGTCTATTTAAAATTTCACGTGCTTATTTTTTTAATCCTGCTTTTTGCGCAGACTTTAACTTTTGATACTGCGTCACGTACGCTTGTTCAACATTTGAATTGCCGTCAGCCGTGAAATATTCTTTGTTTTGAATTGGATCAGGTAAATATTGTTGCGCGACCCAATCATTTTGATAATTATGCGGATAAAGGTACTCAACCCCATTACCCAGCTCTTTAGCACCTTTATAATGGGCATCTTTAAGATGCTTGGGCACATCACCAGTCCGACCGGATTGAATATCTTGCATCGCCGCATCAATTGCCGTCATGGCAGAATTTGATTTTGGCGAAAGAGCTAACTCGATGACTGCATTCGCCAAAGGAATCCGCGCTTCTGGAAAACCAAGCTTTTCAGCTGCATGAATCGCCGTCACGGCACGTTCTACCACAGCTGGATTGGCTAATCCGATATCCTCATATGCAATCACTTGGAGACGCCGGACAATGCTTGGTAAATCACCTGCTAAAATTAAACGGCCCAAATAATGGAGGGCTGCATCGGTATCACTACCACGAATTGATTTTTGCAAAGCAGAAATCACATCATAATGGGCATCTCCATCCTTATCAGCAACCAGACTACCTTGCTGTGCAGTTTCTTGAATGACGTCTAAATCAATCTCCACAACGTCTTCAGCATTCGGTTGAGTTGATTTAACGGCCAATTCCAGTGCATTTAACGCTGCACGTAAATCTCCATTCGTCACATGCATGAGATGCGTCATAGCCTCTTCTGAAACGTGCGCATTAAAATTCCCCAACCCATTTTGTTTATCAACCAGCGCTCTTTCCAAAGCCGTCCGAATATCCGCTGGGTCTAATGGTTTCACCTCGAATATTTGTGTTCGCGAACGAATGGCTGGATTGATAGATAGATAAGGATTCTCAGTCGTGGCACCAATTAGAACAATCTCACCACTTTCCAAATGTGGTAACAAAAAATCCTGTTTGGTTTTATCCAAACGATGGATTTCATCAAGTAAAAGGACCACGGTCCCACTCATCTTGGCTTCATCAACCACTTGTTGTAAATCTTTTTTTGAATCCGTAGCGGCATTTAACGTCCGAAAGGCGTATTGCGTTGAACCAGCAATCGCACTGGCAATACTGGTTTTTCCTGTCCCAGGAGGACCATACAAAATCATCGACGACAACATTTTAGCATCGACCATGCGCCGAATGATTTTACCTGGTCCCAATAAGTCTTCTTGGCCAACCACTTCATCAATATTCTTCGGACGCATACGATATGCTAATGGTTTTTGCATCACGTTTCGCCTCCTTAACCGATTTTAAGAGAATAATTTTTTAAACCAGCTCTGCTTTTCTGGTTCTTTTTTAGGTGTTGGCGCAGGTTCATTTAAATCTGCATCTTCAATTGCCAACTGCTTGCTATGCACGGCGTGATCTGCTGTAAAAACAACCCCTAAGTCAGTTGCTGTCATCATCGGATCACTCACGAGTCTAAAATCAACATTATCCTTTTTAGCCAATTGCATATAGGGCATAGTCGCATCGGCATCCAGGCGTCCATTTAATAATAGGACACCATCGGGATGCTTTTGAAACGTTTCATCCCACACTGTGAGATATTTTGAATCCCCCACCGTTGCCATCTGTTGTGTTTTATACACACGTTCTTTAAATGTGCCTAAGTAATGGTGTTGTTCATCTGGGTTCACTTCAGGTGTCCCATACATCGCATTTTGTAAATGCGGATCTAGTTCGGTCATAATCATCTCCTTTTAGGTTGTGTGCCTTATTCTAACATTGATTTGCAAACAAAAAAACGGGGCAAGCAAGCTTGCTCCCGATTTTTAGCTAATCACCAAAACCACAAGCGCAGCGGTGAAGACTGATGCCATGTAACCACCAAACATGAGGTGTAGGGCATTAAAGGCTTTTGGAAAAGGGCGCATCAGATGATGACCCAAAAAATAAATTACGGTTGGTAAGATCATGATGGCAGCAAAAACTTCCACTGCCGTGAGAACTGCTGGCGAAATCATTAGAGCTTCGCCTCCAATTCTACATCTGGATACTTGTCCTTAAACCAGCGTTCAGCAAATTGATTTTCAAAAAGGAAAACTGGTTGTTCATTACGATCACGTACCAAAAGATTTCTTGAAGAGGCCATCTTTGGATCTAGTTGATCTGGATTAATCCAACGGGCAATCTTTGATCCCATTGGTTCCAAAACAACTTCAGTGTTGTATTCGTTTTCCATTCGGAATTGGAATACTTCAAATTGCAATGACCCAACGGCACCCAAGATGTAATCACCTGAATCCCAAGCCGTATACATTTGAATCGTTCCTTCTTGAACCAATTGCGTCACACCCTTATGGAATGACTTTTGCTTCAAGACGTTTTTGGCATGCACATGCATAAAGAGTTCAGGGGTGAAAGTTGGCAATTCTTCAAATTCCACCTTCTTCTTACCGGCGTAAATGGTATCGCCAATTTGGAAATTTCCCGTATCGTACAACCCAATGATGTCCCCAGGTACGGCCGTATCTACATTTTCACGTGAGTCTGCCATGAATTCTGTCACATTTGATAGTCGTAACTTTTTCCCAGTTCGTGCCAGTGTCACATCCATCCCACGTTGGAATTCACCTGAAACACAACGCACAAAGGCAATCCGGTCACGGTGATTTGGATTCATATTCGCTTGAATCTTGAAGACAAAGCCTGAGAATTGTGGATCATCAGGTTCAACTTCTTTATCATCAACCGTTTTCTTACTTGAAGGCGCTGGTGCATATTGCATATACGTTTCCAAGAAGGTTTCAACCCCAAAGTTCGTCAAGGCTGAACCAAAGAAGACCGGTGTCAGTTCACCCTTCAATACCTTGTTTTCATCAAATGTATTTCCGGCATCCTTCAACATTTCAACTTCTTCTTGGGTTTCATCCCAAGCTGGCGCAAGTTGAATTTTATTTTCAGTGGCTAAATCAGTTCCCTCAGCGTTAAGCGGTAGGAAACGATCTTCGCCTTCTTCTGGATGATAGACTTCGACGCGGTTATGATACATATCGAATAATCCAGAAAGGATTTGCCCTGACCCAATTGGCCAGTTCATTGGATATGAATCAATCCCCAAAGTTGATTCCAATTCATCAACCAAATCAAGTGGTGGTCGTCCATCACGATCTAACTTATTGAAGAATGTGAAAATTGGAATATGACGTTCTTTAACAATTTCGAACAACTTCTTAGTCTGCGGCTCAATTCCTTTGGCAGAGTCGATTACCATGATAACTGAGTCAACCGCCATCAATGTTCGATAAGTATCTTCTGAGAAATCTTCGTGTCCTGGCGTGTCCAGAATGTTGATGCGCTTACCCTGAAAATCAAATTGCAATACCGATGATGTCACCGAAATACCACGTTTTTGTTCAATTTCCATCCAGTCAGACTTAGCAAAATTTCCCTTACGGCCTTTGACCGTTCCCGCTTCACGAACAACACCACCAAGCAAAAGCATTTGCTCAGTAATAGTTGTTTTACCTGCGTCCGGGTGAGAAATGATGGCAAAGGTCCGGCGATTTTTTAATTCTTCTTCAAAAGATGCCATAGTTTTTACCCTTAATCTTTACCTTATTTATAATTTCTTAAATAACTTAATAATTCAGTATACCTAAAAAAAAGCCTTGGTTCAATAACCTCGGCTTTAATCGCTTATATTTTGTTTAAATTAATGACTTGAATGACTGGTTGTACTAGTATGACTACTTTTTGTATCAGACTGAGGCTTAGCATGTGATTTTGCCTTTGCTGCAGCCTCGCTAGCCTGTTTTTTAGACATCGACTCGGCACGATCTTGTGCGGCAAAACTGGCACGTGCGGCACTTTCAGAAGCAGCTGATGCCGCCGAAGCTTGTTCAGCCGAAGTTTTGCTAGCTTGTTCAGCCATTGCATTTTTATGATTTACTTCATCTAGCGCTTTTTGAACAGCGGTATTAATATTATCTAACCCGCCATCAACATCTAAAGCGGCATGATATTGCGACTGCGCAAGATGCCAATTTTCATCTTCAGTAGCGTCTTTCGCCTTAATCGCATGATCCAATTGCGTTTCTGCAGTTCGTGTTTCTGGCGTCATTTTAATTGACTGCGCTTGCTTATAGTCAGCATCTGCTTTCTGCCAATCCTGTGCCGTAACCGCCGCTTCGGCAGATTTAATTGTCGTGTCATAGTTTTTATTTTGGACATATTGATAACTAAAGAAACCAACGCCCACCATAGCAATGATGGCAATTACCGCAAAGATGAATTTTCGCATACCCAGGTCCTCCTGTTTTTAAACAACATCACTCTATAAATAGTTAACCATACCCTTTGCAAGATAGCAAAATAAAAAATGTGGCCAATTAGCCACATTTTTCATAACGATTAGTTACGCCGTCTTATTTCCAAATAGCGTCGATACCATAAGTCCACATAGGCTCTTGAAAAGGGTCCTCGTTCATTTTGAATCCAATCAACTAACACTTTGACATGCTCCTTTAATACAAAATCCGTTTCTGCCGAATAATGCCATTTTGCACGGTGCTGTTCATATTCATCTGTATCTAACAGACGGCGTTCACCGTCTGGAAAGACTTTGACATCGAGGTCGTAATCAATATACTTCAATGCTTCTTTATCTAAAACAAATGGCGATGCCAAATTGCAATAATAGGACACACCGTTTTCGCGTAACATCGCGACAATATTAAACCAATATTTCTTGTGAAAATACACAATTGCTGGTTCGCGGGTCACCCACCGGCGCCCGTCATCTTCAATCACAACGGTGTGATCATTTAAACCAATCAATTCATTTTCACTTGTTTTTAACACCATCGTGTCACGCCAAGTTCGGTGTAAGCTGCCATCATGCTTGTAACTTTTGATCGTTATGAATTCCCCTTCACGAGGCAACCGACCATCTTTCATGCTTCAAGCCCTCACAGTCTCTCACCTAATTCCTATTATATTGTACCACGGTCGACCGCGAGATTAGCGAAATTCCTTAAATATTTTTTTGTGTCTCATCAACAAATCGATTGATTAAATCAAAGCTGTACCCACGTCGGGCCAAGGAGGCTTTCACGCGTCGTTCCAACTCCCACCCCGTATATTGATGATAGCGACTAAACGCTTTTTCACCATCACGCGTAAGATTTTCCCACTCTTGATCAGTATCAGCATCTTCATCAGCCATGGTTGTAGCGTAGTGTTGCAATGCTTGTTGAATATTATGACTCGCAAAACCTTTTTGTAACAGATTTTGCATCACTTTTTGCTCTGCCATGCGATGAGATTGCCGGTGATTTTTTTGCATCAACTTTGCTACAAGCTCATCCAGATGGGCCATCTCTTCACTATCATCATAATCATTGGCAACATCCTGAATAATATCAGCGGAAATCCCCCATTCCTTTAACTTCTGGAGAGCTCCTTTTCGACCCAACTTGCCACTGTGGCTCACGCTGGTTAAATAAGTACTGGCGAACTGACGATCATCCAACACATGCGCGTTTTCTAATCGGTCTAGGGCATGATTAATGACATCAATTGGAAAGTCCTTTTCCCTTAATTTTAAATAGACTTGGTAGCGCGACCGTAACTGTCCGGTTGCATATAACAATCCTGATGCATAAGCTTTTTGTTCATATTCAGCGGCTTGTACTTCCGCCAACATTTCATCGGAAACTTCAGTGCCTTTAAACAAATTAAAGCGAATGAGAATGTTCTCGTCAATCGCAATCGCAAATGTATCGTCCAAATAAATATTATATCGGCCGGGTCGTTTTTGTTGCGTCACTTTTGTAACAACTGCCATCATCTGCCTCCCTTCGCAAATAAAAAACACTTAGCCGAGTGCTAAGTGTTTTTATTATAACATTATAGATATGAAGACGTACCTGGGTTTAATTCAACAATCTTACCAGTACGCTTGTAGATAATCCATTCGGCAATATCACTCACGTAGTCAGCAGTACGCTTTAAGTATCCACCCACCACAATGTAATCAGTCGCCGTCTCAACAATTTCAGAATCGTCTTCCATGGCCTTGATTGATTGCGTACGGATTTCGTTAGTATCCTTACTTACTTGTTGGGCTTCAGCTGAGATGTTCTCCGTTCCGCTCACATCGTTGTTAACGTAGTAATCCAAAACTTCACGTACCATCTTGGCAACTTCCGTCCCTTCACGTCCAATTAATTCTTCAATGGCTGGGACACGCTTGCTTCCCTTCATGTGAATCGTTGAAATCGCGATGTTACGTGCATTGTCACCAATACGTTCCAAAACTGAAACAGCCTTCAAAATCGTTACAATTTCACGCAAATCAGTTGTTACCGGTTGGTACAAGGCAATCATTTCAAAGCTCTTCTTTTCAATCGCAATTTCGCGTTCATTGATTGCTTTATCACCATCAATGATTTCTTGTGCAGCTTCACGATCATGGTTCAAAAAGGCCTTAACAGACTTTTCTAGTGTTTCTGAGACCAAAAGTCCCATTTCTTTAAATGACGTATCTAAATCAGCAAGTTCTTCATCAAACATTCGACGCATTCCACATCACCTCTTTCTGGTTTACTAAATCTATTATACAACAGTTTACGCTGAGATTATCCAAAGCGTCCTGAAATGTAATCCTGCGTCTTTTCTTCGGCAGGGTTCAAGAACATTTGCTTAGTTGAACCAACTTCAATCAAATCACCACTCATAAAGAACGCTGTTCGATCTGAAATACGTGATGCTTGTGACATTGAGTGCGTCACAATAATCATTGTATATTGGTCACGCAAAGTCATCAACGTATCTTCAACCTTGTGTGATGAAACTGGATCCAAAGCTGCGGTTGGTTCGTCCAACAACAAAATTTCAGGTTCTGTTGCCAAAGCACGGGCAATTGAAACACGTTGTTGTTGACCACCAGAAAGTGACAATGCAGACTTATGCAACGTGTCTTTCACTTCGTCCCAAACGGCCGCTTGCTTTAATGACGTTTCGACCTTTTCATCAATCACAGCCTTGTTTTTTTCACCTGAAATACGGAGCCCGAAAGCCACGTTATCATAAATTGAGAATGGGAATGGATTTGGTTGTTGGAAAACCATGCCGATTTCTTTTCGCAAAGCCACTGTATCAGTATCTGGCGCGTAAATATCATGTCCTTTAAACATAAACGTTCCATTAACTGTGACATTATCTTGCAAATCATGCATACGGTTTAGCGCACGTAAGTATGTTGACTTACCTGAACCTGAAGGCCCAATCAACGCTGTGATACCGTATTGGTCATAATCCAAGTTAATGCCGTGTAACGCTTCTTTTTCACCGTAATAGAGATGAACATTTTCTGTAGTTAAAATCTTATCTGTCATGTTTATTACTCCTAGCCAAAGTTACCGTTAACGTAATCAATCGTTAACTGCACTTTAGGACGTGTAAAGATTTTACGTGTTTCATCATATTCAACAACTTTTCCTAAATGGAAGAACGCTGTGTAATCTGAAATACGTGCCGCTTGTTGCATGTTGTGCGTCACAATAATGATTGTGTACTTATCCTTTAGCTCCAGCAAAGTATCTTCGACTTTGGCAGAAGAGATAGGATCCAAGGCTGATGCAGGTTCATCTAACAATAAGATGTCTGGTTGCATTGCAATCGCACGGGCAATCACTAGACGTTGGGCTTGTCCACCAGACAAAGCTAAGGCTGACTTATCAAGATCATCTTTAACTTCATCCCACAAGGCAGCTTGGCGCAATGATGTTTCAACACGTTCATCCAAAACAGCCTTATCGCGAATACCATGTTGCTTCAGAGCAAAAGTAATATTCTCACGCACTGACTTCGCAAATGGATTTGGTCGTTGGAAAACCATCCCAATGTGTTTACGCATTTCATAAACGTCAATTTCTTTTGAATTGATATCAAGACCACGATACATAATGTTACCTTCAACATTGGCAACACCATCATTCATGCGGTTCAATGAACGCAAGAATGTTGACTTACCTGAACCTGAAGCACCGATAAGTGACGTAATCTTAAACCGTTCAAATTGTAAATCAGCATCTTGCAACGCTAACTTATCACCGTAATAAACTTTTAAATCTTCAGTTGAAAGGGCAATTTCTTGATTGTCGCCCATTTTATAAATATTCCGAGTTGGTTGCTCGGCATCCAAATTTAAACCTGACACATTATTCTCTGTCATGATGGGTTCCTTCCTTATTTCGTTGACGTCAAGCGCTTGTACAAATAGCTACTCAAGTAACGTGCCAAGAAGTTAAAGAGTAAGACCACGATAATCAAAACAGCTGAGGCACCTGCAGATACGGCAGCCGCATCCGGCATGATTCCTTCAGAATTGATTTTCCAAATGTGGACAGCCAATGTTTCGGCAGGGCGCATAATGTTCAATGGACTTGAAACGTTGAATGGGTTCCAATCACCAAAGTTAAGCGCTGGTGCAGATTGTCCAGCGGTGTAGATCAAAGCCGCAGCTTCACCGAACACTCGTCCAGCTGACAACACAACCCCGGTCACGATTGAAGGCAATGCAGCGGGCAAAATAATGTGCCCCACTGTTTCCCAGCGTGAAAGACCAAGGGCAGCCCCAGCCTCACGTTGCAAATTAGGGACAGTTGCCAACGCATCTTCAATTGAACGGGTCAAAAGTGGCAAGTTAAAGAATGTCAACGCAATCGCCCCAGACAAAATTGAAAAACCAAGTTTGAATTGCACAACGAACAACAAGAAACCAAACAAACCAACCACAACTGATGGCAATGATGACAAAATTTCAATGGTCATACGCACAATCCCAGTAATCTTACTCTTAGGATTAGCATACTCATTCAAATAAGTTCCCGCACCAAGGGCAATAGGAAATGAAAGTAACATCGTAATCAATAGTAGGTAAAGTGAATTAAATAATTGAATTCCAATTCCCCCACCCGCAGTAAACGCTGAAGCGGGTGCAGTTAGAAAATGCCATGACAAGTGTGGCACACCTTGAATTAAGATGTAGCCAAGCAAAGCGGCAAGGATCAAAATCACAATTCCGGCGATCGCATAAAGGATAGCCGTTGCAATCTTATCAACGGTTTTAGCATTCATAATTACATGGCTCCCTTCTTAGCAATTGCACGAATTGCCAAATTAAAGACAAGTGACATCAACAATAGAATCAACGCCAAACTCCAAAGCGCATTATTTTCAAGTGATCCCATCACTGTGTTTCCAATTCCTTGTGTCAAAACTGACGTTAAGGTTGAAGCAGGTGATGTTAGGTTATGAGGCATCAAAGCCGCATTTCCGATCACCATTTGTACGGCAAGCGCTTCACCGAAGGCCCGGGCCATCCCAAAGACTGACGCCGTCAAAATTCCAGGTGTTGCCCCACGCAAAATCACCTTGTAGATCATTTGCCAGCGGGTTGCCCCAAGGGCCAATGCTGATTCACGGTAGTGACGTGGCACAGCACGCAAAGTATCAACTGTCATTGAGGTCACTGTTGGCAAAATCATCACAAAGAGCACCATGGCCCCTGATAAGATTCCAAATCCTGATCCACCAAAGACCGCACGCATAAATGGCACAATCACTGATAGTCCGATAAATCCATACACAACAGATGGGATTCCCACCAATAATTCTGTAACGGGGCCCAAAATCTTAGCACCACGCTTAGGTGAAATTTCCGTCATGAAGACAGCTGTTCCAATCGCAAATGGTGTGGCAATCAAAGCTGCCAAAAGTGTGACCAAAAATGATCCGACAATCATTGGGGCCGCCCCAACCATTGGCTTACCGTGCGCATCAACTTGACTTGGTGACCATTCTGAACCGGTCAAAAAGCTCCATAGGTTAACATGATCTGTAAAGAATGTTGCTAACCCCTTTGATGCCACAAAATAGAAAATTGAAATCACGACTACGACAATCAATGCTAGCGCTGAAAATGAAATAACACGCCCAAATTGATCTTTTCGTGATGCCTTTGATTTCTTTAGTAATGACTCACGGATTTCATCCATGTTTCTGTGCTCCTTTTTTACTTAGCTGGCGTAATATGACCATTCATATCACGTTGAATTTTCATATCATGAATTGAGATGTACCCAAGTTGTGGTACCAAAGTTTTTTGAATATGCTTTGTCATAATTGAATCCAGGAAGTCTTGCACATATGGCTTTGGTTGACCCTTTGTGTAGATGTGTTCGTATGACCAGATTGGCCAACTACCATCTTGCACATTCGTCTTGTCAGCCTTAACCCCGTCCAAGGTTGGCACCGTCACTGTTTTATCTAAATATGCAAATGCTGCATATGATACAGCTCCGGGTGTTGATGAGACCACTGAGCGGGCCATTCCTGATGAATCTTGTTCTTGTGCATCCACTGAAGTAGCGCCATCAAGCCCCCACTTTTCAAAAGTTGCACGTGTTCCTGATCCTTCAACACGGTTGACAATCACGATTGGTAGATTCTTTCCACCAACCTCTTGCCAGTTTTTAATCTTACCTGTAAAAATCCCTGTTAATTGTGCTTTTGTTAATTTATCCACACCAGCCTGCTTATTAATCATTGGGGCAATCCCAACAACGGCTACCTTATGGTCAACCAGCTTTTTGGCATCAATGCCGCTTTTTTCTTCAGCGAACATATCAGAGTTTCCTAAATCAACGGCTCCGGTTTGAACCTGAGCTAGCCCAGTTCCCGTACCACCACCTTGAACATTCACAAACACACCCTTATGGTTATTTGCATAATCTTCACCGGCGGCTTCAACTAATGGCTGCAGAGCAGTGGAACCAACTGCATTGATGTTCACACCACTATTTTGTTCTCGGGTTGCATAACCCCACGACAAAAGACCTGCGGCCACGGCAACAAGGGCCGTTCCAACAATCCAACTGCGTTTCATAACGAACGCCTCCTAATATTCTAATGCTACTACTAGTATTATCACGAACGGATGTAAAAGAATCATCTCAGTAATGTAAAGAATAACGTTACAATTGTCTTTTTTAAACCATCCTTCGGTTAAGCCGTTTACACAGCACCTGCCATTATACCTGTTTCACTATTTTTACGTCCACGGAATTTTGAGAAATTGCATAATTTTAACATTTAAAAAAAGCAGTCAACAATTACTGTTAACTGCTTTTTTTCATTTATAGTTCAGTACGTAAAAGCCCATATTTGACTGAATCATAGTACTGCCCCTGCCAATAGCGAACCTGGCGAATGCGTCCTTCTAATTGCATCCCACTTCGTTCACCTAATCGCATCATTCCGGTATTTCCAGACCAGGTTGTAAATCCAACATGCGGTAACTCAGGAAAGACGGTTAATAAATGTTCTAGCCATGGTCGAAACACTTGTGTTCCGACACCTTGCCCCCAGAGCGTCGCGTCGTAGATGACGATCCCGGCTTCAAGCCACTTGGCTAACTTGCCGTCCTCAAAGTATCCACTCAACATGCCGATTGGTCGTTCTTCAAAACAAATAACCGCTGCCGTTGGCACCTCGACAAATTTTTCAATAAACCGTTTTTCAAATTCTGGCCAAGTCCACACTGGATCGTGAAAATAAGGCCCATTTAAATCCATCCACTTTAAATCAGCAGCAGGTCCAAACGCGATGTCCCACATAGCTGGTAAATCCGACTCTTCAATCGGGCGTACAATGATATTTTTCATCTGGCGCCTCCATTAAACGTCTGTCTACCCTAATCGTCAATTGACCAATCGTCTAAGCTCATCACTTCATGGGTTGGTTGGACCACTTCCGCATGGACATCATCAGGTTTTGAAACACCACTGTAAACCAACAGTGTATCAATATCAGCATGAATGCCAGCCAAGATATCGGTATTGTAGTTATCTCCCACCATCACAACTTCATCGGCATGACGACCAGCGCGCTTTAAAGCTTGTTGCATAATAATAACAGATGGCTTTCCGATCACAATGGGCTCTGTTTGCGTGGCTGTTTGCACCGCTGCAACAACGGTTCCCGCACCAGGTAACATCCCGCGTTCATTTGGTAAATTCGTATCAACATTCGTTGCAATGAATGTCGCACCACCTTGAATCGCCAATGTTGCTTCAGTTAACTTGTCGTAATTAATGCCCCGATCCAAGCCAACCACGACTGCCTCAGCGGGATGTTGGTCAACAATTTCAATCCCTTGCGCTTGAATGGCTTCTTTTAGTCCGGCTTCGCCAATAACCAATACTTGCTTGAACTGCTTTTCAGCGAGGTAATCGGCCGTAGCCATGGCACTGGTATAAACTTGCTCAGTAGTTGTGGCAATGTCGTGGTTTTCCGTCAAGTTCGCCGCAACCTCGGCCGGATTTTTCGTAGAATTATTCGTCACAAACATATAATCGCTATTTGAAGCTTTCAAACGGTCAATAAATCGCTTTCCAGCTGGAAATTTTGTTTTACCTTGATAAATCGTCCCATCTAAATCAATCAAATATGTTCGATAATGTTTCATTATGCTTGTGTTCCTTTCGATTCAGGCTTTTCAGCTTTACGTTCCCGGACTTCAAAGTGACGGCGGTTTGACTTGCCCTTCACCTTCACTTCGCTGTTTTTTGGCTTAGGACCTTGTTTTTTATTAACCGGCTTCTTTTTTTCATCAATTTCTGCCTTACCGTTATCTTTCTTACCATGATTACGGTGACGGTGACGACTCTTACGGGCCTTGGGCTCATCTTCTTTTTCTTCAACTTGGTGTGGCTCTAAATTATGCAACACGAAGTAAGGGGCACCAAAATTAATATCCTCAAATAAGTAATCTTCGAGGGCATTAATTTGTTGATTTCGCGCAATACCAGGTGTGCCCTGTTCATAAAAACCACGTAAACGCAATTGACCTGAGGCAATATCCCCCACTAAGTAATCGTATTTTTCTAAAAATGTACTAAAACGTGCGGCCAGCATGGCTTCGTCATAGGCCTCACGATAATTTTTTACCAATTCATAGCCGCGTCCGTTAATGTTTAACGTATTCGGTTGTGAACCAGCGACAATCGTTGTCGCCGTCTGGCGCTCTGCAAATTGACTTTCCGCCAATTCTTTCATTCGTTCACGATTCATAATGTCTCCAGTGATTTAAATTTTTTTGTTAATGTCGCTGCCACGACTTCGCGTAACAGAACATCATAATTCATTTGATTACGACCCGCAATTTCAATTGTTGGGAAGAACGGAATAAACAAATAATGATCTAATCCCGCTATGGTGTACGTTTGATACGGATCCAGCGGCTTTTCATTCACCCACCAATTTCCAGCATCATCTTGTGTGATTCCTGACCAGACCATTTCACCAAATGCCTGATGACCGCGAAAGCCCATTCCCTTAACTTGATAGCCTAATAAGAATGCGCGATTTTTTTGAATTTCCAAAAGTAGGCGCTGTAATTCGTGTCCCATTAGGGTTATCAGCATTGGGTGCACCGCATGTGGTAAACAATCATGCAAATCTTTTTGCGTAACCGGACCAGCAGGCAGATCAGTGAGAAACATTCCTGATGATAACATCGCAACATCGGCATGATAAAACTCCTGCAAACTCGCAAGCCCCAAATCAATCAACCGATGTTTGTCGGTTAACTTCCGTGTATAGGCAGTTGGTAATTCCGCAATCACCCGTTGCGTTAACTTCTGATTACCCAAACGTTCGTAAGTGTGTTTTTCACTTGCGTCCTCAGGTAATTCTGGCATCGCTTCTGTTGGCCACGCCTTTGCTTGAGCTGAGGTCATTTTACCATTTTCTAGGGTTAACTGCACAGTCCCAACATGGCTCCCATATCGACCTGCCGCTGCAAGCAACGTATTGCCATGCCACTCACCATCTGGAAGGACATGATGCGTATGTGCGCCCATAATCACGTCCAGGGCTGGATAACGATCTGCTAAATCACGATCTGTTGGCAGCCCTAAATGAGATAACAAAATAATGGTATCTGCTTGTGCCTGAAGCTCTGGCAATAGACGCTCCATTGTCGCATCAATGTCTACTGGCTCCCAACCTAATAATGGCAAGGTCCGTTCAAACGGAGCCGTAAGGCCAAAGACAGCTAGCTTTTGGCCAGCCTGGGTCGTGACGATTTTATAATCATCCGCCCATGTTGGTCGCTGATGCGTCGTTGCATCCAAGATATTTGATACCAAAACTGGAAAATTGGCCTCATCATATAAATGATTCAATGCCGCATGATCCAAACCTAGCATTTCATTATTACCAACTGTTGCCGCAGTATATCCAATTTCATTCATTAATTTAATATTGGCTTGCCCCAACGTTGCTTCAGTTAACGCATGTTGACGATCAACGGCATCCCCAATATCAAATACAAAGGGTTGGTGTCCCTGCCGACGCGCTTGTTTTTCTTGGCTTTGAATAAAATGGCGGACTTTTGGCCAATTCTCCAAATGCGAGTGGATATCATTTGTGTGTAGCAACATTAATTCTTCACTGACCATCACGATGCCTCATCTCTGTTCTATCTTTTATACGCAAAAAGCGGGTCATTACTGTCCCCGCTTAAGCACACTATCATCTTATTTTGCCTTGCGAAAATCCCGTTAACCAATTAACAAATGTCGTAAAATTTTCTGGATATGCATTTGCTCCAACGAAGCGTTTTTCAACTTGGGTCGCATCATCATAAGTGCGTAAGCCCCATTCATCAGTTGGGCCCGCTTTAATTTGGCGATATTCGGTTTGCCAGTCTGCTGTAAGTTCAGCTAAGCGACGTTCGATGTTCGCCCATTGAAACCCAACATCCTGCCAATCATTTTCAAAACGACGTAATTTGAAATCATGTTGAATGATTTGTTGCCGTTTCCGTGAAAAATCTACACTATCATCCGCAATATTTAATTGGGGGAGGTGGTCATCATTGTGGCGGGTCACGATAAAAGCATGATCACCCTTCTGCTTGCCGGCAATCGTCTCAAAGCCGTCTGCCAAGTTTCCCCGATAATATTCAAAGTACTTTAATGCCATATTACTTATCAATCACAATCAAGTCAGTTGAAATACCTTGCGTCAAATTCTCATTACCAACCGTTTGAATCAAAATATCATCTTCAATGCGGACTCCCCCAACATTTGAAAGGTAGATACCTGGTTCAATCGTCAAAACCATATCATCACGTACGGTATCACTGGCATCGGCTAGCTTCGATAAAATAGGTCCTTCATGGATATCAAGCCCAATGCCATGCCCGGTTGAGTGCGTGAAGTTATCAGCATAACCAGCTGCATCAATCACTGAACGAGCAGCTTGATCAACTTCACTGACTGGACGTCCGATTTGTAAAGCATCAATCGCCGCATCATGTGCCGTCTTGACGGTTTCATAGACCTTAACCATCTCATCATCTGGTTGACCAAAGGCAATCGTTCGTGTGACATCTGATGTATACCCATCGACATAGTAACCAAAGTCAATCGTTACCAACTCACCAGCTTCAATGACCTTATCAGTATAGGTTCCATGTGGTAAGGCAGCTCGAGCTCCCGAAGCGACAATCGTATCAAATGAAGGCTTATCTGCCCCATTTTCTTTCATCACACGATCCAATAGATTGGCGACTTCACGCTCAGTCATCCCCACATGAAGTTGGGGCAAAAAGGCATTAAATCCTGCCACTGCCACTTCCGCCGCACGACGAATTCGAATAATTTCATCGGGTTCTTTAACTTCACGGATTGTTTCAAATAATGATGGAATCGGCACGATATCCACGCCATCAAAGTTTTCATCTAAGTAATCGAAATCTCTAAACATGATTGAGTCCTCAAAGCCAAGGCGTTCAATCTTGAAACGCTTAGCTGCTGCCATGGCAACACCCCAGTAGTTACGTGTGACCAATAATTCAATTGACGTATCGGCTAACTTTTCACGATATTCATCTTCATAGCGATCATCGGTAATCAAAGCAATCTTGTCTTTTCCGACGAGGACGAGTCCATCACCCATGCCACCCGTAAACCCAGTCAGATATTCCATGTTGTAACCATTCGTTACTAAAATCCCATCAACTTTTAAGGGTTCAAATACCTTGCGTACATTTGCAATTCTCGTTTCCATAACCCGCCTCCATCTTCGTATGTGTTTGTTTTGATTATACCAAACTTCCATCAATTGGTTTTAATAGATTTGTTCTGGTTCCACTTGCATTTGGCGAATAGCGTTCCAATTCAACGTCACACCGATGCCTGGCGCCTGTGGCACTTCAACCTGGCCATCATGTAACACAATTGGTTCATTAATAATGTCTTTAATGACACCATCTTGGGTCGTCGCAATATCCGCTGGAAAAATGGGATCCGATAAGGTCGCAGCGAGACTCACATCCACAAAGCGACCTAAGCCTGAGCTGAGCATCCCTCCAATCCAAGGTAATTGTCCGGCCTGATTAATCCGTTCAATTGCCGTTTGCGTGGCGGTAATCCCACCTAATTTACCTTGTTTGAGTGTAAAAGCATTTGCTACATGCTGTTGCAACGCCAGTTCGATATCTGCAACACCATTAATCGATTCATCTAAGCTAATTTTGGGGACTAGTCCCGACGTCAACATTGCGGCATAGCGTTGCCAAGGGGAACCTTTCAATGGCTCTTCTACCAATGTAATCCCACTATTTTTCAATCGCTGCAACATCTGATAGCTCGCATCAGTGTCCGGTAATGCATTGTTAAAATCAATGGAAAAGACCAATTGTGGATAGCGTTGCTGTAATCCACTTAAGTCCAGTAGTTGCTCCGGATCCGTTAATTTTAATTTTGCCCGTTGATACCCTGTTTTTGCAAGCCGCTCAATTTCAGCAATCGTGGCCGCTGCATCATCCTGAATGCCAACCGCTTTACCAACTGGGACGGATTGACGCTGGGCGCCTAACATCGCTGCTAATGACGTACCAATCGTTTTACCATAAGCATCCCAACATGCCATTTCTATCGCCGCACGCACAAACGTCAATGACGTCCGTTCAGCTAAATAGGTTGCAATGGCGCTGGGGTGTTGCCAATCGAAGTTTTTCAAACCACTTGCCACTTCAGCAAGCATTTCTCGTGAGTCCACCTGCGTTTCTGGCGCGTAAGCGGTGTTCATGAAACTTTGAATTTCACCATAGCCGACGCACCCATTGCTTAGCGTCACCTCAAGCAACGTTAATTCTCGTAACTGCGTGGTATCATGGGCCGTTTTAAACGCTTGTTTCAATGGTAACGCGAATGGTATCGCACGAATTTGCGCAATTTGCATAGCAACCTCCTTCTAGCAAAAAAGCACCTGAGCGGCAGGTGCTTTCATTTCAATTAGTTCAACCAGAGTCGCAAAATCAGCATGCCGACAAAGGCGATGGCTGCAATCAGCATCCATTTATTACGTGTTTGGTACCAATCATACAAAAGGTAACCAGACAACGCGACTGTTGACAGAATCATTAACCAAGGTTTTGGGTAAATCATTGAAGCCACAATCAAAACTAACACGACAATTGGTAATACGACGTCAATTTTTTGTTTCATGAGTCTCCTATCTGGCACAATTGAGGCCTGCTCAACTGACCAGCCTTTCCATACTTTATTTAAACAGTCTATTTCATATAAAAACCGTCGTTTGGCCTCGTAAAGCTAAACAACGGTTTTAAATTTTGACCGATGATGTTCCCTGTCGGACTCGAACCGACGACCGGACGGTTATGAGCCGTCTGCTCTAACCAACTGAGCTAAAGGAACCGAACAGCAATACATTTAATCGTGTGATTAAACAATGTCCCCACACGGACTCGAACCGTGGACCCAAGGATTAAAAGTCCCTTGCTCTACCAACTGAGCTATGGAGACAAATGCGTCTGTTAAAAAGACCACATTTGATTATACATGAATTCAATTTATTTGTATAGTTGTCGTGCTAGAGCTGCGCTAAGATCGCTGTATACTGCTCCGGCGCCTCAAAATGAACGTTATGCCCGACACTCGGTACGACGAATTGCTGGCTTTGTTCGAGTTGCTTTTGCATCCGTTCCGCAATGCCTAAAAACTTCTTATCTAACGCCCCATTAATTAGCGTAACTGGCACTTGTAGCGTCACTAAATCAGGCCAATAATTCGGCATTTGCCCTGTCCCAAATTCGCGCAAAGAGGCTGCTACATTAGCCGGATTTTGCTGCACCCGTTGCTGATGCATAAACTGTTGTTGCGCTATTGGCAATTCCTGCTGACTAGCAAACATTGGCAACTGTTCCCACTCCGCAATAAACGCGGGCATACCTGCAGTTTCAATCCGTTCCGCCTTAGCTGCATCAGCCGTTTGCCGATCTTGCCGGTCCTGGGGTTCCACCAATCCAGGGGTTCCACTTTCCAAAATGACCTGCGCCAAATCCTCCGGATACATCAAAGCATAAGCCAGGGCCAAACGTGCGCCCATCGAATACCCAACCAACCTGATTTCTTTTAAATTAAGGGAAGCCAGGAACTGGTGTAATTCAGCAACCTGCGTTGCCGCCGCAAACCGATGCGGATCAGACACGGTTGGTTTGTCGACACCCAAGCCAAGCAAATCTAAGTAGATTCGTGTGCCCTGCGGCTTAATTGAAGCGAAGTCCGCCTGACTCCCAAGAAAGCCGTGCAAAAAGACCCATGTTGGCGCTCCAGCTCCCTCGCACGTGTAGGCATACGGATAACCATTAACTTCAATCGTCGGCATCAGATGAGCCTCCCACTAAGTCAGCCAGCACCGCCTGGTGTTGCGCGACATTCTCGGCGCGATCCGTGACAACTTCAATCAAGCGTAACCCATCAGCGGGCGTTGCGACCAATTCAGCTAGATCAGCTAGATCCGTGATTCGCGTATACGGTGCATCGTATAGTGCTGCAATCTTTTCAACAGACAGTGCTTGTGGTGTCCCAAAGAGGGTTTCAAAATAATCTTCAGCCTTTGCTTGTGGCAAAAACGAGAAGATGCCACCACCATCATTATTAATCACTAAGACATTCAGGTTAACTTGGGCTTGCTTCGCTAACATCAAGCCGTTCATATCATGGAACAAGGCTAAGTCGCCAATCGCCAACCAGTTATTGGCATGACCTTGTGCCATCCCAACTGCGGTAGCGATTGTCCCATCAATTCCGTTGGCGCCACGGTTCGCCCAAGCTGTAACCGGACGCTCAGGTAACCAATAATTGTCATAGTCGCGAATTGCCATTGAGTTTGCAATGAATAACTGCGTCTCAGCTGGCAAAGCAGCCATCGTCTTCACAACACCAATGTCACTCAATGGTTGGTTATCAATCGCCTGTTTAATCACACCTTGACTGGATTGCCATTCTTGCAAGAATGCTGCTGGTTGTGGCGCAATCGTCTGATCAAAAGCATTCAAAAAGGGCGTTTCTCCAACATCTAATTGATAACGGGTGACACGACTATGGTCACGTCCGACAAAGTTTTCACCCACTTGTACGACTGGAATTTGCTCCGCTTTTAGCCATTGTAACACTTTCGCTGATACGGGCGTCCCACCAAAACGAACGATTGCGCGCGGTTTGGGCAAGGTTGCAATCGCATCACTTTCAATCAACGCATCAATCCCACCAATATCATTCGCACCTGGGCGAATTTGGCCTAACACATCAGCTAACACCGGAATCGCATGACGTTCCGCTACTGCTTGAAGCTGTTGTTGGTAATCAACTGTTTCAGCTGGTCCGGCCAGAAACATCACCTTTTCAGCCAATTGGGCTAGCAAGGTTGCTGGCAATTCGAGTTGTGTTGTCGAATCCGCATAAATAATTGGTTCAACCACCGGCCAGGATTGATTGAGGTCTGGCATCAAAGGTTTTCGTAAGGGTAAATTCAATTGAATGGGTCCGGCCGGTTGTTGCGTTGCCACATGCACCGCATCCTGAATCGCATAATCAATATATTCTGTGGTGTCCGGGGTCGTTGATTGCATCGTCACCGCAAGGGCTTTTTTGACATGCGTGCCAAACAACGCTTGTTGATCAAGCGTTTGCGGCGCCCCTATCCCTTGTAATTCTTCAGGTCGATCGGTCGTCACGGCAATCAGTGGCACATGGGAAACTGCTGCTTCCGCAATCGCGGGCGCATAGTTCACCGTCGCTGTTCCAGAAGTTGCCAACAACGCTACCGGCATCTGTTGCGTCTTAGCCAGACCAAGCCCTAAAAAACCAGCGTCCCGTTCATCAACCGCAATGTGTAATTGCATATCAGGTTGCACCGTTGCGGCAAACTCTGCCCACAATAAAGCCACGGGGGTTGTGCGCGACCCTGGTGAAATCACTACATGCCGAACCCCTTGTGCATATAAACTTTGTATAAAATGTTTTAGATTGATTGTTAAATCACTTTGCATCTGTTTGATCCTCTAATAACTGACGCATTGGCGTCATCTTTAATTGAATTTCTTGTGCTTCTTGTGCTAAATCAGACTCAGCTAAAATTCCGGCACCCGCAAACAAGCGCGCTTGGTCTGCTTGTACCAACATTGACCGAATGCCAACAATAAATTCTCCCGTACCATTTGGTAAATAATATCCTAATGGCGCTGCAAACAGCCCGCGTGGGGCCAGTTCATAGTCTTCAATGATACTTTTTGCCCAATCTCTGGGCCAACCACCTAGCGCTGGCGTCGGATGAAGTCGTTCAACCAAAGCTAACAATGCCGTTTCACTATTTAATTGTCCTTGAATCGGCGTATACAAATGCTGAATCTGTGGCGTCTGAAGCATTTGTGGCGTCGACGCATAGGTTAGCGTACTTACATCCGCTAGTTGGTTCACCAACATATCCACAACAATCTGATGTTCTTCCCGATTTTTTTGGTCATGCCATAATGCATCTGCTAATGCCGTATCCGTTTCGGTATCTTCACCACGTCGAATCGACCCCGCCACCGCGGCCGTCTCAAATTGATTTCCTGATAATTTCACAATCCGTTCGGGCGTTGCCGAAACAAAGACATCAGTGCCACGCTTTAAGACAAAGTGATAGCTCTCCGGTTGTTGGGCCACTAGACTTTCTAATAAATTGGCGACTTGAATTGGACCATCAAAAGTTAACGTTGCTTGCATGCCTAGTACGACTTTTTGTTTTGTCGGATCTATTTGCATTTGCGTCAAGACTGGCTGCATTCGGGTTGTCCAATCTGTTTCATCCATCTCATCGACTAAGTGCAAAGATGAATGGGTCACCTGCGGCACCGATGCCGTCCATTCTGAATTAGCGTTTAAATCAATGAGCTGTTCAGGGGCGAAAAAGTAGCCACCCATTAATCCAGTTAGCGCTTGGTCAGCATCAAAATTAAATCCACCAAACACGGCAGAATTTTGGTGTTGCACCCATTGATTTAAAATAGTTTCATCGGTCCAGCCACTGATTTCATCTGATATACCCAACCCAACTAACTGTGTTGTTTTGTCTGCCGTTGCAAAATAAACGGCATTTTCATTTTGACTAAACTCAGTCATCCATTTTTGCATTTCGTTGCTCCCGCTCTGTTTGTAAGGTTAATAATGCTTGCCGCAAGTCTGCATCCGCTGCTGTGAGATATAAGCCTCTCACGCCACGCGTCACTAAAATACTGGCAGCGTGGTACATCACATCGGCTTGCATCTGCGCAATTTCAGCCGGATCCGTCAATCTGGGTGTCTTTTTATAAATTTCACGATGCGTGACATCAGCCGTATTGACGACCATCCGCTTGGTTTGTGCATCATATTCAAATGGTGGTCCCAGAATCACACCAGCATAATTCAAATCAAACCCTTGAATCGTATAAATGGAACCCACTTGATTAATTGATTCTGGCCGTTCCGCCCAAGGCGTCTTTTGCGCATCATATTCGTCCCACGGTAAATCAAAGTCATCCATATAAACATCATGCTGACCATTCGGTAAACGTTTGAAACCACTGGTTGCGACCATCCGTGATAAACCAACTTCCGCATTCCGTTGCTTAATCACCTCAAACATATCGGCAGCCCGATCAAAGATACGTAAATCATAATCCCCCAGATCATCTGGTAGCGGCAACAAGCTACCCTTACCAAAAGCATCTAACCACTGCAAAATCGCCGAGTTAGCTTGCACGCGATACTGCAAATCTAGATCAAAATCCTTGCGTTTCGCATGGGCGGTCACTTCATCTAAGAGCGCGTGACTCCAATAGGCTTTTGATTGCATGACCTGTTCAAAATCAAAGACAATCACGACCACTTTGGCAATCTTCATTAACTCGGTTAGCTGATTATCTTGATAAAACTTAATGTAAGGCTCGCTTTTAGATAGAAGCAAATGACCTTCATCAACTAAAATGACATCGTATTGCGTACCGTTTTTATGCGCTGCATTAATAATACTTGTAGGACGTTGGTAGTCTTTCTTACGTAAGTTTGGTTCTGTACTTGCTAATTCTTGATAGACCTTCAATAACTCAGGATGATTCACTGTAAAAATGTTGTGCGTCCCCTGGTAAGGCCCTTCATTTTGACGAGCACTATTTTGTAATCGTTTAAAAAGCTCGGTCAAGACGACACTCTTCCCTGTTCCGGCTTTTCCATTAATGACCGCTACAGCCGGTTGCCCATCATGAGCGTGTAATTGCGTTTGGATAAAACGTTCAATTCCCGTTAATTGCTTTTCTTGATCATCAGTTAATTTTTTGACATTAAATTTTTTGATTGTTGAATTTTCCATAAATTCATTATACACCGTGGGAACGTTGATAGAATCCCACTTTCAAAATGGAAGCAATTTCCGAATTAGCACTCTACCAAAGAAAGTGCTAATTTTTTCGCAAAAACCCTTGTATTTATTTTTGAAGGTGCTATTATAGTAAATGTAAGCAAGGGGTTGGCAAGACAAAGCCAAACTTACAACAACCAAAAAATAAAAATAAATTATAAAGAGAGGTATTTTACCATGGCTAACGAAGTACGCACATATAACGATTTGAATCACTTTATCGATCAGGTTTCACGTGGATTGTTCAACGAGGCATCAACTCCATCTGTATTAAGCGCTGATGTGACTGAATCTGATGACAAGTACACTGTTCATGTAAATGTACCTGGTGTTAACAAAGATGATATCAGCTTGAACTACCGTGACGGTGTTTTGAATGTTGATGCAAAGTATGATCACTTTGAGGATCACAGTGACGACGACAATCACGTTTTGTTGAGCGAACGTCAAGAAGGAACTGCTCACCGTAGCTTTAACCTACCAGGCGTTGACGAGTCACAAATCCAAGCAAGTACTGAAGATGGTGTTTTGAACATTACCCTACCAAAGGTACAAGAAGAAGATCACAAGATTTCAATTAACTAATTGAACTAAAAAAAGCAGTACGCTAAGCGTACTGCTTTTTTTGTGGATTCATAACGATTAAATATCATCACCAAACCAGATGTGCATTTCTCGTTGTGCTGCTTCTGGACTATCAGAACTGTGCACAACATTACGAAGCTTATCATCAGCATATTCGCGCCCAAAATCACCACGAATCGTTCCGAATGCAGCGTCAGACGGATTGGTTGCTCCAGCCATGCGGCGGAAAACTGAGATGATTTCAACTCCGCTAGCGACAATGGCAACAATCGGTCCTTCTTGCATATAAGACTTCATATCAGGATAGTATGGCTTGTCGACTTTATCGGCATAATGTTCCGCCAACAATTCATCCGTTGCATGTGTGACCTTCAAAGCATCGATGCGGTAACCTTTGTGTTCAATCCGTGAAATAATCTCACCAATGTGACCTTGGCTAACGCCATCAGGCTTAACTAAAATCAAAGTTTGTTGCGTTTCCATCTTGTGCACCTACTTTCTCTATATCTCGCTAATCGAATTTTACTTCGCTTCATATTATACCCGTCTGAGCGAGGGTGTACACGTTAAATTGTGATTTAATTAACAAAAATGAGCCCCGTCAGAATCATCCCCAATAGTATCGCCAACATGTGCCACCACCGATACCGAAACATGATCGCACAATACTCACGAAAATAAGCATGCCAGAAGGCCTTGGCTTCTGTTTTAGCCCCCGCACTGCGCGTTGTTACCCCCACTTTTTGTGCTAATAATGCAGCCCGATAGGTGTGATAGTCGCTGGTCACAAAGACCCCCTCAGTTGGCGTTATTCCTTGTTCAACCAACCAAGCTTTGGTGAACGCCATATTTTCAGCTGTACTTGTCGAAGCAGCCTCCAAAACTAGGTTCTGTTGCGGATAGCCTTTCCGCTCACAGTATGCCGCCATCGCTTCAGCTTCAGTAAGCGTCTCGTCATTCCCCTGTCCACCCGACAAAATCAACCAAGGGTGATCTAATTTATCGGCAACAGCGAGCGCTTTATCCAATCGCGCCTTTAAGCTCAATGAAACCTGATTACCATAATTCAATCCAGCACCAAGCACCAGTATATATTGTTGTGTTACAACAACTTGGTTTTGATGTTTATAAATGAGAAAGCCAATCCCATACGCCAACCACCAAAAGACAAAGTAACTCGTCACAAAGCTAAGGCCAACAACTATAACTTGTAGCCACCACATCGGCTTAATAATCACAAGTGCGACCAAACCAATCAGTACAAGTATACTTATAAACATTGCTGCAATCGTCCCATTTACTAATCGATAACGATGATTATGCCGAGTCATCCATGCCGTTTGAAGTAGCTGGACCCCAATCCAAAGACTCACGAGTACCAATAAGCACCCTGCAAGCGTTAAGCCAAGTAACCAGAATCGGTTAATCCAAAAATACCTCTGACTGAATGCAGTGATACTTACCATCACCATCATGAGCAATAACATGGCCAAAACGCCATTCATTAAACGCACACGATGATGGATTAGGCTAAGCCCTAAACTACAGGCAAGCCCTAAAATAATAATTATGCTAGTGGCCATTTTTGCATCCCCGCTACTATTTCTCCAATGACGGGCGCCCGACGCCCCAAGAAGTGCCCACCAGTTGGCCGAACAAAACAGTCAATACCTAGTGTCGACGCTAAATCAAACGAAAGTTGCCAAGGGACCACGGGATCATCTTGAGCGGTCACCATCACACCTCGCGCAATTCGCTTCCGAAGTTGTTCTTCGTCCAACGTCTGTGGTAATAGCCTATCTAGCTCAGGAAAAGCTGGCAATGATTGATTAAAACCACCGACCAACAACACCGAAACCGGTTGCCCATTTGTTGCCATCAGATACGACAAAATTCTTAGCACGCCTAGGCTATGGCCAATTAAACAATTCGCTTGTGTCGCATCAATGGTTTTAGTTAAATATGTCGTCCACGCTGACAGATCCAAATCATCATCCTCTGGTAACGCTAGCCGTTGCACCGACCCTTGTCGGTGCGCCACAATGTATTGGTCCAGCCACTCAAACCAATCCGCATTAGCGTTTGCACCATAACCAGGAACTATATAGTAATTCATATCGCACCTCATTCCATGCTTTATATATTGTTTTAATCAATAAAAATCGTTCATGTGAGTTTTTCTAACATATTTTTTCACTTCTCACATTTTACGCCTATACTAATTGGTATAGTTAAAAAAAGAAAGAAGGAATCGTTACATGAACACTGCAGACACAGTCTTTGTGCTTTTCTCCGCCCTCCTAGTATGGATTATGACAGCTGGTTTGTCACTCTTTTACGGTGGGCTGACGCGATCGAAAAGTATGTTAAACACAATGATGATGGTTATCTTACCGCTTGGTTTCGGGACCGGTATCTGGTACCTCTTCGGTTATAGTTTAGCCTTCAATGGTAATGGCGCTTTCATTGGTAATCTGAAAGACTTCGCTTTTGCTAATGTTTCACTTACCCACAGTACACATGGATTAACGATTCCTGATGCTGTCTTTGCTATTTTCCAAGGAATGTTTCCATTAATCACCATCGGTATTATCGCCGGTGCCGTGGTTGATCGCATTAACTTTAAAGCATTTGGTATTTTTACAGTGATTTGGATGCTTGTCGTCTACGTTCCTTTGGCTCACATGGTCTGGGGTGGCGGCTTGATTCAAAAGCTCGGTGTGCTCGACTTCGCCGGTGGTGACGTCGTCCACATTTCATCAGGTGTCTCAGCTTTGGTCTTAGCCATCGTGATTGGTCACCGTAAGGAAATGTTGCCGCCCACTGTTAAGAACGTCCCCGCTGTCGTTGCCGGAGGGGCTTTGCTTTGGCTAGGCTGGTTTGGATTCAATGCTGGTTCTGCTCTTGCAATTAACGAAGCAGCCATCCAGGCGCTATTAAATACCATTTTGGCCGGCGCCCTTGGCTTTACCCTTTGGAACTTACTTGATTATTTCAAGAATAAAACGATCTCGCTTTCAGGTAGTTTTACTGGCGCCTTAACTGGGCTAGTATTAATCACCCCTGGGGCTGGTCTCATTAAAAGTAACGCTACTTTCCTAACTATCTTAATTGGAACCCCAATCTTATTCTTTGCCATTAGCGGACTTAAGCGTCGCTTCGGCTACGATGATGCCCTTGATGCCTTTGGTGCTCACGGACTTGGTGGTATCCTGGGTGGACTCTTTACCGGAGTATTTGCTGATAAAGGCTTGTCTGGTGTAAACGGTTTGATTCACGGTAACCTAGCGATTATGGGGACCCAACTTGCCGGAATTGCCATTGCTATCGTTTGGGCCGCGGTTGGTACTTTCATTATTATTAAAATCATTGGTCACTTCATGAAGCTCCGCCTTGATCCTGATGATTCAGAGTCACGTGATATGTTGGAACACGCTGAACCCAGTTTTGATTTTGAACACTAATCACATCTTTAAAAAGTAACTGCAGCATCATGTAGTTACTTTTTTTGTACCTCAAAATTGTTCTGGCATAAGTATTTGTATCCGCCCACCATCATTCGGCATATTAGGCCGTCTGTGCCACTGCGCGGGGTTCACCGTAGCTGTCTTATCTTACAAAACAAATACCCACACCGGATTGATGACGTTGTTTAGATGAGGCCGCATTAATCGCCCCGCACCCTTTTATCTGCCTAGCCCCCATGCAAAGCACAAAAAAACCTATGCGTTAATGTCATAACGCATAGGTTTAATGTTTTTTTGAATATGATTAGTGGAAGAATGAAATATAGAATCCAGCGATAACCAACATAATGGCTCCACCAAGACGATTTCCCATTTGTGCGAAACCAATCAAGTTCATACGATCTGAAGCGGCAAGGACGGCAACGTTTCCGGCACCACCCATACTGTTGTTACAGAATCCAGCAGTAATGGCAGATTCAATTGGGTACAATCCGAACCAGTATCCAATGATTCCGGCAGCCAAACCAATTGTGGCAACACTAATCAAAACAAGCAATACGAATGTAAGGTTCAATGAGTGTGCAAGCACGCTTAAGTTCAATAGTGACAAACCAACACCAGCCAATAGAGCGTGGGTCATATTGGTTGTGACGGTTTGTCCGAACAATACGGCTGAGTTTTCATAGTATTCTGGAAGAATACCAAGGGCCTTAACAGCAATAACCGTCAAGATAATGAAAGCGTATGTGTTAATCTTTGGGAAGACTGCATTCAAACCAGTTCCAATCATGTAGAATGACATCGCCATGATTAACCCAACACCAAGTTGCTTCATGTTGCTGAAGTCCAACTTTTTCTTCTCACCAGCTTGTGCGTCATTTTCATCACGCATCATCTTACCGTGACCATTCCACTTACTGTTAACCATTGTCTTTGAGACAACACCAGCAGCGATAATCGCAACAACGTTACCAAGCACAGTGGCTGGGAACAATTGTGATAGGTAAGTTCCGGCTGAACCACCTAGCCCGTGGGCATAGATACTTGACAATGGGACGATTCCAGCCCCAACACCACCAGCCATGATTGGGAAGGCAACGTACATAACTGAATGTACGAATCCATTTCCCATTAGCATTCCGGCAAATCCAACAACAAACCAACAAACGGCCATTGATAGGAAAGCAACTGGGATGAAACGTACGGCTGCTTTTAGCAACATCTTACGATCCATCGCCAAAATTGAACTGGTAATAAGTGAAACAATGAAGAAATCAATGAATCCCATATTACTTGTAAAGTTTCCAGCAGTCTTAACAACACTAGCTGGAACGATACCCGTCGTTGCAAGGATGGCAGCGGCAAACATCGTGAATACGGCTCCACCACCTAAGTAAGTCTTAAAGACTGGTAGGTTAGCTCCTAAGTAATAGAAAATATCCCCCATCAAGACGAGGACAAAAATGGCACCTAACATATTGTCAGGCAAGACGCCCATGTTAATGATAATCACTAACAAGATCGCCATAATCGCATATGCAACTAAACCAATTCCATCAATTTTGATGTTATCTAGTTTAGACATAACAGATTTAACGTTATTCATGATCTGATACCCTTTCCTAATAAATAATTTCTTAACATCTCTAAGTATAGGATTTATTTCACAAATTACAAGTGAATTTTTGTATTTTTTCAAAAAAATCCTGATTTCAGTTCTTTTTTTAAATTTTTGAAAGTACGTTCAAAAAAAAGCTAGGTTGGAGGGTTCCAACACTAGCTTTCGCGTTTAATCATTTAAATTGTAACGTAGCGTCATATTAGCTGACCCTAGATTAACCATTTCACCAAGTAACTTTGTTTGACGTTTCAAAGCTTCATCAGCAAGGTCTTGGTTCGCCTTAGTCAAGATTTCAGCAACATCCCCGCCTGCTGTGACAGCTGCATCAGCCTGACGTTGGATACTGCGGTAAGCAGACATCGCTTCTAATTCATACGTATTGCGTAAATCAACGTAGAGGTCATAGTTGGTATCACCCAACAGCGCCGTCGTACAGCTTAACCAATACATGTTGTTCAAATCGAAGGTCGCACTTGCATCACGGAAGGCGGCTGGTGTGTCGGTGACATTTGCATAGAATGGCACTACCGTATTAAAGGTATTAGCTCCAAAGGCTAGCCAGTGAACACCAGCAATCGCATCAGGCACACCATTCCGAATTTGCAAGATATGAACGTTGTGATTACGATTCAACCCAATTGAACGGAACAGTTTGCGGTCACTCTCACTACCATTACCATATGGATCATATTTTGTGTTTTCGTAATGGGCACTCAAGACAAACTTCACATCTTCAACACTAATCTTACGGTCGGCATGCATGATGAAAGGCAAATCTTGGTCTTGTGGTTCACGTTCTTCTGATGGTGTGAAATAACGTTGACCATACCAAACACGTGGGTTGTTGTAGACTGTATCCTTAATTGATGCTGATCCGAAAACGTGACGTAAATTGTAGCCCTCAAAATCAGGATTTAAATCATTATCGTCAATGAGCGTCTTCAAATCAGCAGAAGCCAAGGTATCACTGGCGTTAAAATCAAAGTCATCAATACTCATTCGGTTTGCTGCAACCACGTACGCATCATCCGGAATCCGAACCGCAGCCCAGTGATGACCACCAATGGTCTCTAACCACCAAACTTCTTGCCCATCTGAGAAAGCAATTCCGTTTGGTTCATATGTGCCATATGTCTCAAGCAATTGCCCTAAGCGTTCAACCCCTTCACGTGCAGAGTGAATGTATGGCAAAACCAATGTCACGATATCTTCTTCGCCAATACCACCATCGACAAATGGATCAATGGCTTGAATTCGTGGATTAGTCGTAATCGTTTCAGTTGCTGTCATCGCAACATTTTCAGCATTAATTCCAGCCGCTGGCCAGATGCCGTCAGTCAACACTGCATTGGGCATTGACGTATAACGCATTGGATTATCCGGTAAATCAACAGATACTTGGCTCAATACCGACGTATAGTGGCGCGGTTGTTGGTCTGGGTTCACAACGGTAAATTGTTGTGGATCTAAGGCCTCGTGCCCATCATCATTTCGTGCAATCAAGGTTGATCCATCGATTGAGGCATTTTTTCCAACTAATACCGTTGTACATGAACCATGAATTCTATCTGTCATCTTCCTTACCATCCTTTTGTTTTGATTAATTCAAGTATAGTCCTTTTTTAGCAAAGCTCCAACCAACAAAAAACGATTAAAAGTCAGTTAGACTCTCAATCGTCTCTCTCGATTTTATTTCGTGCTACGACGCTTAGTTAACCACCAATCTTTACTGATTGATAGGAAAATCAAACCTAAACCAACTGCACCTACCACAACTAATTTAAATGTGTTTGTATTAAATAGGTTAGCTTGATAATATACAATACTTTTTGCGCCGTCCAGCAAAAAACGAATTGGGAGCCAAGGCAATAACCAATCATGATATACAGCCGGAATCATCTCAGGAGCAAGTTGCATCAATGGTGCTGAGAAAAGCATGAGCAATGCGATAATTGGTAGCGCAGCAAATCCAAGCCACATTTCTAAACCAAACATGATAAACATGAACGCACCTGCTGCAATCATGCTAAATATTGCGATTTTCCCAAAATCATCGTAGGTATAATTTAAAATGTGCGTTACAAGCCCTGTTGTTGCCACCCCCACAATGGCTGCCGTAACAGTTAGAAAACCAATTTGTCCCAGACGTAATTGCCAGAGCTGACGCTGCTGCTTGATTTTGACCGCTTTACCAGCCGTAAAGACTAGGAACGTTGCAAATAAACTGGCCATCCAAAGTGGTTGGAAATAAGCACTACTTGCTGAATTCTTTTCTTTGACGCTATGCTGAACGCTAACCTTTGGGACAATAGGATTTGTAAGTGCTTCTGTATTTACCATCTGAAGCGGCACCTGATTTTGTTGTAGCTGTTGTAACATGGTCAGCCCCATTCCAGCACTCATTTTTGTCACCATCCCCGTTAGCATCACTTGGACATTGTTTGCTAAAGTGGCATTCTTGGCTTGATTGATGAGCACCTCAACTTGAACAGGTTCACCCGTTTTAGAAACACCCCGCATTTTTTGCGTGAAGTCTTTTGGAATGACAATTGCTCCATAATACTTTTCTTGATTCATGGCCTGTTTAACAGCTTTTTCAGTTGGCTTATGAGTCCATTTAAGCGTCGTCGCTTGACTCCCTGTACCTATTTTTGTAATGTCCGTTAATTTATCTGCCACCTTTTGCCCCATTGGACCTTGATCTTCATTGACCATGACAATTGGAATGTTCTTAGCCACTGGTCGGGCTGTTGGAAATTGTGCCACTACCAAAATAAGGGCAAGGACCAATCCAACAATTAATGAGAAGATATAAAATTTATTTTTAAACATGCGTCCACTCCTTTTTTCGACACTCTGTCGCTTTATTAACCTCATTTATTGTATAATGTGGTTGAACAAAAAACGAGATACAAAACACGACGATGTGTCGCATTTCAAGAGGGAGCACCCATGCCAAGTCAAAAAGTTAAAAAAACACGCCAAAATTTACTTGATGCTTGTATTCAATTGTTGGCGCAACAAGATCTCAATCAAATCAGCGTCACTGATATCGTAGAACAGGCGCAAGTTCACCGCGCTACCTTCTATCGACATTTTGAAGATAAATATGATTTACTCAACCAGGCTGAAAATGAGATATTTGACGAAATGGCAACAGCTTTCAAGCAATACATTTCCGATGAACCAAATCTTAAAATTGATACGACCAGTTTCGCCGACTATCGCTTGGCGCTACTCAAAATATTCATGAAACATGCCCCTTTTATCAACGCAATGCTTGGCACAAATGGAGACTTAACATTCGAAAACAAACTGTATGATCGCATCTACCAATTAACGCAACTTGGGTTCCAAACACTTTACAATCTCCCACAATCCGAGGCGCCCAAAGCTGAATTCATCGGCCACTATGCGGCTTCAGCTGCCTTTGGTGTCGTCCGACAATGGCTAAAAAAACCGACTAGTACGCCAAATGAATTAGCACAACTACTGGATGAATTAACAATCAAAGGTATTGCTTCAACCCTTAATGAATTAACCCCATAAAAAAGCTCAGGTCGCAGTGCGCCTGAGCTTTTTTGTTTTACTTATCTAACTTTGTAACCTTATTCTTATCGTCTTTTTGAACCTTCATATCTGACATTGGAATGTAACCAAGCTTCTTGGTTGTCTTCTTCATATCATCTGACTTAACAAAGTCGATATACTTCTTTGTATCCTTGCTTGGGTTCTTAGTGGTGTACATGTGCTCGTAAGCCCAGATCTTCCACTTATTATCAGCGACGTTTTTGTCGGTTGGCTTAACCTTATCGACACTAATCGTCTTAATTTTACTTGCGGCATTCCCTTGCGTATATGAGAAGGCTAAGTATGAAATTGCCCCTGGTGTTTGTCCGACAATCTTTTGTACGGCACCATTATCATCTTGTTCTTGTGAAGTCTTCGCTGACTTACCGTCCAAGACATTTTGTTCGAAGGTAAACCGTGTTCCAGAACCTTGGGCACGGTTGACAAGGACAATCTTTTCGTCCTTACCGCCAACCTCCTTCCAGTTTGTAATTTTACCAGTGAAGATTTCTTTTAATTGCTTTGATGACAAGTTCTTAACTGAAACATCCTTGTTGACAACTGGTGCAATCCCAACTGCTGCAACTTGGTGATCTTGAAGCTTTGACGCATCAACACCCTTCTTTTGTGAAGCAAAGATATCAGAATTTCCGACATCAATTGATCCCTTACCAACTTGGCTAAGACCAGCACCTGAACCACCACCTTGCACGTTGACGCTGACACCACTGTTCTTTTCGCCAAACTTTTCACCAGCCTCTTGGGCTAATGGTTGCAAAGCAGTTGAACCAACTGCCATCACTTTACTATCAGCATTTGCCACTGTAGCACCACCAAGTAGTGTTGCTGCAGCCAAAACGCTCACACCAAGGGTTGTTTTAATTAATGTACTTTTCATGAAAGTATCTCCTTTTAAAATTAATGTTGAAAGCGATTGAAGTCATAAAGAATTGTTCATAGTAGTAGTAGTAGTAGTAGCATGTATTAGAAGTTTCAATCCCTTTCAACAAAACCTAGTATAGCGAACCAATGTACAAGCACCGTAAGTTTCGTGGGTTTTGTGTAAATAACACGTAAACAAATCATTTACAAAAATAAAAACCACTAAGCTAGCGTTCAACTTAGTGGTTTTATTTAGTAATCATTTCTATTAAATAAAGAAAAGAACAATTGAGAAAATGAGTAACAAAACAATCCCAACAACACTTAGAATAAGTCCCAAGTGGAGTCCTGGTGTTTGATACTTCAGATTCAAGTGATTTGTACCTGTCTTCAATTTAATCCCCACAAAACCATCATTCACATTGATAATGTCATTGTGATCTGATTGCCAACCCGTTGAATACGGAATTGACGTAACTAAGATTTGTGGTTTTTTCACGTTAACCGTACCCGTGATGGCATCACGCTTGATATCTAACGGAACGGCATTCGCTTGTGCTTGATGCGCAACGGCGTCAAAGCGTTGATCAACTGGAATCGTCTTAACATTAACGTCAAAGCTATAGGTACCAAGGGTATCAAAGCTAAACGGAATAAATTGTTGTTGTGATGTTCCCTTAGCTGGCCCCATATTTAAGGTTGCGTCTTTAGCTGGCGAATAGTAAGACAAGTTATTTTGGCCGCGTTGACCAAAAATACGTTCTGTTCGACCATACTTAGCCGTCACACGATAACCATCAACGAACTTACCAATGCTATTCGCATGATTTCTAAGCCAATTAAACTTAAACGCTTTGGTATTCGTTGTATAATCCGTCTTGCCATCAGCTTCCGCCGCTTGTCTTGTCTTACCCTTATAAGCGTTCGTGGCGTATGTTGCTTTTTGATAAAGCGAGAACGGCTTGAACTTCAGGTTCTTAACTTCAAGATGAACTTCGTTACCGGCTAAATCAGCATTTGCTGGCAAATAAATTCCGGTTGGCTCAGCACCATTCCTTGAGGTAAAACGATAGTGGACAGTTTGCGTCGCCTTGCCATCAGCCGACTTTTTAATCTTTACCGACTTAACTTGATTCGCAAATTGATTTGCTGTTGTGCTTTCAGGCAAGGCATTTGTGACCGCGCCTTGTGCAACATAGGCTTCCTTCTTTGTAGGGGAAGCTTGATTAAAAGTCTTTGTTGAAACAACTTGATCCGTCGTATAAGCAAGTGGATACACATCGTCACTCTTTGTAACCGTCTGATTATTAATCTTTTTGTCACTAATTGGCTTATATGTTGCCGGTGGATTTGCTCCACCATTATTGACAAACCAATACTTAATGCCCATGACATTAGAAATGACGGCGCGACGATCAAAGTTCCCGGTAATATCGTTATTACTGTTTCCAAGTAATTGAATATTATTAAATAACTTAGCTGGCGCCCCATTTTCATATGACCAGTATGTTTCGATGCTATGTGCTGAACCATTCATGGCTAAGTTAGCAGCTGGCGAAATCATCCCAGAAATATTTCCAAGTGGTGACTGAATATATGAGCGATTCAATGAAGCATTTTTTTGAAGTGAATCCGCTGTATCCAGTGTTGACCCGTCATCCGTGCGAACGGTCTCGCCCTTATTTTCATCAAAGTACTTTGATTGGTTGCCAATTAACTTCTCAACCTTTTTGGTTGGGAGCAAATTAGATTGGGTAGGATCAAGATCAATCGTTCGATTTTGTTGCATCACTGTGAGTGCATTAAACATCGCTAACAAAACGATGGCATACAACCCAGCTGGATGACGGCGTGTAACGTAAACTAAGACAAGCATTGCAAAGCCAATGAACAGCACCGTTGCATACTTTGAACCAAAATTGAAATTAAACGTGTAAAACAATGATAGGAACGCAACGCCAAAGAATCCAATTATCCAATAGAAGTCGCGGTTCGTCATTTGTTTTAGGTTATTCAATAGAATAGGTACCGTTAACGCCATTGGTAGCGTAAACATAAAGGTCCATCGGTTTGAAGGTGATGATGCCCCATTCATTACAGCAGCAAAAACTGGTGAAAGGAGCATAATCATGCTAATCACAAGCACACTGTTTAGAACTGGATATGTCTTAAACCGGCGTAACGTGTAAATGGCACCCATACTACACAAGACCGAAAACCCACCCGTTAACCAAAAACTAGATCCGGGTACATTCGTAATGAATGTGGCGGGTAGCTCAAGGTAATAGCTCAATGGGTACAAGAATAATCCGTTTGCAAAAACCGGATTGGTTCTGGCTGAGGTAAAGAGCCCCATTAATCCTGGCAAGAAGAGTGCCATTGGAATCAAAAGTGCAATAATCGTTGGAAGAATAATCTTCAACCAATATGTTAACTTCAACCATTGCTTATCAACCGTTGTTTTAACAACAAAGAAAATCAACGCTCCCAAAGCCATGATAAATGCAAAGTAGTAATTATTCCAAAGCGTCCAAGCAACCATAATAATAAAGTATAGATACTTTGACTTAGGTTTTTCCGGATTCAAAAGATTGTCAATGGCGACAATCAATAGTGGGAAAATAATTAATGGGTTTACAAAATAAGGATGTGAGAAAGCCGACAAAGCCATATATCCCGTAAAGACATAGGCAAGTGCTCCCGTGACATTAATCCAAGGATTCCGTGAATCTGTAAAATGATGTAGTGCAACTAAAAAAGCAATCCCTGCTAAGAAAATCCGCACAACAATCATGATATTGTAGTAAGCCATTAAATGCGCTTGGCTCACGAAGGCGACACCATATGTGAAAATATCACCTAGTGTATAGTAAGCAAACGTTTGATAGTAGTCTGCACCTATTCCCAACTGAAAATTCCATTGGGCCGGCCATTGACCAGTAGCTAATAAGTGCTTTAAATCATTTTGCCAGTGAACCAAAGCTGGCACGTGTTGCGAAATACTATCAGCTTGCCAAACAAAACTCGTTCCAGTTAAGAAATATGGTCCAAAAAGCAAGCCTAAGACGACTAAGAATACGGCCAAGTACACAAGTAAGTTGCGACTCCACCAATTTTTACCTTTAAACATACCGACTCCTAATTATTGTAAAATTTATCTCATTATATCATTAATGCGCCCAGCCTCTTAGGTAAATCCCCTAGTAGCCTGTCTTCTTTACAATTTCTTTCAAAACGTCATGCAAAATTCACTTCAATTAAGCAAATTCGCGTATGTAACTAAACAACAAACCTTCTTTGAAAGTGTTGTACATAGTCTTCAGGTAAATGTAATCCTTGCGTTAAATAGTTGTCAAAACTTCCAAACTTTGTACGCATAACTGCTACAGCATGTTCAAGGTAACGTGCATCGACTTCAAGTAGTGTCTGCAGCCCAGCGAGATCCTGCTCAGCTACGTTTAGATGTGACTTAATCGCTTCCATCGTCTCTTGATTTGCTTGTTTACGCATTTCATTCGTGCGTAAATAATCATCCATAATTTGTTGATGGTCAATTCCCGCCATTTTCAAAATAACTGCAGCGGCAAAGCCAGTTCGATCTTTTCCAGCAAAACAATGGAAAATCAGCGGGGTATCATCATTTAAAATAGCCATGAAAAATTCATGGTATCGTGCTTGCGCCTCCGAATCCAGGACCAAATCTGAATAGGTTTCCATCATAAAATTAAAGCTATTTTTAGCGTTTTTTAGCATCATGTCAAAACTTGGCACGCCACTACCAGCACCTAAAATATCGATGTGTTGATACTCTGCCCCCGGAATGGTGACATCTGGATTGGCGGCAATTTCAGCATCACTTCTAAAATCATAGATATGCTGAATATGCTTATCTTGTTGCAACGCCTTAATTTGCGTTTGGTCAAGTCGATCTAGTTGGGCACTGCGATAAAAAATCCCCGGCTTTAAGGTTCCAGCCTCACCAGTTTTGCCCCCAATATCACGAAAGTTAACAATGTCTAACGTATCTGCGTTCATTTTGGTTTCTCCGATTGCTTGCCCGTTTCCGTTTGTGCTTGTTGCGCTGCAAGATTATCCGCTAAGAGATTCGCCAATCGTTGCCCCATTGGTTTAAAAGTAACATACGTAATCACCCCGGATGTCACGCCACCAACAAGCGGCACAGCTTTGGTCATGGTTTGCCCTAGGGTTTGGTGGCTGATTTTATGCCCTACCGTACTCCCGACTTTTTTCATCATCGGATGTTTAACACCTTCTAAAACCGCTTTACCGGCAATTTTATTTCCAATTGGCTCCGCCATTTTTTGTGATCCTAAGTAAATCAGTGATGTCGCACCCGAAACACCAAACATCGCACCTAAGAGGCCAAGCAATCGACCACGTTCGACCTCACTTAAATGACTTTTCGGGTTAAATAGATCATCTTCACCAAAAAGGTACGCTAATTGTTGTGCCATGCGTAAGGCTAATCCAAAGTACTGCGCAATATCAGCGGCCCCAGTGCCGAGCATAATCAGTGGATTACTAGGCAGACCGGCCAAGACAGAAGCAGAAGCAGCTTTGGTCACATTATCTTTAATTAAAAGATCCGCCCTATCTCGCAACTCATTTGCAGAGTAGTATGCCTGTGGACCATTTTTTAGAATCCCCTTTAAGTTTTCATCATCCTTGAATTGTGTTTTCAAAAAGTTTTTGCGATTCACACGGACCATGGGCAACTTAATCAACCCATCAATTGTTCGGTTCGCTAATGTATATTTATCTTTTGGCATTTGTGCCTCCCATAAACAAATTTATTACCTATATCATACGTGATTTTGGGTTAAATTGACCATAAAACGTCAGCGATTTGGTGAAACCTTCCATTAATATTGATGATTTAAATACATTGTTAAATGTGACAGCACGGATAGCGTCGCACTTTAAGCTTTGTTTAAGCTAGAGTGAATCTAAATTAAGTCCCAAAAAGTAGAGACTTATACCAATTTTTTTGTTAAAATAAATGACATATATTGAATTGTGTCTATTTTTCATTTGGAGGGAATTATAATGAACGAGTCAAAAGAACACGTTAAGATGTTTAAGTCTGGAAAGCTTTGGGTTTCAGCATTGGTTGGAACACTTTTTTCAACAGCCTTAGTTGGTGCTAACGCAACCAACGCCCACGCCGATGACGTGGACACGACTGCGCCTGCCCAAGGAACAGTCCAACAAGGTTCAACCACAACAACCAATAATACGGTTACCCTTTCAGCTGGATCAACAACAGATGCAACTGCACCAGTTTCAGCAAGCACTTCAGTTGCTACGTCAGCATCAACAACAGATGCAACAAGTGCTTCTGCTTCTCAATCAGTTAGTGCTTCTGCCGCTGCTTCACAAAGTACCACCTCAGCATCAACCACTGCGGTTTCAACTAGCGCAGCTACTTCAACAAGCACAGCGACGTCACTAGTAAGCGGTCAAGTTAAGGTACTAGCAACCAGTACTGCTGCTTCAACTGATAAGTACGCAGATGGTACATACCCACTTGATACCTCAAATTCATATAAGAAGAAGGGAACCACTGAACCATCTACAATGCAAAATTACATGGGCGATAAGAGCTCTGTAACCATTAAGGGTAACCAAGCTATTCTGACCCTATCTGCCGCAAGTCCTGAAGATGCTGACATGATTAACTCATTTACAATTAATGGTGTTACTGGGACGCGTCAAGGTGATAATTTTGTATTTAACTTAACAACTGACCAACTGGATAATGTACTTAATGGTCATCTTTCAATTACTTACACGATTGGAACGAAAACCATAACTGAAACTCCAGATGTTGATATCTTACTCGATATGAGTAGCGTCCTCACACCGCAACAATCACTATCTAATTCTCAATCTGCTTCAATCTCACAATCACAAGCAGATTCTATTGCAGCTTCTCAATCAACTGCAGCTTCTCAATCAATTGCAGACTCAATTGCAAATTCACAATCGATGGCAGCTTCTCAATCTGCTGCAGCTTCTCAATCAATTGCTGATTCAGTTCGTGCATCAATGTCAGTTGCTGATTCGGCCTCAATTTCAGCTTCAGCCTCTCAACGTCAAACTGACGAAGCAAAAAAGGGTCCTATCGCCAATGGCTCATATGACACAACAGCTAATTATTACAAGCCAGGTACCCACATTCTTTCACCTGGTATGAACAGTAACCTTCTGACTGGTGTAAAAATCACGGTAAATGGTAATCAATCTCAAGTAATTATATCTGCCACTGATGAAATGTCTGCCTCATTAATTAAGGAATTTTCAATCGGCGGAGTTGAAGGTACACTCAATAGTGATGGAAAATCTTGGACATTTAACATTCCAACAAGTGATCTTTCTCGTACGCTAGCCGGAAAAGTCCTTATTGTGTTCGGGACAACAAAGATGCCTCAATCATTCGATGTTGAATTTAACACCGCTGACTTGCCTCGAGTAAAGGCACCAGAATCTCAAACACCTGATTCACAGTCACAAGGTTCCCAATCTCAAGACTCACAATCAGCTGGATCACAATCTCAAGAAGCATCACAAAGCGGACAAGCCCAAAATCCTGAAAGCGATGCTAAGCCAGCGCAACCAACGCAACCTGAATCAGGATCACAAGCTCCTTCAGTTTCAGAACAAAGTGGTAGCATGACTGAACAAACACCTGTTGCCCCTGAAGCAAATGTTAATAACAGCGTCTCAGAAGCTGCGACAAGCATGCCAACAGCAACACCGGTTGTTTCTACACAAGCAGAGCAAAACACACCAGCAGCAAAGACATTGCCAAATACAGGTAGTGATCAAGAAGCTGCCCTTACTGGTCTTGGTGTTCTTATCGGAACCCTTGGTCTTGGTGGTATCTTAAAGAAGCGTCACTAATCTGACGGCTAAAAAAGGAATCAGCCTATGCTGGTTCTTTTTTTATGTGCTTTTTTTCATAAAAAAACACGCACCGTTAAGTGCGCGTTAATTCATAAATTACTTTTGTGTTGATTCAGCTGCATTAGCTTCAGCAAGTTGTGCTGCGTAACGACGGTTTCCACGATACAATTCGTAAATCGTCCAAGCAAGCAATGCCAAAACTAAGATGGTTGCAACCGCAGCAATGATGTTGGCATCAGTGATTTGGTTACCAGTTAGGTTGTCACCGAAGAAGGCGGCAATTGAACCAGCTTTACCGAACAATCCGTACAAGTTCAAGATTGTTAGGGCCAAAACTGAAATCCAACCTAAGATACGAATAATAATCGTATTCTTGAAACGATCTCCCATTTCAACGCTACTGTCTGTCATCATCAACAATGGCAACATTGAGAATGGCAAGGCGAAGGCCAAGAACACTTGTGAGTTATTCATCAACGTGTTCAACGCTTCGTGTTGTTGTAGTTCAGGTTGGTTCGCAGTCATCAAGACACACATCACAACCGGCACAACCGCAAGCAAACGCGTGATTAGACGACGTGCCCACATTGGCATGCGCATGTGGATGAATCCCTCCATGATAACTTGTCCTGTCAATGTACCAGTAATGGTAGAGTTCTGACCAGAAGCCAACAAAGCCACGGCGAACAATACTGACAGCGCACCGGATTTGGCAACGCTAATCAAAACTGGGTTACTTAACATTGAGCTATCTGACAAAGCGTGGTACAAACCGAAGAATGATGGATCTTGAACCGCACCACTCTTGAACACAGCCACACCCATGATAAGCAAAAGGGCGTTAACGAAGAAAGCTGCTGTCAATGAGATGTTTGAGTCCCAAGTGCTAAAACGCACTGTTTGTGCAACTGATTCTTCATCATTGTGGTCAATCTTACGTGTTTGTGAGATGGCTGAGTGCAAGTACAAGTTGTGGGGCATCACTGTGGCTCCGATGATTCCCAATGAACCACTCAAGGCTGTCATACCGTTAACTTCCTTCGTTGAGAAAGCTTCAGTTGATGGTACCAAACCACCAATCACGGCTCCCCAATTAGGGTCTGACAATGCGACTTCATAAATGAAGACGAACAAGATCACCAAAATCAAGGCGACAACAATTGCTTCAATCTTTCGGAATCCGACTTTTGTTAATAATAGCAAAACGAATACATCCAAAACGGTAATGAATACCGCGACAATTAATGGAATTCCAAACAAAAGATACAGGGCAATCGCCGCTCCAATAACTTCGGCAATATCTGTGGCCATAATGGCTAACTCGGTCAAGATCCAGAGGATAACCCCTAAGGTTTTACTTGTCCGGGCGCGAATCGCTTGCGCCAAATCCATCTGTGTCACAATACCCAGTTTAGCTGCCATGTATTGCAAAAGCATCGCAATTAAACTTGATAGTAAGATAACAGACATCAATAGATAACCGAAGTTTTGACCACCGGTAATTGACGTTGACCAGTTACCTGGATCCATGTAACCCACTGAAACGAGGGCTCCCGGACCAGAATAACGGAGTAGGGTCTTAAAGAAACCAGCATCTGATTCCTTTGGCACTGGAATTGAACCGTTCAATTCCTCAAGCGACTTCCCGTTCGCATATTGAATCAATTTGAACTTCTTTGGCTCTTCCGTGCCGTTGTTTACTTCTTCACTCATAAAAATCCACCTTTCCGCATATTTAGTTGTATGAGTGCAAGGAACCTGTCGGTATGTACCTTAAGGATTCCTTTAGCCAAAGTACATTCTACGCCCCTACTTTGAAGATTGCAAACATTAATATTATCATTTGACCAAAATAGTATTTATTTTATCCACAAATATATTTTTACATATTCAATAAAAAAATTACGCAAAATTTATGTTCATCACCGTGTGTCGATATTCTTTAACCAGCATGAACTTACTTTGGGCTGAAATAAAAAACAGAGCCAAGGCTCTGTGGTCATTTTATTCATATAAGTATGATAAATCACTGGCGACACTTGGATACACTGGAATCCACTTTTTGAGATCGTCCGTCGTATGCTTTTGCGCAATCATTTCAGTGAAGTAGTTAATGAGTTCTTCAGCATCAGTTGCCAGAACAACCGCACCCACAATAACACCATCGGCTTGGTTAGTAATCACCGATACTTGTGCCGTCTTATCTTGAATCCGGTTGTACGTGTACCAACTCCCCAACGTTTGCGTCACGACCTTATATTGGTCAGGCGCAGCTTTTGCCTGTTCGAGACTAACCCCGACTTGAGATAATTCTGGCCCCGCAAAGACTGTGTGTGGTGTCGGCGGATATACAATGCTGTCTGTGGTTTTACCAGTCAGCACATCAACGACATATTGTCCTTCAAATCCCGCAATTGGTGTTAGCTTCGGTGCAGGACTCGCCGAAACATCCCCAACGGCATAGATATTCTCCGCCGTCGTTTGCAGATGGTCATTCACTTGAATACCACCATGTACTGCCATTTCAATGCCAGCCTCCGGTAAGTCTAAGTCAGCCACATTCGCCGGACGTCCCATTGCACTATAGACATGGTCAAATCCTGCCACTTGTTCATCTGCGGTGGTCACACGCAACTGTTCGGCTTCGTCAACTGCTTGAACTTCGGCGTTCCAATGGAAGACTACCCCCTTTTTTTGCAAGTTATCCGCCACAATATCGCTATAGGCACGAGGGAACCCGCTCAACATATGATCGTTGTGTTGGAAAATATGCACTTCAACCCCAGCAGTGACCGCAATATTCGCTAATTCAACGGCAACGAAACCAGCCCCAATCAATGCAATTTTCTTTGGTTGCGTCATTTGATGAAAGAAATCATCACTGGTTTCCATCAAATCTTGACCAGGCACGTCCGGACGCGCTGCTTTGGCGCCAGTTGCAATGACAATCTTATCGGCGGAAATTTCTTCACCATCCAAGTCTAAGGCGTGCGCACCTAAAAACTTAACAGTTGCGCGATTATGATGAATATTCGCAGCGCGGAGGCCAGCTTCAGTTCCTGCTGGAACACCATCGGTGTAACTTTTAGCAAATCCCAGCATCGCTGTCCAATCGATTGACGGAGATTGAGGCAAGCCAACCTTCTGATATAAATCAGCTTGACGCTTCGCTTCAACGACACCGTACAACATCTTTTTAGGATCACAACCACGGTTGGGACAAGTACCACCCCATAAATCGTTTTCAACAATTAAAATACGTTTGTCATTGGCTAAACCATAGGCAACTTGTTGCCCTGCTGGACCGCCACCGATGATCACCACGTCATAGTCATATTGCATACGTCAACCTCCATTTTTTTACTTGCTCTTAGCCTAAACGTTTCCGTCACATAAGTCAAAATTTGATCAAAAGAAAGACGCCTAGTATTGGGAGTACTAGACGTCATAGACTTACATACATTTATTTTTAGGAGTAGGAGTAGTTTATGAATAAGTTAGTTTTCGTATGTAAGCCCTTCGTACACAATAGTTTAAAACTGTCATGAGTGTGATCAAGACAATTTAGTTTATTGATAGGGTCATTGCTAACCCTATGACCTTATTATGCCGTTAGAGTTATAAAAGAAAGTTAAATAGACCAGAAACGAACCTTAAATTTAAAAATTTTTCGATTTTAACGTCACGATTTGCGTCTCATCTTGAAAACCAACCCGTTCATACAAACGATGCGCGGCTTGATTATCTCCTTCTACACCAGTCACCACACGCTGCCACCCCTGGGCCTGTACCTGAGCAATAGCCTCAGTTATCAAAAATTGGCCATAGCCCCGATTGCGGTACGCCGCATCAACAAATACACCAAAGATATACGCAAACTGATCAATATCAATTGCACAATATCCCACCGGTACTCCTGATACTTCTAACACATAACTAGCAATCGTCGGATCACGCAAGCTCTCCATGAGATAGCGCTGGGCGCTTTCAGATGATGCCTCACCGAAAGCTTCATTATAGCTTGGGACCAATGCTGGAACGTCAGCGGTTTGCATGGACCGCACCATTGCCGTTTCGGGCTTTGTCATCGGTGTTAATTTTGCCAGATGCATCTGATATTCAACATCTGTTACTTGCATCTGCCACTTTGTGACAAAAGTTGGATTGGCATCTAAAAAGACTTGCTCCGTAATGTAATTAATCGATTTGTATCCAAAATCATCTAAAATCGCCCGGGCCCGATTGAGCATCATGCGTCCAATCCCTTGGTTACGTTGTGCGGGCGATACATTCACAATTAAGTCGACCTCACCGCCTTGTGGGGCTTCATCGGCATAAATCATCGTAAAACCTGCTAACTGCGACGCACTATCATAAACCAAGATAAAGGTTGGCATTCCAGGAAAATAATTATATTGATTACTAAGATACGGCTCTTTAAACGTACGATCAACGTGATGTACTTGATGCATCAACGCATGCACTTGTTTCACTTCATGTGCAGTGAGTTTATTCTGAGTTGTCATCCACATCTTGCATTTCCTCGCTTTTTGATGAGTATAACAAAAAAGACCACCAGTGGCAGTCTTTTCATCAAACTATTTTTCAACATGCTTGGCAAATGAAACATTGTCAGGCTTGCTTCCAGTATACGTATGTCCAATATTGCTTAATGTAGCAATATTCTTGGCAACGCTCGCCTTGTCTTGACGACTCTCAACTGAAATCATGTGCAGATTACCATATTGGTCACGGGTGAAGACAAATGAGATATATTCCTTCACTTGACCCTTCTTAGCATCTGCTGAATCACTGTAACCAGCAACAACAACGAAGTCCTTGTTGATTTGCTTAGCAGTCATATTTGAAAGCTGAGGCAATTGTTGCAACATTTGACCCGCAAAGGTACCAACATCATGTCCAACCATTTGGACGTTTTGTGAATTGGCCGCATACTTGGTATCAGCGATAAAGATTTGAGGTCCCTTCAACGCATAAGTCTGCGTAAATTGACCCGTTTGTGCCAAACCATTATTCACCTGACCAGCAACAACATCTGAACGCTTGCCAAAATCAGTTACTTGGAAGTATCCACCCTTGTTATTACCAACCCAAGTCTTTGATTGCTTACCTAGCTTTTGAATCTCAGCAGCTTCATTCTGGCCAGCCTTACGGACTCCTGGTGCCAATGTATCAGTAATTTGCTTAGTTGAGGCCACATTTACGGGCTCTACTTGCAAGAAACTTTCAATCGCCTTCGTTTGCGTTGATGCCATGAAACCAGCACCAGCCGCCAAAATGAGGGAGATTAAGACAACTAAACTAATACGCATCTTTTTAGTCATTTTGTACCTCCACTGGACGACGGATCAATTGGCAAAATAGCACGGCGGTACCGATAAATGGCAAAAGCATCCAAAAGAAATTGTAGAATGAAACGTGGGCATCACGGAAACGACGCGTCATGGCTGCAATGTTGATGACTAAAACATTCAAGTAAACAAACACATAAATGGCAACAATAATGCCGACCCAAATTGGTAGTGACTTACCCGCATCAACGACAAGTTGTGGCGCATAAATTGCCAAGAAATACGCAATCGGAATCGTCACCATTGAAATGAAAACCATCAATAACAATTGTCCGATAAAGAAACCGCTTCGGCTAAGCCGACCACTGAAGGCATATAGACCATCAGTTTGGTTTAAATACTGTTTTAAATACTCCATGAGTTAATCCTCCGTTGTATCTGTGACAACCGTGAATTGGTCCTCTTTAATGAATTCCCATAGCAAAATCATTGGTCCAATGAATGGAATCAAAATGAAAAATAGGAAGTACTTTGATACACCGGCAGATCCAAGACGACGAGCCATCGCAGCCAATGCTTGGATAAACAATCCGATAAAGATAATCAAAAAGATTACGGCAACAATCGCAAAGACTGATTGCATTGCCATACCGCTAATTGAAACCAGGAACAAACCTAGGTAAAAGAGTGGCGTCATAATCAATGACACCAAAACGATCCAAGCTAGTCCACCGATAAAGAAACTTTTACGATCAAGTGTGCCTTTAAATTGGAATAACTTCCCAAATTTAAAACCATTACTTTCATTTAAGTACGCGAGTAAATATTCCATATATTAAGTCTTCCTCTATTCAAAAATTTATAGTTGCTTTTCATTATAGCCTTTTTACCATAACATTTCATCCCCACTGTATACTTTCAATATCAGCTGAACCTTAAAAGCCCACATGCGCGCATGTGGGCTTTTGATTACATATTCCACTTCATGACCGTTTTTCCCCAACTCATGTTGAGATCTTCGTCAAAAGCTTCAGTAATATCCGTAATTTTATTTATTGGCTTAATATTTTGAACAAGCAAACCAAGTCGATCTTGAACGGCTTCATTGTCAGTCAACAAATGAATGGCATGTTCAAAATCCGAACGCGTTGAACGGGTGGTCCCCACAAGGTCTAAGCCCTTTTCAAGGACCATGCGCGTGTTAATCGCCACCTTGTCTTCTGAAACTCCTGAAAGGACAAGGGCTCCACGTGGATTTAAATGTGCAATAATTTGATCAATGGCGGATTCAGAACCCATACCACCGACAGCTTCAATCGCTTGGTCAAACATATAGTCTTCTGGCACTTCATCAATTAACATCGTTTCAGCAAAACTGATGTAGTCCAGTTTTTCAGAATGCTTTCCCAAAACCACAATTTCAGCATCAGGGAATTCTTCCTTCGCAACCACAGCCGTAATGTAGGCCACGTTGCCATCCCCCCAGATACCAATGCGACGATCACGCGGAATCATTGATTCCTTCAAACGGCGCACAGCTTGAATGGCCACGGTAATGACTTCGATAAAAGCGTCCATGTCCCCTTGCGCGCCTTGTGGAATTTCAACCAAATTTTCAGGTTTGATAAAAACATATTCACGCATGAAACCGTCAGTCGTTGATGAACTAAACGTTGAAGATTTAAGGTAATTTTCTGAAACTAATTCGTCGTAACCATGAGGATTGGTTGGGACCATTGCCACATGGGTTCCTGAGGCAAAAGTCCCCGTATTATCGCGGACGACCACGCCAACCGCTTCATGAATCAGCGCCATTGGTAAACGTTCTGCTAAAACTTTTTTATCACGGGTTCCCGTGTAGTAGCGTTCGTCGGCTCGACAAATTGACATTAAGGTCGGACGGACAATCACACTTTGTGGATCCGCTGAATCCACGGTGGTTGTTACCTGCTCAATCTGGCGCACACCAGTTAAGCGATAGACATTATTAAACATCACTATCCTCTTTCGCAATAGCATTTGCAATTCGCAAATCGTATGGACGTGTAATCTTCATGTTGCTTTCTTCACCGTCGGCAACACCCACTTGATAACCAGCCAAAAGCATAACCTTAGCTGAATCACTCAATTCACGTTGCTCTTCTTCTGACATTTGTAAATATTGTTCTTGGAATGCATTCACATTAATCGTTTGTGGTGTTTGTCCTTGATACATATATGAACGTACTGGAATTTCTACCACCTCACCATCAACGACACGTACGATTGTATCAGTCGCACCAATGGCTGTATCGACAGCTTTGTACTTTTCAGACAAACGAATATTATCCATAATAATGCGACGTGTCACAAACGGACGGACAGCATCGTGCATGACTAATACATCATCATCATGCTTACCAAAGTTTTCTTGAATATAGTTAATAGCATTCATGACCGTATCATTACGCTCAGATCCACCTTCAATGACGACAATGCGGTCATCATCAATATACTTAGCAATCAAATCCTTGGCATATTGAACCCATTGTGGGTGAATTGACACGATAATCTTGTCAAATTCAGAAATCAAGATGAACTTTTCCAAGGTGTGGATGATAATTGGGCGGTCAACTAACGTTAAAAATTGCTTTGGACGCTCTGTGTGTCCCATACGACTTCCAATACCACCAGCCATTACTTGTGCATATATCATTAATTCTTCTCCTTTAGATAAAAGCTTCCATGTTTATCGATATTCTTTACTGGTTGACGCCAATTACCAAAGAATTGCGTCAAATACTGATCAGCAGCATTTGGTTGCCAGACTGGCATCCCTTCAAAAGTGACTTGATGGGCATTTTGCCACATCGAAACTGGAAAGATTTCTTTAGGTCCATACATTCCATTCAGAACACCTGCTTGGGTTGGATGTTGGGTACCTTGCGCAAACTTGCGTGCCATTTTACTTTGTAATCGAGCGACACGATGTGCTGATAAATGCGGGAATACCGCTTTCAAACAGCGTTTCAAACCGACAAGTTTTGCATCAGCTGGATATCGACCTGTTGAACGACCCACGTTTCGTAAAATGTTTAGTCCCTTTTGCTTAACAAAAAAACATTTTAATTGCCATGGCTTCTTATTAAAGGCATCAATCGGAAAAATATCAATAAAAATACCATGAGTCTGCTCATAATAATCCGATTCAGCTTGCGTTTGTCGATCAACAACCCGTAAATAAGGCACTAGATTTTGCGGATTAGTCTCTGTCAGTAACTCAAATCGTGGGTTACTTGGCTGATAAGTTGCCATAAAGCGATCATAGTCTTTACGAGCAAAGCCAACGTCGACATCATCATCCCATGGAATCAATGCACCATCTCGAACACTTCCCAGTAACGTGCCACCTAATAAAAACAGCTTTAGATCATGGGTGTTTGCGAAAGTCGCCACATCGTTTAGCATTGCGCGCATCACGTCATGGACAGTTTCTGTTGTTAAGCGTTCTACCATGGTTCTTGGCTCCTTAGTCATTTGTCTGACTGTTGCTTTAGCAACCCGTCTCCTTATTATACCAGTTGCTTGAACCCCTTCCAAATAAAACGTGTGGGCTTACCGACTGCCTGGTCTCTAATCTTCGGTACCAATCAAATTTGCAATTAATTGTTTACTATACAAACTCGTTGAAATCGCCATTGTAACCAATTCTTCTAATTGCGCATCTGGGGTTGGTTCGACCATTTCTCCAGCTCCTGGTTGGAAATGTTCGACAAAGTGTAGGGCTTTCTCTTGCTTTTCACAAAAGTCATCATAAAATGCCTTAATCGATTGATGCGCTAACGCTTCGTTCAAAACACTTTTAATTTCACTCAAGGTAAACGTTTGCTTCATCAATGTAATCACAATTAAAAACACAAGATGTTGACGTGAATATTTCTTTTTTACAGGTGCTGGCATCAAATCCTGTTTAACATAGTTGTTCAGCATCGATGCCGTCAAAATTTTCTTTTCATCAGCTGGGGTGATTGGGGCTAAGTAGCCATTAATGAGTTCAATCACTTGATCTAAATATAAATCAATGCCAGGCAACATCTCCCATCGGGGCAATTGAAAATCATCCCAATTCTTTAACTGTGTATTTGTCATATAATCCCTTTCGTTAGCTAGTCTTCATAACTAGATATTACCTGATTGACGTTGGAAACTCAATTTTTTAACGAACACCGCTTAAATCAGGTTATAATACACTTATTGTTAATTGCTAACTCCTCATAGAAATGGATATCAATTATGCCAACTGAAAAAGAACTCTTAGCCACATGTAGTCAGGTCGGTAACCTTCTACTAAATAGTGGCGCCGAAACGTTTCGCATCGAAAATACCATTGAACATATTGGGAAAGCTGCTCAGACACCGATTGTCTGTTATTCCACCCTTACCGCTATTTTCATCACAATTAATGAATCAACCGACACCCTATTCATTAAACCTAAAATGGGTGGTTATGATTTAAAAAAAGTTGATGCCATCAATCAACTTTCCCGGGATTTCACCCAACAAAAGATTAATTTCAATCAATTTAACCAGGCCATCAAAAATCTAGATCAGACCGTCACACAGACGCCCTTTACATTACAAGTATTCGGAGCTGGCCTCGTTTCAATGGCACCCATGCTTGTTTTTAAGGCAACTTGGACGGATCTCTTTTTGAGTTTCTTCGTGGGACTCACGGCATTTATTTTCAGTAAAAAAATTACAAGCTACTATGATTTCCCGTATATTTCTGAAGTCATTGGTGGCTTTACCATTGGACTGCTTGCGAGTCTCCTGGTGAAATTTAATCTGGGTGATAATCTGTATAACATTATTATTAGTTCCCTGATGCCCCTTGTTCCCGGTGTTGCTATTACCAATGCCATCCGTGAAATTATTGCTAAAGAAATTATTTCTGGAATCGTGCGGATGACATACGCGTTTTTCGTCGCTGGCGCCATTGCCTTTGGTGTGATTTTAGCAATCGAGGTATGTCACTAATGCAAGCACTCATTAAACTAGTCGTTGAAACTGGATTTGGTTTCATTTCTTCGTTTGGGTTTGGTTTATTAACCAACATCCCGCGTCGTGCATTATTACCTGCCGGCATCACTGGGGCTGTCTCTTGGATGGCTTATTGTATCTTTGGGTTATATTCCCAACATATTGTGTGGCAGAATCTAATTGCCACAATTGTCATTGGTTACTTAGGCAACGTATTTGCACAAAAGTATCAAACACCGGTAACCATGATTTATATCCCCAGTCTCGTTTCACTCGTGCCAGGAGGCATGGCAGCCATGGGTATGAAAAATCTCACATTAGGCAATCAACAAGCAGGATCAGAAATCATCTCTGTCTTGCTCGTAGCCACCGCCTTAGCCGTTGGTTTCATTGTTGGCGAAATACTATTCAAATTAACATTCCCAAAGCACTAAAAAAGCCTCGTCAAAAGACGAGGCCTTTTTTAGATACGCTTACCACGACCGTTAGCATCGAAACGATACATAACACCGTTAACCTTTAAGGTTTTGTTTTGAACACGTGCATGATTAACATAGTATTCAATATAACCCTTACCTAAGTTCCGAACACCATTAATGGCATCCCCTTCACGATTAAAGTAATAGACAACACCCTTTACATTGACATACCCATTACGTACTTGTAGGCCAGTCTTTGGTGAGTAATATTCTAAGCCATTCTTACCATAACGACGTAGGCCAGTCACACCATAACCCTTGTTATCGAGGAATACATACGTGTTTCCTTGCTTAACATAGCCAGGTGTCGTACGACGGGTATAGTTTGATGGGTTGTAAAATTCAATTTTACCATTTCGATTAACCGTTCCTGAAACGGCATCCCCATTACCACCAAAGTAATAGCTTTGCTTACCAATGGTAATTGCCTTATTCCGCGCTTGAATGTGTGTTTTAGGATCGTAATACTCTAACTTATTCTTACCATACTTACGAAGACCCGTGACAGCATCTCCATTAGCATTAAAGTAGTACAAATTCTTACCAGATTGCACATAATTATTACGTTGTTGGATATGGGTTGTTGGATTGTAGTATTCCAAACCGTTCTTACCATATTTACGGAAACCACTTACGGCATCTCCTTCACCGTTAAAGTAATAAAAATTCTTGCCCGATTGCACATAATTATTACGTTGTTGGATATGGGTCGTTGGATTGTAGTATTCCAAACCGTTCTTACCATATTTACGGAAACCACTTACGGCATCCCCTTCACCATTAAAGTAATAAACATTTTTACCTGATTGGACATAATTATTACGGGTTTGAATTTGTGTTGTTGGATTGTAATACTCCAAACCATTCTTACCATATTTACGGAAACCATTAACGGCATCTCCTTCACCATTGAAGTAATAGAAGTTGTTGCCTACCTTGGCATAGTTATTGCGCGTTTGTAAACGAGTTGTTGGGTTATAGTATTCCAACCCAGACTTACTGTAACGACGTAATCCAGAAATTGCTTGTCCATTACCATCCATGTAGTAATATGTTTGACCTGTTTGCACGTAGGTGTTTGCAACACGCTTATGATTTTGGGCATAGTACTCTACTGAATTTTTACCAAACTTACGGAAACCAGTGATGGCATCTCCCTCACCGTTGAAATAATAAACGGCGGTTCCGATACGAACCTGTTGATTACGAACTTGAGCCTTTGTGGTTGGGTTGTAGTACTCAAGACCATTTTGACCATAAGAGCGCAATCCACTGACCTTAGTCCCATTATTGTAATAGTAGAGGTTTGACCCCTCCCATACATAACCATTCTTGGCTTGTGGATTTGGGGTAGGCTTTGGCGTTGGCTGATTGTTGTTGCCAGACAAATTAATGGTACCAAGATAGTTATACCAGTACATCGCAATATTACCACGCTCAGGTTGGTTACTATCATACGGGCGTTCATAGTTAGCCAAGAAAACGATTGCCAGCGTGTACGCCGAGGCGTTACTCTTCATATATTGTGCTGCCGTCATACTGCTTGTATATGATGGATAGAATTGAATGCCATTTGTCATTTCATATTGAATACGTGCGGCTTGACCAGTCAATGTACGGTAGTTTAATCCATTGGCATTACACCAATTAATTAACTTACTTGCTGGCGTCCATTGTACTAAGCCATAGCCACCCCCTCCTCCAATTTCAGTGATATCAGGTAACAAATAACTTTCAACTGTCATATTTCCAAGCATTCCAGCAATGGCACTACGTGTCCATCCGCGGGCTGAGAAATAACGGTACAAGAATTCCGCGTTTGCCTTTTGCGTTGCTGAATAATTGTAGTTTTGTGCTGCTTTAACTGGCTTAGCCTTGGCAGTCAAAACAGTGGTTGGTTTGACTGCCTGCTTTGGCGTGGCAACTGCTTTGTTACCCACCTTTGGCGCTACCACTTTAGGGGCCATTTGTTTGTCTGAAACTGATTTTTCAGTTGGCACCGTCTTTTTGTTTTGATCAGATTGATCATTCGTTGTTTTATTTGATGTATCCTTTGAATCTTGAGTAGGTGCATCACTCGTTGACTTGTTTGTGCCATCTTTTTGATCAGGGGTTACGTCGGTCTTTGGTGCTGTAACTTCTGCTTTAGGTGCTACTTCTGGCGTCACTTGATCAGTCTTAGGTGTCGTGATTGTTACATCATCATGATGCTCTTGGTCAACTGGCACTTGCGGCGTCTTATCCTGTGCATCGCTTCCATTCACTTCAGGGGTTTCCACCACTTGGTCAGGTGCAGCGGTAGTTTCATTTTGTGTGACTTCGGATTGCTGGTTTGTTGGCGTTGCTACTTCAGCCACTGTTTGCTTCTCATCCGCAATTGCTGTCTTTTCAGCCTCACTAACTGGTGCCGTTGTATCCGTATCCATTTGTACATTTGTTGGATTCGTGTTCATTGCTGCAGAAATTTGCGCTTGTACATCCGCAGCTGATGGTGCCTTAACCGTCTTTTGCTGATCAGAAGCTTGTGTAACTTGGCTATCAGTCGCAGCATCAGCGTGTGCCTGCGTACTTGTTCCACCAAGGAGGGCACCGGTTGCACCTAATGCAGTAACCGCTGAGCTGACCCAGAACTTTCCACTCTTATACATTTTCATACGTGTCATAAATCAATCCTCTGATAATCTTGTTTAACATAACTGTTTTGGGTTATTTTTTAAATTCTTTACATTTCTTTAATTTCATAAACTTTTCTTAACATTCTTAATTTTACCGTATAAATTTCACAACGTCAATCATTTAAGATTAGTAACAAAATCGCGCTTAGCTTTAGGCTTATCACGACTATATTAGAACTTTATGAAAATCATTTTCCGTTATTTGTACCCCATTAGGCAAGCTAAAAATTTAATTAATCAATAAATAACGCACAAAAAACATCAAAAAGTGTGAAGAAATATCTATTTTTAGTATTTGGATAAAAAAAGCTATTCTTGGTCGTCGACCAAAAATAGCTCTTTAAATTGATTACTTTTAAGCTTTAGATTTGCTTGGATGTTTTTCATTTGAATGATCAAACTTAAACAAATAACGTAACATCAATGGACCAATGATGGTTGCCAAGATGATAATGATTAACAACATCCCTTGTGCTTCATCATCAATCACGCCTGCGGCGAGTCCCATTTGCGCAATAACAATTGAGAACTCACCACGTGGGACGGTTCCGGTACCAATAATCGCTGAGTCAAGCCAACTATACCCCGTTAACTTGGCACCAAAGCCACTTCCGATAACCTTTGAAAGGATGGCAATCACCGTTCCGAAGATAATCATTGGGAGATAATCCATAATACTGTCAAATTTCACGTTCAAGCCAACTGACACCAGGAAAATTGGGATAAAGAAGGTATATGATACGACATTGGCGGCATTTTCAACTTTATGTGCCACCTTAGTTTCAGCAATGGCCACCCCTGAAAAGAAAGTACCAATAATTGCTGAAAGGCCAAAGAGTTCAGCTAAACTTGCCAAACTAAACAGCATGATGAACGCACCTAATATTTCGCTGTAAGGGAAATCAAGTTTTTCAAACCAGTGCATTACCGGCGTAGCAACCCAACGGATAATTGAGAAGGCGAGGATAAAGAAGGCAACTTGAAGCAATAAGGTAACGGCGATACCGTGGGATGAGCCACCGTGGCCACCCGTTGTCGCTCCCTTTGTGGCAAAAACAAGGAAAACTGACAGCAAACTAATCGCAAACACATCATCAAAAATGGCAGCTCCTAAGATTGTTTGTCCATTCTTAGTCTTTAATCGCTTATATTCTTTTAACACATCGACTGTTATTGACGTTGACATCGCTGCAAAGACAATACCAAAGAAAATCGACATGGTAACTGATTCATGTAAAATCGTTGTTCCAAACCAGTAGAAGGCCCCCACCGGCAATAATGCTCCGAAGAAAGCCACTGATACGGCTGGAATTAAATAACGTTTTAGCAAACGCAGATCACTTTCCAAACCTGCGATAAACATCAGGGTCATTACCCCAATTTCAGCTAAAAATTCAATGTGATTCGTTGGCTTAACCCAATTCAACACGGCTGGACCAACAATCACACCTGCTACCAACTGTCCAACAACCGATGGTAACCCCATTTTTCTAAACAACGTTCCTGAAAGTAACGCTGTTAATAACATAATGGCAATCATGCCCATTTCACTCATATAACTACCTCCTATTTATGTAGATCAAAACTTAACTGTTCACTTTTAATAAACTTACAACTTCACATCGTAAAATTTAAATTACAAATAATATTTCTCTAATACTATATTAACATGTATTTACTTACTAAGTAATGCTAAAAGCTAATATTATTCAGTTTTTTTAACTTTAAGTAAGTCAATCGGTGGTGTAACTGACCTATTTTCTTCATTGAAAAAAGACCTCGACATATCGGTCGAAGCCTTTTTATTAACGATTCAAGACGCGCTTGAGCGACTTGTACATTTTATGTTTAAGGTGTCGAATTGGATATTCAAATTCACCTAACATTTGAACTGGTTGACCATTAAATTCCTTTTTGAATTTAAAGACACCATCTGTCCCATCAAAGTCACCTGAAATTCCTAAGAAATTATACTTTGGCAAACCTGCCGCAATAGCTTTACGCATCATTGTATCTTGAATCAGATAAGGTCCAAAGAATTCTTTATATTGCTCATACATCCCTGAATAGAGATATGACATTTCTTGTGGTTGTTCGACGAACAACGCACCTGCAACAATCACATCAGTGGTTGGCACCTGATCACCAAACATGTCCACAATCTTTTGAATACGCTTCTTGTGTTGTTGTTTTTGATCGGTAAATTCATTAAATTGACCGCGGTTTTTCTTAGTTTCTTTAACAGCTAAACGCTCTTGTAGTGTCGTTAGCTTTTCATCTAACTTCGCAATCACATCATTTTCATTATTGATGTAATCCACAAAATTGATTTCAGCCACGACATAATGTGCACGATCGCCATAGTTGTCATAAAAGAATTGATAGAATTCTAATGGCTTATCCGCAAACCCCACGCGCTTCGCCGTATCTTCCGTTAAAGCTTTAAATTCAGGCAATTCATCGCGACCCAATTCACGTAACTTCACACCGAATTGCTGGGTTTTCTTCAAATAGTATTTCACGTCAGGCGCATAGCTGGCTGTTAATGTGTCTTCAGTTAATGTTTGCAAGTCTTTTTCGTAAATCCAACTTGGCACATTTGTGGCTGTCATCCCTTTATCAAAAGGTAAGTGAATAGCGCCTATCTTTTCAATATGGTTAAGCAGGTCTTCATCTGGTAAACCTACACCATTCCCCTCGTTATCAAAAATTTGATATGCTTCGTTGGGTGAGAATTTAATATACAAACCACCCAAAGGCTTAGCATATTCTTTCAAATGTTCCAAATACGTATGTAAGAGCCCATTATCTTCATAATCAAGCACTGGTCCATGATTGATCAAAATTTCCTTACCACCGCGAATTTGGTTTAAAGTGACTACGGCACCAGCAACCAACTCACCATTGCGCTTTAGGCCTAAGATCTTAACGTTCGCGCCACGGTCCTGCAATAGCGCAAATTGTTCAACTGATTGTAACATTCCACCATTCGCCTGTTCATGTTCAAACAGCGCCCACTCCGCGGGAGGTAGTTCCACAAATTCTAATTTCTTCATATTATATGCGTATCCTTATCAATTTGATATTGGTAGCGACATGCTGGCATTCACCATGCTTAACGCGACAGGCTTTCCCTATCATTATTCCAACATGTATGCGTCGTCAATCATTTTAACATATTTTTATAGCCAATGAAGCCCCATGATTCCTGCCTATGACGCAATTATTCATTTAAATTTCATTTATAATCGGACAAAAGGCTTTGTGAAAAATACACAATTATACTATAGTAAAATATGATATATTTCATTATTATCTTTAAAAATAAAATAACTCAAAATACGAACCAGAATTATAAGGAGACAAACTTATGAAATTTGTTGATTTATCCACACGTTTGGATGATTGGAATGCCTTTGTTGACCAAAATGTCGAAGCTAGTTTTACGCAAAGTGAGCAACAATATGAATTGTTAAAGCACCGCACCCACAACCCGATGATTTTAGGTTTAGTTGATGATGACAACAACATTTTAATTGGCTCATTACTAACGCTCCAACATGTTAAATTGGGAAATAAGTATAACTTGGAATATGGTCCGGTTGTTAATGACTGGCATAATGACACCTTGATTGATACTTTCTTTACTGAACTACAAAATTATGCCAAGCAACACAATATTATGTTCATTACAGTTTCACCCAATACTGTTTATCAAACATTCACGGATGATGGAACTCCCATCACGGATCCAGATGAAACCGTCATGAATAAGATGGCTACTCTAGGGTATACCCACGAACCATTCCGCTATGGTATGACCGATACGCAAGCGGTTCCTTGGCAATATGTAAAAGACCTAACGGGCATGAGTACTGAAGATATTCATAAGTCTTATCATAAAATCGTTAAGCAAGCACTTAAGAAGCAAGCAAATGGTGTGCATGTTCGTGAATTATCACGCGATGAATTGCCACTCTTTAAACAAATTTTGGATGACACTAGTATTCGCCGGAACTTCCACACTAAAGATTTAGATTATTTCCAAACCACCTATGATGATTTTGGTGAACGCGTCAAATTTGTGGTGGCCGAACTCCACTTCTCTGAATACATCGCTGCTATCGATGAAAAATTAGCTGAATTAAACCGTAAGATTGCTGAATTGGAAGAAAAGTTAGCTAATGGTGGTAATGCCGGTCGTATCAACAAGCAATTGCCTGATTTGAATAAGCAACGTGATAATCAAACGAAACGTCGTACTGAAATCACTGCGCTTCAAGCAGAAAAGCAAGGTGATGTTCTTGTATTAGCGGGGGCTCAATTCATGATTACGCCTCAAGAAGTCGACTATCTCTTCTCTGGATCTTATGAGGAATATGGTGAATTCTATGGACCACACCAAATTCAAGATTATATGATTCAAATGACCCATGACTTGGGCATCAATCGTTACAATTTCCTCGGGATTGATGGTCGTTTTGACGGATCAGATGGGGTCATGAATTTCAAAACTAAATTCAGTGGTCATGTCGAGCAAAAGGTTGGGACCTTCGATCGTCCAGTTCAAGGACTTAAGTACAAGTTATATCGCTTAGCTAAGAATCTTAAGGGATCTGACTAAAGAACACCCACCCTCCCTTATTAGGCATCAACCCGTTGGCCTTGATGCCTAGTTCTGATGCAAGAGGTGCCTTATGTCATCAACAACTATTATTTACATTTTAATCATCATTTTTGCGAATACGCTTGGGGCTGTCTCTGGTATGGGTGGTGGCATTATTATCAAACCTGCCATGGATTTTATTAATCATGACAGTTTAAATAATATTAACTTCTTCTCAACCGTGGCGGTTTTGACCATGTCGATTGTGTCTATCTATCGTCAAAGTCACGCTGGCATTAAGATTAATAAAAAGACGAGTCTCGTTTTAGCTGCTGGTTCAATCTTAGGTGGCCTACTTGGCTCTGAAATCTTACAAGCCTTCATTAAATATTCTTCATCATCAAAAGAAGTGTCCATTGGTCAAACCGTCATTACGATTGCTGTGCTATTGATTATTCTAATCAATAGCCTCTGGCCTCATAAAAACCTTTCTATTAAGAAACCATACTACTATTTCTTTTCTGGTCTCTTCTTAGGAACCATTTCAAGTGGTTTAAGCATTGGTGGTGGTCCGATGAATACCGCTTTACTCGTCTTTTTGTTTAGCACGCCGATTAAATCAGCAAACTTATACTCATTGGTTATCATTTTTTTCTCCCAGGCAACCAATTTATTGACGCTTGGTCTAAAAACCCACGGGTTCCATGGGTATAAAACTGATTTATTAATTTACATTATCCCTGCCGCCATTATTGGTGGCTTACTTGGATCCGCCCTAGCTAAGAAATTACCTAATCGCTTGATTCAAAAATTATTTATTGTGATGGTTTCTGGTATCATCTTACTTAACATCTACAACTTGTCACAATTAATATAAAACAAATAAAAAGCAGCGTTCGGAAACCAAATGTCGAACGCTGCTTTTATTTACTTAAAGCTTAACCAGGTAAATCCCAAATAATCCAACAATTAAAATGAGCAGGATAATAATGAGTGCAACCCGTGTATTTAATGTTTGGCGTCGCTTACGTGCAAACGCCATTTCAATCAGGCCAATCAAAGCGACTGCCAGAATCACTTTAACAATCGTTAAAATAGGATGTTCATCATAGGCATAAGGTACCAACATCGCCCCACTCCCAATGGCGAACAAGTAGCCCACTCGTGCAATCATCATATTAATCTTGCTTAATTTTTGATTTGATGTGAATAAGGCCGCGCTAACAACAACCAACAATACCAACCATGTGATTAAATGAATCCATAAAAAAACCATCTTAATCCATTCTCCTTTAACGTACATTTTTAATGTCTCAACTCATTGTATCCTATTTAACCAATAAATTTAATGAGTATTTATTATTCATAAAAGATAGTTTATAATAAATCTCATATATATTTTATGTAACGTCTGTTATTGCGTAATTAGTAAGTGGCGTTTTCAATGAAAGGTATCGCTTATTTATGAGAATTAATTCACGACTATTTTACCGGCTCTTATGCCTTTTCATTGGTCTGACTGTGCACGCGACTGGTTCATCAATTTTGCGTGAAGCCCATTTAGGGGTTGATCCATTCACTTCCTTTACGCTTGGGCTCTCAACAACGTTCAACGTACAATTAGGAATCATTCACATCTTTGTCAACGGCTTCTTCCTGCTCTTTGTCTTTTGGAAGCGTAAGTCAGATATTGGAATCGGTACCCTACTAGGTATGGTCTCAACAGGATTTTTGATCCAGTATATTTCACCATTGCTAAAGCCGCTCCATCTTTCACAAAATGTTTGGACAATGATTTTGGCACTGACTATCGGTGTGGCATTGTTCTCGCTTGGGACAAGCTTTGAAATGTTATCTGATTTAGGTAAGTCCCCCTATGATAGTGTGGCTCCAATCATTTCAGACAATCGACATATTCGTTATCGTTATGTCCGTTTAACTCAAGACATCATTGTGGCAGTGCTAGCCTTCTACTTCCATGGACCCATTGGAATCGGAACGCTTGTCTGTGCTACTTGTAACGGGATTTTCATCTCCAATTGGCGTCGATTACTTAAAAAGACACCAATGTATAAGCACCACATCGCACCACGCACACATTAAAACACCAAAAAACAGGTTAACTCTTATGAGTTAACCTGTTTTTTGTTTAGTTATGGATACGATCGTTATGTTCAGTAATGTAAACTTTCATCATGGCAATTGAAATCCATGCAACTAGCAAAACTGGCAAAACAGCAATATTCAAGATATCAACATTAATCACTTTTGAACTTAAATCAATTTCCTTAATGGCCATCATTGTGCGATGTGACCCAGTGAAAAATTGATACAAGGTAAAAAATAAAGTAACCCATTGGATATAATACTCCGTTAACATCAACATAGTTTGACTACGTTGCGTAAATAACTTAACTTTCAAGATAAACAGAAAGTTAAGACTACCACCAATTAATAACGTGACGATTCCGAAAACAAAAATATCCATATTATAGTGTAGAAGCTTAACAATACCTGCATGTGCTAAGAAGCCTGCCATAAATACAGCCACCGTTGAACTCAATAACATCGCAATAAACGCAAAACCCGCCTTTACAAACAAAAATCGATCACGATAACGAGCGCATAAGAATCCAATCAGCAAAAATAAAACTGAAATGATGATGATATTCACAATAAGATTTCCTGACATAACTAACTCCTATCACTTTTCAGATGATGACAGTCCTAGTAGATTAAGTTCTTCACCATTTCAATCAAAAAGAACACTATTACCATCATTAAGCCTATCAAAATACAACCACAGGCACCTAAGAAAACACCACGATAATTAAAAATGATCCCCGATTGTTGAATCCAAATATAATTCGACAATAGCATCAAGAGGGCAAATGCAAGTGTTAAACTGGCAACACGTCTTAGATCAAAAATAAATAACTCCCCACGCGTCATTGATTTTTTAAAGCGCTTCTTTATGATGTTAAAAGTTGCTACCATTTTTTGATATCTTTTTTGTTGCTCAGCCTGGCTTACTTGAGTATCTAGTACAACCTTTGCTTGTTGCGTCAAATCATCCAAAACATGACCAAAGTCATTGTCATTTATCTCATTAATGAGCTGATTCAACATCTCTCGATCAATGCTTTCTTTTGGATTAAAATGATACTTTTTTAGAAACGCCACCAAGGTCATTTCACGAATTTGATTACGATTAACTTCCAACACACGGCGCCACACAATTGCTCGCGTAATAAAAATAACACTTGCAGAAAGTAATGCGATAATGAGATTTAATAATACAATAAAATTCATAGATACCTCTTTAAGTTTCGACTTCATACAACACACTTATATAAAAATATAATATTGTCAAATTCCGCCAAATTAAAGGTGTAACAATAACGTATTAATAATATATGGAAACTTATTATACACTATTCCATTACTTTTTTGAAGTGTTTTCGCATAGTTAATCAGTGAGTGCTAAGTGAGTACTCACTCCACTAGAATGCATTTCGTATAATAAAAAAAAGGCCCAACCGAAGTTGAGCCTTTTTGGTTAAATTTAATTTTAGCCAGCACCGTGTTGGAAGGCAGGGTACAATTCCATACCACCGTCGACAGCCAATGAAGTACCAGTAATGTAGTGAGCTTGTTCTGAAGCCAAGAAAGCAGCTGCATCGGCAACATATTCAGGCTTACCAATTTCACCCATTGGAACCATGCTTTGTGTTTGCATCTTTTGAACAGGATCAGCAAACTTAGCAGCATTGATTGGTGTATCAATGGCACCAGGACAGATGTTGTTTACACGGATACCCTTTTCAGCGTATTCCAAGGCAACAGTTTCTGTGAACATCTTTGTTCCACCCTTTGAGGCAGCATAGTGTGCAAATGTTGGCCAAGGAATTTGTTGGTGAACAGATGACATGTTGATGATGCTACCCTTCTTGAAGTTCTTCTCGAAGTCGCGAAGTGCTTCACGCGTTCCCAAGAATACTCCACCCAAGTTAACATCAATAACCTTTTGCCATTCTTCGTATGGCATGTCTGCAGTTGCGAATGCCTTTTCGATTCCAGCATTGTTAACCCAAACATCGATTGATGAGAAGTTGTCAGTTGCGGCCTTAGCTAAAGCAGCAACTTGTTCTTCGTTAGAAACGTCCGCTTGGAACGTTACAAACTTCTTATCATACTTGTCTTGCAATGCCTTAATTTCATCGGTAACACGTAGTTCACCAACGTAATCAGCCACAACGTTCATACCTTCTTCAAGGTAACGTGTAACAATCGCAAGTCCCAAACCAGTTGTTCCGCCAGTTACGACGGCTGTCTTTCCTTGTAAATCAGTATACATACAATACTCTCCTATTTTTATAATTTAGGCTTCAACTTTAAAAGCTTCGTAGATGTCTTCATTATCTGGATCAATCAACTTACCAACATTCAGCAAATTGTTGATGAACTCATTTGAGTTACTTGAGAATGATGTCTTAATCAACTTATCAAACTTTTCAGTGATATTCTTGACCAAGGCTTGCATCTTACCATCTTCATCTTCGTAGATCAAAACGATTGAATAATCTGGAACCTTTTCAAGCGCTTCGAATGCTTTACGAGCGCGCCCACGATGCTCAGACTTTTCAGGCTTTGCTTCGCCGTAGTACTTCGTCAACAAAGTCGTTGCATTTTCCTTACCAACTAATAGTAAAGGTTTCATGAATAGTACCCTCCGAATTCAAATTTCTGCTTCCCTGCAAATACCTTACGTACTTGCTTGAAACTAATATAACATAAACGTTTCTAATATTGCAAACATATTACTTTCTGAGAAGAAAACAAAAATAAATAATAAAACGAGTTAAACACCTTGAAAAGGTCACTCTATCAATGATACCTTACGCCCTCATTTTAGCAAAATTCACAGAAAATTGCCATTTTTTATAATATTTTTTTGTTCATTAAAAGTTTAAGTGTTATAATCTCAACAACTCAAGTGAATCCAACCCCTCGGAGGTATATTAATATGAGTGACTTACAAGATTTAGCAGCAGAAGCGTACGTTTTCGCTGTTCCTTTGGTTTATAACCTTGATCAGATTAAAAAGTCTGTTGAAGAAGGGTTTGGTGTTTTGCCAGCCGTTCCTTATAACCAATTCAGCTATGGTCAAAAGCTAACAGATGCCAGTGATAAGTTCGTTACAACTAACAATGATACTGTTTATAACAATGCCCAAATTGATTTAAGTGCTGGTCCACTGCTATTGGAAATTCCTGAAATGGGCGACCGTTACTATGTTTTCCAATTTGTGGATGCATGGACAAACAATTTTGCCTACATTGGACAGCGTTCAATCGGTGGTAATGGTGGAAAGTTCGTTATTACACCTGCTGACTATAAGGGTGACTTACCTGAAGGTTACACACAAATCACTTCACCAACACGTTTCATGGAAATTGTTGGTCGTATTGCCGTGACGGATGAAGCTGACCTTCAAAACGTTAAGGCCTTACAAGCTAATTTGCACCTCTCTCAAATGGACAAAGACGCCAAAGTGTCTGGTATCCCATCAGTTGATACTTCATCTGATTTGGCCTTTTGGAATAAGTTCAAAGCTTACTTTGATGAAAGCCCATACGCTGAGCGTTACCAGCCATTAGTAGACAAGTACAGCAAGCTTGGTATTTTCGACGGTAAGATTTCAGAGGAAGCAAAACAAGCTTTGCTAGATGCACCAAAGACGGGGCAAGGTCAAATTAAGCACCTCCTTGAAAACGTGCCATTCCCAATCGAAAATGGTTGGCAAAAAGACTTCCACGTCTTCGATTATAACTTCGATTACTTTGAACTTGGTTCATTGGATACAGACGAATGGAAGTTGCCACACAGTAATGAAAAGGAGCTTGTCGAGGCAAACTTAATTCGTGCTGCTGCAGCCCTTGGTGGTCTATGGGGAAATCAAGGATTTGAAGCTGTTTATCTACCAATCTACCTTGATTCAGACAATAACCAATTGAACGGAAGTAACGATTACGAAGTTCATTTCGAACAAACACCACCAACTAACGCTTTCTGGTCAGTAACCATGTACAACACAACCGGTTTCACACTTGTTGCTAACCCTATCGATCGTTATTCAATCGGTGATCGCACCAAGGGAATCAAGTATGATGCTGATGGCGGCCTTACGATTCGTATTTCACATGAAGAACCAAAGGATGATTCAAACTGGTTACCTTCACCAGATGCTGACTTCCGTCCAGTTCTACGTGTCTACTTGCCAACTGAAGATGTGATTAATGGTAATTATCACTTCCCAGCTATCAAGAAAATCTAATTACTACTAAAAAACGTCCCTTTCAGTTGGGACGTTTTTTTATATGCCATATTTTACAAWTATAACTTAATCAGAAAGTCGTATATTTACGATGCATTTGCTATAATCAAAACAAAACAATACAAAGTTAGGTAGAAAAATGACGATTGAAAATACCCCCGCTTTAAAAGAACAACTTAACCAATGGCAAAACCATTTAAATACCTATGGACCTCGCTTAACTGCGAATGATACGCACATTGCATCAATTAATTGGTTAAAAGATGAAATCCAAAAGTTAGATTATCAAGTGACATCTGATATTCATTACCTAAATTTTTGGGAAGCAAATGACTATCATTTAAGAACCGTCGATCAAGAGCTTCCTCTCTCATCATATTTCCCATATTCAGGTCTTACACCTGATACAGGTGTTACTGCGCCCCTTGTGTTTGCCGATACAACTGTTTCCCAAGATGTTTCTGGTAAGATTCCCATCTTTATCTTAGATGTTATTGCTGAGGGGGTGGTGCCATTCAATTCAGAACAGATTATGCATCCCATGAACATTTCTGGCATCGCAATCAAGGCCTTGGAAACTGCCAAAGCTAAGGGGGCAGTTGGCGGACTATTTATCTGGAAAAACCTTAGTCCTGAATTGGCTGGTAAAGAAATTCTCCCCTTCCAAAATGAATTTATGGATATCCCTGCAGTCTGGACCAATGAAGACCAAATCCCAGCGTTGCAAGCTCTCGCTGACGCTGCAACACCAGTGACACTTACGCTAACTGGAAACTATGTTGAGCATAAAGCAACTGAAAGCTTTTTTGTGAAAATTCCTGGAACCGATGCCTCTAACAATGAGTCGCTCTTGCTAACCACCCACACCGATGGGCCAAACGCAGTTGAAGAAAATGGTCCAGTTGCGTTGTTAACGGTATTGAAGTACTTAAAAGACTCACAAACAACTTTCCCACAAACGTTAATTGTGGCTTTTGTAAGCGGTCATTTTCAACAACGACAAATGGGACCGAATGACGCCAAAGCCACCGGTCGTTGGCTAGACCAATTCCCTGAATTGTGGGACGGAAAAGACCATCACCTAAAGGCAAAATTCGCCTTAACTTTGGAACATCTAGGTTGTTTGCACCTTTATGATGATGAGAATCATCATTTTGTTAAGACCACGAATGTTCAAGAAGACTACGTTTATGTCCATACCGATGACACGATTAAGCAAATCTTAACGGACAAGTTGCAAGCATTTGATGGCAAGGATGACATTAGTTTTGTTGATCCAACCCATGTAGCGTACTTTGGTGAAGGTATGCCAATTTTCAAGCGCGGAATTCCAAACATGGCGACCATCACTATGCCTGAATGGTTATTCCTCGAACCACTTCCATTCACACAACCAAATATGGACTTAATGTCTGAACAAATTGATACTGCCATTGCTATCTTAGAAGCAGTTAGCCAAGCTTAATCAAAAGGACTACGCGAAATCGTAGTCCTTTTTTTATTTTGTACTTGACCTCATTCATGAGATTATCTATAATACTATTTTGAATATAATAACTGACAAGGAATAATAAAATGCATACTCAAACACCCCTAACGCCAACCTCACGTTTTTCTTTAACGGGAACACAATTAAAATTTATCGCCGCTTTTTTTATGTTAATTGACCATATACATAGTTACTTTCCTGAAGTGACACCCGATTGGTTTAGCTTTTTAGGACGCTTCGTCGCACCCCTCTTTACTTTCTTGCTCGTTGAAGGTTTCTTTTATACACACAGTCGTCGTAAATATTTAACGCGTTTAACGCTAGGTGCCAGCGTGATGGTTATCATGAATACCCTTCAAAATGTTCTTACTGGCGCAGCCTTTGACACATTTACCCATAAATTTAGCTTCTTTTTACTATTTTTAAGTGGTCACAATATTTTCATCACCCTAGCCTTAATGTTCTCAGTCATCTGGCTCATTGACATTTTACGGCAACAAGAACATCTTCTGATTAAATTAACATTATTGTTGCCAATTGGTGCACTGATGGTCCTAACCCTAATGGTTGAAGGTGGCGTCTATCTTCTTCCAATTGTATTGGTCTGCTACTTTTCACATAATCAAAAAAAATGGGTGATGTCATTCATCTTACTTTTCTCACTCCTACTGCTGGGAAAGTCAATCTTCACTTATTATCAAATGCAGTTACCTAACGAGAGTCTTTATAGCTATCTCACATTCTCATCTGAATTCATGATGATTTTGGCTGTCCCCTTAATTGGACTTTACAATGGTCAACGCGGTGGTAACGGATCAAAGTGGGATAAGAATTTCTTCTATTACTTCTACCCCGCTCACTTAGCGATCATTTATATTATCTATGATTTCATTCATGTCTTCTAAAATAAAAGCCGTCACACTCACGTGACGGCTTTTATTTTGCTTGGCTTTCAAAAGTTGGTATCAGCATTTGATCAACAATCATTGTGACCAATTTTTCACTTATCCGTTGGTGATTGACCCCCATTTGGTAAATTAATGTCTCCATTGGTAAGTTCAATAGAAAATCTGATGGGCGTTGTTGTAATTCTTGTTTCGCCAAGGCGACATCAATAATTAAATTCATATAATAGCGGTTTGTCGTTTTCAATTCGGCTAGAATTTCACGATTTTCAGGAACATCTTTAACAATTTCGCTCACAAAGTAAGCCATAAAACTATCTGGATTAGGTACCGAACGAAATGAACTTTCAAAACGCATCAATGCTGTAATTAAATTTTGGCGCAAACTCTGCTGTTCAAAATCACTAGGTTGGACCTGATTAGGGTGAGACTCAGAATAATATTGCACAGCTGCATAAAGTAGCCCAAATGGACTTTGCCAATGTCGATAAAGAGTTGCTCGGGTCACATTAGCTCGTTTAGAAATCTCACTAAATGTGATCCGATTATAACCTAACTCATTCCCAAGCACTAACGCTGCTTGATAAACATCGTTCAGCAATGCGGTTTTGGTTCGGCGCTCAGTCTGTTTTGGTTCAGTCATTTATTTCCCTCATTCTGCTGACTAAAATTCGACTAACACGCGCCCACGGCTATGGTTTTCTTTGGCAAAGTGTTGTGCTGCAATCGTGTCTTCAAATTTAAAAATCCGCCCCACCGGTGCTTTTAATGTCTTATCCGCTAACGCTTCAATTAAATCGTTGTAGTCTTTAACCGCAAAGGATTCATGTATAAACTCTATATCTGAAACACGTTCACTTTCCATAATAGCAATTGAAACAATGCGCGTGACATTGTTGGTCGCAATAATTCGTTCCAACAACTGCTCACTTCCAGCAATATCCACTAAAATTGCATCTTGTTGTTGCGGTAACTGTTCCACGGTATAACAAGTCTGACTTGGTAATTCTTTATCAAAGTATGCCTGGCTCTGTGTGGAAACAATCGGATATAAGATACCTTGGTAATTATCCATTTGGAGTAATTGGATGAGATAGAGGCCAATCACGGAATTAGCCCCTGTCAAAATGACATTTTGGCGCGTATCAGCTTCAATTTCTCGAGCAACTCGCAGAGCCGTTCCAGCACCAGCAATTAATGTCGCGGCGTCAGTTGACGCAACTGAATCTGGTAAACAAAAGAGCCATTCCGGCTTCTCATTGCGCACATACTCGGCATATGCCCCAGCTGGTTGCATCACCAAAACACGTTTTCCTAATAAGGCTTGATCACGATTAGCGCCAACTTGAGTCACAGTCCCAACGCCACCAGTACCAATTACTTTAGGTAGGTTCGCCATCGCTTCGCGCGTTGCATGTGCCGAACTTTCACGCTTCCAATCAGTTGGTACGACTGGCAAAACAGCCATTTTAACCATTACTGAATCTGGTGTTAGTTCTGGAACCGGAATTTGTTCGAGCTTAAGGCCATCAATCCCATCAAAATTTACTTGTTTAATGACTTTCATTTATTCTCCTTTTTATAGATACACGTGTATCTATAATGAAAGTATAGTCATCTAAACAGGTGGTGTCAAACAACTATATTTATCAACGTTAACAAAGTCTGGTTTACCTAGTTTACAAAACTAGATAATGGGGTTAATATAATCTTATCAACAATTAATGAAAAGAGAGGTACGTCATGCCTACATTAACAACATCAAATCGACACTATCTCATTAAATATGAAGTTCTCAACACAGTTACCCATGCCCTTGGCGCCATTGCTGCAATTGTTGGTGCCACCTTACTACTCGTAAAATCTTGGCAACATCATTTTTCTACCCTCACCCTCACTGCATTAACGATTTATGCCGTATCAATGATTGGGTTTTTGTTAGCCTCAACCTTATTCCATGCCCTCGTCTTCACCAGAGCCGGCAAAATTTTCCAATTTTTTGATCATTCTGGTATTTATTTTATTATTTTAGGTAGCTATACACCTTACACCTGGCTTTTTCTTCCACCAAATGTTGGTTGGCCGATCTGGTTTACTATCGCAGGTTGTACCGTTTTAGGTCTCATCTACGATTTATTCTTCGTCGGACGTTGGCCATGGGTCTCCGTCATTATTTATGTGTGTATGGGGTGGTTAGTCATTCTCGTCTTTCCAATGGTTTATGCTGCCCTCTCACCCGTTTCATTTACGTTGCTCCTTGCTGGCGGGATCGTTTATACGATTGGGGCTATCTTTTATCTGCTCCCAAAGATGCCCTATGCACATGTATACTGGCATATTTTTGTCCTCATCGCAGCAACCCTAATGTATATTTCAATCTATGATATGTTGTTCTAAAAAACACCGTGAGTGTAACGTCACTCACGGTGTTTCTTTTATTTATGCTAGAACCATTTGCCAAGTTAAGCCAAACTTATCTGTAACCCAAGCAACTAACTTTAACCCTTCAATCGGAGCTGGTCCCATCATAACGGTACCATGCGCACTTAATTGGTCAAAGACCGCCTGAAATTCTATCTCTGTGTCAAACTCAGTATAAATTGAAAATACCCAATTTAAGGCTGGTACCATATCTTGATCCATATCCATAAAAAACAATTTTTGTCCCTGAACTTCAAGTTCACCGTTTAGAACTTTTCCCGTCATTTTAGCAGGACTCTTAGGCATATTTTCAGGATAACGCACAAGCTGTTTAATTGATGCATCCGTGAAAACGGCTTGATAAAAATTCATCGCAGCCTCTGCATTTTCCGGCATCGATAAAAACATCGTCATTTCCATAGTTACTTATCCTCTTCTTTCAGTGATAGAGTTCGTTGCATCTCAACATGATCCATCCCTGCATCAACAAACACTTCTCCCTGCCGTACAAATCCAAGTTTTTCGTAAAATGGCATTGCAGTCATTTGGGCATTTAAATCAATCGTATAAATCCCACTTTGACTAGCATCATCCATGATTTGACGCATTAACCGTTGTGCATGACCACTCCCTCGTGCTGTTTTAAGTGTTGCAACACGTTCAATATGCCAGTTCGCACCATTTATCAATACGCGCGCGGTGGTTGCGGGCTTACCATCTAAGTATCCAACATAATGCATGCGTTGCTGATCAGCACCATCATGTTCACGTTGTACAGAAACACCCTGTTCACCAATAAAGACGGCATCTCGAATCTTTAAAGCGTCCTCCGCAATTTTCCCTAAACCGTTTTGCCTTTTAATTTCTAATTCATTCATACTCTACCCTCGCGTTAGTGTTAGTAATGTCATTTTACGCGCATCTTGTTCACTGTCAATTGAACCCACAACTGATTATGGATTAACTTGATTCATCAGAAAAACCCGATGTGTTAGTCTACACCAACACATCGGGTTCAATTAATCATTTCTTAGTTGACAGTTTGTACTACGCCGCGCTTTTTTTATTTGTTAAATACGACTTAATTCCCGTAATCACTGCCGGCAAAACTGAAATAAACAGAATACCAAAGATGACAAGCGAGAAGTGTTGTTGAATGAATGGAATACGACCGAAAAAGTATCCAGCAGGAATACATACTAACGTCCAAAGAGCTGCCGCAATCATATCCAGCATGATAAATTTCTTATAGGGATAATTTGCAAGTGCGGCGGTAAAGGGCGAAAGGGTTCGAATAATCGGCATGAAGCGTGCTAAGATAATCGCAAAAGCACCATATTTTTCAAAAAAGTGATTTGCATCGTCCAAATTTTTCTGAGAAATAAAGTGACCAAGAACCTTACTATGCACTAAAGGCAATCCAATGTTACGCCCAATAAAGAAGTTCAAAGTATCCCCTAGAATAACGGCAATCCACACAATGATAATTAAAATAAAAGGATTTAAGACGTTTTTGGGCAAAGCCGCAACTGCACCAGCGGCAAATAGCAAAGAGTCACCTGGTAAGAACGGGAAAATAACCGAACCGGTCTCAAAAAAGATAACTGCAAAAATCAAGGCATAAGACCAGGGTCCTAAAATATTCACCCAGTGATCCAAATGTTTATCAAGATGTAAAAAAACATCTATAACTGTAGAAACTGTATTCATTTCAAATTATTCCTCATTTCCTAACCCCTATTAAATTAGCTTAGTGCCTTGAAGCTGTTAACTGGTACTTGGCACTAACTTGACGCAACAAGCCAACTGCTAAGCAAAGCACTGCACCTGCTAATAATATACTACCTAATACATCTGAAGGATAGTGGTCACGTAAAAATACACGCGCGGTTCCAATTGCTAATACCCAGATGACGGCCAGCACAAACGTAATATCATGTGCGAGAACTGAATTCGTTTTACGATAAATTAAGAACGCAAACGCAAATGCAATCATGGCTGTGGTAAACACGTGACCACTTGGAAAGCTGTAACCTGTATCTACAACTAATTTTCCAGATGGTCTGGGTCGCTTTACCAACAATTTAATCATAAGTGCGAACGCACTGCCACCAAAAAAGGTGATAAAGATAAAAACACCTTCACGAAAGTACCGGAAAATGAATAAACCAGCAACAATGAGAACGACTAACACCGTATTAAAGCTAGGACTACCGATGGCTGACAGATGGGTCATAAAACTAATGGTAGCACTCGAATCCATTGGTTTGAGAAAATTAAAAATAGCCTGATCAAACTCATGAACAAGAGGCACCTGTGCGATGACCATGCCACCTAAAATAATAAAAAGGGCAAAAAATAATCCCGCCACATTGTACAACGCGCGCGGAGATTTGGACTGAATTTCATTTCGCATAAAATTTCCTGATTTCTTTCAATTTACATTAGTTATAGGCTCACTTTCTTTAAAGTACCCTAAATAATTAAACTACCTTTATGTTTTTAAAAAAGCTCAAAAAAAGTCCGTTCCTGAATTAACAGAAGCGAACTATTTTAACTCATTTTTCGAATTACTTTAAGAAATCCTTGTCAGCATAGGCAGGATTTGGATAGTTATAAAAGCCTTTACCGCTTTCTTGTCCGGCATATCCTTGATCACCCAATGCTTTAAGTTTATCCAACCCGGCATCAAATCCGTTTGGTTCATTACCCGTTCGTGAGGTTGAAAGAATCGTATAAAGACTTGGAATCCCAACTTCATCCATAATCGCAAATGGGCCACGTGGTGCTCCTGTTGCAATCATCCATGTCTTATCGATTGTTTGAGGTTCGGCAACATCATTCCCCCACAAGGCCAAAGCTGAACTCAAGAATGGCACCAACATCGCATTTAAGACATAACCATGTTGCTCTTTCTTCATCACAATTGGCACCATACCAATTTCCCGTGCGAATTGCTCCACTGCTTGTTCAGTTGCATGACTCGTTTTATCTGACACCATAATCTCAGCGGTATTCTGAATCCAAATATGATTAGCAAAATGTAGATTCAAAAACTTATCTGGACGATCTGTATACCCACTCAATTCTGACGTTGTCATTGTTGATGAATTCGATGCAAAGATGGTCGCAGGATCAGCCACTGAAGACAATTGCTTATAGAAACTTTCTTTAATGCTTAAACTTTCTGGAACGGCTTCAATCACAAGTTCTTTGCCTTTAACTGCTTCAGCAAGGTCCGAAGAAAATGACAAATGATCATGTGCTGCTTTAATTTGGGCATCTGTGGCATGCATATCTGTACGATAATTTGCATCCCAACCATTAATTTTTTCCTTAGCTGCTGCAATTGCAGCGTCGCTAATATCATAAACTGTTACGTTCTTACCAAAATAGGCACTTTGGTAGGCAATCTGACTTCCTAAAGTTCCACCACCAGCTACTACGATATTCTCCATGACTATACTCCCCCTTTTGTAATCCAATTTACCTGTCTATCCGTTAGTTTTCATACTTATCCAAATGCCGAATCACTGCTTCCAGTTCCTTCTCATCGGCAAGGGCTTCTTTTTCATCATACTTACCGTACTTACCAATTTCGCTCAAGATATGTTTAATTTCATGAATTGCTTTGTGCTCTTCAGCCCATTCTTTAATCGAATGTGACTTAACCCCACTTTCCAATACATCAAGCTTATTCAAATTATCATCCAACTTTGACAAAGTATCTGCAATGTTTGCAATTACTTTTTGTTCTTTTTCAGTATAATCATCCATAAAATCACACTCCTTTTCACTCGGTTAGCCACCAATACGGTTCATCAGCTAGCACAGGTTACCAACTGACTATGTTAAATATATCACAATCATTTCATACATTACAAACTTTTAATCCATACTATTTTGCTATATATTGATTAAATGCCGTCAACAAGTCCCCAAAAATCGTGCATAGTCTACATATTCTCATGATAAATCCCTTCCCAAAATCGCTCTAAAACAGCGTTCTAGCTCATAGAATTTACATCATTTCATAATGATGTTATAATCTTTACAAATATGTTACACACCCAATGGAGGAATTTCGCATGGATAATCTACAAGACTTGGCAAACGAGGCCTACGTTTATGGCCTACCCCTAGTTTATAATTTGGATCAAATTAAAAAGTCAGTTGAAGAAGGTTTTGGAACAAACCCAGCCGTTCCATATAATGAATTCAGTTATGCCCAATCATTATCAGATGCTAGCGACAAATTCGTCAGTGTTAATAATGATACGGTTTATAACAACGCTCAATTAGATTTAAGTGCTGGTCCACTTTATCTTGAAATTCCAGCAATGGGTGATCGTTATTACGTTTTCCTCTTTGTCGATGCTTGGACTGATAATTATGCATACATTGGTCAACGCTCAATTGGTGGCAATGGTGGGAAATTCATGATTACACCACCTGACTTCACTGGTAAAGTGACTGAGGGATATACTCAAATCAAGAGTCCTAGCCGTTTTGGTGAAATTGTTGGACGTATTGCTGTCACTGATGATGCCGATATGGATAAGGTTAAAGCAATCCAAAAGCAACTTACTTTGACGCAAGCAACGCCTGAAAATAAGGTATCTGGTATCCCAACAATCGATAACAGTGATCCACTTGCCTTCTGGAAGAAATTTAAGGCTTACTACGACCTTAGTGCTCCTGCCGATCGTTACAAGCCATTGATTGAAAAGTATCGTCAACTTGGTATTTTTGAAGATGAACTTCCACAAGACCATTTGGATGTGCTAAAAGAAGCTTTGACACAAGGACCTGCGCAAATTAAGCACTTCCTTGAAAATGTGCCATTCCCTATCGAAAATGGTTGGCAAAAAGATTTCCACGTCTTCGATTACAACTTTGACTACTTCGAACTTGGTAGTATCGAGTCTGACGAGTGGGAAATGCCACACAGCACTGAAAAGGAATTAGTTGATGCTAATTTCGTTCGTGCCGCTGCTGCTATTGGTGGTCTATGGGGTAACCAAAGTTATGAAGCCGTTTACTTGCTTAATTACCTTGATGGCGATAAAAAGCAATTGAATGGTGCGAATAACTACGAAATTCATTTCGAACAGACACCACCAAACAATGCCTTTTGGTCAATCACTATGTACCAAACTGAAGGATTTACCTTGATTGAAAATCCAATCAACCGTTATTCAATCGGTGATCGTACTAAGGGCTTGCAAAAGGATGCTGATGGTGGCATCACAATTAAGATTTCTAACGAAGAACCAAGTGAACTTGCTTCAAACTGGTTGCCATCACCTAAGGGTGATTTCCGACCAATCTTGCGTGTTTACCTGCCTGACGAATCTGTGATTAATGGTGATTACCACTTCCCAGCAATCAAGAAAGTTAAGTAATCATTATTACTAAGACAACTAGTTATGACTAGTTGTCTTTTTTTTCCAAAATATACAAAAAAAGCTCGACTGGATGACACTGTCATCTCAATCGAGCTTATTACATTAAATTTTCTTTTCACCAGATTCAGCTTCACGTGTTTCATGTGCAGATTCTGTAAATTGCGCTTGCTTCTCTAGGCGCTCTTCTTTACGCTTTGCATCTTCTACTTCACGTGCGTCGGCAGCTTCAAATTCGTGTTTCTTCTCCATTATCGCTCACCTTCTTCATCTTTCTTTTCGTTAACCCAGTCTTCTTTACTATAATGTTCTTCTTCGTGCTTATAATACTTTTCGTCTGCATCAGTTGCCTTAGACTTTGTTGCATCTTCTAAAGCTTCATCAATCTTCTTATCCGTAGCATCTTGAGCTGCTTCACGATTTTCTTTTAATCCATCACGCATCGTTGCCATCATAAGTTCCTCCAAAATTATAGTTCCAACCATTTGGTTGTTAATGTTATTTTAACGCAACTGTAATGTTTTGTAAAATAAAGTTGCTGAGGAACGTTGTTTTTTATATCAAAAAATATAGTAAAGTTATAAATTTTAACAAATCGTTTCACTTAATTCGATTTATGGACAACTTCAACAAGAACTTGTCTATGCTCACTCACCCAATAAATTGAAAAACTATTGCCAAAAAGATGCATCAATCGGCAATAGAAACATCTTTCTATTGCCTAAATACAGCATTTGCAATATCTTGGGTATATCAATTCGTCAGAGTGTCTTAGATTAGAGGTAATCCAAATGGAATTTTCAAAACTACTGAAAACTGAACGCATGCAACAATCATTAACGCAAACTGAATTGGCAGATCAAGTCTTTGTCTCATCCAAGACAATTTCAAATTGGGAGACTGGGAAGACCCTACCTGATTTAGATAGTGTCGTTCGACTAGCACAGGTGCTGGATCTTTCATTGGATACATTACTTTTGGAGGACAAACAGATGCAAGAAAATATCAAAGCGCAAGAAAGTATTCGGGAAACAAAAAGGTTTCTACTATTCGCCAGTATTACGAATTTTTTCTTTATTATCATCCTATTTATTCAACCTTTTGTTGGTCAACTCCCAAGCATTGTGGGTTGGCTCATCACATTGGCAACTTTTTCGAATCTATTTGTTATTGCACAACTGGGACGACATCTTGGAAACCTCAAACAAGAAATTGGCCAACCTTATTCTGCAAAGAGAGCAAGGGTTATTTTCATTCTCGAATTTTTGGCCATCTTACTCATTATTTTCGCTTTAAATTTTCTAATCAAATAAAAAACCACGCTAATCCAACCATTAGCGTGATTTTTCATCTTTAGCCATATTAATCAATGTCTAAAACAGTTTTGACACTTTCTTCAAAATTAGGAACATCATCATCTAAAACAGTATATAAATCATTTTGTACGTCAGCCAAGTCACCGTTTCGGATTAACTGCTGAAAGACAACAAACAGATCTGCCGTTCCAGCATCGAATCCAGAATCTAACAAACTTTGCTTATATTCAGAATCTGACACTTGTTCAATTTTAAGCGGCTTTGTCGATACTCGCGCCACTGTTTCAGCCAACTCTTCATATGTGTGGGCCCGACCAGAAAATTCATAGATTTCTTTTGGATTTTCCATTTGTAGCAGTTTAACGGCTGCCCGAACATACTCAACTTCAAGCGCCCAACCAACTTTTCCTGACCCAGCAGAATATACGGCTACGCCATCACTTACGATTTTATTCATAAATGGGAGATCATTTTCTAGATACCAGTTATTACGTGCAAAAGCATGCGCAATGCCTGACGCTTGGATAAGCGCTTCAGTCTGCTTGTGATCCCCCGAAAGTGGGTTATCTACCTTATCCGCATGGGGGAAACTGGTATAGACAATAAATTGGACATCAGCTTTCTTGGCAGCCTCAATAATATTTTGATGTTGCGTCATTCGTGGAAAATCCGGATTTGGTTGCGATGAAATAAATAATAATTTATCTACGCCATGCATTGATTCTGCTAATGTCTCAACCGAATCATACGCACCCGGACGAACTTCGATTGCGTCATCAAACATCGTCTTAGCCTTGTCAATATTGCGTGCTAGCGCAATCACTTGATCTTGTTCAGAAAGCTCACTTTGCAACAATTGAACTGCTTGACTACCAAATCGTCCAGTTGCTCCAGTAACTGCAATTTTCATCACTTCTACCTCTTTTCATTTTTCCTACTACAGACATTATAACGCTAACATTTCAAATAGGATATGAATGTCACCTGTTCAAAATAAAAGACGTTAAGTCAATTCCACTTAACGTCTTTTATTTAAGGTAATGCCTTTGGTTTTAAGCCATTATCTGTAATTTGATATGTTCCTGGAACAATCTTTTCGTGATAAACATTTTTAGCTAACGCTTGATAAGTCTGATGTTTCTTTGGCAAAACCATATACTCATATTGGCTATTAAAATCTTTAAATTGATCTGGTGTATCGTCAAAGGCTTCCTTTGCATCAGCATTCTCAGTAAAGAAATAATAACGTGCTACAAAATCAGCATAATAAGAATTAACATCATCGGCATCGGCATCAACTAATAGAATTCTGCGATCGTTCAATTGTTTTGTTTCTTGTGTTGTTCGTTTCAATAGTTCTGGCAAAGCATTTCGATTCAATCGATCAGTAAAATGCATACCCCCGATTTCTGAATTGATGCCAATAATTGAGAATGTGAAAAAAATCATCCCCGCATATTGGTAACATTTCTTAGCTGTTAACGAACTAAATGATCTTAAATTCCGCAATTTAAAATCTTGTTCCTTAAAATGCTCATCCAATGTAATCACCAGTGTGGCAGCACTCAAGAAAATCAGCAAAATAATCATCGTTGATAAATATCGCTCAAATCCGGCTAGTACAACTGCTTCAGCCTCTGGCATCGAAACGATATACATACCATAAATACTGATGTAATAAAGTAAAAACATAACATCAAATAAAATGGCCATCTTTAACAAACGATTCCGTTGCCCCAATAGTTTCAAGCCTAACCAGGTTAACAGGAGTACGCCATTAATCAAAATTAATCCTTGCGTAGAAAGTGAGCTCAACTCGCTATTTGCATGCAACATTTTTTTAGCAATCTCAATTAAATAGGACGTATGCTCTCCTGATAACTGCGCCCCATATGAGGCCGTATCAATTTGATGTTTTGACTCTGGGAAAAGATGTTTCACATGATACTGCCACCAATAAAATGGCATAATACTCAAGACGATTGCCAACATCCATAATCCTAAATTCATCAATCTATTCTTGTAGGCCATCACCCTAGTTTGGCATTGTTTCAACAAAATTGGATTATTTTGAAGTAACATATAGCCATAATAGATAAAAATAATACCCGCAAAAAATGCGCCAGAATTTTTAATCAATAGTAAATTGGCAACTGCTAAGACAACATGCCCAAACTGGCGTTTTTGATGCTCTTGATAAACATAAACACCCACCAATCCAGCCAACGTTACGGCAGCCAAGACATAATCAACCAAAAGATTATTAAATCGAATTTGAACATTAAAAATCATGGTAACCGCAATTGCTAGTACTAGTAGTCCAGATAGCATCATACGCGTCTTATCACGCATAAAACCGAAGACACTATAGACAGCAGCCCAGATATAACCAAATTGTGCGAGTAACATATTGGATTCACTAAAACCAAGAAAATGGACGACATACGTAATGGCTAGACCCATTGCTGGTGGATATGATGTAAACGAAATGATCCCATCCATGCTAGCATTTGTTGGGAGATGCCCGGTAAAATGCATGAACTTAACAATTGTCGCCCAATGTGAGAAATTATCATAGTGAATCATAATGCTATGGTAAATGCCCAGAGCAAGTAAGCCACCCATGACCACCATCCAAATATCGAAGGCATGAATATCAATCGGCAATGCCGCCTGCTTTTGCCAAAATATTCGGAAGACATAGTACAACAATAATATCCAACCTAAGCCATTCACGACATAGATACCCGGATTCAAATAATCAAGCATCGCAAAGACATATAGCATCAACGTTTGCATCCAAAATGCCGTGATCCAAGCCAAATAAGGTGAAATGCCATTAACCCGTAAAAATCGTTCGTATCCTAATAAGGAACCAACTAAGAGCAGGATTCCAAATAGATTCATATTTGCTTACCTCGCTTTGTCTTACCTGTTAGGTGACGATTCATACGTTTACGCCAGTTTTCAAATCGATTCATCAAATTTAACCAAAGTTCATCAAGCGGTGTAATCCATTTATCTTGTTCGTCCGTTAAATTAGCATTTGATCCATCATATACAATTCGTAAATAGGCATTTAAATGCTCTGGTAATTGATCTGCTTCAAGAATTTGAATAACCCCATGTTGTACACCATCCAGGTCAAACACACGTAAGATACGCCCCTGTAGAGGCAATGCTTCGTCATCATTATCATAAAGCGTAATTGTATGCATTTCGCCTGGCTTAATTAGCGACGTTTGCACGTGTCGTAATTTAAATTTGATTGCCGTATCAGAAAGATCCACAGTTTGTAGATCAATCGTTAATCGGCCAAGTTGCATGGTACCATCAAAGCTTCTTGAAAAGCGTTCATTTGATCTAAAAAGTGGCCGGCCACTCGCAATAAACAAACAAAACGTTAGATTGATAAAATGCGTCAAAAGCCAAAAAGTAATGACACTACCATACAAAATTTCAGAACCAAATTTTCCGTAATTAAACTGAATCAACGACATAAGAATCAATACCCATAAAATCAAGTACGGCAAAATATATAAACGGTCTTGCCAAGTTGTTTTAGAGGACTTATCGGTCACAATAAACTTTTTTTCTTTCAAACCTAAGCTCTCAAAGAGTACGGGTAAAACAAGGAAGGGCGCAAAAAAGGTTTCTTGTACCTCACCCCATCGTTCATTTCGAATTGGACCAGAGGTATCACCCAAGACCCAATGTTGTAAGAAATGCCCAGGCGCCCAAAAACACATCAATAACCAGAAATTAGCCATCACGACCGGCTGATTAAATAAGGCAAATAGAATGGGTGCCATGATAAAAATCAGTCTTCTAAAAAAAGACCACCAATACAAGTAACTGTTAATCAAAATCAATCGATTCACGATTGAAAAATGTCGATTCGTAAAGATATGCAGATTACGACATGATTGGATAACACCACGCGCCCAACGCTTCCGCTGTGTAATAACACCTTTTAAATCACTGGGTGAGAGCCCACTCGCTTGTGGCTCTTGCGTAGAGTAACTCATATACCCTTCTAAATTAATACGTGCACCTAATTCAAAATCTTCTGTCAATGTATCAGTTGGAAATCCACCCGCTGCATCAATCGCTTCACGCAAAAATAACGCGTTCGATCCTGTAAAAATAGCTGCACCATTCGCACTATTTAAGACGTTAATATCTCGTGAAAAATAATCCTGTTCATTTGGCACAATGTTTTCTGAGAATAAATTATATTGAAAAATATCTGCATTATAAAAGCTCTGGGGTGTTTGTAGAAAACCCAGTGGCTTTTCGTTTTGATCAAGTTCTCTTTGATGCCAATTCTCCAAAAATGGTGGCACGCTGGCATTCAAGAAAGTAGAATATGGAATCATATCTGCATCGAAAATAGCGACTAATGGTGCTGATAATTGCGCCAAGGCATGATTAATATTTCCAGATTTTGCTTCAGTATTTTCTGCAAAACCAACATATTTTGCGCCATAGCTCGCAGCTAATTCAGCAACTTCCGGACGATTACCATCATCAGCGATACAAACTGTAATTCCCGCTTGATTGCCATACTGTTGTTTAACGGCAGCATTCACCGTTTTACGCAATAATTCGACTGATTCGTCATGTGTCACAATCACAATATCAACATTTGGTAAGTCTGCTCCCTCAGGATAATCCAGTTCATCCAAATGTTGCGTTAGGTCATGTTTAGATACTCTCAGACGTAAGAAAATGGTCAGATATGCTGTGCAATTAGACATAATCTCACACACGACTAAGATGATTGCAAAAGCGATGAGCCAGTATGAAGCATGCCATGGCAGTGTGAAGAAAACACGCCAGACCAAATAAAAGACTGTCAATAAACAAGAGAACAAATACATCATTCTTTTTTTCTTAGAAATCATGCCGACCTCCGTTTAAAGACAATGTGCTTTTGGATTTGAAAGCTCAACAAGCATAATAATCCATCCCCAATTAACTTCGCGCCTGTTGCGAGCCCCACATTTCCTGATTGACTAATTGTATGTGCAATCAAATATGTTAAAGCACCAGAGCACAGCATCTGTACTGCCATTAAAATACAATACTTTATGAGCGTCTTGTCACCTTGCTTATCAAAAACAACTTGACGATTTAATCCATAATTGACAGCGCCTGAAATAAGTCGTGCCCCAACCGTAGCCCACATGACACTGCTTAAATTTTCAGTCCCCATTAACTTCAAGAAAACGGCGAATAATGTAATGTCGAGTAAAAATGAAACTAGCCCCGAAAAAATAAATTTCATGAATTGGGCATAGATAGAAAGCGAATCGGCAACCACACGGAAATGCGATGAAGCATTTTCATCGATATAGATGGTTTGGATGGGCACTTCTCGAATCTGAATGTCATTTGCTTTCGCATTTAGCAACATCTTAAATTCAAATTCAAAATGATTTTCTGGAAAGGTTTGTAGCATTGGTACATATATGCTTGGTACAATTCTTAAACCAGTTTGTGTATTTGAAATATCCAGTCCGGTAAAGAAATGCGTGAGTTTATTCGTTAACACATTCCCAAATCGGCTTCGGAATGGAATATCCTGACTAAATTGACGACTACCAATGACCAAATCTTTGCCATTAAATGCCCGTGTAAGTTTTAGTACATCCGTAACCGCATGCTGTCCATCAGCATCCATGGTTACAACCCCTTCAATATTGGGGCACCATTCACTAAAGTAACTGAGACCATGTTTTAACGCAGCACCTTTACCTTGATTAGATTCATGTCGGAGCACGACAACTTCATCTGGATACTGCGCTAAAATCTCATTAAAAAATCGTTGATATTCTGGTAAAGATCCATCATCTACGATAATGATATTGTGTTTTAAAATTGGCTCCATGATTAATTCATCGACTAACCGTACCAACTTCTCGTCTGGATTTAGTGCTGGAATAAGCACACCAAATTCCCCCATAAAATGACTCCCCCTGATGTGTTTTTCTAAATCAATTCCCCAAAAAAGATTTAGAAACAATTTCGTCTAAGAATGTACATTAACATATAAAATTTTTATGGTAAACTAAATCTCTCATTTTAGGACATGTACAGGGGCAAAAAGTCAATATGATTACAATTCTATTGGTACAGGTATATTGAAATCTCACAGCAATAGCTATATACTAGTTGACATTGTGTTGTTCATACTATTTGCTTAGTCAGTGGTATGCCCGTTTTGATCCGAAGAGGAGACTTTTACATGCACACTTTCGCGGGCTTTCTAATTGTTTTGTTCTTTATTACAAGCATTTTAGTCGCCTTAGTTTATGTTTACCAAAACACGCTCATTTATAGCAATCAGCTATTCCCAAAAGTCATTACGATTATTTTATATATCGTCTTTACCTATCTCATCCTTATTTTGGATGCCAATCTGGTGAACCGATTGATTTTATATTTCGTACCACTTTTGTTCATTAGCTTGGATACAGCACTTTGGAAGGTTATCTTCTGCGCCTCAATTCATCCTTGGCTTATGGCGCTCTACATCGGCCGTTATATCTCTATTCCACATCATGATGCCAAAATTTTATTTGTTAGCGAGATTATTTTGATGCTCGTCTTGGCCGCTTTGACCATGACAATTCAAAACAAAAAAATATTAGCCCCTATTCTGGCCGTTTTCTTCGCCTGTTTAGAGTATTGGCAAAGCTATCAATTTAAAGATATTCTCACGCCAAAATCACTGATTGCATTTGTTTGTATCTTGTTAGCCTACCTCTTTTTCGCTTGGTTAATCACTTACATCAATAAAGTTTGTGAACGTCTCAGAAATGAATTGTTCTACGATAAATCTCATGATGCCCTAACGCATGTTTATAATTATCATCAGCTGACGACCGATTTATTTCAGAAAGCACCCATCGCAAACCGTGATGCATGGATTATCATTATGGATATCGATAAATTTAAAAGTATCAATGATACCTACGGTCACCAACATGGCAATCTAGCATTAAAATTATTTGCCAATGTGTTAAAGACAACCATCGCAAAGGATATCCCAAATCGGTCTTATCGCATTTATCGCTACGGAGGTGAAGAATTTGTCCTTTTAATTTCTTCTGAAACGGATGATTTATCTGCTGACCAAGACGTGATTGCTTCTGTCTTAAAACATTTCCAAAAAAACTTGTATGAACAAAGTAGCATTTCTTTACCAACACCAATTACTTACTCAGCTGGCGTTAGCCATACAGTTTTTCACAATTATCATACTTTACGCGCATTTGAAAAAGCAGATTTGTTTCTCTACCAATCTAAATTTAATGGACGTAATCTATTTTCATTTGATGAGCCACAATCCTAAAAAAGCACCTTCAGTTAACTTCAAAACTGAAAGTGCTTTTTTTGTGAAAATTATTGTGCGATTCGTGTCTATTTAATTGAACTTCTTTTCAAACTGTTCCCGTATATTCTGTAAAGAAACCTCGTTCGTATTCGTAAATGTCACATCCCCTGGCACACCAATTCCAATGGCGACTTCATGAGCACCGCGAATGGATTGAATCCCCGCTTCGGCATCTTCCAAACCCATCACTTGATCTGGTTTCAAATCCAGGATTTCTGCTGCACGTCTAAAAATTTCTGGATCAGGTTTACCTGCGTGTAACGTTGCAGGATCTACTACACCATCAAAATAGTGTGCAATCTCTAAACGTCCCAAAATAGCTGGTGCATTTTTTGAGGCTGAAGCGACACTTAATTTATAACCCTGCGCCCTCAATTCCTCCAAAAAGCTTTGCATACCCGGCAAAATATCATTCGGCGTTAAAGTTGCAATCAACTTTTTATACGCTTCATTCTTTTGATTCGCCAACTTTTGCAATTCTTGCTGCGAATATTGGTGCGCCAGGTTTCCTGCCTGTAAAATCAAATCAAGTGACCCCATTCGGTCAATGCCTTTTAAGGCTTCTTGTAATTCTGGTGTCCACGTTACCCCCAAACTTTCAGCTAATTGTCGCCATGCTATGGTGTGGAATTTTGCTGTATCTGCTAAAACACCATCTAAATCGAACGCCACGCCCTTAATCTGCGTAAATGTCATATTATTCAACCCCCAAAGTCACGACCAATGGCTCCCCATTAGTTACCAAATACTCTTCATCATTGATTTTCACTTGAATGGTTGCATCAGCTGTCAAAGAAATATATGTGTGGGTTTCCACAATATCTAGCCATATCCCTTGATACTGTTGCTTAAAGTGAATTGACGCCCATGTCTCTGGTAAGTTTGGCTTAATTTCAGGCATACCTGCAAGCAAATGGACTCCCGCAAATTTATTTTGAACGACTGCTAATGTTTCCCCCATCACACCAGTGTGGATACCTTCGGCCGTGGTCCCGCCTTGAATATCATCAACGTCAGAACGAATGGCATGTGCTAGTAATTGCTCCGCCTCGTCAAGTTGACCTAACGTCACATCAATTCCCGCAAATACTGGTCGAGAGGTGGTTGATCCATGAACAGTTCGCTCTAAGTAGTAATTCTTATTAACCGCCAACCAATCGGATTTTAGTGGGTACCCGAGTTGCTCAAGTAATTTGGCAACTAAACCATCATCAAAATTATATAAGAGCATGAGTAAATCAGCTTGCTTAGCAACTTGATAATCATCAGGTGACTTCCCTTCTGCTTTCAATAAGCGATCAATCCGATGAATATCTCCATATTTTTCAGCATAGGCAGCAAAATCTAGTTCTTTTAATGCAAAATAACCTTCATACTGTGCGAAGACACCAGCTTCATTTCGTTCTAGTCTCAAACCATGCGCAACTGCTTTTGCACGTTCCAGCAATGTTGCATCAAAATTATCACTAGCCGCAATGGCATCGAATGCACTGAAGTCTGTTTGAAGTTCCAAAATCCAATTCAGCAACCACGTCAACATAACATTGGTATAAGCATTATTTTTAATACCTGCCGTTTTGGCGTCAGGATAGGCCTCATGGAATTCATCCGGTCCCATCACATCTGCTAGATCAAATCGACCATCATCAGCTAACTGCACTTTATGCAACCAAAATTTGGCAATTTCAAGTAACATTGTTAATCCGCCATTTTGTAATAAACTGACATCCTTGGTTATTCGGGTGTAGACCCATAAGTCATAAGCAATCGCCAAACTCACGTGCCGTTGTAATCTCGAATTATCTGGAATCCATGATTGGTCAACGGTGTTCAAGTGAATGACCTGTGCCTGCTCGTCACCGTATAATCCTGATTGCCATGGGTACATAGCACCAGCTTCTGATTCTCTTTGGGCATTTGCTTGCGCCCCTGCTAATCGTTGGATACGATATTGAATTAATGCTCGCGCTGCTTTTGGATCATTAGCCGCATAGTAAGGTACCAAGAAAAGTTCGTCCCAGAAAATATGGCCTCGGTATCCTTCACCCGTCAAACCACGCGAACCAACCGAAGCATCTAAATGTGGATTGGCATTACTTTGTGCTGCTTGATGTAAATGAAAGATGTTCAACCGGATTAATTGTTGTAGACGTTTGTCATCTGACTCGACTTCAATATCTGCATCATGCCATACATCACGCCAATATTCTAAACTATGATTTCGAACAAAATTTAAATTAACTTCAGTCATCAACGCTGCCAACGCCTCATCCAATGGTGTAGACGTTTCTTGCGACGTCGCCACTGAAATTGTCTTATTCAAGATAACTGGCACATTCGGTAAAAGGGTTGTTGTGTAACTCTCAATAAGTTGATCAGCGGTTGCTTTTGTTGTTCCTATAACAACTTGATCCTGTTGCCATACCTTGGTCGTTGCCCCAATTGCAATATCAATTCCTGATTGCCTTGTTTGCACATAGACTTGATGTTTAGCTGAATCAATCTTTTTGACGTTAAATTCTGTTGCATCAAAATCCCGATAACGGACCACATTTTGGTTTGTGACACTCGCGTCAATAATACTAGCTAGTTTTAATTGCGCTTCAAAGTCTGTGCTTAACTCAAGCTGCATCCCCATGTGATGCCACGCAATTGGATCAACCATTTTGGTCGTCGTGAGTGTGACCGTACCTTCGGCCAATCCAAATGTAAAGGTTTCAGTCAACTCACCTCTATCAAAACGGAGATGACTCGCTCGTGTTTCCAAGTTATTTTCAGATAGCAATTGTCCATTGATCCAAATCTGCGTAAGCTGTGGATTTGGCAAATTGACTAAATCTTCATTAACAACCATTCGGTCAGCCACCGGTGTCTGGGTTTGATTGAATACCCCTGCTACATAGAGTGCTGGATAATGATTATCACTAAAAGTTGACCATACCGGCGCACCGCGCCATCCAAGATAACCATTGCCTAAAGCCAATAAAGCTTCTTCACCATATGATTTAGCTGCTTTTGAAATATCATGATAGGCTAATTCCCAATTCGCGTGATTCATAATGTTTCCCCTTATTCGACGACGTCTTTAAAGACGTTTTTCTTTTCGGCTGACTTTGCTTTTTGTATATCTGCATCTGAAAATCCCCAGAAGTAGACACAGATAAATGAAATGACTAATGTGACAGTGGCAGCAATTACAAAGGCCCAGATGTTAAATGGATTGTGCGGTGAAAAGAATGATGGGAATCCAATCAGCGAACCTGTAAAGCCAAACATATCAATTTTCATTAATCCGGCTAAGAAACCTCCGATGGCACCACCAATGTTGGCCATCCAAAAGACACGACCATACTTCAAATTCACCCCATACATCGCTGGTTCCGTCACGCCGGCAAACGCTGATAATGCCCCTGCCAACGAAATCCCCTTTAGATTTTCGTTCTTAGTCTTGGCCCAAACGGCCAAAGCACCGGCACCTTGTGCAATCATTGTGAAATTAATCAATCCATTTAAAACTGAATGTCCAGTTGAGGCTATATCATTGGAAATAATGGGGATAACCATCCAATGCAATCCAAAAATAACCAAGCATTGATAAAAGCCACCAATAATAAAACCAGCTACCGCTTCATTTAACGTTACCAACCAATTAATAGCGGCTGCTAATCCAGCTGAGAGTAGTGAGATAGCTGGCCCCATAACAACAAGTACAGTCGTCGTCACGATAAAGACCGTGAACAATGGCACGAAAATTGAACGTAAAGCCATAGGTGTATGTTTCTTAAGCCAATTGCCAACCGGTCGCGCCATCCACGCTGCAAAGATAATTGGAAAGATTGAGTAGGCATACTGTGGAATGTGGATTGGAATGCCAAAGAAGTTCGCATTAAGTGGCACACCTAGTAATGTCGGCATTCCCTTCGTTGGTTCAGCCCAAATGGCTGCAATCGATGGATGAACTAGTACACCCGCAATGGTCGCAACGACAATTGGATCAGACTTCAACTGGCGCGCAGCGCAGAATCCAACCAATATTGGTAAGAAGTAGAAGGCTGAGTCACCCATGGCATTTAAAATAATATAAGTTGATGATGCTGGATTAATCCAGTGCAAATTTTGCGTAAAGAGTGTCAAAAACCCTTTTAAAATTCCAGATGCTGCCAATAGGCCAATGACCGGAATCATTGAGCCAGTAATCGTTCCAATTAAAAGCTGAAACGCATACTTCACCCACCCCAGTAAAGTGGTTGGTCGTTGTTGCCCAGTGGCGACTTCATCGATTTCCGGATCAGCTTCATCTTCCCCACCAGCATACTTGGGTCCCAATTGCTTAATGACTTCATCGTAGACATCTTCTACGGCCGGTCCGATGACAACTTGGTATTGTCCTAATTGCTTGTTATAAACTGCTCCGGCAACCCCATCAAGGGCTTCCAAGCTCGCTTTATCAGCCTTGCTTTCGTCTTTCAAATAAAACCGAAGTCGTGTAATACAGTGAATCACCGAATTAATATTATCCGGTCCCCCAACGCCTGTAATGATGGCACTGGCTAAATCCTTATAGGCTTGTCCCATTGTTTTACTCCCCATTTTCTTTCTATCGCGTCGCGAAACCGACTTCTTCCCCAGTGGTAACGTTACGTACTTGATCATCAATTTGAACTGTTGCGCCTAATTTCTGTTCATTCGGCATGACAACCATGACCGTTTTCGCTAAATCATGATTGGTAATTTCATTCCAATCAACTTTCACCAACTCATCGCCAACCTCAACGATGTCTCCTTCCGCAACAAGTGGTTTAAAAGGCTTACCACTAAGGTTCACGGTATCAATCCCAATGTGAATTAAGTATTGCAGATTATCGGCTCGTTCTAGTCCAATGGCATGTCCCTGAACCAATGTGACTTTCGCAAACACAGGTGCTTGGACAACCGCGTTTTCAACTGGATTTAAGCCATAACCACGTCCCATCATCCCTTGTGAAAAAACAGGATCATCAACTGCCCGTAGTGGAATTAACTCCCCACTCGCTACCGCAAAAATCCGTTGATCATCAATTAGTTCACGCTTCTTTTTAAATCCAAACATTTTGCTTTCCCCTCTTTCATTAATGCCGTTTGGCAAATACCACACTTGAAAATCGATCAGCACGATGCCGCGACTCCGTATATGAGACAACTGAACTGTCCTTCAAATATGTTTTACTTCGAACAACCACGACAGGTGTATGCGCCGGAATTTGCATATACCGTCGATCATCTGCATCAGCCTGTTCCACCGTCAGTGTCTTAATGGCATAATCAATTTCTAGCCCTAATCCGTTCTCAAAATAATCAAACAGTGACCGTTGCGCTGCCTCCGCCGTTAAGTCTGGTGCTACCGAATGCAAAACATAGTCATAATCGATAATATCGATTTCCCCATCTACTTTTCTCAGTCGTACCACTCGAGTCACTTTCGTCGGTTCTTCAGCGCCAAATAGTTTTGGCAACCAGCCTGGTTCAAAACCAACTAATTGATTCTGTGAACGCAAGCTCTCACTTTGCACTAACTCTGTGTAACTCGTAATCTCAGATAGTGGAAAATGAAATTGACGTTGATCAATCGCAATCGTCCCTTTTCCACGTAGTCTCTGGACATAACCGTCCTCAGCCAGTTGTTTCATCGCCTTCCGCACTGTCTCGCGTGCCACACCATAAGTTTGCATTAACTTATGGTCACTCGGTAATAACCTACCTTGTTCAAATTCCCGATCTAGTAATCGCGCTTGGATATCTTGATAAATCTCCCGATATTTTTCCATATCTGTTCTCCTTACACTCTTAATTTAACAAGTTTTGTAAGCGTTTACAATGACGCTGTTATCGGTACCGTCTTGCTTGACTAGGCATGTTTGCTAGAGTGCCTACCGGACTGGTTTTAGCGATGCAGACAACTTTTTTTCGTTCTAAAAATTTTGCACAAAAAAAAGAAGGCACACTTGTGCCCTCTTCTAAAATGACTATGCTTTTGCAGCCGCAGCCATCGCAACTGATGAAATATAATTAATTGGTTGACTAAAATTAGGTTGGAAGAAAAAGTCTGACAGTGCTAACTGATCAATGGTCATTTTATTTTCAATTGCCAAAGAAACAACATTAGCAGCTTGTGTAACATCATGGGCTGACAAGAATTCCGCCCCAATTATCCGACGTGTTGCTTTCTCCCAAACGAGCGAAGCAACCACGCGTTCGGTTGATAACATAAAGTCAGGACGATAATCCTCTTCAATTGTAACGGCGTCAGCTATAATCCCCTTTGCCTCAGCATTTGCCACACTTGTTAAGCCAGTTGTACCAATAGCTGTTTCATATAACTCTACAGCAGAAGTAGCTTGGGTTCCTGGGTAAGCCACAGTTGGTTTAACAATATTCAGCCCCACCAACGTTCCTTGTCGAACCGCATTAGTTGCTAATGGAATATAATCATACGTTTGCGTGGGATTATAAAATACTGCACTAGCATCACCTGCTGCATAGACATCTGGCATTGATGTTTGCATATACTTATCCGTCTTAATTGCTCCATTTGGTAAAGTATCTAATTGATCTGCAACTAAGTCAGTATTTGGCGCAAAGCCAATCCCAAGGATCGCAATATCGGCTTCATACTCCGCTTGGTCTGTTTTTACCAAAATACCAGCTGCTGTATCTTCAAACGCGACAACTTTTTCATTCATAGCTAACGTCACACCATGATCTTCGTACTTATTTGCGATAATTTCAGAAAGTTTTGGTGAAACGTTTTTAGCTAACACACGGTCAAGTGCATCAATTAAAGTAATTTCCTTACCTGCTAACGATAGTTGTTCTGCCAGTTCTGCCCCAATATATCCTGCACCGATAACAATTACGCGCTTCAAGCCTTCAGTTTGCGCCTTTAAGCGGTTCGCATCATCCCAGCTCTTACTCATGTAAATTTTATCACTATTAATCCCCGGAATCGGTGGGATAATTGCCTTAGATCCAGACGTAATAATAATCTTGTCAAACTTTTCTTCGTGCATCTCATTGTTAGCCAAATCTTTAATTGAAAGCTTTTTTTCAGCTAATTGAGCTTGGGTCACCTCCGTTTGCATATGCATGTGAATCCCCTGTGATTCTAGTGATTCGGGTGACTCATAAAACATACGATCTGGTGAAGAAACATTATCCCCAATCCATAGTGCAATTCCGCAAGAAAGGAACGAAACTGTTTGGTTTTTTTCAAACACGTGAACTTCGGCATCTGGGACTTCAGCTTTAATTTGTTTTGCTGAAAAAACACCAGCATGGGTACTTCCAATAACTGCAACTTTCATAATTGGCCTCCAATTTTTAACCGTGCAATAACATCAACATTCACAAAATAGTTCTTACAAATCCATTTCTTTGTGAATTCATTAACAACATTATATACACAGTTACTATTGGTAGGTGTTACTACCAAGTTTCATTTAGATTAAAAATTGAACACATAGTTAAATGTGTTCAATTTAGTCCACCTTTTTAAAAGTTTTGAAAATTAAATTTTATTAACTAGACTAACACACCGCTGCATACGGTGATATCTGGTCAGATAACTTTGCAAAAAAGACCTACCACATTTGGTAGGCCTTTTTAAATTAAGCATTCTTCTTTTTCGTAAGGTAAGACTTTAGTCCAGTTACGATTGCTGGAATCACTGAGATAAACAAAATTCCGAAAATCACAAGTGAGAAATGATCTTGGATAAATGGGATACGTCCGAAGAAGTATCCAGCTGGAATACAGATCAACGTCCACAATGTGGCAGCAATCATATCCAACATCATAAACTTCTTATATGGATAGTTGGCAAGTGCGGCCGCGAATGGTGAAAGGGTACGAATGATTGGCATGAAACGCGCCAAGATAACCGCAAACATCCCATACTTCTCAAAGAACTTGTTGGTATCATCCAAATTCTTTTGTGACACAAATCGTCCCACAAATTTACTTTGAATTAATGGCAACCCAACTTTGCGCCCGATGTAGAAGTTCAAAGAATCACCCAAGATAACAGCAATCCAGACAATCACAATCAGTAGAACTGGGTTCAAGACGTTCTTAGGCAAAGCTGCAACCGCCCCAGCGGCGAACAACAATGAATCTCCAGGTAAGAATGGGAAGATAACTGATCCCGTTTCAATAAAGATAACCGCGAAAATCAAGACGTATGTCCACGGCCCTAACACATTAACCCATTGATCTAAGTACTTATCAAGGTGTAAAAACACGTTGATAACGGTAGAAATTGCATTCATTTAAAATATTCCTCACTCTGTTTTATTATTACAAATACCATAAAAAACTACTTTATCATATTGCGCCACACTTATGTATCATCCATTTGAGAAATCACCAACGATTTGGTAACAATTATGACTAACCATTAAAAAAGAAAGCCCCACCACATCGAAAGTTGTTTTACAAAACAATCAGTGAGCCTTTCAAATTCATTTGATAATTTTCCCATTTTGGCTTTCCTGTATTTATAGCTAATGAGCCTTAAACCACCCTAAATATTTCAACCACTTTTTTATTTTTAGACGAGTTAGACAAACCTGCTTGCATCAGTGGCAACTGAAACATCTGCATAAACTGACTTTCATTGTCATTGCATATGTACACGACAACAAAACAGCGAAATAAAACGCCCATTAAACACTTCATCAGTTTTGGTTCAACGCTTTTAGGTTCTGCTTCATCAGCTAACCTCCAATCTCATTGACGTCTAGTTAATAGTATTCAAATTAAATATATTTATACCAAAATATATTAATTTATATCCCATCAATATTTTACGCCATTCGCCTCTTCGTACATGCATGATATTTTAAAAATCAATGATATACTGGAGAGAGAAAATTATTTCATGATAAGGAATTAGAACATGTCAAAAAATGCAAAAGGCTTCACTGCTATTATCGTATTGGTACTATTAGTCATCGCGAGTTTCTGTCTTGGTGGTTACATTGGCCATTCAAAAACAAATGAATCAAAACAAGTCAAACCAGCAAAGGTGCAAACATCAAAGAATAGCACTACCGCGAAGTCCAAGTCACAATCAGTCTCATCGAGTTCATCGAACCCTGCTGCTAAAAGTAGCTCGGTTAAATCATCTGAAACAAAAGCCAAATACACCGTGACGGTTCCACAACTGACTGAACGCTTACGAGCCCTTGCACGCGAAAATGGTCTAGCTGGTACGAACGCGCCAACGTTGGAAGTACGTCGTAATGCTGGTAACTCGTATACGTTAGTTGGATCTGACAACGCCCACACCAGTCTGTTAACCGCTAATCCAAATCCAGACGGAAGTTTTACGGTTAATGATCCTAAACACACCATTATTAAATAATCTGTAGGTGCTATCACATGATTGATGGCATCTTTTTTTATATATAGAACACAACCACACCCGTAAACCCCACTTACATGTTAAAAACATCACAAAACATTAAAAAGGGACGTTTTTAGTATTCCTTTTCCACGTTCAAATTGGTATTATAAATAAGTAAGTGGGTGTCAAGACACCCAAAACCCTTTATTTATTCTCATTGAACAGGAAGGAAACCCAATGTCTAACTCAATTTTAACTAAGACGAAATCCGTTTTTGAAACAACTTTTGAAGGCTTGATCCATGCCTTCAGTCCCAAGTATGAAGCACGTGAAGTGAAACAATTCACGAAAATTGACTGGTTATTACTCGTCATCATGCTTGTCGCACAAATTGCGATCTTCTTTTCAGCACATGACTATTCAACTGGTGCAATTATTTCACTTGTTGCTGGATTGACAATGGTTGTCTCACTCATTTTCGTTAACAAAGGACTTCTTGCAAATTATGCTTGGGGATTGATTTCAGCCATCGCCTGGCTCATTATCGCTATGATGAATCACCAAATTGGTTCAACTTACACCCAATACTTTTATATTATTATGCAATTCGTTGGGATGTACTTCTGGCAAAAGGACTTGAACACAACGCACAGTGATCGGGTCCACGCAAAACGCTTAACCCGTATCCAATTTGTACTCGTTCTTGTAGCTGCCGTCATTCTTTATTTTGTTTTGAACCAAAACATCGCTGCCAACCATGGCGTGCTACCACTCTTTGAAGCTGCGCTCCTTCCGCTTGGGATCGTCGGACAAATTTTGATGTCATTCGGTCAACGTTCCCAATGGCTATTTTGGATTACCATTAACGTTTTAAATGTTGTCATTTACATTTACCTTCTCCAACAAGGTCAAGCCGGTGCAACCACGATGTTAACGACGAACATCATTATGCTACTTAATTCATTCTATGGCGCTTATCAATGGATGAAAGAAAACTAATGCTATCAAAAGCGGCTCAATCCTGTGATTGAGCCGCTTTTTTATTTACACCAACTTTTGCAAAAGTTGAATTAATGTTGCTTGTTCAGTTTCGTTTAACTCACTCACCATCGTTGATGCGAGTTCATTTCGCGTCACCCTAAAGTCAGTGATTAAGTTTCGCGCTTCAGGTGCTACAAACAACTGCTTATTGCGAGAATTATCAGCCGGCGTCTTTCGTTCCAGCAATCCCGCTTTTTCAAGCTTCGTCAAAACAGCTGACACTGTTGCTGGGGTACGATTCAACATCGTCACAATGTCTTTTTGAATGACCCCAGGATTTTCTTCAATATAAGTTAGTATCATCATTTGGTGGGCATTCACATTCACATTCGCATGCATCAACACATCATCCATGTTAGCCTGTTCTTGAAATACGATTTGATGAATTAATCCATCAATCATTTGTCCGTTTGTTGGTTCAATCATTGCTTATTCCTCTGGATTCATTTTACCAATCATTCGTTTTGCAAACAATTGGTATCAACAAACCCATGCATCACACTTAAAACCACCTCTCTTATTTAAAATAAAAAAAAGCCTTAAATTGACAATAATATTTAAAAGGAATAAGATTTACATCTAATCTTAGTAAACTAGGGGTAATTACAAATGGGTGTTTTTGGTACCACGATGGTCTGCATCGCTGAATGGTTGCTATTCGTCTTCCCACTCTATCAAGCATATCTAGAACTTGATGAACAACGGGATCTCTTATTATCAAGTATTGATTTTAATGAAATCCGTAACCACGATTTCGATAATCGAAAGATTCATTTACGAGATCTAAATCAACTTAAAACCCTCCTAACCGATGAACAAAAAGCGGCGCTGAAAGCTTTTAACTCGCTTCGTAATAAAGCTGTTGCCTGGTTCTTCGTCGCGTTAGCTGGATACATCAAAGCTTGTAGCTCAACGTATGAAGTCATGGAACACTTCAGTCATCACGTAAATACTAGGGTATTTATCCTAGTCATTGTCATTTTGACTGGTTTGGGTTTGGCATTTATCTTGTCACGTGTTTTGACGAATGAAAAAGTAAAAGCGATTTAATAAAAGAAGTCAGTTAGCATGCTAACTGACTTCTTTTATTGCGCTATTAATTCTCCATTTTTTTCAAAAAAAATGTTGATAGTTTATCCAACCATTTACTCCGCTTCTTGTCAGATGACATCTTCACCATATTCATACTAATCCATTTTACATTTTTCATACCTGATAATTTGAGTGTTCCTCGCACCATTGCCCGCTGAATCGCATTACTATACATCAACTTGTAAAACGGCTTCGGTGTATTCATCGTCGTCACAATAGTCGCTGATTGTAGATTAGAGAGCTTACTATGCATCGTTATACCATTCTTAGCATATTCATATGTTCCACCTGGGAATATCACCTTATCAATAAACCCCTTCATCATGGCCGGCATCAGTTCCCACCAAATTGGGAAAACAAACACCAAATGATCCGCCTCTTTTAAGCGTTTAATATATCCAATCGATACTTCATCAACTGGTTTTTGGTTCACAAATGCTGCTAAATCTTCAGTCGACATCACTGGGTTAAATTTATCTTCATCCAAGTCGATGACATCAACTTCGTTACCAGTCGACTTTACTGTTGAAACAATTCTTTCTAGAATTGCGTGATTGAAACTTTTCTTATATGGATGGTTATATACAACTACTGTTTTCATTTTCATTTACCTCATGTCTTTTACAAATAACTTTTCATACATATCATATCATCGAAAAAAATCATTTCTCTAGTAAAAACATCATAGTAAAACGCGCCTGAGCACCATTAAAATAATCGTTTTATTTTACTGTTAGACACGTTATTGATAGATGAAACAGTGAAATTAACCATATTGATAGATTGATTTGATATGCAATATACAAATTTAAATATTTTTGAAATTCGATGAAATTACTTCAAAAAAAATACGGAAAATGACGTTCAAATCAATGATTTAAACGTCATTTTTTAGGCTTGCTTTCTTTTGATATTTGGTAAGGTTAACGCTAATCCCAATCCGATTATCCCGATAAGTGCAAATAGTCCATAGGTCACTTGAAAACTAGACCCCAGACTATGCGTTACATTTTGGCTTTGTGCCAAAACAGTTGTCGCTAGCATGACGCCGGCAGATCCAAAGAGTTGTCGAGCAGTTGTTGTGACAGCCGTACCATCTGACACCCAATCCTCCGGAATCGCATTTGCACCAGCGGTGACTGAAGGCATCATCACGAAAGCATTCCCCGCTTCGGTCATCATCGCTAGTAACATCGCGATGATTAATTGCATATGTCCCGCGAAAATTGCCATACAAGTAAATCCAACTGCAATCAGGCTCATCCCGATCGATGACACAACACGTGCACCATAACGATCAAGCATCTTACCACTCAATGGATTTAAAAAACTGAGCAATACCGCCGCTGGAACTAATGCTAGCCCTGAAATCAATGGTGATACATGTAAATATTCTTGGAAATATAACGGCATTAAAATTGTAGTAACAATTAATCCAACATACGAGAACCCCGTCATAAATACTGACTTGGTGAAATTTTTATATTTGAAAACCCGAAGTTGCAACATAGGCTTTGGTAAGCGCAATTCTCGCTTAACAAAAAACGCTGCCATTAGCATGCCAAGGAACAACATCCCCCAGGCAACAACGTGCGTCACATCTGTCTTTGTGAATAGTGTCAATGCATACAACATGATTGGAAAACTAGCTGAAAGCATAACTGACTGCCAATCAAGACGTGTGGGTTCAATCGGCATGACTGACTTAATCGTGCGAATTGAGACAAGTAAGACTAAAACTGAAACAATGAAGAAAAAGATAAATAAACTTTGCCATGAAGACCACGTTAAAATGATTCCTGAAATGATCGGTCCGACGGCTAATGCCGAATCCATCACTAATCCCGCAATTCCCATTGCCGAACCACGGTCATCTTTAGGCGTAATAGATAACATCACGGCCTGATAACTGGGAAAGATAATACCGACCGCCATTGCTTCCATTAACCGTCCAATCATTAACATACTAAATGATGGCGCCCACACACAGATTAACGTACCGATTGCGAAAGTGGCTTCAATGATTTGAAACAACCGTTTGAATGGGACGTTATGCAATAGCCATGGGCTGACTGGTATCATTAGCGTCATGACGAGCATAAAGCCGGTCGTGAGCCATGATACTGTGGCTGAATTAATTCCAAATGTATTCATAAAGGCTGGATATGCCGTGCTCAATGCCGATTGTGAAATCGACATCGAAAAGGTTCCAGTCAAGAGCGTTGCAATAAACATGCGTCGCTCGAGTTTAGTCATTGATTGTTCCATAATAGGCCTCCGACTCCTTTTTGCTACATGTCTATTTTACCACTCAATTTAGATTGAATCTAATTTAGTTTAGATATAAAAAAGACTTACCAAATTAAATTGATAAGTCTTTAGTTAATTTAATGATTTAGTGTAATGTAATTACCCAGTTCATGAATTAAACGATCTAGGTAATCATAATAATATTGGCGGAGTGGATGCAGGTGATTTTCTTTGATTAGCCAAGGCTTGTCAAAATTCGTATAGTGGACAATCACTGGTGCCTCAAGCGCTGCCTGTTCAATGGCTTGTCGCTCAACTATTGGATTCTCTCCATCTTCACCCTTAGCTAAGTGGCTTTGTAGGTTATACTTTGGATCAATATAAACCCAATCTCCATCGAAAATGGCATTTAGGGCATCCTGATCTTGATAACGCAAACTTTCCGGATGCTCATTGCATAACTTACGTGTCTTTTCGGTAATGTGCTCAGTACGCCAACGCTCAACATCAATTAATAACAATCCTGCATTAAAATATTGTCCTGGTCGGTCATCAACACCCATTTCGTGAAGTCGCTTTACGTAACCTTGATCTTCAACAGCTCCAACGACTTTTCCGTGCAGATCGGTTTCCCATAATGGCGTTAAATCACCGAGGCACACCATGTCGCAGTCAAGGTATAGTAACCTAGGCACATCGACTTGTTCCGGAATTTCAATCCGATAGTAGGTGTTTTTCTTGATGGCGCTGTCTGGGGATGAGGCATTCGCTTGTGCATATTTATCTGAAGTCTCATCCAAAAATGTGACAGACTGACAATTCTTAAAAACGGTTGGAATTGCATGCAATAGATTTTGACTTTCTGTCGACAAATGATCATTGACGATATAAAAATCAAAATCCACTGTAGCATTATTCTCTAAAATCGATGTATACAATACCGCAAGCGGAATTGCATTATTATCATCGGTCGTTGACGCAATACTCATTAACATGACTAAGCCTCCTCAGGTTTTTAAACAGATAACCATATGGAACTGACAAGCATATTACTCATATTTAACTCAGACAGAATTCGGGTCACTCCAGTTCGTTTGGTTACCCTACAAGTACATTATAACACTTTCATAAAAAACTAACCGAATACACATAAAAAGAACCATTCCAAAACTGGTAATGGTTCTTTTTTGTTGGTTAATTTGCATTTTTAAAATAAAATGGTTTCCATAATCAATTATCGTGTAAATTCTCCATAACCTAGTGCATGTTGTGCTGCTAGGTTTAACACACTCCACTGGCGGTCAAAGCCTGGTTGAAAGAAGAAATCAGCTTCTGCAATATCTTCTAGCGTCAGCTTTTGTGAAATGGCTAGAGCTAATGTATTACCATGTGCCGTGACATCATACCCGTCAGCTAACACTGCCCCTCCTAAGATTTGGTGGGTATCTGGGTTATAGCTAAGGTCAACTGCAATATCCCCATTACCCGATTGCGATGATACGAAGTAAGGCAAACGCTTGTCTTCGTAATGAACTGTTTCCATCGCGACGCTCGCACGATCAGCTGTCGTCCGATTTAATCCAGCTGTTGCAAATGAATACCCAAGGACATCAAGGGCTGACGTCCCAACCACACCCTTGAATGGTTTCGCATTTACGTTATCAGATGTAATGTTTTGGACGACATATTGCGCTTCACGGCGCGCAGTCGTTGCCAAAGCAATTGGCATTGGTTTATTTGCTGGAATTGAGAATGGTACAATCGCATCCCCAATTGCATAAACATCTGGTAGGTTCGTTTGGAGGAATGAATCTGTTTTAATCCAACCCTTTTGATCAAGTAGAACTGTTCCCTGAAGCCAATCTGTATTTGGTTGAACCCCAACTGCTTCAATTACAAGGTCTGCTGGATAACTTCCTGAGTCAGTTTCCACTTCACTAAGAACGCCCGCATCACCAATGTAGGCTTGAACAAATTCATGCATCCGCACATCCACGCCATTTGTTTGAAGTCGTTGCTTAATCTTATCCGACATTTCTTCATTAAGGTATGCACCCAATACATTCGGAAGTGTATCAATCAACGTAACGTGCTTTCCCGCACCAACAAAAGCTTCCGTGGCTTCAATCCCAATATATCCAGCCCCAACAATCACAACATTTTGTACTGCGGGATCCGCTAACTTGGCTTTAATTTTCAACGCCCAGTCATGACCACGCATTAAGAAAATATTCTTCAAGTCATTTCCTGGAACCGGTAATTGAACAGGATTGACCCCAGTACTCAAAATTAATTTGTCATAGGTTTCATCAGTTTCAATTCCTGTAACCGTATTTTTAACGTGCACAGTTTTATCGTCCGCATTAATTGCGACCACTTGACTATTATTCTTGACAACTCCGCCTAAATCTTCTAAATCACTTGGCTTAAAATTACGCACAGATGTATCGTCAATGACCTTATTCGTCAAGTATAATTCCATTCCGCAAGACATAAACGAAATGAAGTCACCCTGCTCCAAGATAGTCACCTCGGCTTCTGGTTCTTTGTGTAATAGTTCTAATGCAGCCTCGTGTCCACCATGCGATGCACCAACAATAAGATATTTCATGATTCGCCTCCATGCTATAATGCCTTGGCCTACATATTTTCTGTTAAGCCGTTGCTCTTTACTTTCCAGTAGTATGATTGCTGAATGTTTAAAAAACATTAAAAACAAATTTCGTTTCAGGTGATTATTTTAAATATTTAAAAGCATATATATACAATAATGAACACTTTAGGCTTTTTGTTCATCATTCACCCAAGTCATCATATTAGTTTGATATACATAATTCATCGACAAAAATTTATCAAATTTATTTTTTTATCAGTGTTAAATCGGCATAATTTTTTTCATTTAGTTATTCGCACTGACTGTAATTGAACATAAAATAGCAAATTAGTTAATAGAAATTCAATTATTTCTGCGATGGTTTTGACCAACAAAAAAAAGAGACTTACCAACATGAATTGGTAAGTCTCTTTTTAAGTTTAATTACTTAGCGATGATTTCGTTGTATTCTTCACGAGTGTCTCCGAACTCCTTTATAGATCAATGAGAGAGCCAGGTACACGCGATATTCGAGCGACAAGTGACCATTTTAAGGTGCCACCGAGCGCCCGTTTTGAAGTCAGATTTGGACAATTTTATACATATATAAGATCATCAAATTGAAGCATTAAGTAAAACACAACGATACATAATCAATCTCTGTGTGAAGCCTGACTGATGGGCTCAATAATACTTTTGTGACATTTACACTGTTTCTGGTCCAAATAAAATTACATGCCCTCTTTGCCCTGTTAGCCCTTTCCCCGTTCAATCAGAATAAAACGAGTGCCATCATGCACTCTTTTTCACCCTGATTTCATACGACGGCATCCACGGACCAGACCACCAACCATTAAATCCCAATTTTTTTACTACTACTTGTGCACCTAAATCATTGAGCACTTCTGCATATTCCGTTTGCTTATTTTCAGTATCGACAATTACCAACGTACCACCTTGCTTTAACACACGATATGCTTCTGAAATTGCTTTGTAACGTTCTTCTTTTGATTTGATATTGTGGATAACAAAGCTACTTGTTACAAAATCAAACGAATTGTCCTCAAAAGGTAAACTTCGAATATCTCCAGTTAGAATATTAGTAAAGCATTTTAAATTAGCATTTTTCACATTGGCCTCAGTCTGTTTGTTACCGTTATCTAGTTGATCGTGACTATTCCATAAATCAATTCCAGTTGCACCCCCGTTACTCCCTAACTGATCTGCAAATTTGATTAATGTTAGTCCATGACCAGTTCCCAAATCTAAGACCTGACTATCCGACTTAATGTTTAAATCTGCGATAATCCAATCCCATATCTCTGCTTTTCCATACAATGACGTATGTAAGGAAATTAACCCTGCAGCGATTAACATTAATCCCCATAGCAATGCCCATCCGACTCCTCGGAAATTATGAAAAAAAGCAATAAACGTCAACACTATCACGCCACTTATCAAATATCCAATCGTCATGTATGGCGCATCAAGACCATTTTTTAGTCTATTTTTCATTCCGTTCTCCCATACCGGTATCTAGCTACTTCATACCAACTACCATCAATAATAGAACATTTAAATATTTTTGTCGAAACATTTAAAATGTACAATTCACCTGTCTCAGAGAAACCATCTTGCTCTGTTTTTTCAATCCATACTAAAAAAGAGTGCTTTAAGGGCACTCTCTATATAATCAATTAAAAATAAAATTTTTGCCAAACCTTGGCTCGTCCTGGACGCAACGTTGGATTGTTGATAAGTAAAAACTCCCGGCTCAATCCCCCAGATGTGCGAAGCTTATAAAACGCGTTGGCAACCTTCCCTTTCTTAAATCCACGGTTTCATCGAATTTTTTGTAAACGGGGGTAAGATGAATTCCATTCACAGTTCATAAAGGTATAATCTACAAACAGCTTAGTGACTTGAAATTTAGTCATTGTACAGCTACTTTTTTTAATTTATTTCTTCTCCGTTCGGCTCAAAATATAATTAATAACCAGACATATGATTGTTCCTATTGTTACGATAGCCATTGCCCTTCCAATATTTGAACTAACGCCTAATGCATCTAATACGCGATTTGGTACACCAGAACTAATTCCGTGCATCATTTCATTTCTTGTAATTGCAGCAATTTCGTATCCGGGCCAATAATTTAGCACTGTTTGCATAAACTTTGGTAGAGCGTCATAAACAATATAGGTTCCTGATAGAAAACCAGCTAGGGTGCCAACAATTGCGGAGAGTGCAGAAAAACTTGCCATGGTGGATAAGCAACTTGAAATCAATGTGAAAAAATTTGCCGAGAAAACAACCAACAAACTATTAAATAAAATGCTCATCCAGAAATGCCCATTAAACGCATTTTCACTATACCTAATACTTAAATATCCAAAACAAATCACAGCAAAAATAATGGTAGATACCAACCCTTCGATAATTGCCGTTAACGTATATATCCACTTAATGGCGCTTAGTCGCAGTCCACTATTCACACTAAAATCATCTAATTTATTGTTTCTACGATCTTCCATTTCTTGTCCAAATGCATTTAATGTCGTTGTTAATGCAACAATACTAATCAATCCTGCTACCATCCATGTGTCAACAAACTTCCCGACGTGTTCAACGCGTGAAAGCGATGCAATTAAATTATTTCTTAGGAAAAATATATAGATCAGTAGACTAATAAACATTCCCAAAAATGAAAAAAAGATCCCCATTTTGTCATGGGTGTAAATAAGGAGGTTACGTTTAATTAATTTAGCGTACATAGGTGTTCACCTCCTCCATAGTCTGGAACAAATCAGTGTAGGATGTCTTGAGAATTTCAAAATCCGTATTTTCTAAATGATTGTTTTCCAGAAAATGCACTGCGTGCCCTGGGCTATCAAAGTATCTCACTTCTTTTGTCTCTGCTAACACCAGCTTTACTTTGGGCATACGTTGCAGAAATACATTAATGTCACCAAAGTACTTTATGCTGCCATTTTCTAAAAACAATACTTTATTTGCATTTTCCACTTCATCAAGTAAATGTGTTGTGAAGATTATGCCACATTTCGTACGATTCACATATTCATTAAGCTCATCCCAAATTTTTTTACGCATGCCAGCATCAATGCCAGCGGTTAGTTCATCTAGAATCAATAAACTTGGGCGCTCTGCCATTGCCCGAAGATAGTTGACGATTCTCTTTTGTCCTCCAGAAATGTGTGCATAGCTGTATTTCGGATTGATTTCATAATCTTTTGTTCTTGTTAGCGCATCTGCACAGGCTACTTTATCGTCAATGCGACACTTAAGATTTTGTTGTACAGTGAGTTCATCATCTAAAATATTATTTTGGAAAACCGCTGCTATTTTACCTTCTGTTAAATTCACGATCCCATTCGAAGGTCGTTGTAATCCCATCATTATATTTAATAATGTTGTTTTTCCCGCTCCATTTGCACCAATTAGGGCAATGACATCTCCGTCGTTAATTGAAAGTGATATATTCTGAAGGATATTCTTGTATGTCACATCATCTAATATTAGTTCCATCGTGTTCGCCTCACAATTATTGTTATTAAATTAGCTGAATTTCCCGTTCATTGAGAACCATTTATCTAAAATAAATTAAAAAAGCAATCAAGATACAAGTCAGCACCAATCTTACGGCATGATGTTGCCAATGAAAATTATGATGACTCATACCTTGCCAAATAGCGGCTACCTGATAATAGAGCAATCCGCCTATTCCCACTACTGAAAATGTTTTTGATCCTGCAAAAATGGCTGTAATAACCATAATGAAACTAACAATACCCGTCAGTATATTCACACGTTCGCCATTTTCTTTATACATTTGAAATGAAGCCACTAACGTAAATACCGCATATATTCCAATAATTAATTTTAAATATATCATCCCAGCGCTCCCTTAATAAGTTTTATCGTATTGCTATTTTATCACATTTGATTAATTTTAAATGAAATTAATTTTATATTACACCTTAAAACGCATTTAAAACAGCGTTTATAATATTGATAAAAATGATATAATTATTTAACGACAATTTTTTAAGAAAGTGGATGAGAAAAATGAATACAACTATCGCAATTCTTTCAGACATTCATGGTAACTACACTGCCCTATCATCTATCATTAGAGACATTGAGCAATCAAACATAGACGAAACTTGGTTCTTAGGGGATTTAATAATGCCAGGTCCAGGCGGAGATGATCTGTTCGACTTACTTGATGAAGTAAATACGACTGTTTTTTTGCGTGGTAATTGGGATGATTGCTATTTCGAAGTTATGGATGGGGCGTTAGATTTTAATGACCCCAGCGATGTGTACGTCGGAACACTAGTTCAATATGTTCATGATCACTTATCAAAGAAAAATGTTAATCGCTTAAAAACCGCCCCGATATCAACAACCAAAGAGGTAAATGGATTAAGTATTCAATTGACGCACAATCTTCCCAATATTAATTATGGTCCTGAATTGATTGCGGGTGCCGATACACCTGCTTTTGAAGCTCTTTTTGAAAATCAACAGACCGATATCGCCATTTACGGTCACATCCATCATCAAGTATTACGATATAGTGCAGCCGATCAAATGGTCGTAAATCCTGGATCAGTTGGTGAGCCATACTTTTCACACGAAAAGCTTGGGAAAGACCGCCGTGCACAGTACGCCATTTTAACGATTGATGATGCTGGAATTGCGGAAATTAATTTCAAAAAAATTTCATACGACATTCCTAAAGAAGTCAAAAGAGCAAAAAGCGCCAATCTTCCCTATTCGGACCTCTATCAAGAGTCCATTGAAACCGGTAATTCCCGTGTCCGTGATGCTGCACTACTAACTCAGCTCAAACAAGAACATGACTATGTTAATGGCTTAAAAAAATTCTTGGCAAATTAATCCTATGTTTAAACAAAATAGCCTCGTGTAGTGATCATCACTAAACGAGGCTATTCTAATCATGCACAATATGTGGACTTGGTTGTCCATGATAAATTAAATCAATGTCATTCAAAGCAATCGTCACCATGTTTTGAACAGCTGCATCAGTATAAAAACCTATATGCGGCGTCAACGAGACATTTGGTAATGCCATCACACGATCAAAAAGAGAAACATCTTGATTCGTTCCACGTAAATCGTTCTCAATGACCTTCTCCTCACCTTCAAGTGTATCTAATCCTGCGGCTGCAATTTCACCTGATTCAATTGCATCAAGTAAAGCCTTTGTATCAACAATTGGTCCCCGCGCGCAATTAATGAAAATGGCTGAATCTTTCATTTTTTTGAAGGTCGCTTCATTGATAATATGATGCGTCGTACTGTCTAAATTTGTATGAACTGTTAATACATCGCTCTGATCTAAAAGTTCATCAAATGAAACATAGTCAAGTGTGTCAGCCAATTCTGGACGTTGAACGATATCGTTGGCAATGACTCTTGCACCTAGTGCCTTAAAAATCCGCGCAACGGTACTCCCGATTTTCCCCGCGCCTAAAATACCCACTGTTAAATTGTGAATTTCATACGATTCCAATCCATCCCACGAATAATTATGTTCCCGCATACGCGATTCCGCTTCTTCAATATGGCGCACGTGAATCATTGTATGCGCTAACGCTTCTTCAGCAACTGATCGTGGCGAGTAACCTGGTACATTCGTTACAACAATCCCATTTTCATCCGCGGCCTTAAAATCTACGATATCATAACCAGTCATACGCAAAGCAATATGATGAATACCCATATCCGCCAATTGCTGGTACACTTCTGGGCCTCCAAATGGACCTCCAAATGGACCATGTTGTGCAATAACAACGACCTCAAATCCATTGGCTTGATTAATCGTATCTGTTTTAAAATCATCAGACGTTGTTTCAATGTGCGCGTTGTGTTCCTTTGCCCACTGTTGAATTGCTGGTTGTTCATCATGTCGAACACTAAACATCTTTATTTTCATAATAATCACTCCAATCGACTATTCAAAGTTTTTCGCATCGTTTAATTAAAAATGATAAATTAATTACATTATTAGAACTTTATCATCTAGTTAAACTTATTGCAATTCAGAAGAGCAAATATTACCAAACTTCCCTATTCGGCTCTTTATCAAGAGTCCATTGAAACCGGTAATTCACGTGTTAGTCACACTGCCCTATTAATTCATATTAACCAGGAACTTGACTATTTTAATGCCTTAAAAAAATACTTAACATGCCACTAAAAAGAGACTTACCAAACACTTGGTAAGCCTCTCTTTTCTACTCTAAGTAATACTTATAATTGACGAAGAATTAATTTTTCCCGATTTTTTCTAAGTTTTGCTTTTGTGTATCGCTTAGTTGATTTATCCCTTTTTCCAGGTTTTCACGCTTATATTCTGCCAGTTGCAATTGCTTCAAATAGCCCCTACCTGTGTAAGGTGTAGAACTAGTTGGTAAAGTGATATACTTGCCGTTGCCTTGTGGTATATATGCTGTCATACCATCTGCAGATACATAATTTCCGGCGCCATCTGGACTCACATCTGAAGGTAGCGTACTAATCATTTCATCGTCACCTTCAGAAGCCGTTCCATCATTTTCACTAGGATCAACTGTTTGACTCGATTCCGAAACAACAGTACTTGAGGTGTTCTCATCCACAGTGTTTGATTCCGAATCAATTCCACTACTATCATCTGAAACGTCTGATGTTTTTGATGACATTGTCATGTCATGTTTAGTTTCATGACCGCTATTTTGACTTCCCAGCACAACGCCAATAGTTATACCTATACCAATAATAACCATAGCAAGTATCGTAACCACAACCCAAGAAAATTGCTTTTTAGATTGATTCCGTGCACTTCGAGTTTCGTTGCCAGCCATTTAAGTTCTCCGAATTAATATAATTTATATTTTATTATATCTAACTTATTTAAGTTAAACCATCATAAATGTTGTTTAATAACGATTCGCTTCCCGTCATTTACAACTCTAATTCAGTGTAATAACTATTAGCTGAAATATTCTCACATGTAACCTTATCTGAGATTTATTTCATAGCCGCTGATCTCTCCGCTTAGCATTACTTAACAATCTGTGGTTTTAAAACAAACTAAACTTATTAATATGCAAAAGAGATGAGCAACCCAATCAAATTAAAAAGAGGCTTCTCACAAAATTGGAAACGCCTCTTTCACAGCTACTACTATAACACTGATTTTAAATCTCTCTTAGTTACATTTTCAATGAAGTACCACCTTATTTTCGAGAAACTATCTTCATTCATTAATTGGTATTTCTGTCGTGATAAAGTCACCAAACGCATGAATTAAACAATCAAGATAATCATAATAATACTGTAGCAATGGATGTAGATGATTCTCTTTAACTAGCCATGGTTTATCAAAATTCGTATAATGCACAATAATCGGTGCATCAAGCGCAACTTGTTCAATTGCTTGTCGTTCAACTAAGGGATTTTTACCACCTTCACCTTTGGCCAAATGACTCTGTAAATTGTATTTTGGATTAATATATACCCAATCACCCTCAAAGATTGCATTTAATGCGTCTTGATCTTGATAACGTAATTTCTCTGGGTGTTCATTACATAGCTTCCGGGTCTTTTCAGTAATATTTTCAGCACGCCAACGTACGACATCAATTAATAATAATCCCGCATTAAAGTACCGACCAGGTCTTGCATCAATTCCCATCTCCTGAAGGCGCTTCACGTATCCCTGGTCCTCCACTGCTCCCACCACTTGTCCATGTAGATCTGTTTCCCACAGCGTCTTTAAATCACCAAGACATACCATGTCACAGTCAAGGTAAAGCAATCTCGGCACATCAACTTGTTCCGGAATTTCGATTCGGTAGTAGGTGTTCTTTTTTATGGCACTGTCTGGCGACGATGCATTGGCTTTCGCATAATATCCAGATGTCTCATCCAAAAATGAAACTGATTGACAATTTTTAAAGACTTTAGGAAATGCCTTCAATAAATTTTGATTCTTAGCGGACAAATGATCATTAACGATATAAAAATCGAAATCTACATCAGAGTTGTTCTCTAAAATTGATGTATACAATACCGAAAGTGGAACTGTATTATTATCATCGGTTGTTGACGCGATACTCATTAACATGACAAAGCCTCCTCAGGTTTTACAACAGATAACCATATGGAACTGACAAGCATATTTTTTATATTCGACTAATACATCATTCGGGTTAATCCAGTTCTCTTGGTTACCCTACAACTTCCTTATAACACCTTCATAAAACACTAACCGAATGCACATAAAAGAGACCTACCAAAGTAAATTGGCAGGTCTCTTTTTATGCTTAAATGATTAACGATAATTTCGATGTATCCTTCCGGGTTCGCGGATGTTTCAATACTAAATTGTACACATTCGTCTGCGATAAAGGACCATTCATATGACGGCCAAAGCAACAGCCGCACTAGCCTCCTCACAAATTTTCATTATATTTTTGAATTTCTTCTAGCATTGCCAGATACAATTGTTCATCCCCTAACTCATTTAATTTTTCCAGAACATCATGTAGTTTTGAGGTATCACGATTAATTAATGCCAATCTGATTTGATTTATGTAAACTAAATCCACACGCTTTAACTTTTTGGATAGCCCAATACTTTCTTTGAGATAATTTTCAGCAGCATCCCAGATTCCTTGATTTATGAACAATGACGTGAGATTGACAAGCAGCGCATTCTTTAACGATGTTAAGTTCGGATAATTATTGTCAATTCTTTGCACGGCATGTTTGACAATGTTTTCAGCAGTAATAGCATCAAAATAATAGAGAATAAAGTTAATTAGATATAAATCTACTTCTGACCAATTATCAATTTTTTCTAAATAAGACCATACCGGCATGACTTCCGCTTTTAACTTATTGATATCCTCTGAATCTATTTTTCTAAATGCTTCTAGAACAGTTTGCACGTGGTCGAGTACCTGGTTATTCATATCTGCATTTAATCGATCGATTGCACGGATAAGTTCTTCGATTTCTGAAAGTTGTGTCGAATTAAAAAGTTGTTTAAATGACGACAATACGCGATTGTATTGATATTCAATACTGTCATTTTCAAATTCATACAGTTCAACGATTGATAACCCTAGTTTCTCAAGGATTTTTTCGACTGTTTCATAGGAGGGATTTTGGGCACCCATTTCAATTTTTACTATTGAGGTTCTAGAAACAATCCCTTCCGCTAAAGCTGCCTGAGTCATATTACGACTCTGTCGAGCCTTTCTTATCATTTTCCCAATTTCCATACCATTATCCCCTCAATAATGTACATCTTATTTTAAATATACGATAGCAGATCAATAACCGTATATCTATCATCCGCTTAAGCCTAATTATAAAAGTTTGTTTCAAACGCAATAATATAGCTCAGCGTCTTCATAGTAAATAAAATCAAAAATACTGCTTATCTTTATGTACTATAAGATTTTTGATTTACAAACTATTCTTTTCCTAACTGTGAAAAAGCAGCGAATATTCCGGTTAATGTCCGTATGATCCCGGCTGCAAGAATGACAGTAGCCATTCCTAATCCCGCTGCTAACATCTTACCGCCAATGAACGCACCAATTGGAATTGAAGCAAAAGACATCATCCGAGTCACTGCCACAACACGTCCAAGCAAGCTAATTGGTACAGTTTGTTGTCGCAACGTAAAGTACGTGACGACATTAATCGTACCAAAAAAACTGATACAGCCTAGAATTAAACCTAATAAAATAAAATTCGTCGTTGTATTCAATAACAGAATAAGCAACCCTGCCCCCACAGTGCTAAAGCTTAATATTTTCCCGGATTTAAAATTTGGAATTATTTTACTACCTACGGGACCACCTAAAAGTGCGCCAACGCCACTCATCGCCATTGTAATCGTGGTATCCACAACACTGAATTTTAGATCTTTGGTCATAAAATACATATAATTTGCTTCAAACATATTTGTTCCAAGATTCGCAAAGAAAAACATCATTGCTCCACTAAGGATAACCTTTTGATTGAATACATACTTCAAGCCAACTACCGTATCTTGCCAAATTTTTTTAAAACTAAATACTTTCTTTTCATGATGAGAATGAATCATCAAGGTCATAAAGCCAGCAATCAGAAAAAAAATACCAGAAAACCACAAGGTATTATATCCGCCAAGAATTGTTACGACCCCACCACCAACCAGTGGACCAACTACCGATAATGTATTTTCAATCGTTTGTATAATTGAATTTGCAGCAACAAGTTCCCTCTTATTAATGATTTCTGGAATTAGACTTTGAAAACTGGGATGAATTAATGGATCTGCGGATGATATTAAAAACACAATTCCGTAAATCACATATATATTAATAGGTTGCATTTGCGTACCAACGATTAGTAGAATTGCACCAATCGCACTGACTATGTTACCCAAGAATAAAACCCGGCTTTTCGTGTATGTATCAGCTACAACCCCACCGAATATCGAAAATAGGACCCATGGTATAAAAGAAAATCCGAATATTCCAGCAGCATGAAAAGCGGAACCTGTCTTATCTAAAATAATAATCGGTAACGCTAACTTATAAATCCAATTAGCTATTGAAGAGCTTAAAAAACTAACCGTTAATAGAGAAAACGGTCTATTTCTGAATAATTTTAGTACCATATTCTCCTCCAACATGTGCTCATTAATCCAGCCAAACTTGATGATTTTTATACTATCATACATTACTACGACCACTCATAATGTTAACTATTTTCACTTTTAAAGAGGTACTCTACCTACTAAAAATTAGCATTACTGATAAATATATTTCACAAAAAAGATGAACACATTATCACATGTGTTCATCTTACGATACAGATTCATATTTTGTCATGGATACTTAGCGTTGGTCTTATGAAACCAAAACAATCGATGTGTACGGTGGTAACACTAAGTTCGAATCAGTTAGATTCATAGGTACATTATTATTTAAAATAACTCGTCTTGCCATCTCAGGTAGTGTTACATTTTCCTCGTGTGTTCCAAGGTTTATAAGAACAGTTATAATTTGATTACCTAGTTTTCGTTGGTAAGCAATCACATCATCTGGTACGTTTTGAAGTTCAACTAATGCGCCATCAATCAAAATGTCATGATAACGATCATCACTTCTCATCTCAGCCATTTGTTTGTAAAAGTTCACCACAGAGTGAGAATCTGGTAACTCATCAACAACGTTTATGCATGATCGATCATTGCCCATTTCAAGCCATGGCTCATGTTTTGAAAAACCAGCATACTTTGTCGAATCCCATTGCATCGGCGTCCGGGCATTGTCTCGAGATTTGGCATTAACCGTCTTTAACGCCTCTTTCTCAGAATAGCCCTTCTTTAACGCCATTTCATAGTTATTAATTGATGAGACATCATTAAATTCTTGAATGGTATGGCGTTCAAAGTTCTTCATCCCAATTTCTTGACCTTGATAAATAAACGGCACTCCAGGTAGGAAGTAGTACATGGTTGCTAGCGCCTTTGCTGCCGTACCAGTTTGATACTTTGCATTTGGTACTAACTTTGATAAAGCGCGCGGCTGATCATGGTTTTCTAGAACATTCCCACTCCGTCCATCAACAGCGCTTATATCAGCTTGGCTTTTAAACAGAATGGCCTTTAAATCCTTGGTTGTCCAACTGGATGGTCCCAAATACCATTCATTCACATCGGCAACTTCAATATTCATATATGAAAAATCAAAAATCATCGAAAAATATCCATCAGGTCCAATATAATTTGGCAAGTCGGATTCAGGTACCCCATATGCCTCACCAATCGTAATGGCATCGTACTTGTCAAACGTCTCACACTTTAACTCGTCCAAAAACGCATCAATTCCTGGACGGTTCTGTCCCTTTTTAACAACGGATACAAGACCATCATCAGCATCAGCTGGAATACTTGCCCAATCCAAATCCTTTTTTAAATGCGTTATTGCATCCACGCGCCAACCGGCAACACCCTTCTCCATCCACCAATTAATCATTTGATAAATCTCTTGACGTAATTTTGGATTCTCCCAATTTAACTCAGGTTGTTGAGGTGCAAAGGTATGGAAATAATAAGTACCTGGTTCACCTGGCACTTCAGTCCAAGTTGAGCCACCAAAGATGGCTCGCCAATTGTTTGGGACATTCCCATCCACCGTCTTTTTAAAAATATAGTAATCACGATATGGACTATTTTTATCCGCTAATGCTTTTTGAAACCATTCATGTTGATCAGAGGTGTGATTAACAACTAAATCCATGACTATTTTCATGTTTCTTTGCTTAGCTGCGTCCAACAAATCATCAAAATCATCCATAGTACCAAACTGTGGGTCAATGGCTTGGTAATCTGCAATATCATATCCCATATCGACCATCGGCGATTTATATATTGGTGACAGCCAAATCATCGTGATCCCTAAATTTTTTAAGTAATCTAGATGCTGAATAACTCCCGGTAAATCTCCAATCCCATCATCATTCGTATCCTGAAATGAACGTGGATACACCTGATAAATCACTTCATCTTTCCACCAACGTGTGTGTCCCATTATTAAATCCCTCAACTTTCTGTTTTTTATTTAACCCAGCGTGTTGCAATTGCACCCAAAACCATCAATACTCCGGCAATTAGTAACATAGCAGGCATGCTTTGTCCGACAAGTGGGAAAACGGCAAATGAAGCCACCGAGGCTACAATTTGAGGTAAGCAAATTGTACTATTAAATAATCCAAGATAGGTACCATCATTTTCACCATCTAGTTCACTTGTCAAATACATAAATGGAATGGCATTCATACTTACCCAACCAATTCCAATCATAATAAACGCAGCAATCAAAGCAAATTGTGTATGGATGAAGAACACTGACATGAATCCAACTCCCCCAATGATTAATCCACCAGCATAAGCAATTGACCGCTGACTAATTGTTGTTTTTGACAAGGCAAAACCCCAGACAACTGAAGCAACTGCTTGTACTGCTGATAGAATTCCAAACCAATTACCGGCTGCTTGATAGGCAGCTGATGAGGGATCCGTTGTATGCCAAACATTTTGGGCGATAGCCCCTGATCCATACGTCCATAGATATTGAAAAGCAGCCCAAGCAAAGAATTGTACAACTGCCAATGTCCAAAATACCTTGGGAGCATGTTTAATTAACGTGAACATGCCCGTTTTTTGACTGTTCTTTTTTTCTTCCACTTGATGATACTTTGCATAATCTTCTGGATTATATTCCTTTACTGAAGTAACGGAAAATAAAGCACTGACAACCAAAATAAACGCACCAATGTAGAAAGCCCAAATAACTGAATTTGGTAATGAACCTTTGGCTGCAACGTTCGAAACACCGATGATCGTTAGAATAAAGGGTAACAAGGTTGCCAAGATGCTTCCGATATTTCCCCAAATTGTTTGATATGACCAAGCATAATTCTTTTGATCATCAGGTACCATGTCTCCAATAATCATTTTAAATGGTTGCATGGCCATATTTGATGATAAGTCCATAAATAAAATCGCAAAGGCTCCAAAAGCTAATGCAGCTGTTGAACCAAAACCAAATCCAAATGATCCTGAATTTGGTAATAAAATCATCATAAGCACCGAAACTAATGCCCCAATTAAAAGATATGGCATTCGACGGCCACCCAATTTTGGTAACCAAGTTTTATCTGAAAAATAGCCCACTAATGGTTGAATAAACATCCCAACCAGTGGCGGTAGAATAAAGAAGAATCCTAACTTTGTTGGGTCAGCCCCGATGGTTTGAAAGATTCTACCCATACTCGAACTCTGTAGTGAAAAGGCCATGGAAACACCCAGGTTTCCAAAAGTCATTAACATGATTGTTTTCTTTGCTAATTCCGGTAAATTCTTTTTATGCACTTCAACCATTTTCCTGCTCCTATGTTCCATTCATTTGCTCAGCTAGCTGTACCTTTAATATACATAGAAATGAAAACGCTTACAACGTTTTTGAGCGTGTTACCGGTAACAGAATCAAACATGATAGAATAGAGCATGTAAGGGTTTACATGAATAGATTGGAGGTCATTATGGTTTCTATCGCTGATGTTGCAAAAAAATCGCACGTCTCTAAGATGACTGTTTCGCGCGTTTTAAATCATCCCGAGCAAGTCTCACCAGAAATATCAGATGTCGTACAACGCGCGATCAATGAATTGGGCTATGTACAACAACGTGCTGGTCGAGCACTTGCAACAAGTCGTACTTATACAGTTGCATTCGTCATGCTCGATGAAGTTTCTAATGTTGATCCTTATTTTGGTCAACTCATTACTTATGTCTCTGATTATCTTTATCAAGAAGGCTATAATTTAGAATTACACCGTAGCCTGAATGATCATTTCTATGACATTGATGGCATTCTCGTAAGTGGCGCTCGTGCAAAGGATCAAGCAAAGCTAAATGCCCTACCTTTTCCACTTGTGGCATATGGAAATCAGCCAGAAATTGCGAGTGTAGATGTTGATAATAAACTTGGTACGATGTTGGCAAAAGAACATCTCATTGCGTCTGGATACCAACATTTGATTTATTTAGGCATTGATTTAGATGAACAATTCGCACTTGAACGTTTAAACGGTTTCAAAGCTATTGATACTTCCGAACATGTGACCGAGACAATTTATCAGTTACCTAATAGCGATAAAGAGGCACGCGACTTCTTCAACTCACTCACGGTTCCACCATTAACTGGCGTTGTGACGGCGAGCGATCGCCTTGCTCTTGGTACTCTCTATAGCTGTTATGATAAAGGGCTTATCGTTCCTAATGATGTTGGCATTGTTGGTTTCGATGGTATCTTCATCAACCATCTCAGCCCATTAAATCTAACAACGATTGCCCAGCCGCTACAGCAGATCGCACAGACTATGGTTCAAACATTACTTACTGCTATTAATTCAAATCATCAAACCTTGAATCCATCTGTAATACCACCAACTTTACTCCAAGGAGAAACAACAACCCAATTAGCAGATTAGCTACAAAAAAAGTTTGGTCCTATTTTCATCCCACAAATACCTATATAAGACTAACAAAAAGAGACCTACCAAAAATTGGTAAGTCTCTTTTTAAGTTTAATTATTTAGCGATGATTTCGTTGTATTCTTTCTTAACTTTTTTATTTAGTAAGTAAATCATTATCCTCGATAAACGACAATAGGTTCTCAACTCTAGCTTCCTCTGTGTATCTCCCATTTTCGCGTAGAATTTGTTGATGGACATTAATTTTTTTGAGATTTTCTTTTAATTTTTTCTGGTCAGGTTGGTTCTGTATTTCCCTATATAGCATTTTGAAAAAGCCTTCTTTAAATTTCTTTCTACTTTCTACTTCATTTTCATAAGACATTACATTTGATATACCAGAGCTTTTATAATTGGGAAATAAAACAAAATAGATGTCGGTAATATTCACATCCAAGAAAAAATTTTTCTTTTTACCCTCATCAGTTTCAGTTTCAATTACAGTTACGCCCTCTTCTCCTTCAGACACCAAAAATCGCCATTCATTTTCGTATTTCCAAGCACTTGTTTTATGCGTCAAAATTTCTTCAGGATCATTGGAATAAACTGGAACATTACTATAATTTACCTTTTGGGGCTGATGGCTCTTTACTTCAAAGCCAATGCAAATACCTTTTGATTGGTTCGCATAATGGGCCCACATCAGCTGATTTATGTGAGATCTAGTCGCTGAAATAATTTTAGCGTTCCGTTTTTGTAAATATAAATAATTTGAGTTTGATGTTTCCTCCCCAAGATACACGCCTTCTAGAGGATCATTTAATTCCTCAAATCCCGCAGCGTATATTTGTTGTTTTAAAATTGTATCAACTAACATTCTTTCTGCTTCACCATTCACCTTACCCACAGTATAGTTAGGTATTGACTTATATTTATAATATTTCTCCATTTTTTATCCTCTTTTCTCATTAAAAATACTACTTATATCATACACTATATCCATTTATATCCAAAACAATATTCATTTAGATAAATTCAACACACCCTCATAGCTTCTCGAACCATTCCCATTTAGCAAACGCCCCAAAACCCGCATTAGACCAACAAAAAAGAGACCTACCAAAGTTAATTGGTAAGTCTCTATTTAAGTTTAATTACTTAGCGATGATTTCGTTGTATTCTTCACGAGAAACAACAGAAACTTGACGCTTATCACGGCCCATACGACCGAACTTTACAACGCCATCAGTCAAGGCGAACAAAGTATCGTCGCCTCCACGACCAACGTTTACACCTGGGTAGATGTGAGTTCCACGTTGGCGGTAAATGATTGATCCAGCCTTGATAGATTGACCATCAGCACGCTTCGTTCCTAGACGACGTCCTGCTGAGTCACGACCATTGGCTGATGACCCTCCACCTTTGTGGTGAGAAAGCATCGTCAAGTTGTTCAAATTCAATTGCATGATTTAAATCCTCCTCTTTCCGATGTCTTAGGCAATAGCGTCAATGACAACCTTGGTATATGGTTGGCGATGACCTTGCTTTGAGTGTGAGTGCTTCTTTGGCTTGTACTTGAAAGTAACAACCTTCTTTTCCTTACCTTGCTTCTCAACTGTTCCTGTTACAGATGCACCTTCAACGTAAGGTGTTCCGAACTTACCGTCAGAGAAGACGATCTTGTCAAAAGTTACCTTTTCACCGGCTTCGGCGTCAAGCTTTTCAACGTAAATTGTATCACCAGCGGCAACCTTGTATTGCTTACCACCAGTCTCAATAATTGCATATGCTGCCATGAGTCTGCAGACCTCCTATAATATATAATGCTATTTCTAGCGACAACTTAGACTCACCGTGCCCGCGGGTCAGACCACTTAGTACAGACGACGAATGGTTGCAGTTTGTGGGTCACACAAACACAACATAAATATTATACCTAAACGAGCTGTTAATTACAATAGCGAAGTGGAATTAATGCCGTTTCTATACGGGGATTCTTTCAATTAAACCCGCGGCTTTGGCCACACCCAGGCAATCAACGTTATAATCACCGTGGTCACGAGCCCCCAACCGATCATGCCTTGGGGTTGATTATACGCGAAGATTGGTAATTGACTGGCTAAATCGTGATTATAGATTGCCCAACCAATGTAGGAAATAAGCCCTAGCCAACAGACACCGGCCACCCAAACTAATAATTTTTTCATCATGCCCCTGCCCACCATTCGTTTTCTATCATTATAATCGTTCCAGCTGATCTTTGGAAATAAAACCATACTGATTTCATATGTTCCCTCATGAATAAATTAATGAACCCTTAAGCCTGCTGTCATTTTATTTATAATTTGAAACTTAAATTGTACAATAAATGTAAACATACAAATCTATACGGAAGGACGTGCACATACATGGCCACATTTATTAAAGCCCACTATGCCGAAGGAAAATTTATCATCTCCAGCGAAATGGTCTTACCCAGTTTGCGGATTGAAGGCGTAAATTCTGACACTTATTTTTCTGATGAAGGTGCGCACACCTACACCATCACCGATGAACAAGTGCTTAATTTTTTGAAGTCAGAAAATTTGGCACAAGCACGCTTAATCTATGGGTCACCTGCACAACCGGAGCCGATAGATTTTAGTGTCGAGAACTATTTCATCCCTGAGAATCGCCTCACTGCGACCGTTGGTCGTGAGAAGGTGTACCTCTTTATGGATGTGCAAGGACAGATGTGTTTCACCATTAATAACCAACCATCTGGTTTACCTCTTTACCGCAATACTAACCTCGTTAATTTTGTTCAAAAGGATAACAAGATTGAAGTCACGCTTGATGTGTACTCAACCTCAGTTGAACCATCTGATATCAATATTTTAGTTGGTCAAGATGATACACAACAGGTTGAACGGATTCAAAGTGTCATGACGAGCACATTTGATATGGGGCAAAGCCTCTTCAAGAGCCGTGTCGTCGCAGAATTCTCACCAATTGATTTGGCCCAAACATTTAACTTCACGCCATCAAACCAAGTTGATGCCCAAACCACTGATTATGCCTTCTGGCTTGAAATCGAACAAGATAAGCAGGACATTCAACCTGTTCCACAACGCCTTTTGGTTGAGACGGATGTCACTTCTGATGAATTATATCTTAAGTGCAATCAATCAACGACTTTGTTAATTCAACCTAACCTGCTTCAAAACACACAATTGAGTTATGCGGCGAGTTATATTCCTGAGAACTTATATCTGCAATTGAAGGCCTACCAATCAAAGTTTCCAACTGTGCCTATCGACAACGCTAACCCGCGCCCGATTATTTTAATCGGTGAAGTCATTGGTCAAGCTCATGATAATGGAAGTGTGATGTTCAATTACTTGAATAAGTACCACGCCAAAGAATTTGATACCTATTATGTGATCCGCGCTGATTCTTCTGAAAAGGAGAACATCGCCAACTATCCGGATCAGATTCTTGATTTCCAAAGCCCACGTCATCTGGAAATCTTCTTGGAGACAGATCTCTTCTTGCACACGCATAACTCAGCTAATTTGGCACCGTTCAAATCTGATTATTTGCTGGAAAAGATTACGATGACGAAGAAGATTGATTTGCAACACGGGATTGCCGGACTAAAGGCGCAACGTATTACGCAAAAGCCTGACGCCAACGAACAAATTGTCGTGAGTTCAAAACGTGAAGTTGATTTCGTTGAGGAAGAATTTGGGTATACTGAACCTCAAATCTTACTGACCGGACTCCCACGTTTTGATGCATTACTTCGGAATAAAATGTGGTCTAGTTTCAAAGCTCGTAAACATGTTTTGATTATGCCAACCCGTCGACGCAAGTTAATTGACGCGACTGATGAAGAATTTGAAGATAGCTTATTCTTTAAAACATATATGGCTTTAATCAACAGCCCTGAACTAAAGCAGATGGCCCGCAGGAAGCATCTTCATATTTCATTTGTTTTGCACCCGGCCATGCAACAATATGCGCACTTATTCAGTTCTGATTTCGTTAAGATTATTGATAAAGCACACAATAACGTGCAAGAGTTACTCCGTGGTAACCAGGTGATGATTACTGACTACTCAAGTGTCAGCTTTGACTTTGCCTTGCAAAACCGGCCAGTCATTTATTACCAATTTGATGAACTTGTTGAAAATCGTCATTTTGAGATTGATCCACACGATATCGTTGGTCCGGTCGTTGATAACCAAGATGATGTGTTATTCGCGCTGAAAAATGCGCTACGTCAAGAACACTTGACGAGTGCCCAAAGGTCACAGCTGCCGGAAAACGTCTACATGCAGATGGACACGCACGCACGTAAGCGTTTGACGAAAGCGATTCAAAAAAGATTTGAGCAATAATTGTTATTAATAGAAAGAGAGCGCCCATTATGAGCACCCCCAACCCTACCCCTAAGAAGCAACAACCCATTTACGTCCCAATCGCCATTATAATTGTCAGTGTCATTGTCATTTTTGGCTTGGCTTTCTGGGCCATTTCGACGGCCTCAAAGAACATGACGGCTGGTCAAATCCAACGTCCAAGTTCGGCGAAAGTTGATAAAGACACCTACACAATGTACGAAGCTACTGATATTAAGACAGATTCAAATAACCAGGGCGACATCATCATTAAGGGAAAAACTAACGCCCCTGATGATTCCGTTGTCTTAGTTGCCCCAACAGATAAGGCAAGTTTGGAAACGAACTCAAACGCAGCCCTAAACACTAAGAATGATGGCTACGCAACTGTTGAGAACGGTAAATTTAAAGCATCAGTTTCAATCGTTGATTTAGCTGTAAATGCTGATAAAATCAAGACTGATCAAAAATTCAAGGTCAAGATCGTCGCAGCTGCTAATTACGACAAGTCAATCGATGATTCAATTGAAAAGATGCTTGACGGTAAGGACTTGTCACTTGTGCCAGAGACTACCGTTAAGGCTGATGGACGCGTCGCCCAATACTTCAACTCACTTGAAGACGAAGATGATGCTGACGCAAATGATGACAGCGACACCTTTGTAACTAACTCTGAAGCTTTGGTTTCACAATACTCACGTGTTGAGGAACTATTGGCAATGGATAAGCAAGGCGTAGCTGATGGTCGGCTTGATCGCGACACGGTTGCTGATCGACAAGAAGCTTACGATGAAAAGCTCACGAACATCGAGGGTAGCGATATCGATGATGATAAAAAAGCTGAGCAAATGAAGAAGCTTAGCGACGGTATCGAAAACGATATCAAGAACGAATTGACCAACGGTCAAGCTGCTAGTGACCCAGCAGCGGCCAATAAGGCTTTCAATGATTTGAAAAAATCAGCTAAATAATTACAAAAATGGTCGGAGACAGCAACGTCTCCGACCATTTTATTTTGTTTATAAATATTGTCCTGTCACTGACTTTGCATCTGAAACTGAACCTTCTGGTGTTCCAGTATAGAGAATTTCTCCACCCGCATTTCCACCAGCCGGTCCCATATCAATCATCCAATCAGCTTGACGAATCACATCAACATTGTGTTCAATCACGACAACGGTATTACCGTTATCCACCAAGCGATTCAAAATATCCAAAATTAATGAAATATCAGACATGTGCAATCCAGTCGTAGGTTCGTCCAAAACATAAATACCGTTCTTACCAGCTAATTCCTTAGCCAACTTCAGACGTTGCACTTCACCACCAGACAAGGTATCTAGTCTCTGTCCCAAGCTTAAGTAACCTAATCCGACATCAACCAATTGCTGACACTTTTTCAAGATTGGCTTGGCTTCAAAGTAATCCAACGCCTCATCGAATGGCATCTCCATAACGTCCACAATATTCTTATCTTTATACGTATATTGCAACACATCAGGCTCAAAACGATTCCCATGACAGTGTGGACACGTAATATCATTTTGATCCATGTAAGACAGGTTCAATTGCAACTTTCCCGTCCCATTACATTCGGTACAAGCACCCTTTGAGTTATAACTAAACAACCCTGAATCGACATCATTCGCTGTTGCGAACAACTTCCGCAATGGGGTCATCAAATCCATATAGGTCGCTGGATTTGAACGACTATTGGTGTGAATTGGCTTTTGATCAATATAAATCGCATCAGGATGCTCGGGTAAGAACACCCCCTTAATCAAGGAACTCTTCCCTGACCCGGCCACACCTGTCAAAACCGTCAGCGTCTTTTCCGGCACGCTTAACGCCACATCCTTCAAATTATGCAACGAACTCTTTTGCGTTTGAATAAAGGTTTCCGCTGGACGTGGGGTCTCCTTAAATGGTAACGCCAACTTCAATGAACGTCCCGTTAAGGTATCAGATTCCAAAAGACCAGCATAACTTCCGGTATACATGACTTGCCCACCGTTCACTCCGGCATGTGGCCCAACATCAACGATATAATCTGCAATCTTAATCACGTCTGGATCATGTTCCACAACCAAAACAGTGTTCCCGATGTCACGAATTTCAGCCAATAAATCATTCATACGATGCACGTCTTTTGGATGCAATCCGGTACTTGGTTCATCGAAGACATAAATCATATCGGTTAAACTGCTTGAAAGATTTTTGATCATCTTCACGCGTTGAGACTCACCACCAGATAGGGTACTCGTTTCACGCGTCAATGCCATATAGCCCAAGCCAATATCAATCAAATTGTCGACACGTTCTTTAATCCCATCAATTAAACCGGCAGCACCTTCTGGCACCTTTAAATCAGCCAAAACCATCGTTAATTGGTCCAATTCCATATCCGTTAAATCAAAGATGGAATAGCCATCAATTTTTGCCTCAAGGACTTGGTTATTGTAACGCTTACCACCACAATCAGGACACGTTTCAGCAATACTAAACTCATCCATAATCTTGGCGGATGTCTTGGTTTGTTCCTTGTCCGTCTTCACTTGTGTGCGGATAAAATGGTTCACGAAACCTTCATATGTCACTTCTAATTTTGACTTCTTGTATGTGATTTCAACCTTCGTTGGCTCACCATACAAGAATTGATGCCATTCCGCATCAGTGTAATCCTGCAAAGGCTTGTCGTTATCAAAGAAACCAGACTCCGCATATGTCCGCCACTGCATACTATCCACTTTGTAACCAGGATAAATGAAAGGTCCCTCATTCAAAGACTTCGTCCGATCAAATGCTGCATCAATGTTCAGCGTAATAATACGGCCGAGTCCCTCACATGTTGGACACATCCCCTGCGGGTCGTTAAATGAAAACAGGTTAGCGTAATCCCCTAAATGCGGGGTCGCGAACCGCGAAAACAAAATTCGGAAAAGGGAATTGATGTCAGTCGTTGTTCCCAGAGTTGAGCGCGCATTTCCCCCCATTGGCTTTTGGTTAACGATAATCACCGGTGAAAGTCCCTTAATGTCATCAATCGCTGGACGCTTATACTTTGGTAAAAAAGTCCGTACAATCCCCGAATACGTTTCATTCATTTGGCGGCCCGATTCTTGCGCGATCGTATCAAAGACGATCGATGATTTTCCGGACCCAGAAACACCTGTAAAAATGGTGATTTTATTTTTAGGGATTTCAAGAGAAATATTTTTTAAATTATTTTCGTGTGCATTAATCAGTTGAATTGTTTCTGGCATCCTTTACTCCGATCAGATTAAAAAAGATAGCATCTGCGCTATCTTGTTCGTTATTTATTTTGATAGTAACCATTCGTTCACTTCGTGCGTGGCATCTTCACCTTGTGGTAATAAGCCATACTTATCCAAAAAGGCATGCTCTTGACCCAAGTAAGTAATCAATGTGGCATCAACGCCAACCTGCGCCAACTTGTCCGCATAATACTCACCTTGTGGCCGTAGTAAATCAAATTGATCCGTTACCACCAACGTCTTAGGCATTTTCGCCGTCATGGCATCATCCATCATCAATGGTGAGAAGATAGGATTTTGGACGTCTTCTCCGCCTGCGTAAATGTGTTGCATCACTGGCAAACCTTGTGGAATCTCTGTGATTTGTTGGCTGAGGCTGGCCTTAATGTCAGCATCCTCGACCCCAAAACGATCGATATCCCAGGTAATGTCCTTTGTTTGATCGACATCCATCGTCAAAACTGGGTAGAACATGAATTGCTTTTCAACATAGTGGGTATTATTTTTGGCATTCAAATAACTCACGGCACCAACTAAGTTAGCTCCCGCACTGTCACCACCAATGATGAATTGCTTACTTGAAACAAAGTCGGCTGCATCAGTCGTCAACCACGCTAGCACGGCGTAGCACTCTTCCACTGCCCATTTTCCCTTTTTCTCAGGCGCCAAAGCATAGTCAACATTGATAACCGTTCGCTGGCTGATTTGAGCTAGGTGCTTAAGAAAATTCTGGGGCACAAGGGGCGCACCACCAACCCAGCCACCACCGTGGTAAAAGACGATTGGTGTTAGGTTCGCGTCTAACGTTTCAGGCGTATAGACGTACAAAATCGTTCCCGCATCTGTCACAACACGTTGTGTGTTGATACCCTCTGAAATATCGACTGATTCGCTACCCATGGTTGAACGCATGTGTAGCCCGATTTTGTCATAGTCTGTTGGGTCTTCGAGCTTAAATTCGTCTGTTCGTTCCGAAGCAGGTGTGAACGGCCCAGAATTATCAGTCTTCCACTTCGCCATAATTGGATCGTTGTAACCTGGCTTAGCATCAAGACCTGCCTTTGCTTTGAACTTAAGGCTACCCTTTTTTTAAATAATGCTTGTTCACGTAAGTAATCTAAGTCCGCTAAATAATCCGTTTTACTTGGTTTCCAAGGAATCATACGTTGCCTACCTCATTTTCTTTTTAATTGTTGTATCTGTTGTTGATGCAAAATTTCATCAAAGGTATTCCCAAAATTATGCTTTGGCAATGACGAAATAGTTGCCTTCTGGGTCAGGAAAGGCGAATGTTTGTTGTCCGTTATTTTCCATCACATCAAGGGCACCGGGAATTGCTTCGTGCAAAGTTTCAAAGTCTTCACTAAACAGCATCAATGATGGTGTGTTTCCCAAAACCTCAGGTGAATACTTTTCAATAAACTTCTTATCAAACAAGCTCAATTGCGTTTGCTTCCCAACTTGGAGCACAATATTTTGGAATCCATCGGGCAAGCTGTTCGTTTCAACAACTTCAGCCTTGGCGTACTGCTGCCAAAAATCACTAATAGCGACTACATCATCCACATATAACATCACACGCATTGAACTAAACATCATTTATTGCTCCTTTATTAGTGCCACACTGTGAGGATAATTGCCCCCACAATGTATAAGATTAGATATAATCCTGTATTTACTGCTAAAAATGTCCATGACTGTTTTGCAAATAACGTTGGTCCAATCGATGAACTGGCGGCAAAGCCAATCCAAAGTAAGCAAGCCACTCCGATTGCGGTCATCACGCTGGTTACGCCCATGGCATTTAACAGAACCGCCAAGACCAAAACTTGAATCAACGTTCCGATTGTGACTCCCAGCATGGCGCGATTTGATTGCGCCGTGGGTAATTTCGTAATATCAATTCCCGTTTGGCGCAACCAGAATTTTTGAAACCCAAGCGGTGAATTCCAAATTGACCCAATGACCATTTCAATCACCCAAACGGCCAAAATCGCCCAAAAATTTAATCCTTGTAATGTCATTATATCCGTACTCGCCTTCCTTAATCATAAAAAGGGAATTGCCCCTGCCGATAGTAATCCAAGACAGCTTGATGCTGCGGGCTAAAAATTTCAGGGAGCTCCTCCAAGGAAAAATAAGCTAACTCGCTCGTTTCAGCATTACCTGCTTGAAGCGCACCACTTATCTCTTCAACCTTGAAAAAAGTCACGATACACTGTGCCGCATCCCCATTCGGATAACGTTGCATCGCTTTTGATAAGCTACCTAATAGTTGCGTCACTTGCACATCCAAGCCAGTTTCTTCTTTAAATTCACGCTGACAAGCTTCTACCTGACTTTCGCCAAGCTCTAATGCCCCACCAGGTAATCCCCAGGCATCAAAATCAGTGCGATGTTGCAACAGGACCTCTCCTTGTGGATTCGTTAGAATGCCACCTGCAAAATTTAGGATAATCGGTTGCTGCCCAACGTGCTCGCGGAGGCAATGAATATAATCATCATGCATCATTCACACTCCCCCTAACTTATGTTTAACGCACAGTACAAAGCTGATCCAGCCAAACATGCTAGCCCAATCACGGTGAGAATGGTCCGATTGCGCATCGAACTATGACCTTGTACACCATACATGACACAAATCACGCCCACGATGATTAAAATCAACAAAATGCCAATATCCATATTAGGACTCCTCCGTTATCGTCACTTCCAAAATTGTCTTCAACTTTTCCGGTGCAGTTCGGCGGGCATCACTCAAATATATCTCTCGATGATTTTGACTTGTTCGCATCGCCCCCTGGGCGTCAAGGTAAGCCTGCATCTGATCAAAACTAGCCTGTTCTTCATCGTATGGTCCGACATGCAAGATATGGCAAACATTTGCCGGTGCAATTGCGCCAAGATAAACTTGGTTAATACGTGCAATGTCCGCTTTTGCTGATTGCGTTGCTTCCAAAGTCTCATGAATAAATGCATCAGGCACAAAATCCGGAATCACAATTTCTAACCGATACACTAAGTCTGCTTTCGTCCAAGTCCCCCTCTGTTGGGCAGCTTCACTAATGGTCCAATACCCCTGCAATGGTGGCACAACATAGTCATCATAGGCTTGTGCGTTTATCCCCGATTTTTTGTACCCCATTTTTAAACCATAAGCACACGCATACATTGCCTGAATATTAATAGAAAAGTCAGAACCATTGGGATCGCCCGCACCATCAATGCAAAGACAGCGGTACCCGGGACGTTCAAATATTTGTGGTTTCTTCGTGGCATGATAGCCAATCGTTTTTTTAATATCAAATTTCATGTTTACTTCCTTTGTTCTTTTCATTATACCAAACCCATTCGGATAAGTTGCTGATTTCTAATATTTTTATCATTAACATGATATAATTTTAGTAAATAATCTTTTTAAACTCACTCATATTAGGAGCTACTATGAATAACGAATTATTACGCCAACTAACTGTCCCTGAACAAACCCTTGTTGATGCTGAAGTTGCTCGCCGGACAAAAAGCGAAGCTGCAACTTACATTCTTGCCGTTACCTTTGGCTGTTTTGGTGCCCACCGCTATTATCGCGGTAAAACTGGAACTGCCGTAGCTATGACATTAATCCCATTTTTAACTTTTGGATTGGGTATTTTCGTCACGTATATTTGGATGTTCGTTGACCTGTGTTTGATTCCCGGTTGGCAACGAGATGATGAAGCCGAAGTCGAGCGCACAACTGCACAACATCTGCTTGATCATCGTCGTACTGAAGCGACAACTTTCCAACAAGATGACACAACATACGGTGCTGCCGCCTATTCGGTTGACCCAGCAACAATACTTGTTCAGCCAGATGACGTCATCGCGTCAGCCGTTACCTCTGAAGTTGCTGCAACAAGTACCGACTTCGCATCAACGAGCGCCTCAATTTCTGCATCAATTAGTGCTTCATTAGATGATGCACACGACGAACTCTAAGCTAAATAAAAAACGCTACTGTGACTCACAGTGGCGTTTTTCTTTTGTCTCAAAGTTCACCCGTTTAATGGCAACATATGCATTGGTCATTTCTCGTATGAGTTTTGGCAACATCAGCGCTTGGAACAACCAAAAAGTCAGCCCAAAATCTGACTCAATAATCGATGTTACACTGTAATACCGAAAATTATTTGTTTCTGCATAGTCGACGACCTCCCATTCATAGTCCTGCGTCATGGGAACTGGCTTCACCTATGTTTTGCCAATTTTGAGACGTCTCTAGTTATACGTGAATTTTTCTATAGACTAAAGCCCAGTTCAGCAGGTTTAACCCTTATTTTAAATTAGCGCAAATTTCCAAATTTGGTGTTTAAAACCGTAAACTATCTACCCTTGTGAAGCTAATCAATCAAATTTCAGGCCAAAATTTCTTGATAATATTGCATCTGTCAACGTTGGGCGGGTATTGCTGTCCAATTTAAATTCTGTTCAAATGGCGGATAGACTCTATCTAGCCTTGCTTGTCGGATATCAGTCGACTTAAACATTTTCATTGCCTTTGTACGCGCACCTTAATCGTAGTCCACTCCCCCATTTTCTTTGGTCTCTTTTTGTCGCTGTTTATTAGCTGCAATAGCAGGTTTAGGAACCTCCGACTCAGGAATTTCTTTTAAATATGCCGGCGTTGCATGATAACCGGTCACTTTCACTTTCAGCCATGTTCCAATAGGAATTGCTTCGTCTGACCCATATTCTCCAACTGCAGCCGGAGCACCATTTTTATCAAACGTATTAAGTGTATATACGTGAGAAACTTCATCAAATCCCTTACTACTAATTTGAACATATGAATACGGTGTATAACTCATTTCAATTTGGTTGATGATTAACACTACTGGTACCAGCATCATAAGCGGTGCCGTTAAAACACCAATGGCTATCATCAGAAGCAATACTCCTTTCCAGATTTTTCGAAAAATGAGACTTGGGTGATGCATCCGATTTACAGCGGTCTCATTATTCTTTGCATGCTCTTTTTTTGCATGTTTTGGATTTTTCAGCCTCCCCATTTTTAAACGACTAATGCGGTTTCTTAAATTCACCATGTGAGTCGTTTTTTTCCGCGTTACCTTTTTCCCAACTTTCTTTTTTTGCATGTGTCATCCTCTTACGATATCCTTCGTCCATTCTGTTTATTTGAGTCATGATTAAACAGAATACAGTTTCCTCACCCATATTGCGGGGATACGCCACAATAGATTATTCGTCTGATTCAATTTCCTTTTGACGCCGTTTATTAGCTATTTTTGCCTGATCAGGAACTTCTGACTCGGGTATCACGCTCATGTCGTAAGGTGGAAAGGGATCTCCCATATTCTTCATTTTCAGCCATGTGCCTAGCGGAATATCCTTTTTTTCTGTAAATTCTGCTAGGCCAACCTCTTTGCCCATCTTATCATATGAAACAACTTTATACATTGGATCATCCTCTTTAAATACTCTAGTACCAGGTTCGTTGATTTGAACATAGGAATAAGGTGTCTTGACAGATTCAAAATGAATTGCTAATCCAAACATCATCGCCAGCGTCATCAATATGATGAAAGGGACACCAATAAAAAGCGCCAACAAGGCTAAAACACCACCCAGAATGGGTTGATTATTTTTTTTACCTGTTCTGGTTTTTTTCATTAAGTCCCCCCTTTCACCCAATCACGATGAACCCGAAATCTCTTTCCAGCATTTGATGCATTGCAGAGATATACAAATATCTTTTGCTTTCATTCTTAAAAAATCCCAATCATCTGCAACGGAATGTTAACTTATTATTCTTATATGTTTTATCTATATATATATAACGAACAGCTTAATCATTGCTTTAAATTATGGATTCACGAGACACAACTAAGTATCCCTCAAACGACTTGTGATCATCACTATGAATAGTCTTACCACCTTTACAACAATCAAGACGTTGAAATTGTTGCCATTCCTTAAGTTTATCGTGGTTTGTTTTGTCATTTTCGTTAAGCCTAACCAATTCCAATTGTGTGCTATGGTTGGCAAAAAACCATTATACGTCAGAAAATTAGACACATAAAAACCGTTAGGTAGCTGCAACTACCTAGCACCGTAAGTGTTGAGTATTAATGTGTTTAACGACTATTCTATTGAATGGTCGTTTTTCTTTTTGCCATTAGGATCACTGCAATAAATAAAGCCGTCATCCGAATGAGATGACGGCTTTATAGTATGGATCCAGTGGGACTCGAACCCACAGTCGCTCGGGTAGAAACCGAGTGCATTATCCAGTTATGCTATAGATCCAGCAAGATAGCTTGCATAAAGCAACTATCTAACTATTGTAAGGCTAAAATTAGCTTGGTGCAAGCTAATTCTCAGGCGTCACAATTTTGTGCACAGCCGCATCAATTGCGGCTGGTTCTAGGGATAATTCATTCAACCCTAGCTTTAAGAAAGAACGCCAAGCATGTGAGAAATCGTCTTGACGCTTTTGGTGGTAACTGTTTGATAACATCGTTTTAATGCCCGCAAATTGATGTAAAAGATAACGCTGTGGGAAACGTTTAAACGCATCCAAATCCTCATCTTCTAAAACCATCAAATGCGTCAAATCTTGCTTCAAACTGACACACAGGAATTGAACTAGCGCTTGCGCATACAAATCCACTGTTTCAGTCGCTGGAACCCCAGGGACTGGCTCAGGGACATTGGCATTTGTTGTATGGGTTGCTGCGATTAAATTACTCAATGACATATCCAAATTAAGATAATCATTTAGTAACATATCATCCCGTTTAATGGGACGCTCCCAATTACCGCTAACCTCGCCAAACATGGCTTTCGTATCACGTAAGTAACTCGCAAAATCTAGTAACATTGCCGCCTATCCTTCCGGTGTATTATTTGAAGAGTTAAGTGCTTCTCCAATTTCTTCTTCAAATGTCTTACCACTCGTTGAAGCACTTGATTCAGCAACAGGCGCTACAGAGCTCTCCACAGCCGCTTCAGTCGTAGTCGTTTCAGACGTGACTTCAGTTGGTTCTAAAGTGTCGTCCACAGGCTCGACCACCGGCACCTCAGGATCTGTTGTTTCAACTTGTTCAGCAGCTGCCTTTGCCTCAGCTTCAGCTTGTTCAGCTGCGGCTTGTTCAGCTGCGGCTTGCGCTTCTTGTTCAGCTTTTTCTGCTGCTGCCTGGGCTTCACGTTCAGCCTTTTCAGCGGCCTCCTTAGCTTGTGCTTCGGCGGCTTGCTTAGCAGCAACAACCTCTTCATCTAGCATAGGTGTTGTGCCTTGCTCTGCTGTAAAGATTGATTGAATATCAACTGGTTGCGTCTTTTGAACCGCAAAGACCAATTGATCATAGCTAACTTCAAGTGTATTCGTTTCTGAAAGGTACCAGTTCGCAATGAAATCGTACTTCAACAAAACATCTAACCAAGAATATTGGTCACGTCCGTCAATTACTTGGAAATGCCAACGTTGTGCACCCAGCGCATTTGCATCATTTACGAAGAAAATACGCACTTCAGTATTATCATCCAACATGACTCCTGCACCATTTGGAATACCTTGTAGGAAATAGTTAGTGTCGGCTGACAAAACGAAGAGCTTATCCAACATTCCTTGTGGTTCAGCATGTTGAATTAATTGGTAAACGTAATCATCACGTGTTTCCAACAGATTGAAATCAACACTGTAGTTGAAAACCCGTTCCATGTAGCGACCAAATTCCGTCAACATCGTTGCGATAATTTGGTTTTGTTCCACGGTCACATGTTGCTTGGCAAAGTTACCAACTAACAAATCAATAATGCCACGTGCATTGAATTGAATTTGCTTACGTTCAAGTGACCAGTAGAACAAGCGCTCACCCGTTGCTAACTCAACAAAATAGGCTCCACCATTTTGATCTTTGTTTTCTTCAAAGGCAAATGCGGCTGGTACGTTCAAGTCGGTCATCACCAAAGTGACCGTTTCCTTTTCAACAGGCAATAAAATGCTATAACCAGTGACACCATCTAATTGCATGAAACGATCCATCGCAATTAAGAAATAGTCCGCATGGCTATATTGACGGGGTACTTGGACCCAAGCCGTATCTAAGTTTGCTTGTGTCAATGATTCAGCCATCAAATGCACTGTTCCGGGTTCAGTACTTTCAACTAATTGTTGCGTTTGATTGAGTTCATTTTGAATTGCTTGAATATTTTGATCTAGCAATCCAACATAATTTTTAACTCGATTTTGTAATTGATTAGGCATCAGCTTGACCTCCCTCCGCAGCAGCAGCTAGTTGCTTAACGTAATCCACGTAAAGCGCCTTTGCTGCAACTTCAAATTGATCAAACGAACCAAATTTTTCATTAATCGCACGTTGCTCATAAATCAAAATGGTATCTTCTTTTGAATAAGCTAAAATCGTTGCATTATTCTTTTCGATTTGGTCTGGCACTGTTTCGGCTTGCTCATCTTCATCATCCAACATTGCCAATTGTGCCTTTAATTCGTCGCGTTCTTCGGTTGAAGGGCGATTGAAGAACCCCCCCTTTTCATCCAAGTGATCCAATTGATTTTCAAGACTTTGACGTTGTGTATTACGTTCACCTTGTTTTTCAACAAGTTGTTGTAATTCTTCATTCGTCTTCGTCAATTCATCAATTGCAGCTGAATGGTAACGTTGCCCCTTAGCTGCTAGGCGCACTGATTCAACCAACTTTTGGTATTCTTCTTGCTTGAACTTGAATTGGACATTAATTGGATCTAAACGTCCAAAATAAGCACGGTCCCACCAGTTACCAAAGTATAATTCAAATACACCCAAGGCACTTTCTTGGTAGTAAAAGAATGGGAACGCTTCGGCAAGATATTGAATCAATCGCTCTGCCAAATGATGACTCAAGTCAGGTTGTAAGTCAGCTACCAAACTTGCCAATGAGCGATTATCATCAGCATGTTCGACCCCGCGAATCAATTCATTATACTTTTTGCTATTAATTAATTCATAGACGCGACGATCATCATGTTCGTTTAGGGCAGTGGTGACATCTTCAACATACTTCACCTTTGCGCTTAGTTTGTTATTTAATACGTTTTCATTATCCGGAATTTCCGTCTGAATGTAGGGCATATTTTCCATGTTTTTGTCCCTCCAAATTTTCTTAGTGTGTGTTTAGGATACTACTACTCCTTTACTATACCGCGTTACAAAAAAAAAGCCCGTATCTGTACGCAGATAAAGGGCTTTTTTTAAAACATTTAGAAAACTTTTATGTTTAATATTGTTCGAGGTAGTTATCCAACTCCCATTGTGAAACTTCTTGACGGTATGATCCGTATTCAAGACGCTTTGCATCGATGAAGGTACGGGCCATGTATGATCCCATCGCCTTCTTAACAACATCGTCACCTTCCAAATCATTAACGGCTGCCAATAGTGTATCAGGCAAGTCACGGATTCCAGCCTTACGACGTTCTGTTTCATCCATAAGGTAGATGTTTTGGTCAACAGAGTCATTTGGTGTCATCTTGTGTTCGATACCGTCCAAACCAGATTCAAGAATCGTTGCAAAGGCTAGGTATGGGTTTGCAGTTGGGTCAACTGAACGTAATTCAAGACGTGTGCTTTGTCCACGTGAAGCGGGGACGCGGACCATTGGTGAACGGTTTGAACCTGACCAAGCAATGTAAACTGGTGCTTCAAATCCTGGTGTCAAACGCTTGTATGAGTTGACTGTTGGGTTTGTAACCGCAGTAAAGTTTTGGGCGTGCTTCAAGATTCCACCAAGGAAGTGGTAAGCAGTATCTGAAAGTTGTTCTTCACCATTTTCATCGAAGAAGACGTTTTGGCCATCCTTAAACAGTGACATGTTAACGTGCATACCATTTCCATTAATTCCTGAAACAGGCTTTGGCATGAATGTTGCATACAAGTTGTGCTTGCGGGCAATTGTCTTAACAATCAACTTGAATGTTTGAATGTTGTCAGCTGCTTCAAGAGCATCGGCATACTTAAAGTCAACTTCGTGTTGTCCTGGTGCAACTTCGTGGTGGGCTGCTTCAACTTCAAAGCCCATCTTTTCCATTTCCAAAACGATTTCACGACGTGTGTTTTCACCCATGTCGAGTGGGGCAAGGTCAAAGTAACCACCCTTATCGTTCAACTTTGTTGTTGGGTTACCATTTTCATCCATCTTGAACAAGAAGAATTCTGGTTCTGTTCCAAGATTGAAATTAGAATAGCCCATGCTTTCCATGTCTTTAAGGACACGCTTCAAGTTACTACGTGGGTCACCAATAAATGGTTCGCGATCCACATTGTAAATATCACAAATTAAACGTGCTACCTTTCCACCATGTGAATCAGTCGCCCATGGGAAAATCATAAATGTATCCAAATCAGGATATAGGTACATATCTGATTCTTCAATTCGTACAAAGCCTTCAATTGATGACCCGTCAAACATCACCTTGTTATCAAGTACCTTATCTAATTGAGAAATTGGCACTTCAACATTCTTGATGGTTCCAAAAACGTCAGAAAATTGTAGACGTAAAAATTCTACATTTTCATCTTGAATTAGTTGTCGGATAGTTTCTTTTGTATAGTGCTTACGCATGAATAGATTCTCCTCTATGAAATTCTAAAAGTGACGACTGTTATCAAAACGACCAATTCGCAAAAGTTCATCCGCAAAGACTTTTCGCATTTGCGCATCGGGATTTTCTTCAGATTGACGATGCTTTTTAGCATCCATTTCATGAATATCGGCTACAGTATAACCGGCATCCATATAGTCTGCTATTTCAATCAAACGATCAATATCATTTAACGAATAGCGTCGCTGCTTACCTGCTCCACGTTGCGGTGCAATCAAATCTTGCTGATCATAATAACGAATCTGGCGGTCTGACAGACCTGTTAACTCACGAACTACACTGATTGGCAATATAGCCAAATCACGTTTTAATTCTCGCTCAGACATCTATCAAACCTCCTATGCCATTACTATACCACTTTAGCAAAGAGATTTAAAATGAAATGTCAGCTAACCTGACACGAAGTCTTGTGTTTCTGAGATAACCGTCTTGATTTCATCAGAATTTTGGACTAAATCATGCCATTCAATGTCTGGCATTTGATTATTAAACCACGTTAATTGACGTTTGGCATAGCGTCGTGAAGCCTGTTTTAAGGCTTCTGTTGCCGCTTCTAAGTCAACGTAACCTGCTAAATATGGGAATAACTCTTTATAGCCAATGGCTTTTTTTGCGGTTGCCGAATCTGGTAGTTGTGCGACCAACTCAGCTTCATCCAAAAGACCCGTTTGTACCATCATATCGACACGTTGATTGATTCTATCATATAAAACCGAACGTTCAGTATTTAGACCAATCAGCTTAGCATCATAAATTCGTTCCGGTTCAGGTTGCAGACTCGAGAACGGTTGCCCACTCTGCAAACTAATCAATAACGCACGTTTCATCCGTCGAATTTGACCTGGTAAAATACGTTCTGCGCTGATTGGATCAACAGCCTTTAACGCTGCTCGTAAATTTTCCTCACCATTTTGGGCGACATCAGCATCCCATTTGGCCTCAAATTCAGGATCTGGTTGTTCATCAATCGTCGCCAAAGGCCGATCACCTAATAGGGCTTGCACATAGAATCCTGTACCACCGACTAAAATTGGCACATGCCCCTTTTGTGTTATGGCATCAATTTCCTGGCGTGCCTGTTCTACGAATTGCGCCACCGAATAAGGTTCCGTTGGTGCGACTAAATCAAGCATGTGGTGTGGGACAGCAGCTTGTTCGTCCGGTGTTGCCTTGGCGGTCCCAATATTTAGTTGTTGGTAAACTTGCATGGAATCACCGGAAACAATTTCACCATCAATTGCTTGAGCAAGTGCAATGGAGAGAGCCGTCTTACCGACAGCAGTTGGTCCCACTATGACAATTAATTTTTGCATAATCTCTTCCTATCATCTTGAACAATTCATTTTCTGTATAAGTATGGTAAAATAATAATAACAATAAATAGGAGGATTAACCATTATGAAGAAGTTCGGATTTGGTTTACTTACTGGAATCGCCGGAACAATTGCTGCTGCTGCCGCTGCTGGATTCACTTACCACAAGATTGAAATTGAACCTTTGGAAGAAGAACAAGCAAAGTTTGACAACACAGAATTGAAGTCAGCTCGTAAGGCTGCTCACTCACACGGTTCACGTTATTAATCATTAAAATGTTAAAAATAAAGAGATGCGATGATTAAAATCATCGCATCTCTTTTTTAGTTCACATTATTTGACTTGGTACGACCGTGATAAGTCGCAAATCCATTCTTAAGGATATAAATATTATGATATCCTTCCTTCTTCAAGATTCGTGCCAATCGTGATGCGTATTGCATATTTGTGTCATATAAGAAAACCGGTTGATCCTTACGAATCGCAGCATGATTATCTTTCAACATGGCATATGGCACATTACGCGCACCAAGTACGTGCTTGGCCTTAAATGAATCGGCATCACGCAAATCAAAAATTTGGTGACCGCGACTTTGCTCATCAAAATCCTTAGAGTCTAATACTTTCGCACTAGATTTTGCACCATAACGTGTCCAAAGCCACATTCCAGCTGTCCAAGCGACCCAGATAATCAAAATCGTCAACAACACTGTCCAAATTAAATTCATGGGCTGGCTCCCCCTTTCCATTTGTATAAATATCGTTTGATTTAATACTTAATTTTACCAGTTTTTGCTTGTCACAACGGCTTTTTGCGCCATTTTTTAAAAAAATTTAGTTTTCAACCATAAAAAAAAGCCGTTCCCGGCTTTTTAATTTAGGCAATTGTCCGGTTACTTTGCAATGCAATTGAAGCTGCACCGTAAGCACCAGCATCGTTACCTAATTCAGCTAAGCGCAATTCAGTTACATCACGCGTTGGCTTGAAGGCAAACTTTTGGAAGTTCGCATCGATACGGTCCAACAAGAATGAACCAGCGGCTGAAACACCACCACCGATGATAATCTTTGTTGGGTTCAATGTGTTAGCCAAGTTAGCACATGCCAATCCAAGGTAGTGTCCAACCTTATCAACAACTTCGTTGGCAAGGAAGTCACCTTCCTTAGCAAGGTCAAAGACAATCTTTGACGTTACTTCATCACCATTGTCGATCATTTCCTTCAAACGGGCGCTTCCAACATAAGCTTCAGCCAAGTCTTGTGCTAGGTGCACAACACCGGTTGCTGAGGCATATTGTTCCAAACATCCCTTGTTTCCACAAGTACATTGGTAACCATCAGGTTCAACGATCACGTGTCCGATTTCACCGGCTGAACCAGCAGCACCATGAACAAGCTTACCGTCAAGCACCAATCCTCCACCAACACCAGTTCCTAGTGTGATGAAGTCAACGTTTGGTTCGTTATCTCCGGCACCACGCCATTGTTCACCAAGGGCAGCACAGTTCGCATCGTTATCCAATGTCACTGGGAAACCAGTACCAACTTCAAGTTGGGCGCGAACATCTTGTTCACCATTCCAGTTCAAGTTGTAAGCTGAACGAACTGTTCCATTTTCAAAATCAATCGTTCCTGGAGTTCCCATTCCAATTCCAATCACACGTTCGCGTGAAAGTTGGAAAAGATCCAAGTGATGGTTAATTGAATCAATAATGTCAGGTACAATGTGTGACCCTTCATCTAAGATATTTGTACGAATTGACCATTTTTGTTGAATTTCACCTTCACTGGTCAAAATTGCAAACTTAATTGTTGTTCCACCTAAATCAACACCGATTAACTTATCTTTAGCCATTATTGTCGTCTCCAATATATTTTTTGTTTAGTTATTTTACTAAGAAAACATTTTTGTAAACGTTTTCTTTTTCTTTCAAATATTATTATATCGTATTCGTCCGGCAAAAAAAACACCTATTTTTATTTTTTTTAGTTATTTTCTTGTTCCTGCTCACGACGGGCTTCGGCTTCATGTTCGTGCGTCAAAACTAACTTAATTTGCGCATATTCTTTCGGCGTAATTAACTTAGCTCGATATAGATTATCAATTTCAATTGCAGCTAATTCAATATCCCAGAGACGCTTACCAACGTGAATATAAATATCGTATTTCTTGAGTAGATTTAAAACATCTAAAAAGTTATGCATTTCAGCCTCCCCATCGTTGTAAACTCAACATCACGACCGTACCGTAAATACTGATTGTGATTAACCAACTTAAGCAAATGCCCCAAAGCTTTATCTTAAAGATACGCTGTAAGGGGCGTCGCCACATCACTCCGGCCGTCAAGAGTAAGCCACCGATAAATCCACCAACATGCCCTGAAACACTCACAGAGGGCGTCATCAGGCTTAAAATAATCATCAGCACAAACATGACGGCCATACTTTTAGCTTGCTCCTGCCATTGATCAGGTTGTCGCGCTAAGAGCCAAAAGACAATAAACGCAGCAAAGAACCCAAAGATTCCCCCAGAGGCGCCAACACTTAATGTTTGCCAAGGATCAACCCAGAGCGAGAGCAAGTTCCCCGCAATCACACTATTCAAGAATAGGACGCCAACAGCCAAACTGCCCAGCACACCTTCAATCACTTCCCCTAACCAGACAAAGACAACCATGTTTCCAATGAGATGCAACGGTGACCCATGTAAAAAGCCTGCGGTGATCAAACGCCACCATTGTCCATCGATAATACTGGGGGGATAGGTTGCCCCCATTTGATAAAGCACGAGTGACTTTATTTGAATACTTTTCGAGAGCAACATTTCAATTAAAAAAATAACAATCATTAAGAGCGTTAAGAACCAGGTCATTGGGCGTGCTTGAATCCGTGCCCGCCAGCCTTCTTTATTTTTCATGATAACCATCCAATACAATAATTTGATCTAATCGATAATCGGTTGATTCAACCGGCCATTGGGCTTGTGGGTAATAATTTTCAGCTAACGTCACTGCAACTTTTGGGGCCGTTACCTTTGGCAACCAGCGATCATAGTAACCGCCACCAAACCCAAGTCTTTGCCCGTCTTCGGAGAACGCTAAGCCTGGCACGAGCACAAAATCAATTTTATCTAGCTCAGTAAAAGGCTGACCAATGGGTTCTAACATGCCAAATTTATGGCGAGCATACTTTGTTTCTATATCAACCGGAATAAAGTCCATCTGGTAATTGAGTTGCACCTTTGGTAACAATACCGTTTTGCCTTGCAAGAGCGCGGTTTGAATCAATAATTCGGTTGGCAACTCATCTGCTTGAGCTAAGGTCAATGCCACCACCTGTGCATTGCGCCATTCAGGTAGCACCGTTACCTGTTGTACCATTTTTTGTAAATACCAGGCCCGTGCTTGGTCCGATAGCGATGCCAACTTGATTAATGCTTTTGCTCTATATTTCGACTTATCTACCATCTTTATTTTCCTTAATAAAAAAACTGAGTCATGTACATGACTCAGTTTAACACATATTAATTTGCGGTATTATTTTGGAAGTTCTTTGGACTTTCAACATCTTTCCAGTATGCTTTGTAAATTTCTTTTGCAATTGGAATATTGACTAATTCAGCACTTTGAGAAACACCTGGCACAACAATCGCCATGGCAACATCTGCATTTGGTGCAAACGCAATCAATGAAGATGTCACGGTTGATTGACCATTGGTAAAGGTTTCAGCAGTACCAGTCTTCGCATAAACACCTGGCTTCAAATCTTGCAATTTCTTACCAGTAACGAATGGACTTGTACCATTAACCACCTTATCCATTCCATCCCAAATCACTTGACGTTGGGCTGGTGTCCAGCCAACTGAACCAAGCGACTTTGGTGAAATCGTTGTTTCAGTTTGCATGACCTTCGACTTATCACCACGTTCATTAATTGATTGCACAACATGTGGTTTCATACGATAGCCGCCGTTGGCAATTGTCGATACGTATTGAGCTAATTGCATCGTTGTGTACGTATCATACTGTCCGAATGTTTCATCCAAAGCATTACCAATGTGACTACGGTCAGTATCTCCACGCAACCCTGCCGTTTCACCAGGCAAATCAATCCCAGTTTTAACACCCAGACCAAAACGATTAAATCCTTCACGCATCGTTTGGAAGATATTGGTGTTAACACCGTTCAATGACATACCAGCATGGTATGGTTGACCCGCCATCTTCAACATCAACTGCATCACGTACGAGTTAGATGAAACTTCAAGCGCATCTGAAGCCGTCAAAGGAATTGACTGCGCACCAGTTGGATTGAAGTATGACGCCTTAACTGAGGTTCCAGCCACACGAATTGGTTGATCGACAATCGTATTGTTTTCTGGCGTAATCGTTCCATGCAACAAACCGTTTGTAATCATCGCGGGCTTAACAACAGATCCGACAACTTCCGCACGGTTAATCGTTGAAAGGGCATCATCCTGGAGCTTTCCGTCATTCATACGGTTAACCCCACCCATGGCATAGACACCACCGGTCTTTGGATTCATAACCACCGCATAAGCACCTTGCGTCAACCCACCTGGAATTTGACTCTTTAGGATTTCTTGCACATCTTTTTGGAATTTTGCATTCACCGTTAAACGCAAATCAGAACCAGCTTTACCGCCATACAAAACCTTTTGCGTTGTATCCCCTTGTTGGTTAACGTTGATTTCAACGCGGCGCTTGGTTCCCTTTAGTGTATCTTCATATTGCTTTTCAAGACCAGAGATTCCAACCGTATCATCACGTGAATAACCTTCTTGGAGCAATGAGTTCACTTGATCTTCTGGCAAACCAGACTTTGAAACGCCACCCACCAAACTAGCTAGTGAATCATCGGCGTTCTTTGAACCTTCACGTTGATAGTAAATACCAACAGCCACACCTGGCATCTTTGATTGACGTTCACCGATATCCGCAATTTCACCTTGCGTGACACCCTTATCCTTCAAATAAACCGTTGAAAGTGCATAGGCATTTTCCATTTTTTGAAAAATCATTGCAGCATTTTTTTGTTCTGCACTTAATTGAATTTGATTTTGGTTTTGCTTAGCATACTTTGTTAATTGTGAGACATAAGCATCAGTGCCTGGTGCACTGTCGATATGTGCTAGCTTGGCTAAATCGGCTGCACGTTTTGGATCTTGAATATAATATTTGATAATATTCGTGTCAGATAGTTGTTTTGTATCCACATTGACATATTTACCGACTTCGTTAGAAACCTTATACATATCACCTTCTGTGACATTCTTTGGCTTCGTGTAGGTAATGGCTTGTGAACCAGAATTGGTTACCAACGCTTTTCCAGTACTATCATAGATAATTCCACGCTGGACATTGACTTGCTCAATGCTTGAGTCAGAACTATTTACTTCTGCCTTAAATTGTTTACCTTGCGCGATTTGTAATGTTCCTAGTCGCCAACCTAAGGCACCGAGCATAAGAATTACAATACCGAGCAGTACATTTAGACGGGCAGGGATGCGTGACATTGATGATGACTTACCACGTCCACCACGTCGTTTTGGTGCTTGCATAATTTGACCCCTTTTTTAATCGAATAACTTTTACCATTGTAGCATACCTCGTGCTAAAAATAAGTTTAGGTACGATAATTATAAATGTGTTTTAATAGAAGTAACATAATTAAATTGGAGTTTACGCATGTCAAACATTTTCAATCCCTTAAAATGGCAAAAAAATACGCGCGCCCTTTGGGGTGCCTTTTTGTTGCCGGTGCTAATTATGACGGTCTATTTTGCCAGCCGGCACATGGCACCGTTTGGTAGCAGCACGCTATTAACTGTCGATCTCGGTCAACAATATATCGATTTTTTTGCCGCCTTTAAAACGATTCTCACGCATGATCCAAGTCAGCTCTTTTATAGTTTTTCAAAAGGGCTTGGTGGTGAAACATTCGGTGATTGGGCCTATTACCTTTTTAGCCCTTTAAACTTTATTCTGCTATTTTTTGATAATGTCCACCTACCTGCCGGTATTTTATTACTTACCGTCTTAAAATATGGTTTAGCCAGTTGGTCATTCGCTTTTGCCATTCACAAAATGAACTGGCAAAAAGGCTATAGCCTGCCCGTCTTTGGAACAAGTTATACTTTTATGGGCTGGCTAGTCGCCAATCAATTAAATTTGCTGTGGCTCGATGCAGCCATTTTGCTCCCATTAATCATCCTTGGCCTAGAAAAGATCCTAGATGGTCGTAGCATTTGGTTATTTATTCTGCCACTGACCGCCATCATGATGATTAACTATTACATGGCTTACATGATTGGGGTCTTCCTAGTCCTTTATATTCTTTGGCGCCTCTTTTGGGAACCTTATCCATGGCACGAACGTTTCAACATGCTCGGTAAATTTGCCTTTGGGGTCATTATCAGTATTGGGTTATCATGTGTCACTTGGCTACCAACTGCCTATACCTTGATGAATAGTAAAAGCCAATACATGCTTGATAATCTCAAATGGCGTTTTGACTATTTCCCCCCTGACATTTTAGGGAAATTCTTTGTCGGCACGTTTAACTTTGATCAAATGCCTACTGGTTTACCCAACATTTTCGTTGGAAGTTTACCGTTAATTTTGTTCTGGTTCTTCATTACCTCACGGACAATCCGCTGGCAAGTTCGCGTCATGACCATCCTCATTACTGCTTTCTTAGTGGTTTCAATGATGTATGGCCCTCTCAACCTCTTCTGGCATGGTTTTCAATTCCCAGTTTGGTACCCTTATCGTTTCTCATTTGTCTTTTGTTTTTGGATTCTCTGGCTGGGTGCCTCTATTTGGCAACCAAAGCTCCACCTAAGCTGGTTACAATCTGCTAGCCTCTTAGTGATTTTCTCAGGCGTTATCGGTTACCTGTACTTCCGTTTGCCTAAGCTAAACTTCCTAAACAAAGAACAATTGATGATTGGTGTCGCTTTCTTCCTGCTCCTATTGTTATTAATGACGATGCGCAAGCACGACTATTATTGGCTCAGCTTTGTCGGATTACTGGTCCTAGCCGAAGTCACTTGTGGCGCGTTGCTCACATTGAATAACTTTAGTTATTTATCAAACACAGAGTATCAGACCTACATTAAAAACCTCAATGATATGACCAAGCCCCTTGAACGTGAAAAACAGCATGATTTCTTCCGGGTCACGCAATCGTTCCAACGCACTAAGGGTGATCCTTTCCAAGGGAATTACAATGGTGGATCAACCTTTAGTTCAGCACTGGAGTATCAACAAAGTCGCTTTATGGCGTTAATTGGTCAACCCGAGGGTGATAATTACGTCAGTTATACTGGTGGGACGCTAGTCTCTGACAGCATGTTGGGGATGAAGTACTTACTACAAAGTAACAATCAACAATCTGACCGTCCTGGTACCCCAGCGAATACGACTGAATTCAAACGTGGTGATACCAACGGCATCTATCCCATCAAACGGACCAATCCGCTAACGATGCTTTCTGAAAATCCATATGTTTTACCCGTTGCTTTTGGTGCAAGTACCAATGCGTTAAACGCACAGTTTAAGGATGATGACCCTGTGCAAAATCAAAATATCATGTGGCAAAGCATGAATGGTTACCAAGCACAGCCCGTCTTTAACGTAGCGAACTTTTCAAATGTTCATGCTTACAATACCCAAGCGCCTGAAACAATCACTGGTGCTTATCTAACAAAGACCAAGCCAGGAAATGCTAGTATTGATTTGAGTTACGTATCAAACGGCAACGGCCCTTACTACCTCACGCTTGGCGGTGATATTAGTCAAGATGATGTTGAAGTGCAAATCAACCACGAACCGGTTAAAGCCATTCCATCTCACCGTCACACGATTATCCTACCGATGCCACAGGGAAATAAGGGGGAAACGCAAACCATCACCTTGGTCTTCAAAAAGAACAATCTTTGGTTGCAAAACGTCTCCTTGTATCAAGCAAACAGCACCCGCTTCGCTGATCAAGCTGCTGATTTGAAACAAAATAGCATTCACCTTAAACAAAATACCGCCACCCAGCTCAGCGGTGACATTACGTTACCTAAGGATAAGACGGTGTTAATGACGAGCATTCCAAATACACCAGGTTGGCAAGTCACAGTCGATGGTCAATCGGTATCACCACAGACGGTCAATAAATTCTTCATGGGCATTCCACTAAATGCTGGAAAACACCATGTCACCTTTAAATTTGTGACACCACTCTTAAAGACGGCTATCACAATTTCACTTGGAACGTTACTCTTTATGTTGGGAATCGCCTGGTCTGAAAATTCCAAACGTCAACATCGTTTAAATGCCGCGAAATCAAAATAATTCGATTTCACAAACTTTACAAGCTTTAAACCGCATGGTAATGTATCTCTTGAAACCTTTTACAAGGATTAAACTAAATAATATTAATTTCACTAGAGGAGGCCACTAATGGCTGAAGAAAAGCAATATCCAATGACCGAAGAGGGAAAGCGTAAGCTCGAAGAAGAACTTAACACCCTTGTGACTGAAACACGTGCTGAAATTACGCAACGTATCCAAACAGCTCGTGGTTTTGGTGATCTATCTGAAAACTCTGAATACCAATCAGCTAAGGACGAACAAGCCTTTACTGAAGGTCGTATTAATACAGTGCGTAACATGCTTGATAACGCTGTAATCATTGATTCATCAGATGTTTCTGATGATGAGGTTGCCCCTGGTAAGACTCTTACATTCCAAGAATTGCCAGATGAAGAACCTGAAACTTACTCAATCGTTGGTGGTGCTGAATCAGACCCATTTGCTGGTAAGATTTCAAATGATTCACCAATTGCGCAAGCCTTGATTGGACATCATGTTGATGACATCGTGGAAGTACCTCTTCCAAACAATGCCACAATGGAAGTTAAGATCCTTTCAGTTAAGCCATTGGAAGACTAGTCAAACAATAGAAAGGCCCCAGTCAAAACGACTGGAGCCTTTTTACTTTGACTTAAATAAACGATAAAAAAAGCTATGCTCCCACGGAGCATAGCTTTTTTTTAATGCGCGTTATTGGCACTATCGGCCGCATTTCCAACAGATTCGTTGGTTGCTTCCAAATCACCCGACTTACCTAAGTGATCATCGTAGCTTTGTGAATAGTAGACCTTACCAGTCTTCAAGTTAGCCACAAAGTACATGTAACCCTTGTCACGATCCTTTGGATGTAACACAGCGTCGATTGACTCAACACTTGGATTATTGAATGGTCCCGGACCATAACCTGAGAACTTGTACAAGTTGTATGGATTATCTGATTGAACATCCTTATTTGTCAAGTTCGTACGGTTAGTCTTCAAGGCATATTTCGTCGCAATATCAGATTGCAATGGCATCTTAGCATCAATTCGATTCAAGAAAACACCCGCAATCGTACGACGACTGTCATTATCAATTCCTTCACGCTCAACAAGTGATGCTAACGTCAAAACTTGTTGAATGGTCATGCCAGACTTCTTGATGGTTTGGAAACGAGGTTGCAAGGCAATGTATTCTTGTTGCACCATCATTTCAACCAAATCATCAACAGTTTTGGCATCACGCCATGTGTAAGTGGCTGGATATAGATAACCTTCTAAGTGATAGCGCACGTGCTTAGCTTTAGCAGCTGAATCAAACAACCCTGGATACTGTTCTTGCAGAGTCTTAAAGAGCTTTGGATCATTAGCTGCTTTACGGAACGAAGCCGCACTAAAAGTTGTTTTCTCACCGACTTCTTTAGCGATATTATCAACCGTTTCACCTTCACGCACCACCACCACGTTTTTACTATCCGTAGGAACAGCAGAACCACCCATGCGGAGTGCTGTTACGATTTGTTGGACGGTCATGTTCGGACTGAGTTCATAGTAACCAGCCTTCAAATCTGAATAATTGTGGCTTGTCACATAATGATTAAAAGCACGCTTTGAGCGCAAAACGCCATCCTTTTTCAAGGTTTGTGCCATCATTTGTGTTGATGAACCATCTTTAATACGTACTTCTTTGGTCTTTTTGTTCTTAACATCTAAGGCAGCATAGTTCTTTTCATCATGTTGCACATAGATGTGATGTCCGACCCCAAACAAAATCAAGGCTAACACCAAAATCAATAACCATTGGACAAACGATAAACGTTGGTACCAGTGCTTTGGCGCTGCAGCTTGCTGATCTTGACGGGACGTATATTCATTTTCAGACATGAATCTTACTCCTTCATTATGAGCGACTTTATTTTAAACTAAACTCCAGTATAGCAGTGTTAATTAGCATCTGGCAAGTCTTTGGCGCTTAACGAATTTCTGCTGCAAATTGGTCTTGCAAGGCTTTTGTAATTCGATCAGTCGCGGCATTAATGGCATCATCTTGTAGCGTGTGATCATGGTTCACAAACGTCAATGAGTAAGCGACTGACTTCTTATCATCGGCCACGTTGTCGCCTGTATAAACGTCAAACACCGTTACATCATGTAAGTCTGCCCCACCATTTTGCTTAATCGTCTCAACCAAGTCTGCTGATTGAATGGCACGATCCACCAAAATAGCTAAGTCACGCTTAATTGAAGGGAATTTTGAAATTGGTTCGTACGTTGACTTAACGCGTGGTAAGTTCAAGATTTCTGACAAATTCAATTCAAAGCCGAACACTTGTCCAACCTTGTAGAACTTTGCAACACGTGGGTGCACTTGTCCGATAAATCCAACAAATTGATCACCAACGTAAATGTCAGCTGTTTGACCGGGATGCATATCAGCACGATTTGCGTTTGCCACAAAACGAACACTGTCAACAAAACCATAGTCGGCCAAAAGTTGTTCAACAATTCCCTTCAAGTAGAAGAAGTCAGCTGGTTGCGCAGCTTGGTCCCAATCACGTTCGCGGACATCTCCTGTCACAACCCCTGCCAAATGTTCAATTTCATCTGGCATGTCAGTCATGCCGTTTGAGGCAAACACACGTCCTTGTTCATACAATGAAACATCTTCTTGCTTACGGGCAACGTTGTAGGCAACATCATCCAACAATGATGTCAACAAGCTTCCACGTGTCACACGTCGATCTTGTGACATTGGATAATCCACTTCCACTGGTGTTGCTTGCGCATCCATTGCAAATTGTGTGGCTTTTTCAGGGGTCGTCAAAACATATGAAATAGCTTGGTTCAACCCAAGCCCCTCAAGCGAATGACGTGAGTCACGAATCAATTGTTGCTTCTTCGTTAACTTACCTGGTGTTGTTTCACCAGTTGGCAAAGTAGCAGGTAGGTTATCATAACCGTACAAACGCGCCACTTCTTCAATCAAATCTGCTGGAATTGAGATATCCCAACGGTGTGAAGGAATCGTCACACTAAAGCGACCATCTTGTTCCATTTGGGTGAAGCCAAGACGTTCGAAAATTGAGGCAATTTCAGCAGTTGAAATATTAGTTCCCAAAACATCGTTAATCTTGTCCGTCGTCACATCAACTGTTGGCGCTTCATAATCGAAGTCTTGTGCAATGACGCGCCCGTTTGTGACAGTTCCACCACCTAATTCAGCAATCATCGCCGCGGCGTGGTCTAACGCCTTAAAGGTTGATTCAACATCAACGCCACGTTCGAAACGTTGTGAGGCTTCAGAATGGAGGTTTTGGTCACGCGCAGCATGACGAATGGCTTTTGGTTCAAAGATAGCTGCTTCCAGCACAATATTTTGAGTATCAGCTGTCACTTCAGTTGATTCGCCACCCATCACTCCGGCAAACATCAATGCTTGTCCATCAGAATCAATGACGATATCACCTTCAGCAGCCTTACGTTCAACACCATCCAAAGTCTTAATCACTTCGCCAGCTTTCGCTGTACGTACTTGTAGCTTTGGTGCTGGTAAGCGATCCAAATCAAAGGCGTGCAAAGGTTGTCCGTAAGTCAAAAGCATCAAATTGGTAACATCGACCACGTTTGAAATCGGACGAATCCCCATATTCCATAAGCGACGTTGTAACCACAATGGTGAATCTTGCACATGCACATCCTTAACCACGCGAACCCCATACTTAGGCGCCAAATCATCCGGCGCGTCAGCCTGGATTAAGTCAGCGGTCGCTTCATTGCTTTCCTTTAAATCAAACGTAGGCAAAGCTGGACGTTCATTCAAAATGGCAGCAACTTCATAAGCTGTTCCATTCATTGAAAGCATGTCAGCACGGTTAGGCGTAATCCCTAATTCAAGAATATCATCACCGAAACCAAGGACATCCAAGGCATCATCTCCAGGTTTCAAATCAGCTGCATCTGCATCATTAAAGACCCAAATACCTTCTTCAAAGTCCTTAGGGGCAACGCTATTATCCATTCCCAATTCTTGCAAGGCTGACAACATCCCGTTTGACTTTTCACCACGCAACTTGCCACGACGAATCTTTTGTCCGTCACCAATCACTGAACCGTGCTTCGCCAAAATCACGGTTTGACCTTCCGCTACGTTCGGCGCACCGGTCACAACTTGGATCGGCTCGTCTTCACCGGCATCCAATTGTGTAATGACCAAGTGATCAGAATCAGGATGTGGCACAACTGACAAGACCTTAGCGATGACAACATTCTTCATGTTCCCTTGTGGACGGTATTGTCCTTCGACTTCAACTGCAGTACGTGAGATTTTCTCTGCAAGCTCATTGGCTGGCAAAGCAATTGGCATATACTCACGAAGCCAATTAACTGATACTTTCATCTTTGCTTATCCTTTCTGGTCAAATTGCTTTAGGAAACGAACATCATTCAAGTAGAAGTTACGGATATCTTCAACCCCGTACTTCAACATGGCAAAACGATCAGGTCCTAATCCAAAGGCAAATCCACCATAGACACTTGAGTCAACCCCGGCCATTTCCAAAACATTTGGGTGAACCATTCCAGCCCCAAGTACTTCAATCCATTCGATATCTTCCGGCTTTGTGTCAGGTGTTACGGCATTCCATGACACGTCAACTTCAACAGAAGGTTCCGTAAATGGGAAGTATGACGGACGTAAACGAATATCGTGGTCTTCACCAAACAATTGGTGGGCAACCGCCAACAATGTTCCCTTTAAATCACCCATGGTAATGTGCTTATCTACAACCAATCCTTCAACTTGATGGAATTGGTGAGAGTGCGTGGCATCATCAGTATCACGACGGTACACACGTCCGGGAGAAATCATCTTCAAAGGTCCCTTTGAAAAATCATGTTGTTCCAAGGTACGCGCTTGCACTGGTGATGTTTGTGTCCGCATCAACAGTTCAGGTGAGATGTAGAACGTATCTTGCATATCACGTGCGGGGTGATCCTTTGGCAAATTCATCATTTCAAAGTTGTACTTGTCTTGTTCAACTTCAGGTCCTTCAATAATTTGGTAACCCATGCCCATAAATTGGTCTTCCAAACTCTCGATGATTTGTTGCAAAACATGTGGTTGTCCTTGAATTGCTGGCTGTCCAGGCAATGTCACATCCAATGTTTCTGCTTGCAATTGTGCATCCATAACGGCATCTTCAAGTTCAGTTTGGCGCTTGTTAATTTCATCCGTCAATTCATTGCGGACATCATTAGCCAAAGCCCCAATTTCTGGACGTTCGTCTGCTGGTAAATCTTTCATACCACGCAAAACTTCAGTTAACGCCCCCTTTTTCCCTAGTTCCTTCACACGCGCTTCATTGAGTTCCTTTAATGAAGTGGCTGCATCGATGCGAACTAAGGCTTGTTCACGTAATTGTGTTAAATCTTCTTTTAAACTCATCCGTAACTCCTTTATTTGTTCATAAAAAAAGCCCCTTTGGCAAACAGTCGTTGCCAAAGGGACGTTGATTAACGTGGTACCACCCTGATTTGATATACAAATATATCCTCATTGTGTTCGATAACGGGAACAAAGCGAAAGAGCCTTATCAGCCCTCCAACTCCTGGTTGAATTTGAGTTAACAGTTTGATTGAGCTTACACTATCCTCAATTCGCTGGACAAACCTATTTAACCTTCTGACCATTCATCGTTGTTATTACCATTGTACAAATTTAACGCGTTAACCGCAAGGGTTTAGGCGTCTTGTGATTCACAATCTTGTGCATCACTCCACTCATCCGACCAGTCATGAACAACTTGCATCATGGTACGCATTGATTCACCCTTTTCGGTCAATGCATACTCAATCAAAGCTGAATCATCATACGTCCGACGTTCGACAATGCCATTAGCTTCCAATTCCTTTAAACGTTCCACCAACACACGGTCGGAACAACGTTGAACGGTTTGTGAGAGATCCTTAAAACGCATTGTGCCATTATTTAACAATGACTCAATAATTAAACCATTCCACTTACGTCCTAAAAATTCAAACGTTGCGATAAATTTGTCGCAAATTTTAACATTATCATTTGCTGTTGCCGTTGATTCTGCCATCTTGCTTACCCCCATACATATTTTGGTTATTTTTAGTAAATAGTTTTTGCCTAACTTCATTCTAGACCCTCAGAGTGACAAATACAATATTCACAACCAATATTTTCTAATATTTCGGCCTGAAACCCACTAGTTATGGTCGAACTGGGTCAACAGCTTGCGCAATCGCTGCTTGTGCGTCTGCATTAAAATAAATGCGGTTTGCATTATTATAGTAAATATTAGCTAATGCTGTTGGCCCCATCAGATCACTTTCTTCCAGCCAATGCGCTAAATCATGATAAGCATTAAACGTCGCTGACCACGGCGAATCCGTCCCCCAAATCAAACGTTCATCTCCCAGCGTTGCTAGCGCACGACGAGTTAATTCAATAGAAGCTGTGTAGGGTTGTTGTGTTTCGCCATTGATATCCTGAATTGCTGCCAAATCCGTATAAATATTCTGATGTGGCGCCCATTGATCTAATGTATTTTGATATAAACCTAACTCATCTAGCTGACCAAATGATAAATGACAGACAACAAAACGTAGATGTGGGTAGCGGGCTGCTAAATTCGTGATTGCCCCAGGTTGATGACTCACTTGATCCGCTGATCCATAATCAACAATCACGTTGAAGCCAGGATAATTCGCAAGAAAGTGCATCAATTTGCCAATGCTTGGATCTGTATCCAATCGAAACGGGGTCGTGGTGTGATAGCCATGCATCCCACCACCAGCACTAATTTCCAATTTCATCGACCGGAAACCTAAATCTTGGACATGACGTCGGACAATTGTCATAAATTCACTCGCAAAAGGATCGGCCGAAAAAGCACCCATAAAGCGATCTGGATAGTTTCGCATGGTTTGCCAAGTATAGTAGTTTTGATAACCATTTAAACTGCCTTGCAAGATCATCGCTTTATCAATTTTTTCATCGTCCATTAGACGCAAAACATTTTCGGCATTAAAATCCGTTTCACCATAAGCCGTCGGCAATAACTGAATTAACGTTCCGTCATCCCAGATAGCTTGCCCATTTCCTAGCATATTCAGCCGGCCCTTCCCATTAAAGCCAGCAATATTTTGCACCAAGTGTAAGTGTCCATCAATCCGTTTCATTAGCGTCCCTCCACCTTTGCTAAAAAAGCCATGACGCAGGTCATGACTTTGTTTATTTAAAACATTAATCCTTAACTAATTCGGCATAGACCTCAGGATCTAAGACCTTATCAATTTCACCAATATACTCGCGTGGTGCGTCCTTCACAAAGACATGCTTGAAGACGTACAAGCTATCATCTGTTGATTCAGATTCGATACCACCCAAGTCATACAAATCAGTATGCGTATCCAAAGCCCATTGAATCATTTCAGATTGGACAGCATAAGGGGCGTAATACGTGTTGCCATCCATTGAACCAGCATACATGTACCAAATCTTGCGTCCGTACTTAACGGCGATTCCAGTTGAAAGCAATTCACCTTCACGCTCAGCAACGAAAATACGCATTGTATCTGCATCAAAAGCGGCTTGCATCCGTTGGAAGTAGTCAATTGGACGGTGTGTGATGCCATGACGGTCAGCCATTGTTGTATAAGTTGTGAAGAATTCATCCAATTCTGTTTCCGTATTCCCAGAATGGACTTCAACGCCATCACGGAAAGGACGCTTAATCTTACTCTTTGTCTTTGAAGGATACAAATCAAGGGTTGTCTTAGCATCTGGGAACTTAGTCAAATCCAAAACCATGTTCAAACGGGGTTGTATCGTCGCATGCATTCCGGCATCAGCCACATTACGATTACGCGTCACGTAACCATGTTCTTGCAATGTTGTGTTAAATTCATCGCTGTATGCCACTTCTGGGTCAAAGCGCAACACATAGGCACGTCCGTCCAAGGCTTGCACAGCTTCATCCACTAAGCGATCTAGCAAGTCCACGTCAGTAACGTCAACTACTGGTCCCTTTGATGCATAGGCAAACTTCTTATCAGTTGGTGTGTCACCCAATAGCATTGACATTGCGGCGATAATTTCGCCATTATCATTTTCTAGGTAAACGTCAACGGGTTCCCAGTTATTCTTAACCTCAGCCCAGCCAAGGTCTTGCGTCACTTGACCATAAGGTGATTGACGCACAAATTCTTCATATCGTTCGACCGCTTGTGGGTCATTCAAATTTAACACTGGCATGTGTAAATTCCCCTCTCTTGCACTTCATTTATATTGAATTTATTATAACATAAGCAAAATCACGCGAATCAGCGTATAATAATCTTTATGGAAAATATAACATCAAACCAGAACAGCCGTGTCAAAGCATGGCAAAAGTTGCAAACGAAAAAAGGTCGTCAAGCAAATCAGACCTATCTATTGGACGGATGGCATCTTGTACAAGAAGCCATTCACCACGATGGTCACTTACATGCCATCATGGGTACGTCAGCTCAACTAGCAGAACACCAAGAAGAATTACCACTTGGGGTACCTGTTTTTGAAATCACAACTGACATTGCCAAGAAGTTATCTGATTTAGTGACACCTCAAGGGATCTTTGCAGAAGTTTCATTACCTACCGCAAAGCGCGAACCACAATATGTGCACCAAGGGGCTTGGTTATTCTTGGATGGTATCCAAGATCCAGGTAACGTGGGAACTATGGTCCGTACTGCTGATGCCGCCGGATTCGCTGGCGTTGTGTTCGGTGAAGGATCAGTTGACCCCTATTCACCTAAGGCAGTCCGTGCCATGCAAGGTAGCCAATTCCACTTAACAATCACTGATGGTGACTTGTTAAAGTGGACAAACACTTTCCGTGACAATGAAATTAATGTTTACGGAACCCAATTAGATCCAACTGCTGCTGATTTATTCTCAGTACAACCCCAAGATACTTTCGCCCTTGTTATGGGTAACGAAGGTCAAGGGATGCGTCCTGAACTTGCGGCAGCAACTTCACAAAACTTATTCATCCCACTTTCAGGTGAGGCTGAATCATTAAATGTTGCGGTTGCCGCTGGTATCGCAATGTTTGCTTTAAAGCAACGTTAAGCTAACGGGACTAAACTTAATAGAAATGGAGGTGAGTCATCTATGAAAGATTGGCGTGAAGATGAAGCGTATGTTGACATCGTTTCTGATTTATTACGGACCCCAGAGGTTCAAAAATTAGGCGACTATGTACAACATCATCACTCAGATCGTTTGACCCATTCAATTAATGTGTCATACCAGAGTTATCGCTTAGCTAAACGCTGGCATCTCGATGCACGTGCAGTTGCACGTGCTGGTTTGCTACATGATATGTTCTTCTATGATTGGCGAACCACTAAATTCGAATTGGGTACCCATGCTTACATCCACCCTCGGGTTTCGCTACGAAATGCTGAAAAAATTACCGACCTATCACCTAAGGAAAAAGATATTATTCTTAAACATATGTGGGGGAGCACATCTGCCTTACCACATTATCGTGAAAGTATCTTAATAGATATGGTTGATAATTGGGCTGCGGTGCAAGAATTCTTCACCCCTGCCACAGAACGTTTTAAAAAGTTAACCCATCGTAAAACAAAGGCCAATTAATTCTTTAATTGGTCTTTTTTACTGTCTCATCCCCTTTGCGCAAAGTTATATGAAAAGCATCATTAGATACCTCTCACTGTTCTATTTCTTAATAAACATTTCGCCATATCTCTGTAAAGAAATCTTTACTTAATTAAGCAAATTGTGTGTTCCATTTTTACAAAAAACCTTTAATATAATTAACATACAAAAAAATAAAAACAGCCATTTTCTAGATTTACAGAAAAGAAGAGTTAAGAAAATATGACAAAGATTATTGCGCATCGTGGACTTTCAGCCATCGCACCTGAAAACACATTACGTAGCTTTGAACCGATGTTAGATTACAACTTAGACTGGTTTGAAACTGATGTTTCAATTACAGCCGACGGACAACTTATCCTCTTGCATGACGATAAACTTGACCGGACAACGGACCATGCTGGTGAAATTACAGCGATGACTTATGATGAAGTCATGGATGCTGATGCTGGTAGCTGGTTTGGCCCAGAGTTCGCCAAAACCCAATTGTTAACAATGGATGATTTACTTAGCTTCGTTGATGACTCAGGAATGAACTTAAACTTGGAATTGAAGGGTGTTACCGGACCAAACTGCAGTGCTTTGGCTGATCAGCTAATCGCGCAATTAGTGCCCTACCTTCGTGAAATCAATGATCAAGTTAACTTGATTATTTCAAGTTTCAACCCAGTCATGTTAATGAAGATGCATGCCGCAGCGCCTGAACTTGACTACGCGGTTTTGTATGATGAAGGTCAATTCTTGGACGACTGGCAACTCATCGCCGACGCATGTAACGCACGTTACATTCACATCGACAAAGCTGATGCAACACCAGAAAACATTGCCAAGATTCAAGACCGTGGCTTCGAAGTTAATGTTTACACAGTTAACAACCTTGAAACGGTCGAAACATTAAGTGACTATGGTGTCGATGGTATCTTCACCGACGTTGCAAATGAAATTGTGGCACCTAAAGTCAGTGCTGCGATTGCCGTTTAAAAAAGAAGCTATCCTTTCCCGGATAGCTTCTTTTTTATGTATTTTGGACAATAAAAAAGCACATGACAATGTCATGTGCTCTTTCAGGATGTCCCCACACGGACTCGAACCGTGGACCCAAGGATTAAAAGTCCCTTGCTCTACCAACTGAGCTATGGAGACATACCGCTCGCTAACAAATTAGCTTACTTAAACCATTATACCGACTGAAACAAAAATTTCAAGGCATTTATTTGCAATTTGCGGACTTTTTCTTTATGCTTTAGCTATACATGTAAACAACGAATGGAGAAACCCGATGAGCAAGCAAAAAATCAATGTGCCTAATGAAAAAAAGCAAGATGAAATCGCCCCTACCGAGGATCAAATCGATAAGTATGAAGCCCACTTGCTTGAAGAAGCAACGGATACAGAACCAGTCAAGCCTTATCCAACTTGGGTGAAGGTCATTGTCATTGGCATGGTCCTCATTATTTTCCTTGGGCTCTTGGCCGCTGCTGCATACGCCTTTCTATAAACAAAACGCATATAAAAACGCACCAGGCCAAATCGTCTGATGCGTTTTTCTTTTATTCAGGATTCTCAGAGGCAAGTTTCCAACGTAAGTAAGCATCGATAAATGGGTCTAAGGCGCCATCCATCACTGCTTGAGGATTACTTGATTCATAATTCGTTCGGTGATCCTTAACCATCCGATATGGTTGGAAGACGTAAGAACGAATCTGTGAACCCCAGCCATTCTCCATTTGGCTTCCGGCAATCTTAGCCCGTTCAGCTTCTTTTTTATCCATTTCCAACTGGTATAACTTAGCTCGCAACATATTGTAAGCTAAATCCTTATTTTGAAATTGCGAACGTTCTTGTTGGGAAGCCACAACAATTCCAGTTGGTTCGTGAGTCAAACGTACCGCCGAAGATGTTTTGTTAATGTGCTGTCCACCAGCCCCAGAGGCACGGTACACGTCCATTTTAACGTCAGCAGGATTAATGTCCACTTCAACTGAATCGTCCAATTCAGGCATGACATCAATCGAAACGAATGACGTATGGCGACGACCAGCCGAATCAAATGGTGAGATACGCACAAATCGGTGCACACCACGTTCTGAACGTAGATAACCGTAAGCATTGCGGCCTACAATCTTCAATGTGGCAGAATCAATTCCAGCAACATCCCCAGCATGGTAATCCAATACTTCGACCTTGAAACCATGTTGTTCAGCCCAACGGGTATACATCCGTTGCATGTTTGCACCCCAATCGGCTGATTCTGTTCCACCAGATCCAGGATGGATTTCAAGAATGGCGTTGTTCTTATCATAGGGTTCATTTAGTAATTGTTCCAGACGATATGATTCTAAGTCTTGAGCTAGCTTTGTCAGACTCTCATCCATCTCCGCTTGCATATCAGGATCTTCAGGATCCTCAGTCAACAATTCCAAGCCAGCCGTTGCTTCTTCAACTTCATCTTGCAACTTCAGATAGTTATCACGACGATTTTTCAAATCATTATTTTGATCAATGACTTTTTGTGCCGCTTCATGATCATTCCAAAAATCTGGATGACTCATCTCATCTTCGTTAGCGGCGATTTCATCATTCATAGCCCCTAGGTCTAATGACTTCCCAAAGTTATTCACTTCTTCAGTCATCTCATTTAATTGGCGCCGCGCTTCAGCTAATTCCATAGCAACCTCTCTTTCACCTAAAGAAAAAAGTCGGGATGTAATCCCGGCTTTTTTTGTTTATTCAGCACGTAGATTTTGACGAATTTCAGACTTCATGAATAGACGGGTTGAGTCATATTCGATTGAAGCAATCATCTCTTCAAACATGCGGAATCCTTCTTCTTGATACTCAATCAATGGATTTAATTGACCATAACCACGCAATTGGATTGAATCACGTAATTGGTTCATGTTTTCCATGTGTTCAGTCCAGTAGTTATCAACCACTCGGAGAATCACCACACGCGTGAATTGCAAAAATTGCTCATCATCTTGCAGTTGTTCGGCCTTTTGGTTGTAAACTTCCTTGGCACGGCTATACAAGTAATCCTTCAAAGCATCACGATCCTTGTTTCGCAAATCTGACACATTGATTTCATTTTCTGGTACTAAGACTGAACGCGCGAAATCATTCAACGCGACCAAATCCCACTCGTTTTCTTTACCGATGGTGTTGTTGTCAACGACACGGTTAATCGTACGTTCAACCATTGGCAAGATGACATCCTTCAATGAATGTTCTTCATCAATGACTTCGTTACGGTTCTTGTAAAATGCTTCACGTTGTTGTGACATAACATCATCGTATTGCAAAACGTTCTTACGAGAATCATAGTTGTTTCCTTCAACACGACGTTGCGCAGATTCAACGGAACGGGTAATCAAACGATTCTTGATAACAGCATCTTCATCTTGAAGATTCATTTGCTCCATCATGTTCTTCAAACGATCTCCACCGAAACGAAGCATCAAATCATCTTCAAGTGACAAGAAGAATTGTGAGTAACCAGGGTCACCTTGACGTCCGGCACGTCCACGCAACTGATTATCAATACGTCGTGATTCATGACGTTCAGTACCGATAACAGCCAAACCACCAACTTCCTTGACCCCAGGGCCAAGCTTGATGTCAGTTCCACGACCAGCCATGTTGGTGGCGATTGTAACGGCACCTTGTTGACCGGCATTAGCAATAATTTCAGCTTCACGCGCGTGGTTCTTGGCATTCAACACATTGTGTGGAATGTTACGTTGGTCCAAAAGATTAGATAAGTATTCTGATGTTTCAACGGCAACCGTACCAATCAAGATGGGTTGTCCCTTACTGTGTAATTGCTCAACAAGCTTTACCACGGCATTAAACTTTGAATGCAAGTTAGGGTACAACAAGTCCGGCTCATCGACACGTTGAATTGGTCGGTTGGTTGGAATTGTTGTGACTTCCATGTTATAAATTTCGCGGAATTCTTCCGCTTCAGTTTGTGCAGTTCCAGTCATACCAGACAACTTGTTGTAACGACGGAACAAGTTTTGGTACGTAATTGATGCCATGGCTCGGTTATCTTCTTGAATATCAACCTTTTCTTTGGCTTCCAACGCTTGGTGGAGTCCATCAGAGAAACGACGACCTTCTTGAATACGACCCGAGAACGCATCGACCAAGACCACTTCACCATCACGCACGACATAGTCTTTGTTGTTCAACATTGTATAGTTGGCACGCAAAGCTTGGTCCAAATGGTGGGTCAAAGCTGAATTACCTTCGGCATAAAGGTTTGGTAGGTTGAAGTATTTTTCACCCTTCTTAATTCCTTCGTCAGTCAAGTTAACTGTTTTCGTTTCCAAATCAACAGTATAGTCAGTTTCTTCTTCCAAAGTCTTTACGAAGCGGTCAGTTCGAATGTAAAGTTGTGTATTTTCTTGAGCAGGTGCTCCAGAAATAATCAATGGTGTTCGAGCCTCATCAATCAGGATTGAGTCAACTTCATCGACCAAAGCAAAGTTCAATGGACGTTGAACACGATCTTCTTTACGCGCAACCATGTTATCACGCAAGAAATCAAATCCAATTTCAGAGTTAGTTGAGTACGTGATGTCTGCTTCGTAGGCTTCACGTTTTTCTTCAGAAGACATATCTGACACGTTAATACCGACAGTTAAGCCAAGCCAGTTATAAAGCTCACCCATTTCTTCACCGTCTCGTTCAGAAAGGTATTCGTTAACCGTAACAACGTGTACACCCTTACCAGGTAAGGCATTCAAATAAACAGCCATCGTCGCCGTCAACGTTTTACCTTCACCGGTACGCATTTCAGCGATATTTCCGCCATGTAAGACCAATGATCCCATGACTTGTACCTTAAATGGAAATAATCCTAATACTCGCTTAGCAGCTTCACGGACAACCGCAAACGCTTCGGGCAAGATATCATCAAGGGTCTTACCTTGATTTTCAAGTAAATCACGGAAGTATGGTGTCTTGGCTTGAAGTTCTGCGTCAGACAATGCTGCTATTTCGTCTTCGTACGCCATCACTTCATCAGCTGTACGAGATAATCGCTTTAATGTACCGCGATCACTTTCAATAATTTTTCGTAATGGATTCGCCATGCTCAATCTTCCTTTTTTTAAAGATTTTTTCTTTGTCTTTTGATTGTTTTGATTATTTTTAACGCAAGCTATTGCTTGCAGGGGTACACGGTAATTTAGTTTCAGCTCAATCGTTTAAGCTCCTGATTATCGTGTACCGTAACCTTTATATTTTAACATTGTTTGCCTAATTATCATAGCTATCTGCAAAAAAACACACCCCAGAAAGCTGGGCTGTGTTTAATCCGCTTAATAGAATTCTTTGATGTTTGCCAATGATTGTTCACGGCCAAGTAATTCAAGTAATGATCCCAAATTAGGCCCTTGTTCTTGACGTGTTGTGGCAATGCGCAATGGGTTCCAAAGATCACGACCACGAATACCCGTTTCAGATTGAATTTCACGTACTGCATTCAAGATATTGTAGGCATCAAAAATTGGGAGTGCGCTTAGCTTCTCGCTGAACTCAGCTAAGAGCAAAGGCACATTTTCACCAAGCATCCACTCCTTTTGTGACTCAGGAATAGCAGTTGGTCCAGGCATTGCGAAGAAGACTGGCTTAATGAGATCAACGATTTGAGCTGTGTAGGAAACACCGTCCATATACACATTCATAACAGAACGTAACCACTGCATCTTTTCAGGTGTCAATTCAGCAGGATCAACCAATTCTGACTTCACCAATTGTTGCATCATCTTATCAAAGACCATGTCTTGATCACCGGTCTTAATCCACTCATTGTTAATCCATTCGAGCTTCTTGTTATCAAACTTAGCTGGAGACTTTGACAAACGCTTTTCATCAAATTGCTTAACCAATTGCTTCTTGGTGAAGATTTCCTTTTCACCAACTGGTGACCAACCTAACAAGGCAATGAAGTTCAACATTGCTTCAGGCAAGTAACCTAATTCACGATATTGTTCAATGAATTGCAGAATCGTTTCATCACGCTTAGAAAGCTTCTTACCCGTTTCCGCATTGATAATTAATGACATGTGCCCAAAGACTGGTGCTTCCCAACCAAAGGCTTCATAAATCATCAATTGCTTTGGTGTGTTTGACACGTGATCATCCCCACGCAAAACGTGAGAAATTTCCATCATGTGATCATCCACAACAACGGCAAAGTTATAAGTTGGCATACCATCAGCCTTTTGAATGACCCAATCGCCACCCACAGTATCTGAGTTAATTTCAACATGTCCCTTAACCATATCATCCCAAGCATAAACTTTGTTTTCTGGGACATGTAAACGAACAACAGCAGGCAAGCCTTTTGCTTCGGCCTCAGCTTGTGCAGCGGCAATTTCTTCGTCAGTCATATCGGCATACTCATAAACATAGTGAGGTGCTTGCTTAGCCGCTTGTTGTGCTTCACGTTCAGCCTGCAATTCATCAGCAGTCTTGTATGACTTATATGCCAATCCACGATCCAACAAATCTTGAATTAATGGCTTATAGATTTCCAAACGTTCTGATTGACGATAAGGACCATATTCACCAGGATTAGCTGGTGATTCATCCCAATCTAAACCTAGCCAAGCTAAGTTATCTAATTGTGAATGTTCCCCATCAGCGATATTACGCGTTTGGTCTGTATCTTCAATTCGGATTACAAATTCACCATTATAATGGCGGGCATATAGCCAATTAAAGAGGGCGGTACGGGCATTCCCAATGTGCAAATGTCCAGTTGGTGATGGTGCATAACGCACACGTACCTTTTTTTCAGTCGTTTCAGTCATTGTTACCGACTCCTTTATTTTTTCTTGTTTTGTCATCTTCTAATATACCGCCGAATGCGGTTTGTTTCAACGCCTTAAACGAGCTTTGCGAAAATCATTCGTCCAGCATCCGTCTGCAAGGCAGAGGTCACTTCGACGGTAACCTTCTTTTGGAGTTTATCACGTCCATCTTCAACAACAACCATGGTCCCATCATCAAGATAGGCCACCGCTTGTTGACGTTCTGTTCCATTTTTAACAAGGGTGACTGTCAAATGGTCACCGACTTTAATACTTGGACGTAAAGCGCCAGCCAAAGCGTTCAAGTTCAACACTTGAACACTCTGGAACTGGGTCACCTTATTTAGGTTAAAGTCATTGGTAACCAAGGCACCATCAAGATCTTTCGCTAATTGGATGAGTTTTTCATCAACTTCTTTGATGTTCTTGTAGTCACCTTCCCACATTTCCAACGGAACGGCAGTTTGCTCACGCAATTCGTTTAAGACATCCAAGCCTCGACGGCCACGGACGCGCTTAATTTCCTCACCTTTGTCAGCAAGATACTGCAGCTCATACAAGACGAAATTAGGGACCAATAATGTTCCTTCGATAAACCCGGTCTTCACGATATCTAAAATACGCCCATCAATCAAAATGTTCGTATCCAGAATCTTATAATGGTGATAATTTTCTTCGTTTTGCTCAACTGAATCATCATCCTTCTTATGTCCGCGAATTTTCGTCAGACGCGACATATTATTGAGCGAAGGAATTAGATTGCGCCACTCGTCAATGCGGGTAGTCCCGAGTCGAAATCCCAAATAACCGAATAATAGCATAATCAAAACGGGGATTACCGAACTCATAAGGACACTATCCATGCGTTGGAGCGGTGTTGTGATAAAAACTGCTAACGCTAACCCAATCAACGTTCCCAATGAACCAACTAAGAGCATCAAAGGTGATTGACGATTGAGGAAATTTTCAATTTCTCGAATACCGTTATCAACATAACGCCAAGTTGGAATACTGATAATAAAACTAATCAGCCCACCGATCAAGAAATTTACAACGACATTGTTTAACCATAAGTCATTCTGGACCCCAATCACCCGCCATAATAGCGGTAAAGCATTAATGGTTAATGCTCCACCTAAAATGATGTAGGCCAATTGAATGATTCGTTTGCGCATCATCAACTAACTCCTCCTAATCTAGCGCCCGCTGTAACGCATCGGCGAGCGTTTTAACACTGACGACTTCGATATCTTTAATCTCATCTTGCTTACCTTCAAGCGCTTTTTGTGGTACAAAGACACGCTTGAAGCCCAATTTTTGTGCTTCCAAAATGCGGTCAAGCATTCTTGGCACACGGCGAATTTCACCTGTCAACCCGATTTCACCCACAAAGGCATCTCCCACACGAGTTTCCTTATCACGATAACTTGACGCAATCGCGACAGCTAACGCTAGATCAATCCCTGGCTCTTCAAGTTTCACACCACCGGCTGCACGTACATAGGCATCTTCATTTTGCATCAACAAGTTGGCTCGCTTTTCTAATACGGCCATCAACACTGACACACGATTGCGATCAATTCCCGAAGCTGTTCGTTGTGCATTCCCAAAGACTGTCGGAGTCACCAAGGCCTGCACTTCAACTAACACGGGTCGTGTTCCTTCCAAAGCAACCACAACGGCTGAGCCGCTCGCATGCTCCAAACGTTCTTCTAGGAACATTTCAGAAGGGTTTTTAACTTCACTTAATCCTTCATGCACCATTTCAAACACACCTAATTCGTTCGTCGAACCAAAGCGGTTTTTAGCTGCCCGTAGTAAGCGATAGCTCCGTTGATTATCCCCTTCAAAATACAAAACCGTATCGACCATGTGCTCCAAAATCTTCGGACCAGCGATAGCCCCTTCTTTTGTCACGTGACCCACGATAAAAATGGTAATCCCATTTGTTTTGGCAATCTGCAAAAGTTCAGCCGTCGTCTCACGAATTTGCGCCACTGAGCCAATCGCCGAACTAATATCCGGCTGTTGCATCGTTTGGATGGAATCAATGACCACAAAATCAGGTTTTGATTCATCAATTGCCTTACGAATGGCGGACATGTCTGTTTCAGGATACAAATAAAACTCTGCATCCCCTTGGACACCCAACCGTTCGGCCCGCAACTTAATTTGTGATGCACTTTCTTCACCCGAAACATACAGCACGCGTTGCCCGTGACTTGATAAGTCTCCTGAAATTTGGAGCAACAATGTTGATTTTCCAATTCCAGGGTCACCACCAATCAAAACTAATGATCCTGGTACAATCCCCCCACCTAAGACGCGATTAAATTCTTCTGATTGTGTCAAGATGCGTGGCGTCTCTTCGATATCGACCTGATCAAGACGTTCAACTTTAGCCGTCTGCCCAGCTAAGTTGACGCGTGATTTGCGGTCTGCTTTTTCTGGTTGTTGTACTTCTTCAACCAAAGTTCCCCAGGCACCACATGATGGACAACGTCCCATGTAGCGTTGAGAAACGTTTCCACAGTTTGAACAAACAAACTGCGTTTTTGTTTTTGCCATTGTTACTCCTTACTTGACGCCAGAACTACCAAATCCACCCGTACGGTCTGCTTTAGTATCTTGTGCATCATCATCTATTACTAGGAATGGCATAAAGATCCCTTGGGCAATGCGTTCACCCTTTTTAATCGTGCGATCCGTCAATCCCCAGTTAATCATTTGAACAAAAATTTCACCTTCGTTTTGTTCATTATCCACATAATCCGCATCAATGATTCCGACACCATTAGGCAATACAAATCCACGCTTTAGCGGATTTGATGAACGATTCGCAATCATTAAGTATTCATTTTCTCCCATATACACTTTAATACCCGTTGGTACTAAAAGCGGTTTAACGTCAGCTTTTGCCTGCTTCATTTCATCAGTCGTCAAAGCTTCGCCAATGCGCAACTTTTTCAAAACGCGTAAAAACGGCACACGCCAGATTGATGGCAACGTAAAATCAGTTGCTGCTTGAAAATCATAACCAGCCGCTTGACGGGTTGCCCGCTTAGGTAGTTCTAGGTCTGCATCTCGATACTTTTCAACAATTTCAAATTTCCGCGCCATTTTATTTTCTCATTTCATATAAATTCATACATTCTATTATAACTAAATTCAAATGATTACTAAAGTCATTCGCTTGATTCAGCACTCACATCATCATACTTAGCATCGCGTGTAAAAGCCGCTTTGGCATAAGCACAAACCGGCTTCAACTTAACGTGTTGTGCGCGGGCTTCTTCCGCTAATCGATCCAACAATTGACCCGCCATTCCCGCACCCCGTAATGCAGGTGCGACAAAGGTATGATCAATGGTCCAAACCTTTGGTGTATCACTTTCCGCATAGTCAATTTCGGCTATGGTTGCACCTGCATCATCTTCTAAATAGAAGCGACCTGGTTCGTGTAAAAATTTATAAGTCATACATATCCTCCTATCGTAAACTACCGACAAAGTCAGGCATCCACGTCTTCGAGACCGTTTGAATTTCAACGATTCCACCAATTAAATCAACAGTCAGATAGCGTCCTCCGCCCAAGTAAACACCAGCATTTGAAATAAGGTTCGGATTACCCCAAAACAGTAAATCACCTGGCATTGCTTCATTCAGTGGTAAGTGTTGCACACTAGCCAATTGCTTTTTAACGTCATTTGGGAAGCTTACCCCGTAAATATTATTGTATATATATTGAATAAGCCCACCTAGATCGAATCCTGCATCTGGTCGATTGCCTCGTAGTTGATATGGTTTCCCTAAGACTCGATGCACCACATCCCACAAATTGGCACGCATACTATCCATGACCATCTGCATCATTTTATTTTGAATGCGTTGGGTCTGCGTCCCAGGTGTAAAATAGGCCGAGATAATTTCAAACGCTTGTTCTCCCTGCGGCGCCTTAAAGACAATTTCACTGTCAACTTCATCTAAATCATTTAAGTGGACCACTCGTCCTGGTTCCATCTTATAAGCCATTTTGTCACCTTTTTCTTAATGATACAAAAAACGAGCCCGCATAAACGAGCTCGCTAGCTAACATTTTTCAAAATTAGTTAATGAATTGGAGGCCAGCAGTTGAAATTGTACGTGTGTGGTAGGCCATTCCAGCGTAGTTCCCTTCAGAAATCGTAATTGTTCCATCAGGGTTAACTGCATCGACCATAGCAACGTGACCGTAGACAGGATCTGCACCACCAACACCCGCACCGAATACAGCAACTGAACCAACCTTTGGTGTTCCGCTCACTGAGAATCCAGCAGCAGCTGCACTAGCAGACCAGTTTGTAGCGTTACCCCAATTGTTACCAACCCAAGGTGCAGCATTCTTAACAAACCAAGTACATTGACCAGCTGGGTATGTGTTAGATGCATCCATCACTGCATGTGATGCACTCGCAACAGGCTTTGCAGCTACTTGTTGTTGTGTTGCTGCAGGCTTTACTGTTGTTTGCTTAGGGGCAGATGCGTTCTTTGATAATTCAAGGCTTTGACCAACGAAAATCAAGTTCGGGTTTGTCACATTATTAATTGAAGCTAATTCATCAACTGAAACGCCATTTGCCTTAGCAATTGAATAAAGCGTATCACCAGATTTAACGGTTACTGAGTCGGCAGAAGCAACGGCTGTTGCACCACCAAAGGCAGCAGCGGCACCAACGGTCGCCAATAAGGTATTCTTTACTGTTGTATTCATATTCCCATCCTCCAAAAATGCTATCTACTTTTTAATTTCGTCTTTTAAGTACTAACTATTACTTAATGAGTATACTACTTCGCTGTTGCGTTTTAATTTGCTAGCATTTGCGTTTCAATTACTTTTATTACATTTCAGTATCTCAATTCACTAATTAAAAGCATTGCGTCGTTAATAAATTCACAATTACTATTCTAACACACCTTTACTCTTTCTTAAACTAATAGGCGTAAATCAATAAAAAAAAGACCGCCATCTCTGACAGTCTTTTTATTTTCGCAAACAGATTATACTTCTGGGTCTGCTTCTAATTCATCATTAGCTTCAAAAGCCTTATCTTCAGCTTCAGTCACAGCTTCAGCCTTTGCATCAGCCTTTTCTTCCTTTTCATCAACCACTTCTTGATCAGGATCAGTCTCAGCAACAATCGCGATTGTATCGTGATGTACTTCGGCACGCAAATCCTTCACTTCAGGGTTATCAAGGTAGAAGTCAGCAATCTTGTTTTCAAGTTGATTTTGAATGACACGACGTAGTGGACGAGCACCCATCTTAGGGTCGTAACCTTCATCAACTAACATATCCTTAGCTGCATCAGTCACATGTACATGCAATCCCTTTGCTGAGATTGTCTTGTTCATGTCATCTAGCATCAAGTTAACAATCTTGTGTAGGTTATCCTTGCTCAAAGCATCAAATTCAACAATCGCATCGAAACGGTTCAAGAATTCTGGCTTGAAGTATGGTGCCAAACGATCCATCAATGGTGTATCTTCTGGTGCATCTTGTCCGGCGTTAGATGTCATGATGACGATTGTATCCTTAAATGATACAACGTGTCCTTGTGCATCTGTCAAACGTCCATCATCAAGAATTTGTAGGAACATGTTCATGACGTCTGGGTGAGCCTTTTCAACCTCATCCAAAAGCACGATTGAGTATGGGTGGCGACGAACAGCTTCAGTCAATTGACCAGACTCTTCGTATCCAACATATCCAGCAGGTGCTCCGATTAACTTAGAAACTGATTGCTTCTCCATGTATTCTGACATATCGAAACGAATCATGTTGTCTTCAGTACCGAACAATTCCTTTGCCAATTGCTTTGCAGTTTCTGTCTTACCAACACCAGTTGGTCCAACGAACAAGAAGCTACCAATTGGACGACCTGACTTGTTAAAGCCGACACGGTTACGACGGATTGATTGTGCAACTTGTTCAGTTGCCTTTTCTTGTCCAATCACGTGGTCTGAAAGGTTCTTATCCAAGTTCTTGAGTTGTGTTTGTTCTGATTCAGCCAATTCACCGACTGGAATACCAGTCTTCTCTTCAACGATCTTTTCGATGTCACGCTTTGTAACTGTCTTAGTTGAATCGTCTTGAGGCTTTTGACTTTCAATTGATTCTAGTTGCAAAGTCAATTGGTTGATTTGGTCACGCCAGTAACCAGCCTTTTCGAAGTCTTCATCATCAGCTGCTTGCTTCTTGTTAGCCTCAGCTGCATCAATCTTCTTTTGGATTTCCTTTGGATCCCCAACCTTCAATGAAAGGTTCTTCTTTGATCCAGCTTCATCCATCAAATCAATCGCCTTGTCAGGCAAGAAACGCTCTTGAATGTAACGGTTTGACAAATCAACAGCAGCTTGGATAGCACCTTCTGAGTACTTTACCTTGTGGTAATCCTCATACTTAGGTTGGATACCCTTCAAGATTTGAACAGCTTCATCAGTTGAAGGTTCGTCGACCATAACGGTTTGCAAACGACGTGCAATCGCTCCGTCTTTTTCAATATCACGGTACTCATTCAAAGTTGTTGCACCAACTAATTGGAAATCTCCACGAGCCAAAGCTGGCTTCAAAATGTTTCCAGCGTCCATTGAACCTTCTCCAGTTCCACCGGCACCCATGATTTCATGAATTTCGTCGATGAATAGGATAACATCCTTACGCTTTGAAACTTCATCCATTAATTGTTGCATACGCTCTTCAAATTCACCTCGTACACCAGTTCCTTGAACAAGTGAAACAACATCCAAACGAATGACTTCCTTATCTTGCAACTTTGCTGGAACCTTGGCGTTTACAATTGCTTGTGCCAATCCTTCAACAACAGCTGTCTTACCAACTCCAGGTTCTCCAATCAAAACTGGGTTGTTCTTTGAACGACGGTTCAAAATTTCAATGACGCGATCGATTTCATCATCACGTCCGATGACTGGGTCGAACTTTCCACGACGGGCAAGTTCAGTCATGTTAACACCATATTGGTCTAACATACCCTTTTCTTCTTTAGGTTGTTGTGGTGCGCGTTGTCCACGCATTTGTTGATTTCTCATTTGATCTTGTTGTGACCGGTTCATGCGTGACGCATCGTTATTCATCATCCGAAAAATATCATCAAAGTCTGAAAATCCAAATGTATCTTGTGCCATAGTTGCGGCCTCCTAATTTCTGTACAATGTTTGTATCTGTAGTTAACATTCGTCAGGCGTAATCGTTTTAGCGATTCGGGCTAACTTTTACTTCTTAGCCATTCCTAACTTACAAATACTATATTAGCACTCTTGTTCAAAGAGTGCAAGTCTTTTTTGACATTTTTTTCATAAATTTGAAATAAATGTCACATTAATGTCGTTAATGACATTTGTTATACACTGAAACTTTAAATTGAACTAAAAAACAGCTTTATTTTAAAACTTTTAAACTTTACTCTCTTTTCGCAAAGTTTTGTTGTACAATGAAACCAACGTTTTATTATTTACATATATATAGAGGGGAATTTTTTCTAACATGACAGAAAAGCAAGAATATGGTGCAGATTTACTCGTTAACACTTTAAATAACAACGATATTGACCTCGTCTTCGGTATCCCTGGTGCCAAGATCGACCGTCTTTTTGAACGTTTGGACCACCCAGCTGCTGGTGAAAAGTCACCAAAGCTTGTTGTCACACGCCACGAACAAAACGCCATCTTCATGGCCCAGGGGTTTGCCCGCATCACGGGTAAGCCTGGTGTTGTCATCGCGACTTCAGGACCTGGAGTTGGTAACTTGGCCACAGGCTTAATGACTGCCAGCGCCGAAGGTGATCCATTACTTGCCATCGGTGGTCAAGTTCCTCGTAAAGACCTTTATCGTTTAACACACCAAAGTACACCTGCAACTGCAATTTTCGCGCCAATCACCAATTATTCAGCTGAAATTCAAGACCCAGAAAACATTTCTGAAATCGTTTCAAACGCAATCGTTGCCGCCAATGGTCCTAAGCCCGGCGCAGCATTCGTCTCATTACCTCAAGACGTTGATGATGCAGTTGTCTCAACAAAAGCGATTCCTGAAGTTCAAGCTCCACGCATGGGTGCCGCTTCAATCACTGATATCGATTGGTTAGCCGACCAAATTAAAAGTGCTAAGTTACCAGTTATCTTGGTTGGTCAACGCGGATCTGACGATGCCACAACTGACGCTTTGCATGATTTGCTCACGCAAACAACATTGCCAGTTGTCGAAACTTTCCAAGGGGCTGGGGTCATTTCACGTGACCTTGAACCTGCAACCTTCTTCGGTCGTATCGGTTTGTTCCGTAACCAAGTTGGTGACCAACTCTTAGCTAAGTCTGACTTGGTGATTACTGTCGGTTATGATGCCATCGAATACGAACCTCGTAACTGGAATGCTGAAAAGAATTTGCGCATTGTTTCATTAGATACAACTGCCGCACAAATTGATAATCACTTTGCACCAGAACGTCAATTGATCGGTAATATCGCTGACACATTGCATGACTTACAATCACGAATTGTCGGTTATGAGATGCCTAATGCATCACTTGAGCAATTGGCTAGCTTTAAGCAAGAACTACGTGAAGCAGATGAAGCGACATACACGCCAGCTGCCGCAAACCTTAACCACCCACTTAATGTGATTAAGTCATTGCAAGCACATGTGACTGATGACATGACTGTTTCAACTGATATCGGATCACACTATATCTGGATGGCACGTCATTTCAAGTCATACGTACCACGTCACTTCTTGATTTCAAACGGTATGCAAACCCTTGGGGTTGGGTTGCCATGGGCAATGGCCGCTGCCATGGTTCGTCCAAACGCGAAGTCTGTTTCCGTTTCAGGAGACGGTGGTTTCTTCTTCTCTGGACAAGAACTTTCAACAGCCGTTGCACTTGGTTTAAACACCGTTAGCTTGGTTTGGAATGACAATGCCAACTACGACATGGTTAAGTTCCAAGAAGAAAAGAAGTACGACGGTCAATCTGCTGGTGTTAAATTCGCCAACATTGATATCGTTAAGTTCGCCGAAGCAAATGGCGCTAAGGGACTTCGTGTCGAAAATCCCGATCAACTTGATGCTGTCCTTGATGAAGCCTTTGCTACCGAAGGTCCTGTCGTTGTCGACATTCCTGTTGATTACTCACATAATTTTGAATTAGCTGAATTAGTTGAATCAGAAGGTTAAAAATAGACAAGCTGCCCTTGGCGGCTTTTTTTGGAGGAATTGAAATGTCAAAAATTTATCAACATAGCACCCTAGCCGCTTTAATGGCTAAACAAATGCAAGGCACCACAACGATTGGTGATCTACTTACCCACGGTGATACCGGAATTGGAACGCTCGATGGTGTCGATGGCGAAGTCATCATCTTAAATGGCGATGTACATCAAGCCGACGAATACGGTCACGTCAACCACATTACCGACATGGGGACAACCCTTCCTTTCGCGACTGTCCACTTCGCTTCTGATGATGCAATTGCGCTTGATTTAGCCCCCACTGATTTTGCCAGCCTAGCTGACTTGCAACATCAATATCATTTCACAAACAATTTTGCTGCCTTAGAGTTACATGGTAACTTTAAAGATGTTTTGGTTCGAGCAGCGCCTAAGTCTACGGCACCATATCCAAGTCTATTGGAAGTTGCCCAAAAACAGCCAACCTTTACCGCTGAAAATATCAGCGGTACGATTGTCGGCTATTTCGCCCCAGAATTATATCAAGGTACGGTTGCTGCCGGTTGGCATCTCCACTTCCTAAGTGATGACCACACATTTGGTGGTCATTTACTTGAAACCCACACCGAACAACTACAAGGGACGCTTGAACTCATGAGTGATTTCCAACTCCACCTGCCCATTGAAAACGAAGCATTCCGAGATCATACGCCAATGGCTGATGGTTTAAAGGAAGGTATCCAAGCGGCCGAAGGTGGTCATTAATCCACAAAAAAAGCTGAACACAGTTATGTGTTCAGCTTTTTTAATTTTAGTCACCTAATTTGGCGAAACCACCTTCAGCGACTTCTTTCAAAGTCTTTGCTGAATCGTGGAAACGTTCCAATTCAGAGTCAGTTAATTTTGTTTCAATAACACTTTCAACACCGTTGGCACCGATAATGGCAGGTGTACCGATGTAGATATCATTCAAACCATATTGACCGTCCAAGTATGCCCCAACAGGCAATACGGCACGTTCGTCACGGAAGATAGCGCGTGTAATACGTGCCAAAGATGTTCCGATACCGTAGAATGTCGCACCCTTACGGTTAATGATTTCATACGCCTTGTGAGCCGTGTTATAAAGAATTTGTTCTAGATCTTCTTCAGTGAGCCCCTTTTCAGCTGCCCAATCCAACAATGGACGTCCACCGATTGTTGCTTCAGCAAAGTTAGCAAATTCTGAATCACCATGTTCAGCCAAAATGTAGGCATCAACACTTTCTGGGGCAACCCCAAATTCCTTACCCAAGTTAACGCGCAAACGTGCTGTGTCCAATGAAGTTCCTGAACCAAAGACACGGTTTGTTGGCAAACCTGAGAAACGTTGGGCTGCCATTGTCAAAATATCAACCGGGTTAGCAGCAACTAAAATAATACCATCAAAACCTGAGGCCATAAGTGGCGTGATGATTGATTGCATAATCTTCAAGTTCTTATCAACCAAATCCAAGCGTGTTTCACCTGGCTTTTGTGGTGCTCCGGCAGTGATGACAGCTAAGTCAGCATCCTTCGCATCTTCATAGTCACCTGAGCGAACGCTCTTGTTGTAGGTCCAAGCAGTTGCATCTTCCAAATCCAATGCATCCCCAACTGTTTGTTCCTTCGCAACGTCAACGATAACTAATTCTTCAGCAATTCCTTGGTGCATCAATGCGAATGCGTATGATGAACCAACTGCGCCGTCCCCAATTAGGACAACCTTTTGATGATGTTGTGCCATGATAAACCCTCCAGTAAAATGTTTTTAACAAGTCCATTGTACCATTTTTCACAAAGGAATTCAAAACAGGGGTTTAAATGGTACAAAAAAGAGCAATCCATAAATGAATTGCTCTCAATAGCTGGGCATGCTGGATTCGAACCAGCGAATAATGATACCAGAAACCATTGCCTTACCGCTTGGCTAATGCCCAAAAATCAACTTGTTTATTATACAACACTCATTTTAACTTGACAAGTCGTTTTTATTGCGGGCGCGCGCCTTTGTCTTTGAAACCACTTTGTCGTCAAACGTGCGGATAAACTCTAAAATGTTTTGCGCTGTCGTTTGACCAAAAACTTCGACCCAGCCTTGAAAACGTGTCTCCACACGCTTGGTGACAATTTTTTCAACCTCGACCCCCGCTTCGGTTAAATGTAAAAGCATTCGGCGCCGATCATGATCATCGGGTTCTTGATATACATACTCACGCTTTAACAACATCTTGATTTGTCGCGACACTGCCGCCCGAGTTACACTCCGATTCTCAACAATATCACTTAATGTTAGCCCATCTTGTTGGGCTATATTATGCAAAATTAAGTATTGTTCAAATGATAACTCATATTCATCCGCCGGCTCAGATATTACTTCATCCAAATACTTCAACGTCGACAAATAGGCATCGATATATTCATTTAATAGGTCCATCTCATACACTCCCCAAATTCCCCATAAAAAAAGGACGCCCGCGCGCCCTTCGCTTCACGACAACTTAACGGACAATCATCACTGTCACTTCAGCGTGTGTGGCCACGTAGTTTGATTGTGATCCGAAATACGTGCGTACACCTGGCTTCGAGTGTGCCCCCATCACAACTAAGTCAGCATGCGCCTCACTAATCACATGCTTAACCAATTGTTCCCCCGGCTCACCAACACCGTAAATAGGTTGAACATCCGCAACACCGGCATCCAATGCCTGCTTTTGAAACTTCTTCAAATCATCTTCGACTTTTGATTCTGCCGCTTGGATTTTATCTTTGTCTAATGCATCAAAAGTATTGAGTTCACTTGGCTCAAAAAATGATACAATGGTCAACTTAGCCCCATCTTCTTCAGCTTGGTGAATGGCATTCACCAATGCTAATTGACCCAATTCTGAATCATCAACCGCAACTAATACATTCTTAAAACGCTTTGGTTCAACCATAATAAATTCTCCTCTTATGACGATTATTTTTTTGTTCTACCTAAATTATCTCCCTTTTTTGACCGTTTGTAAATAAAAGGTCGAAAAATCAATGAAATTAACCAAAAACTTGACAAAAGGTCGAAAATCAGGTAATTTAGAACAGTTGAAAATAATATCGATTATAAATAACACTGCCTTCTTTTAAACACGGCGGTGTAAGGAGGATTTATCTATGGCAGTTCCTGCACGTAAGACATCAAAGATGAAGAAGCGCATGCGTCGTGGCGGACGCGGTGGCATTAAGACACCTGCAATCCACTTGGACGAAAACGGCGTTTACGTACGTAACCATCACGTTTCAGCTGATGGTTCATACAAGGGTAAGCAAGTTATCTCAAAGTAATTAACTTTAAAAAGCACATCGGATACTCTCCGATGTGCTTTTTTTCGTCTCTTCTTAATTTTTAGCCCAAATATCTAAATGGGTCTTTTCCAAAACATTTCCCGTCAGTGCGCGGTATTGTTCATTGAGAAAATACCCCGAGACAAGCCCTAGTAGCTCTGGCATTGCAAAGACTTCCAAGCGATACGCATGTGGCTGATCAGGTGGCATTGGTCCGGTATAGCGCATCGTTAACGCTGGGTCAGTCTCTCCGACAAACTTAGACGCCTGACTATTCAGCCCTTGAACCCCAGCTGATGTCTCGCGAGAGAAGTCAGCCGGAATCACCAGATTGCGTCCAGTTACGGGTACATCTGCCATCGTCCAATGAATCCACGCAAATCCAGTTACTGGAATCGCATCGGCATCAATCAAAGTCCAAGCCAAATAGTTGGCCGATTTTGGTATGTTAAGCACTTCAAACGGAAATGAAATCACTGGTGTTCCATTCACCGTAGCCGTCTCAGGGGCAGCCTTTGCATATAAATCAGGTAAATCCCCGTCTGCATCTAATTCGATCTTGATTTGCATCATTCATACCTCCTCTAATGCCTCACATTATACACCGATACAGAAAAAGGTCACAGCAGCGCTGTGACCTTTTCGTTTACATTTCTTGTTTTAAATCTTTAGCTGAGTATAAGTGGGCGAACTTCGTTAACACATAGTTAACAAGTAATCCGGCCAACACAGGGACCACAAACCAAGTAATCAATCCAGGTACGACGGCAACGGCATGTGACATGAACGTCTTGTCCGCACCGTGAACAACCATTGATTGAATTGGCGAAACCATCCCAATCCAACCGAAACCAGCTGAAGTTGGCGTACCTTGAACATTGAATAGTACAACCGGAATCGCACTAATCGCTGCAGTTGTGATGAACGCCAAGAACATCCGCGGCTTCTTGAAGATACTTGGCATCATTCCCTTCATCGCTCCCAAGAAGATGGCAGCTGAAGTTCCTTTACTGTTCACTTGAAGTGAGTTAATCAACAAAACCACTGTCGTTGAGACAACCCCAATCCCAGCAGCACCGGCACCAAGACCAGATAATGAAATTGCCAAAGCAATTCCCACTGTTGAAATTGGCGTCACGATGATACATGAGTAGGCCATTGCAATCAAGATTGCCATTGGGAATGGTTGTAGTTCTGTAAACATTTCAACGAATTCTCCGATGGCTGCGGTAACAGCACCAACGTATGGCGCAATCATATTACCGATGAAGGCCACGCCTCCACCAATCACAAGTGGACTTAGGATAATGGCAACTGCTCCGAAACCATTTAGGTAACGTGATACCAGCCAAATGGCAAGCACCCCAATGGCTGAAACAATCATCGCATTAATTACATCTCCAGCTCCAGAAGCAATAAATAAGGTTCCCGGTTGAACTTGTGTGACATGCGTTACTGGATTAACGAACCCCGCTGGAGCTGTTCCCCATTTAAATGAGCCTGTTGAGGCCCCTACAGCGATTGCCATCACTCCGACGTCCAATGGACGCATGTTGAATTGCAAAGCCGTGAGCACCCCAATAATGATTGGTAAGAACGAGCAGAATAGAACCAAAATTGCGTTCAAATCCATCGCCCATGCTTGCCCACTGTTGACGAAAGGTAAAAGAATATATTTAACAATGGCTGATGGACAGACCGCAATGATAATCCCTTGCGCAGAGCCGTTTAATACTTTGAAAAAGAAGTCCTTAAAAGTTAACTTATAAGAGCCATCAAAGGTTTGACTAGTCATTTGTTTACTCCAATTTTTTTATTTATATACAATGTACGCAATAAATTCATATATTGCACAACAGTATTGTATTTTACCATATCCAGAAACGATTACAAGTGCAACGTTTCACATAGTCGTGCTAATGTTAGGGGAAATAAAAAAGATCGTGAATGTTAGACATTCACGATCTTTATTTCATTACATATCTTGCTTGAAATCTTCTGGAGAATAGAAATGCAAAACCTTTGAGAAAAGGAAGTCCATAACAAATCCAGCAATGATTGGTACGATAAACCAAGTTACAATTCCAGGGACAACACTAACAACGTGGTTAATGAAGACCTTATCAGGACCATCAGCCAACATTGATTGGATAGGTGAAACCATTCCAATCCAACCGAATCCGGCTGAAGTTGGTGTTCCTTGAACGTTGAACAAAGCAACTGGCAAAGCACTTACAGCGGCTGTTGCCAAGAATGACAAGAACATGATTGGCTTCTTGAAGACTGAAGGCATCATCCCCTTCATCGCTCCCAAGAAGATGGCAACTGTTGTTCCAGGCTTGTTTACCTTCAATGAGTTGATCAACAACACCACCGTTGTTGCAACAACTCCGACACCAGCAGCACCGGCACCAACACCTGACAATGTGATTGCTAGCGCAATACCAACAGTTGATACTGGCGTAACAATTAAGCAAGCGAAGGCCATCGCAATCAAGATGGCCATTGGCAATGGTTGAAGTGAAGTGAACAATTCAACCCCATTACCGATAGCCGTTGTAATCGCCCCCACGTATGGCGCAATGATGTGGCCAAGCATGGCAACACCACCACCAATAAGAAGTGGACTCAAGATGATTGCAACAGCACCAAACCCATTAAGATACTTAGCAACCAACCAAATGACCACAACACCGATTGCCGCAACAATCATGGCGTTAATCACATCACCGGCACCTTGTGCAATATACACTGTTCCAGGTGCAACTGCCTTCACACCAGTTACCGGGTTCACGAACCCAGCTGGTGCAGTCGCCCATTTAATTGAGCCAGAAGCAGCCCCAGTTGCAATCGCCATAACACCAACATCGAGTGGCTTCATTTTGAATTGCAAAGCAATCGCAACACCAATCAAAATTGGAATGAATGAACTGAACAATACCAAGATGGCATTAAAGTCCATTGCCCAGCTTTGACCACTCTTGATGAATGGCAATAGGACATACTTTAGAACGGCTGATGGCAATACACCAATCAAGATACCTTGTGCTGACCCATTCAGCACCTTAAAAAAGAAATCTTTAGCGGTAAACTTATAGCTACCGTCAAAAACTTGATTATTCATATTTTTCCCTACTCTCAAATAATTATTAGTATTCAACCGCAATGGCTGGAGTTTCACCCTTAATGAAGGCCAATGAAGCGTCCATTGATTGTGTTACCATCTCGTAAACGGCCTTAGTTGTGTAGAAGGCAGTGTGAGGTGTTACCAATACGTTTTCACGATCAATCAAATCAGCAATCTTTGGATCAGGGAATTCCTTACCAGACCAGTCTTCGTTGAACAATCCAACTTCTTCTTCGTAAACGTCCATTGCGAAGTCAGAAATCTTACCTGAGTTCAAACCATCGATCACAGCATCGATATCCATCAAGTTTCCACGAGCAACGTTAACCAAAACAACGCCGTCCTTCATCTTTGAGATAGCTTCAGCATCGATCATGTGGTGGTTTTCAGCAACACCAGGAACGTACAATGAAATTGCATCTGCTTGTGCGTAAAGTTCATCCAATGTATCAACATACAAACCTTGTGCCTTGATATCATCATTTTGGAACTTATCGTAAGCAATTACGTTTGCACCGAAACCTTGCAAAATCTTGATGGCAACACGACCGATGTGACCAGTACCAATGATACCAACCGTTTGCATGCGCATTTCACGTCCAATTGTTGGTGCCCAACGCAAGTCATGGTTAGCAATCTTCTTATCCAAAGCCTTGGCACGACGTAGCAAACGTGAAAGTTGAATCATTGAGTGTTCAGCAATCGCATTTGGTGAGTAAACTGGCACGTTTGAAATGCTGAAGTCAAATTCACGAGCAGCTGGCAAATCGATGTTATCAATTCCAACGTTACGCAATGACATCTTGTTAATTCCCAAGTCGTGCAAAGCTGACAACGTTTCGCGTGTGTAGTCTAATTGTTGGTAAACATTGACTGCATCGGCACCCTTAGCTAAAGCAGCTGTTTCAGGTGTAAGTAATTGATCTGTAAACTCGACATCGACTTCAGGGTTGTTAGCTTCCCATTCCTTCAATGCTGGTTGTTCATCTTCACGAATTCCATAAGCAAAAATCTTCATTATATTTTCCTCCATAATATCCATTCAAAACAGATACATAAGTTTTTTAACCGTCATTAATTATACGCTTACCCTTGTGAAGTAGTCAACAATTAAAACGTTTACCTTTCGTTTGTAATCGGTTTCATCTTCACAAAGTTAATTATAGCATATTTATTTTCACGACTTTCTAAAAGGCCAGCATCTTTTTACATTGTGAATTCAATCATATTTCCGTACAACCCCATTCTTAACGCATTGATATCTACCTGCCCACACAAAAAAGACCTTTTGACTTAACAAAAGGTCTTTTCAAATGTGAAGAAAATCTTTTTTTAATTACTTTTCTTCTTCACGCTTACGGCGCTTACCTAATCCAAACAATGTTAATAGTCCTAACATTGCTCCACCAAGTACCCCCATATCAGACTGAGCATTCACAGCCGCATTTGGCAATTGGGCTTGTTGGTTGGATTTTGCGTGACCATCATTTAATTGCGGCGCTTCACCAACAATTGCTTGAACTGCCGTCATTAATGTCGCGCCTCCGATGTGGTCTTTAAAGACCCGCTTTTGATCTGGTGTCAAGTTTGGTAACTGATCAACCTGTTGCTTTGCATCATCTTTGGCATCCTGCAAGTTTTGTGCATTCTTTACCTTAGTTAATCGCATCTGTACCATCCAAGCTACCACTGATCATCGGATTGGATAGCCTTTGGGTCAGTTGAATTTGAGACCTATCAATAATGGATTAATACTAATTTTTCAAGTATCTCAATGAAATAAGAACCCAGCCAAACAGACGCATCTGTATGCCTAGGTCCTCATTTAACAACATTATCACTATATTTCAAATGCTTTTCACTTATTTTCTGATTTTTGAAATGTTAATTCAATTAAACGCTCATAAACCAAGCAATTCAAACGGGTTAAGGGTTTTACTTTTTTATTTAATCTACATACTAAATCTTAGTTAATAAGTGCTGACATCACATATGTAATTCATGAATATGTGAAATCTATTTTAATTCAACAACTCGGTCCATTGGAACACCGGATTGCTTCAAATCTTCATATCCTTGTGAATCTACTCGAACCTCATCAATATAATCTAATTGACCTTGCAAAATCATCGCTAAGTTACCACGAACATTGCCATTTTCGTCTAATACGGATTCGGCCATCTCTAAGACATTATGAGACTTTGCCTCACGGAGTGAATTCATTTCGACACCCATGTAATGGAAGACAACTGTATCGTCTTTCGTCACCAATTGTGCGACTTGATCCACTAAGAAATCTTCCAAGTTTGCATAGTCTTTAAGGACGGCGTGGGTCTTCGGATCTTCAATTGTTATAAAGTTAATGACACTTTCGTAGAAGTAATAGCGAACAACTGGTTGCACATCAGAGTTATAGAATACAATTTCTTGAAGTTGGTTATCCGAGTAGAACAGATTGCTAAACACAGTTCCGTCAAACGCATATTCTTCAATATAATCTAATGTCCCATCTGGATTGTTATAACGCACATCTTGCACTGCCCGACGCGTATTGCCGAAAAGGTACTCGCGTGCAATAACATCTCCCTGATCAGTAACCAAAATACTACCATCTTGGGTCATATCAATTTTGGCCCATGTTGGCACAGGAACATCATTAAAGAAACGGTACTGATCTGGCACGTAAGTTCGCTTTGTGACGTGGTCCAAGACGTTAATACCCTTAACCCCTTCATCTTGCAAAAGACCATAGAAGCGTGGTGCAGCCGTTAATGTAATTACAGTTGCATCATCTTTAGCGACATTTTCTTTCACTTTTTCCCAAACATCACTTCCTGGGGTGATGTTATTTACTAGCTCATAGTTCATCGATTAGCTCCTTCCACTTAGCAGCGGTTTCATGATCTTGGAAAGGTTCCACTGACTTTAGGGTGTTTTGCTTAAGAGTTGCATAGTCTGCATCCAATAGCTTTTCCAAGCCTAATTCAATTTGGTCTGCATCATAAACTTCATCATCAGTTTTAAACGGCATCAAGAATCCGTTCACACCATCTTGGACCAATTCTTGTGCCCCAAAACGGGCATCAAAGGTCACAACTGGCAAAGCTGCATTCAACGCTTCAATATAAGTCAAACCAAATCCTTCAGAGAATGATGTTGAAATAAAGGCATCGTACTTTGGATAAATGTTAACAAGATCATTTGAAAGACCCTTCATTGTGATGTAATCCTCAGCATGACTATCTTTGATTGCTTGTTCAATTGTCTCTTTCTTCTCACCTTGCCCGTAAATATCGAAAATCACATCAACGCCAAGCTTATCATGTAGCTTAGCAACGGCCTTGACCGCAATATCAACATGCTTTTCAGCGGCAAGACGTGAAGCCGTAATAAAGCGGATTGGTGTATGCATCTTGGCATCCCCAATCTCAGGTGCGTTATCACGTACACCACCAACCGGAATCGCCACGACCTTATCTGACGCATCTGGGAAGTCAACGAGGATATCGTCACGTTGAATCTTTGTTGCTGTCACAATCGCATCAACTGCATCGACATGTTCAAGCATATATTCATAGTGATCATTCCAAAGTGGGTACTTAGGGTCATCACGATTGGCTAGTTGATCGGCGTGCACAATGTAGACGATCTTTGAGTTTGGAATGCGCTTTTCCATTAACACATCATCTGCAAATTCACCACGATCAATGATAAACGTACTGTGACCATTAAAGGCCGCATCCAATTTTTCAAAAAACATACGGTGTAGCCCATTTAGGTTACGGAAGAAAAGGTGTTCCCCGCCCTCGTTAAATAGGTGAATATTTGAAATAACTGCTTTACGGTGTGGGTCATCAATGATTTCGTACATCACGCGACGTTCACCAGTTGCTTCATTAAAAAGCTCCACACGATAGTTCGACACTTGCAAAATTTCATTGTCAGGATCGTGCTTATCTGGTCCCTTTACCATGTGTTGCACATAGCGAATACCCGAATCAGTCACACCTTCACGCTTACGATGGGTGTTAGTGCGGTCAACAACCGTATCCCCATTGACTGATTCTTGACGTTCTTGCAAACCAGTCTTCAGGTAATCCGCACCCAAAACTAAGTATTCCCATAGATTGATCACTTGATCATCACGTAGGTTCCAGTGATCAATGGCCTTATGTAATTCTGGCACAAAGTTCAAAAAGATATACCGATAAGGCAATCCAGCTTGATCAAAGCGTTCAGCTCGATAAAATTGCGCATGTTCTACACCGGAATTTCCGATGCCCATGGCTTGATTAATAAAGAAATTCATATTCTCTCCTACTTTCTTTTCTCACTCTTGGTGTTTTTGCATTGCCAAATAACTTTATAACCGTGTGCTATCAGCCAATGTTATTGTCGCAAGACCTAAATACATCACTTCATCATGGTCAGTATCGATATACATCGTATCCACCGGATAGTTGGCCTTTTTAATCAATACCGTTGCATTTTGCGCAGCTAGGTTTAAGTCACACTTGGTTGCAACAACCACATATCGGGTTTGCCCGTTTCAAAAGTCATCGTTTCAAAGAGGTCCGTCTCAGCTAATAGAATTGAGCCAATCTCTAAGGCCTCATTATTAAATTTAACAATATTGATGCGATAGTCTACCGCATCATACGAAAAAACAAAATCAAAATTTTGTTCTGTTTGCACGATTCGATCCATCACCCGATCTTGCCGGTTGAAAAAACAAGACTGCTTCCGACTGAATCAGCCGGCGTTGTCGCCATATTGGCTTGAACGTAATAGGTATAGTCTTGTTCAAGAATGTGGATCACCACACTTTGTCGAATTTCCGCATCAGCTGCCTGTTTTGCCGATAGATTCTCCCATGTAACAATCGGCATTCCCGATGGCTACAGACTATTGGCATATGCCACAGTCGTCAAATTTGGATATGAAATATCCGCCCCATAAGTGAACGCATGTGCTGAGAGTTGATTCCATTTTAAAATACAAACTAGTTGCATCTCCGCTCACCTCCACTGACGACCAGATTTGGCCAAAATTTTATTATTGTAACCGACTTATTTTACCATAAATCGCATAATATAATATGTAAACATTCATCTATCCTTACTGTAAGCGCCAATTATGTGCCTCTGCGCACGTTTAGTCGCTTTCTATTTTCAAAAACCGTCCGAAACACTCGAGTAATTCCATACTTTCCCAATACTATTAATGTAAAAATAGCAAAAAAGGAGTTGCACCTGGGCAACTCCTTTTTTAATTACTTTACTTTGTCGTTCTTTTCATCATTTGAAGCGATAACGCTATCAACTAAGCCGTATGCCAATGATTCTTCAGCATCCAACCAGTGATCACGTTCCGTATCATTCTCAACTTGTTCAAATGGTTGACCAGTATTGTCAGCCAAAATGTGGTTAAGCTTTGAACGCGTCTTCAAAATTTCCTTAGCGGCAATTTCAATTTCAGTTTGTTGTCCTTGAGCACCACCAGATGGTTGGTGAATCATGAACTGTGAATTTGGCAACATGAAGCGCTTGCCCTTGGCTCCTGAAGAAGCAAGAACTGACGCCATTGAAGCGGCCAAACCAACGACAATTGTTTGCACTTCTGGATGGATGAAGTTCATCGTATCGTAGATGGCCATCCCGGCATTAACTTCCCCACCTGGTGAGTTGATGTACATATAAACATCTTTGTCAGGATCTTGCGCATCCAAGAATAGCAATTGCGCAATAATAGTTGTAGACATCTGCGAGTTAATTTCACCCGTAACCATGATAATACGGTCTTTCAACAAACGTGAAAAGATATCATATGAACGCTCACCTTGTGATGATTGTTCAATAACGTATGGAACTGGTAACATGTTCATTCCTCCAATCATATATTGAAACTTATCTAACCATTTTAACACTTGGTCAACAAAGGTCAAATTGTTTTTAGTTTTGACGAATATCTTTCGGCAATTTTCCGGTTTCCCGTAAATCATCGGCAATTTTCGTTAGTTTTCGTAAACGGTGGTTCACACCTGATTTTGAAATTGGGCCTGAGGGCATGTAATTCCCTAAAGCTGACATCGGTTCCTCACGATGTTCTAAACGAACTTGCGCCATTTCACGCAACTTGTCAGGCAATCGATGTAACCCAATTTCTTGATCTAAAAATTCAATGTCGTCGATTTGCTTTTGACTGGCATTCACGGTCTTGTCTAAATTCGCATTTTCAGCGTTAACTAAACGATTCACTGAATTTCGCATATCGCGTAAAATACGCACATCTTCCATCTTCAGCATCGCATTCGTCGCGCCCATGATATTCAACATATCCGCAATTTTCTCGGCTTCTTTTTGATAAACAATGAAACCAGATCGGCGATCGACCACCTTAGCGTTTAAATCGAAACGATTCATTAAGTCGCACAACTGCTGAGCTTGCTCCTCATAGAGTGAGTAAATCTCTAAATGATAGCGACTCGTTTCGGGGTTATTAACTGACCCCGCTGCCAGAAAGGCCCCCCGCAAATAGGAACGGGCCATTCCCTCTGGTTCCAACCAATCATCCGGAGGAGTTGGCCGCATTTCAAAATTATCGAGAATATGTAAGTCCTCCAGTAATTCATCCACGCCCTGCACGATACGAACAACGTATAAATTATTCTTATTCAATTTCATTTGACGCCGCACCGAAATTTCTGCGGGCAAATGGTAAAACTTTTGAAGCAAACTCAGAATCCGTCGGGCAATCGCCGCATTTTCCGTTTGCACATTCAACGTAAAGTGCATATTACTAAGCCCCAAGGACCCGTTCATCCGAAGCAGCGCTGCTAATTCAGCTTTTGCGTTATCCGGATTGTTCACTTCGAGCATCGTTAGCTCTTTTTTAACATCACTTGCAAAGGACACTTTGGTATCCTCCTTATTTTACTTTTCATCCGGACCTGTTGCGATTTGCATGATTAGCTTTGCCACAGCATCACCATCATGGAACGCGCCATCATCACGTAATTCTAACAGGTCTCCGGTGATTGGCACAGCCCCTTCTTTACGAACTTCCTCAGGATTTGAGGCCACTTGCGTTGAAACCTCATTCCATTTTTGCCAATCAATATAGTTATCTGGCACTTCACCCGTATTCATGATTACAGCATCAACAACCTGACTACCGATATGATCATTGATGGCACGCACATGGTCCGCTTCACTATAACCATCGGTTTCACCCTTTTGTGTCATAATATTGGCAATATAGACAATTTTAGCTGGCGTTAGCTTTAAGGCTTCCCGTACATTCTCGACAACAAGATTTGGCAAAACACTGGTATATAGACTTCCTGGCCCCAAAACAATTTCATCCGCATTCAAAATGGCGTTTATCACTTCGCTTGGCGCTTGCGCAACTCGGCCATCTTGATTGTCTTGAGGTGTGACCCAAATATGGTCAATCACCTTGTGGGCCGCTGTAATTTCAGCTTCCCCTGATAATTCAGTTCCGTCCTTAAATTGGGCATGCAAAACCAAAGGCTCGTTTGCCACAGGGTAAATATGTCCGTCAACGTTCATCAAATGCGATAGAATCTGCACACCACGGAAAATATCATTTTCTTTTTCAGCCATCGCCGCAATCACAAGATTCCCTAGTGCGTGGCCAGCCAGCATTTCGTCTTCCTTTTTGAAACGATATTGGAACACATCAATAAATTCTGGTGACACATTCGACATGACCGCCATCACATTGCGGACATCGCCAGGGGGAATAATATCAAGATAGTCGCGTAGGGTTCCAGAAGAACCACCATCATCGGCAACAGTAATAACGGCTGTTAATTCTGCATCATACTGCTTCAAGCCTTTAAGGATAATGGGTTGCCCAGAACCGCCACCAATGACAACAATCTTTGGCTTTGTTTCTACTGTAAATTCTGATGTCATTGTGCGTAGCCTGCCTTCCGTCGGTCCTTATCACGATGATTTTCATTGACCACCCAGTCCTTGGAAAGATCTTGGGCTAGCCGATGGGCAAAGGCAACCGAACGATGTTGACCGCCGGTACATCCATACGCAATCGTCAATGATGACTTACCTTCGGCTTTGTAGCGTGGCAAAAGCCACTTGAATCGTTCATAATCCATCTGATACATTTTTTCAGCATCCGGATCGTTCCAAACGTAGTCCCAAACTGGCTTGTCTAAACCAGTTTGTTCCCGTAACTCTGGTTGATAGTATGGGTTGGTCAAGAAACGGACATCTTCAACAATATCTGCATCAGCTGGTAACCCGTATTTAAAGCCAAAGCTCATCACCTGCACACTAAAGGCGGTTTGACGATCATGTTCTGAGCCAAACTTTGACACAATGGTTTGACGCAAGCCTTTTGCATCTAATTGGCTAGTGTCGATGACGTCAGTCGCAATATTGCGTACGTCAGCCATCAATTCACGTTCTACTTCCAAGCCTGCTAAGGTTCCTTTGTCACCAGCTAGCGGATGCTGACGGCGGGTTTCCTTATAACGGGCAACTAATTCTTTATCATCGGCATCCAGAAACAACACGCGCAAATTATAGTCGTCATGGTTATCTTGACTCATTTCAAATAGTTCTTCGTCCAAATCCTCAAAGAACTGGCGCGAACGGGTATCAATCATAATCGCTGCGCGTTCAATGTTTGGTTCATTGGAAATCATTTGCCAGACTTGTGGTAACAAGTTAGCTGGTAGATTCTGGGCTGTGAAATAACCTAAATCTTCAAAAGCTTTCATCGCAACTGTTTTACCGGCACCACTCATCCCGGTTACAATTACTAATTCTTTTTTAGCCATAACAAACTCCTTTCAACTCTACTGGCATTATACCATTGAAACAATTAATATAGACCAATTCGGTCCAACTTTATTAAAAAAGCAACCTACCCAAGTAGATTGCTTTCATCTTAAATTTACTTCTTTGCAGATTGTGCGGCAGCATCGTGTAATGCCTTCAAAGCCCGCTTGCGTGTTTTAATATTCGGACTCTTCATCTTACGACGTGCAGAAGCTTGATCTAAACGTTCAGCCATAGTTCTGTCCTCCTTTTTTATTAACTAAAAGTAAGTATACGCTATTTTGCTTCGTTTGCCAAGCGTTCACGTTCTTTATCTCGCAACATAATTGGCGCCAAATATTGACCCGTGTATGATTCAGCAACCTTCGCAATTTTTTCTGGTGTGCCTGTCGCAACAATTTGTCCACCACCAGCACCACCTTCAGGTCCCATGTCGATGACCCAGTCAGCCGTCTTCACCACATCTAAGTTGTGTTCGATGACCAAGACAGTGTTGCCACCATCAACCAAACGGTTAAGCACTTCCAACAAACGTGCAATATCATCTGTGTGTAATCCAGTAGTCGGCTCATCTAAAATGTAGAACGTCTTACCCGTTGAACGACGTTGTAATTCTGAGGCCAACTTCATACGTTGCGCTTCTCCACCAGATAGTGTTGTTGCGGATTGACCCAACTTTACGTAGCCAAGCCCTACATCAACGATGGTTTGAAGTTTACGACGAATCTTTGGAATTGGTGCAAAAAATTCAACGGCTTGTTCTGCCGTCAAATCCAAGACATCCGCAATCGTTAAATCACGGTATTTCACTTCCAAGGTTTCTGAGTTATAACGCGTACCATGACACACTTCACAGGTCACGTAGACATCAGGCAAAAAGTTCATTTCAATCTTGATGACCCCGTCACCCTTACATGCTTCACAACGCCCACCCTTGGTATTGAATGAGAAACGACCCTTGGCATAGCCACGGAGCTTTGCTTCATTTGTTTGTGCAAACAAATCACGGATATCATCAAAGACACCCGTATAAGTTGCTGGGTTAGAACGTGGCGTACGTCCAATTGGACTCTGATCAATATCAACAATCTTGTCAATTTGGTCAACACCCTCAATCGACTTAAACTTACCTGGCTTTTCAGAATTGTTATTCAACTCCGCCTTCAACGCACGTTTTAAGACCGTGTTCACCAAAGTTGACTTACCCGAACCTGAAACTCCCGTGACGGCAACAAACTTACCCAAAGGGAAGTCTGCTTTCACGTTCTTCAAGTTATTTTCTTTAGCACCCTTAATGGTAATCTTTTCGCCGTTACCCTTACGGCGCGTCTTTGGCACTGGGATAAATTTCTTTCCCGCTAAATACTGACCAGTTAACGACTTGGGATTAGCTTCAATTTCTGCCGGCGTTCCCACCGCCATGATTTCACCGCCGTGCGCCCCAGCGCCTGGTCCCACGTCAACGATATAATCCGCCGCAAGCATCGTGTCTTCGTCGTGTTCAACGACAATCAAGGTATTCCCCAAGTCACGCATCGCTTTCAATGATGTAATTAAACGGTCATTGTCTCGTTGGTGCAATCCAATCGAAGGTTCATCAAGAACATACATGACTCCTGACAAATTTGATCCAATTTGTGTGGCCAATCGGATTCGCTGGGCTTCCCCACCAGATAACGTCCGTGCGGCCCGCGAAAGGGTTAAGTAATCTAGTCCGACGTTCGTCAAGAAACTTAATCGATCGGTGATTTCCTTGATAATTGGGCGAGCAATTTGTTCGTCTTGTTCATCAAAGCTGACATCCTTAAAGAAGGCTAATTCTTCATCAACCGGCCAATCTGATACTTCACCGATGTGATGTCCATTGATCTTCACGGATAGCGCAGCTTGATTTAATCGGTACCCATGACATGTTGTACAAGTTAATTCATTCATGTAACTACGCATTTGTTCACGTGTAAAGTCAGATGATGATTCCTTATAACGACGGCTGATGTTTGTAATCACCCCTTCAAAGTCCGTATCCACATCACGCACCCCACCAAAATCATTTTCATAATGGAAATGGAATGGCTTATCTGAACCATACAAGATTTGTTGCTTGTCAGACTCCTTCATCTTTTCAAAAGGCACATCCATGGGGATGTTATTTTGTTCCGCGAATTGACGTAATAATTCAGGATAATACTTAGATGAAATGGGGTTCCATGCAGCAATTGCCCCTTCTGCCAAAGTTAGACTGGGGTCCGGAACGACTAAATCAGGGTCCACTTCCAAAGTAATCCCCAGACCGCCACAGACTTCACAGGCGCCATCGGGGGCGTTAAATGAAAACAACTGTGGCTCAAGCTTACCAACGGCATACTTTTTAAGGGCACCCGTATAGTGGTCAGAGTAAGTGTATTGCTCACCCTTGATGACATCGACCGTTACCAAACCATCTGCCATACGGAGGGCTGATTCAAAGGCTTCATACAAACGTGCATGTGATTCAGGTTTCAAAATAACACGGTCAACAACAATCGCAACATCATGATATTTGTTCTTATCTAATTGAATATCATCAGTTACTTCATGCATTTCACCATCAACCATCATCCGGACGAACCCTTCACGCTTAATACGCTCAATGGCCGTCGCGTGTGAGCCACGTTTATGTTGCACGATCGGTGCTAAAATTTGCAAACGGCTCCCAGGTTCTAGGCGTTGTTCTAAATCGTTGAGCATTTGATCGATAGACGTTTCAACAATAATGCCATCTTTATCAGGATCAGGTTGGCCAACGCGGGCATATAACAAACGATAATAATCATTAATTTCAGTTACAGTTCCCACGGTTGAACGGGGATTTTTTGAGGTGGTCTTTTGGTCAATTGAAATCGCTGGACTTAGCCCATCAATTGAATCAACATCAGGTTTATCCATTTGACCTAAGAATTGACGCGCGTACGCTGACAAACTTTCAACATAACGGCGTTGTCCTTCGGCGTAGAGCGTATCAAACGCCAACGAACTTTTTCCAGAGCCGGATAATCCTGTAATAACCACAAATTTGTCACGAGGAATATCGACATCAACATTCTTTAAATTATGGGCGCGAGCGCCCCGGATAGTTATCCAATCATGTGCCATAGTGGATCTCACTTTCTAACGCTTAATATTATCTTACTATTATACAGTTATTTAATCATAAATGTTAGTTATAACCTAATTTTATGAAGTAATTCTATAAATTTATCTTTAGCTGACATATTTATGTGCCATTTTACAGTAAAGCCCTTTATAATGATATTTATATAACGCAAAAGGAGATCCAACATGAAACTTGTTGATTCTAAACCTTGGAGCATTGCTTGGATTCTAGAACACATTGCCTCAGCGATTCTACTCGTTGTCACTGTTTTAGCTGCTGCTTCAGCTTTAACAGCACTTATTATTGGGATTGAAGAATTGTTGGCAATCATTTTTACACATCATTTCATCAATACATATACAAATGTGTATAATAATGCCTTACAAACTGTTCTTTGGCATTTTGTCATTATTTTCGTAGTGGTCGCATTCTGGTCACTCCTTGACACCTTTACCGCTGAACCCAAAGATACCCAAATTTAACGTAAATCCTCCTCAATAAACGATACTTTATGCATGTTTAATTAAATATATGGCAGAAATGTTACAGCTTAATGCGTGTGCTTTTCACATAAAATTACTTTAAAAAGCGCCCAAGACACATTTTCAGCCCCAAAAAGTCCGAATCTTCGGACTTTTTTTATTACACTTTATTTCAAAATGTGTTCTAACATTAAGCTCACTGTTAACCAGATGTATTATTTTCCCATTAATATGATGATATTGATTAAGGAGATAACAGATGCAAACTAAAAATCACATTAAATTGTATAAAAGCGGTAAAATGTGGGTTAGCGCCCTTGTTGGTGCTGCCGCATTAGTAACAGGCGTTCAGGCAAGTGCCGACACTGTTGCATCTAACGCACCCCAAAACAACCAAATCCAAACTGTTCAAGTCGCTACTGAGACGACTGGCGTGCAGGAAACATCTGCTGCCGCTTCAAGTTTGGTTTCATCACAAACAACAAATAACACTTCAAATGTAACATCATCACAAACCAGTTCAGATCAAACAAGTGCAACTAGTACTAGTCAATCAGTAACGAGTCAATCAGTTAGTGCCCAAAGTACGGCAACTTCTGAATCAAGCTCTGTTGCAACTTCTGAACAAGCAACCTCACAAAGTACGCAATCAAAGCAAACTGAAACACCTGTTTCACAATCTCAAAGCACTGCTACTTCTGAGGCTGCTTCACAAAACAAGCAAACACCAAAAGAAACAACATCCCCTTCAAAGACAACCCAAATCAGTAAGTCAGTTAAGCCTGTCCAACTTAAGAATGGTTGGGACGGTAACAAGTACTTTATGGATGGTAAGGCGCTAACTGGTCTACAAGAAATCGATGGCAAGTATTATCGTTTTGATGACGCCGGTTTTGTCGTTCGTGGTATTTATAATGATGGTAAGAACAAGCAGTATTTTGGTAACGACTTTAGCCAAGTTCGTAACGACTATGTGCGTTTTGACAATAACCGTGTCTACTACTTTGATGCACAAGGTAACGCCATTACTGGTCTTCGAACATTTTATACACAAAATGGTGTTAAGCGTATTGAATATTACGATCAAACTTTCAACAAGGTTCGTAATAGCTACATTCATGAAAACCCAACAACAACTTATTACTTCAACGGCGATGGCTTTGCCGTTCGTGGTGTCCGTCAATTCACAAACAAAGACGGTCAACAATTAGTCGAAGTTTATGATGAGAATACCATGACCAAGCAACGTAACACTTCTGTTGCGATTGATAACGGTACAACTGCTTATTACCTAAACAGCAACGGTTTTGCCATTAAGGGACTTCGTGGTTACACTGATGCACAAGGTAAGAAGCAAATCGAATACTACGATACTGATACATTCAAGCAAATTCGTAATAATTACTACGATACGGGCGCTGCTGTTTATTACTTTGGTAATGATGGTAAGGCTATTCGTGGGATTCGCGAATTTACCGATGCTAATGGTAAGAAGCAAATTGAAGCCTACAACAACCAAAACATGAGCCAAATGCGTAATGCTTATTACAACATTGATGGTAACCGTTCTGCCTACTTCTTAGGTAACGACGGTAAGGCGGTTCGTGGTATTCGTCAATTTACTGATGCCAAGGGCAAGAAGCAAATTGAAGCCTACAACAACCAAACCATGAAGCAAATGCGCAATGCTTATTACAACATTGATAACAACCGTTCTGCTTACTTCTTGGGTAAAGACGGTAAGGCGGTTCGTGGTATTCGTCAATTTACTGATGCCAAGGGCAAGAAGCAAATTGAAGCCTACAACAACCAAACCATGAAGCAAATGCGTAACGCCTATTACAACATTGATCGTAATCGTTCTGCTTACTTCTTGGGTAAAGATGGTAAGGCCATCCGCGGTCTTCGTCAATTTACTGACGCTAAAGGTCGTAAACAAGTTGAGGCTTACAACAACTCAACGATGAAGCAAATGCGTAATGCTTATTATAACGTTGATAACAACCGCTCTGCCTACTTCTTAGGCAACAACGGTAAGGCGGTTCGTGGTATTCGTCAATTTACCGACGCTAAGGGTCGTAAGCAAATCGAAGCTTACAACAACCAAACCATGAAGCAAATGCGTAACACTCACTACAACATTGATGGTAACCGTTCTGCTTACTTCTTGGGTAGCAATGGTAAGGCCGTAACAGGTCTTCGTAAGGTTGGTAAGACATACGAATATTACGATAACAACTTTAAGCAAGTTCGTAATAAGGTTGTTTCAATTAACGGGAACACTGCATATCGTTTCCAAGGAAATGGTTTAGCTAAGACAGACCGCTTTGGTTATGCTGCTAACATTTCAAATGTTTACGCTAGTGGTGTACGTGGTTTCTACAACGGTGGTTACTCATACCCTGCTGGTCAATGTACGGCTTTCGTTTCTCATATCCTAGCTGATCAAGGTGTTAATTCATCACAATTCAAGTTCTTGGGTAATGGTGCACAATGGGCTGGAAATGCTCGTGCTCGTGGTGTCAAGGTTGATCGTACACCTAAGGTTGGTGCTATCGTTGGCTTTGGTGGTGGATATGGTCACGTTGCCTACATTAAAAAGGTTAACGCCAATGGTACTTTCGTTATTGCCGAAGGTAACTACTCAGGTCGTGCTTACAATGAACGTACAATTTCAATGCGCACTCCTGGAGTTAACGGAATCATCCATTTTTAAGCTCCATGAATAAAAAAGATCCGAATTTTTCGGGTCTTTTTTTTATTACAGGTTATGACAAAAGATTGCAAATTGTGGTCTAAAATTAAATCTACTGTTATTCAGATGTATTATTTATTCTATACAATTATGCTATACAACAAGGAGAAGGTATAATGCAAACAAAAGAACATTTTAAACTGTATAAAAGCGGAAAAATGTGGGTTAGCGCCTTAGTTGGTGCGGCCGCGTTAGTCACTGGTGTACAAGTCAGTGCCGATACGGTTTCCCAAACCCCTGAAAACAATCAAACAATTACCGCACATGCGGAAGCAACAACCTCAGATAATCAAGTTACTTTAAGTGCGACAACATCACAAGATGTACCATCAAACACTTCAGCCGCAGCGACAAGCGAAGCTGCAACAAGCGAAGTTACCTCACAAAGCGTTTCAAGCCAAGCCTCACAAGCTGATAGTCAAAGCGCCCATGTTGATAGCCAAGCTGACCACTCAGCTACTTCACAAAGTGCCACTTCTCAAGTGACAAGCCAATCAGCCTCATCACAAAGTACTGCAACAAGTGAAGCTGCCTCACAAAGCGCAACGTCTAAGTCTCAAACGAGTGCGGCTACTAGCCAAACAACGACGACAAGTGCTAGTCAAAAGACAAACACACGTACTGTTACGGTTAGCAAGAAGGTTGCCAGTGCCCAAGTTAAAAATGGCTGGGATGGTAACAAGTACTACAAAGATGGTACTGCCCTAACTGGTTTCCACCAAATTGGCGACAAGTACTATCACTTTGATAACAACGGTTATGCTGTAACTGGTGTTTATAACGACGGTACGAACAAGCAATACTACAACCGCGACTTTAGTCAAGTACGTAACGATTACGTACGTTTCGATAATAATCGGGTGTATTACTTCAATGAAATCGGTAATGCCGTAACTGGTCTTCGCACTTTCTATACCGCAAATGGTATCAAGCGTGTTGAATATTATGACCCTAGTTTTAACAAAGTTCGTAATACATACCACCGTGTCGATCCTACTACCACATACTATTTCAATAATGATGGTTTCGCCGTTCGTGGTGTCCGTGAATTCACAAATCAAAACAATGAACGCTTAATCGAAGTTTATGATGATGATACGATGACGAAACTTCGCAGCACCTATGTTCCTACTGATAATGGTGATTCAGCTTATTATCTAAATGCTAATGGTTTTGCCGTTAAGGGACTCCGTGGATATATCGATGCTAACGGTAAGAAGCAAATTGAGTACTATAATGAAGATACTTTTAAGCAAGTTCGTAACGACTATTACATGATTGATGGTGGCAAGACTGCTTATTTCTTTGGAAATGATGGTAAGGCCGTTCGTGGTATTCGCCAATTTACTGACGCCAATGGTAAAAAGCAAATTGAAGCTTACAATAACCAAAACATGGCCCAAATGCGTAATGCGTACTACATGATTGATGGTAATACTTCTGCCTACTATCTTGGTAACGACGGTAAGGCCATTCGTGGTATCCGCCAATTCACTGACGCCAAAGGTAAAAAGCAAGTTGAAGCTTACAACAATCAAACCATGAAGCAAATGCGTAATGCGTACTACATGATTGATAACAACACTTCAGCTTACTATCTTGGTAATGACGGTAAGGCAGTTCGTGGTATCCGCCAATTTACTGATGCCAAGGGTAAGAAGCAAATTGAAGCTTACAACAATCAAACCATGAAGCAAATGCGCAACGCTTACTACATGATTGATGGTAATACTTCTGCCTACTACCTCGGTAGCAATGGTAATGCTGTCCGCGGTATCCGCCAATTCACTGATGCCAATGGTAAAAAGCAAGTTGAAGCTTATAACAATCAAACCATGAAGCAAATGCGTAACGCTTACTACATGATTGATAACAACACCTCAGCTTACTATCTTGGTAGCAATGGTAAAGCAGTTAAGGGACAACGTTGGTTCACCCGTTCAAACGGTGCACTTGGTTTAGAATACTATGGTAACGACTTCAAACAAGTCCGTAACCAATACGTCCGCATCAATGGTAAGAACATTTACTTCGGTTCAAACGGATTGGCTACCAACACAAATGCGCAACTCCTAGAAGTTGCCATTAGCTGGTTCCAAGCACGTAAGGGGAAAGTTGATTACTCAATGTACCAACGCCTTGGCCCTAACTCATACGACTGTTCTAGTGCCGTTTACCTAGCTTTGAAGCAAGCTGGTTTGATGCCTAGCTACACTATGATTGGTAACACTGAGACCCTCTTCGTTGATCTTGAAGCACAAGGTTGGACTGCCCTCCCTGCAGGAACTAAGCCACAACGTGGTGATATCTTCATCTGGGGTAAGCGTGGTACAACGCTTGGTGCTGGTGGTCACACTGGTATCTTTACAAGTAGTGATAAGATTATCCACTGTAACTATGCCGACAATGGTATCTCTGAAACAAACTACAACAAGACATTTGCCAATTCTGGACTGTACTATGCAACGATTTATCGTGCGCCACGTCTCTAATTGCGTGAAATCAAAGACTAACTGCGCTGCAGTTAGTCTTTTTTTCTTAAAAACAGTTTAAATGTTACTTACTTGTGAAGTTCGACACGAGAGAAGAGTGTAAAATAAAGGATGTTAGTTTAAATTTGGAGGAGAAAACATGGAATTTCTTATGTTAGCACTGGCAATTTTGCTTTTGCTAGTGTTGATTGTTAAGTTCAAACTTAATACATTCGTTGCACTTATTATTACGGCGTTTGTTCTAGCACTTTTGCTTGGAATGAACCCAATGGACATCCCCAATGCTGTGCTTGGTGATCAAGGTGTGGGAAACATCTTGGGAACTAACTCAGTTATCTTCATCTTTGGTGGAATGATTGGTCGTTTGGTTGCTGATGCTGGTGGTTCATACCGTATCGCAAGCACTTTGATCGATTGGTTCGGTGTTAAGCGCCTACAATGGGCAGTCTTGATTGCATCATTCATCATCGGAATCTCAATGATTTTCGGTGTTGGAATGATCTTGTTGATTCCAATTGTTTTTGCCGTCGCTAAAGAAGCAGACGTGCCACTACTTTATCTTGGAATCCCAATGACTGCCGCCCTTTCATCTGCGCAAGGATTCTTGCCACCACAGCCTGCTCCTACTGCTGTTGCCACAGCTTTGGGTGCAAACATTGGGATGATGTTGATTCTTGGTTTGATTGTTGCCGTTATTACTGCCATCGTTGGTGGACCTTTGTTCACAAAGTTGGCCCAAAAGTATGCGCCTGATGCCTTCCAAAAGAAGGACAGTTTGCCTGCTGTTGGTGAAGTTAAGGAATACGATTTGAAGGATACACCTTCATTCGGTTTGTCAGTTTTGACATCAATCTTCCCACTAATCTTTATGATTATTGCGACAGTTTATAAGATGGTCATGACTGGTGGTGTGACACCAAAGAACCCAACGATGTTGGATTCAGTCATTGACTTTATGGCAAACCCTGCTGTTGCGATGACAATCTCACTTGTCTTTGCGATCTTCTCAATGGGAATTTGGCAAAAGCGTTCAATGAAGCAAGTTAACGTGTCTATGGCAGAAGCCACAAACGCCGTTGCTGGTATTCTATTGATTGTTGGTGGTGGTGGCGCCCTTCGTGGTGTCCTTGTTACTTCTGGATTCTCTGATCACGTTGCTAAGATGTTCTCAGCTAACGGATCAATGTCTCCAATTATGATTATCCTATTCGCATGGGCCGTTACAGCCGTACTTCGTGTTTCAGTTGGTTCTGCCACTGTTGCCGGTATGACTGCCGCTGGTATCATGGTTTCAATCGTTGCTTCACAAAGCAACCCAATGATGGCCGTATTGGTTGCCTTGGCAATCGGTTCAGGTTCATTGGTTGCTTCTCACGTGAACGATGCTGGATTCTGGATTTTCCAAGAATTCTTTGATATCTCAATCAAGCAAACATTCCAAATTTGGACTGTGCTTGAAACTGTGATCTCAATCACTGGTTTGCTTGTTGTTATTGCAATGACAATGCTACTTATCTAAGTACCACATTACATTTGTTCAAACTAACATTCAAAAAAGCCCTACGCCTTGTGCGTGGGGCTTTTTATTTGAAGATGAAACATAGCCATGTTAATATACAACCCTAAGTAGAAAACCCAAATTAGCAGAAAGGTGGACCTTTATTTTAAGTAGCGTCTTTTTTTAGATTAATCTAGAAAGCATTTTAAACACAACGCGTGTTTCGTGTACGTTATTTAAATGGTTCCACGTTCTTTCTGCCTATCAAAGCGATAAAGAAAGAGCATGTCGACATGTACATGCTCTTTTTTGCACCACTTTCTTGGTTAGTCCTTTTCATTGTTGATTGTCACACATATATACTTAACCATGCCAACTTTAAACACAGATCGCTTAACGCTACGTAACTTCAAATCATCTGACGCTTCGAGCGTCTACCACTATGCCAGTAATCCAAAGATTGGACCAATCGCTGGTTGGCCCGTTCATCAACGCGAGTCTGAATCCCGCTTCTACATCGAAAACTACTTCACCTCACCGATATCTGGTGTGGCTATAAAGATGGTAACGAACAATCAAAGCGCGCTCAAGCAAAGCAAGGTTTCCGCTACGAACGCACGATTCATCATATGTACAACCCTGTCCTTGATGAAGAAATTATTGAACACTTTACGATTTTGCATAATCCAAATTAGAACAGAAAAGCACGTTATGAAATTAATCATAGCGTGCTTTTTCATTACCAAATTAAATAGATTAAGGCGGTTGCGACAACGATTTGGAAGATAATCGTCACCAAACCGTAGCCCAAATAACGGACCCCTGACTTACGAATCGTTTGCCACTTTAAGTTCAACCCGATTCCAGCCAAGTTAACCACACCCAAGAAGCTTGATGCCTCATGGCCGAAATGGTTAATCATCGTTGGGAATGGGAAAACAGTATTAATCACAACTGCCAACAAGAACACCGTCACAAACCAAGGTAACTTAAACTTTGGCTTAGCCTTTGTCACGCTGGCATCAGCTCCTTCAGAACGCGCCACAACGTGCGTCATGTAAATGACAACGACGGATAGCAGAATAACCCGCAACATCTTAAATAAGGTCGCATACGTCACGACATCCTGGTTAATCAACGCCGCTGTTCCAACCACTTGCCCCACAGACTGAACCGTTCCACCAATCAACGCCCCCATCAACATGTCATTGTGGTGCATTAGGCTCGGTGCAATTAAAGGTAAAATAAGCAGTAAAGCAGTCCCGGACAAAGATACGGTGGCGACTGCCGTACGCCGCTTATCATCATCGGCATGAATCGCTGGCGCCACAGACGCAATCGCGCTTGAGCCACACACCGCGTTTCCGGCAGCCATTAACATTGAAGATTGTTGATCAACTTTGAAGACCTTTTGACCAATCCACATCACAAAGGTGATGGTTAAAATCATAATGGCAATGATAAAGAGCAACCCTTGCAACTTCAATGATGCAATTGTACCCAATGTTAGTGTCACCCCTAAGAGCGCGATACCAACTTCAATTGGATACTTCTCTGACCACTTGACTCCACTGCTCCAGCGATCATTGCTAAAGACCGTGTTTCCCAATAGTAGGCCAATAAACATTGCTAACGTCTCACCACCCAAGGCGGGCAGGAACGGCGCTAACAGTTTCGCAATAATGGCCACGCCAAAGGTTAATATAATCCCGCGCCACATGTCTCGACTTATTTTAAACATCCCCAAAACTCCTCTCGTTTTCTACATGCTTTATTGTACGGCAAAAACATCGATAAGTTAAATTGATAGATTTAATCGAACCCATTATGTTTTATAATAGATACTGAACTTCTATGAAACGAGGCATGGTGCCCATGTTTAACTTACTGCAAACCTTCATCACCGTTTATGAAACACGGAATTTCACGCAAGCGGCGAATCAACTGTTCATTTCGCAGCCAACCGTGACGACGCACATTCAGAAACTGGAACATGAACTACAAGCTGAATTATTTGTGCGTGAAAATAAACGCGTGATACCTACGATGGTGGCAGACCAATTTTATCCGCAAGCACAACAGATGCTGGCGGAGTGGCGGACCACAAAGCAAAGTCTGAGTCATGTTGCCCAACAGCGGACGCAAATTGTCATCGGTGCATCGCACTCAGCGGCCACCACGCTCCTGCCACAAGTGATTAACGAACTGGCTGACTACTTAGACCAGGTCGATTTAAGTGTGCGGATGATGAACTCTGAGCAGGTTTTTGAAAACCTACTGCTGCATCACATCCAAATCGGTATCATCGAGAAGCCGTTAAGTGATCAACGCATTGCGAGTTTCCAACTGGCCGATGATCATCTGGTACACGCGGGCGACTTCAACAGTCCGGTGTGGTTAATGCGCGAGGCCGGTTCAGGGATCAATCACTTCACCCATGAATATTTGGAACTTATGCACGTGCATCCCCAGAATGTTTTGGAGATGGATAATAATGAAATGATTGTCGCCCAACTCAAAGCCGGACTAGGACAATCGATTATTTCATCGCGTTTCATTGATGACGGTCTCCCCTATGAACTACTTGGACCAGAATTTAACCGCAATTTTTACGTTTTGAATCATGGAGCTGAGCGTGATCCGCTCGTCTTAGCTTTGATTAATCGGATTAAGCAACACGTGCAAGCTTTTGATTAAGAGATTTTCAAAAAAGTTTGTGAAAGCCAATTGTTATTCTCACAATAGCTCACCCATTTTTTTGCGAGTCTTTTAAAAATCGCAAAAAAAGTAGCATGGTTTCAAATCATGCGACGGGTTAATATAATAGACCTAGATAAGAGCCTACTCATCTATGTCTCCTACGAAAAAATTTGTTTCCCAACAAATTGTTCACATATTTTGAATACGAAAAAGCCTGGCACTTCTTCCCGCCAGGCTTTTTTGTATGCATTTTTATTTAAGCGCTTCTAACATATCCACACGATTAATCTTACGCGCCATTAACCATAGAACGATTAAGGCAAAAATCACAATCATTAACGTTGAAATTGCTAGATTGAGTATTGTAACACCCGGTGCACTCATCGTGTTCTCCGGCATGACCACCGCCATCAAGTAAGCGTGCACGGCATACCCGAAGGCGTACCCTAGCACAATTCCGGCTAGCGTTAGTGCGGCTGTTTCACGATAAATGTACTCAAGAACTTCCTTTGGATAGAATCCAAGTACCTTCAACGTTGAAAGTTCTTTGATTCGCTCCGACACATTAATGTTGGTCAAGGTGTAAAGCACCGTAAAGGCTAGCAATGCCGCGGCGATAATAATCACTAAGACGACTTGGTTCAAACTGTTCAAGACCGTATTAATATCATTACGGATTGAACCAGATTGAATTGACGTTACCGCTGCGTTCTCACGATTCAACTTCACTGCCATATCTTGCATCGCCTTTGTTGATGAATCCTTCAAACGGATCAACGTCGCATTCGCTGTTGGCTTAGTATCGTATATCTTTTGATAGTACGCCTTGTTCATCACAATCGTGTGTCCAGCATACATCTCAGCAATCGCACCAATCTTCACGCGATGGCCTTGACCAGTTGCGTCATCAAGACGAATCGTATCGCCGACCTTCAAGCCCTTAATCTTAGCTAGCTTCTCAGTCACGACCGCTTCGTTATCGTTCAAATGCAAAGCTTTCTTTGTCTTATAATCACGCAATGTGAGGTATGACTTAAATTGCTTGGTATCTTGCGGTACCAACACTTGCACTTGTTGCTTGTCTTGCAAGCCCTTTACGTTCACCTCAGCATTGTCCATGTGGACTTGGGTTTCACCCTTCACGTTCCGATCATCATCAATTGTCTTTTGATAAGTGTTCCGATCCGTAGCACTTGCATCAGGATTGTAAACGCCAGTGACATCATAATGAACCAATTGGTTATATTGCAACGGTACAATCTTATTCAACGAATCGCGAATTCCAAATCCTGTAATCAAGAGGGCGATACTTCCCGCCACTCCAAGAATGGTCATCCACATCCGCATCTTATAACGGAACAAGTTACGTAAGGTCACCTTGTTGAAGAATGACAACTTTGACCATAACCAAGTCCAGCGTTCGAGCAGGATTCGCTTTCCATTAGCCGGAGGCTTAGGCAACATTTGTTCCGCTGCTTGTTCACGCATATCCGCATACGTTGTGTAAACGGCTGGGAAAACAGTACTCAATAATGCTAATCCGTATGACACAATAATTGGCCACCAGGTAATCCCGTATGACACACCGTTCGTGTAGAACGTCGAGCCAAAGGCCTGGAAGATACGGTCAGGCAAGACTGTGAGTCCAACCAATGTTCCCACAATCGTTCCGGCCGTTGCGACCAAAATGCTGTAAACGATGAATTCACGCATCGCTTGCATGTGCGTGTAGCCTAACGCACGGAGCGCTCCAACTTCAGTCCGCTTCACGTCCGCCATGCGTTGCATTGTCACGAAACTCACCATCAACGCCACAGCAAAGAAGAAGATTGGGAACGTGTTTGATAGCTCTGCCACACGATCCGCATCACTACCGAATTCGCTGTATCCACCACTAAAGCCTTGTCGCGTTTGCGCCGTGTACTTGAGTTGTTGGACATTCGCCTTGGCTTGCTTAGCTTCATTCATTTTTGCATCGACTTCAGTTAAAGCAGCTTGTGCCTGCGTAGCCATTGGTGTGCCTTGCGCCGCCTGCACAGCTTGTTGCGCTTCTTGTTGCTTCGCTTGCGCTAAGCTAAGTTGTTGGTCGATGTTTTTTTGCATATCAGCGCGACGATTTGCTGATAAGGTATTTAACTGCTTTTGGAGTTTGTCTGTGTCTTGACGTGCCTGATTCTCATACTTATCTGAATAGGCTGGGCCAGAGACATTGTTATAACTCACTTGCACCACATTCGGTTGCCCAGTGAAGGCTTGATCCGGCAGAACCCCAAACGCGTTAATTTTACCATCAGCCATCACGGTTGAACCCATGTTTTGTTTCTTCATGTATTGGGCTGAACGGACAAAGCCAGTCACCTTGAACGACTTACCTTGCAACGTGCTGAGTTGCTTATCGTGATTGTCAGTCAGCGTAATCGTATCACCAATCTTGTATTGAGCCTTGAGCTGTTCACCCAAGGCAATTTCGTTGGCGTGCTTAGGTAGATGACCTGACCTCACTTCCATCTTGCTCAATTGGTCTGGCTTGGAAATGACTTGCATCGCCATTTGCTTGCCATGAATTTTAGCATCAGCTTGGTAACCGTATTCAGTCCGATCCACATACTTCTGTTGCTTAATCACATCCTGTTCATGCTTGGTGAACCCTTGCGTCCCAGGTGTATTAATTTTTGCATCCGCTAGATTCTGTTGCACATAGTCCTTCCGTACAGCATTCCGCATGTCGGGACTCGTTGCTTTCAATCCGACGAAGACGAAAACCGCCAAGGCAATCAATCCCATAATAGAAAAGAAACGTCCCTTTGAGTCTTTAATCTCACGCCAGATATTTAGATTTAAGATATTTTTCATGGCTTACCACTCCAATTCTTCAATTGGGGTTGGGTTCGCATTGCGTGTATCAGACTTGACCTTACCGTCAAAGATTTCAATGACGTGATCCGCCATTGGCTTGATCATTCCATTGTGTGTCACGATGATGGCGTTCTTACCTGACTTGCGTACGTAATCTTGGAAGACTTGCAACACTTGCTTACCCGTGTGGTAGTCCAAAGCTCCTGTTGGTTCATCGGCCAACAATAGCCCAGGGTTCTTCGCCATGGCACGTGCAATTGACACACGTTGTTGTTCTCCACCAGACATTTGCGCTGGGAAGTTATCCTTACGCTTGTCCAAACCGACTTGGCGGAGCGCTTCCGTTGCATCTAAGGGGTTATCCACCAATTGCGATGCCATTTCAACGTTTTCTTGCGCCGTTAGATTTTCAATCAAGTTATAGAATTGGAACACAAACCCAATTTCCTTACGACGGAACGTTGTGCGTTGGCGTTCATTGTAGTCGGAGATATCAGTGCCATCCACGATAACCTTACCGTGGGTGTTGGAATCCATTCCCCCAAGAATGTTCAACAATGTTGACTTACCAGCACCAGATGCCCCCACGATAATCGTCAATTCACCTTTGTTAATGTCAAAGCTGATATCATCGTTGGCACGGACTTCATTGTCCTGACCCTCGTTATAAATCTTTGAACTATGTTGTACTTCAATATACTTTTCATCTTTCATGTAAAGCAGACCTCCTCGTCGCAATGCGATGCTTTTTTTGTATGCTCATCTTGATTATACCGGGTCGCACGGCTTGGAACAATTAAAATTCGCATTTCGTTAACTTTCCCTAGGTAAAATGAAGTAAAAATCTTGCAATCCATCATCAGATTAGGCATACTGGTCAATGGATTTTTAAAAAATGATAGAAAGCATTTTAATTGAACTCATGAAAAAAGAAATACAAATTGCATTGCTCATGGCAGCCAGTTTATTTATGGAAATTCTTGACGGTACGATTGTCACCACCGCCCTCCCGCAGATGGCCGTCGATTTTTCGGTTAATAGTACTTCGGCTGCGCTTTTAGTCAGTACATACTTAATTACCGTCGCCATCTTCATACCCGTTAGTGGGTGGATGGCGCAACGTTTCGGAAAAAAACGCATTTGGTTGATTGCCGTGGCTGGGTTCACCCTCAGTTCATTGGCATGTGCCATCGCCCCTAGTTTCGTTTTCTTGCTGGGGATGCGCATGGTGCAGGGAATCTCCGGAGCCTTAATGACCCCCACCGCCCGCTTAATTGTGTTGGAAAAAACACCTTCCAAATTATTATTAAAAATGACATCCTATCTGGTTTGGCCAGCCTTGTTGGCGCCAGCCATCGCGCCCTTGATTGGTGGTGTGTTGATTTCGTACCTAAGTTGGCACTGGATCTTCTTGATTAACTTACCGATTGGGGTGATTATTTTTTTCATCGGAATTTACTTGATTCCCACGGATACTATTGAATGGGTGACCCGTTTTGATTGGCTAGGATTCCTCGAAATTGCGCTTAGTAGTGGTTTTCTGCTCACTGGGGCCGAAATCGCTTGTCGCACGCGCCCGGGTGCTTTGCGTTTCGGGACTTTGTTGATTGTCCTTGGCTTAATTGTTTTGGGGATGTTCATCCAGCACATTCGCAATGTGCCTAACCCACTTTTTTCAATCAAAGCCTTAAAGTTCCCGTCTTATCGCATTAGCCAAACCGGTGGATTTATCCTATGGCTATCAGTTGGGGCGATGCCTTACCTCTTAACGTTGTATCTGCAAACTGTTTTTGATTGGAGTGCCGTTAAAGCAGGAAGTTACATCATGTTTATTTTCATTGGTAACATTGCCATTAAGCCTTTCACGACCCCGATTATTAAAGCAATTGGGTATAAGGGAGCTCTGGAAAGTGCGTTCGTCATGGTACTACTAAGTGCAGTGGCCCTAGCTTTCGTGACAGAACAAACTGTTGGTATCGTGATTATGGCATTGGCCTTAATTGCTGGGGTTGGCCGTTCTCTTGCCCTCACGTCATACAACGGCTTGAGCTTTGCGGACGTTGCACCGGTTGATCGGAATAGCGCGAACACGCTCACTGCCGTGACGCAAAGCCTTGCGCAAGGATTGGGCGTTTCACTGATTTCAATTCTGGTGCGGATTCTGCAGAGTTTCATGGCGGAACAAGCAGCTTACGGCTATGCCTTTATTGCCTTGGGCTTATTGATGATCTATCCGATTATTGAAACGGCCCGCTTGCCAAAGAATATTGGTGCAAATACTTTGTAAATGATATAGAAAAAGCCCCTGCAGAATTATCTGGAGGGGGTTTTTGTTTTGACTTAATTTGATGCTGCGATTAATTCTTCATTAATTTTGATTATTAGTATCATAATGACAATTACATATGTGTAGTAATCTTCTATGCTCTCTCCTATATCACCACCATGAGAATAAATATTTCTTAGTCCTCTCGAGTTTTTAAAATAATCTGTCATCATATACTTCAAATAGTCACTTTCGGGTTTTGATAACAACGTAGATTCACTAAAAACTATATCTTCGGTCATCAATTCTTTAATCAATGGTTTAAATTGATTCTCCCACGTATGCATTTCCATTCTTTGTATACCAGCATGATAATTTATAACTTCCTGTTCATATAGTAACTTAAAAATAAGCATTTTCCTAAGTTGCTTTCCCGAAAAATATAAGTATCCCTCACTATCTTCTGAAATAACTTCATTTTCTAATAGAAATTCTATTTCATCCCGTACTTGTGGATAAAACATTTCCAATTTAATATTATTATTTTGATTGATTAAACGTTCAAAATTGTCTTCATTAATTAGATTCCCGTCATCAATATTAACCATTCCTAACCAAGCAGAGCCGAAAAGAAGATTGACAATTTTCGTTCCCTTTTCTTCACAATAAATATATTTATCACTCAATAAGCTTTTTAGTTTCGGATATTCTGGTGTTTGAGTGTAACCAAATAGCTCTTGGTCCACCTCTTTATTTTCAACATAATGATTCCATTCTCTTCGGATTTTTTCCTCCGCATTTGAAAGAGCATACGTCCTTGCATTTACCGGTATGCTTTCATTCCCTAAAAATAGATGTAACCAATCTATCCCAAAATTTTCTTCTGCATATTCCTCAAAAAAATAAGTAATTATTTCCTCAAAATTCGAAAATTTCTTACTTGAGAAAAATTCATCTAATAATTTAAATATTAAATTCATTTGTCTGTTCTTTACTATAAATTCCATCCCATCTTGATAATTATTAATTTCTCTATTACCCACTAGGTTTTCTAAAATGCCTATTTCTTTCTTTGGAAAGCTGCACAATGCGATTATCCAGTTTGCTGTATAAAGCTTGTTTATACCTAATATAAAATTAAATAAATCCTTTTTAGTATGATGATCAGCAACGTAAGAAGTATCAATTAACCATAAATTTTCGTTTTCCTTTTGTGGAGTCGATTTCAATGAAATGCCAATTTCCAACTCATGTGTAATTACAGTCCCGTTCCCATTTTCTATAAATTCTTCCTCTAGTTCACTCTTTCTAGTTGTAGCTTTTCTCCGTTGATTAGCATTAATTCTAAGATTAGAATCATTAATACCATCCTCAATAATTGATAAATAATTAATATTTGGTTTTTCTGATAACAAATACTCATCTATCATTTCTGATAAGTCTTCACGTGCAACAATTAACCGAAGTAAATAAATTTCCTTACCATTCACTTCATTAGCAAAAGCTAGCTCGACATTCTTAAAATCACGCAGAAATAATCTCCTTAGTTCTTCACGATAAATTTTAATAAAACGTTCCACCTTTAGAAAAGAATATAACTTCATTTCATTTTCTATCACCATTTTCTCAAAGTCTGATCCAGAAAACTTTCTTTCAAGATGATATTGAGAAAATAATTGTAGAAAAGCGGTACTAAACTCTGTGGATGTATATCTATCAATCTGCTTATTTTCATAATTTTGGGCAAATTTTTGCCCTATCTCTGATTCATTTTTAAAAAAATAAATCATTGCATTCTGTATATCGTTATTCGTTATAGATCTCAATAATCCTGTAATCTTTGTCTTAATTTTTTTTACAATTTGACCATATTTTTGGTTATTTGAATCGATGTTCTCAAGTAATTCTAATATATTATTTGCTTCTATTGCATCTAAAAAATTGAAGTTGTTTTCTTGATTGTCTAAATTATTTATAATTTCTTGTATTCTTGAACTACTTTCAAAAAGCTTTTCATCATCCGTAGCACGAAATTGATATCTTTCCATTAATTAACCACCCAACTTTAAAACTAACAACTCCATTGAAAAAATTAACCTAAAGCTAATTAAACCACACGTCATTAGTTTTAACCATACTTGTATCGAGTTTAATCCTAGCTAGACTCATACTAAAAAAACAAAAAATGACTGAAACTGTAAATTTTACTGGTTTCAGTCATTTTTATAACTTTTGACTTGGAATACGTATGGTAAACCGACTACCGATTGTGACTTCCTTTTTAATTGAGACTGAGTCACTATTCTTTAACAATACAGAGACCAATTTCAAGAACACTTCTATCATAATTACGCGATGCTGGTACAGTAATCTTTAATTGAATGTTTTGGGGTACATTGATTTGCGTTGCTACTGGTTTTGCCGTTGAGGTCAAAGCTTGTGTGGATTGTGTTGCTACAACACTTGCAGGTGCAATAGTTTGACTTGTACTTGCTGAAACGTCGTTTGTCATCTCTGAATTTATGGATGTGATCGCTGTTGTAATACTTGTTGTAGCGCTTGTCGCTAGAGCAGTACAATCCAAGCTATATGTTTTACTTTAACGTTTTGTGCGGCAGTAGGTGCTGCAACAACATCCGCATGGGCATCGTTTGAAGCGATGTTTACACCTAATCCAACTGATGCTACCAAAATTGAACTGTTGACCCATGCCTTACCTGATTTGTACATTCTAAAGTTTTTAACTGTTTCCATGATTTATACCTCCTATCGCTATCTGATTAACAAGTCTTATCTTCAGGCGGAGTCATTAATCACAAATAAGTTAGTCCTTAATTAAGTATTAAGTCATCATTATTTAAGTCTTAGTTGTCCAGGAAAGTTGATTAAATGGGCAAAAGAAAAGCCCCATTCGCTAGATTGCTCTAACAAATAGGCCCAAATGAACTAATGCTTATGAATTAATTCATTGTAGGTTATGTTATTTATCATAGTCTTCTGGTGAGTCATACCAAGTATCAATTCAACGTACCATAATCCGATAACGTTACATTATAATTTGTAGGCTCATATTTAGAAAAATGCGTGTCTAGTATTTCTTTAATTGAGTCATTTTTTTGAAATCCACCAATAATTTCAATTTGAACATCATCTTCAGAGCCAACGTTTGTTACTCGCGCAATCCGATATTGTTCCCCAATTTCCCCTGCCCTTTTTAATTCATTTTTTGTTATATAGAAATCTGTGCGATCACTATTGGATCCCTTTACCTCGACATATACTGGTTCATAACTCCCATTTTCCATCTTTTCATATGCTCTCACATCGTAACCAATGCCATGCCCAGCATTTTTACCAGATCCCAATGAGACTCTTTCAACTAGTTCAGCTTGTTTGTCAGGTAATTGGTCTTTATAGTGATTTACAACTAATTCTTCTGCAGCATCTCCAGTTTTTTTATTTGATTCATCACTCATTAAACGTTGCTCTTCAGATATTCCGGTAACATTTAGTGAAATATCTGTTTCTATTTCAACCACACTTTCATTTACCACTTCATTCAGCCTATCATTTTCAGCGATGTTGGCATCAATTATTTCGCCCCATTTATCTGGACATGGTGACAAGTATCTTTGAACCCCACTTCCATCAGCTTTGAAAGCTGAATACTTTTCTGGCCGATCTGGTAATAACTCATTCCAAATATCTTTCACGTTGATTGGTACACTCAAGGCTTGAGTGATCAACTTAACAAACCATCCCTCCTGATTCCAAAGTTCTTGGTTACCATCCAGATCAATTGGTTTATTTCGACTTAGAGCTGGCGTCTCGACGAGACTTTTAGCCATAATTCTTCCATTAACTACATGATATACGATATCGCCAGGATTTAATTCCGTCATTAAATCATATGAATAATTGGTTTTACCATCTTTTTGTAGTTTTGGAGACCACAATCCACTCATCTCCAATTCTTTCTTATAACTTTTATTTTGAGAAACAATGTATTTATTCATAAACTTCCCACCTCATTAATTATGCTTTTTTTCATAATAAACAAAGGATACCATACACTATCATTATAAAAAAAGGGTATCGATGCATAACACATCAATGCCCTTTTATGTTATTTATCATAATCTTCTGGTGAGTCATACCAAGTATCAACTGTATCCGGGATACCTTCACCTTGCATATTATGCCAAGCAAAGTCGTCATACCACAAGCTAGACTTACCTTCATCTAAATTATTGACTGTCTCAACTTCTGCATCAGTCAATTCAAAATCAAAGACATCGGCGTTCTGTTGAATACGTTCAAGATGTGATGATTTTGGAATCGTAATGATGTTGCGTTGCAAGTCCCAACGAATGATGACTTGCGCCACACTCTTGTTATGTGCGTCCGCAATCTTTTGAAGTGTCGGATTATCTAACACTTCACCACCACCCAAAGGCGACCAAGCTTCAATTTGGATACCTGCGTGTTGTGCAAACTTCAAAACATCCTTTTGTTGTTGCAAAGGATGGAACTCCATTTGGTTAACTACTGGCGTAATGTCGGCATGGTCTAAGAGATTTTGCATATGCTCAACATCAAAGTTTGAAATACCAATGGCGCGAACCTTACCTTGGCGATAAAGTTGCTCCATTGCTTTCCAAGTATCGATGTACTTTCCATCAACTGGCCAGCGAATTAATAAGAGGTCAATGTATGTCAATTGTAGACGCTTCAAGCTACCATTAATGGCATCTAAAGTGCTTTGATAACCTTGATCACCGTTAAAAACTTTCGTCGTTACAAACAAATCCTTACGATTCAAGCCTGACTTTTCAAGTCCTTCACGAATACCTTCACCAACACCAGTCTCATTTCCATACTGCTTCGCCGTATCAATCATACGGTAACCATGTTGGATGGCTTCACTAACTGATTGCTTAGCACTGGCGTTATCTGTTTTCCAAACACCAAGTCCTAAACGCGGCATTTCGACACCGTTGTTTAAATGCTCTGTTGTTGCTAGATTTTGTTCTGACATGTTTTTTCCTCCTAAAAATTATTGTCTACCCTCATTAATTTTACACCTTTTTCAGGTTATCAATCATTTATTTAATATCCAATGTATCCATCACATATTGTCTTAGTTTTTCATTATGCCAAAAACCAATTCTTACACCATCCACACCACGTGTAAGTAAAACATAATAAATGTTCAAGACAAACAGAGTAAACTCATCCTGCTTTTCGACTTCCTTCATTTCTTCTTGTTTAAAAGTGCCATTAACATTATAAAAATGATCTGGATCAGCCTTCAACTTTCCCTCATCTGTTATCGAAAGATCCTCTCCCATCAATACCCCTACACAATTAAGATCAATACCCTGCACAGCAAAAACTGATCCTATTTGCGCATCTGCATCTTCTTCTTTCGAATTAATCCAATTTACTTGTGTTGAATTCCATCTGCGTTGTATCTCATCTTCAAACCAATGCATCTTTTTAGGATCTTTGCCATCTTTCTGTTTCCATGGCTCAACAAGCCCCCCCAGTACACGATCAATATGATTTGGATTTTCAATCATGTCTTCATCAATCCAATCGAACAACTCATGTAATGGCTTATTTCCAACAACTCCAAAATAATCATCCTGACTCGAACCATGGAAGACCCCTCGATCAAAATCTCTATTAAAACTAGTATATTTTAAAAGCCCCGTATCTTTATATAAAAGAAACTTAATTCCATTAACATAGTCATCGGAGGAATAATTTCCGTTATCCCCTATGCTAATTCTCAATTGAGTTTTTAAATAGAAATGTTTATATCCACTTGTGAGGTTTAAAAACGAAACTCTTTCAATATTAGCAGGACGTATGGCCTGTAATACATCATAGAAAAATATCTTCTGACCCCCTATATTTTCTAAAATTTCTAGATGATTATTTTTATTTTCGAACTCCCCCTTATAAACAGAATTAAATGATGGATGTTGCTTTCCAAAACGTCTTGATGTTTTATGCGCCTCATCGACAATAATTACATCGAATTTTTTATGATTTTCTTCATAATCTGTAATCAACTTTGTTGATGTTGTGATTACTAAATTATCTTCAGCTATTCCGTAAATTCTAAAAATATTCTTTGCAGTCTGCTCCCAATTTGGCTGAACAACTACTGCCACTCTTATATCTCTATCATTCTCTAACAGCGCAGCAACCAGGTGTGTCAACAGGACTGTTTTACCAGTTCCAGCATCACCATTTACAACATAATTCTGGTTTACATTATGCAAAATTTCATTCATTATGTCTGATTGTTGTTGCGTTAAAATTTTATAGGGACTGTACGTTACTAACGCATTCTCTTTGAGGATATCAATACTGTCGTTATCAACCCATCCACGTTTGAAAAGTTCCTCTTTCCAAAATGGGACAATTATTTTGCCATCAGTATCGATTCGATTCTTATAGCTATTTACAGTAACTCCCGAATTGGCATTTTCAATAGTATGCTCTGAGAAATTGACTTTCTCAGCTTTGGAGTTCTCAATATCTGCTTTTAAGTATGTGATTAATTTCGACTCAATATCTAAAATCATAGATAAATCAGCTCCTTTAGGAACTAAAACAAGGACATCGTCATAGTTCGATACAACAAATCTTTTCTCAGAGCCACTGAAATGCTGTTTATTTCTATTTATGAAATCACTAGTTTGCCCAACATACATTTTTCCAGTTATGGAACTATGATAAACGTAAACTGAATTAACCCTTTTTAGAACCTCTTCTTGCTTTTCTGTAGTTTGAAGTTGGCCATTAATTATACTTAAGTCGTAAACTTTGTAGTCCATCCACGTCTCCTTTAATTTTCACAGTCACCTATATTTTACCACATTGATTTTTCATACTTTCATCAACAAATGTTTGATTTTTTCTTCTCAAAACAACAGAGCTATATCTCTATAGCCCTGTTGTTTTCATTATTTATTTTTCATTAAATCGACGAACACGCGTCTTTCCATAAATAACTGTCACAATCAACGCAATGAAGAATGCAACACCAATACCAACGAAGTAGTCCAACCACTTGCTTGGGGCAATGGCGACGAATCCAAGAATACTCATGGGTCCCATTGAGATGGACATCATATGGAAGATTCCCATGACAACACCACCAACTCCGGCAGCGCCTAAGGCTATAAAAAATGGGAACTTGTACTTCAAATTCACCCCAAACATAGCGGGCTCAGTGATACCTAGTAGCGCTGACGTACCAGCAGATGATGAAACAGCCCGCAAATCCTTGTTTCCTTTACTTAATAAGAAAACACCAAAGGCTGATCCAGCTTGTGCCAAATTAGAAACAGCTGCGATTGGGAAAATGAAATCTCCACCAGTTTTTGCAATATTTGTCAGTAACTGCGTCTCTATTGCAGGGAAGGTTTGGTGAAGTCCCGTGATGACAATTGGTGCATACAAGGCCCCAAAGATTCCGTACCCAACTGCGCCAGTCGTTGTAACCAACCATACCAATGCATCCGTGAAGCCATTTGAGGCAACACGCAAGACTGGTCCAACAATCATAAAGGTAACAAATCCTGTAAGGACTAGGGCAAGCATTGGCGTGAACGTTGCATCAAGCGCGCCCTTCAAATGCTTGTGGAAGAATTTCTCCAACGTTGCGAGAATGAATGCCACACCGATAATTGGCAGTACCTGACCTTGATAACCTGATTGTGCCACCTGAACGCCTAGGATGTCCCAGGTTGGCATATGTCCCGAAGATACTACTTCGGCTACCTTATCACCTGGAACGAGCTGAGGCATGACGAGAATCGCTCCTGCGACAGCCCCCAGAATTTCATTTCCACCAAATCGCTTCGTTGCCGTAAACCCAATTAGGATTGGCAAGAACATAAACGGTGCCGCTGACATCAACGCAATCATTTCTGAAATCCCCTTGATTTGCGGGAACATTTCAACTAATGGTTGTGGTCCGAAGATTCCGGCTTGCGTTAAAATGTTGTCCAGCGCCATTAACAATCCACCAGCAACAAGCGCCGGAACCAATGGTACGAAAATATCAGAGAGCACATTTACCAATTTCATAATTGGATTCTTTTGGTGCATCTCTGTTGTGATATCTTCTAATTCTGCAGGCGTTACTGATCTAGTCCCCGTTAATTCAACGAGTTCATTAACCACCTGTGTACAATTTTTATTTTCAAGAATGATATGCAAATATTCATCTGTCATATCTGCATTTACAACGCCAGGGATTTGATCCACCGTTTGTACATTAACTTGTTGGGCGTCTTTTACGACAATTCTTAATTCTTGTTGAACAAGCGTCAGCGCAACCACTTGCGCCGGCTGAATCGCAGCCGCAATTTGTTGGGCTGTGTTTTGATATCTCATACTTCCCCCTACGGTAATTTTTTATTTTATCAAATGTTACCATTTATCTAATACCATTACCATAATAAAAAGGCGTGACTTGTATGTAAGTTACGCCTTTTCTGGTTATTTATTCTGCTTTTCAATATTGTTTTTAATCCAGACTAGGTCACCATCATTATCCAAAAATTCATGTTTCCATCGAATTTTAACATCAGGTTCTGTACCAACTCCGTCTAATCGCATCCCTGAATCAATCAACTTTGAACGAGTAGTTGGATACCAAACTCTAAAGTCATCATAGTGTTGTGGTGCCATGTGCTCATAATCAATTGTCCCACGCGTATTCCGTCCAACAACGGTCACTTTTTCAAAAGACTTAGCAACGATGACAAAGTCTTCTCCAGCTGATCCAGTTCTTGAATCACTGAGTACATAGATATGCTTTAAATGTCCCTCTGGTTGAAGTTGGTGCTTAATTTCCGCCGAATCCATGCCTTCATATTGACTCGCATGTTTTTCATCTTGCCATTGATATAAAGCTTCTTGATAAACCTGATTTAAAATAACACTATGTCGACTATTTTTTGAACGCTCTAGCTCACTCAAACGATTAATTTTGTTCCGTTGCGTCCAGCGAATCTTATACCCAAAATCTTTTGGATAATGGTCAATCAACGGCTCAGTCTTATCAACAAAATAATTTAGTAAGTTCCAATAAGATAGACGTTCACCACCCAGGTTTTTACGGACATCGACAATAAGATAATCCAGATTACTCAATGCTTCATTCTGTTCATTGAGTAATTTATTCATATCCTTTGGATTATAGAAGTCAGTCAACTTTATATAACCTGTGTTATCGGAAATCTTCTTGAATGAGTGTTCTGGAATGTAGCTACGATTGTATCGCTTCAGCTCAATTTTCTGCTCATTTGCTAACGTAATGGTAGTTGCCCGCTTTAATAACCAATCCCAATGCTGACGGTACGTTACATTGTCTAACTGTTCGGCATATTTGGCCCCAACTTCAGCGACTGTTTCATCATCAAGATGCGTGATTTCATCACCTAATTGCAAGCGGGTTTCATCTACAATATCTGCAACGTACAGACTATCCCCATCACGACGTGCTGAAAACCCAAGTGAATGGTTCAACGCATCATCGGACGTTGAAGAAACGTGTCCATCATTGAAATCACGTAAATAATCTTCAACTAAGTTATGAAAATCAATACTGCTCATATCCTCATCAACCTTTGATAGATATGGATCAGCATCCACCTGAATATCCTGATAACCCGCATAATCATGCGTCATCAAATCAATGATGTCTTTAAATGTTTGTTGTTTGTTCATCAATGATTCACCCTGAGAAATCACTTGATTCATCTTCTAAATTAGTTCTCCGGGCAGAATAAATATTATCAAGTTCCGCATTAAATCTAGCTACATTATCCTTAAAATCTAATAGTTTTGCATATATTTGGCGCATTACAATTTTACTAATTGGATTCCTAATCTCTTCAATTAATAATTCATCCTCACTTGGAAGATCTTTTACATTCTCATATAAACGATTGGCTAAATTAAGCAATTCGTTATTATCTATTTGAAGTATATCTTGATATTCATTTTCTGAATTTAAAAATAATCCCTTATTATTATCTTCTGATTTTTTTAAGATTTTCATATAGTATTCCCTTCTCGTCCCAGTGCTCATTTCCGGACTCCATTAGTTCAATTAAATTATCATATAGGCTCTCTGTAACACCCGTATTAATATTCATCACTTCCCCAGTTTCAAACCATCCACTGAATATATTATATTCTTTATTTAAAAGCTTAGTAATGTAGATATAGTTCGGGTGCATTAATGCACCTACCGAGCTACTGTGTGTTATTACAAAAACAGTTGCATGTTGAGATATTTGATTAATCATTGGCAGCAATTGATTGGTAAGGAAAGGATTATCAAAAGACGCCTCAGGTTCATCAATTAAAACGAGTTCATAGTTGTGTGCATCCTCCAACCTATTCAAAAGTGCATATTCCGCTCTTTCGCCTCCAGATGCCATCTGCTTATTTTGATTTAACAATTCATACTCTACTTTGAGAAAATACTGCCAAATCTTTGCCTTAGAAAAGAAATTTTTATTGCTGATTGCTTCTAAAAAGTCCCAATATTTTTTATTAAGATAATAATTTGTAAATTCTTCTTGCACAGACTCATTTCTGCCCATTTGCTCTAAAAATTCACTTGCACTTTCAAATGGTCTTGCCGAAATTTTCAACGTGAAATAGTTTCCAACTTTAACTTTATAAATTTCATGGGGTCTCACAACCTCATTTTTCAAATATTCATCCAGTAATGCTATTCTCTTAGAATGTCCAAACCAACCTAACAAATTAAAGTTATCAGGATCAGGTATCGTTTGGGATGAAACTTTATCTAGTTCGTTTCTTACGGAGCGTCTGATATCATCAGCTATTTTAGAAATTTCTCTTTGTTTAGTATGCATTCTCCTCTCAGCTCTAAATACATTAGTCAACTCTTCTAAATCAGTTTCATCTATGTAGTTAGAAATTATATTTTTATACGTTTCATTTTTTACTTTTAGCAGCTGATTAAGTGAATCCACTATCCCCTTCAATCCAACAGGAATCTTATGAGAAATTTCTGGAGATGAAAATAAAGGAACTTTCGAAGCTTCATCAGTCTCATTACTTTGCAGCGCAAATTCTTTAATTGACTGTAAATAATTTATTGATTGACCTGGTGTACTTTTGTCTGCTAACAATTTGAACGCTTCACTAAAAACAGGTTTGTATTTATCCATGAACTCTTCAGTGATCTTCTGATTACTATTTTTCAAACCGTCATAAAACTCTTTCTCAGTACTATCTTTAACAAGTTCACCTTGCTTTATATATAAAATCTTATTAGAATTGCTTTTCTTTAAATCATTTATAAAGTGGGTTTTTCCTGAACCCCGTTTCCCAATAATTAAATTTTCACTGTCTGATCCAGAAATAACCTTCCCGTGCACCATAAATTGTGCTTCATTTATTCGGTTACTTGGATTTTTCACTATAGAAACATTCTTTTTATTAAGTAACGCCAATTTCAAGATAGGAATTTCAAGTGAACTACTTTTTATATATGTTGTCTTAACTAATGAATAATCATTTTTATCATTATAATCCGTTGCATGAAGATCTCCAAAGAGAACAGGTGTTAATCCTTCACTTAATTTTTTTTGCTTATTAAATGCTTTAGCACTTCCCATATCACCAGCAATGAACTTTTCTTGAAGTGGACTATTTTCACTATCTGAAGTATATTTTTTTGATTTTGCCGAATCAGGAATTAAAATAAACTCCTTCCATCTTGGTATCGCTTCAATAAAATCTTCCTCTGCTGGTAATCCGCCTTTTAAATTTTTTATTTGTTTAAGTTTAACTAATCCTTCTGACAAATATTCTGCATCTTCCGGGTCAGCAATAACTAATAAATGACCACCTTTTAATTTCACCTCTGCACCAGGAAAAACTTTAATACCACTTCCCAATTCTTCAACAATTTCATTATAATTTTCGAGATCTAAAAAATCATGATTTGTAATCGCGATTCCATCTAAATTCAATGTCTCGACATATTTTTTTAGCCAATTCATGCTAAATGAAAAATCTCTATCTAATTCTTCACTCGGTAAGGTGTGTAGATGAAAATCTACTTGATATATATTCTGATTCATATCATTAAACTCCATTTTTATCGTATTTATAACATACATTACACCATATTTTTTTCTTTATATCCACAAAAAAACGACACGACTCATGCGAGTCATGTCGTTTTTGATTTGAATAGGTTGTGCCAATTCTGGCAACGAAAATAAATAAATATTAACGCTTTGAGAATTGTGAAGCCTTACGGGCCTTCTTCAAACCTGGCTTCTTACGTTCCTTCATACGAGGGTCACGTGTAAGCAAACCAGCTGACTTCAATGCAGGACGGAAGTCAGGGTCAACAGTCAATAGGGCACGGGCGATACCGTGACGGATTGCACCGGCTTGACCAGAGAAACCACCACCGTTAACGTTAACCTTAACATCGTATTGTCCCAATGTTTCAGTAGCGTTGAATGGTTGAACCATAACCTCACGCAAGTTAGCGAAAGGAATGTATTCTTCAGCAGGACGATCGTTAACAGTAATTGTTCCGTTACCAGGTACAAGGCGTACACGGGCTACAGAGTTCTTACGACGACCAGTTCCGTAATATTGTACGTTAGCCATAATAAACTATTCTCCTTTCGTTAATTAGATAAGATCGTTGATGTTCAACAATTCAGGTTGTTGTGCAGCGTGTGTGTGTTCTTCACCAGCAAACACGTGCAACTTCAAACCTTGTGCGCGTCCCAAAGTGTTCTTTGGCAACATTCCTTGAACTGAAAGTTCAATCAAACGTTGTGGGTTCTTTTCACGCAAATCTCCAGCTTGACGTTCCTTCAATCCACCAGGATGGTTCGTGTGGTGGTAGTAGATCTTGTCAGTAGCTTTCTTACCAGTAAGGGCAACCTTACCAGCATTAATGATAATTACGTTGTCACCAGTGTCTACGTTAGGTGTGTAAGTTGGCTTGTTCTTACCGCGCAAGATTGATGCTGCTACGGTTGACAAACGACCCAAAGGTACATCAGTTGCGTCTAAGATGTACCACTTGCGATCGATCTCATTAGGCTTTGCCATATAAGTTGTACGCATGGAAAATTTCCTCCAATATTCTGTTTGTTTACTTTACCAAATAATTAAAATCGTCGTACCAGGACATTCCCAATTGTGGTTGGTAAACAATACCGTTTTACATATTACCCTTATTTGCGTAAGTAGTCAATGTAAAAGCCACAATTTGTCCTGAATTCATGAATTCTTAATACTCCACTGACATCAAGTACAAGCCTTGTGCCGGAGCAGTGAAACGCGCCTGTTGTCGATCCTTTGCTTCAAGCAAACGTGGAATGTCATCCACGGGCCGGGAACCATTCCCAATCTCCAACAATACGCCCACCATAATTCGAATTTGATTGTATAAGAAGCCATTTCCGGTGAATTCAAACCAAATCTCGTCGTCTTCCGGTTTCTCAATCATTGTAGCAGAGTATACCGTCCGAACGGTAGTCTTTTGTTGAAAACCTGAGGCAACGAAACTTAACCAGTCATGCTCACCGACATAATCGCCAATGGCTTGTTGCATCAAACTTGGATCCAATTTGCGGCCCCAATGCCCAGTGTAGTTCCGTTTGAACGGGTCAACATATTGCGTTGTCGACAAACGATAGCGATACGTTTTATCGTGGGCATTGAATTGCGCATGAAAATCATCATCCACAATTTCGACCTTTTTTATGCCAATGTCGTAAGGCAAAATCGTTGAAAGTCCTTTACGGACATTATCCGCGGGAATATCGAACGGTAGGTCAAAGTTAGCGACCTGCCCCTGCGCATGCACGCGGGCATCTGTTCGGCCAGACCCCTGCACGCGAATTGGTTCCGCCGGATTCTTCGCCATCGTGTTGACGGCCTTTTCAAGCTCTAATTGCACGGTCCGCTTTCCCGGCTGTACTTGCCAGCCGAAGAACTCCGTTCCGTCATAGGCAATGGTTGCTTTGTAACGTGGCATCCGATTGCCCTCCTTCTTTTGTAGTTTTAAATAAAGCGTGTGGCATATAAGCCGATGGCAAAAATCAAGAAAGCCACAAACGCGACCCCGTCAATTTTGGTGAATTGCAGAACGCGGAACTTGGTCCGGTGCTCCCCATCACGATAACCGCGGGCTTCCATGGCATCGCCCAACTCAATGGCGCGTTTAATCGCGTTCACAAAGAGTGGAATGAGCAGTGGAATATATGATTTGGCGCGTTTGATTAAGCCACCCTCGTTGAAAGCGACCCCACGGGCGCGCTGTGCGTTCATAATTGATTCCGCTTCATCCATCAAGGTTGGTACGAAACGGAGCGCAATTGACACCATAAGGGCTAATTCAGACACTGGTACGCCAATCTTACGCAATGGTTTCATCAAGGACTCCATCGCATCGGCAACTTCTAGTGGTGGTGTGGTTAGCGTCAAAATCGTCGTGAACATGATAATTAACATGAACCGCACGAACACAACCACACTATTGATGACCCCGTCGGTGGTAATCGTGAAGATCCACCAATGGAACAGCACCGTTCCAGTATTCATAAAGAATAACTGCAGTAGCGTTGTGATGAACATCAACATTGCCAGTGGTTTCAAGCCATCGAAGAAAACTTTAATGCCTAAACCAGTCATGTAAATACTCAAGCCGACGAACGCGGCCGCAAAGAGATAACCGTAAACGTTGTTCGCTAAGAAAATCACGAAAATGAAAACCATACTTAAGATGAACTTCGTTCGTGCATCCAAGCGATGCATCCAAGAATCACCGGGTAAGTAACGCCCTAAAATCAGTTTATTCATCAGTTGGCCCTCCAATCAGGTTGACCACTTGATCTGCCAATTGGTCCAAATCAAGGACGTGCTCGATTGGCATCCCCTTGGCTTGCAACATATCCGCAAATTGCGTGGCTGCTGGCACATCAAGCTGACGTTCGCGGAGCCAGTTGCTATCTGCGAAGACCGTTTCCGGTGTTCCAGACTTCACAACGGTTCCGCCATCAAAGACCAATACGTTATCGGCATATTCACCAACAAATTCCATTTGGTGCGTAATCAAAATTACCGTTAGATTGTGTTCCTTTTGTAAGGTGGCGAACAGTGTCATCAACTCCTGTTGTCCTTCCGGATCAAGTCCGGCCGTTGGTTCATCCAACACCAGAATCTCAGGCTCCATCGCAATCACACCCGCAATCGCAACTCGGCGCATTTGCCCACCTGACAAGTCGAATGGTGATTTCTCATAACTATTTTCAGGCATCCCCACCAGTTGCAATGCTTTCTTAGCAGCGACTTCTGCATCAGCCTTGCTCATGCCATAGTTCATCGGTCCGAACATGACGTCCGCGATGACACTTTGCTCAAACAATTGGGCTTCTGGGAATTGGAAAACCATCCCAATATGACGGCGAATCTGGTTCAAGGTCTTCTTGTCCGTTTCCGCGTCCATCGTCGTGTCGCCAATTTGAATTGATCCTGAGGTTGGTAATGCCAGTCCATCCAATTGTTGCACCATCGTCGACTTACCCGAACCGGTATGCCCAATCACAGCGGTAAAGCTGTGCTCAGGAATCGTAAAGTTCACATCATGTAGGGCTGGTGTCGCAAAGGGAGTGCCAGCTTGGTAGGTAAATGCTACATCTTTGAATGTAATTGCCATATCCAATCGACCATCCCTTCTGTTGTTTGATAGGTTTCAGGCACGTTCACACCACGCGCAATCAATTTTTCTTTCAGTTGTTCAGCGAATGGTACGGCCAGTCCCAGCTCCTTTAAGCGATCTGCATTTGAGAAAATCACTTCTGGTGTATCAACATCATTAATTTCACCATCGTTCAGAATCACGACTTGGTCCGCACTAGCAGCTTCGTCGATATCATGGGTAATCGACAGCACGGTTAAGGTATCACCCATTTCCTGTTTCAACTCACGAACGAGTTTAATCATTTCACGACGCCCCTTAGGATCTAGCATTGACGTTGCTTCATCTAAAATCAAAATCTTAGGTTCGATCGCCAAAACTGAGGCCATCGCCACACGTTGCTTTTGCCCACCCGATAGACGGGCCGGTTCACGATCAGAAAACTGATCCATCTGCACCCGCTTTAAAGCTTCCGGTACAATCTTCAGCATCTCTTCACGTGGGACTTGGCGATTTTCCAAACCAAACGCCACATCATCAGCGACCGTCGCCCCAACGAACTGGTTATCAGGGTTTTGGAACACCATCCCCACTAAATCACGAATGGTGTACATGTGTTCTTCGTCAACGGGAACGCCATCAACCGTAATGCTTCCAGCGCTAGGTACGAGCAGATAATTGATCAGCTTGGCAAACGTCGATTTACCTGAACCGTTATGCCCAATAATTGCGACCCAATCGCCGGCATTAATGGTTAAATTCAAATGATTTAAAGCTGGTGCGTCCGCATTAGGATATGTGAATGACACATCTTTAAATTCGATAATCGGTTGCATACTGGTGTTCCTCCATTTCAGAATAATGTGCTATTAGATTATAATACCAAATATTTATTCAAATGGCGTGATTTCCCTAATAAAAAGAGTGTTTATTTGGGCAATAGAATGCCCTATACTAGTAAATGACAAAAAAAGCACGGCGTTAGACCACACCATATCGGTTCAACGCATCAAAAGTGGCCGACCACCAAGGCCCATCCACCACAAACTGCTTTCATTAAACTAAAACCAAAGGAAAACGAGACTATGAGTGATATTGATTTAAGTCGTTCAAACGACTACCGAAACGTGACCGATTATTTTAAGGGGCAATCAGACGAGTACATCCGCGATACATTGAACTCACGCCGCGGTAAGATGGTGGCAATTATGCAAAATCTAAGCCATGACTTTAACAAGGCTTCTGCCGTCCGCAACAGTAATGCGTTTGGGATGCGTAAGCTCATTTTCTTGAACCCTGAAAACCGCACGCACATGGACGACCCTGAAGGTGCCAAGAAGTGGGATCGTCGCGGAGCGCTTGGTACGCAAAACTACGAGTCAATCGAGCACCACCGTGTGACCGACTATCAAGAAGTGTTCGACCAATTGCATGACGAAGGCTATACAATTTACGCCGTTGACAATACGCCAGGCTACAACCCCCAATCACTTTATAAGACGGAGTTCCCTGAAAAGTCAGCCTTCCTCTTTGGTGAAGAGCAACTCGGTTTGGCAGATGACTTGATCGAAGCTGCCGACGCCATGGTCTACATCCCCCAATACGGGAGCGTTCGTTCAGTCAACGTCAGCGTTGCCAACGGGATTATCGCTGCCTTTTATGCCAGCCAACATATGCCACAAGAATAAACAAAAACACGGCCAACTGCGCCGTGTTTTTTTGTGCACTTATCGTGGGGCGGATGAAAATTTTCATCTGGCCCGACAGCAAAAAAAAACCGCTTCGGGGACCCTACTTGGCCGACCGAAACGGTTATGAATGCTTATTTCTTTTCTTTGTATTCGTTGTAGATTGACTTTTGCTTACCGTGGAATGAAATGTTCAACTTACGTTCCAACCAAGGCATTACCCAGTAATCCAAACCAAGTACACGACCTGATCCGTTCATCACAGCCAATGAAGCTGGGGCGAACAAGAACAAAGTAATGTCTGAGCGTGTCATTACCATAAGGACAAATGTCATCACGATACCAACAAATCCGGCGATTGATGTGAACAAACCAAAGGTCATGAACCAACCAATCAATGCCAAGACGATACCAATCCAGCTACCAGCAAAGACTGACGCTGAACCGAAGGTAATCCAAGTGATACCCAAGATGATACGCAATGGAAGTGTGAACAAGACATTGGCGTGACGTGAAGCCCAACCGAAGAATGGTTCACGACCATCTGGTGCGTTAAAGAATTCATCACGTAGGTAGTGACCCAAGTAGTAGAAGCTGTGAATTTGCAAGTAGAAGTAAATGTTAATCACGTGCTTGAACATGTTGGCGAAGAATCCTGAAAGACCAATTCCAGACTTACCAATCTTAACGTTTCCGATTTGATCCAAAACACCAACGGCGTAACGTGAACCAATTGAAACGGCATAACCTTGGTAACGACCCTTGAATTGCTTACGTTGACCCTTTTGTGTCAAATCGTAGACAATGTTAGGCACAATCGTGTTAGAAGCAGATTCTGCTCCTTCAACTGTTTGTGGTGTCCATCCGGCACGCTTGTTGTTTGGATCAGCAAGCTTTGGATCTTGGTATGCAGCCGCATCACCAGAAACATAAATATCTTCGTAACCAACGGCACGAGAATATTCATCAGCCATGAAACGAGCACCAGGTCCAAGGTCAAGACCCCATTGTGCGCCTTGATCTTTAGCCTTAACACCGGCAGTCCAGATCAAAGTTTGTGTAGGGATTTCTGAACCGTCCTTTAGGACAGCCGCATTTTCCTTCACTTCAACAACTGAAGTTGACTTGTGGATGTGCACATTGTGCGCTTCGAAGTGCTTCTCAGCCTTATCGGCCAAGTTACGCTTAGTCAACATGTTCAAGATTGTTGGTGCAGCTTCGATGATATCAATCTTGATTTCATCTTCGTCAAGACCATTTGAAAGGGCTAAGCTGTGACGTTGGTCCATCAATTCACCAGCTAATTCAGCACCAGTAAATCCAGATCCAACCACAACAATGTGCAACATTGCTGCGCGCTTTTCAGGATCCAATTCAACGGCTCCACGGCGGATAACATCTTCAATGTGTTCGCGCAAACGAAGCGCTTCTTCATATGACCAAAGCGTGTAACCAAATTCTTCGACACCAGGAGTACCGAAAGTATTTGTCGTTCCACCAGTTGCCAAAACAAGCTTTTCATAAGGAACATCGCCAACTGAAGTCTTAACAATCTTTTGATCCTTATCGATGTCATTTACTTCAGCCGTAACCAACTTAACGTTCTTGTCTTTGTGGAACAAAGTTCCCAAATCCTTACGAACGTGTTCAGGATGGACACGTCCAGTAGCGACTTCGTGTAATTCAGTCATGTAAGTCATGAATGAATGCTTATCGATCAAAACAATTTGGTAATCAGTCCCTTTTAATTGCTTTGCCAACTTTCGCGTTGCAGTGATACCAGCAAAACCGGCTCCTACAACTACGACATTTTTAGTTGCCATATGAAAATCTCCTTAATATTAAGTGCATATTTTTATAATCAAGTACCATTTTAGACTAAATTTCACAATTTGTACAGGACGATTATGGATGCTTTAAGGTGAAGTATAACTATTTAGACCTTTGATTACCACTGGTTTTCTACAAAATTCCAACGATAAATAAATATATTCAACCGTGTATATTGTTCGATTTTAAAACAAAAAACGAATTGTTTTCACAATCCGTTTTTAGCAATTCTTTATTCAGTTGCTTCCTTCTTATCGCCCTTCATACCAGCATGAATATGGTCAATGTTCCATCTTACCATGTCATAATACGTATCTCCATCAGTACCCTTCTTGGCTAATGAATCTGTATAGATTTTTGAATAAATTGGTAATCCAGTTTCCTTAGAAACCTTTTCCATTGACTTAGGTGATACTGAACTTTCCACAAACAATGACTTAACATCTGACTTGTTAACCTTAGCTAACACTTGCTTCATTTGTTCAGGTGTTCCTTGTGATTCAGTATTGATTTCCCAGATGTACGCTGGTGTGATGCCATAAGCCTTTGAGAAGTACTTGAAGGCACCTTCTGAGGTTACCAACAAGCGTTGGTTCTCAGGTACATCCTTGAACTTAGTTTTGGCTTCAGTATCCAAGGCATCAAGTTCATCAATATATTGATCCGCACGTTGTTGAATGCGCTTTGCTGCATCGTCTGAAGACTTATCCTTCAAAACTTCAGTAATCTCTTCAACATACTTGATTCCGTTTTGTAGGTCTAACCAAGCGTGTGGATCTTCTTCGTTCTTGTTTGTTGTTAAGTGCAGTGGCTTAACGTGTTGAGAAGCAGCAAAGACTTGTTCGTTGTCCTTCTTGTTCGCTGTCTTCGTCAACTTTGTAAACCAACCACTTCCACCAGTTTCAAGATTCAACCCATTATGGAAAATAACATCCGCATCAGTCGTCGCTTGAATATCCTTAGTTGTGGGATCGTATTCGTGTGGATCTGTTCCACGGCTTACGATACTGTAAACTTCAACATCGTCACCACCAACTTGTTCAACCATATCTTCTAAGATTGAGTTTGTTGTCACAACTTTCAACTTATCGTTTGTCTTTGATGTTTGGGCCTCACGACCGTTCACAAACCAAAAGACACCCCCAACAACGACTGCCAACGCAGCAAACGTTACCAATAATTTCTTAAACATGTTTTCCCCCTAGTTTTTGAAAAAAGCCTTGCTTTGGTGCAATAAGAAACGAAACCATAAAGATTGCCGCAGCAACCAAGACGATGGCTGGACCTGATGCCCAGTCAAATGTGTATGAAAGATAAAGACCAATCGTTGACGCAATCACCCCAAAGATTGACGCCAAAACCAACATGATTGACAGACGGTTTGTCCAAAGAAAGGCTGTTGCTGCAGGTGTAATCAACATTGCCACAATCAAAATCAGACCAACTGTTTGTAGTGCTGATACCGTTACCAACGTCAAAACAATCATCAATGCGTATTGCATCACAGTAGTGTTCAATCCGTATGACTTAGCGAATGTTTCATCAAATGATGTCACCAACAGTTCCTTATAGGCAAAGACAACGAAAATCACAACAATTGCAAGAATAATCACTGTTGTCAACAAGTCTGAGTCTGAAACGGCCAAGACATTACCGAAAAGAATGTGGTGCAAGTTAGTTGATGATCCTGCCATTGAAATCAAAATGAATCCCAATGCAAAGAATGCTGAGAAGACAATTCCAATTGATGTATCGTTCTTCAACTTACTATGTTGTGAAACATAACCAATCAAAAGTGCAGCTAAGACCCCAAAGGCTGTTGCACCAAGCATTAGGTTAATTCCGAGCATGTAGGCCACTGCCACACCAGGTAACACTGAGTGAGAAATGGCATCACCCATCAATGACATGCCACGCAAAATAATGAAACTTCCAATGAGTCCTGACATAATTCCGACCATAATTGAGGCCATCAAAGCACTTTGCAAGAAGTTATATTGCCCTAAGGCTGAGACGAATTCTGTAATACTAGCAAACATATTAGGCTTCCCCCTTGTCTTCAAATAGGACATTTCCAAGATCAGCAGAGAAGGCATGCCCAATATTTTCACGTGTATACACGTCAGCAACGGGACCAGCAGCTACAATACCGTGGTTCATGATGACAAGGTCATCAAAGTATTCCGTCACCTTGTTCAAATCGTGGTGAATAACGATGATTGTCTTACCTTGATCACGCCATAGCTTTAGAATGCGCATGATATCAGCTTCAGACTTCATATCTATTCCAACGAATGGTTCATCTAAGATAACCACTTCTGCTTCTTGCACGACGGCACGCGCAACGAAGACACGTTGAAGTTGTCCACCAGACAATTCTCCAATTTGACGCTTCTTAAATTCAGAAAGCTTCAATTGTTCTAAGGCATCGCTTGCAGCGGCCTTTTCTTTCGCACCAGGGCTTTTGAATAATCCTAACCGACCATAGGTCCCTGTTAAAACCACGTCAAAAACGTTGATAGGAAAGCTCATATCTAAATTGGCACGTTGTTCAACGTAGGCCGTCTTTTGACGAACTTTGCTCACTTCTTGTCCATCTAGCTTAACGTCACCTGATTGTTTCTTGATTAACCCTAGAATTGACTTAATCAAGGTAGACTTACCAGCACCGTTTGGCCCGATAATTCCAGTAATTTTACCAGGTTCAAACTTAACTGATAAATCTTCAAAAACCGGCGTTGCTGTATAGCCGACGGTCAAATTTTTGACTTCTAACATTATATCCTCCAAAAATAGTTTTATCGGTGATAAAACTTTTTTATTTTGCTACTTGAATAATTTAACAAATTTAGTCGCAGAGAACAATCGTTTTTCACTGATTGAAAAATAAATGTAATGATGTTTCAATCATGTATCAAATCAGCGATTTTTAAACCGTTTTACGTACTGGTATTATGCAATTTTGGCATAAAAAAAACAGCACTCCGGAGAGTACTGTTTTTTAAAGTTAATGGTAACAGAATTACTTCAATTCTGCTGAACCACCAGCTTCTTCGATTTGTGACTTCAAGGCGTTGGCGTCATCTTCTGACAAACCTTCCTTAACGATTGATGGTGCACCATCAACCAAGTCCTTAGCTTCCTTCAAGCCCAAGCCAGTTGCTTCACGAACTGCCTTGATAACCTTGATCTTAGCTGAACCAGCTGAAGTCAATTCAACATCAAATTCAGTCTTAGCAGCAGCGGCGTCTCCACCAGCAGCACCAGCAGCGGCTACAGGGGCAGCAGCTGAAACACCAAATTCTTCTTCGATAGCTGAAACCAAGTCAGCCAAGTCCATAATCGTTGCTTCCTTCAATTGAGCAATGATTGAATCCTTATCAAAAGCCATGATAAAATCCTCCAATTATATTGTACCTTGCGGTATGTTTTAGTTTATGTTGTGTGTGAGTAAACTCACGGATTAACAGGCAAAACTTAACGAATTAAGCTTCTTCTGTTTCTTCCTTAGCGTCCTTAACAGCGTTAATAGCGTAAGCGACGTTACGGACAGGTGCTTGCAATGTTGACAACAACATTGATAGCAAACCATCGCGGTCTGGCAATGAAGCGTACTTGTTGATTTCTTCAACAGAAACAACATGTCCGTCAACCACACCACCCTTGATTTCCAATGCTTCGATTGAATCAGAATACTTCTTCAAAATACGAGCAGGGGCAATAGGGTCTTCGTTTGAGAATGCGACAGCTGAAGGTCCAGCAAACAAATCATTCAAGTCAGAAAGACCGGCAGCATCAGCTGCACGAGTCAAAACCTTGTTCTTGATAACTTGTAGTTGTACACCTTCTTGGCGCAAAGCTGAACGTAGATCAGTTGACTCAGCAACAGTCAATCCACGTACGTCAACAACAATGGCTGAAGCGGCTTGCTTGAACTTGTCAGCAGCTTCTTCAACTTGTTGTGCTTTTAAAGCAATAGTTGCTTCACTCATGGTATCATTCCTCCTATTTAGATTTGATCCTAACTAAAACCCTCGGCACGATTGTACCGAGGGTCAAAAGTCGCTTTCGCGTTTTTTGCACTTCCTCGGCTGGATATTAAGTCTTACGACACCTGCGTCTTAGGTAGAATCTATTTATTACTCAGATTACTATATCAGTTATCCGAGGAAGCGTCAACAAACATCCAACTTAAAATTTATTAGTAACTAATAAATTACAATGAAGTTGGGTCGATGTTGATAGCAGGTCCAAATGTTGAAGAAATTGATACGTGTTGTACGTATGTTCCCTTAACTGATGAAGGACGTGCCTTAAGGATTAGGTCTCCCAAAGCCTTAAGGTTTCCAGCTAACTTATCAGCATCGAATGAAACCTTACCGGCAGGAACTGCAACGTTTCCGTCACGGTCTGTACGGTATGTTACTTGACCTGACTTAGCGTCAGAAACGGCCTTAGCCACGTCAAATGTAACAGTTCCAGTCTTAGGGTTAGGCATCAAGCCCTTAGGTCCCAATGTACGTCCAACACGACCAACTTGCGCCATCATGTCAGGTGTAGCAATGGCAACGTCAAAGTCCAACCAACCGTCAGAAATGCGTTGTACCAAATCAGCAGCACCAACAACGTCGGCACCAGCTGCTTCAGCTTCTTTAGCCTTATCTCCTTGAGCAAAGACCACAACAGTTTGGTCCTTACCAGTACCGTTAGGCAAAACAACGGCACCACGTAATTGTTGATCAGCTTGACGCGTATCAACGTTTAAGTTAAATGCAATTTCAACAGTTGCATCAAACTTAGCAAAATCAATATCTTTTACCAAAGCGGCTGCTTCGTCGATAGAGTACAACTTGTCACTATCAACCTTTTCTGCAGCTGCGATATACTTTTTACCATACTTCTTAGCCATGGGTAGCTATTCCTCCTTGCAAATGCGGTCAAATGGTCGTCCAAGACCTCCCGCTTGATCATGCTTAGTTTCCTATGCGATCCGTACTAAAACGCTAGATTAGCCTTCAACAGTGAAGCCCATTGAACGTGCAGTACCTTCGATCATGCGAGCTGCTGCTTCCACATCAGCCGCGTTTAGATCTTGCATCTTAGTTTCCGCAATCTCACGAACTTGAGCAGCAGTAACTGTAGCGACCTTCTTCGTGTTAGGTTCTCCAGAACCCTTTTCAACACCAGCGGCCTTCTTTAGCAATACAGCTGCAGGTGGCGTCTTAGTGACGAACTCGAATGAACGATCCTCATATACAGTAATAACTACTGGAATTAGCATACCGTCTTGATCAGCAGTACGTGCGTTAAATTCCTTTGCGAATCCCATGATGTTAACACCGGCTTGACCCAATGCAGGTCCAACTGGTGGTGCAGGTGTAGCCTTACCGGCTGGAATCTGCAACTTAACAATACTTGAAACTTTCTTAGCCACGATTGTTTCCTCCTTCGTGTTTGTGGTATAAATGGCGAGTTTCGATTTCCGCCTCCCACATATACGTGTCACCACGCATACCTAATGTATTATAATAAACCCCTCGAACTTTTGCAAGCCCGAGGGGAAATGTTTTTTTAAACGACTGGCTTAACGTCAGCGAATGAAATTTCTGTTGGTGTCTCACGACCCAAGAAGTTAACCAATACAGTGACTTCTTGCTTATCGTTATCGATATCCGTGATTGTTCCTTCCATACCTTCAAATGATCCGCTCGTGATGTTTACCACATCTCCAACTTCAGCATCGATATGGTCAACTACATCACGTTGTGTATCTTCAACGCGGGCCAACATTTCGTCAACTTCTTCAGGCAACAATGACGTTGGCTTTGAACCACCACCGTGAGAACCTAAGAATCCAGTAACACCTGGGGTGTTACGAACGACATACCAAGCTTCGTCTGTCATCACCATTTCAACCAAAACGTAACCAGGGAAGTCGTTTTCCTTAACAACCTTAGTTTCACCGTTTTCGTTTACTGTTACTTCACGTTCTGGAACCACAACGCGGAAAATATAATCCGTCATCCCCATTGTTTCGATTCGAGATTCAAGGTTAGTCTTCACACTGTTTTCGTATCCTGAATACGTGTGGATCACATACCATTGGTTGTCAAAAGATTCGTCTGCCATGTTGCCTCCTAAATTTATGCTAAATAAAAACCCCCACGATTGGAGGTTAGTTTATTGTTTGCTCGTTATTGATTTTATTATAACTCAGTCCGGTTATTTCGACAAGAACGTAATCCCTTGTTCGAAAATCCAATCTGCACTTCCCAAGAACAATGCAAAGAAGAGGCTAGTCAAGATAACAACCGTTGTATCATGAATATTCTGGTTGAATGTTGGCCACGTCACTTTCTTCATTTCTGCAAAAACGCTTTTAATAAATTTCATGCCTACTCTCCTTTACATTGTTTTACATGGTTTCGCGATGAATGGTATGTTTCTCGCAATACTTGCAATACTTTTTGACTTCTAACCGAGTTGAGCGGTCTGGCTTTTTGGCAATTGTGTAGTTTCGTGAACCACATTCACTGCACGCCAATGCAACTTTCTTCTGGGCCATGTTAAATCCCGCCTTACTTTTTTATTTCATATCGTATAGTGTACCATGTTTTAGCAGAAACAACAGTCTAAATCGACACATTCATCGATAAAAGCAGTGTTGTTTCAAACAATCGAAATACTTTTGAATGACCCGCCACTGTTGGCAACACCATGAAACTGAACACTGTAGCTGCGCGGCGCACTCTTTTAACGGATACCCTTGCAAACGCATCTGCAGTAATTGACGTTGTGCTGGTTTCAACTCTGCTTGAATCCGCCCTTTTAAATCAATCCACTCAACTTGGGCACTGGCGGGCAAGCTTTGCTGAGTCACCTCCGGTAAATATGCCAAACACTCATCTGACAAGACGGTCTCAAACTTCACCTGAAATTCTTTACGCCAAATGGTTGTCACATGGTGATAAACTGCCCGTTGAAAGTAACTCGTCAACACACCCCAATGCTGTTTGGGAAGCTTTGCTAAACAGCGATACATGACTAATCGACATTCATGGTACCAATCATCTGGTTTAGGGCGAACCCGCTGTTGGGTATATTGACGCCAGATCCAACCATCAAATTCATGTATGACTTGCTCCAACGCTTGCTCATCCCCAGCAATGGCCGCGACTAACATTTCTTGTTTCTCTTGCTTTGTTAACATTGGCATCCCCCTTTGGAGGATTTATTATGTGAGGTTCCAAAAGTCAATGCAAGCCTATGTTCGTCAGTTGGTACATTATGTTTTTCGATATGCTTTTTCTCATGCCGCCGGGGCTAAAACGGCCTTATCAGTCAGTGGTTGATGTCTTTTTTCATACCAACCGTCAGAAATCCACACCAAAATTCAGGACCAATATGTCGCGGTGGCTGCCCCACTTGCAAAAAGAAAACGCCTGATGCATATCAGGCGTTTCGTTTATCTTATAAAGGATGGCGTGAGTTAAAGCCTTGATAAATCAAAAGACTCGCGGCAACTGACGCATTCAAACTTTGGACATGCCCAATCATTGGAATTGAAAGGGTCTCATCCACAGCCTTTTTCAGCAAGGGGGAAATGCCCTTCCCTTCGTTACCAATAATTAAAGCAGTTGGGCCTTGGGCATTCCAACGACGATAATCGGCCCCGTCCATATCCGTCCCAAAGACCCAAAGGCCTTGTTCCTTCAATTTCTCGACGGTTTGCACAAGGTTAGTGACGCGGGCCACCGGAACGTGCTCAATTGCCCCCGTTGACGTCTTGGCGACCGTAGCCGTCAATTGCACAGCGCGACGCTTAGGAATAATAATCCCGTGCACACCAGCTGCATCAGCAGTACGCAAGATTGATCCCAGATTGTGTGGATCTTCAATTGAATCCAGAATCAAAATGAATGGTGCTTCATCACGTTCAGTTGCCAAGGCAAACATATCATCAATACTTGCGTAAGCATAAGCCGCAATTGAAAGCACGACCCCTTGATGATTTTGGCCATTTGTTAATTCATCCAACTTAGCCTTAGGGGCATCTTGGATAATCAAGCCTCGCTTTTTCGCCAAAGTGGTTAGTTCGTTACGGGTCTTGTCTTGCAACCCAGATTGGAGCCACACCTTATTGATTTGCGTCTCACCATTTAAGGCTTCCGTTGCTGCATGAATCCCGAAAATAAATTCAGCATCATCCGTTGCATTAGTTTCAGGTGTCACCGCTTTAGGCGCTTGTGCGCGCTTGGCTTGCTTTGGACGATCCTGATTTTTAGGACGGTCTTGGCGTCCTTTTTGCTTATTATTTTTTGGTTGTACCATTTGCTTTTGTCTTCCCATCTTCGACTTGCTTGAATACCCAGGTTACGAGTTCCTCGAGGCGTTCAATTTGATGACTGGCATAAAGATAACCAACAAGGGCTTCAAAACCAGTTGAAATTCGGTAACTGACCACGTCAGTGTTTTTAGCTTTTGTATGTGAATTTGCATTACGTCCCCGCTTGAAATAGGTCATTTCTTCAGGAGTCAAATAATCTTCGGCTTCCATTAATGCAAATAAGGCCGCATGCGCCTTAGCTGAAACGTATTGCTTTGATTGACGTTGCAATTGTTGTGGCTTGGTTAATCCCATTGCCAAAAGGTGTTGGCGGACATAAATTTCATATACCGCGTCACCTAGATAGGCTAAATCAAGCCCATTCATTTGTTGATAATCTAGTTCATCTGAATTCATATTACATTCTTTCTATGGTCATTAGGCTTTATGCCAACGTGTGCCTTGTGGTGTGTCTTCCAAAATAATGCCTTGTTGCGTGAGCGTATCCCGGATTTCATCAGAACGGTTAAAGTCGCGATTAGCGCGGGCTGCATCACGTTCATCAATTAAGGCTTGAATCTCTGCATCGGCATCTGGTGCTGCGCTAAAGCCATCAACCCCAAAGACACCCATCAAGGTTTCAATTTGGTGCATAATTTCTGTCACTGTGTCTACGTGTACAGTTGTGCGTTCAGCATACTTATTGGCAAGTTCCACTAATTCGTAGACGACCGCCAAAGCATTTTGCACATTGAAATCATCATCCATTGCTGCATCGTACTTAGCGACCAACTCAGCAATTTCAGCCATAACATCCGCATCGGTTCCAGCAACAGCATCGCCTTCACGGAAAGCCACGTTACGGTATCCTGTCCGAATCCGTTCCAAATTGCGTTCAGCTTGTTGCATATTCCGCTCAGAAAACGCAATCGGACGACGGTATTGGGTTGTTGCCATGAAGAAACGCAATACCATCGGATCATCGATTTGTTGCAACAAATCATGCACTGTTGTGAAGTTCCCCAAAGACTTTGACATCTTTTCTTCGGCATCCCCAACAGTAACAAATCCGTTATGCAACCACTTGTTCACAAACGTTTCACCCGTCTTAGCTTCAGACTGGGCAATTTCATTCGTGTGATGTGGAAAGGCTAAATCAATCCCACCACCGTGAATATCAAAATGATTTCCAAGGTACTTCGTTGACATGACCGAGCATTCAATGTGCCAGCCAGGACGGCCTTGGCCCCATGGTGACTCCCACGCAATTTCATCATCACGCTTAGCCGCTTTCCAAACAGCGAAGTCCATTGGATCTTCTTTACGTGCCATTTCGGCATCATCAAGACGCCCCGCCGCATTGTGTTCCATGTCATCAATATTTTGATGCGCTAATTCACCGTAGTGATCAAACTTACGGGCACGATAATAAACGTCCCCTTCTGACTCATAGGCATAGCCATTATCGATTAAGTCTTGGACGAATTCAATAATCTCTGGAATGTTATCCGTTGCGCGTGGTTGGGTGGTTGCAGGCTTGATATTTAAAGGCTTTGTATCTTCAAAATAAGCTGCAATAAATTTATCAGCAAGTTCTGGCACTGTCGTTCCTTGTTCACGAGCTGTGGTAATCATTTTGTCATCAATGTCCGTGAAGTTAGAAACATAGTTAACCTTGTAGCCTTTGTATTCAAAATAACGACGAATCGTATCAAAAGCAATCGCTGAACGTGCATTACCAATATGAATGTAGTTATATACAGTAGGGCCACAGACATACATATTAATCTCATTTTCATGCATGGGGATAAACTCTTCTTTGGTGAGGCTCAATGTATTAAATACTTTCATGATAAGCTCCGTTCCTTTTCTTATAGAATATTTCTAGTTTAACACAAAAAACGACCAAAAAGCTTTGGTCGTTTTATCTGAAGTTATTAATATTCACTGCGCTTGCGAATTGATAGAATCGCGACAGCAATTAGCGCCACTACCCAACCGCAGGTCGCAACTAAGACACCAATCAGCGTTGATTTTGCAGGAACATACTGCAAACTTAGGACGTTTTCCCCTTGCTTTTGGTCAACTTGTAAGCTACCAACATCTGAGATTTTCCGTTGGCTTGACTTAATCACATGGTTATTGAGCTTAACCTTAGTGCGATAGTACGCCACAGCAGGCACGTTTTGGATCCCTGATTTCTCAGCTTGCCAACGTAATTCTAATACCCCATTTGGTTTTACAACATGGTGATAGTCAGTACGTTGCTCAGCAATTTCTTTCCGATATGCTTGGTAAAAGTTAACCTTACTATAGTCGGCTACCTTCACTGGCAAATAGTCCGGTGTTACACGATCAATGACTGTAATCAGTTTACTTAAATCATGTGAGTGCAAAGCTGGCTGTAAGCCTGTAATTGCATTTAGTTTTTTACCATTATCATCTCGGACAACCAAGACGTTATCCGTTGTTTCAAGTCCCTTAGCAATTGAAACCTCAGGATTGCGATAATCCAGCACGCGTTTGTTAAACGTTACGAGCAAGCTCATCACAGCCATAATACTCATCACAATCGTCACAAATGACACAACTTGCTTCAATACTTCACTACGATTAGCACGGTAAATATTGGTATAGATTGCTGCCGTTCCAATCATCAAAAGCGGCACGCCAATAATTGAAAGACGTGATGGCATTTGTAGGAAATTACGTAATGCTGGGAACTGTTCATTGATGGTTTGCCATGGCACCAAAGATGATCCTAATACGATATAGATGATGGCCATAATGGTAATGATTTTTTCAATCGGTTGAATCTTATGCCAAAACATAATCATACCGGCTACGGCAAGATACAAAATAAAACTAATCAATGTGCGATCAAGTCGATCAGAATTTGGGATGATTAAGTCCATCGTCCCATTCTGTAAGTTCATTGAAACTGGTGGCACAAGGGTATTTTGCTTAACCAATTCTAAGTATGGCAAAATGACATTCAAGCTTAGTACCAAAGCAATTAAAGCCGCCATGATACAACGCACTAGCGCCTGGATCTTACGGCTTGTCTTCAACCATCCCACGATAAATGGTACCACTAAGAATGGTAGTGCTAACATCATCGTGAGCAATTGGGCTTGGAAAATTGCTGCCACAATCACGCTTAAACTCAACATTGCGCGTATTGACCAATCTCGGTTATAGAAATTTACCATTGGTATCACTAGTAGCGGTACCAATGCGAGTGCAAAAGCACGCCAAGTGCCACCAAAAATGTATCCATAAATAGAAATCGATGTCATGAAAACGACAGCCGTCGCAATCGACATTTTAAAAGGGACGCGCAATTTACGTGCTGCAAAATAAGTCGTTGTCCCGGCAGCAAAGAACAAAATGCCGTTTACCAGAACTTCAAATTTAAACCATGTTCCGGTCACTAGGAGAAGCGCCCCAAATACATAGCCTAATAACGGGCTATATACTTCATTAACAATCCGTCCAGACTGCTGAAATGAGTAGAGATTCATGAAGCTGAAGTTTCCATGCTTGATTTGCATCGCCGCTTCATAAATTCGGTTATTTTGGAAGTAACTGTCCACGCCCATAATTGCAGTGTGATTTAGTATCATTGGTAACAATAACACCGCTGAAATTAGCAAAATCACGATGACTGCTTTAATATTTTTGTGTAGCTGAATTTTATGCATTATTTTTTAACCTTTGAGTATAGTTTTATCCGTCAATTCATATTCGCACGAAAAAACAGGTAATTCAACAACCGTCACTATGATTATTAAAAGTCTTAAAACACTTTTAGGTTAATTATAGATTTGGCCCTGTGAATTGCCTGTTTTGTTTTACTTATGTCGGTTTAGAATTTGATGCTTGTGTCAGAATCTCTGACTTCTACATCATCACCTAGAATTTGATAAATTACTGGTGTCCAATATGATGCACTGTCCGATTCAGCACCAAAAATAACTTCACGCATTTTTACACCTTTAACTTTTGTAAACAATCGTGGGTCATTTTGATCATGTTCAGCTTCTTTATAATCCTTTGTCAATCTTAAAATTCGATACTCATCTTCATACTGATATTGTTTATCCTTAATCAAAAATTTAATCCGATCAAACTCCCATTGAATAAACTCAATAACATTTTCTACATTCTTTTTTTCATTTTTAGGCTGTGGTAGAGATTTTAAGCTATCATACACATCTATTAAGTCATTAAATACACATTTAATTTTTTTAAGCAATTTGTCTGCTTCTTTTTTATTTTTGGAAGTGCCACCCTTTTCTCCATAATAGTAAATTTTATAAAGCAATGACTTTTCATCCACATGTTCCTTCTCACTGCCACTTACTTTTGAAAAACTATTTTGCGTCTGGGTTGACTGATCTTCAACACTAGTATTTGACATAGTTTCATTTTGACCCGTAGTCTGTTCAAAAATACTATCTGGTAATTCCAGTCCTATTGCAACTCCTTTACCATTCCGACCATACATATTCCACATTGGAATATCATCTTTTTTGGTGAAAGTTAAAGATGCTATAAAAGCATGACTATCGTCTTGTTTAATCAACTCCTTAATCAATTGATTTATGCTTTTCTTGTTGACTCCCTTTTTGGCTTTCAGAACATCTCTTAAAAAATAATTTCCTTCAGTCGGGTCGTTCATATAATTTGTGTTATTTAATCTCAAGGTAATATCATTTTTAGAATTATCCTCCCCATTTAATCCTAAAAATATTTTCAAGACATCAACAGAGGTATACTGGAAAAACGAATGATTTTCTTTGTGCTTATTGGGTTTTACTCTTTTCACTGCGGCCCGATGTCTATTTTTTTTAAATCCCTTAACTAACGTTAAAAAGTAAAATATAGTTTTGATATACTCCTTTTCATTTTCAAAGTTCTTTAAATCAGAAAGTAGCGGTATTAAATGCTTATTATAAGTATCCAAGCTGGATTTTTTTATTTTTTCAGTGATTTCATCGACATCTAAGTTGTCAATCTGTTTGTTTATTTCAGAATTTTTAAAATCAACATCAAAAAAACTTGCACTACTTAACATATAACCTAACATTTCCAATGATTCACCATATGCATTGGAAATATTATTTTTTACAATATATTTATAAATTTTTTCGGCCTTTTCATCCTTAACATCTCTTCTTTCCTCTAATTCGAATGATCTATACCAATCTGAAACTGCCGCCAGTGCCCCTTTTTCTTCAATGTTAGAGTATGCATTACCTCTATTATTATAGTAAATTGCCTCATTATCATTCCGCGTAATTGCATCACTATATGACGCTATTGCGTCATCATAATCTTTATTATAATAATGTGCATTACCTTTATTGTTATAGTATTCGGGATTCTCATCATCCAACTTAATCGCCTCAATATATGACGCTATTGCGTCATCATAATCTTTTTTAGCCTCATTAGCATCTCCCTTAGCTCTCTGAGCATATCCTTTATTACTCTGCGCATTCCCAATTCTAAAGAAGTAATCCGGATTACCGTAATTTGGATTACTATTATACAGTTTAATTGCCTCATTTAATGACGTGATTGCATCATCATAATCACCTTGTACCCGCTGAGCAATCCCTTTGTTATTGAAGTAATCCGGATCACTGCCATCCAACTCTATTGCCTTATTATATGACGCTATTGCATCATCATAATCACCTTTTCCCTGCTGAGCATTTCCTTTGTTATTGAAGTAATCCGGATCATTGCCATCTAACTCTATTGCCTTATTATATGACGCTATTGCATCATCATAATTACCTTTATTCTTCTGTGCATTCCCTCTGTTGCTATAATAGAATGGATCACTGTCATCCAACTCAATAGCCTTATTATTTGACTCTATCGCGCCATCATAATCACCTTTATTGTTTTGAGAAACCCCTTTGTTATTGAAGTAATCCGGATTACTGCCATCCAACTCTATTGCCTTATTATATGACGCTATTGCATCATCATAATTACCTTTATTCTTCTGTGCATTCCCTCTGTTATTATAATAGAACGGATTACTGTCATCCAACTTTATGACCTTATTATATGACTCTATCGCGCCATCATAATCACCTTTATTGTTTTGAGCAATCCCTTTGTTATTGAAGTAATCCGGATCATTGCCATCCAACTCTATTGCCTTATTATATGACTCTATTGCGCCATCATAGTCGCCTTTGTCAAATTGGTCATTACCTAACTTAAAGTAATATTCCGCATCTTTCTGTGGTTCTTCATTTTGCTTTTCTTCACTCATAATTCATCTCCCATTGTTCACATATCTATACAAAAATAACGGCCAGCATCTGCTAGGTCGTTATTTTTTAATCTATTTTACTTCCACCACGTATCAAACACAGTGACAGGGCCTTGACGCTTGTGCTCCGTCTTGGCATACCAATTTTCAATCTTTTCTGCAACATCTTCAGGCACTTCCCGACCTTCAAGATAGTCATCAATGTTTGTGTAAGTTACACCCAATGCCACTTCATCTGGCAAAGCAGGACGGTCTTCTTCAAGATCGGCCGTTGGTGTCTTTTCATACAAATGCTTTGGGGCATCCAAATATTCAAGAATTTGGCGACCTTGGCGCTTGTCCAAACGATACAAAGGCGTGATGTCAGCGGCACCATCCCCAAACTTCGTGTAGAAACCAGTCACCGCTTCGGCAGCGTGATCCGTTCCCACAACAAGGCCACCATATTGACCAGCAACAGCGTATTGGAAAATCATACGTTGACGGGCTTTGATGTTTCCTTTGTTAAAGTCAGAAACTTCAACCGTGTTCGCTTCAACTTCCTTTACGGTGTCTTCAGTAACGGCTTGAATGTTCACACGGATGGTCTTATCGGCATTTTGCCAAGCAATCGCGTCTAAGGCATCTTGCTCATCAGCTTGTTCGTTGTATGGCAAACGCATGGCGATGAATTGATATTCAGCGTCACCCGTTTCTTCACGCAATTCAGCAATGGCAGTTTGCGCCATCTTACCTGCTAGGGTAGAATCTTGCCCACCGGAAATACCAAGTACATACGTCTTCAAATGCGTTGATTGGAGGTAACCCTTCAATAGATCAACTGAGCGGCGGAATTCCTTGGCTGGATCGATTTCTGGTTGTACCCCTAATGCATTAATAATTTCTTGTTGCTTTTCACGCATAGCATTTGCTTCCTTTTTTAGTATTTCTCCAAGTTTTCATTTTCACTTGAAAGTTCTTTAACATAGGCACGGATATCATCAATCAATGCCATCTTATTATCCCAAGCCTTCTTAGACAAATCAACTGGGTATTCTTGTGGATTCAAATCACGACGGTACTCTGGCCATAGTGCATGCAAGGCTTCATGTGAGTATTGACGAATATCCTTAACCGCTGGTGATTCATAAACGACTTCACCGTCAACCACAACGTCATGCAAAATTGGGCGAGCCGTGTAATCCTTAACGGTCTTATTCAAATATGGATAGTTAGGGTGGAACATGTAAAGCCCTTCTGGCAAATCACGTGGGTCTTCATCACTCAAGGCAATGTAGTCACCTTGTGACTTACCATCTTTATTAGAGGTAATGCGCCATACTTGCTTCTTACCTGGTGTTGAAATCTTTTCGGCTGATCCAGAAATCTTAATGGTATCAACCATCTCACCCTTATCATTTTCAATTGATACAACCTTATAGACGCCACCCAAAGCAGGTTGGTCATAAGCAGTAATCAACTTCGTTCCAATTCCCCAAACATCAATCTTGGCGTCTTGGCGCTTCAAACTTGTGATGGTTTCTTCATCTAAGTCGTTTGATGCGTAAATCTTAGCATCTGGGAAGCCAGCATCATCCAACATGTGACGGACACCCTTTGAAAGGTACGCCATATCACCTGAGTCAATGCGGACGCCTTGGAAGTTAATCTTATCACCAAATTCCTTGGCAACACGGATTGCTGCTGGGACACCAGAATGCAATGTGTCATATGTGTCGACTAAGAAGACCACATCACGGTGTGTTTCCGCGTAAGCCTTGAAAGCTTCATAATCACTGCGGTAAGTTTGCACCAAACTGTGCGCATGTGTTCCTGAGATAGGAATGTTAAATAACTTTCCAGCGCGGACATTTGACGTTGCGTCAAACCCACCGATATAGGCCGCACGGGTTCCCCACAATGCTGCATCCATCTCTTGGGCACGACGCGTACCGAACTCTAATAGACCTTGATTGCCGACGACCGTGCGAATACGCGCAGCCTTAGTTGCAATCAGTGTCTGGTAATTTACAATATTTAACAAAGGCGTTTCGATCAATTGGGCATCGAAAACATTTCCTTCAACTTGCAGAATGGGTTCATTATTGAAGACTGGCTCACCTTCCATAGGTGCGCGGACAGTTCCTTTGAATTGCCAGTTTTCCAAATAATCGATAAAGCTTGAGTCAAATTCGCCACATTCCCGTAGATAAGCAATATCAGTTGCTGAGAAGTGTAGTCCGTTCAAGTAGTCGAGCACACGTTCGAGCCCGGCAAAAATAGCATAACCATTTTCAAAAGGCATCTTACGGAAATACATTTCAAAGACGGCCTGACGTTCATGGATGCCTTCTAGAAAATAAGTTTGCATCATTGAAAGTTGATAGGCGTCTGTATGCAACGCTAAACTATCGTCGGGATATTGATTTGTCATGATAAGTCTCCATTGATAAATTTGATTGAATTCCATATAAATAAATCTTGTAATATATTTTACCACATTCGCTTGTGAAAAGTATAACATGAGCCAACTATCATTAAATTAAAAAAAGTATTTGACATTACTTGCATTATCATCTAGTATACAAATCAAGGAAATTAAGAGAAACAAGTTGAGCAGGAAAGTAAATTTAAAACACATGTCTCAGAGAAAACAACGTTAGGTGGGAGTTGTTACATGATGTTTGAATTGAAAATGGCCTGTGATTGGCGTTGATGAGCAGCAAGACTGTAAGTTAACGACGTATTGGTCTACGTTACAAGACACACGAATCGGCATAGCATCATATCGCTCACTGCCCGCTCGTTGCCGAGGTCTAGAAGAGCAATTTTCTAGGTAAAGTAGAATGGTAACACGGAAGATCCGTTTCTATATGTATTTTGTTAATCAAAGTACGTGTAGGAACGGGTCTTTTTTTTACCCACTTTTCCTGCAATTCGCCTCATGTCTCTTAAGTCGCATTTATTTAGATATTTTTATAGGAAAAGGAGTTATATCTATGTCAAAGTTTATTAAGTTTGGAACTATCGCCGCAACTACCCTTATCGCTGCTTCTGCAGCTGCCCCACTTGTGTCTGGTACACCAGTTCATGCGGACAGCAAGCCTACGACTGTCACCGTTGGTCTAGTTGGATCTGATGAAACTGATATCTGGAAGGAAGTTGCTAAGACTGCCAAGGATAAGTACAACATCAAGATTAAGACAAAGACGTTCACTGATTACAACCAACCTAACAAGGCGGTTGCCGATGGTTCAATCGATTTGAACGCATTCCAACACCACTACTTCTTGGATGATTGGAATGACCACAATGGTAACAAGGTTAAGGCCATTGGTGATACGTTCATCACGCCAATCCGTTTGTACTCAAATGATGCCAAGAAGGCTTCAAGCTTTAAGAAGGGGGATACCATTGCGGTTCCGAATGACCCAACAAACGAAGGTCGTTCATTGAAGGTTCTTGAAAGTGCAGGTTTGATTAAGCTTAAGGATACAAAGTTGCCAACAACTAAGGATATTAAGCAAAACAAGAAGGACATCAAGATTAAGGAACTTTCAGCTGATCAAGTTGCTGGTGCCTTCAAGTCAAAGAGCGTTCAAGGCGCTGTGATCAACACTAACTATGCGCAAGAAGCTAAGATTAACTTGAAGTCAGCGATTTACGTTGAACCAGTTAACAAGGATTCAAAGCAATGGGTTAACGTGATTGCCGCTAAGAAGAGCAAGGCTGATAAGACGGCTTACAAGGATGTCGTTAAGGCATACCAAACTAAGGCAACTGAAAAGGCCATGAAGAAGGAACACGGTGATGCCGAAATTCCTGCTTGGAACAAGAAGTTCTAATTCGCATAAATCGATTCGGCGCATGTAGCAATATGTGCGCCGATACATATTTTATAAAGGGGAACGCATATGGCTGTTATTGAACTAAAAGATATTAATGTCACATTTAAACAAAAGAAACAAACCATCGTCGCTGTCCAAGACGAAAGCCTAACCGTTGAAAAAGGTGATATCTACGGTATCGTCGGTTACTCAGGGGCTGGTAAGTCAACGTTGGTCCGCACAATTAATTTATTACAACGTCCTACTTCTGGTTCAGTTAAAGTAAACGGAACTGAGATGACTGATCTTTCAGCAAACGCGTTGCGCGATGAACGTAAGAATATCGGCATGATTTTCCAACACTTCAATTTAATGGATGAATTGACCGTATACGGTAATGTCGCGCAACCATTGAAGCACAGTAAACTTTCAAAGACGGAGAAGAAGGCTAAGATTGATCACCTCCTTGAATTGGTTGGTTTGTCTGACCGTAGTAGTAACTACCCTTCTCAACTTTCAGGTGGGCAAAAGCAACGTGTTGCCATTGCCCGTGCCTTGGCGAATGACCCTGAAATTTTGATTTCGGATGAAGCGACTTCTGCGCTTGATCCTAAGACGACTAATCAAATCCTTGGGATTCTAAAGCGCCTTAACGAAGAACTTGGTCTAACCATCGTTTTAATTACACACGAAATGCAAGCCATCAAGGAAATTGCCAACAAGGTTGCCGTTATGGAAGATGGAACCATCATCGAACGTGGTAGCTTACTTGAAATCTTCACGAACCCACAACAAAAGTTGACAAAGGACTTCATTAACACGGCCACAAACCGTGACGAAGCTTTGCTCAATGTCCGTGAACTTTTGAGTGAAAAGCCATTGGCAGATGATGAACAACTTTACCAAATCAATTATGTTGGTAATGACACGGCGCAACCACTCCTTTCAACAATCTATGCTGATTACCAAGTTACAACGAACATTCTGTATTCAAATATGGAAATTCTTACTAAGACACCCGTTGGTCTTGCCATCGTTGTCCTTAAGGGAACCGATGAGAATATTCGGACTGCGGTTTCAAGCCTAGTTGATCACGGTGTGCATGTCACACCACTTGATGCAGAAAAGGAGGATGCTTAATATGCTAGAATGGATTCAAACAAATCTCCCTGGTGTTTATTCCCTTGGTTGGGGTGGTGACTCTGGTTGGGGAACTTCAATTGCACAAACACTTTACATGACTCTAGGTGCTGCCGTATTCGGTGGACTACTTGGTTTAGCTTTTGGAATCGGGCTTGTCATTACTGATGAGCACGGTATTCGTGCCAATCGTACTGTTTTCGAAATTCTCGACAAGGTTGTCTCAATTGGACGAGCAATCCCATTCATTATCATGGTGGTTGTCTTCTCACCTTTGACACAATTAATCACTGGAACGACTATTGGAACAACAGCCGCATTGGTTCCCCTTTCACTAGGGGTCTTCCCATTCTACGCCCGTCAGGTACAAGTTGCCTTACTCGGGGTTTCAGATGGTAAGGTCGAAGCTGCCCGTTCATTTGGGGCAAGTAACTGGGATATCATCCACGATGTTTATCTTCGCGAAGGGCGTTCAGAACTTGTGCGTGTTTCAACTGTCACAATGATTAGCTTGGTCGGACTAACTGCCATGGCTGGTGCCATTGGTGCTGGTGGACTTGGAACAACAGCCATCGTAACTGGTTACCAACGATTCCAAAACGACGTTATGTGGACTGCAACCATCTTAATTTTGCTCTTCATCGTCTTAATTCAATTCGTTGGAGACTTAATTGCACGTCACTACAGTCATCATTAATCAATATAAATAAAAGGACGTCTAACTTAACTGTTAGACGTCCTTTTTCTATTGCCAGCAAGCATAATGTCTATTCATCACATACCCGAGCCTGGCAAGCTGTTATTCAGCATGTAAAGACCGGTTTTATACGATACAGTCTACCTTAATTGACATGTCAGCACTCTGAAATAGATGATATTCAAAAATACCTATGTATACAAAAAAACCTCGCACATCAGCGAGCGCGATGATCAAAGATCACCATTCAACCTAGACTTGGCGACAGCCATCATCGTAACGGTTTATACTCAAAGATATGAGAGATTCCATTGTTAATTTTTTGTTATTAATCAACTAATAAATTAGTCAACCAATTCCAAGATAACCATTGGAGCAGCGTCTCCACGACGTGCATCCAACTTCAAGATACGAGTGTAACCACCCGCACGTCCTTCAAAACGTGGTGCAACATTGTCAAACAAGAATTGCACTGCATTTTGAATCTTGATGTTATCATCTTCGGTCGTTTGTACGTCTGCAACGACATTACGCATGAAAGCAGCGGCCTTACGGCGTGAAGCCAAATCACCACGCTTACCAAGTGTAATCATCTTATCTGCAGTACGACGAACTTCCTTCGCGCGAGCTTCAGTCGTTTCGATACGACCGTTAATCAACAATGAAGTTGTTAAATCACGCAACATAGCCTTACGTTGTGAGCTAGTACGTCCCAACTTACGGTATCCCATGAGTGTATCCTCCTTTTCTTGGAATTCTATTTATTTAATTTAATCTTCCTTGCGGAACCCTAAATCATGCTGAGCCAGCTTATCCTGGATTTCGTCAAGTGACTTGCGGCCTAGATTACGAACAGTCATCATCTGAGCTTCTGAACGATCAGTAAGCTCTTGAATTGTGTTGATTCCAGCACGCTTTAGACAATTATATGAGCGGACAGAAAGATCCAATTCTTCAATCGGAACTTCAGCATGTTTGCTTGTTGTCGTTTCTTCCTTGTCTACCATAACTTGTGTCTCAGCAGCGCGTTCTGATAATTCAATGAATGGCTTCAAGTGATCTGATAGAACACGCGCAGCCAAAGAAATAGCTTCAGTAGCTGTTAATGAACCGTCGGTCCAGATATCCATCGTCAACTTATCATAATCGTTACGTTGACCAACACGAGTTTCTTCAACTTGATAATTTACGCGTTCGATTGGGGTAAAGATTGAATCAATTGCTAGAACACCAATAGGCGTATCTTCATGCAAATCCTTATTCTGGTCACCTGAAACATAACCGCGACCGCGAACAGCAGTCACCGTCATATGCAAAGTAGCACCAGCAGCAACAGTTGCAATGTATTGATCCTTATTCAAGACCTCAACATCAGCATCACCAACGAAATCGCCGGCAGTTACTGTTGCGGGTCCATTAACATTTACTTCGAGCGTCTTCTCATCATCACTATCGATACGCATTGAGACCTTTTTAAGGTTTAAGATGATTTGCGTGACATCTTCAACAACTCCTTCGACCGTTGAAAATTCATGCAAAACGCCATCAATTTGTACTGAGTTGATTGCCGCACCGGGCAATGAAGACAACAATACACGGCGTAGGGAGTTACCCAAAGTAGTTCCGTAACCACGTTCAAGCGGCTCAACCACAAACTTACCGTAATTACTATCCTCTTCAACCAGTGTAATCTTTGGGTTTTCGAATTCAAGCATACTGTTTGTTACCCCTTTCAAAGCATTGTGTGCTAACTAGTTGCATCAACAATTAGACACGACGACGCTTTGGTGGACGTGAACCGTTGTGAGGTACTGGAGTAACATCCTTAATGGCTGTTACTTCAAGACCTGCAGCGGCTAACGCACGAATAGCTGACTCACGTCCTGAACCAGGACCCTTGACAGTTACTTCAACAGTCTTCATGCCGTTTTCCATTGCTGACTTTGCAGCTGCTTCAGCAGCCATTTGTGCAGCGAATGGTGTAGACTTACGGCTACCCTTGAAACCAAGAGCACCAGCTGATGACCATGATACTGCGTTACCTTGAACGTCAGTAATCATGACAATCGTGTTGTTGAACGTTGCGTGAATGTGAGCTACACCACTTTCAACGTTCTTTTTAACACGACGCTTACGATTTGTACGACCTGCCATAATCAAGTAATCTCCTTCCTTTAAAAATTAATTACTTCTTCTTACCTGCAATAGAAACAGCTGGGCCTTTACGTGTACGTGCATTGTTCTTCGTGTTTTGACCACGAACGGGCAAATTACGACGATGACGTAGACCACGGTATGATCCCATTTCCTTCAAGTTCTTAATGTTCATTGATACTTCGCGACGCAAGTCACCTTCCACCTTAATACCATCAACGATGGCACGGATGGCGTCTTCTTGGTCGGGAGTTAGGTCACGAACACGAACGTCTTCAGAAACACCAGCTTCAGAAAGAATCTTTTCTGCAGTTGTGTTACCGATTCCGTATACATATGTCAATGCAATCACGATACGCTTATCGCGAGGCAAATCAACACCAGCAATACGAGCCATTACGATTACCTCCTATATTTTTTATTGTTTCAAGAATGCAATTAAGCACCTTGACGTTGCTTGTGCTTAGGGTTTGCAGAGCAAATCACCATAACACGACCGTTACGCTTAACCACTTTACAGTGATCGCACATAGGCTTTACAGATGGACGAACCTTCATAATATTTACCTCCCCTTGGATTTTTGACCGTTAAATTACTTAATATAACGATACGTAATACGACCCTTAGTCAAATCATATGGCGACATTTCTACCGTCACACGATCTCCTGGTAAGATACGAATAAAGTTCTTACGAATCTTACCTGAAACGTGAGCTAAGATAGTCGCCCCGTTTTCCAATTCAACGGTAAACATGGCATTAGGCATAGTTTCTTTCACAATGCCTGAAATTTCAATAACATCTTTGGCCACGTTGCTGCCTCCTTAGTGTGACATTGGAGAACGTAACACGTAATTATACCATACTGAATTTGAATATCCAATATGATATTTACGAATTACTACCCCAAGTTATCCAATACTGTTTCAACATCAGTGAACACATCATCTAGGTCTTTTGCACCATCAATTTTGTGTAGGACACCCTTATCCGCATAAAACTTAGCAATAGGTTCTGTCAACTCACCATTGACGTTCAAACGATTTTGAATGACTTCAGGAGTGTCATCAGCTCGACCACGAGCCATCATTCGTTGAACTAGAACATCATTATCAGCAGTAAAGTAAAGCACAGCGTTAATATCGCGGCCTTGCTTTGCTAACATTTGTTCTAAAGCTTCAGCTTGTTCAATGTTACGTGGATAACCATCAAGGATGAATCCATTTTTTGTATCATCTTGAGCTAACCGTTCTTCTACGATACCGTTAGTAACTTCGTCAGGGACAAGGTTACCGGCATCCATATAAGACTTTGCTTTCAAACCAAGTTCAGTTTCGTTAGCCATAGCCTCACGGAACATATCACCGGTACTAATATGTGGCAAGTTGTAAGTTTCAACAATCTTTGCAGCTTGAGTACCCTTTCCTACGCCAGGTAAACCTAGCAATACGATATTCTTGCTCATTTTGCTTTGACTCCTTCTTGAATAAAACCAACATACTGACGCTTCATTAACAATCCTTCCAGTTGGCGAATTAAGTCAAGTGCAACACCGATAACGATCAAAATTGATGTACCAGACATTGCCAATTGACCATCTAAGCCAAAGGCGTGGGTAGCTAGGACCGGTGTCAATGCAACAAATCCTAGGAAGAATGCTCCGACAACTGACAAACGCATCAAAAGACCAGATAACCAGTTTTCTGTTGCGCGTCCAGGTCGAACGCCCACGATGTAACTACCTTGCTTTTGCAAATTCTCAGCAACCTTTTCAGGATTAACCTGGACAAAGGCATAGAAGAACGTAAACAAGACAATTAATGAGGTATATAAAATACCACCTTGTACAGTTTGCATGTTTAGGTATTGCATGATTGTCGTGTACCAAGGAGCATCTCCAAACTTAGTTGCAAATAATTGCAAAATCGTTTGAGGCGTCACCATAATTGATGACGCGAAGATAACAGGGATCACACCAGCAACATTGACCTTCAAAGGTAAGTAAGACGTACTTCCTGACCCCTTTGCTTGTCGTGTATATTGCATTGGAATCTTACGGATTGCTTGGTTGAACCAAGTGATGAATCCGACAACAATCAAAAAGATGATTAAGATTCCAACCATGAAAGCCCAACCTCGCGCTTGGTCGGCACTAACAATGACATGTTCTCTGAACAACTTGTATACAGACGAAGGAACTCGTGCAATAATTCCTGCGAAAATCAACATTGAGACACCTTGGCCAAGACCATGACTTGTAATCATGTCTCCAAGCCAAACAGCAAACATAGTTCCGGCGGTTAAAATAAACCCGATCAGAATGTATGTTTGCGCATTAGGCGTGCTAACCAAGTTCACTTGGCTTAGTTGATTAAACCCAGCAGTAATTCCAATAGATTGGACGAACGCTAGGAAAATAGTCAAATAGCGGGTCACTTGGTTTAACTTACGTCGACCAACTTCACCTTGTTTTGACCATTCAACAAATCGTGGCACAATATCCATTTGAAGGAGCTGTACCACGATTTGTGCAGTAACGTATGGTGAAACTCCCATTGCGAACAATGAATAATTTGTAAGACCACCACCGCTAAACATATTCAAAATGCTGCCGAGTCCAGAAGATGCAACGTCCTGTAGTGCCAATGGATTAATACCAGGAATGGTAATTTGAGCACCGATTCTGTATACAACCAAAATCGCTAAAGTGAAGAACAATTTATTACGAATGTCTTTAACTTTTAGAGATTGGAACACGGTTTTTAGCATTAAATCACCTCAGTCTTACCACCAGCTGCTTCAATTGCTGAAACGGCTGAAGCTGAGAACTTATTAGCTTTAACAGTCAATGACTTTTCCAATTGACCGTTTGCTAAGATCTTAATGCCACTAAGTTCGTTCTTAACGATACCTGATTCTACCAACAATGCTGGTGTAACTTCAGTACCATTGTCAAACTTGTTCAACGCATCAAGGTTTACGACTGCGTAATCCTTGCGGTTGATGTTCGTAAATCCACGCTTTGGCTTACGACGGAACAAAGGCATTTGTCCACCTTCGAAGCCCATGCGTACCTTACTACGAGCCTTTTGACCTTTTTGACCACGTCCAGCGGTCTTTCCATTACCTGATGATTCACCACGTCCAACACGGTTGCGGACTGAGCGTGAACCCTCGGCTGTTTGGAGTTCATTAAGCTTCATTAGGGTTGTACCTCCTTCAAAGCAATCTAATAACTACTTAACTACTTCAACAGTAATTAAGTGAGCAATCTTAAATAGTGCACCACGCGTTGCTGCGTTGTCAGGCAATACGACTGAAGAGTTCACCTTGTTCAAACCAAGTGACTTAACAATCGCGCGCTGATTTGGCTTACGGTGAGCAGCACTCTTAACAAGTGTAACCTTTACTTGATCGGTCATTTTCTGCCTCCTTAATCTGCCAAGTGCTCAAGTGAGACCTGACGCATTTCAGCAACTTCTTCAGCGTTCTTCAAAGACTTGATTGCTTCAAAAGTTGCGCGAACAACGTTAATTGGTGTAGCAGAACCTAGAGACTTTGCAGTCACGTCGGCTACGCCACCCAAATCCATAATAGCACGAGAAGCTCCACCGGCAGCTACTCCAGAACCTTCAGCAGCGGGCTTAAGCAAAACACGGCCACCACTGTAGACACCCAAAGTAGAGTGAGGAAGGGTCGTACCAACCATTGGGATAGCAACGATATTACGCTTTGCATCTTCAACAGCCTTACGGATAGCTTCTGGCACTTCTTGTGCCTTACCAGTTCCGAAACCAACATGTCCGTTGTGATCACCAACGACTACAAGTGCTGCGAAGCGTAGACGACGTCCACCCTTAACAACCTTTGTAACACGGTTGATGGCTACAACATTTTCTTCAAGCTCTCCGAGCGTTTTTGGATCGATATAAGCCATTTTATTTCCTCCTTCCCTTAGAACTTCAAACCAGCTTCACGAGCTGCTTCTGCCAACGCTTGCACACGACCATGGTACAAGTAACCACCACGATCAAATACAACGTCTTCAATGTTAGCAGCCTTAGCGCGTTCTGCGATCAAAGCTCCTACCTTAGCAGCTTGCTCTGTCTTTGGTGCAGTTTCAACAGCACTGTCCAAAGTTGAGGCACTAGCAAGCGTCACACCCGCTACGTCATCAATTAATTGCGCGTAGATGTTCTTGTTAGAACGGTAAACGTTCAAGCGTGGGCGCTCAGCAGTACCAGAAATCTTTCCACGAACACGTGTGTGTCGGTGTTGACGCACTTTGTTCTTGTCTGACTTCGTAATCATTGTTCGTAACCTCTTTTTTCAAAATTTTAGAAGATATACCAATAAGTAAATCCGGAAACGTTGCGGATCCGGCTAAACAGAATGTTTAGATTACTTACCAGTCTTACCTTCCTTACGTGCAACGTGTTCGTTTTCGTAGCGAATACCCTTACCCTTATAAGGTTCAGGTGAACGTACGGCACGAATTTCAGCAGCAAAATCTCCAACGCGTTGCTTGTCGATTCCACTAATAATAATTGTCAAAGTATCTGGTACTTCAACTTGTAACTCTTCACGATCTGCAAATTCAACAGGGTGTGAATAACCGACGTTCAATACAAGGTTGTTTCCTTGCTTTGCGGCACGGTATCCAACACCGACAAGCTTCAAAGTTTTCTTGAAACCATCTGTTACACCCTCGACCATGTTAGCAACATTGGCGCGAGTTGTTCCGTGAAGGGCCTTGATTCGACCTTCATCTGAAGGACGAGTGAAAGTAACAACGTCACCTTCTACTGTGAATTGGATTTCGGGAGCGATTTCGCGTGAAAGCTCACCCTTTGGTCCCTTAACAGTTACAACGTTACCATCACGTGTAATTTCAACACCTGCTGGCAAAGTAACTGGTTTATTACCAATACGACTCATGAGTAGACACCTCCTTGTTAGATTTTATTTATTACCAGACGTAAGCTAATACTTCTCCACCAATACCCTTGGCGCGAGCTTCCTTATCGGTGATGACACCTTCAGAAGTTGAGATGATAGCGATACCTAATCCGTTCAATACCTTAGGTACATCATCTGACTTAACATATGAACGTAGCCCTGGCTTTGAAATACGCTTCAAACCAGAAATTACGCGAGTCTTGTCAGGTCCATACTTAAGGAAGACACGAATGACACCTTGCTTGTCATCTTCAATGTATTCAACGTCACGAACAAAGCCTTCGTTCTTCAAAATCTCGGCGATGTCCATCTTGATCTTAGATGCAGGTACTTCTACTGAATCGTGACGAACCATGTTCGCATTACGAATGCGAGTCAAAAAGTCTGCAATTGGGTCAGTCATTGACATTGATGTTGCCTCCTATTATATATTTCTGTAAATCAGTTAAAGATTACTTTGAGAAAGGCATACCCAATTGAGTAAGCAATTCACGCGCTTCTTCGTCAGTGTTGGCAGTTGTAACAACAACAATATCCAAACCACGGACGCGGTTAACAGCATCGTAATCAATTTCTGGGAAAATAAGTTGTTCACGAATTCCCAACGTGTAGTTTCCTCGACCATCAAAGGCCTTTGGTGAAACTCCACGGAAGTCACGAACACGTGGCAATGAAACGTTGATTAACTTATCCAAAAAGTCATACATACGCTCACCACGCAAAGTAACCTTAGTACCGATTGCCATACCCTCACGCAAACGGAAGCCAGCGATTGACTTCTTGGCGCGAGTGATAACTGGCTTTTGACCAGCAATCAATTCTAATTCAGCAACAGCTTCATCTAAGTTCTTTGAGTTTGAGACAGCGTCACCAACACCCATATTCAAAACGATCTTTTCGATCTTTGGAGTTTGCATGATTGATGAGTAATCAAACTTTTCCATCAATGAAGGTGTAACTTCACTGGTGTACTTTTCTTTTAAACGATTTGCCATGATTATGATTTCCTCCTTTCACCTAAATTAAGCTAAAGTCTTTCCAGACTTCTTAGCAAAACGTACCTTCTTACCATCTTCAACCTTGTAACCAATTTTTGTTGGTTCGTTAGTAGAAGGGTCAAGCAATTGTACGTTTGAAACGTGGATAGGAGCTTCTTGCTCAATAATTCCACCTTGTGGATATTGGTTATTTGGCTTTTGATGCTTCTTAACCATGTTTACACCTTCAACAACAACACGGTCTTGTCCGGTAATAGTCTTAACAACTGAACCTTCCTTGCCCTTGTCCTTGCCGGCGATAACCTTAACCTTGTCACCAGTCTTTACAAACATGCGAGGCTTCCTCCTTGATTTAATGATGGTAATTACAATACTTCAGGTGCCAATGACACAATACGCATGTAATCATTGTCACGCAATTCACGCGCAACGGGGCCAAAAATACGTGTACCGACAGGGCTCTTGTCATCCTTTACGATAACAGCAGCGTTCTCATCAAACTTGATGTATGAACCATCAGTACGGTGAATTCCTGATACAGTACGAACGATAACGGCCTTAACGACGTCACCCTTCTTTACAGTACCACCAGGAATTGCTTGCTTAACAGTTGCGACGATCATGTCACCGACACCGGCGAACTTACGACCTGAACCACCCAAAACTTTGATTGTCAAAATTTCGCGTGCCCCAGAATTATCAGCAACCTTCAAACGACTCTCTTGTTGAATCACGATTATATCCTCCTTCCGTTATTGGTTAGATTCGAGATTAACGATTAGATAATAACGGCCTTCTCGACGATTTCTACCAAACGGAAGCGCTTTGTAGCTGACGTTGGACGCGTCTCCATGATGCGTACGATGTCACCTTCTTTAGCTTCGTTGTTCTCATCGTGAGCCTTAAACTTCTTCGTGTACTTAACACGCTTACCATAAACGGGGTGGTTCTTGTAGGTTTCAATGGCAACAGTAATTGTCTTATCCATCTTATCTGAAACCACGCGTCCTTGATAAACTTTACGTGCGTTACGATCTTCAGTCATACCGGTCTCCTCTCTTAGTCTACTTGTTTAATTCTTCTTGACGAATCGCAGTCTTGATACGTGCAATTTGCTTACGTACTTCAGACAATCGAGCCGTGTTCTCAAGTTGACCAGTAGCTAATTGGAAACGCAAGTTAAACAACTCTTCCTTGTAGCTCTTTTCCTTGGCAACCAACTCTGCTTGGCTGAGACCCTTGATTTCTTCTTGTAAGTCCTTGATCTTCATTATTCACCCTCCGTTTGGCGAGTCAAAATCTTAGTTCTGACAGGCAACTTGTTAGATGCGAGACGCAAGGCTTCGCGGGCAACTTCCTCAGACACGCCGCCAACTTCAAACATAACTGTGCCGCGCTTTACTGGGGCAACCCAACCTTCGGGAGTACCCTTTCCGTTACCCATACGAACACCGACACCCTTAGAAGTGTATGACAAGTGTGGATAAATCTTAATCCAAACCTTACCACCACGCTTCATGTAACGTGTCATAGCAATACGAGCCGCCTCGATTTGACGATTTGTAATCCAATGTGAGTCAAGGGCTTGTAGTCCAAACTCACCAAATGTTACTGTCTTACCACCCTTAGCTTCACCACGCATGTGGCCACGATGTGGACGACGATACTTAACACGCTTTGGAACTAGCATTTGTTACTCGCCTCCTTGCTTCTTTGACTTCTTCTCTGGCAAAACATCACCACGGTAAATCCAAGTCTTAACACCTAGTTGACCGTATGTTGTTGTTGCTTCATCCCATGAGTAATCAATGTCTGCACGCAATGTGTGCAAAGGCACTGTACCCTCAGTATATTGTTCGACACGAGCAATATCTGCACCGTTCAAACGTCCAGAAACTTGTACCTTGATTCCCTTGGCACCAGAACGCATTGCACGTTGGATAGCTCCACGCATTGAGCGACGGAAAGCCACACGGCGTTCCAAGTCAGCTGCAATTTGTGATCCTACCAAGTGAGCATCCAAATCTGGCTTCTTAATCTCAATGATGTTGATGTGTACGCGTTCACCCTTTGCCACAATCTTTGACAATTCGTTACGCAATGCATCAACTTCTGATCCACCTTTACCAATAACCATACCTGGCTTAGCAGTGTGGATTGAGATATTAACACGGTTAGCAGTACGTTCGATTTCGATACGAGAAACTGATGCATCTGCCAACTTAGTCTCGATATAATTACGCAAAGCTAAGTCTTCATGCAAGTTGTTTGCATAGTCTTTCTTATCTGCGTACCATTTAGCATCCCAGTCGCGAATGACGCCGACACGGAAACCGGTTGGGTTAATCTTTTGACCCATGACTCAATCCTCCTTACTTTTCTGTTACCACAATCGTGATGTGGCTTGTTCGCTTATTGATTGGTGAAGCAGAACCCTTGGCACGTGGACGGAAACGCTTAAGCGTTGGTCCTTCGTTGGCGAAGGCTTCTGAGACAACCAAATCTTCACGATCTAGTGAGAAATTGTTCTCAGCGTTTGCTACTGCTGAGTTCAATACTTTGTAAACATCAGTTGCAGAATGATTTGGCAAAAATTCTAAGATTGCAAAAGCTTCTGCGACTGACTTCCCACGCACTTGGTCAAGCACTAAGCGGACCTTACGTGGAGCCACACGAACGATATTCGCTGTGGCGCGTGCTGACGTAATTTGTTCAGCCATTGTACTGTCCTCCTAATTACTTACGTTGCGTCTTTTTGTCGTCTGCAGCGTGTCCGCGGAACGTACGCGTTGGGACGAATTCACCTAACTTGTGACCGACCATATCTTCTTGAACCAAAACTGGTACGTGCTTTCGTCCGTCATAAACGGCGAAAGTCAATCCGATAAAGCTAGGGAAAATTGTTGAACGACGTGACCATGTCTTGATGACTGTTTGCTTATCTGAAGCATTGGCTTGTTCAACCTTCTTCAACAAACTGGCATCAGCAAATGGTCCTTTTTTCAGGCTACGACCCATTCTGAGTCCTCCTCTCGTTTGCTTATAATAAGTTTTGAAATACTCAGGAAATTAGACTACTTGCTCTTACGACCACGAACAATGAACTTAGATGATTGAGCGTTCTTGTTACGAGTCTTCTTACCAGCAGTCTTCTTACCCCATGGTGACAATGGAGAAGGACGACCAACTGGGGCCTTTCCTTCACCACCACCGTGTGGGTGATCGTTAGGGTTCATTACAGATCCACGAACGTGTGGACGTTGACCCTTCCAACGACGACGACCAGCCTTACCCCAATTAATCAATGAGTGTTGTTCGTTTCCGACAACACCAATTGTGGCACGGTTAGTAGCCAAGATCATACGAACTTCACCTGATTGTAGGCGAACAAGAACGTACTTTCCTTCACGACCCAAAACTTGAGCAGAAGTTCCAGCAGAACGGACAAGTTGTCCACCCTTACCAGGCTTCATTTCAATATTGTGGATTTGTGTTCCATCAGGAATGATTGACAAAGGCAATGCATTTCCGACCTTAAAATCAGCATCAGGACCAGATTGAACAGTCATGCCCACTTCTAGACCCTTTGGTGCCAAGATATATGACTTAACACCGTCTGTGTATTGCAACAAAGCAATGTTAGCTGTACGGTTTGGATCGTATTCGATCGCAACAACCTTAGCAGGTACTTCATCCTTTGTACGCTTGAAGTCCACAACACGGTATTGGCGCTTGTGTCCACCACCACGATGGCGAACAGTCATGTGTCCATAAGAATTACGGGCACCTGTGTTTGACTTTGATTCCAACAAGCTCTTTTCTGGCGTCGTCTTTGTGATTTCTGAAAAATCAGAAGAAGTCATATTACGACGACCATTAGAGGTTGGCTTATACTTCTTAATAGCCACGCTAAGTTCCTCCTAATTAGTTTTCGTTGAACAATTGAATGTCCTTAGAAGCTGCTGACAACTTAACAGTTGCCTTCTTACGCTTCTTAGTGTAACCAGTATAGCGTCCTTGACGCTTAAGCTTACCACGTACGTTAGCTGTATTGATCTTTTCAACCTTTACGTCGAAAATTTCTTCAATAGCGCGCTTGATTTGTGGCTTTGTGGCGCGAACATCAACATCGAAACTGTAACGTTTTTCATCCAAAACGCTCATAGTTTGTTCAGTGATGACCGGGCGCAAAATGATATCGCGTGCGTCCATTATGCCAAAACCTCCTCAACTTGTGCCAAAGCTGATTGTACAACAACCAACTTATCATTGTTGATTACGTCAAGAACGTTAACACCCTTAGCAGTCATAACAGTCACGTTTTGTAGGTTACGTGCTGCCAATGTTGCGTTTGTGTTGTCATCGTCCAAGACTACCAACGTCTTACCATCTACATTCAAGTTATCCAAAACGCTCTTGAATTCCTTAGTCTTTGGTGCGTCGAATGTCAATGCATCAACAACTACCAATGAAGAATCCAAAACCTTTTGTGACAACACTGACTTCAATGCCAAACGGTATGCCTTCTTAGGCATCTTGTAAGCATATGAACGTGGAGTAGGTCCGAAGACAATTCCACCACCACGCCATTGTGGTGAACGGATTGATCCTTGACGGGCACGTCCAGTACCCTTTTGACGCCAAGGCTTCTTACCACCACCAGAAACGGCTGAGCGATTCTTAACAGCGTGAGTACCTTGACGCATCGATGCGCGTTGCATCAAAACAGCGTCAGTGATGACATTGTTGTTTGGCTCAATGGCAAAGATTGAATCATTCAATTCAACTTCTCCGGCGTTTGAACCGTCTTGCTTAAGTAAAGCAATCTTAGTCATATTATATTCCTCCTTTCGTCCTTATTACTTTGCCTTGATTGAATTCTTAACAGTAACAAGTGACTTGTTGGCACCTGGTACATTACCCTTGATCAAGATAACGTTGTTTTCAACGTCAACACGAACGATCTTCAAGTTTTGTACGGTACGCTTACGGTTACCCATGCGTCCAGGCAACTTCTTACCCTTGAACACACGATTGATAACAGCACCCATTGAACCTGGGCGACGGTGGTAACGAGATCCGTGAGCCATAGGTCCACGAGATTGTCCGTCCTTCTTGATGTTACCTTGGTAACCATGACCCTTTGTGATTCCAGTTACGTCAACAACTTCACCTTCGGCGAAAACGTCAACCTTAACTTCATCCCCAACATTGTATTCACCCTCAGCGTCGCGGATTTCACGAATGTAGCGCTTAGGGGTCGTGTTTGCCTTTTCGGCGTGACCTTGCTCAGGTTTGTTACTCAAAACGGCACGCTTGTCACCCAAACCAAGTTGAATTGCGCTGTAACCATCATTTTCCAAAGTCTTAACTTGGAGTACGACGTTTGGCGTTGCTTCAACCACAGTAACTGGGATAAGCTCACCATTCTCAGTGAATACCTGAGTCATGCCGACTTTGCGGCCTAAGATACCCTTAGTAGTCATGACTATCTCCTTTATAAATGTAATATCTTTATTTTCAGTCAGTTAGATGCTTGACTAGGCAAGTTAATGTTGTAATTAAAAATTACAACTTAATTTCGATGTCAACACCACTTGGCAATTCAAGCTTTGATAAAGCATCAACTGTCTTAGCGGTTGGATTCATGATATCGATCAAACGCTTGTGTGTGCGCATTTCGAATTGTTCACGTGAATCCTTGTTCTTGTGAGGTGAACGTAGCACCGTGTAAAGTGTGCGTTCTGTAGGCAATGGAATAGGTCCTGAAATTTCAGCACCTGTGCGGTTTGCCGTCTCAACAATCTTTTCTGCAGATGCATCCAAGATTTCGTGCTCGTATGCCTTCAAACGGATACGAATCTTCTTACTTGCCATGATATAAATTCTCCCTTCGTCCATATTGGAATATGAAACTAACTCCGTGGAAACTACCGACCCACCACGCAAGACTCCATGGCATGGATCTCGTGGCAATGCTGCCGGGTGTGTCGCAACCTCCCACATCATCGCTGTGTGTGTTTAGACACTATTGGAGTGGGTAATACCCTCTCTCAATTAGCGTACTTGAATATAATACACAATATTCCTGGAAATAACAAGCATTTTCGCAAATTAATTCTGGATTTCTCTGAAACGTTTTAATTCTGTAATATTCCACTTTTTGCTAATGTCTTTAATTTATATTATATAGGAAGAAAACAATCAAATATCGAAACATTTCTAAAATTGACCTGACTTTTTATAGGTAATGGATTAAACTAGTACTCATGGCGAATAAGCAAACAACTATTTAAGAACCAAAGGAGTTCGATTATCAATGCAAGATAATTCTATTCAATTAAACGCCATTTGGAATGATTTCCCATCTATTCAATCTGACCTAGCTGAAGTCATTACGGTGATTCAAACCGACCTTCAAGCTAAGAATGCCGATGTTCAAGCTGCGTTACTCGAAATGATGACAACTGGGGGTAAGCTTTTGCGCCCCGCATTAACCATTCTTATTGGTCAAATGGCACCCAATAACCACGACGATCTCATTCACTTAGCTGCGTCAGTTGAAATGCTGCACTCAGCTACCCTAATCCACGATGATATTATTGATAGTTCTTCAACCCGCCGCCACCACGCTTCTATACAAGCCCAACTAGGCCAGGATGTCGCAGTTTATGCTGGGGACTATCTTTTTGCAACAACCTTTCACATTCTCGCCAACCATACCCATGAAATGTCAGTGGCGCGTAAGGCGACGTCATTCTTAGAAGCAATTCTAAACGGCGAACTCATGCAACGATCACATTACTATAAATTGGATATGACCATTGACGAGTATCTTGAACAAATCGCGGGTAAGACTGCCGCCCTCTTTGAAATGGCGACTGAACTTGGACTTTCTGCCGCAACTGAACCAGTTGATGATGAAACCAAGGCTAACCTTTATACATTCACTTATAACCTCGGGATGGCTTTCCAAATTCTGGATGACTTGCTCGACTATCAAAACGATAGTGCTACCCTTGGTAAGCCAACTTTGAATGATATGCGTGAAGGTGTCTATTCCGCGCCGCTAATCTTCGCCATTCAACAAAGTGACCAGGTCCGCGAATTACTCAGGACCGGCGACGCCATCACCGATGCCCAAAGTGTCGAAATTGCTGACCTTGTTCATAGCTCTGGTGCCTTTGACCAGGCCTCTGAACTCGCATTGACGTATACCGACCGCGCGCTTGATGCTTTGGATACATTACCAGATAGTGATTCAAAGGATATGTTGATTGATTTAAGTGATCAATTACTTCATCGTATGTTTTAATATAAACAAAATCCCGATTAGCACTTTGCTAATCGGGATTTTTTTAAACTAAAATGCACCACCACCGCTAGATCCACCAAATCCACCGGAAGTTCCACCGGCCCCAAAGCTCAAGCCTGAGCCCGAGCTAGGCGTAGCCACAGCGGTATTCGTCCGAATTTGATATGGTCCAATCAACGCAAACGCAATGAGCAAATCATTCAGCGGCGCTGCTTCAACTGCCTGTAGATCTAACTTCTTTAATTCTTTGGCAACCGTCTTGCCTTCATCTAAGATAACGGCATATGCCATGAGGCGGTCCCATAACACGACTTCTTCGATTTCACGTTCTGGCATACGCCCAATCTGCCCCAACATGTTGGCATATTGATGCCATGCCAAGGCGTGTGGTAGCCCAACACCGGTGTAATCGTATTCGAGATAGCGTTGTCGCCAAAAAACAATCACCGCAGCGAGGACTACACCAATCAATGTACCGTACACTTGCGTCGGCGTTAACACACTTTCATCAATCGCAAGCAAAACAATCTGTCCGAGGAAAATCGCAATTAAGAGGTACCAACCAAACTTGATGCCTTTTTTTAAAGCCGAAATTTCTTTTAGATTTAGCCAAGTTGTTTGACTAGCCTGCTGGACCTGTTTGCGATACGTCCGAACTTGCTTCCGGTATGTTCTTGATTCTTGCTCCGATAACTTCAACTTTCGACTGCGTCGGGTCGCCCCCACCACCAATTCTTCACGGAACAGAATTTGCAGGGCCTGTTGTTCAAAGAGCGCTAAATCACTTGGATCCTTTACCAACTTAAATCGCTTATCTTTGCGTCTTCCCTGAGGGTCCTCTTCTACTGCCACATAGTGGCGCGCAATCATATCCATGTATGTTGCCGACAAGCTCCGCTCAGTGGGCATCCACTCCTCGGATAAACGTTCACCAACAACCGCAGGTGCGAGGTGGTCATCCGGAACATCGTATAGCCGACGATCATTACGCACAAACGCCACAAATGGGCGGGTACGTTTCCAGAACCACACTGCACTTAGTAAGCAGACCGCTGTTCCCGCAATGAGCACCCATTCAATGATTTGGACTGTTCGTTTCCGCTGGGCTGCTTGCCGTTGGAGTTGCGCCTCTTGTTTCAAAATCTTTTGACGCCCTTCGTCATTCACGCGATGCACTTGCGCATTCGGATTAAAAGTAGTCTTTGGCAACATCATGTGCAATTCAAGCGGACTTTGGCTTGGATAATCTTTTTGACTAAACGTCCAACGACTATGCGTGCCATCCCACTTCCCTTTGGTTGCAGTCTTACCATGTTGCCATGTTCGCGTATCGTTTAATGGTTGCTGGGGAAAGGCCACGGTGAGTTGCATCTGATCAAAGGGGACATCCCAGTTATTTCCAATGATGCGCCAATTCAATTCATCAACATCATTATAGGAATTAATTAAATTGCTCAACGTATATTGCCATGTCACCTGAATGGTATCACCCGCAGCTACTGGATGATACAACTTAAATCGTACGCCTTTTTCTTGGTCACTAGACGCTTGATAGGATTGCAGTTCTAACCCAGTATCGCCACCATTATATGGTTGCGCCGCCACCCCATTCACCGATGCTTGAACAGGACCGACTTGTTTCACATGCTCGCCTAATCCTTGTTGGAAATATACCCCATGCATGGATTTATTAAAAGCATAGGTCATCTTGACGGTAACATGGGCCGTCCCATCTTTTTGAAATTGGACGTGCTCGTCATACTTGGTGATGTCATATTGATCAGCGCTATCGGCAAAAGCAGTTGCCCCACCTACGCCAAACATCACAAATGCCACTAATACACCCAGCCACATTCGTAGCTTATTCTTCATGCCGTCCTCCTTATTGACGCAGTGGCAATGACTAGTCTTCTAAGTAGTCAAATTCCAATGCCGAATTCGCATTCAAATCTAAGCCAGCACGAGCACCATGACGGTATGCAATATCACCAGCAGCCCCAATCATCGCGGCATTATCACCAGCTAGGGCAATTGGCACGGGAATATATTCTGTGTCTGGGAAACGTTGCATCATCTGGGCAAGGCCGTCCCGCAAACCACGGTTCGCGGCGACCCCACCAGCTACAATAAAGGACTTCACTGGATAAGCTTCCAAAGCTCGCTCAGCCTTACCCACAAGAATTTCAACAACAGCTGCTTGGAATGACGTTGCTAAGTTATCCAAATCAACTGTTTCACCACGCTGTTCAGCATTATGCATGAGATTAATCACCGCACTCTTGATACCAGAGAAAGAGAAATCAAAATTATCTTCATTCAACATTGCTCGCGGTAAGTTATATGTGTCCTGACCTTGATGCGCCATTTCATCAATGATTTTCCCTGAAGGATACTTCAACCCCATTGTTCGACCCACTTTATCGTAGGCCTCTCCGGCAGCATCATCCCGCGTATCACCAATGACCAAGTAATCATATTCTTCACGCATTAAAACAAGTTCAGTGTGTCCACCAGAGACCATTAAAGCTAAGGCTGGATATTGAATTGGCTCGACAAAATTTGCGGCACTAATATGTCCCGCTAAGTGAATGACAGGCACGATTGGTAAATCATGTGCCCAAGCAATCGTCTTCGCTGCGGTTACCCCAATCAAAAGTGCCCCAACCAAACCAGGCCCTTGCGTCACAGCCACTGCGTCCAAATCATCATAGGTCACATGCGCATCTTCTAACGCTGCTTGTGCCAAAATCGTCACTTGTTCAATATGATGTCGACTGGCCACTTCTGGTACGATTCCACCGAAACGTTGGTGGGATTTAATTTGTGTGGCTGTTTCAAGACTAACGATTTCTGATCCATTGCGCACAATCGCAACACTCGTCTCATCTGCACTTGATTCAAATGCCATTATTAAACGATCTTCTGCCATGCTAACCTCCTTTTATATGTAATAATCCATCAAAAAAGCATCTTCTCGTGGATTTTGATAATAATCTTTACGTTCATGATAGACATTAAAGCCTAACTTTTCATAAACATGTTTCGCGGCCCCATTCGACGCTCGCACTTCGAGGAGTACGCGTGTCTTAGGGTCAAACCGAGTAAACCATTCGAGCAACAACTTTTGCCCAAGGCCTTGCTTTTGGAAGGCCGTTTTAATGGCAACATTGCTAACTGAGAGTTCGTCAATCACCAACGTGCCCCCAACAAAACCAATCGGTTCATCATCGCGGGTCAGCACCAAGTAATGCGTTAAGCGACTATTTAGGTCTCTTTCAAACGCTGCGCTTGTCCAAGGCGAACCACCATAGGCATCTTGTGCAATCGCAAATAATTCATCGGCCCCGGTTGCTGGGCGAAAGTTTAAGTTTGACATGCGGTTACTTCCTATTTGTTGTTCTTCAAGATCAACGCCATATCGTAGGCGTGTTGCTGCTTGCCGTAGTAGTTGCGGCGTTCCCGAATAATTTGAAAACCAAAACGTTCGTAAAATTGAATGGCGCGTTCATTTGACACGGCGACTTCAAGTGACACCCGACTAAAGCGACTTTGTTTAGCGAGTGTCATCAAATAACTCATGAAAAACGTCCCAACTTCACGACCTTGCCAATGTGGCGTGACTGTTATGTTTGTTAGGTGAACTTCACGAATTCCAGGTCGGAATGAAGCCCCCATAAACCCTACTAACGAATGTGTTTCCGGGTTACGTAACACCACATAAAGTCGTTCCCGGGTTCGGTTCAATTCTTGCTCAAAGATTCGGCGTGGCCAAGGATCAATGCCGCCATAGGCTTCACGCTCCGCTGCTAACATATCATCGAGGTCAGCCATCGTTGCACGGGTCATCATAAAGTCAGTCCCGTTAACCGCTACCGATTGACGAAATGCTTTGAGCTCCTTAGGAATTGGGTGCGTGTGCCAATAGAGCCAGGCACTAAAGTTTTTCCACATAATCAGCATCCCCTGCATCAGGATGTGCGCGGGCCCAATCAGCTTCCGCTTGTGACAAACGATGATATTTAGGGACAAAGCGATGGATGTCGTCCATATCTGTCAAAACATCAGCTGCTTGAACGAGTTCAGGGAGATGGCTCGCATGTGGCAAAACATCTTCGGCAAACTCAGCCGTTGGGAAATCAAATTCCAATTCATCTTGAAAATTTGCGTATTCTCCAGTAAAGGTCAAGTTCTCATGGAGCTGTGCCAGTTGTTCTGTTAAGACATCCAGATTACTATGTTCATCGGTAATAATGGGTACAAGTTCCCCATTTTGCCATTGGTAAGCCCCCGCATATAGATTTTGGTTGCGGGCATCCATGATTGGCACGATAACCTTTTTAGGATCGGTCACATTTGCGGCCAATAAAGCTAAACTTGAGATCCCTGCCAATTCCAAATTCAAAGTAAACGCAAGCGTCTTCGCTGTGGTCACCCCAATTCGTAAGCCAGTGTATGAACCTGGCCCCTGGCTGACCACCACTCGGTCAAGATCGGCTGGTTGCCAACCGGCCGCTTTGGTGAGTTCATCAATAAATGGCAAGAGTTGCCCAGAGTGATTGCGTGCGACATTTGCCTCACGCTGAGCCAACAAAGCCCCATCTTCAAAAATGGCGACACTTAAAGCCTGATTACTTGTATCAAATGCAAGTGTTTTTCCCACAATCCTCACCTCCCAGTAAGTCTATTTAATAACTATTTTAATGCAGTTCTGCATAAAAAAAAACCAGCTTGCCACTTTATCTGTCAAAACAAGCCGGTTTCATTTATTTTTAACGATCTTCATAGCCATGGGGGTGCTTTTGCTCCCAAGTCCAGGCCGTCTTAATGATAGTTTCCACATCATCATATTGTGGATTCCAGTTCAACACCTTGCGGGCTTTATCAGATGAAGCCACAAGTGAATCTGGATCGCCGGCACGACGAGGGCCAACTTCAGCTGGAATTTCCTTACCAGTTGCGTTACGGGCTGCTTCAACCATTTGCTTAACTGAGTAACCTGTAGCAGATCCAAGATTGAATTGGTTTGAAGGGTTTCCTTCAGCCAAATAATCCAACGCTAGGATGTGGGCATCCGCCAAATCCATCACATGCACATAATCACGAACATTGAAGCCATCTGGAGTGTTGTAATCATCACCAAACATCATAATCTTTTCACGTTGACCCAAGGCAACTTGTAAAATAATTGGCACAAGGTGCGTCTCTGTTGGGTGATCTTCTCCGATTGAACCATCGGCTTTAGCCCCAGCAACATTGAAATAACGCAACGCAACCCACTTCAAACCGTAAGCTTCATCGGCCCAACGCATAATGTGTTCCATTTGGAGCTTTGATTCACCATACGGATTAATTGGACGTTGTGGCGCTGTCTCAGTAATTGGGTTCTCTTCTGGCTCACCATAAGTAGCTGCCGTTGATGAGAAGACAATGTTCTTCACTTGGTGCTTAAGCATCACTTCAAGCAAAGCAATCATACCACCAGTATTATTATCAAAATACTTCAATGGATTTTCCATTGATTCTGGCACAATTGATGATGCTGCAAAGTGCACGACTTGGTCAATATCCTCAGCTTCAAATACCTTATCTAAGGCATCCTTGTCGCGAATATCTACTTCATAAAATGGGACATTTTCAGGAACTGCCTTACGGTGTCCCGTAAGCAAGTTATCAACGACAACAACGTCACGATCATCCGCAAGCAACCGATCAACCATGTGGGAACCGATATAACCAGCACCACCCAATACTAATGTAGCCATAGTTTTCTCCTCTATTATCTCTTGAACTTAAGCATCAACCCAATCGATTGTCGCTTCAGCTGACAATTGATCATCAACCATAATGCGATGCTTGGTCTGCAAATTCTCTGAATCCAAGACAATTTGTGATGTCACAATATCATCTTGACCAACTTCCTTTTCAAAGCGAATTTGAATATGCGTTGCCTCATGGGCATTTAAGAAGTCGGCCCCTAAACCATCAATCATCCATTCAAAATAACGTGAATTATTAACGTGATGGTTAAAGTCAATATCAGTATAACGCACTGCATACATTTGGTCATGTAGAATCTCGTCATCTGTATCAATACTTTCTGGACCAGGTCCACGCTTAATACGCTTAACGACATCAGGTTCATATCCCGAAGCCATTTCATCGGGAATGCGAATCATCTTACGTTTCGTCATATCCATCATGGCAAACAATGAATGAATTTCAATCAACTTTTCACCCTGCTCATCGTAAAAGATAAAATCACGATTAGCAAAGTATGAAGTAAATTCCTTGGCGATGGTTTGAATCTTAACCTCTTCACCAACCACAGGACGACGCATAATCTGAATATCATACTGGAGAACAATCCAGCCAAGACCATGTCCATGGACAAAATCATCACCAATTGACAATGAATCTGCATGCCGGTTTGAAGCTAAGATAGCGAGATTTAAAATCATCGGAATGCTCAATTTCGTCGTCATATCACATTCATAATATTTAATGACGTGGGTTGTATCGTAAACTTGACTCATTATTTCTGCTCCTCATATGTTTGATATAGCGCTTGCCGGTCGAGTTGGCGTAACTTTGAGACCTGCTTGACGGCAGCAGTTGTCTTCACACCAGATGCAACCAATGCTTTAATGGCATCAACTGGACTGAGCTCCGCTAATGGATCCGCTGCTTCAGCTGATTCTACGGGATGCTCATTCCCAGCAACCATCACGACAAACTCACCACGGACTTCATTTTGTTGTGCCCACGCGGCCACTTCAGCTGCCGTTCCACGAATGAACTCTTCATACTTCTTCGTCAATTCGCGTGCTAGACTCACTTTTCGGTCATCCCCATACACCGTTTGAATATTCGCCAACGTCTTTGCTAAACGGTGGGGCGCTTCATAGAACAAAATGGTTTCCGGCTTTTGTGCCAGGTCAGTCAACGTCTTCACTTGTTCTGATTGTTTACGGGGCAAGAATCCATAAAACGTGAATGGTTGTGGGCTCAATCCTGAAGCCACCAATGCAGTAATTCCAGCACTAGCGCCAGGTAACGGCACTACTTGAATGTCAGCTGCCAAGGCTGCCAACACTAACTCATGTCCTGGGTCTGAAATAGATGGCATTCCAGCATCCGATACTTGTGCAATATTTGTTCCGGCCTGTAGACGCTCCACTAATTCGGGGATACGATTTTCTTTATTATGTTCATGAAAGGAAATTTGTTTTGTCTCAATTTCAAATTGATTGAGCAACTGTTGCGTATGACGCGTATCTTCGGCTGCAATTAAATCAACTGCTTTCAAGGTATTCACTGCCCGGTAAGTCATATCCTCTAAATTCCCAATTGGGGTTGGGACCAAGTACAGACTTCCGGTAGTTTCTTTGGTAAAACTTCTTTGTTGCTGCATCTCTAACTTGCCATTGCTTTCTGACTCTTTAAGACAAAACTCTCTAGGGTCGTTTGGGGGTTTAAATTCATGTCTAGGGCACGGGGCATCATTAAGGCTAAGTCAACAATTTGGAGCCATTGTGCATCCGTTAGGGTTTGGGCAACTTGTTGCCATTGTGGCAACGCCGTAAAGCCTGACACCACTGTTCGACCTTGTCGGGCCAAAAGTGTATCGCGAGTTGCTTGAATGATCATATCTACTAACACTTTAATGGATTGTTCTTTAGCCAAGGGCATGAGTTCCGTTTGTACTAAAGTAAACGTTTGGAGGTCCTTACATAATAGAGCGGTCATAAAGTGTTCAACACCTTGGCGTGCCCGATCAAACCAATCATCAACCAGCCATTCTTGTGCCTGCGTCATATCATCTGTCAGATGTTGCGCTAACTGCGCATTGGCTGGCGAGTAGCCCATGTTCTGTAATTGTGCTTGAACTTGTTCCGCGGGCAGGGCGTTAAATTCAATTACTTGTGAACGTGAAATGATGGTGGGTAACATTTGTTGACGACTCTTAGCAATCAGAATGATCGTTTGTTGCCCTTGTGGTTCTTCCATGGACTTCAACAATCCGTTCGCTGCACTTGAAGTCATCGTTTCCGCTGCGTGAATAATTAAAACTTTGCGTTGACCTTCAACCGCCGTTTTTGATAATTCTCCCTGCAAAAAACGAATTTGATCGACCTTAAGGCTGTTTCCTTCAGGTGCGACTTCGACAACGTCTGGATGTTCGTGTTGTGCAATTCGCACGCACTGATTACAGGTACCGTCGGGGTCACCCGTTTCAGTTGGGTGTAAGCATAGCAACCGCATCGCTAACCAATCCGCTACCTCAGCTTGACCACGTCCATTCGGGCCGACAAACATAAAGGCGTGCCCCAACTGATTTTGAGCAATTGCACTTTCAAAATTCGCAATTATTTGCGGTTGATCATGGTGTGCTGTTGCAATCACTGTTGCGGCCTGCGTTGCCTCTGGCATGTTGCTTCCTCGCCTTCTTTAAAATTGATGAAACTGCGCGACATCTTGAACGAAGACGGTTGCACCACCAATTTCAACTTCCATTGGTGTGACTACAGCTGATTCAACTGTGTCCATGCTGTATGCTGGTGTCATCAAACGATCCCGCTTTTGCGCTGAATCTTTAATAATGGCCAATGCTTCATCGACCCGATCATCATCAATTCCAATCATAAATGTTGTGCTTCCAGCCTTTAGAAACCCGCCGGTTGAAGCTAAACGGGTTGCGCGAATATCAGCTTGCACTAACGCCTTCCCTAATTTCGCTGCATCTTGATCTTGTACGACTGCTGTAATCATCTTCATGGTCATGCCCCTCTCGTTATGCTTCAGTTGGTAGTGTCAAAATGTGTTGCATTGCATCCCAAGCATCTGCCACCACTTGTTCTAACGGTTGACTGGCATCAATCACCCAGAACCGGTCTGGATCCGCTGCAATTAAATCGTGGTATGCCGCATTCACGCGTTGATGAAAAGCCAGCGCTTCAACATCCAAACGATTAATCTCGTCTTGACGGGTCGCTTGAATGCGGGCTAAACCAACTTCTGGTGCTAAATCCAGATAAATGGTTGCTTGTGGTTGTAGTCCGTTGGTTGCATATTGATTTAAATCTGCTACTTTTTTGGCGCCTAATTCACGTCCGCCACCTTGGTACGCAATTGAGCTATCCAGATAACGGTCTGAAATAATAACCTTGTCATCGGCTAATGCTGGACGAATGGTTTCAACAACGTGTTGCCGGCGTGCTGCCGCATACAACATTGCCTCGGTCCACGGATCCATTGCAGGATAATCTGGGCTTAATACCAAATCACGAATGGCCTCCGCAACTTGATTGTCGCGCCCACCTGGTTCACGCGTAATCACTAATTGCTCTCCCAGTACCGGCGTGAGCCGATCTAAAATCGCGTGCAACACTGATGTTTTCCCAGCTCCATCAGGTCCTTCAAATGAAATGAATTTTCCCGTCATATTCTACACCCTCATCCTTTATTACTTTCTATTATACCATAGCAAAAAAAGGACTTAACCTAAAGCTCAGGCTCGTCCTTTTTAGCGTATTATTACATTTCTGGATGAATAAACGCAGTATGCCAACTTGCAGTGATATTGCGCTTACGGGCAGCCCGTAACAAAAAGAAGTATTTTTGCTTTTCAATCGCTGTTTGTGCTTTGATCATTCGTGGATCTGCATCACTTTCAAACATCGCTGCTTCCGATAGCTTGGCTTTTTCAAAGTTATACTTGGCATTTGCGATTCCATCCGTTAGATAATTATCAAACACGGCTGGATCCAAACGTTTTTTCTTGTTAATCCCAAACATGGTTAAAGTTCTGTCCTTCCTTCAACTGCCTTAATTAAGGTAATTTCGTCCGCGTAGTCAATATCACTACCAACAGATAACCCAGTCGCTAAACGCGAGACTTTGATGCCGGCTGGTTTCAATAGTCGTGACAAATACATCGCCGTGGCTTCTCCTTCAGCATTTGCATTGGTAGCAACAATGACCTCTTGAATAGCATCGTTCTTTTGTAGACGTGTTACCAGCGAATCAATGTTAATGTCATCTGGTCCTTTACCTGCCAAGGGTGACAACACCCCATGCAACACATGATAGAGTCCATGATATTCACCAGCATTTTCAATCGCCATTAAGTCTTTAACTTCTTCAACTACCAACACTGTCGTTTGATCACGGGTTGGATCTGTACAAATACTACATGGGTCAGTTTCAGTTAAATTCCCACAAATACTACAGAAGGTTAAATCACGCTTGGCCGAAATAAGCGCTTGGGCAAAACTGGTCACATCTTCTTCAGGCATATCAATCACATAAAAAGCTAATCGAGTTGCCGTCTTGACCCCAATACCAGGTAGTTTGGTAAAACTATCAATTAATTTTGCTACTGGTTCTGGATATTGCACAACGCTTACCTGCTTTCTATCTAATTAGAATCCGCCCATTCCCTTAGGGGCAAATTGTCCCAAACGCTTCTCAGTGTCATCTTCAATTTGTTTTAGGGCATCATTTACGGCAACCAAAACCATATCTGATAGTCCTTCTGGATCTTCAGGATCAATCACTTCAGGTTTTACTTGCATATCCAACATTTGACGGTCACCGTTAAATGTTACAACAACCATATCTTCAGGTGCTTTCCCAACGTACTCAGTTTCAGCAATCGCTGCTTGTTCTGATTGTACTTGTGATTGCATCTTCTTCATTTGCTTCATCATACCTTGCATATTTTGTCCACCAAACATCTTATCTTCCTCTTTTCTTTTAATTAATCATCTTGTGTTTCAACGAAATCTTGTCCAAAAATGGCTTGGGCTTCATTGACTGCTGGATTATCAGGCTCTGCCTGATCCGCCTGTTCAACTTCATCCATCAAGCCTTGCATCCCCGGATCATCGGCAACCGGTTGCGGACTTGTCTGCGCTTGTGGCGTTGCTTGTTCACCACGTGTTTCCTGCACAAACGCTGCTCGCATCTCAGGCCACTGTTCATTGGTAATAAAGACCAATTGGCGATCTTTATTTGATTCTGTTAGGACCCGAAGTTGCTTAGTCATCGTCGTTAACAAATCATTATTACGACTGGCATTGATTCGGATAATATCAAAATCAAACGCAATCACGAGACCATCCGGTGATGCTGCAATGGGACGTGCCACATTCAGCATCGCTTGTTGTGGTACTGGCAAACTGTTGACCAAATCAGACCAAACTGTTTGCACCCGACTCAAATCACCCCGTGTGGCTTCACGCAAAACGTTAAAGACCGCTGACTGCTCATCCAAAACCGTGATTTTTGTTTCAGCAGGTTTTTCAACCGGCTTTTTTGCTGGTTGTTGTGCTGGCGTATCAGGCGTTGCAGCTGTCGCTGTCACACTAGCAGGCGTTACTGATTCTGACGTTGGTTGCGTTGGTACCTCCGTCTGTGACTTAGGTGCTGCAGCAGTTGGCGTCGTTTGTGCTGGCGCAGGGGCTGGCGTAGCTTGTACCGGTGCGGCGCTGATACTTGCACCCGCATCAGCACTCAATTTAACCGTCAATACTTCTAAATAAACACTTGGCCGGTTCGTGTAGCGTAATTGTTGTTGCGTATCGCTTAGGATATCAATCATACGATACCACGTTTGCGCCGGCGTATTTTGGGCTAACTGTTTAAAATTGTCATCAGGCACTAACGTAATCAAATCTGGTGCTTCTGTATACAAGAGTAAATCACGCGCATAGCTAATCAAATCCTCAACGAAACGATTCACATCTTTTCCGGCATCAAGGATTTCTTCGACCTTCGCTAGGGCTAATTTTGTATCTTGCGCTTGCACGGCTTGTACGTACTTCCCTAACAGACTCTGCGTCACAGAACCAGTCACGAGAAGCGCATTTTCTAGGGTCACCGTATCATCACCAAATGATAAGACTTGATCCAGAATGCTTAGCGCATCCCGCATCCCACCATCAGCCGCATTAGCAATCACCCGTAATGCATCTTCATCATAGCTATCGCCAACTTGATCTAAGATATACGCCATGCGATTCATGGCATCTTGTGCACTGATTCGCTTAAAGTCAAAGCGTTGCGTACGTGAAATAATCGTTGCCGGGATTTTTTGTGGTTCCGTCGTCGCTAAAATAAAAATCACATTGGCTGGTGGTTCTTCCAAAGTCTTCAAGAGGGCATTAAAAGCTCCCGTTGAAAGCATATGCACCTCATCAATGATGTACACCTTATATTTCCCTTGGGTTGGCGCATAATTAACATCTTCACGAATTTGCCGAATTTCATCGACCCCATTGTTTGACGCGGCATCCATTTCAATCACATCTGCAAAAGAGCCATCATTAATTGCCAAACAAATCTCACAGGTATCATCTGGTTCCCCATCAACTGGGTGTAAACAGTTCACTGCTTTGGCAAAGATTTTAGCTGCTGACGTTTTCCCAGTTCCGCGAGGACCGCTGAAAAGATAGGCATGGGTGATTTGGTTACTGATAATTGTATTTCGAAGTGTTCGAGTCACAACTTCTTGACCAATCATGTCGCTAAACTTTTGTGGACGCCAGGTCCGATATAACGCTTGATATGCCATTTTCAACGTCCTCCTATTTGAAATCTATTCATTCTATTTTACCAGAAAATCCGATAAAAAAACGCCAGCCGATAAAATTATCAGCTAGCGACTTTATTTACTAAAGGAAGTGAAGCACAATACACGGTCTCCTTAGTGCTGCTGCCTTCCGACCCTGACACGGTTCGAAGTGCATACTTGCCTCACCGAAAATAATTATAACATGCACAGAATTATTTGACCAGTTTATTTTCAGCTTCTTTTCGCGCCCGCTTCTCAGCTTTACGCTTTTGACGAACGGCTTTAAAGAAAGTTTTTAAAAGTGCACTACATTCAGCTTCACGGACGCCTGCCACAACATTTACTTGGTGGTTTAAGCGATCATCTTCGAGGACGTGGTAGAGTAAATCGACCGCGCCTCCCTTTGGATCAGCTGCGCCATAGTACACATCGGTAATCCGTGTTTGTTGAATCAATCCGGCACACATTAAACAAGGCTCCAAGGTGACAAAGAGTTGCGCTTCCGGTAACCGCCAAGAACGCTCAAATCGATTCGCTTCACTAATCGCAATCAATTCAGCATGTTGGGTTGCATCTTGCATCCGTTCACGTAAGTTGAAGCCACGGCTAACTATTTGACCGTCAATAACTAATACAGCACCAATTGGCACCTCACCTAATGCCCCCGCTTTTTTAGCTTCATAAATGGCCTGTCCCATGAAGTATTCAATCTGGGTTGGCGTTAGCTTAGTCGACATTGACGCTCTCCATAATGTAATAGCCCTTATCCTTGGCAATCGTTTGCGCATTGCCAAACGTTTCTTCCATCAACTTCTTAGCTGACGGTGCTCCTTGCTTCTTTTGTAGGACAACGGTCAACGTCCCTTCTGGCAAAAGATGCGCCTTGGCTTGTGAAATCATCGTCTGTACAATGTCTTTTCCAGCACGAACGGGTGGATTCACTAAGATGGCTGCAAAACGGTCAGGCACATTTTCATAGCGGTCAGATTGCACAACCTCAATTTGATCAGCCACATGGTTGGCTTGTGCGTTACGTTGAATTAAGTCAGCGGCGCGATGATTAATTTCAGCGGCGACAAATTGGCGGTTTGGTAATGCCTTAGCCAAACTAATCGCAACGGGTCCATACCCAGCTCCCAAATCTAAAATCTTCCCATCTGGAATATCCTCAGAATCAAAGGCTTCAAGCATCGTACGGGTCCCATAATCAACGGTACTTTTAGAAAAAACACCGGCATCTGTTGTGAAACGTAAATCATGGTCTAAAAGATTAAAGTCGAATGTATGTTCATCATGAGCCGTGGTTGGCTCAGCTGTATAATAATGATCTGTCATTTTGTTTACCTCGTTTTTGTCTTCTCTATTGTAGCATGCTTCATTTAACCACCCCACAAAAAAAGGATGATTGCCCGCAGGCAAGCATCCGTTTATTTTTAATGGACGTACTTATTCAAGAAACCATCAACAGTCTGTTCATATTGAGGGACATCCTTACGGTATGCCTCCATATGATCTGCATTTGGTACCACAAGCTTTTCTTTGGGTCCGTTTGCAGCGTTGTAAACTTGGTCTAACATCTTTGATGGGACAAAATCATCTTTAGCACCATGAATAAAGAGCATGGGGCGTTTATTACGTTCGACCGCTTTCACGGCATCGGCTTGATTGTACCAGTATCCGGCAATAATTCTTGAATAAAGAGACATGACACTAATAATCGGTTGCGCAATCCATTTTGGAATGTGATAAAGCGAGTTGGCTTCATATACAAGTTCATCACGGACACTTGTATAACCACAATCTTCAATAAAGGCCTTTACCTGATTAGGTGGGTTCATCCCTGAGAGAATCATCGTCGTGGCTCCACCTAGTGAAGTACCATAGACCACAATCTCACTCTTGGGGTTCTTCGCAACGATGCGATCAATCCACTTCATATAGTCCTTAGCTTCAAGATAGCCGTAGCCAATAAAGCTTCCTTGTGATGCACCAGCAGCACGATTATCGGTTAGCAAAACATTATACCCTTGATTATGCATCAAATTGGCATATGGAATCACTTCATGATGATCAACGGAAAAGCCGTGAATCACAATGGCCGTTTTATTTGTTTTGCGGGCAGCTGGGATATATTGCCCTTTCAAGGTCAACCCGTCTTTGGTTTGCATTGAAACATCTTGCTTATTAGGTACTTTGGCCCACTGTTGCTTTTGTTTAGAAAGCGGATCAGATTTTGGTGTTTGCTTTTCAGTCACAAAACTCTTATCAGCGCGCACCTCCGCTACGTAAAAGAAGCCAGCTGCAGCAACCATTATCAAGACGACGACTCCTAATACCGCCATGCCTAGAATCTTAACTGTTTTCCCCATTCATTCTTAATCAGCTCAATCACGTTGAACTGATTATCCTCCAATCTGCGAAAAAAATTTAATTATTGCAATAACAACCCATTATAACCAATTCATCATCAAAATAAAATGTATAGGGCGTTAACTAATTCGCGTCTTTTAATTTATGTCGCGTTTAACTTGATAACTATGATACAATATTAGAAAAAAATGAGAGGTGTTTCATGGCATATTCTGAAAATTGGAATCTTGAAGAGATTTACCCTGGTGGGGTAACTGGAGAGGCATTCCAAACTAAATTAGCAACTATTCAATCTCAAATTGAGGATTTGACGCATACCGTTGCCACTTATCAGCCAGCGCAAGACAGTGACTTTAAGGCACTCATTAAACTAACGTCTTTGGTACAAACCCTTGAGAGTGGTCTTAAAACCGTTAATACTTATATTAACGGTCTCATCTCAGCCGACTATACAAATCCAACTTATCGCCCTTATGATAACAAAGTTCAAGCATTAGCAGCCGCTTACAACCAACCCTTAAATGCCTATAAAGCTTTATTGGCTGAGTTTGATGATGCAACATTTGCTAAGGTTTTGGCTGACCCTGCTTTGACTGATGTTGCCTTTACGTTGAATGAAATGCGTCATGGTGCCCAACGCCTCGGCGATGCAGCGACTGAAGCTTTGCTCGACCAACTCCGTTTGGACGGGATTAAAGCGTGGTCAAGTCATTATGACGTGGTTGCCTCAACGTTAAGCATGCCATTCACTGATGAACATGGTGAGACTAAGACTATTTCTGCTGGTCAAGCGCTTAACATGTTAGATGGTTACCCTGATAATAAAGCCCGTGCTGGTTTGATGGATGGTTATGAAAAGATGTGGGGCGATGCGCAAACCATCACCGCTGACACGCTGAACCACCTAGCTGGGGCCCGTTTAACGGAACAAAAAGCGCACCACTATGATAATTATCTCGAGCAACCCCTTGAATTAAACCGGATGTCTCATGAAACACTTGATGCCATGTGGCAAGTCGTTGATGCCAATAAGGACATGTTTAAAGCCTACTTTGCCCGCAAAGCTGAGCTACTTGGCTTAGATGGTATTGGTTGGCAAGATCAAGTGGCGCCTTTAACTCATGTCGGTGACTATCACCCCCATTCATTGAGTTATGATGATGCCGCTAACTTCATCGTGAAGAACTTTGGGCAGTACTCAAAGAAAATGGCTGACTTTGCACAATCTGCTTTCGATAACCATTGGATTGAAGCGGAAGATCGTCCCGGTAAGCAACCTGGTGGCTGGATGGATACCTTACCTGATATTCATGAATCACGGATTTTCTTAACCTTTACGGGTTCTGTTAATGATGCTGCAACGATTGCGCACGAATTAGGCCACGCCTTCCACTCAAGTCTCTTAACTGATTTACCAGTTTGGCGTGATGACTATGCCATGAACGTAGCTGAAACTGCTTCAACTTTCGCTGAAATGTTGATTGCCGACGCCAATGTACAACAGGCACAGTCAGATGCTGAAAAGGTTGTCTTGCTTGATGCCAAGATGACGAACCCCGTCGCCATGTTTATGAACATTCGGGCGCGTTTCTTGTTTGAGAACAAGTTCTATCAAGAACGTGAAAATGGTTATGTCCCTGCGGAACGTTTGAATGAAATCATGGACGAAGCTCAAGCCGAAGCGTTTGATGATATCTTGGATAAGCGTCATCCCCACTTCTGGTCATCTAAGTTGCACTTCTACATCGATGACATTCCATTCTATAACTTCCCTTACACATTCGGTTACCTCTTTAGTTCAGGTATCTACGCCTGGGCCCAAAGCCAAACTGACTTTGAAGCCGCATACATTAGCTTACTTCGTGACACCGCTAATATGTCTTCTGAAGAGCTGGCAAAGAAGCACCTTGGTGTTGATTTGACTGAACCAGACTTCTGGCAAGCCGGTGCTGACTTAATCAAGCAAGATATTGATGAATTCATCAGTCTATCTGACCAATTTGTTAAATAAACTAATAAAAAAGCCATCACTGCAGTGATGGCCTTTTTATTTAGCTTTTGCGATTGTATGCCCAGACCGTCAATGGTGCAAAAATGAATACAACAACGATCCCTGCCCCCAATACAATCCATGCTTGATTAGTCCACACACCATGATTCAACATCATGCGAGATGCTTGAATCACATAAGTCACTGGATTCAAATGAACAATCACTTGCATGGCCTGTGGCAACTGATTCATCGGTACAAATGCCGTTGAAAGGAACGAAAGCACTAGCATTGTCATCAAAGAAACACTTTCAACCATTGTCGCGCTTTTCGCCAAGATACCATAGAATGCAAAAATCCAACTCATTGCCCAACCTAAGAAAACATCTAAAAGCACTACAGCAACAACCCAGCCAAATCCTCCAGCAGGGCGCCATCCCAACAAAAATCCGGTTCCAAGCGATGCGACTGCGGCAATGAACAAACGTAGAATATCAGCAAAGAGCTGACCAGCTAATGGCGCAATATGCGCAATCGGCAATGATTTAAAACGGTCATAGATACCTGAATGCAAATCTTCATTAATTTGCGAGCCAGATCCAGACGCCGCCGAAAGCAATGATTGCATCAAAATTCCCGGGACAATAATTGGCAAATAAGCATGTACGTTTCCCGCGATAGCACTTCCGAACAAGAAACTAAACATCAGCATAAAGAGAATTGGCTGTACCACTACATCCAGAACTTTATCTGGATTATGCATCGTCTTAAGTAGATTACGATAAGCCATCGTCCCTGTATTCATGATTAAATGTGATTGATGTGTACGCATTTCCATTGTTAAAACTTCCTTTCTAATTCTTCCCAACTGTCATCGCAAAAAACACGTCATCCAGTGTTGGTTGTGCAACGGACATCGTTACGACTTTCAATTGCGCTAATTGAAGTGCATCTAAAACTGGTGCGACCAATGCCGTATCACTAAGAGCAGCTTCCAGACTTGAGCCAGATTGTTTAACTGTAACCTTTAGCTGCTTTTCTACAATGGGTACTGCTAATTGAGCTTGTGTTGCATTTGCAAAATCCAAATGTAAGGCATCTCCACCAACTTGTTCTTTCAACTCGCTGGGGGTCCCTAGACTAACCATCTTGCCATGATCAATTAAAGCAATTCGATCGGCTAATGCATCAGCTTCCTCTAAATATTGTGTTGTTAAGACAATCGTCGACCCATCTGCCACTAATTGGCGAATGGTCGTCCACATTTGTTCGCGGGTTCTTGGATCTAAACCAGTCGTCGGTTCATCCAAAAAAATGAGTCGTGGCCGTGTAATTAAACTCACCGCCAAATCTAGACGCCGTCGCATACCACCGGAAAAATCAGCGATTGGTTTATCAGCTGAATCCGTTAATGAAAACTCTTGTAAAAGTTCTGCCGATCGCTTTTTGGCGTCAGAGCGTGACAAATCATTTAACCGTGCAAAGATCATTAAGTTTTCGCGTGCGGTTAAGTCCTCATCAACTGAAGCATACTGACCCGTTAGGCCAAACAGAGACCGCACAACTTGAGGCTCTTTTGTCACATCATGCCCGAAAATTAAAATGCTCCCATTCGTCGGTTTTAACAATGTTGTCATCATGCGTAAAAGTGTCGTTTTCCCTGCACCATTCGGTCCCAACAACCCAAAGATTTCTCCAGATTTAATCGTGAATGAAACATCATTCACCGCTGCTTGCTTTCCAAAAACTTTTGTTACATCATTTATTTCAACTGCATTCATTTCACTCATTTTACTGGGCTCCTTATCACGATAAATTTAATCAGGTTCCCTGACTTAATTTATTGTAAGGGCCCCCGATTATAATGTCAACCTTTTTAGTCAGGGACGCTGATTAAATTGAACATCATCCCAACATAAATCCTGTTATACTAGTATTAACCGCATTTTAAAAAGAGGATTTTATTTATGGACGATTTGATTGAAAAGCATCAACTGGCAGCAAAGTTATTTGAGTTCACCTCATTGCAAGATCTATCCGATGAACAAGATGAACGTCATTCACCTGTTTTTCGAGGACAAAATAAAATTCTCGTTGCTTTAAGTGAGTCAGATAATATTTCGCAAAAAGAACTAGCTGAACGACTCAACATGAGTACGCAGTCAACAGCTGAATTTATTACGAAGCTCGTTAAGAAAGGTCTTGTGGTTAAAAACCCTTCGCCAAAAGATGGCCGAGTACAACTCATTCAGCTGACTGATAAAGGACGTCGTGAAGCTGAAAAAAGTATTTTTTACATTCCTGAATATATTAACTACCTTGATGCCGATGAACGTGAACAGTTAGCACATCTCCTTGATAAAATGAACGCTGGCATTCGTGAACACCTAAATTTGGATGGCATCCAAAACCTTGGAACGCGAGTTATGCTCAACCATCTGGATCGTAAAACTGAACCATCTGATGATACTAAAGCCTAAGTGACAATAAAAGCCGACCCTGTTTTAACGAACAAGGTCGGCTTTTTTGTTTGGCTACTTTACAAGTTTGATTGAAATGAGTCCCACCAAGAGGAAACACACTCCAGCAATCATAGTATGCACTTCTGCTGGCCCAACCGGATAACCCAGCTGTACAGCATACACAAGATTCACAACCGCAACGCTAGCAGCAGCAATATGCCACCCACGCGGTGTCATCTCTTTCGATGCAAACAAGCAGGTTCCGGTGAAACAAGCGCATTCAAAACGATAAAAGTGTGTCGTGTCTTGCCAGAGCATCAGACTGAAGACCAAACTAAGCCCTAAAAATAAATATATCCAATTTAAATAACGTGAAATTACCATAATTCAATCCATCCATTGTTCCGTTGTCGATCACGTGAGTCAATCAACCGTGCCAAAGCCGAACCAGGTGCGCTATACGCCAGGGCAAAGTCCGTTGCTAAGTTGGCATACCCGGCTGCACGCCCAAGCCCCATTGCTTTAAGTTTACGACTCACGCGCTGTTGAATAAACCGTTTTGCTGCAGCTTTGCCCTTACGTCGCACCAAAGCTGCCGCTGCGCCAACACCACCACCAACACTCGCGGCAATGACAACATCCAAGGCAATGCCGAGTACACGTGTCGAGACGCGACCGTGGCGCGCAGCAAGTACCTGTTCACCAGATACTAAGCCTTGGTGGTTTGCATTAATTGCTTGAATCAATAAACTTGTTGCCTGCTCAACATCCCCATAGTAAGCCTGTTTTGAATCAAACAATCCGCGCATAATCTTCAATGCCGCAGTTTCATCACTTGAACTTGGCAAGTGCAGTTGCTTAATGCGACTTTGTAGACCGGCATCAAACTTTGCCAATTCATCTGCTGTCATCATTTGAACATCCAGCTTCCCCGCGATATTTAAATCAGGTTGTGGTTCTGACGGTGCGATGGCGGTTGTCTTCTGGGTCAATACAGCCGCACCAATATCCGTCGGTGGTACCAAACTTGGTACGGTTGCCGCTAACAAAACGGTTGCTGCAGTTGTGAGTGTCATTTGTCGCATCAATTGCATAGTCGTTCCCCCCTAGATTGTGTCTGTGCCCTGCAGTTGTGATTCCCCCTCCTTTTTTTAAATTACCACCTTTTTGGTGACACAATATAGACGCACTTGCACTTGTTTTTTGTACAATTTGACTTAAATAAATTATCTAATTCTGGACCACGACACCATAACAGTCACGTTGCTTTTGCATGGCTAAGGTTGCGTACTGGTAACCTACTATTTCAGGTGTCTTTTTTCGTTTACCCCCTACATAAAAAAAACGCGTTCAAAATCATCTTCAATGATTTCAAACGCTTTGATTTGTAACGTGTATTAACTAATTATCGGACCCGATAAATTTTCTCATCAATCAAGTCGAATTGTGGTCGGGTTGCATTGATTTGCGTTAAATCGGTCAGATGTGCGTTCTGCCAGAAGATGGCCGAATCAGTTGCACCATCTTTTTCACCAATCACTAAGAACTCAACATCGGGATAATTTGCGCGTAGCAATTGCAAAACTTCCCAATCGATTTCGCTCGTGTCAGGCGCCCAACTCATTAACACTACTTCTACGTCTGTTCCATACTGCTTAATGGCTTGGCATGCATCCATTGCGACCACCGGCACAACTGGTGCTACAGCCGTTACTGGCTGATTCACCCAATCCCGGTTATCCGTGACGTGGATGGTTTGCTCTGGTTGCAGGGCTTGTAGTCCGGCACTCAAATATCCTTGCCCCGCCATCACTTCTAAAGTCGGCCGACCATTTAAATGCTGACTCAAGTCCGTTAAAAAGTCAGGTGTGAGATAGGCATACATATTGAAGTCTTCAATAAATTCATCACGAATATTGCGTAAACAATAATCGACTTGCTCCAAGGCTTCACGCTGTTCCGCCCAGATTTTATTCCCACGTTCAGGTTGGTCGGGAAATTGGTTCAAAATTGTTTGTTGAACAGCTAAGATATCGTTCGCACTGATTTCCATATCATGGAGCGTTTGTGGATACTGCCCTTTGTTAATCGCTTCAACACTGTGTTGCGCTAAAGTAATTTTTTGTTTAACGGTGGGGACTTTTTGAAAGATTAATAAAAAATCAGCTAGAGCATCGAGATAATCGATGTACTCTAACTGACGTCCCGCACCAAAGGATAATGTTTGTTCTGACATCGCTTTGGCTCCTAAAAGAGGTTTTCTTGATGGTTGATCATAACATCACCATCACTCATATCTACGGCTGGATTTAAGTAGGCATTCACATACTGGAAAATATCAAAACGTTGTTGATCCGTTAGCGGCTTCCCGTTAAAGTCAATTTCCTTACCTGATAAAAACAGCAGTGAAAGATCTGTTTTTTCGGCCATGGTACGGCCGACTAAGAAGTCTAATGATACTTCAAAAAAATCAGCCAATTTGCAGACTTCCAAATACGAAGGAGATCGATCACCACGTTCCCAGTTACCGATTTGCGCTGCCGTATTTGGTTTTTGACCTGGATCTAGCTGTTGGTTCATGGCATCAGCTAAATTTTCCAATGTGATACCACGGCCTTTTCGTAATTCACGCAAACGATCTGGAAACATGATGTGCCCTCGATTTCCCTTTACTTAAATTTAGTAATCATAACTAGGACCATTTTACCTAACTCTCCGCTATTTTTCCACAGTTTTCTGTGGAAAAAGTCAGGCATTTTAATCAACTTGGGGTACGGTTAAGACCGTTACATCAACTGTCACACGCTGTAAGGGTTTGCTTTCGGCAAGAGCTTGGGCTTCAGGGCGGGCGCCCCAATGTAATGGCGTCATGTGTAACAGATCAACATAGCGATCAGATGGAATATCCCAAACATATGTAACAGTCTGTTGGCTTGCTTGCGGATAGCGTTCCATGAACCGGGTTAGTACCTTTTCATTACTATACGTATGGTTATTTGAATCTGCAGGATAAAGCATTTCTCGTAATTCATGCAAATACCCTGAATTAGGGATGACTTTAACCAAACGACCACCAGGTTTCAAGACCCGATTGAACTCTTCATAGGCACTCGGTGAAAAGAATTCGACGATGGCATCCAAGCTTTGGTTATTGAATGGCAAGTGAGCTAAATCCGCCACCATAAAGAAAGCGGGTGAATCTAATTGGGTCGCTAGATTTACTCCAGCCTTTGAAATATCGAATCCAATCCCGACATCTTGATTGTCACGTAAGTCCATTAACTTTGCTAAGGGAGTTCCCTCTCCTGTACCGACGTCTAAGAGCGTTTGTGGTTCAGTGGGGAGTTGATCCGCGACAGCTTGAATAATGCCGTCAAAGAGCCCAGCAGAGAGCACACGGCGGCGTGCTTCCAACATAGCATCATCATATTCTGTATCCACAGCATGGTTGAGGAAGTTTAGACTGCCCTTCTTATTGACATCAATGGTATGCCCATTCGGACAAATCATGGTGTGCCCTTCAACCCGTGCATATGGTTGGCTACAAGTTGGGCACTGAAACAGTTGGGCATGTTCCCGCACAAATGCAGTTCCCAAATCTATTTTTTTCATTTATTTTAATCCCTATCATTCAATTTAATAGTGTTAAGTATACCGCATTTTTAGAAGCACGCAAAAAAAAGCACCCAGTCAACTGGATGCTTTTAAAGGATTTAGGCTTCAAAGCCATCAGTCGTCATTGATGCTTCGAAAATCTTTACGACGTCGCTTGGTTGCAAATCAACATAAGCATGCTTATCTAATTGACCAACCTTAACGGCTGATTCAGCCATAGCTTGGAAGTGTTCGTCTGAATCTACACCAACTTCTGGCAAAGTCATTGGTACATCTAAGCTCTTAATCCAATCGTATGTCTTTTGGATTGCTTCCTTAGCCACAGCCATATCATCATCGCCAGTTAGGTGCCATACATTACGACCATATTGGGCGAACTTTGGTGCAGTATCGGCACTTAAGACATATTGCATCCAACGTGGTGTCAAAATACCAAGACCAACCCCGTGGGTAATGTCATAGTAAGCTGAAACTTCGTGCTCAATTGGATGCACTGTCCAACCATTTTCATTACCAAGTCCAACGATGCCATTCAAAGCCATCGTTGAGGCCCACATCAAGTTAGCACGGGCATCATAGTTTTCAGGTTCAGCCAAGGCCGCGCTTGCCCACTTAATGTCGGCACGCATAATCCCTTCCTTCAAACCATCTTGAACATCCTTGTTAGCTGCATTATCAAAGTATTGCTCAAACAAGTGGGACATGATGTCAATAGCACCAGCCGCAGTTTGCCACTTTGACACTGAGTAAGTTAACTCAGGATCTTCAAATGACACAGCCGGTGACTTAGGACCGTACGTTCCCAACTTTTGGTTCGTTTCAGGGTTTGAAATAACAGAACCGTAATTCATTTCTGTTCCAGTTGCGGCCAAGGTTAGGATGTCCACAACAGGGACTTGGTCAATATTTTGACGAAGACTTGGGTTAAGCACGAGATCCCAAGGATCACCTTCGTAGAATTTAGCTGACCCAATGACCTTGCTGGCATCAATCACTGAACCACCACCAACAGCCAAAATAACATCGACGTTTTCAGCCTTGGCGATCTTTTGTCCTTCGCGAACTGAATCAATCTTTGGATTTGGCGCAATGCCACTTAATTCGAAGATATCAAATCCACCAAGCAAGTCTTTCACTTGATCATAAAGACCGTTTTTCTTAATTGAGCCACCACCATAAGTCAAAAGAACGCGCTTACCAAAGCGTTCCAACGTTGGTCGTAATTCTGACTGAATTCGATCATGGCCAAAATGGATTTCTGTTTTATTCACATAAGTAAAATCTTGCATATTGTGCCTCCAAGCATTGATATTCATTAACAATTTGTAAGTACAATTATGTCACACTTTCTTACAAATTAAAAGAGCAAACAAAAAAGTCACTGACAAATTGTCAGTGACTTTTCAGCATTATTCCACAGTCTCACCCATTGCGTTTGCAATGTCTGAGGTTGATGGAATATTTGAACCATCATCATTAGATACAACAGGTTCGCCAATTACTTCAGGTTGTACAGCTTGATATTCCTTCATACCAGTACCAGCTGGAATCAACTTTCCGATAATAACGTTTTCCTTCAACCCAATCAATGGATCATTCTTACCGCGGATCGCAGCATCGGTCAAGACACGAGTAGTTTCTTGGAATGATGCGGCAGACAAGAATGAGTTTGTTTCCAATGAAGCCTTAGTAATACCAAGCAATACTGGACGACCAGTTGCTGGCAACTTACCTTCGAACAAAGGCTTTGTGTTAGCTTCACGGAATTCAGCAATGTCCATCAATGTTCCAGGCAATAGTTCTGTATCACCTGGATCCATGACACGCACCTTACGGAGCATTTGACGAGCCATTACTTCGACGTGCTTATCGCCGATTTCAACACCTTGCATACGGTAAACCTTTTGAACTTCGTCCACAAGGTAGTTTTCTGTAGCAAGTGTATCACGCACTTCAATCATTTCCTTAGGATCCGCAGATCCTTCGTTCAATGTTTGACCACGGTGAATGTGATCACCTTCGGCAACACGCATGCGGGCTGCCATTGGCAATGTGTACGTACGCGTATCAGTATCACCTTCAACGGTAATTTCCTTTGTACGATCGGCAGGATTTTCTTCGATTGACTTGATTTCTCCAGTCACTTCAGAAATCACGGCACGACCCTTAGGGTTACGTGCTTCAAAGATTTCTTGCACACGAGGAAGTCCTTGCGTAATATCGTTTCCGGCAACACCACCGGTGTGGAATGTACGCATTGTCAATTGTGTACCAGGTTCACCGATTGATTGAGCGGCAACAGTTCCAGCGGCTTCACCAACTTCGACAATATCACCGGTAGCCATGTTACGACCGTAGTCCTTAACACAGACTCCGTGTTCAGTATTACAAGTAAAGGCTGAACGGATATTAACAGTTGTGATACCAGCATTTAGAATTTGTTGTGCCTTCGCTTCATCAATCATTTCGTTGTGCGCAACGATTGTTTCACCAGTCTCTGGATCAATAACAGACTTTTGTGCGAAACGACCCAAGATACGATCATAAAGTGGTTCAACCACTTCGTTACCGTTCATGATAGCTGAAACATCCAATCCACGATCGCTTCCACAATCATCTTCACGGATAATAACGTCTTGCGCAACGTCAACCAAACGACGTGTCATATAACCAGAATCGGCCGTCTTCAAGGCCGTGTCGGTCATTCCCTTACGAGCTCCGTGGGTAGAGAAGAACATCTCCAACACAGATAGACCTTCACGGAAGTTTGAGATGATAGGCAATTCCATGATACGTCCATTAGGAGCAGCCATCAATCCACGCATTCCAGCAAGTTGAGAGAAGTTAGAGATATTACCACGGGCTCCTGAGTCAGACATCATGAAGATGTTGTTATCAGGTTCGAAGTGGGCAATCAATTGCTCAGTAATATCATCCTTAGCCTTATTCCAAATTGCAATAACACGTTCATAACGTTCGTCATCAGTAATCAAACCACGACGGAATTGCTTAGTAACTGTTGCAACTTGCTTGTGAGCAGCTTCAACAATCGCAGGCTTTTCCTTCAATTCAGTAACGTCAGCCATACCAACAGTCAAACCTGACTTAGTTGAGATGTCATAACCCAAATCCTTCATACGGTCCAAAAGCAATGAAGTTTCAGTAACCTTATAAATCTTGTAGATTTGTGCAATGATGTCTGACAAGTAACCCTTGTTGAATGGTGCCAAAATCTTTGTGTTAGCAAAGTAATCCTTGATATCGGCTCCGGCATCTAAGAAGAAACGTTCGTCGATCTTTTCAAAGTTGGCAGGGTTTGATTCGTTCAAGTATGGGAAGTCAGATGGTAGGATTTCGTTAAAGAACAACTTACCAACTGAAGTTACCATAATCTTTTGACGTTGATCATCAGTAAATGGCTTTTCAGCAGGGAATGAAGACGTTTGGATTCCAACACGAGAATGTAGGTGTACATAACCGTTTTGGTAAGCTGTGCGAGCTTCATCAACACTACTGAAGACCATACCTTCACCTTCACGACCAGCTTCTTCAGTCGTTAGGTAGTAGTTTCCGATAACCATGTCTTGTGATGGTGTAACGATTGGCTTTCCGTCCTTAGGTGCCAAGATGTGACCAGCGGCAAGCATTAGCAAACGTGCTTCAGCTTGGGCTTCATCTGACAAAGGCACGTGAATGGCCATTTGGTCCCCATCAAAGTCGGCGTTATAAGCTTCACAGACCAATGGGTGCAAACGCATCGCCTTACCTGAAACCAAAACTGGTTCAAAGGCTTGAATACCAAGACGGTGCAACGTTGGGGCACGGTTCAAAAGAACTGGGTGTTCCTTGATAACGTCTTCCACAACGTCCATAACGTCGTCATCACGACGGTCAATCTTACGCTTAGCGGCACGAATGTTACCAGCTAAGTTACGTTCAACCAATTCATGCATGATGAATGGACGGAACAATTCGATGGCCATAGGTACAGGAAGTCCCATTTGGTTCATCTTCAAGAAAGGACCAACGTCGATAACTGAACGTCCAGAATAATCAACACGCTTACCAAGCAAGTTTTGACGGAAACGTCCTTGCTTACCCTTAAGCATGTGTGACAATGACTTCAATGGACGGTTACCAGGACCAGTAACAGGGCGTCCACGACGACCGTTATCGACCAAGGCATCAACCGCTTCTTGCAGCATACGCTTTTCGTTTTGTACGATAATACCAGGCGCGTTCAACTCTAACAAACGCTTCAAACGATTATTTCGGTTGATAACACGACGGTACAAGTCGTTCAAGTCAGAAGTGGCAAAACGGCCACCTTCAAGTTGAACCATTGGACGCAAGTCAGGTGGGATAATTGGAATAACATCCATAATCATCCATTCTGGCTTGTTTCCAGAAGTGGCAAAGGCTTCCAAGATGTCCAAACGGCGAACCGCACGCACACGCTTTTGACCAGTCACTTCACGTAGATCAGCCTTAAGTTGCTTAACTTCAGCATCTACGTCAACGTGAGACAACAGTGTCTTAATTGCTTCAGCACCCATACCGGCTTCAAAGCCGTTACCGTACTCTTGCTTTAATTCACGGTATTCACGTTCTGAAATAATTTGCTTTTCAGTCAAAGGTGTATCACCAGGTTCAGTAACAACGTATGACGCAAAGTAAATGATTTCTTCCAATGAACGTGGTGACATATCCAAAACCAATCCCATACGTGATGGAATTCCCTTGAAGTACCAGATGTGTGATACGGGAGCGGCTAATTCAATGTGACCCATACGTTCACGACGGACCTTAGAAGTTGTGACTTCGACACCACAACGATCACAAACGACACCCTTATAACGGATACGCTTATACTTACCACAGGCACACTCGTAATCTTTAGTAGGTCCAAAGATACGTTCATCGAAAAGCCCATCTTTTTCGGGCTTTAACGTACGATAATTGATTGTCTCGGGCTTTTTTACTTCACCATAAGACCAGCTACGAATTTTGTTGGGACTTGCCAACCCAATTTGCATGCTTTCAAACTTATTGACATCGATCAATGGTTTGACCCCTTTCATAGGTTCATAGACAATCCAGTTTAGCGGACTAAACCTGCAAGCATGAATGCTGACATAATGGCAACGCTCATGCCTACAGGCTTAGCTCTCGCTAAACCAGAAGACATTAATTTAGTCGATTAGACATTAATCTTCTTGATCGTTAGTGTTTGCAACACCTTGCGCATCAGGAGAAGTTTCAGCAGCATCTTCTGCATCATCAGTTTCAACGCGCTTCTTCTTTAAATCAACAACCGCGTCGTCACCTTCTTCTTCATCCAAATCACGCAAATCAATCTCAGATTCATTTGCATCAAGGACCTTCATATCAAGACCAAGGGCTTGCAATTCCTTAACCAAAACTCGGAATGATTCAGGTACACCTGGCTTTGGAATTTGTTCACCCTTAACGATGGCTTCATAAGTCTTTACACGTCCAACAACGTCATCGGACTTGTAAGTCAAGATTTCTTGAAGGGTGTGTGCAGCACCATAAGCTTCAAGCGCCCAAACTTCCATTTCACCGAAACGCTGTCCCCCGAATTGCGCCTTACCACCAAGTGGTTGTTGCGTAACAAGTGAGTAAGGTCCGATTGAACGGGCGTGAATTTTATCGTCGACCATGTGGGCCAACTTCATATAGTGCATAACTCCGACAGCAATACGCTTGTCAAAGGCTTCACCAGTACGACCATCGTACAAGACTGTCTTACCATCTCCTGGCAAACCAGCTTCTTCAACGGCATCCCAGATATCTGTGTCACGCGCCCCGTCAAAGACAGGAGAAGCGACGTGGATACCAAGTTCGCGAGCAGCCATTCCCAAGTGCAATTCAAGCACTTGTCCGATATTCATACGAGAAGGCACACCCATTGGTGACAACATAATGTCAACTTGGGTACCATCTGGTAGGTATGGCATATCTTCTGAAGGAACAACCATTGAAACTGTACCCTTATTACCGTGACGTCCGGCCATCTTGTCACCAACCTGAATCTTACGACGTTGGGCAATGTAGACGCGAACCATCATGTTAACACCAGGTGACAGTTCATCACCGTTTTCACGTGTGAAGATACGAACGTCTTGAACGACTCCGCCTCCACCGTGAGGAACACGCAATGATGTATCACGGACTTCACGGGCCTTTTCACCAAAGATAGCGTGAAGCAATCGTTCTTCAGCTGAAAGTTCAGTCACACCCTTAGGTGTTACCTTACCAACCAAGATGTCACCATCTTCAACTTCAGCTCCGATACGGATAATACCACGTTCATCCAAATCGCGAAGTTGTTCTTCACCAGTATTTGGAATTTCACGTGTAAACTCTTCAGGGCCAAGCTTTGTATCACGGGCCTCTGATTCATATTCTTCAATGTGAATTGACGTATAAACATCATCACGAATCAAACGTTCGTTGATGATGATGGCATCTTCGAAGTTATATCCTTGCCAAGTCATAAAGGCAACTAATGGGTTTTGTCCCAATGCCAATTCACCTTGTTCCATTGATGGACCGTCAGCAATTACTTCATCAGCATCAACCTTGTCGCCAATTTTAACGATTGGGCGTTGGTTATAGTTCTTTCCAGCGTTTGAACGACGGAACTTCATCAACTTGTACTTATCTAGTGAACCATCTTCGCGACGGATACGGATTTCGCGTCCATCAACGTATTCAACAGTTCCAGAGTAAGCAGCAACAACGGCAACACCAGCGTCGTGGGCAGCCTTGTATTCAATCCCAGTACCAATTAATGGTGCATGTGGATTGATCAAAGGAACCGCTTGACGTTGCATGTTGGCTCCCATCAAGGCACGATTTGAGTCATCGTTTTCCAAGAAAGGAATTGCGGCCGTGGCAACGGCAACCATTTGCTTAGGTGAAACGTCCATATAGTCGACATCTTCAATTGAAACTTCCATGTTTTCGTCACCATGACGGGCCAAAACAGTGTCAGTTGCAAATGAACCATCATCATTCAAGACTGAGTTACCTTGTGCCACGACGAAGTTATCTTCTTCATCGGCCATCAAGTAATCAATCTTATCAGTCACCTTATGGTTATCCCATGAAACACGACGGTATGGTGTTTCGATGAAACCATAACGGTTAACACGGGCATATGTGGCCAATGAATTGATCAACCCGATGTTAGGTCCTTCAGGCGTTTCAATTGGGTCCATACGACCATAGTGTGTATAGTGAACGTCTCGAACTTCATATCCGGCACGGTCACGTGTCAAACCACCAGGTCCAAGGGCTGACAAACGACGCTTGTTAGTCAATTCACCCAATGGGTTCGTTTGATCCATGAATTGTGACAATTGTGATGAACCAAAGAATTCCTTGGTTGCCGCAACAACTGGACGAATGTTGATCAATTGTTGTGGTGTCACAGTGTCAGGATCTTGAATTGACATACGTTCGCGAACCACACGTTCCATACGGCTCAAACCGATACGGAATGTGTTTTGGAGCAATTCTCCAACACGACGAACACGACGGTTACCCAAGTGATCGATATCGTCAGTTTGACCGATACCCATTTGTAGGTTCAAGAAGTAGTTCATTCCGGCAATAATATCAGCAGGTTGTAGATCACGAACTGATTCGTCAAAGTGTCCGTTACCAATCATAGGTAGGACATTTTCAGGATCGTTAGGATCTTGAACCAAGATACGTTGTACAAGCATAGGCTTTGTCACAACGGCATCATCAGAAGGAATATGTTCTTCAATCTTGAAGTCTTCACGATCAAGGTATGGTGCCAAAACGCCCATAACCTTCTTATCGATAACAGTACCCTTTTCGAACAAAATTTCACCAGTATCTGGATCAGCTAATGTTTCACCAAGCGTCAAACCGATCAAACGTGACTTCAATGAAAGCTTTTTGTTCATCTTGTAACGTCCCACTGGCGCCAAGTCATAACGACGTGGGTCAAAGAAACGGGCTGTTAGCAATGAACGAGATGAATCCGCTGTCTTAGGTTCACCTGGACGCAAACGTTCGTAAACGTCCTTCAAAGCTTCTTCAACACGTGAATCATTGATGTCCTTATGAACATCCTTATCAAGGGTCAAATTAATTGAATCATATTGATCCCCCAAAAGTTGCAAGATTTCTGAGTCAGAACCGAATCCAAGGGCACGGACCAATTCAGTCATAGGCAACTTACGCGTACGATCGATACGAACATAGTCAAGACCCTTGGCATCTGTTTCATATTCAAGCCATGCACCACGGCTTGGAATATAAGTTGTACCAAAGATTGGACGACCGTTCTTATCAGCTTCTTCATTATAATAAACACCTGAAGAACGTACTAATTGAGAAACAATAACACGTTCGGCACCATTAATAATGAAGGTTCCTTGAGGTGTCATTAATGGGAAATCACCAAAGAAAACGTCTTGGGATTTGATTTCACCAGTCTCTTTATTCGTTAAACGTAGCGTTACGTGCAATGGTGCTGAATAATTTGCATCGTGGTTACGTGCTTCTTCAACTGTGTACTTAGGCTCCATGAGCTTATAGTCCACAAATTCCAATGACAACTTTCCTTGGAAATCTTCAATTGGCAAAATATCTGTGAACATTTCGCGCAATCCTTCATCCAAGAACCAGTTATATGAATCCGTTTGAATTTCAATCAAGTTTGGCAAATCAAGGACATCCTTAATTCGCGCATAACTACGACGAACACGGTGCTTACCGTATTTTACAAGCGTTCCTACCAAGTTCTCCACCTCACTTTGATTTGGCTAATTGTGTGCGATCGTTTCTTACAATTGTGTTACAATGCACCGAAACGACCCCGAAAAATCGCATTTTAAGCGCAAAAAAGACAAGAAGCATCCCCAATTTTTAAAAATGCTTCCGTCTTTCTATTCGTTAACTTGATTGGGACAATATTTCCAACCGAGCTACATTTTTTATACACAATTAAAACTAACTGTTATTGTACAATAAAAAGCAAATAAAGACAAGCTCTGGTCATCTTCATTTGCTCTTTGGGAAATTTAGGCTTCAACTGGTGTTTTTACCTTATTTTTTGCTTTTACCGTAATTGTAATTGCACCCTGCTTGGCACCAATCACAACTTGATCATCAGTCGTTACCTTACCAGAAAGTAACTCTTCAGACAGTTTATCTTCAACTTGCGTTTGTAAGGCACGGCGAATTGGGCGCGCACCATACTCTTCATCGTATCCAGCTTCAGCTACGACATCAATGGCGGCGGGCGTCATCTTAGCATCAACACCTTGTTCCTTAACACGATCCAACAATTCATCAGCCATCAACTTAACGACTTGGTGAATTTGTGGCTTCGTCAAACTGTGGAAGACCACCACTTCATCAATTCGATTGATGAATTCAGGACGGAATGACTCCTTCACTGATTCATTCACCATTTGCTTCATGGCTTCATAGTCATCACTAGCTGATGTCGCACCGAAACCAACCTTCTTTTCATCACGAATCCGAGTTGCCCCAAGATTTGACGTCATGATAATAATGGTATTTCTAAAGTCGACCTTACGTCCCTTGGCATCCGTCAAGAAACCTTCATCAAAGACTTGCAACATCAAGTTGTAAATATCAGGATGCGCTTTTTCAGCTTCATCTAACAATACAACTGAGTATGGGTGACGACGTACTTGTTCAGTCAATTGGCCACCCTCATCGTAACCAACATATCCTGGCGCAGAACCAACCAACCGACTTGATGAGTACGCTTCACGATATTCAGACATATCAACCCGAATCATGTTTTCCTTAGACCCAAACATGGCTTCAGCTAACGTCTTGGCAAGCTCAGTCTTACCCGTTCCGGTTGGCCCAAGGAACATAAAGGTTCCGATTGGACGATTTGGATCTTTCAAACCTGAACGTGCTCGACGAATGGCACGAGAGACAGCTGAAATTGCTTCATCTTGCCCCACCACGTGTTCATGCAAAACCTTTTCCAAGTTCAACAAGCGTGCCTGCTCAGACTCTTCCATTTGAGTCAACGGAATGCCAGTTTGTTCGGCTAAAATTTCGTTAACATCATGCTCTGTTACCTTCAAATCATACTGCGGTGTTACTCCTTCAGGTGCAGCATGCTTTTCTTGATAATCTTCAATAGCCGCTTTTTGATCTAATTCATCTTGGCGAAGTTTAGCTGCGGTTTCAAAATCAAGGTCTTCAATGGCCTGCGTCTTTGTCTTTTGAATTTCTTTCAATTCATCTTGAAGCATAGCTAATGGCGTCTTGTGTCCAGATTCTTCAATCCGGACCTTAGCTGCCGCTTCATCCATCAAATCAATTGCCTTATCTGGTAAGAAACGGTCACTGACATAGCGATCTGATAAGCTAGCAGCATTCTCAATCGCCTTATCGGTAATCGCCACTTGATGATACTCTTCGTAACGCGGACGAAGACCCTTCAAAATTTCAATTGATTCAGATACAGATGGTTCTTCGACTTGCACCTTGGCAAAGCGACGTTCCAAAGCTGCATCTGCTTCAACATACTTTTGGTATTCATCTAACGTGGTTGCCCCAATGGTTTGCAATTCACCACGTGCCAAAGCTGGCTTCAAAATATCAGAAGCTTCAATCGCACCATCAGCGCCACCAGCACCCATCAACGTGTGTAATTCATCAATGAACAACACAACATGTCCGTCTTCACGAACTTCATCCAGAATCTTTTTAACACGTTCTTCAAATTCCCCACGGAATTTCGTTCCAGCAACTAATGATCCCATATCAAGCATCATTAAACGCTTGTTGGCCAAATCATCAGGCACTTCATGGGCAACCATCTTTTGGGCTAACCCTTCAGCGATTGCCGTCTTACCCACACCAGGCTCTCCAATAAGAACTGGATTATTCTTGGTACGACGTGACAAAATTTGAATCGTGCGTTTAATCTCTTCATCACGACCAATAACCGGGTCCATCTTTTGCTCACGCGCTTGTGCCGTTAAATCACGCGCAAGCGAATCCAAGAGTGGCGTTCCTTCTTCTTGAGCTTGTTGGTTGCGGTTACCACGGTTTTGACGCCCGTGTTTACGTTCCTTAGGTGTTAAACCGAGTTGGCTAATTAATGAACGGCGTAACTCAGCATTATTCACACCAAGATTATGCAACATCCGTGTCGCTAAAATCGTTTCGTCAGACAAAAGGGCCAACAAAATATCTTCAGTTCCAACACGTTCTTGCCCATATTCATCAGCTTGTTGGGCTGCCAATTGCAACATTTCGGCTGCTTTTGGTGAATATGGTAAGTAACCAGCTTCGGCGGCACGGTTCAAATTACCATAACCGATGTTTAATTCAATTTCTTCACGGATTTCATCTTCATATCCGCCTGCTTTTTCAAGGGCCTTACCGGCAACTCCTTGACGTTCCATGGCAAGGGCCAACAACAAATGTTCGGTCCCGACCGCTTGATGTCTAAAATACTTTGCTTGTTCTTGCGCTAAAATCAGAACTGTCTTGGCGCTTTCTGTTAATTCTTTTTCCATATTATTCACGCTCACTTTCAAATCGTAACCGATTTAGTAGTTGACTCAATAAACGTGCCCGTAACTGTGCCTGTGCATCATGCATGGCCAGCACTCCTAATGTCTCCTTACTCAATAATGTCTCGACCAAACATTTTTCATGTTCAGTTAAGACATGTTCCCGTGTGAGACACGTCAAAATATCATTAGCCTGTTTGACCGTCACCTGACTTGGTAAATCTTGCAAAAGTTCCTCAATGAAGTGAGCATCTGGTCCCATCGTCACTTTGGCAATGCGGATATAACCACCACCGCCACGTTTAGATTCGACCAAATAGCCATTTTGCAAGGTAAACCGCGTCTTAATCACATAGTTGATTTGCGAAGGCACAACGTTGAAACGTGTTGCAATATCAGAACGTTTTAGTTCGATTTGATCGACATCACTTAAGATCTCTTTTAAATAATCTTCGATGCAATCAGCCATACTGCGATCAGCCATCATCATGCCTCCTTTGACTAAGATTGACAACAATTATAAGCATCTATTTCTTTAATGTCAACATTAGTCAAACTCAACTTCAAACACGACAACAAAAAACCATCAAGTAACTTGATGGTTTTGAGAATGATATGCACCTAGCAGGAGTCGAACCTGCAACCTTCTGATTCGTAGTCAGACACTCTATCCAATTGCGCTATAGGTGCAAAATATTCAATTATAGACAACGACGTTAATCGTTGTAATGCACCTAGCAGGAGTCGAACCTGCAACCTTCTGATTCGTAGTCAGACACTCTATCCAATTGCGCTATAGGTGCAAATACCATTCATATGATAAATATGAAAATGCCGACTACTGGATTCGAACCAGCGACCCCTTCATTACTAGTGAAGTGCTCTGCCAGCTGAGCTAAGTCGGCATCAAAATGCGGATGACAGGAATCGAACCTGCACGCCCGAAGGCACTGGAACCTAAATCCAGCGCGTCTGCCAGTTCCGCCACATCCGCATGGCATTTGTTTTTTCAAGGCACTCCCCGAAACAACTTAATTATCATACCAAGCCCACCAATCAAAGTCAATAACTTTTGTTGATTTATTTTTTAAAACACAAAAAAGCACCCTGAAAACAGGATGCTTTTGCATTTTAGTGTAATTCAGCTTCTGGCACAATCTTTTCAGCGCCAAAGTATGGTACCAACACTTCCGGTACAGTCACTGTACCATCTTCGTTTTGGTAGTTTTCAAGAATAGCTGCGACCGCACGTCCAACAGCCAAACCTGATCCGTTCAACGTGTGTACATATTGTAACTTACCATTTTCATCACGATATTGGATGTGTGCACGACGAGCTTGGAAACTCTCTGTATTTGAAACAGATGAGATTTCACGGTATTGATCTTGCCCTGGCATCCAGACTTCCAAATCATGTGTCTTTGCCGCTGAGAATCCCATATCTCCAGTTGAAAGTGTAATCACATGATATGGCAAATCAAGCTTCTTCAAGATGTTTTCAGCATTCGCCACCATCTTATCTAATTCAGCATATGATTGTTCTGGCTTAGCAAACTTAACCATTTCAACCTTGTTGAATTGGTGCATACGAATCAAGCCACGCGTATCACGTCCAGCTGATCCAGCTTCTTCACGGAAGGCTGGTGTCAAAGCAGTGACTGAAATTGGCAACTTATCCGCATCAATCACTTCATCGCGGTAGTAGTTTGTCAATGGCACTTCCGCCGTTGGAATCAACGTCATTCCTTCTTCGGCACCGACACGGTAAGCATCGTCACGGAATTTTGGATATTGTCCAGTTCCATACATTGCTTCGTCTTTGACGATGTATGGTGGAATCATTTCGGTGTAACCTTCTTTTTCGTGTTCGTCTAACATGAAGTTATAAACGGCACGTTCCAAACGAGCCCCTTGACCTACGTAATAGACAAAACGTGATCCTGAAACCTTACCGGCACGTTCAAAGTCTAAAATACCAAGATCTCCACCGATTTCGTAATGAGGCTTTGGTGTAAAGTTAAAGGTTGTGGTTTCACCAACCTTGTAATCTTCAACATTGGCGTCTTCATCTGGACCAACAGGAATTGATTCATTTGGCATGTTAGGCAAGCGCAATGCAATGTGTTCAATCTTTTCATCCAATTGTTCAACTTGTTCATCCAACGTCTTGATTTCGGCAGAAACACTTTGCATTTCAGCAATAACGTCTGAAGCATCTTCCTTGTTCCGCTTCTTAAGACCAATTTCATCAGAAACCTTGTTACGACGCGCCTTTAGTTCTTCAGTTTGGACCAAAATTTCACGTCGCTTTGCATCTGCTGCTAGCAATTCATCGATTTGTTCTGGATCAACTCCACGAGTTGCCAAACGTTCTTTAACGAATTCTGGATTATTACGGATATATTTTAAATCAATCATCTACTCTTCTCCTTTGGCTTTAGACCTTTAGATTTAACTCAGCTAAAGCATCATCAACTTGCTTTAAGACTGCTTGAGCTGCGGCTTCATCTTCAACGAAATCATATTTGTCACCGTCAATTTGTAACTTTGGTGAGCGGTCGTACTCTTCAAACCACTTCGCATAACGTTCAGTGAGTTCTTTGTAGTACTCGTACAATGATGGATCATTTTCAATTTGTTCAAAATCACGTCCGCGACGCTTAATGCGTTCAAGCATGGTTTCAAAGCTCACTGAAATATGAATCAACAAATCTGGATCCTTAGTGTGTGCATCGGAGGATGTGTCGACTTGTTCCATCATGTTGTTCAACAAATCGCTATAGGTACTAGCTTCGATTTGTGTGGCACGTCCTAAATCAGCGTTTAACTGAAACAAAAGCCGATCTTCATAAATGGACCGGTCGATGACATTCAAAGGACTCGTTTGTGCTTCTTTAATGCTTTCCAAACGCTTATTCAAAAAATAATTTTGCAATAAGAAACCGTAGCGCTTTGGATCATCATAAAACAATGGCAAAATTGGATTGTCATCCACTGATTCGTAGTAGGCATTGCTACCCAAATGCTCAGCTAGCATTGTGGTGAGACTGGTTTTCCCAGCTCCAATTGTTCCCGATAATACAATCATTGATTTCGTCCTACTTTCTCGCTAATACTATGTTTACCATTCTACCAAAAAAAAGAAACATGCGAGATAGTTTTGTCGCTGAATCTAATTTTGGTGTTGGTCTTTAATCATTTGATCATATTGTTCCAGGGTCAAATGGTGTTTTGTCATATACTTGGCGTTTTCTACGCCCACGTAACGGAAATGCCAACTTTCATAATCAATTCCCGTGCTTTTACGACCTTCAGGTCTTTTCACGTAACGTAAAACAAACCCATATTCAGGTGCATGTTTAATTAACCATTTTTGACCGGCCGTCTGATCTGATTTTGCCTCTAGGTTATGGTACTTATCCCAATATTGATTGGTCATCACATCTACTGCTAAGCCGGTCTCATGTTCACTGGAACCAGGCGTTTGAATAACTCCCTTGGTTGCCTTCAAGGCTTCATCATGTGACATTCCTTGACTAAGATTTTGCTCATAGTTTTGATTAAACACCTGTTCTTGATAGGCTTTGGAACGATATCCGGACACCAGTGTTGCTGGATATCCCGCCGCTTTAGCACCATTCATAAAGTTTTCCAAGGGTTGTTGAATGGTTTGACTAATGGTAATACCGTTCATCTCAGCTTGCTTAAACCCTAATTCATGCTTTAATGGGTGCTTTTTATTTACCAGAATTAGATTTGAATTATCTGGCGTTGCCGACTTAGGGAGTTGCGCTGCATGCTTTGTCTTCACTTGATCTTGTGGTTTGGTGGCACCTAATGAATATGCCGCAACACATCCACCAACAAATAACACAACCAGACCAATGCCAATTGCTAACATACCTTTATTTTTCATAGGTACCTCCCTTTTTCTAAATCCTAGTATACACCCAAACAAAAAAGGTTTCTCTAAAGTTAGAGAAACCTTTGCTATAAATTTATTTTCCAGTTGCCGCATGAATTCGCGTCACCGCACGCAACAACGCAGCTTCAGCTAATTGCTGATCACGTTGATCGTGTGCCTCCCGAAGTCGACGTTGAGCGCGATCACGTGCTTCTTCAGCACGATGAACGTCAATCTCTTCTGCCTTTTCAGCTGCATCCGCAACAATCGTCAATGTGTTGTTTGAAAACTCAGCAAAACCACCGTTGACCGCTAGGCGTTCTTCGTAGTTTTCATCCTTATTTTCAATTTTCATTTCGTTTGTTGACAATGCTGAGATAACCGGATTATGGTTCGCCATGATTCCCAGTGCCCCATCAGTCGTGTGTAACACGGCCAATGTCGCATTCGGATAATCATAAACTTCACCATTAGGCGTGACAACGGCTACTTTAAAGCTGTGTTTATCTTCTGCCATAGTCAACTCCGCCTATCTAATTTTGCGCCATTTGCTTGGCTTTTTCTGGAACTTGTTCAATTGCTCCCACGTTACGGAACGCATCTTCAGGATATTGGTCATACTTACCTTCCAAAATTTCCTTAAAGCTACGTACAGTATCTTCAACCTTAACGTATTCTCCTGGGATTCCAGTGAAGGTTTCCGCAACAGAGAATGGTTGTGACAAGAAGAATTGGATACGACGTGCGCGTCCAACAATTGTCTTTTCTTCATCAGACAATTCATCCATTCCCAAAATAGAAATGATGTCTTGCAATTCACGGTAACGTTGCAAAGTGTGTTGCACTTCGGTTGCCACTTCGTAGTGTTCTTGACCAACAATTTCAGGCGTCAAGGCAGTTGACGTAGAAGCCAACGGATCAACGGCTGGATAAATTCCTTGTTGTGTCAAAGAACGTTCCAAGTTAGTGGTTGCATCCAAGTGCGCAAATGTCGTGGCCGGAGCGGGGTCAGTATAATCATCCGCTGGGACATAGACGGCTTGGATTGATGTAATCGCCCCATTCTTGGTTGAAGTGATTCGCTCTTGCAATTGTCCCATTTCAGTAGCCAATGTTGGTTGGTAACCAACGGCTGATGGAATACGACCTAGCAAGGCTGACACTTCAGATCCGGCTTGTGTGAAACGGAAGATGTTGTCGATGAACAACAAAACGTCTTGATGTTTCTCATCACGGAAGTATTCCGCCATGGTCAAACCAGTCAACGCAACACGCATACGAGCACCAGGAGGCTCATTCATTTGACCATAAACCATGGCCGTTTGCTTAAGCACTCCTGAATCCTTCATTTCGTGGTACATATCATTACCTTCACGGGTACGTTCTCCGACACCAGTGAAGACAGAAATACCATTATGCCCTTGGGCAATGTTGTGAATCAATTCTTGGATCAAAACTGTTTTACCAACTCCAGCTCCACCAAACAATCCGGTCTTTCCACCACGAATGTATGGGGCTAGCAAATCGATAACTTTAATTCCTGTTTCCAAAACTTCTGTTGAAGTGGCAAGTTCATCATAGGCGGGTGCCTCACGATGAATTGGCATACGCTCGGCATCAGGACTAAATTGTGGTCCTTTGTCGATTGTTTCACCTAACACGTTGAACATACGTCCAAGCGTATCATCTCCAACAGGGACTTCAATTGGCGCCCCTGTATCGGTAACCTGCATACCACGTTGCAAACCATCAGTTGAATCCATGGCAATTGTACGTACAACACCATCTCCAAGTTCCAAAGATACTTCAACTGTAAGGTCTTCTTTGTCTGCACCACGATCAACCTTTAAGGCATTGTTGATAGCAGGCAAATCCGTACCTGATGGGAAAGCAACATCGACCACAGGCCCAATGATTTGAACAATTTGTCCGGTACTCATTGTCGTTTCCTTTCTGTAACTGCTACACACCTTGGTGACAGCTATTCAAGCGCTGCCATACCACCGGTAATTTCGGTAATTTCAGTCGTGATAGCAGCTTGACGTGCACGATTATAATGCAATTCCAAACTATCAATCACGTCTTTAGCATTATCAGATGCTGAAGACATTGAGTTAACTGATGCAGAATGTTCCGCCGTCTTGGCATCCAAAATGGCACCATAGACTAAGCTTTGGGCATATTGGGGCAAGACAGTTTCCAAAATCTTTTCAGGTGATGGATTCATGTCATATTCTGCGCTCAACTCGTTGCCATCAGCCGTCAATTTTGTCGTATCAACCGGCAAAATTTGTTCCATCTTAACTTCATTTGAAATACGTGTTGCAAAGTGTTGATAAGCAATCACAAGCTCATCGTACACTTCGTTATCGTACATGGCCGTAACCATCTTTACGATTTCACTTACTTCCACGAAATCAGGAACATCTGACACACCACGATATTCATAAGCAACATTGAAACCACGCTTCTTAAAGAAGTCAGCCCCATTCCCACCAACGGCGAGAATCACAACATCATCCTTTGACAAATGACGTGCTTCCAATTCGCTCATGACCGCTTTGATCAAAGTTGAGTTATAACCCCCAACCAAACCACGATCTGATGTAATCACTAAAAAGCCGACTTTTTTAACGTCACGCTTATCTAGTAAAGTCCCTTTAACGTTGGAAATGTTAGCGTTAGCCAAGTGAGCAACAACGTCAGAAAGACGTTTTGCGTACACGCGGTAACCATTCCCAGAACGTTGGATTTTTGACAATTTTGATGTCGAGACCATTTGCATCGCACTCGTGATTTGACGGGTGCTTTTCGTTGATTCAATGCGATGTTGAATTTCTTGCAAAGAAGCTGCCATAATTGCCCTCCTTCACTATTGCTCACTCTCACTTGCAGTAAAAGTTGACTTAAATTGTTTCATTGCTGCATCCAACTGATCTGTATCAGGTAGTTGTGATGTTTGCACAATCGTATCGACTAAATCACTGTGTGAGGCGTGCATTGCACTAATCAATTCTGATTCGAAACGTGGGATATCATCAACTGCAACATCGTCCAAGTAACCATGAGTCAAAGCGTACAAGACAATAACTTGATCTTGAACAGGCATTGGCGCATGCAATGGTTGCTTAAGCAATTCAACAGTACGACGTCCACGAGCCAACTTAGCTTGCGTTGCCTCATCCAAATCAGAACCGAATTGCGCGAATGATTCCAATTCGTGATATGAAGCCAAATCCAAACGTAACGTTCCCGCAACCTTCTTCATGGCCTTAATTTGCGCATCTCCACCAACACGAGAAACAGAAGTTCCCGCATCAACGGCTGGACGATTACCAGCGTAGAACGCATCAGCATCCAAGAAAATCTGTCCATCAGTGATAGAAATAACGTTCGTTGGAATATAGGCTGAAACGTCTCCAGCTTGTGTTTCGATGATTGGCAAGGCCGTCATTGACCCACCACCCAAATCATCTGATAACTTAGCAGCCCGTTCTAGCAAACGTGAGTGCAAATAGAACACGTCACCAGGATAGGCTTCACGGCCAGGTGGACGACGAAGAATCAATGACAGCTCACGGTAAGCCGTTGCTTGCTTTGATAGATCATCATACACAATCAACACGTGCTTTCCGTTGTACATGAATTCTTCACCCATAGCAGCACCAGCATATGGTGCAAGATACAATAGTGGTGCAGGTTCAGAAGGACCGGCAGTCACAACAATTGTATAATCTAAGGCACCTAGTTGACGCAAAGTTTCCACTTGCGTACGAACAGTTGAATCTTTTTGACCGATTGCCACGTAAATCGCAATCACGTCTTGATCCTTTTGGTTCAAAATCGTATCAATCGCAATTGATGTCTTACCAGTCTTACGATCTCCAATAATCAATTCACGTTGTCCACGGCCAATTGGTACCAAGGCATCAATTGACTTGATTCCAGTTTGCAAAGGCTCTGAAACCGATTGACGATCCATAACCCCTGGGGCTTTGGCTTCAATCGGACGAGTCTTAGTTGTATGGATTGGTCCCAATCCATCCACTGGTTGACCCAACGTATTCACAACACGTCCAATTAGTTCCTCACCAACAGGCACTTCCATAACTTGGCCTGTACGAGTAACGGTATCACCTTCATGAATATCATCATAACGACCCAAAACAATAATTCCAACATCGTCTGATTCAAGGTTTTGTGCCATACCGTAAGTGCCACTTTCAAAGGTCACTAGTTCACCAGCAAGGGCGTTATCTAAGCCATTGACACGGGCAACCCCATCACCAACATAGGTAACAGTTCCTGTCTCTTTGACATCTAGCTTATCTTCGTAGTTGGCTAATTGCTCTTTGATGAGAGAACTGATTTCTTCAGCTTTAATGCTCATTTCAACAGTTCCTCTTTCTACTTAATTCATTCGTGCTTTTCTATTAGTCAGTAATGCTTTGGCGAATATTTGCTAACTTTGTCGATATCGTGCCATCTAAAACGCGATCATTTGCTTCAATTTTTACGCCACCAATGATTTTTGGATCAACATCATTTTCAATCACAACCGTTTGTGCTTTAAATAATGCTTTCAACTTATCAGATAGACGCGCTGTTTGGGCATCATCTAATGGAATTGCCGTGGTTACTTTGGCTGTAACAACCTCGTTTTCACGGTCCACCAACACTTTATATTGTTGAATAATCATTGGTAAATCGGCAATGCGTCGATTTTCGTAAACTAAGTCGAAAAGATGTTGTACCAAGGCACTCGCATCTTTCGTTAAACTCTTTAACAAAGCCTGTTTATCTGGTTCAGGAATGTTAACTGAAGTCAAAACTGACATTAAATCTGGATTTTCGGAAAAAACATCGGCAATCGTCATTAGCTCAGCTAATGTTGCATCACTCGTGCCTTCCGGTTGTGTTAGTTCAAATAAAGCCTTTGCATAACGTTTACCAACAGTGGTGCTCGTTAATTTGGCCATTATTTTTCTCCTAACCCATCAATGTAAGCATCAATCAATGCTTTTTGATCATCCAGCTTTAATTCCTTTTGAATAATCTTTTGTGCAATCGTTACCGACAGTTCGGCAACATCATTTTTAGCAGATGTCATTGCTTCTGAACGATCTTGTTCAATTTGGGTTGCAGCACGATCTTTAATCGTTTGTGCATTTGTTTGGGCGTCTGCGACAATTTGCTTACCTTGTGCGTCAGCTGACTTTTTCGCATCAGCGACAATCGTGTTGGCATCAGTCCGAGCTGCTGTCAATTGGGCTTGTCGTTCCTTTGAAAGCTTTTCAGCTTGTTGGCGAGCATCTTCTGCAGAGTCCAAATCGTGAGCAACCTTATTTGCACGGTCATCCATCATCTTAACTACCGGTCCCCATGCAAACTTCTTAAGAAGTAGCATCAAGATCACAAAGGCAATTAACAAAAATAACATATTCCCCAAAGCCAACCCATCGCTAGCACCAGCGAAAAATACTTGATTTAACATAATTAGTTGGCCTCCACGCAATAACTGAATTACTTACTAAACAACATGAACGCAATCGCGATAGTGATGATTGGCACGGCTTCGACCAACGCAACACCAATGAACATGTTTGAACGTAGCTTTCCTTCAAGTTCAGGTTGGCGAGCCATCCCTTCAAGCATCTTTGAGATAATAAGTCCGTTACCAATACCTCCACCAATGGCGGCTCCAGCTGCGGCAAGACCTACACCGATTGTTGCAATACTTCCTGTCATGAAAACATCCTCCTGAGATTTATATAAAAACGACTAGACAACTATTCTAACTTTTCGCCAACATAGACATTGGTCAAAACGACGAAAACATATGCTTGAATAGCACCAATAAAGAATGAAAAGGCCATCCAAATGACTGCCAAAATGAGACCTGGCACCATGGTTAAGATACCGTATGACTTGGCTAATTCCCAAATCAATCCCATCACAATTTCACCCGCGAAAATATTTCCGAAGAGTCGAAGCCCTAAGGTCATAAAGCTTGTGAATTGATCGATTAAATTGATTGGCATCAAAGCAGCATAAGGACTAAAGTATACGCTTTTCACGTACTTTTTGAATCCACCCTTATCAACACTCAAAAAATGGGACAACCCAATTGATATCAGCGCTAAGGTAAATGCAACCAGCGGGTCAGAGGTGGCACTCTTTAAGAAAGTTACGCCTCCAACATTCACATGAAGAATTAAACCTAACTGATTTGTTACAAACACAAATGAGAATAGGACAAATGAGAAGAATTTCAGCTCACGACCTGTTTGATTAGGTAGATTACCATCAACAATTCCATTTGTGAATTCGATCAGCATTTCTAACGCATTTTGTTTACCAGTTGGTTTCATTGTGAGACGGTGCGCCATCCAGACACAGATAATAAATACCAGCGCCATAGCCACCGTAATCGAAATGATAACCGGCAGATCAAATTTCAGTCCCGCAATAACAAATGATGCGGTTTTTTCGTCCACAGAACGTTACCTCCTTTTTCCCAATTTAATCGCCGACACACGGGCGCCGAAACACACACACATCTGCAATACACCACTATATTATGCCCATTTGCTTGGCAATTCAATGACTAAAATGCCAAAAAATGTCCAAGAATATTGGAAAGTTGATAGCATCAAGGTTTTTAGTGATTTATTTCACAAACTTTTTTTCAATAAAAAAAAGCCTACAAATATGTAAGCCCTTTCTATTCTTATAGATTGTAAGCAATTTGCTACATGTCAGCTTCTGAAGCAGCTTCCTTTGGCAAAATTAAGTTCAAGATAATTCCCAAAACCGTCGCAATGGCAACACCTGAGAATTGCACAACTTCTGAACCTGTTCCAACTTGAAGGTAGGCATTTCCAATTCCGATAACCAAAACTGAAGAAGCAATCATCAAGTTACGCTTCTTATCGAAGTCAATCTTGTTGTCGACCAAGATACGCAATCCTGACGCAGCGATAACGCCAAACAAGAGGAATGAAATACCACCCGTAACGGCACCTGGAATTGATTGAATCAATGCAGATAGCTTTCCAACGAAGGAAAACAAGATGGCAAACATGGCTGCGCCCATCAAAACATAAACCGAGTGGACCTTAGTAATGGCCATTACCCCAATATTTTCACCGTAAGAAGTCACAGAAGGTCCTCCAACTAATCCAGCGAAGATTGAAGCAGCTCCGTCACCAGCCAGCGTACGTTGCAAACCTGGCTCCTTGAAGTAGTTACGACCAGTTAGATCATCCAAGACCATCAAGTGACCCATGTGCTCAGTAATCGTTACCAAAGCCAACGGCGCCATGACAATGATGGCATTCCAATACATATGTGGCTTGTAGTCAACAAATGGAATATCAAAGGCTGGAAGCGCAAACCACTTTGCTTGCGTAACTGGTTGGAAATCAACCAAACCAAACATTACGGCAAAAATATAACCACATACAATCCCCAGTAGAATAGGAATCAATCCCAAGAAACCTTTGAGCTTCATATTGAAGAAAATCGTAATACCTAGCGTTAACATGGCAACCAAAAAGACACGAATATCATACTTGCCATTCAACAACGTTGCTGATTGGGCCGCAGATGGCGCCAATGACAATCCAATCACCATGACAATTGGGCCCACCACGATTGGGGGCAAAAGCCGATCAATCCAGTTTGTCCCAATCATCGCAACAATCCCAGCGATAATTAAGTAAATTACCCCGACAGAGATAACTCCCGCGGCAACACCTGGATACCCGGTCGTCTTCATCAGTGACATCATCGGCACGATGAAGGCAAAACTAGATCCCATGTATGCAGGGATTTCCTTCTTGGTAATCAAGATGTGCAAAAGGGTTCCGACACCCGAACTGAACAACGCGATTCCGGGATTCAAGCCGACCAACAATGGTACTAAGACTGTTGATCCAAACATTGAGAACATGTGTTGTAATGAAAGTCCAATCCACTGTCCGAATTTGGGCTTGTCATCGACGTCCAAAACGACATCTTTTTGATTTTCCGCCATTTTTAAAACTTCCTCCTATTTTTGCGCCTAAAAAAACTGGTGTCGTTTACACAACACCAGCTTAAAATTCAAATCGATTTTATTCCACGCAAAAAGCAGGACTCGAGTATTGAACTTTTCAGTCTCACTGGGCTGAATTAAAGACACATTTCATTACTATTGAGTATACGTTAACCGATTTACAAGTACAAGAGAAAATTATTTAAATTCAACTGCTTGTGGGGCTTCAACAAATGAATCCAAAAGCACAGAATCAAAATTCAATTCCAAAATGGTTTCAGTTTCTGGGTGTGGATGACCAGCATGCCAACCCTTATTATCCGCAAAAAGTGGTTCAATATCTGACCAAGTCTTATCTGAAAGTTTTGCCGTCACCTTGTTTGATGACATACGCTTACCACCAGCACCAGGCATGGTTGTAAAGGCAACCTTATCATTGGCTTGAATTTGGGCCACCTTAGCGACATCAGGCTTTGAAACGACATAGAAACGGTTCGGTACCTCCGGATCTTGTCCAAAACCAACCACACGCACTGAAGGTTGGTCATTCACGGCTGTTGCCAATACCAAAAGTTGTTTTGCCTCAGCTACATATTCTTGAAAATCTGCCATTATACATCCTTCTTTCGTTTGCTTAATATGGTCTATTCTACCAGTTTATGCCTTTAATGTTGCTTAGAATTCAAAAAAGCTTACCTCAAGGAGATAAGCTTTTAAGCATTTTTTATTAGTGCGTACCGAACAAACGGTCTCCAGCGTCACCCAAACCAGGGACGATGTAACCATCTTCATTCAAATAATCATCTACACTAGCTGTGAAAATATCCACATCCGGGTGCGCCTTTTGGACAGCCGCAACCCCTTCTGGAGCAGAAACAAGTGTAATCAGCTTAATCTTGTTGGCACCACGCTTCTTCAACGCGTCAATCGCCATATCAGCTGATCCACCAGTTGCCAACATTGGGTCAACAAGCAAAACTTCACGTTGATCAATGTCATCTGGCAACTTAACGAAGTATTCAACTGGTTCAAGCGTTTCTTCATCACGGTACATACCAATGTGACCAATACGCGCCGCTGGAATCAACTTCATAATTCCATCAACCATCCCTAGACCCGCACGCAAAATTGGCACAATCGCCAACTTTTTACCTGCTAACGTCTTTTGTTCCGTTGTGGCTACGGGTGTTTCAATCGTCACTTCCGTCATTGGCAAGTCACGGGTTACTTCGTAGGCCATCAATGAAGCAATTTCATCAACGATCTCGCGGAATTCTTTTGTTCCCACCTCTTTGTTACGGATAATACTTAGTTTATGTTGAATCAAAGGATGTTCAAACACAGTTAAATTACTCATTACGTTCATTCTCCAAACTTTTTTAGTTTTTACATGCCACTACTCAGCATGTTCAATTTTACTCAATGGAAAACGATCCGTCAAAGCCCGTACGTCATCGGCAACTTCGGCAAGAATAGCGGCATCCTCAGAATTCTCCAAAGCACGTACCACAAGTTCAGCGACTTGTGCTGCTTCAGCCTCTTTGAACCCACGTGTTGTAATCGCTGGCGTTCCAATACGGATACCAGATGTGATAAATGGACTACGTGGATCGTTTGGAATGGCTTCCTTGTTTGTTGTAATGTGAACTGAATCCAACAAGTTTTGCGCCTTCTTACCTGAAATGCCTGTTTCAGTTAGGTCGAGGTTAAACAAGTGGTTGTCAGTTCCGCCCGAAACAACGCGGATCGTTTTTGATGCATTGAATACTTCAGCCATAGCTGAGGCATTCGCAATAATTTGTCGGCCATAGGCCTTGAAGCTGTCATCTTGGTCTTCCTTGAAGGCAACCGCTTTACCAGCAATCACGTGCTCCAAAGGTCCCCCTTGCGTTCCAGGGAAGATTGCAGAATTCAACTTTTTACCAAGTTCTTCGTTGGCTAAGATCAAGCCACCACGTGGTCCACGCAATGTCTTGTGGGTTGTCGTTGTCACAACATCGGCAATCCCGATTGGTGATGGGTGTACACCAGCCGCAACAAGTCCGGCAATATGCGCCATATCAACCATCAAGTATGCGCCAACTGAGTCAGCAATCTTACGGAAACGATCAAAATCGATAATCCGTGAGTAAGCTGACGCGCCAGCAACAATCAACTTTGGTTGGTATTCATCAGCTAAAGCTTGCACTTGATCATAGTCCAACAATTCGTTTTCATCCAATCCATATTCATGGAAGTTGTAAACTTTACCAGAGAAGTTTACCGCAGCCCCGTGAGTCAAGTGCCCACCGGCATCAAGACTCATGCCAAGCACTTCATCCCCCGTTTCAAGCAAAGCCGCATAAACCGCAGCGTTGGCTTGTGAACCAGAGTGAGGTTGAACATTCGCATATTCTGCACCAAATAATTCCTTGGCACGATCAATGGCAAGTTGTTCCACTTGGTCAATGAATTCAGTTCCACCATAGTAACGCTTTCCAGGATATCCTTCGGCGTACTTATTGGTCAAGATACTTCCTTGCGCAGCGCGAACGCCAGCAGAGGCAATATTTTCAGAGGCAATCAATTCAATATTATGTTCTTGTCGATCTGCTTCTCGATCAACGGCTTCCCACAATTCAGGATCATAGCTACGGTAATTTGTCATATTGGCATCAGCCCTCCAAAGATTAATATACGTACATTATACAATGTTTCTGCAATAAATACAGCTATTTCCGTACGTTATCTCTAAAGGTGCGTTAGTCTTCTAACAATTCAGAAACATCTTGCCCACCGGCCGCTTTATTCAAACGGTTATTGTAAGCAGCATTCGCTGATGTCTCTGGCATTTTGGCGACCAAAATCGTGTTCACATTTGGCTGTGCGTCAAAATGACGTAATCCGGCGAACAACTTGGCTGCGGCTGAATCCGTATCTGGTCCTAATGACCATACAAAATCCATGCCTGAAAGTTGATGTTCAGCAATTAAATCATTCGTCAACATTAAGCCCACCGGCTCCAATTGTGATTGGGCCCAAATAATGGCTTGCGTCCATTCATCTTCCGTCACCATATACACATCTTTATCTGGTGCATAGTGGCGATACTTCATCCCAGGCGCTTTAGGCACTTCATCAGCTTTCACCGCGTGTTGTCCGGCTTCCACTTCCGTGCCTAACACGGCTTCGATTTGCTCGGGTGTAATTTTCCCTGGACGCAAAACCGTCGGTACATCTGTAGAAAGGTCAATCACCGTTGATTCAACCCCGATGCGCGTGCTCCCACCATCCAAAATCCCCGAAATCTTTCCATGCAAGTCATGGTAGACGTGTTGGGCAATTGTTGGTGAAGGACGACCAGACGTATTGGCTGACGGCCCAACGATAGGTGTGCCTGCTTCCCGGATCAAACTTCTTGTTAAGTCATTATCCGGCATCCGAATGGCGACAGTGTCCAAACCACCCGTAACCGTTGATGACAAAGCACCAGGTTTAACCGGCAAAATCATCGTCAAAGGTCCCGGCCAAAAGGCCTTAATCAACTTATCGGCCCATTCATTGCGTTGCGCGAATGTGTCGATTTGCTCTGGGTCAGCCACATGGACAATCAACGGATTATCTGATGGGCGTCCCTTAGCAGCGTAGACCTTTCCGACGGCTTTCTCATTGAAAGCGTCGGCGCCTAAGCCATAGACGGTTTCCGTCGGAAAAGCGACCAACGATCCGCGCTTAATGGCTCGGACTGCGGCTGGCAATTCGTCTGGTGTCCAAATCTTAGTTTCCATACTTACCCCCTTCTTGCAACCTTCAACATGCGGTCATGTCCGCTCATATCTTGTTGCAATGTTACTTGTGTTACTGGCAATTGACTAAAGAGATCAACGAGCGCTGGTCCTTGCTGATACCCAATTTCAAAGTAAGCCTCCCCATTTGGCTTCAAATGCGCCAACAATTCCGGAGCAATCGCTTCGTAAATTGCCAACCCTTGGTCCTCAGCAAACAAAGCCTGTTCCGGTTCAAAGTTCAACACACTTTCATCCATCACAGCCCGTTCATCTTCCGCGATGTATGGCGGATTACTAATAATCACGTCATACTGACCCTCAATATTTTCAAAAAGGTCACTTTGAAGAAAGCCAACTTGCGGTGCATATTGTTTAGCATTGGCTTGCGCCACCTCAAGGGCCTCGCTAGAAATATCGCTGGCTGTTACTTCCCATGTTGGTCGTTCGGCTGCGATAGTCACAGCAATTGCGCCGGAACCCGTACCAATGTCCAAAACCGTTCGCGCTGAATTCTTTGGTTGATCACGTAAAACCCAATCCACCAATTCCTCAGTTTCTTGACGTGGAATCAAAACGCGACGATCGACTTGGAATTCGCGACCATAAAAAGCGGCGTGTCCGAGCGCATATTGCACCGGTTGACCACCTTTAATCGCATCCACCGCGACCATGAAACGTAGCCGAAGTTCGTCTTCCAAAATCGTATTCGCATTATTCGCCAATTGATTATAGTTCCAATCGAGCATCCCCGTTAAGAGATAGTCAATTTGCGCTTGGCGTTCATCTTGGTCATGGACATATGGTTCGAGTTGCCAATTTCCCCAGTCACTGACGGCTTGAATTGTCCATTGTTCATCAAACATAGCTTAACCTTGCTTCAAATCTTCAAGCTTAGCCGTTTGATCAGCAATCACAAGCGCATCAATGATGTCGTCTAATTCACCGTTCATAATGCGATCCAACTTATTCAAAGTCAAACCAATGCGGTGATCCGTCACACGGTTTTGAGGATAGTTGTAAGTTCGGATACGTTCAGAACGATCACCAGTACCAACGGCTGTCTTACGCTCTTCGGCATATTCAGCTTCGTTTTGTGAGGCATAGTAATCGTACACACGTGTCTTCAAAATTTCCATCGCCTTGGCACGGTTTTGTTGTTGTGAACGTTGGTCTTGCATCGCCACAACGATTCCCGTTGGCAAGTGGGTCATACGCACGGCAGATGACGTCTTGTTAATGTGCTGTCCTCCAGCCCCTGATGAACGATAAACATCGACACGCAAGTCTTTGTCTTCAATTTCAATATCAACGTCTTCATATTCAGGCATTACCCCAACTGTGGCAGTTGATGTGTGAACACGTCCAGCTGATTCAGTTTCAGGCACACGTTGCACACGGTGCGCCCCGTTTTCATACTTCAACTTTGAATACACATTGTTTCCTGTGATCATCAAAACGATTTCTTTGTAGCCACCAATTTCAGTCTTGTTTTCATCAATGACTTCAACATTCCAGTTTTGGCGTTCAGCATAACGGCTGTACATTTCGTATAAGTCCGCAGCAAACAAAGCTCCTTCATCACCACCGGCCGCACCGTGGATTTCCATGATAATATTCTTATCATCATTGGGGTCCTTAGGGAGCAATAGAATCTTCAAGCGTTCTTCTAATTCAGACTTTTCGCTTTCAAGTTCCTTTAGCTCACCCTTAGTCAATTCTTCCATGTCGGCATCCAAATCTTCATTCAACAATTCCTTGTCGTCTGCGATTTCTTGAATAACGTCTTGGTAGTGCTTAAAGACTTCAACAGTTTCACGCAATTGTCCTTCTTCCTTTGACAATTCCATAAAACGATTGGTATCTGAAATGATATCTGGATCAGAAAGCATTTCATTCACTTCATCATAACGATCTACGACTGACTGTAGTCGTTCAAAAATTTCATCCATCGTTTGTTCTCCTATTTAAATTCTGCAGCTGCTGTAAAACCAGTATCTTGTGAGCGACGGGCAATCGCCTCTAAATCCGGGTGGTTATAGTGACGGCGACATACCGGTAAGTATGAATCATCCCCACCAATCTGTACTTGAGCCCCTTGATAAACTGGCAAGCCATCATTTAAACGCAAGTTCATCGTCGCTTTGCGACCACAAAATGAACATAGCGTCTTCATTTCTTCAATCTTATCCGCATAAATCAAAAGTGCTTCTGATCCTGGGAATAAATTGTTAAAGGCATCATTTTTCAAACCGAAAGTAAGCACTGGAATGTTCAATTCATCAACCACATGAGTTAATTGTAAAACTTGTTCCTTGGTCATAAATTGTGCTTCGTCAATCAGCACAGCCGCAATATCATCTTGTTGATCAATCAACGCAAACAAATCATCTTGATCTGTAATTGCAACGGCTGGTCGGGTTAAACCAATGCGTGATGCAATTTCCCCGACTTCAGTCCGGTTATCGAGCGCACTCGTTAACAACAAGACATTGCGTTGTTGGACCTCATAATTATGAGCGACCTTTAAAATTTCAATACTCTTACCGCTGGCCATTGCGCCATAGCGGAAAAACAACTGTGCCATCCTGACTCCTTTCGGTGTTAATAGATAATTTTGCCGATTAACACTCATTTAACAGTATAACCAAATTGTGGATAGAAAAAAAGCAGTTAAACACCCAATCTGTTTAACTGCTTTATTTTTATTGATTCTGCTACCCTAGATTACTTTACGCTATACCAACACGATGCAAAACGTTCGGCATAACTGCATCGGTCGAAGCGCTTCTGGGCATTGCCGATTAGCCTCATCACCCATTAAGCGCGTTAATTTCTTCCCTGATGCTTTTAGCTTCTTCTTCACTTAAATATGTCCCTTTATCCCCTGGAACCCTATCGTAATAGTGTAATAAGTCCTCTTTATAAGCAACATTGTCCGGATCCAATTTACATGCCTCCTTCATACTAGAACAGCCAATGGCATAACACCCATCGCCTATTAAAAAATCTGCCGGAAAGGCCGCCGTTAAGAAATCGATATAATGATATTTCTCTGCCTTCTTTTCTTTGAACAAAGAATATTGCACATAAAAATAAACCACTAGAACTGAAGATGCAATAGCATGAGTTGTATTACCAGTCTCTTCCGCACAAATATTTGTCAAAGTCTCTTCCACGATATCATTAGATAGCTTCCTAGCAATACTGTAGGCTTTTTCAAATTCAGCATCCTCAACATACGTTCTAAAAGCTTTTTTATCGGATCCATCCATCACTCACTTTTACCCCCCATCTATTTTTATATACGTAACATCGATGATTTTGTTATCCATCTTTAATGTCTTTATTTTTATGTTCCAGTTGACCTAGATTACTTTACACTATACCAACGCGATGCAAAACGTTCGGCATAACTTGTTAACTCAGGTATTTTCTTCATATCCTTTGACCAGTCATTGGTAAAATAAGCAATGGCGTTTGCTCCAACCGTCTGAACCATATAATAGTTCGTAACATCATAGTCACTGTATTGTGCTGAATGCCAATCGACATCATCACAATAATACTCTACGTGCACCCTGTCGCGATCATCTTTATCCCAATGGATCATCATATTTTCAAACTCCGGTTGTTGTGCCTCAGCTAAAGCAATTGTCGCTTCGGTCAACATATCAGACAAGTCCATATTCACATCCATCTGATCATCAAATGACATGCCGCTGGTATAGGCATAGTGTGGGAAAGACAGCACTTTCCCTTCTGAATTTTTCCACCAGAGTGTGATTGACCGCTCATCTTCATGTGTTAAGAACAGCAACCAGACTTCTTGCCAATCTTTACTAATCGCATTAATCCGTTTTTCACCTTGCACCGCTACCGCATTTAAGGCTTGATCAACGCCATTTTCTTCCGCTTCAGTCTTTGGAGTAAGCTCATTCCCAACCGTTTTGTTCTCGGCTGCCTTATGCGCATTATCAAATGCTTGCATTACTTTAACTGTGATAGCAGCTTCATCCTGGGTAGTATCTTCAACATACAATGCCCCAGTTGTCTGATTCAAATAGTAATTAAAAATATCTTTTTGTGTGAAATTTTCAGCATCTTGCCAAGGCGTATAGTCGTACTGCAAACGACCAGAAACGTCGTCACCTTCCTTCATAACATAGTGTAATAAAGCCGTCGTGAATGGTTCAGTTTGCGTTTCTTGAACCTCCAAGTTCAGTAATTCAGCATCATGGCGTAACTTTGCTTGAATACTTGGGATATTGCCATTCTGTACTTTACTAGCCGGTTGCGTCAGCAAAACAATTTGGCCATCAGCTTGACGTTTCCAAATATCCACTGCTAAATCGTCGTCATCAATCGCATCATCGAACAAAATCCACATATCCTGCCAAGTCATGTCAATTCCATCAATTAAGTCTAGCGCTGAAACTAACAAATCATTTGTTTGTTGTTCTATATCAGCGCCATCATTGGTTGGCTCCGCAAACAATTCTGATTCGATAAACTCATCGGATTCGTCGTCATCTACCGTCGCACTTGCTACATCTGCATCATAGGGGGTAAACGTCACATCCAGAATCCCACCCTTATCATCTACCGAAACGTCTGCCACTTTTTGCACGTCAGATTGCGCATACATCTTCTCATGGTATGTAGACAAACCACCTTGTTGCGTTGCACCATAACGTTCTAAAGCACTTTTGTACAACTTAACATACTTATCCATAATCTCAATGTCAGTGTCATTCAAACTCAACACATAACTTTCACGTCCACGTGACATGGCACGTTTGGTAAATGGATCGTCGTCCTCCGTGATGTGTTCTTCAAGTTCCTTTATGAAGTCCAGAATACGCACTTGTTTTAATTCAAAATGCTCAACCATCATGTGGTATAGCGCTGTGGATAAGTCACCAGTATCCACACCCCGATAGTAATCACTTAGCTCTTCCAGCATTCCATAGATATAAATAGCCAGTACCTCGGCACCTAACTCATCAGGATAAACGTCTTGCAACTGAAGCCGATCAAAAACAACTGGATCAATTTCCTGTCTGGCATCATCTAAAAAAACATTGTCACTTTCATCTGTTAAATATTCGGAATGCCAAAACGTCATAATCCACGGCACGAATTGCAAAACGGGTACAATGACTGCAAAAGTCCAATACGGACTAAAACGTGTATCCCGTAAACGGCGCCAAACTGCACTGATATATGCCATAAAGAATACCAATTGAGCGATTGGGACTGCAATCACGTACGCTTCATAAAAGCCATCATAAAAATCAGTGTCAATCAATAGCTCATCACCGACGATTAAGACAATGGTGAAAAGCAACATAAGCAAGATTAAATTCATAATGAATCCCACGAAGAATTCAGTTCGTGAGTCATCTTCACTATAAGTAAACATTTTGGTCCAAAAACGACCAATCAAATGTAAAAATTCCATTGTTTCTCCTATCAATTGCAAAATAATATAGATATATTAATGTATAGATATCATTTTAGCAAACAAAGTTCATGCCGTGTTCATATCTTTCATCTAAAATTTTTTATAAAAAAAACGCGTACAAATTTGTGCGCGTTTTTCGTCTTTATTAATAGAATTCAGGTTCGATTTCAGAAACGCGACTAGCCCAATCAACATCGGGATAGCGACGCTCAAGCATCTTTTGCAACATCCGTAAGGCGAGATTTCCATTACGCGTCAAGATAGGTCCGTGGAAGTAAGTCCCATAAGTATTCTTATAGACCAAACCTTCTCCTCCATCTTCACCATTGTTACCCTTACCTTGCTTAACCATCCCCAAAGGACGTTCCTTATCATCAAGGAATGTTCGACCTTGATGGTTTTCAAAGCCATGGTAAATATCACCATTAGTTGGATCTTCGATGGTGACATTACCAATGAAACGACCATTTGGTTGGTTCAAAGTGTAATGCATCATCGCCTTGATCCCTTCAACACGGGTACCATCAGCTAAAACGAAGTAATCCCCAAGGAGTTGGAAACCTCCACAGACCCCAAGGAATGTTCCGCCGGCTTCAATGTAACGCTTAATCGCTGCTGACTTACTTGGCAAGTCCTTGGTAACGACCATTTGTTCGTAGTCTTGTCCACCACCGAAGAGGACAAAATCGTACTTGGTATCATCAAAATCATCACCAAGCGAAACCATGTCCGTTTCAACCTGTACACCAAGTTGCTTAGCATAGAAAGTTAGGGCCACGATATTTCCGTAATCGCCATACGTATTCATCAAGTCACCGTAAAGGTGCGCTGTTTGTAAAGTGTATTCCGCCATCGGTTAGCCCTCCATTCCAGTTTTAATGTAACCAGCTTGCTTCAATTGCTCACGTAATTGCAACATCGCTGTGTACGTTGCAGCAACATAAACGTGTTCCGTTGGCTGCGCCTTAATGGCCGCCACAATCTTAGATAGGTCTTGATATACCGGTTGGTCACCAAAGCCGGCCATCTTAATGCGGACATACAAATCCTTGTAACGCTCCCCACCAGTTGAAATGGCTTGCATCTTTGTCTTGGCCAAGTCTTCAAATTCAGTATCCCAAATCCAACTTGTATCAATACCATCCGCGTAGTTCGCGTTTAGCAAAGCAATGACTGAGAAAGGTTGATCGTCTGACCCCATCATTTGAATCACTTGGTTAGCCCCAACTGGGTTCTTAATCAAAACAATTGTCACATCCTTATCGTCAACCTTAACGGCTTCTTGACGTCCAAAGATTTGCGCATTTGATTCAAAAGCATGCTTGATTTGTGCTTGAGAAACACCCATGTAACGGCCAATGGCGTAAGCTGCCAAAGCGTTATAGATGTTATATTCCCCACCAATTTCGATTTGGTAAGTTTGACCGTCAATGTCAAAGTTAGAGTAACGTGGCGTTAACTCGTTCAACTTGGTTACGGCATAATCTAGTTCAGGACGCTTGAAATCATCAGTCGTACTGAAATATGACCCTTGGTTCGCAAAGGTAATATAGTGATAGTGCAAAATTGAATTGTCAGTTGGTGACAAAACACCATCTGTATTATATGGCGCACGAATATCACCGGTTTCTGGTTCCGTCTTGAAACCAAAGTAAACCTTTGGATTTGGCAAATTACCACGCATGAAGATTGGTGAATCCGCATTGGCAATCACCGTTGCTTCAGGGAATAAGCGAATTCCCTTCAAAATCTTTTCATAAGTGGTATAAATTTCACCATAACGATCCAATTGGTCACGGAAGATGTTCGTCAAGACAAACGCCTTCGGCTTTAATTGACGGGCGACCTCTTCCATATTGGCTTCGTCGACTTCAAGAATGGCCACTGGCTTTTCGCCGTTTTTCTTTGGCTTAGCTGTAAGCATCGTTCCAGTGATACCTTGCATCATATTTGAACCCGAAGGATTCGTAATGACGTCAGTATACTTTTCACGCAAGACACGGGTCGCCAAAGCGGTGGTTAACGTCTTACCATTAGTTCCAGTTACTAAGATGACGTCATACTTTTCAGCCAATGTCGTCATAACATCTGGATCAATTTTAATTGCTAATTTTCCAGGTAATGATGTGCCTCCGCGGTGGAGCACATTGTGCAACACAAAATATGAACTATTTCCGACAAAGGTTGCCAATGAACTTCTTAAACTCATGTCTTACTCCTTTTTATTATGCCGCAGCATAATCACTTTAAATTGCTAGCACTAAGTGTAACATTTTGTTCGATTTGCTGAACACCATTATTCTTTAAAATTTTTATTTTATTTCGCTGCCGGACCGGGCGCAGCTAACACAAATTCACCCGTTCCGGTCACGGTACAATCACGACCATCGTCCAGCAAGACAAAACTCATTCCGGGCGTAAAGCTGTAACTAGCCGTACTGCTCTGAATGGTGACCTTACCTGCAACCACGACGCCCAATTGATAACTATCAATTGATGCCAAGGTGCACATACCATCAAGATGGTAGTCTTGGACCTCAAAATATTCTGCCTGCACTAAGGTTGTCCGCGTTGCGTCACCAATCTGGACGGTTTCCGGTGTGGGTGTAACAGGTGTAAAGGGCACTTGGGTCACCGCTTTGGCATCAAGCAAATCAAGTTGGCGCCTAAACCCAGTCGTCTGATCAATGCGATCAAAGTCATACACCCGATACGTGGTATCAGAGGATTGCTGAATTTCAAGCGCAACCACGCCCGCCCCCAAAGCATGGAGCGTCCCTGCTGGCACATAGAAGAAATCACCTGCGTGAACCGGAACAGTCCGCAACAAATCTGCCCAGTCTCGTTGGTCCACTAATCGACTAAATTCCGCCCGGGTCTGAGCGTTATGTCCAAAGTAAATCTGGGCGTCAGGCTCAGCCGCCAAAATATACCATGACTCAGTTTTACCCAATTCGTGCGCATGCGCAGCGGCATATGCGTTGCCCGGATGAACTTGTACTGACAAATTTTCATGGGCATCTAAAATCTTCACTAACAGTGGAAATGGACGCACACCATGTCGATTTTGAAAGAGTTCGGGATGTTGCCGCCACACTTCAACCAAGGTCATCCCTTGAAAGCGCCCATTTTGAATGCGTGTTGGCCCATTTGGATGTCCTGAGACAACCCAAGCTTCCCCCGTATGATCGCTTGGAATATCAAAACCATACAAATCACGTAATGCTGTACCGCCCCACATCTTTTCGTGTAAATCAGCTTTTAATACAAGAACTTCTGTCATATTTCTCATCTCCCCAAATGTTTAAATATGCTTATTTAATTTTAACGTACAAACTAGAAACCCAACCGTATTGGTCAAGGTGATACCAGAGGTTACCAGCGTCGTCCGTGATTTCTTCAACCAAATTAACGGGTGTCCCGTCGGCAATTTGACCGATAACCTGACCATAAGGTTGGTCATAAACGTTCAACGTCTGGTTTGGAATAAAATCAATGACCCCCATCACTGAAATCTTCTGTGTGTTCCAGACTTTATTTTTTAACCAACCTGGTTGATCATCTGAGCGATCCCCCCGCTCATCTGACAACTGCATATCTCTCCTTGAAAATGGTACCCAACGCGAATCCGCCAGTTCATACCAGAACGTGCCGTCTTTTGTCGCCACCCGACTTGAGACTGGGACAACCGTATCAGCCCACAAGTTTGGCCCATCCGGTTCGCCGTTCATTTCAGTGTATGTTGCCACCGGTTGCTTGATGTGCAAATACTTATCATTTAGCTTTTGCGCTTCCAAATAATGTGCTGGACGATAATACAACGTGACCGTATGCATTTGGTCGTTCAAGACACCACTTGTGTCACCCTTGGCTTTAACAAAGGTGTACCCCTCGATTTCAGTTGGTTCAACTTGATAAGGTTCCCCAACATGTCCCGTTACTAACCGGCTGGGCGCAACTGGTTTTTGATCATCAATATTTTTAGTATAGACCCAAACTGGCATCCCCATTAATTCAATTTCTGCCATCAGCCACTCCTTTTATTGCATGTATTTTAAATCGTATAAAAACGAATCCAGCAACACTTTACCGCAGTTTGCTTCAAATTTAATTATACGTCAACACACATTCTTTGTATAATTGTAAGTAATAAACCTTACAAATTTTATAAAGGACCGGTATCCCTATGCTTCCATTGACGCGTCGCGCGACCGCACAAGACTTACCCCAAATTATGACCATCATTCATGAGGCCCAAAACAACCTCAAAGCCGATGGTGTGCCGCAGTGGCAAGATGGTTATCCTGATGAAGCTTTAATTAAAACGGACATTGCAAGTGGTGAAGCCTTTGTCCTGGCCAATGACATCGCTGTTGTGGGCTACGCCGTCATCCGCCAAACCCCAGAACCAAATTACACCACCCCGCTCGAAGGAAAGTGGTCTGACGATGTCACGCCGTATGTCTCTTTGCATCGCATTGCGATTTCAAGCGCTTTTCGTGGTCAACATCTCGGTCAACTTTTCATGTCTAATCTGTTCACTTGGACGAACGAACTTGGTTTCCAAGCAGTCCGCATCGATACGCATCCCTTGAACCAGCGGATGCAACGACTCATTCAGCAAGCTGGATTCACGTTCAACTGTACGGTTTGTATGGACGGCAACATTAACGACATCCGCTGGGCATACAGCCTAATGCTGCCCGTCGCTGAATAAAATAAAGGCGTGCTTCCGTAGGGAGGCACGCCTGTTTATTTATAAAAAAAGAACCAATCATAACGATTGGCTCTTTTTTGATTAGCCTTGTGTCCGCTTACGACGAATTTGTGTCGCAGGATCCAAAAACTTTTCAATTTTACCCATACCCCAATCAGCGATGATTGACATAAAGGCAGTTGGCAAGGCACCAGCTAAGATGATGGCACCACCATTTGTGGCGTTCGTACCACGGATGATGATATCTCCCAAACCACCGGCACCAACGAAGGCACCAATGGCAACCACACCAATGGCTAGTACTAAGGCGTTACGCAAACCAGCCATGATAACCGAAATTGAAAGGGGCAACTTGATCATATAAAGTTGTTGCCAACGGGTCATCCCCATTCCTTCTCCGGCATCCAGTACGTTGCGGTCAACCTGGTTAATTCCAGTGTACGTGTTACTCAAGATTGGCAAAAGGGCGTACAAGAACGTTGCCATCAAGACAACTTTAACTCCTAGTCCCATCGCCAACATCAAGATTGAAACCATGGCCAATGAAGGCACGGTTTGGATAATACTAGCCACGCGAATCACCCACTTTGAAAGCGTGTGACGGTTGGCAATATAAATCCCAAGTGGGATGGCAATCACGGCGGCAAATAGCACACCGTAGACTGACATCAAGAAATGTCGCATAAACTGCTCAAACACATAGCTTCCGTTTTGAGCAAAATATGCAATAAATTGTTGAAAAATGTTCATCTTCGCCATATCCATTGTGCTTTACTCTCCTTCGAAATAATTATGTTTTTGCAAGAAGTCTTTTGCGACCACAGAAGGTTCTTTCAAGTTGTTGTCGACTTGATAGTTCAACTGCTGCATTTGCTTGGTATCAATCTTACCTTCAAGCTTTGACAACGCCTTCTTCAAACCAGGCGTTGTGTTCAATGTAACGTTATCGACCACAGGACATGCGTCATATGGAGGGAAGTAGTGACGATCATCTTTAAGCATCGTCAAATCATAACTTCCGATACGACCATCGGTGGTATAACCAAGCACAACATCCATCTTCTTACTTGCCACGGCCGTATAAACCAAACCAATTTGCATTGGGTGGATTGACTTGAATGGGAAGTAAGTCTTCTTAAAGCCATCGTATCCGTCACCTTGACGCGTAACCCAGGCCGTATCAACTCCAAGACTCAACTTATCAGCAACCTTTTCCATGTCACTGACCTTCTTCAAGTGATACTTTTTAGCAGTATCCTTACGGACCAAGAACACATACGTATTTTCAAAGCCATATGATGGGAACCAAGTCTCATTATATTTCTTCTCAAATTCATCATGGACTGTGTTAAAGGCCTTTTGTGGATTCTTTTCAGCTGGCAAGCCCAACGTGGTTGTTAAGTCAGTTCCCGTATAACGGGCGGCTGAAACTTGCGCATCCCCATTGGTCATCGCCTTTTGATTAATCGTCGTTGTCGCCAAATTATTAATCACACGAGTTGGACGACCAGTATAGTGTGAAATCATATCAGCATTAATGCTTCCCAAAGTTTGCGCTTCAGATGTAATTCCACCCGTAACTGTAATGGGCTTGTTTTCTGTTTGGGGTGGCATTAGCCAGAAATATCCGGCTAGCAAAACAATAAATGCCAAGACCCCAATCACAATGTTGCGGACTTTTTTCTTAGTGGTCATTAGCGAGCCCTCCGTTCTGCATCTTCACGGGCTTGTTGTTTTTCGTCTTTATCTTCTTGCAAAAGGAATGCTTTTGGCGTCATAATGCGTTCCAACTTAGACAATAGGAAGTCAACAACCAAGGCAATGATGGTAACTGGAATGGTACCAGCGAAGATCAATTCTGGTTGGTAGTTGTACAATCCACTAAAGATTAGGTCTCCTAATCCACCGGCTCCAATATATGAAGCAAGGGTTGCCCAAGAAATGACATAAATTGCAGACAAATGAATTCCAGCCATGATCGTTGGCAAAGCAATTGGCAATTCAACCATAAAGATCGATTGGATATTACTCATTCCCATGCCACGGGCAACGTCACGATATTCATCACTCACGTTACTCATTCCCAAATACGTGTTACGCAAGATAGGAAGCAATGAATAAATGAATAGCGCAATAATCGCTGGTGTGCGTCCAATACCAAAGATTGGTAGCATTAACGTCAAAAGCGCCAAAGAAGGAATCGTTTGCAACGCACTCACCACGTTAATGATGGGATTTGCTAATTTATTCGCACGCGTTAGCGCAATACCGGCAGGCACGGCCACGATGATACCAAAGAACAAGGCAATTGCAGAAATATAAATATGTTGGCCACTCTTCGTAAGGATTTGTGAACCATATTCTGAAATAAAGGATTGCATCGACTATACCTCCTTGGCGTCAGTAGTAGCTGGTGCTCCATCATCGGTTGCAGAGGTAGAAGTGTCAGCATTTGCTGCCTGATCAGCATCAAAGTCGGAATCAGAAGTTCCCCAAATCGTATCGTAAACTAAGTCAACCAATGATGAACGGGTCAAAATACCCACAACACGCTTTTTATCGTCGACGACTGGCACCGTCTTCAAACCAAGGTTCAAGATACGTTGCAAAGTATTCTTAAGCAAATCTGTTTCTTTAACGAATGGTACATCAACCATGATATCGCCGACACTTGATGCATGATCACGTTGCTTGTTTAGGTTTTGCACATCAACAACACCCTTGAGGACACCAGAATTATCAGTGACAATCAATGAGTCAACACGCTTTTCCTTCATAAGGGTAATCGCATCGCTCAATGAACGGTCGGTGTGAATCGTAATCGCGCCATCACTCATCACAGACTTAACTTGCGTATCGTCTGGTTGTGCTTGCAACAAACGTTCCTCACCAATCAACTCTTCAACGAATTCATTTGCCGGGTGACGCAAAACGTTATCTGGCGTATCAAATTGAATCACATGTCCATGACTCATGACAACCAAACGATTGGCAAGCTTCAAGGCTTCATCCATATCGTGGGTAACGAAAATAACCGTCTTACCCAACTTCACTTGCAATGACTTAATCAAGTCTTGCAAAGATTCACGGGTAATTGGATCTAACGCGCCAAAAGGTTCGTCCATTAGAATAATATCTTGGTCAGCAGCCAAAGCACGCACAACCCCAATACGTTGTTGTTGTCCACCTGATAGTTCAAATGGATAACGATCCAACATTTCGCGAGGCAACTCAACCAAATCAATCATCTTGTTGGCGGTCTTCTCACGTTCAACTTCGTCTACTTTTAAGAGACGTTGGACTAGGGTGATATTTTCACGAATTGTCATGTGGGGCATCAAACCGATGCTTTGGATCACATATCCAATCCGACGACGTAATTCAACCGGATTAAGGGTTGCGACGTCTTTATCATCTACCAAGATTTTCCCGGCAGTCGGTGTGTTCATTCGGTTGATCATCCGCATTAGGGTTGTCTTACCACTACCACTGGTACCGATGAAACAAATGAACTCTCCCTTATTAAAACTCAAATCAATGTCTTCCACTGCGACTTTAGCGCCGTCATAAACTTTGGAAACATTTTGAAATTCAATAAAACCACTCATAAACTCTACCTCGTCCCAAATTTTTCAGCGTTAAGGCTTATCTCGCTCAACGCATCACTTATACATTATCTATCTTTACACAATCTTTCCAAAATTACAAATCAATGACTTTTAAATAGCATTCAGTTACGTTACTAAATTTATTCATACTTTATAAATACATAAAACCTTAAAAGTGGCTATATTCCGCGCTACTAAGCTTATATTTGAATATAAATTGTTTGGTAGCGTTTTCTTATCTACCCCACTATGTAAAAACGTAAAGAAAAGTTTTACATAGAGCCGAAATTGGTCTTCAAGAATGTGCAATAAATCACGTAAAACCGGAAGGATACGGGTTCTTGGCTAGTCATATGGCATTTAAATACCGAACATTCTTGTGGAAAAGTTGTGGAAAAAAACGGGTTAATCGTTTTAATATTTAGAAACATTTAAGATAATATTTCAGAACTGTGTTATTTAAGCCCTAAACCCTTATAGACTGCCATTCTCTGCTATAATCTTAAGTGTAACTTATTTTATTTTTTCTACTTTTTAGGAGTACAGAGAGGACTATTTATAATGTTTTACATTATCGTTAACTTTTTGAGTATCTTTGTCTTTTTAGGCATTGCATTCTTATTCTCAAACGATCGCAAGAACGTGAAGTGGTCACGCATCTTGTTGGTTGTTGCTTTGGAATTGTTGTTGGCCTGGTTCTTCATGAAGTTCAGTATCGGTCAAGATATTGTTAAGGGTGCTGCTGATGCCTTCGCTTGGATTGTTCAAGCCGCTAACATCGGTATTGCCTTTGCCCTACCAGATTGGTTGAAGCCAACAACTGGTATGCCAAACTTCGTGACAAGCGCATTGCTTCCAATGTTGCTTGTTGTGCCATTGTTTGACATCTTGACTTACATTGGTATCTTGCCATGGTTAGTTAAGTGGATTGGACGCGGATTGTCATTCATTACTGGACAACCAAAGTTTGAAGCTTTCTTCTCAGTTGAAATGATGTTCCTTGGTAACACTGAAGTGCTTGCCGTTTCTGGTGCCCAATTGAACGCCATGAGCGCTCGTCGTAACTACACATTGGCATTGATGTCAATGAGCTGTGTGACGGCCGCTATCCTTGGTGCTTATACATCAATGGTTCCTGGTCAATATGTTATGGCCGCTGTACCCCTAAACATTTTGGGTGCGATTGTTATTTCTTCATTGCTTAACCCAGTTGAGGTTTCACCTGAAGAAGATACAATTGCCTCAATTCATAAAGAAGGTGAGAAGCGCGAACCATTCTTCTCATTCTTGGGTGACTCAATCTTGAACGCGGGTCGTTTGATTTTGATCATCACTGCCACTGTTATTGCCTTCGTTGCGTTGGCTGGATTCATCGACAAGGTCTTTGCCTTAACTGGTTTGCACTGGTTGTCATTGGAAAACATCTTTGGAGTTGTGCTATTCCCATTCGCTTGGTTGCTAGGTTTCGACCCACACCAAGCCTTCCAAATTGCGCAATACATGGGTACAAAGTTAGTTACTAACGAATTCGTTGTTATGGGTAAGGTTTCTAAGGACATCATGGCCGGAACTGGATTGTTCGCAAACGAACACGCCAAGGCTGTTTTGACGGTCTTCCTTACTAGCTTTGCTAACTTCAGTACCGTTGGTATGATTCTAGGTGCCTTCAAGGGTCTTGTTTCAAAGGAAAAGAGCGATTATATCGCAGCTCACGTACCACAGATGCTTCTTTCAGGAATCTTGGTATCATTGCTTTCAGCCGCTGCTGCCGGACTATTCGTTTGGTAATCGTTGCTTAAGGAGGAATCATCCAACATGGCAAAACCTGTCATTTTAGATATGGATCCCGGAATCGATGATGCTGCCGCCATTGCGGTTGCTGTTAATCGTCCCGATTTAGATGTTAAATTAATTACTGCAGTTGCTGGAAATGTCAGTGTTGAAAAAACAACCAACAACTCACTTAAACTACTTGAATTTTTTGACCGGACTGATATTCCAGTTGCGCAAGGAGCCAAGGCTCCTTTGAAGCGCGAATTCAAAGACGCTTCTTATATTCACGGTGAATCTGGTATGCCTGGTTATGACTTCCCTGAAGTCACAACAAAGCCCCTCGCCATTGACGCCGTTGAAGCCATTCATCAAGTTTTAAATGAAAGTGCTGAACCCATTACCATCATTGGTACGGGTGCCTACACGAACTTAGCTTTACTTTTGGAACAACATCCTGAAGATACCCCATTAATTAAGGAATTCATCTTAATGGGTGGGTCAATCTCAGGTGGTAATGTTAGTTCAGTCGCTGAATTTAACGTTTTCACCGATCCAGATGCTGCATCAATCGTTTTCCAAAGCGGTCTTCCGATTACCATGATTGGATTGGACGTGACACTAAATGCCCTACTAACTGCCGAAAGTACCAACGCTTTGCGTGATATGGGACCAGCTGGTGAAATGTTGTACGGCATTGTTACAGCTTATGAAGACGTGCATGTTGGTGGTAAGCCTATGCATGATGTGAACACCATTTTGTATGCTGTTGATCCTAGCGTGATTGAAACCAAGCCATTTGCCGTTGATGTCGTGACTGAAGGTCCGGCTATCGGCGCAACGGTTGCTGATTTTCAATATCGTTGGCATGAACCTGGCTACACGAACGTCAATGTTGGCGTTGGCATTGATGCTGATGCTTTCAATACTTGGTTCTTAGAACAAGTTGCTGCAATGAACAAATAGAGATTGGAGAAACCCATGGCTCGTAAAAAAATGATTCTTGATTTAGATACTGGGGTTGATGACGCATTAGCAATTGCTTATGCGCTAGCCACACCAGATGCTGATTTGATTGGAATCGCTGCTTCTTATGGAAACACTTTGGTTGATACCGCTGCTGAAAATAGCCTCAAGCTATTGGAATTGCTCGGTGCTACTGACGTTCCGGTTTATCGTGGCTTCAGTCATTCTTCAACAACGGATGATTTTGAAACGATGGACATCTCAATGGATATTCATGGTAAAAACGGAATTGGTAACGTTGAATTAGCTGCGGCAGCCCGCCCAGTTGAATCAACACCAGCCGCTGATTTCATGATTGAAGCAGCGCATACCTACCAAGACAATTTGATTATTGTGCCAACTGGTCCATTAACTAATCTTGCGGCAGCGATGCAAAAAGATCCTGAAATTGTCGACCTAATTGGTAACATTACCCTCATGGGTGGTGCCTTGACCGTTCCTGGTAATGTGACACCTTACACTGAGGCGAACATCAACCAAGACCCTGAAGCTGCTGATTATGTTTATAAGCATGCCAAGCACTTGGTCATGGTTGGTCTTGATGTCACCATGCAAACCCTTTTGACAAAAAAGGAAACCCAAGAGTGGCGCGACTTAGGGACAGAGAAGGGTCGTGTCTTTGCTGACATTTTCGACTACTATATTGAGGCTTATGATCGTTTGGATATCGATAAGCGTGGTGCCGCCTTGCACGACCCACTAGCTGTCGGTGTTGCGGTTGATCCAAAGTTGGTGACATTGTTGCCAATTAACATGATGGTTACCCACGAAGACGGACGTACCATTGGTGATCCTGAACGTGCGCTAGATCCTGTTAAAACAGACTTTGCAGCCGTTGAAGTTGATACTGCTGATTATCTTGATCGCTTTATGAACTACACAAACCAAATTCTAGGTTAAACAAAAAACCACTGCTATCCATGCAGTGGTTTTTTTGTGGTTATACTTTCTAAAATAAGTTGCATCAACTGTAATACAGTTATAAAAGTTTATCTTGCTCAAGCTCACTGGTAGCGCCCGGTGAACTTTTTTAGAACCGTTATTGATTAACGGAATAGTTATTGAATTTCTTATTGGAGAAATATAACAGACCAATACCGATATAACTCACTCCGAAAATCACCATAAAGATTTTCCAATCCATAAATTTAGCGAGATATCCAAACAACAATGAACCCACTGATAACGTCGAAATCGTGATGGTTGAAAAGGCACTGAGGACTTCACCCATTTTTTCATGAGGAATTTCGGCTTGAAGAATTGGCTTTTGGACAACTTGGCTCACTCCCAAGAAAATAAAGGCAATAAACCAAACGACCAATAACATATACTTATTCGAGAAAATTGAAATTGGTAATAAAATCATCCCAAAAATAATATCGGCAACCCATAGAATGCGTCCGACATTATAGCGTTTCAACACGTGGTTCACAACGAAAGTACCACCAACCATAATGCCAATCGAACTCCCGGCGGTCAGTAGACCAAAGTAAGCTGATCCACCAAAAGCTTTCCCCATGGTTAACGTATACACATTCAAGCCACCAAACATCAGGTTTCCAAATGCAGCCCCAAAAGCAAATGTCCGTAATAACCGGTTGTCCATCAAAGCTCTAAATCCAGATAAGATATCACTTTTTTCATCTGAGGCTGTTGGCTCAGCTACATGTTTAGTTGCACTATCACTATCTAAGCGACTGAAAGTCAGAATTGACAGGATGAACGTGATGATATCAACAACTAGTAATGACATGTATGACATTACGGCCAATAAAAATCCAGCGATTGACGTAAAGACATAGTCCGTTCCATTGTAGGCAAACGACATATACATTTCTGCTTTAGGTAAATCTTCTTTTTGCATAATCGAAGGGACATAGGCATCTTGCACCGTATAAGTGTTGAGTGAAGCAGTCGCTGCCACAAAAACCGCAATGAAAATAATCACTAGTGAAAGTGTTGGCGCTTGATGATGAATCGCCATACCACCAATAATCACCAGTACAGCTAACAACTGTACAAATTCGAGCAAAATGAGCGTTTTCTTCTTATTCCAACGATCAATCGCTTTACCAAACAGAAATGCAAAGACTGTTGGTAGGAAAATAATACTGTTTAGTACCCCAACTAACATCGTACTTTTCGTAACATCTAAGATGTACCATGATAGGACCAACATATAGATTGAATCCCCACAATTGGAAATTAATCTACCTGAAAATAAATATCTGAAATCTCTGTATTTTTTTAACATGAATCACACCTAACACCTCTTGCCGCATCGTTTATGAATGATAGCTAACCGTATTCTAATATAATGTTAATAATACACTTTTCACTTGGTTTTGTCTTTAAAATCTCACAGATTTAGCAAACAAGACGTTCAATGGTTAAATATGCTACAATCAATGCAAAGAGACATGTCGAGGTTGAAGTACCCATGAAAACGAACCCATATATACGCTTTAGTATTTATGCAAGTCTAATTAGTTTATTGTTACTGTTACAAAACAGCCAACATTTATTCCAATTAAATCTGTTGATTACCCTCATTACGATTTGGGCATGTTTGCTGTTTTTTGCGTATTTTGAAGCACAACATATGAAACAACAACAGCACATCACAAACGCCTTACGTCGACAGCCAGAGCTAATTCCAATCATTCTAGCCAGAACGTCACTGACCAAGGCAGATATCAATGCGCTGATGCAACCGCAACGTTCATATCGCAGTTCGACACTGACCCAGATTCAAAAAATCATTACACAATACCAGGAGAATTAATATGATTGCAAAAGTCATTTGGCGCTTTATCACCATTATTTTACCGCTTGCAACCGTTGCCCTCGTTTTCGTCTTTCCGCAGACGTGGGCGCGCATTACTTTCGTCATATTAGCATTATTTGAAGCCTTAGTTTTTTATTTAATCGAAAAGCTACTACGTGATCCAAATAATGATCCAGACGATTATACAAAATAAAAAGCAGCAGACTTTTAGGTCTGCTGCTTTTATTTTTTATCATCAGATTTAGGCGCAAAAGCCAGTAGATAAAAGACACCAGGAATCACAAAGGTTCCAATAATCTTCCCAGCATCACGCGCACCATCGGAAAAATCCATTGATGTAATTTGTACAACCGCGGCTAAGGTCAGAATCAAGGCAATGACTAACGCCCATTTCCGCTCAACTTTTAAATGTTTCATGTTAGCTCCTCATGCGTTCTTTCTATCATTCTAGCACATATGCTGGGTTACATAGCTAAAAAATACATTCACCCCGTTCCAAAACTACCCGACCAATCTGGCTTTTGGATGGATATATTTTAAAAGGCAATCCTTTAAAGATATCATTTTTACCTAAGACACGCTCTATGGACTTTGCTAAAGCGTAATAATCTTCCTTGGTCTGACAATCTGCAATCATTACCCCTTCGCTATGATTATCATTTACCAGTAATGCGTCATGTAAGTGTGGTGTATATTGTCGTAATTCCTCAGCCATGGGCTTCAGGCTTTTTTTCAACTTATAAACCCCCTGCTGAACGACGACCATCTCACCAGGAATACTGAACTCTTCAGCTTTAATCAACCACATCTGTCCACGCATATGTAATAAGATACCATCAATCAAGCGCTTTTCTTGCTTTAAACTACAAAATATACCCTTTAGTGAAAATTGAAGCATCTTATGTGGACCAACATACTCTGATTTATCAAGGTAGCAGTCCCAATAACTAACATTCGCATCCTCAAAGAAATCACTATTACCAATAATAAGGTATTGGCTCATTCAATAGCCATTATTCTTACAAGGCATATACACCTTCAAATTTGACAGCATCCGAGTAAAACGCGGGTTATACATCGTGCAATCTGGTGCATTCAGCATCATTTCCAACTCATCCATGTCTACAACCGTATTTTCGACAGTCGGGCGTTGTAATTGTGTGTCGTAACTTTCAATTTTTTCCGGCACCTGCTTGCGCTTTAAACTTGTTTGATAGCTTTCAATTTTACCATTATGCGTGTTTTGATTCTCTGTCACCATCTTCGTTTCCCATCCCCACAAAAAAGGGACTGCATCGCTGTAGTCCCCTTTTATTTTATTCAAATACCATTTGATTATGGTACAACTCAGCATAGAAGCCGTCTTGAGCTAAGAGCTCTTGATGTGTACCTTCTTCAATAATATTTCCGTTTTTCAAAACAACAATCTTATCAGCATTTAAAATGGTCTTCAATCGGTGCGCAATGACAAAACTTGTTCGTCCAGCAATCACGTTGTCCATTGCCTTTTGAATCTTCGCTTCAGTCACTGTGTCCACGTTTGAAGTGGCCTCATCCAAAATCAAGAGTTCTGGATTTGTCAAAATTGTTCGAGCAATTGAAAGCAATTGCTTTTGTCCGGTTGAGAAGACTGAGTTTTCATCACTCACTTCTGTATCGTACTGATCAGGCAATGACATGATGAAATCATGAATATTTGCTTGCTTAGCTGCCGCAACGACTTCATCATCGGTGGCGTCAGGCTTTCCATACGTGATGTTATAACGAATGGTTCCCGTGAAAATGATTGAATCTTGCAACACAATCCCAACATGGTCACGCAAATTCTTCAATGACATATCACGAACGTCGATACCATCGAACTTTACTGCTCCCGAATCAACATCGTAGAAACGATTCAATAGGTTCATCACCGTCGTCTTACCTGATCCAGTTGGACCAACCAAAGCAACCATCTTGCCCTTATCCACTCCAATTGAAATCCCATGCAAAATTTCTTTACCTGGATTATAACTAAAGTGAATATCGTCCAATTCCACCTTATCCTTCAACCCATCAAAAGCAACGGGCTCGGCTGGACTGACTTCATCCTTTTGTGCAAAGACTTCGTCAAGACGACGCGCTCCGGTCACAGCCAATTGCAACATGTTGTACGTTGACGTGATTTGGCTGATTGGTTGGTAGAATTGTTGTGAGAAGTTCACGAACATCACAATCATCCCTAAGGCAGTTGCACGATCTAAACTACCGTTCAATGCTAAGTAACCACCAAAGAAAATCACAATCGCCGTATTAACCAGGCTCATCCCCATCATCAATGGATTCAGGATTCCTGACCAAACTTGACCACGATAAGTTGCTTGTTGCACCTTATCATTGTGTTCCATAAATTCATCAATTGAACCAGCTTGCAAACCATTCGTGATAATCACCTTTTCACCATTGATTTGTTCGTTCACGTATCCATTTAAGTGACCAACTTCATCCTGTTGAAGGTTCACATAGTGTTGCGCCTTCGTAATGATGATCACTGATAATAATACCGCAACGGGCGTTGATGCGATGGTTACCCATGCCAACTGTACGTTTTGGTGGAACATCATAATCACAACTCCAATTAACAATACTAATTGAGCGAACAGCTGGAAAATGGCTTCATTCATTGCGTTGAAGATATTGTCCAAATCAGATGTAAAGCGTGACAGCACTTCACCGTCACGATGTGAATCAAAATACTTCACTGTCATCCGTTGAATCTTAGCAAACAATCCAGTTCGCATATCATCCACTGAACGTGATGAAACAACGGCTTGAGCCATTGAAACAATGAAGAAACCGACTCCCATCATCACAATAAAGAGGACAAACATTTCCACTGCATTGTAAATCTGCGTCATTGACGCTTGTTTAGCTGTGGCTGGGTTTGACTTTAACATCAGGTAGTTCGCAATTTCTTGAATCGCCTTTCCCATATAAACGGGCGCTTTAACTTGAAAATACGTTGCCACAATTGTAAACACAGCAATGATTAACATCCCTAGCTTGTAGTGCTTAAAATATCGGGCAAAGAATTTTATTGCATGCCATAAACTCTGCATTAGTCAATCACCTCCTGTGCTTTTTGGGTCTCGTAAATTTCACGATAAACCGGTGATGAAGCTACTAATTCACTATGCGTTCCCGCAGCAATCAGTTCACCATCTTGCATGACAAAGATACGATCAGCTTTAATCACTGATGAAATCTTTTCTGCAATCACAAATTTTGTTGTATCAGGTAAGTCCGCTTCAAGCGCCTCTTGAACCAACTTTTCTGAACGTGCATCCAAAGCTGACGTTGAATCATCCAAAATCAAAACAGATGGATCCCCAATCACCCCACGGGCAATTGACAGACGTTGCTTTTGACCCCCAGAAAAGTTTGACGACCGCTCTTCGACTTCGTGTTCATACTGATCATCATACTTTTCAATAAATTCAGACGCTTGGGCCATATCGGCGGCATGCTTCATATCAGCACCATCAGCATCAAACTTTCCTTGCTTCAAGTTATCTGAAATTTTACCGGAGAATAAAATCGCCTTTTGTTGGACAAAGGCAACGGCCTTACGTAACGACTTTTCATTCACCTTTTTCAAATTTTCATGACCTACTTCAACAACACCATCTGTTGGGTCATATAAACGCGGAATCAATTGCGCTAAGGTTGACTTACCTGACCCAGTGGCTCCAACCAGTCCAATCATCTCACCCTGCTTGACCTTAAAGGAAATATCCTTCAAAACTTCATGCTCATCACCGGGATAAGCAAATGAAACGTGATCAAATTCAACATCACCTGACAACTTTTCTTCAGGAGCATTGTTATCAAAGGTAAGGTCAGGCTTGGTATCCATCACTTCCTTAATTCGCTTCGTTGATTCAATTCCACGGGCAGCAAACATTGACATAAATCCAGCCATGACAATGGCATTCATGATTTGCATCAAGTAGTTCACAAATGACGTCAAAGCACCTAGCATTGTTGGATCTGAAACAATATTCCGGGCCACAAAAATAATTGACACGGCAATCGCTAATTCACCAATCAACATAAACGCTGGCATCAAAATACCAAAGAGGTAACCAATCTTAATATTGATGTCCGTTAATTGCTTTGAATTGGCATCAAAACGGCGTTCCTCATTTTGTTCTTGGTTAAATGACTTAACCACTCGAACACCTTGTAGGTTTTCTTTAGCCATGTTGTTGGTTGTATCCAAAAGGTTTTGGAACTTAGCAAACAACTTACCCATTGGTGACAAAACACCCATGGTAATCAAAACGACTAGCACCACCATGACCAAAATCACCCACCACAAACGTGGCAAAGTCGTTAAAGCCAATACCAACGCACCAATAAACAAAATTGGCACACGTAAAAGAGATTGGAAAAAGACCATGACAATGGTTTGGACCTGCTGCACATCGTTGGTCATGCGGACAACAAGGCTTCCCGTTGAGAAACGTTCAATATTTCCAAATGAGAAAGTTTGGACTTTCTTATACTCAGCAGCACGGATATCCGCAGCTGTTCCCGTTCCAATTTTGACCGCGAATAACGTATTAATCGCTCCCGCGACTAGTCCAATCAGCGCCACCACAATTAACTGGATTCCCAATGGAATCATAAGATTCATCTTATCTTCAGCAATCGCTTGGACAACTTGTTGTAGCAACTTTGGTTGCCATAAAGATGTAATCGCTGCGATAGCAATCGTGACTACCGCCCAAATGACATCCTTTCTATATTTCCCAATATATGGGAGTAAAAATTTCACCATATCGTTCTCCTATACTTCGCGCCTTAACATGTGTTCTTATTCTATCACAATATTTTAATAAATCACGCAAAACCTTAGTGTTATCAACACATTTAAAAATCTGTATCATTTGTAAGCTAAAAAAACGAAAACACACCTAAGATTAGGTGTGTTTTGATTTATTAGTCAATCACGTATTTTTCAAATCGTCCCAATTGTGTTGGGGTTAAAATCACTTGCATTTGCGTTCCGTTCTCAACATATTCAGTTGATAAGACCGTTGCTTGATCGTTCAATTCTGAAACCACTTGGCCTTGGTCAAATGGAATCAACACAGTCTTTTCAATCAAATCAGAAAAGATGTGTTGGCGAATCGCATCAAGTAACATATCTTGTGAACTTTCCTCAGGCGCTGAAAGAATGAGGTCATCGCCTTCACGTTCAGGGTATGGCACATCTTCGCACTTGTCGGCTTTATTATAAACGACAATCATCGGAATATCGCCAACCCCGATTTCTTTAAGCGTATCAGCCGTCGTCTTCATCATTTCCTTGTAATTTGGATCTGAATAGTCGACCACTTGCACCAAAAGATCTGCTGAAGCAGCTTCAGCTAAGGTTGCCTTAAAGGCCGCAACTAAACCGTGGGGTAAGTGTGACACGAAACCAACCGTATCAGAAAGCAAGAAACTTTGCTTATCTGGCAAGTTCAATTTACGGACTGATGTTTCCAAAGTCGCAAACAGCATATCAGCTTGGAAGACGGTCTTATCTTGGTTTTCACCAAAGCGGCGCACCAACGCGTTCATAATCGTTGATTTACCGGCATTAGTATATCCAATCAAGGCCACATTTTTAATATTTTCTTTTTCACGACGGGCACGACGCGTTGCATCATCCGCTTCAATTTCAGCTAATTCCTTACGCAATTCACCAATTTGATGTTCAATATGACGACGGTTCATTTCAAGCTTCGTCTCACCAGCTCCACGACTGGTAAAGCTACCACCATTACCACCAGTTTGCTGATCCAAACGCACATTCATTGAGGTACGTAGACGTGGCAACTGGTACTGTAATTGCGCAATTTCAACCTGAAGCTTAGCAACCTTCGTCTTGGCACGAGAAGCGAAAATGTCCAAGATTAACGCTGTTCGGTCAATTACTGTCACACCCGTGCCTGCTTCTAAATTACGAATTTGCGAAGGCGTCAATTCATCATTGGTTACCACCATGTCAACTTGATAGTAATCAACCGCTTCTTTTAGCGCTTCCACTTTCCCTTTTCCAAAATAAGTCCCCGGATTTGGACGGTCCAACTTTTGTGTGACGGTTGCCACTGGGTCCATATGGTTTGCTTCGACTAAATTAGCCAGCTCTTCCATTTGATAATCGAAATCATCATTTTGTCGATCTAACCCAGCTAAGATTACCGGGCGTTTTTCGTCCATTTCATTTTCTATCATTTAAATTCCTATCTTTACCAAATTGTTGTTGTATCGTTATAGGCTTCCATGGTTAGATCATCCTCTGAAACGGTCCAAACTGAAACCATGCCGTTTTCTGGCGCAACCTTAGCCGTATCTTCGTCAGCAAAGCGGGCTGCGACATTGCGGACAACTGTTCCGTGTGCGACAACCAAGATGTTCTCACCATCAGTATGGTTGGCACGTAATTGATCCATCCCTGCGTCAAAACGCTTCCAAAACATTGCTGAATCTTCAGCATCCTTAAAGGCATCAAATTCACGGCACGCATCCATTGTGCCATCTGCACCTAATTCAGCCACCAAATCACTGTAAGTATCGACTTGTCCGTTCGGTAGCCCCTTCTTTTCTGCGATTTCTGGTGCAATCACATCACCACGTAGGCCTTCATAACTACCAAAGAAAACTTCACGGAAGTTCCAAATTTCAGTAGGCTTAAAGAGGTCCCCACTGTTTTGGTTGGCTTCTAAAATATGTTCAGCAGTAATGCGCGCGCGTGATAAATCTGAAGAATAAGCAGCATCAAAGTGCACATTAGCCAAGCGTGTTCCTGCTGCGTCTGCATCTGAAAGACCACTTTCAGTTAGTGGTGCATCCGTCCATCCTTGCATCCGTCCATACTTGTTTAAGTATGTTTGACCGTGTCGTACTAAGTATAAGTTAAATGCCATTGTGCTCACTCCTCATCATCGTTGTTCGTTGTCGTATGTTACCACTATTATAGCATTTTTGCGGCGCATAATTCTAACTACGTCCCGCCAAATTTTAATTGACAACAATTTATGCCATCTGTTATAGTTAACTATTGTTGTGATGATATTTTGGCCCAATGGTCAAGTGGTCAAGACGTCGCGTTCTCAGCGCGGAATCCAGGGTTCGACTCCCTGTTGGGCTATCGATTTGGGTATAGTCTACAAACTATCATCATGGCCCAATGGTCAAGTGGTCAAGACGTCGCGTTCTCAGCGCGGAATCCAGGGTTCGACTCCCTGTTGGGCTATCAGTCATCAACTCACGTGAGCGCAATTTCGGTTGCGCTTTTTATTTTGCCAAAAAATCAATTCACACAAGGTCTCGCATGAAATCATGCATCCATCACCCACATCCCAACATCATTTTTCCTAACACTTTATCGCCTAAATACATTACAATGAACACAATAAGAAAAAAAGGACGGAATATTATGCCAACTTTCATCTCATGGAACATTGATAGTATCAATGCTGCCGTCGAACACAAATCACCACGTGGCGAAATGACCTGGGCGACTTTGCAGCATTTAGCCGAGCTTGCCCCAGACGTCTTAGCCATCCAAGAAACAAAGCTACGTCCAACCGGCTTAACCAAGAAACAAGCAACAGCATTAGATGAACTATTCCCTGATTACCACCGTTACTTGAACTTCAGTACGGCGCGTACTGGTTATTCTGGAACCATGATGTTGACCAAAGCAGAACCAATCGCCGTGACAATGCCTGAAATTGGGGCACCTGGCGAAATGGATCAAGAAGGTCGGATTATTACCCTTGAATTCCCAAACGCGTTCGTATCGACCGTTTATACGCCTAATTCAGGCCGTGAACTAGCCCGCCTTGAAGAGCGTCAAGAATGGGACAAAGCCTATATGGCTTATATCGATTCTCTCAATGCACAAAAGCCGGTTATCTTCTCTGGTGACTTTAATGTTGCGCATGAAGAGATTGATTTGAAGAATCCTAAAACCAATCACCACAGCGCTGGCTTCACTGACGAAGAACGCGCTGATTTCACTGATTTGCTGAATGCCGGTTACCTTGATACTTTCCGGACTTTGCATCCTGAAACAACTGGGGTCTATACATGGTGGTCACAAATCGCCAAGCAATCAAAAATCAACAACGCCGGTTGGCGGATTGATTACTACCTCATTTCAAAGCAACTTGGTGACGACTTAGTTAGTCTTGATGTCATCGACACTGGCGCACGTCAAGATCACGCCCCGATCCAATTAGTCCTGAAAGATTTTAGCCTTAGCTAAAGCAAAAAGCCCAAGCATCTGCTTGAGCTTTTTTTATTGGTTTTAAAAAACAAAAAAGCACCCGGAAACTCCGAGTGCTTTTGTTTAACTTTAATTTTGCTTAGATTTCATCCAACAATAGTTGCTTGATTTCTTCCAAGAATGGTTGACGTGGGTTTGTTCCGATTGTTTGGTCATCGTAAACCAAGTCAGACAAACGATCAACACTTTCTTCAACAGCCTTCTTTGAAACACCGTTTCCAGTCAAAGTAGTATCAACATCCAAAGCATCAGTCAATTCCTTGATCTTTGCTAGCAATGCGTCAACAAGGGCTGCGTCATCCTTACCTTCCAAACCGATGTAACGTGCGATATCGGCGTAATCCTTTTGGGCACGGTATGTTTCGTAACGTGGGAATGGTGTACGCTTAACGTTTCCAGTAACCGCGTTGAACTTAATAACGTGTGGCATAGCAATTGAGATGGCCAATCCGTGAGGCAAGTTGAATTCTCCACCAGTCTTGTGGGCAATGGCGTGGTTCAATCCCAAGAAGGCATTGGCGAATGACATACCAGCCAATGTTGCAGCGTAGTGCATGTTAGCACGGGCTGTTTGACCTTCCTTAGTTGGGTGTTGTGGATCATAGTTGTATGATTCAACCAAGTTATCAAAGATTAACTTGATAGCTTGCAAAGCCCATGGACGTGTGAAGTCTGAAGCCATAACTGATACGTATGATTCCAAAGCGTGTGACAATGAATCCAAACCTGAGTAAGCAACCGTACGCTTTGGCACAGTCATAACGAATTCAGGGTCAACAATGGCAGCTTGTGGTGTCAAAGCATAGTCAGCCAATGGGTACTTCACGTGAGTTTCATCATCAGTGATAACCGCGAATGGCGTCACTTCTGAACCAGTTCCTGAAGTTGTTGGGATAGCAATCATCTTTGTCAATGGTTGCTCTTCGAACTTAACGATACGCTTACGGATATCGATGAACTTTTGTTGCAACTTTTGGAAGAGTTCCTTCATTGCTTCAGGATCATCCAAGACACCTTCATGTTGTTGTGAGTATTCGTAGATGTAACGGGCAATCTTACCTGCATCAAGCGCTGATCCACCACCGATTAGGATAACTGAATCTGGCTTGAAGTCAGCCATTTGCTTAGCAATTTCGATTGTTTGTCCAAGTGTTGGATCAGGCTTAACAGTTCCGTAGATTGAAGTCTTAACAGGCTTCTCACGCAATGCTAATTGATCAAGCACTTCGTCAACGAATCCGAATTGTACCATACCTGGGTCAGCAACGATGAAGGCACGTTCTACACCTTCAACATCTTGCAAGTATGAAATTCCGTTTGATTCGTAGTAAATGTTCTCTGGTAGACGTACCCATTGTGGACGGTTACGACGACGAGCAACAGTTTTAACATTCAATAGATCATCTGTAGACAAGTTATGTGACAATGAATTCTTCCCCCATGAACCAGTTCCAAGCGTCAATGATGGACGCATAGCATCTGAATAAACGTCTCCGATTCCACCAAGTGTATCTGGTTGGTTAACCAAGATACGTGATGCTTCAACGGCGTCAGCATATTCCTTAACGAATGGGTCGTTTTGCGCCCCAATTTGGATAGCGGCGTTGTGTCCAGCACCTTGGTAGTTGAGCAATGAACGTACAATTTCGATGGCTTCATCACGTGATTCCGCCTTATATACTGAAAGCATTGGGCTCAACTTTTCTGATGACAAAGCTTCACCGATGTTCTTCTTGTCCAATTCGAACAACAAGACATCCTTACCTTCAGGAACCTTAACACCAGCTTGTTCAGCAATCCAAGGTCCTGGACGTCCGGCAACAGGTCCAGCAACACCATAACCTTCAGCATTTGGCTTGAAAGCGTAGTCAGCAATCTTTTGGTAGTCCTTCTTAGGTACCAAGTAACCACCTTGCTTTTGCAATTGGTCCATGAACTTGTCATAAACTGATGCATCAATAACAACTGAGTTTTCAGCGGCACAGATCATACTGTTGTCGAAACGCTTTGAGATAAGCAAATCTTCAACGGCACGGTCGATGTTAGCAGTGGCGTCAATGTAAACAGCACCGTTACCAGCACCAACACCCATTGATGGGTTACCTGAGTGCAAAGCAGCGTTAACCATTCCAGGTCCACCAGTAGCCAAGATTGAAGCAATGCCATGGTTTGTAATCAATGCGTTAGTTGCATCAATTGATGGCTTTTCAATCCATTGGATAAAGTTCTTTGGGGCACCAGCCTTAACGGCTGCATCGTAAACGATTTGTGCAGCATGAACTGATGATTGTTGTGCTTGTGGGTGGAACGCAAAGATAATCACGTTACGTGTCTTAGCCGCCATCATTGACTTGAAAATAGTCGTTGATGTTGGGTTAGTTGTTGGCACGATACCAGCCAAAATACCAAGTGGGGCAGCAACCTTAACTTGTCCCTTAACCTTGTCTTCGCTGATTACACCAACAGTACGGTCGTTACGGATAGCGTTGTAAACAGATTCTGAAGCGAACTTGTTCTTTGTATCCTTATCTTCAACAACTCCACGACCAGTTTCATCGTGTGCTTCGTGAGCAAGAAGCAATGAGTTTTCTGAACCAGCCAATGCCATAGCGGCAACGATCTTGTCGACTTGTTCTTGGCTAAATGTCTTGAATTCGTTAAAGGCAACTTGGGCCTTTTCAACCAAGGCTTCTGTTTGCGCCTCGGCGTCGGCCTTCTTTTGAGCCTTCTCTTCTGGAGTTAATTCTTTTTTCTTATTCTTAGGTGCTTCTGCCATCAGTAAGATCTCCTCTTTTATGTAGGTTTTATTTCTTTATCTCTATCAACAATACTTAGTATAACATTTCACAAAGTGGTGTCAACAGTTCTTGTGAAGTTTTTTTCAATCTCTTTTAAAACGGTTTAAACTGGCTTTTTCCATTCCATATCGGTGCATGCGTTCTGTATGTGACTTTAATCACATAACACTTCTATTTAGCATACTCTTGTTCACCACTCAGTCTATACCTTTCTCGACAAAAAAACACGATTTCTATTGTAAAGAAATCGTGTTTCAGCGAGAAAACCTACCAAATAATCACGCGATCACTTGGCGCACGGTACATACCATCCGTTGGTTTTACATCATAAGTTGTATAGAATTCATCAAAATTAGTTACCGGTACATTTGCACGATAATTATTTGGCGCATGGACATCAATTGCAGTCACCATCTTAGCGTATTCAGGGCGACGCTTCTGACGCCAAATTCGCGCCCAATTCGTAAAGAATTCATCAGCGGAGTAATCTTCTTCTAACTGGGCCGCTTGCAGAGCGTCAGCAAGACCACCTAAATCAGCGACGTTTTCAGAAACAGTTAGCTTACCATTAACGGAAACGCCTTCAACGTCGAGACCATCAAATTCATCAACGACCTTTTGGGTGCGTTCCTTAAAGGCCGCGAAGTCCGCTTCCGTCCACCAATTATTCAAATTACCATGTTCATCAAACTCAGCCCCATTTGTATCAAAGGCGTGCGAAATTTCATGCGCAATCACTGCCCCAATCCCACCATAATTTTGTGATGATGTTTGTTCTAGACTATAGAATGGTGCTTGTAAAATTGCAGCAGGGAAGACAATTTGATTTTGTTGTGGATCATAATAGGCGTTTACCATGTTTGCAGGCATACTCCATTCTGATTGATCAACTGGTTGGTTCCAACGACCCCATGCTTCTTGAGTTGCTTGCTCACGGAAACGACGTGCTGCCGAAACAAGATCATCATCTTTGGCAATCATGCGCTTAGCAAAACGGTCAGGCAACTTTTCAGGGTACCCAATATGTGGATTAATGACACTTAACTTGAGTTGTGCCTTTTCTTTCGTCTCAGGTTGAAGCCAGTCAACTGAATTCAAGCGAACCTTATACACTTCAATCATCGTTTGAACCTTTTGCTCAACATCAGCTTTGGCCTCTGGTGAGAACTTTTCATTGGCATACCACAATCCCAATGGTTGGTCATAAAATGCTTCAGCAAGGTAATAGGCTGACTTACGTTGTGAACTAGCCTCGGGCACACCAGAGACATAACGACCGTAAGCACCTGCTAACAAACGAATGTCGTTTGAAAGATAAGCCGTAAAGCTATTTACAATCGCAACAAGCAAATGTGCCTTTAACAATGGCCATGCTTCTTCTGAATAGAATTGGTCCGCATTTTTCCAGAAATCGTCTTCTGAAACAATAATGTCAGTTGGTGTTTGACCTAATTGTGCTTGAATCAATGTCGTCACATCCAAAGGTCCTGCTAACTTTACAAATTCGTCCCAAGAATATGGATGATAAACGTTCGTCACTTCTGATGCCGTTTCATTACTCATGACATGCGCAGCAACCCGGGCATCAAAGGCTAAATTCTTCGTCAAAATATCATCAATTTCAGCATCTGAGAAATCAAAAGACTTGAATAGGGCTGTTTGCGTTTCACGCCACTTATCCAACAATTCCTGCTTTTGTGGATGATCATCGGCATAGTATGTTGTATCTGGCAAAATTGTGCCAAAGCTATCTGCCCACAAAACATTTGTTTGGGCATCTTTAAAATCAGGCGCAATGCCAAAAGGCACACCATTCGGTAAACCGGCTTGTTCCAATTCAACCAAATGCGCATTGTAGTCAGCAAAAGAATCCAATGCCTTATATTGCTCAATCAAATCAGTCACTGGTGCTGCACCCTTGGCATCACGGGTTTCCCAATCGCTAGCCATTTTGTGGTACTTTACAAAGTTTAGCAAAATGGGATCATTTGGCACATTCTTGCCTGCTAACCATTCATCTGTTGTGTCTAACATCAACGTTTCAATTTCATCACTCAAATCATTGAAACCACCAGTACGGGGTTTGTCATCAGGAATCACCGCTTGGGCTTGCCATTCTCCATTGACAGCTTCGTACAAATCATCTTGCTTACGAACTTTAGTCATATCAGCACCTCGTTTTTGTATAATAGTACCAGTTTAGCACATTTCTCATTAATATCTAATAAAAAACCAAACAACAGACTAGTTGCTTGGTTCATTTATTTATTTAACATGCCAATCTTTCAATTTCTGACTAATTTGCGCGTTCAACGCTGCGTTATACTTTTGTGTCTCTGTTTGCACAACTTTTTCTTGTACAGCCTTTTGTGCTTTTTTATTCTTCAAGAAATTTGGATTTTGTTTGTATTGCTTGGCAAATTCAACCTTCACTTGCTTGGCAACCGCATCCGAAATCGTCTTATCCGAATTCTTGTTCAAATCTGCCAATTGTTGATATTGACTCGTCGTTAATACATGCCAATCCTTTGGAATCGTCATCACATAAGACGTTTTCGTACCTGTCTTTTGATTTTGTCCCATGCGCATAAAGCGGTCAAAGGCATTGTCCGTTTGGTACGTGGTCAAGTTCGTCTTCAACGTTGCTGGTGACCCAGTCTTTAGCGTCATCTTGGTACCTTCAGCTAAAGTCTGGTAAGTTTTATCCCCCATATCATAGGTATAACGCTTCCCACCATCAACCTTTTCAGTGGTGATGAACTTGTATGAACCCAATTCTTCCGCTGGCTTAATTTTTTCGGTTGTTGAATCAGAACGCTTTGTCATAAACAAATGATCCTGATCGTCAACCTTCAAGCCCCACGTGTTCAAGCCAATCAATACAACACCAATTACAATTGGAATCCAACGAATTGAGTGATGTTGTACGTATTGGAGTAATGCATAAAGTAAAAACACAATCCCTAGTACTAATAATACAATCATAGATATAATACCTCATTAATTTATCTTAAGTACTAAGTGTATCAAATTTTTAAGCTTTATGCCTTATCTTGTGCAGCCCAGATGTTAATTGGTCCAAATTGGTGACCCACATCAATCGTTTCAGCGATGGCTTGGTAAGTCAACGTCTTAGCTAATTTAACAGCTTCGAGAATTGATTGTCCCTTCGCTAATTCAGAGACAATCACGGATGACAAAGTATCACCAGTACCGTTAATGTGCGTTGTGTCCACATATGGTTCCGTTAGCCAGTGTGTTTCCCCATTTTCGAGTAACAATAGGTCAGTCACTTCAAGTTGCTTAGCGTCCGCGTGACGGCCCTTTAACAAAACATTCTTGGCTCCAAAGCTTTGGATTTTACGTGCCGCTTCTTCCATATCATCAGGTGAATCAATACTCATATCGGCAAGTAACTCACCCTCATAAATATTTGGCGTTGTGATGGTCGCCAAAGGCAATAACTCATTTTGCACGGCTTGAATCGCATCCATTTCGAGCAATGTTGCACCGTGCTTGGTTGAAATCACTGGATCAACGACCAAATCACCAAAGGAAACGCGCTTGAGATTTTCGACAACATTATGAATAATTGCTTGATCGGCCAACATTCCTGTTTTAGCTGCACGAATATCAAAATCGTCGGCAATACTCGTAAATTGTTGCGTAATAAAATCCAACGGCATTGTTCGTTGGTCTTGAATACCATATGAATTACCCGCTACGGCTGCAGTTAAAATCATCATGCCATACGTATCTCGGGCAAAGAATGTATGCAAGTCGGCAGGACCACCTGCTGATCCATCACTATCGTTACCAGCAATTGTTACCACTTGAGGAAAGCTATTTACCATGTCGTGTCCACTCCTATTGATTTAATTATTCTCATTATAGGTTAATTCGGACAAATAAAAAAGCTAGAAAACATCAATAAGTGATATTTTCTAGCTTTTATTTTTAGTAAAACGATTAGCTAATCAACGCAGGTTGATTAAACCAATGGTTCCCACTTCCAGTCAGTGAATTCTTCAATGTCACGACCTTCGTTACGAGTAACGTCGAAGTGCTTTGCCAAGATTTCGTCCATCTTCTCCAAGAAAGCGCCAGCCTTCTCTTCGTTGATAACGCCGTTAGCTGCCAAAGTAGCAACAGCATCCTTAGCTTGGTGGAAACGATCCAATTCTGAGTATACACGCATGTCGTATTGCGTAGTAATATCACCATCTTCACGGTAACCATGTGGGTGCAATCCCAAGTGTTGACGTTGGTAGAAGAATGATTCGATCAAATCTTCGTAACCGTGGAATCCGAAGATTACAGGTGTTCCAGATTCACCGAAGTATTCTGAGAACTCGTCATCTGACAATGAACGTTCGTCGTTCATTGCACCGTTCTTAGCTTGCAAACGCATCAATTCAACAACGTTGACATAGCGCAATGCAACTTCAGGGAAGGCATGGTTAACAAGGTCAACGGCTGCCAAAGTTTCGATAGTAGGTTCCGCACCGGCTGAAGCAAATACGATATCTGCCTTACCTTGTGGGGCAGTAGAAGCCCAATCGATAACTGCCAAACCTTCGTTAGCCAAAAGTTCAGCTTCTTCAGCAGAGAACCATTGTTGACGAGGTTGCTTTGATGCAACAACGTGGTTGATCTTGCTACGTTCTGAGAACGCACGGCTGAATACGGCCAACAAAGTGTTTCCATCAGCTGGCAAGTATTGGCGAATGAAGTCTGCCTTCTTTTCGGCCAAGTGAGTCAACATACCTGGATCTTGGTGAGTGTAACCGTTGTGATCTTGTTGGAATACAGTTGAAGTTGAAATCAAGTTCAATGATGGGTAATCATTACGCCATGATTGCTCTGAGGCGTGACGCAACCACTTGAAGTGTTGTGTGATCATTGAGTCAACGACACGTAGGAATGATTCGTATGATGCGAATACACCAACACGACCAGTCAATGTGTATGCTTCCAACCAACCTTCAGCTTGGTGTTCTGAAAGTTGTGAATCGATGATACGTCCTTCAGGAGCAACGAATTCGTCATTAGGGAATTCTGTTGGTTCCATCCATTGACGGTTAGTCATCTTGAACATGTCCCATAGACGGTTTGACATTGTTTCATCAGGTCCGAAGATACGGAATGATGTAGGGTTCATGCGTGCAACTTCAGCAAAGAATCCTGACAATACGTTCATGTCCATGTTACGGTTTCCGTCAGCTAATTCAGTACCACGGTTTTCAGCAGTAATTTCGTTAGCAAACTTCTTCCAGTCTGGCAAATCCAAATCCTTTGATGATTGACCCTTAGGGGCACCACCATTAGTGATTGGGTTGTCTGAAATACGCTTGTCACCCTTAGGTGCAATTTCAGCGATTTCTGACTTCAATGAACCATCAGCGTTGAACAATTCTTCAGGCTTGTATGAGTTCATCCATTCTTCGAATTGGTCCAAAGTTTCCATGTGTCCAGCTGACAAAGGAAGTGGCACTTGGTGGGCACGGAATGAATCTTCGATAGGGTTACCCTTAGCGTCGAAACGTGGTCCACCCCAACCCTTTGGCAAGCGAGCGATAATTACAGGCCATGCTGCAATTTCACCGTCTTGGTAACGATCGTTTTCACGAGCGTCCTTTTGGATTGCTTGGATGTCTTCAATAGCTTGGTCAAAGACTTGAGCAGCCTTTTCGTGGTAAGCCATGTAGTCATGAATGTCATCGTTTTCGATGAAACGAGGTGACCATCCCAAACCTTCAAAGAACTTTGAGATTTCTTCGTCTGACATACGTGCAAACAAAGTTGGGTTTGAAATCTTGAATCCGTTAAGATCCAAAATAGGCAAAACCGCACCATCAGTCTTTGGGTTCAAGAACTTGATACCGTTCCATGCAGTCATTGATGGACCAGTTTCAGCTTCTCCATCACCAACAACAGTGAAACCAAGTTGATCAGGGTTATCCAACACAGCACCAACGGCGTGTGACAATGAGTAACCTAATTCTCCACCTTCATGCAATGAACCTGGAGTTTGGGCTGTCATGTGAGATCCAATTCCACCGGGGAATGAGAAACGCTTGAACAAACGTGACATACCTTCGATATCTTGAGTAATTTCAGGATAATCTTCAGTGTAAGTACCATCAAGGTATGAGTTCGTAACCATAACTTGTCCACCGTGACCAGGGCCACCGATGTAGAACAAGTTCAAACCGTACTTGTTGATCAAACGGTTTGCGTGAGCGTAAAGGAAAGTTTGACCTGAGATAGTTCCCCAGTGTCCGATAGGCTTTACCTTAACGTCTTCAGAAGTAATTGGTGTGTTAGTAACTGAGAACAATGGGTTGCTCTTCAAGAAAATCATACCAGCTGAAAGGTAGTTGGTTGCACGCCACCAGGCGTCAACTTTTTCAAGGTATTCTTTTGAATCAAAATCTACTGCCATTTTGATATCTCCTTAATAAATTGTTTGAGAAATAAGTTACGACTTTAGAAGACAATTCTCCTAAGTCAACACAATTATGATAACAGATTTAAATACGACATACAAGAAAAATCAAATAATTGGAACGGTCCAATTATTTGATTCATTTGTGGTTCCAAAGTCCTATTCACCATCTAAACTATCAAAACTATTATATCGCATATATTTATAATGGATTCGCATGGTTCCGACTTCAAATGGCGTCCCATCATCCAAAAAATAAATTCCCGCCATCACACCGACTGGTTCCGTTGGTTTTAAGCCTAAGGATGCTTGGTCTTGGGGCGTTGATGGTTCGGCTGATACCGTCAAAAATGATCGGGTAACCGGTTTTTTTGTTGTTAATTCTGCGTATTTAAATAACGAAGCATGCACATCCGCCTCTGTTAAATTGGGCAATAATTTTACGGGTACTAAAGCATCCTCACTCATAAATGTTTTACCCTGTAATTGACGCAATCGTTTAATATGGTATACCTCTTCACCCTCTTCTAAAAATAGGGCTAATTGTGTGTCCTTATCGGCTGATTGTTTATCAAATGAAACCAGTTCGATTGCTGGCGCTTCCCCGTCGATTCTAAAGGAGTCCGAAACGCCCAAGCTATGCCCGGTTGATTGAAACATGGTTTGATTTTTCATATATAGTGGATTCACAAAAGTTCCTGACCCACGTTTCTTAAAAATAATGCCTTGTTGCGCTAAGACATTCAAAGCGCGCTTAATTGAACTCCGTGACACATCGTATGCAACGGCAAGTGAACGTTCGTCAGGCAGTTTTAATGTCGCAAATTCTTGTTGATTAATCCGCTTTTTCAAGTCGGTTAATACGCGTAAGTAAATTGCCTCTTGTTCCATACAACCCTCTCCATCTTGTAAACTTGCGTTTAGCATACCACAAAAGTGGTCCAACCAAAAGGATTGGTTGGACCACTTTATCATTTTATGCATAATCTGTTCCGGCCCATTCGGCCTTAAATTGGTCGACAAACTGATGCATGGCTGCATCACGAATGGCCCCAATGCGCTTTCCCTCGTCAGTGTTCAGATAATCTTTTAACAGGAATAACTTCTCATCAAAGTGATTAATCATCGTCTCACCAGCAGGATTACGGTAATCTGCCTTCGTCTTAAGGTCACGTGGCGGGATACTTGGATCGTACAAAGCGTGATGGGCTTGTACACCATACTGAATCACACGGGCAACCGCAATCATCCCTATCGCCTCTAATCGATCAGCATCTTGCACGATTTGTCCCGAAATATCCAATGGTTCAGGGTTACCAAACCGTTGTTTACTCCAAGACATATTATCAATAATCTGAAAAATGGCCGTTTGGCGCTCATCAGCAATTTGAAGTTCCGACATTTTATCCGCAACTTGTTGTTTCGCGTGAGCAACGTCAGCAAACAATTTATCATCGTAAGTATCATGCAATGTTGCCGCAGCTAATGTAATAAAGGCGTCGGCTGTTGGTTCTGATTCAAGGAGGTGTTGGGCCAATTGAACCACCCGGTCAATGTGTCCTGTATCATGTCCACTTTCATCTTGACCTAATTGTTTACGCATAAAAGCATCGAGTGCCTTTAACTGCGCCTGCTCTTGATTGTTCATGATTCCCTCCTCATTCTTTGGTTCGCGTTATGAAATTAAACACGACGTCAATCACTAAACTTAGCCCAAACATGGCTAGTAAATAGTATAAAATATAACGTCCAAAATTTTGCCAGAGCATGGGCGTGTCGGTCACGATAAAACAAATTGGGATTGCAAGCACCGTCAAAAAGACAATATAACTCACAACACCACTCTGAATATTTTACCAATCAGCCCGACTCAAATTCAGTGCTAAACAAAACTGAATACATAACATTATCCAAATTAGTAAATGCCACCACACAACACCCATCCATAATTGGCTTGCATCTAAAACCAAAAGCGCCGTCAATAGTTGCGGCCAACAGAGATACGTCGTTAACCATACCGCTAATCCGATACCAAACAACGGCCCCATCCCAATGAAGAAGTTTCCTAATTGTTGATACAAACTTTTGGGGTTCCAGGCGTGTGAAACATACCCCAAAGTCTGTTCGACATCCGCTTTCTGGACTAGGCTGATTTTATCGATCTTGTGCCGAAAGATTAGGGCCATAATGGCATGCGAAAGTTCATGGACAATGATACCAAAAAAACTAAAGTAAAATTGCGCCTGATTTCCAAAGCGATTCACAATTAATTGATTCGTCCGCTTCGTGATTGCCGAAATCACAGCAGCCCCCACATAGGGCATGACGAGTACAATTAACAACAACTCAATCCAGGTTGTAAAGTAACTTTGCATCATGCTTGTTGTAAGTCAGCAAAGGTTCCTGACACAAAGTTGGCTAAATCTTCAGCATTAATCCGAATTGAACGGCCGATTTCACCCGCTGAAACAGTTAATTCTCCAGCATCTTGTGCTGATTGGTCAATATAAATTGGGAACTTCTTATTTTGCCAAATGCCGACTGGATTATTTGCACCGTGCACATAACCCGTTGTCTTCTGTAAGTCTTTCGTTGGAATCATTGAAACTTTTTTATTTCCTGAAACAACAGCTAACTTCTTCTCGTCTAAATGTGCGTCAATCGGTACAATCCCAATCACAGGACCCGTGACATTTCCCGTTAGAGCCAATGTCTTATAGATGCTATGGTCATCCAAATGGTACTTTTCCATCTCATCAGCATGTCGATCCATCCCATCTTCAAACACAATTGTTTCATATGGAACATTTGCTTTATCTAAAATTTGTTCAACTAAAATTTTTTTCACTTTTGTTTTCTTTGCCATGTTGAACCCCTTTAACACTTATAATATATCTCTATTTTTAAATGATTTCGGCAAAAACACAAGCAAAAAAGACGGACATTATTGTCCGTCTTTTCGTTATAGTTGAATATTTTGTTCCTTCAAAGCATCTTGCACGCCAGGGTTAGCGATAAATTCATCGTAATCCGTTTCGGCACGTTCAATGACACCAGGCTTACCCAACACAATAATGTGGTCAGCAATCGTTTGAGCGAACGTGTGGTCATGTGATGTGAAGATCAAGCCGCCCTTGTAATCAATCAAACCATCATTCAATGATGTAATTGATTCCAAGTCAAGGTGGTTCGTTGGGTCATCCAAAATCAACACATTTGGCTTCGTCAACATTAGCTTAGCTAACATAACGCGGACCTTTTCACCCCCAGATAGGACATCCAATGTCTTTTCAACATCTTCACCCTTAAACAACATCCGACCTAGCAAACCACGCAAGAAGGTGTTGTCATCTTCGTCCTTACCCGCAAAATCGCGTAAGAAATCAAGGATTGGCATATCAGGCTTAGGGAAATTCTTACCCATGTCCTTTGAAAGGTAATCACGTGAAGTTGTCACACCCCAAGTCACAGTTCCCTCATCAGGTTCCATGTTACCTTCTAAGATGTCCAACATTGCAGTTGTCGCAACGTCGTTATCGGCCATGATTAAAGTCTTTTCGTTTGGACGCAATGTGAATGACACATTATCAAGCAACTTAACGCCATCAACCGTCTTTGACACGTTTTCAACCTTAACCATGTCATTTCCCATTTCACGTGCGACATCAAAGTGTACGTATGGGTACTTACGGCTTGAAGGTTGGATGTCATCCAACGTAATCTTTTCCAATTGCTTCTTACGCGCAGTGGCTTGCTTTGACTTTGAGGCGTTAGCTGAGAAGCGGGCCACGAAGTCTTGCAATTCTTTGATTTGTTCTTCCTTCTTAGCGTTTTCGTTTGCTTGCAAACGTGATGCCAATTCTGAAGATTCCTTCCAGAAGTCATAGTTTCCCACGAATTCTGTAATCTTACCGAAGTCCACATCCAAAGTCATTGTTGAAACAGTGTTCAAGAAGTGACGGTCGTGGGATACAACGATAACGATATTTGGATAATCAGCCAAGAAGTCTTCCAACCAAGCAATGGTCTTGGTATCCAAACCGTTAGTCGGCTCGTCCAAGATCAAAATGTCAGGATTACCGAACAAAGCTTGGGCCAACAAAACCTTAACCTTTTCCGTTTCAGACAATTCGCTCATCATCGTTTGGTGCATTTCTTCAGGAATACCCACACTTTGCAAAAGTTGTGAGGCATCTGATTCAGCTGTCCAACCATTCATGTCGTCGAATTGCGCTGAAAGTTCACCTGCACGGATACCATCTTCATCAGAAAAATCAGGCTTCGCGTAAATGGCGTCCATTTCAGACTTCACTTCCGCAAGTTCTTTGTATCCTTGCATCACAGTATCCATCACTGTGTAATCATCGAAGGCAAAGTGATCTTGGACCAATGATGACATACGTTCGTTTGGATCCATTGAAACAGTTCCAGTTGTTGGTTGTAACTTACCTTCCAAAATCTTTAGGAAAGTTGACTTACCGGCCCCATTGGCACCAATAATTCCGTATGTGTTTCCTGGTGTAAATTTAAGATTAACATCTTGGTATAGCTTTTTACCGTTGAAAGCTATTGAAACATTTGAAGCTGTTAGCATATTTTTTATTACTTCCTTTTTTACGTTAATTCATATCTAAATACAATCAATCTCCATCATATCAAAAATGGACGAACATTTGTCCGCCCATTGTATCATTTCATTAACAATTACGCATTGCGTTTAATTAAGGAAATAAAATAAATTCCCGCTTCAATGATGGCAATGTAGAACGATACTGGCACATTGGTCCAATAAGATAAGACCAATGCCGCCCAGACACCGACAACACCAAACAAAACTGATAATCCAATCATCTGCCACACTGTCCGGCCCCAGCGCATCGCTGCACTAGCCGGCAAAGTGATTAAAATAAAGATTAACAATGATCCCACAACTTGGGATGAGATGGCCACAGTCATCGCCATCAAGACTAAGAACAAAACTTCAATCAACACCACGTGCTTCAAACTAAAGATCGCAGTGTTGTAGTCAAAGGCAAAGTGACGCAAAGGTCGGTAGCACAGAAGACCGACAACCAAAACAATTAAGGCTAAGACGACCACTTGTACGACATTCGCATGGCTAATACTGAAAATCGAACCGAATAGAATACTCGTCGCAGCGCTGGCATTCTTTTGCGAAAGCGCCAAGAAGGCGATTCCCAGTCCAATTGCCACGGCACTCACCGCTGAAATTAACGATTCAGAACGCTTTTCTTGCATCCCCAACTCACCAATCGTCGTCGAAGCGAGAATGGTAAAAATCAACATCCCAATTAGCGGCGACCAGCCCATAAAGAGGCCAAATGACGCCCCGGCGAAGCCAATTTCACTTAATGTGTGGGCTAAAAACGACATGTGGCGTGCCACCACAAAGACCCCAATAAAACCACTGACAATGGCAATTAGCGTCCCAACAACAAAGGCATTTTGCATAAATGGATAACTAAGCATGATCTTGATTTCCCACCTCCAGCTGTGTCACGTCCAAATCCTTGACCTCACCATACTCACTACCCTCAGGCTTGAGCAAGAGATAATCGTCGGCGTACTCTTTAATAATTTCCAAATCATGACTAATCATAATGATACTAAGATGATGATGATCACGATAATGCTTCACGACGTCCATCAATTCATACTTGGCAATATTATCCAAATTTGCGGTTGCTTCATCCAAAATCAAGAGACCCGGATCCACCAACAGCGCTTGCGCCAAGTAAGACCGTTGCCGTTCCCCACCCGAAGCTTGGTCAATCCGTTGATCAGCCAATTCAACCAAGTGCGTGTCTTCCAAAATATGTTGAATTTGTGCTTTTTCTGCCTTCGTCATCCAAGGCCGAATCCCCTGGTCAAAACTCAAACTCACAAATTCAGAAATGCGTAACGGAAAATCTTGGGCATCCGGACGTTCTTGGGGAACATAGCGAATCACCGGCTTCTTGTTCGGCCAAATCAGTTCCCCTTCTGTTAACTTTTGTTGCTCTAAAATGGCACGAATTAACGTGGTCTTTCCAACCCCATTATCACCAATGACCGCCAACACGTGTTGTGACTTCAATTCAAAATCCACATGTCGGTATAACCAGCGCTTACCAAATCTAATTCCAATATTTTTTCCTTCAAGAACTACCATTTATTGCACCGCCTTTTGCAGACTCTTTAGTTGATTATATTGCCAATCAATATACGAAGTGTTTTTAGGCATTGATTCGGTTACCGGTACAATCGGTACCCCTGCTGCCTTGGCTTCTTGCAAAGCCTGCTTCACTAACTTACTTGATGATTGCGTGTTATCAATCACCGCCACCGCTTCATGATCCTTTAACTTGCCCTGCCATTCTGACATCGCTGCTGGTGTTGGATCATTTCCTTCATCAATCGCTTGGGCAAAAGCCGTATCTAAACGCTTCGCTCCTACAGCTTCTAGCTCTGGATCAAAAACTGGTTCTGTTGCCAAAACCCCTTTACCAGCCATCTGCTGCTTTAATTGCGTCCGAAGGTGATCCACCTTCTTCATTTTATTTTGGTAATTTTTGGCATTTTGTTCAAAGTAGGCCCGTTGGTCAGGTTTGATGGTACTGTATGTTTCAACTAAGGCATTCGTCACCCGATTTACAACATCAGGTTGATACCAAAAATGCTCATTCTGACCTTCTTGATAATGATACATTTGACCTACGTTAATCGCCTTGGCGTCTTTGTTAGCTTTCGTGAAGCGCTCACTCCACGTATCATAGCCGCCACCATTAGAGATGGTCACTGTCGCGCGTTGATACAACTTTGCGGTATTTGCCGTTGGCTCAAAGTCATGTGGGTCAACATCCGGGTTCGTCATGACACTTTTCACTTCACCCTGATTCCCCAACACCGCTTCGGCCATTTCACCATAACTATTCAAGCTACTAACTACCCGGATGGGACTATTCCCTAAATCAGTACTCTTATTCTGCTGTAATCCGGTATAAATCACGAGCCCGATTAAAAATAAAACCAAAGCTCCCGTAAAAGATAAAAGAATTTTATTAAGTTGACTGCGCATCATTAACCCCCGTTAACTTGTCTGTCATCGCCGTTAAGAAACGCGAAATGACGGCTTGTTCATCATCGGTAAAGTGATTCAAAACAGAAACATATTCGCTTTGTGTCGTCTGATGCTCGTCCGCATGTTCAGTCGCCATCGTTCGTCCAGCATCAGTTAACGCCCAACGATTAATCCGCCCATCATCTGGATCTGGCATTAACGTCACCATGGGATTTTGTTCATTTTGCAAAATCTTCATCGCCTTAGTGACCGCAGCTGGCGATACTGCTAAAGCTTGTGCCAACTCCCCATTTGTTTGCGGTCCTTTTTGTGCCAAAATCATCAAAAGATGGCCCTGTGTTAAGGTAATGGTTTGTTTATGTGCAAATCCCAAGAGGATTTCGCGTTGATTTTCAGCAAGCAATAAAATCTGATTCAAAAAATCATCTACTTGTGCTGCATTTTCTGTAACTGTCATCGAAAACTCCTTTACCGGTTAATTAACCAGTAAAATATATCACGCTAACAATTAGTTAGTCAACCATTTTGGTTCATTAATTTTAAACGTGCGCGACATTTCCCACAAACATAACGATTTACATTCATGCGCCGGTTACGATAAATATCATGCCCGTTGGCACATTGATAGTGCCATTTGGCAGTTTCTGGTTTCGCTGGCGCAAAGCGTAATGCCCCAGTGCGTGCCAATTCCTCTTTAAAAGCGCGATCACGGTGTTGATGTGGCAAGCCTTGTGTGTGCATGTGATAATGAATTAATTCATGTTGAATCACGCCACGTAATGTCTCGTCATCAAAGTCTGTTAACATCTTAAGGTTAATCTCAATATTGTGTGTCGCCAATAAGTAGCGCCCACCCGTCGACCGTAATCGTCGATTAAAAATTGCGCGATGTGCGAAAGGTCGTTCAAAATCACTTAGCGAAATTTGTTCGACCAAACTTTGGAGTTCCTCATCTGTCATTTTTAACCACCTCCCGCGCTAGTTGCACTTCTTTACGTTGCGTTGATTTGATTGATTGATTTGATAACGTAAATTCTACTGCCCCTGTTTGCCAGCGTTGCGTGAATTCTCGTTCATAAAAGCGCGCGAAAAAATTCAAAGCGCTAATCCCTAAGGCTGTAATTTCAAGCCCATTAGAAGTCATATGCAATAAATCATATCCCTGTAGCACCTGTAAGATATGCGTTTCGTCCGCACCAATTGGGTCTCCGGTAGTCTCAACATAATAGTGGTGTTGCTGTGCTTGAATGCTAGGGAGGATTCCTTGCTGATTTAAGCGCAAATAACTGTACATTGCAAAAGAGAACGATTGATAGCGTTGATTACTCAAGTACTGGCGAACCACTTTCAAAACATCTCTGATAGACGCGTAATAACCCGTCCACATTTGATGCCGTTTAAGGCGCGGCGCAGTGTCACCTACGAAAACCGTCAATACTTGCATTGCCGAGACGTCGGGCATCACAAATAAAATGTGCATGGCATTGCGCCGATCCAGCACAATGCTGCGGATACGCATATCTGGTTGCGTTACCTTTTGGCATTCTTGTAAAAGCAACCGATACCATGTTTCACGTGGAACACGTTCCGTTCGCTCCGAAAAATGAACCGCCATTTCAGCTTGTGGATCCTTAACCGCAATGGGTTCGAAGATGGGGGCATGTAAATCCAAGACATCTGGTGCTTCACGTCGCCAGGCATCGCCATCACGCCCAACCCGGAGTCTTTCAAAGTTTTGCTTTTTTTGCATGATTATTTACCTCAAATAAAAAACCGATGAATGGCATCGGTTTTCTAGTTTATGACATATTTTTTTCGATATCTAACTGACGTGCCACATAGAACTGAGCCAAAGTTGACTGGTAATATGGTACGACATAGATGCTGGCTAAGCCACTTGTTAGTGCATTGGCTAACATCCATCCGATAAAGCTAATGTTTAAGAACAACAATTGCATGCGATAACCACGCATCATTGCATTTGATGCCCGCAAGTAGTAAATCGTGCCTTGAACAGGACGTTTTGTTTGCACATCAGCCGCATAGATAAACGGCGCCATTGCAAAACTCAATGACATCACAATTCCTGGAATCACGAAGAACATATAACCGATAAAGACGAGGACTGAACGCACCGCCATCAAAATGACGCTGTCCTTCAAAGTTGTTCGCCCAAAGAAGCGTAAACTTGTGCGGAAAGGAGCTTCCGGTTGCTTTTTCGTCAATTGCCACATCACAAACGCCCAGCTAGTACCAATGGCTAGCATCCCGCTAATAATGGCATCAATGAACGCTGATCCCATCAAGCCAGGCATCGCACTTTGAATATGTTGCATATAAATATCTGATGGTACTGATTGACCGCTAAAAGTCTTCATGCTCATCCGCATCAAATCTTGATATTGGGCACTACGTGAATTGATTAGACTAAAGATAAATTGCCAGACGATAAGTCCAAAGCCTAATGATAGGGCGACTTGGAATTGACTAAAGTCACCAATAATTTGGTGGCGCGCGTTCGCTTTAATTTGTCGATTGCTTTGCATCAGGATTCCTTTCTGTACACATTTCTTTTAATTATAACAAAAGGCCGGCAAGCGAAATCGCTCACCGACCTTTTTCTTACTGGGATAGTTGGATTCGAACCAACGATACACGGTACCAAAAACCGATGCCTTACCGCTTGGCCATATCCCAATAATAAATGGGGGCTATAGGATTCGAACCTATGAACCCGAAGGAATGGATTTACAGTCCATCGCGTTTAACCAGACTTCGCTAAACCCCCATAACCAACTTTTATATAATAACAAGTTGGCTAAATGTTTGCAACCTTTTTTTTAATTTTCTTTTGGATCACGCATCAATAATCCAGCTGCAACAGCTCCGATTGCCATGACAATCGCTGCTGCAATGAAGATTGCGATCATACTGTGATTATAAGCATTCAAAATCATACTACGCAATTGTCCAATTTGCGGCAAGCTGGCCAACCTGTTGTTGTACGCAATCGTATGACCTGCAAATGGACCAGCACTCGTAAAGGCATGGTGCAACCCCTCAGACATTTGTGCTGGCAAATGTAAGCCAGCCCAGTGACCATTAACATAATCTTCATACTTGTTTGATTGGGTCAAACCAAGCATCACGATTCCAACTGTCACACCGAATTGACGGAAGACGTTCATAATTCCAGATGCCATTCCCGTTTCAGAAGGTTCGATGCCTTCCAAACCAGCGTTGTTAACCAATGGATTAACCATCGCATTTGAAATACCAAGCAAGACTAGCCCCGGAACCAATTCATTAAAGGTAATGTTTGGTGTAATCATCACAGCCAATACCAAGTAAGCGACAACCCCAAGACCCAAGAAGCCAGCAATCATCCAACGCTTTGAGAAACGGTTTCCTAATCGACCTGTAATTGGTCCGAGGAGTAGCGCCCAAATTGACATGACTAATTGGTGGACACCAGTACTAAAGGCGCTATAACCCATGTAATTTTGCATCATCGTTGTTAGATAAGCGTTAATCGCATACACACCCGCACCCAAGGCAAAGGCAACGAAAATTGCCCCCACCAGGTTCACATGCTTGAATAACTTCAAATTCATCATTGGATGCTTTGACTTCAATTCCACAAGAATAAAGACAATCAATAACACGACACCAGCCAATAGCCAACCCATTACGCGTGGATCAGTCCAGGCCCAGCTAAAGTGTTGTTCCTTTTCAATCAAGCCATACACTAATGTAAATAATCCTGCTCCTGAAAGCAACATACCAAGGAAATCAATCTTTTGACCCTTACCATAACTTGGCGTTTCCTTAACGTACTTCCAAGACAAAACAAACGCAATAATCCCGATTGGTACGTTCACAAAGAAAATTGAAGGCCAACCGAACGTTTCAACCAAATAACCACCTACAAGTGGACCAGAAGCCGTTGAAAGACCAATCACGGAACCCAGAATCCCCATTCCAGTTCCACGTGACTTTCCTTCAAAGTTCGAAGCCACCAAGGCCATTGAAAGAGAATTCAATCCAGCTCCACCAATCGCTTGGAGCGCACGTCCAGCAATTAGGATTGGCAATGATGTTGCCATTCCATTAATTGCTGAGGCCACTACGAAAATCACCATACTAATCATGAAAATTTTCTTACGTCCGTACATGTCCCCTAACTTTGACACAATCAATAAGATTGAGGCAAAGACAATGGTATAAGCATTCAAGACCCATTGTAAGTTACTAAACGTGGTTTTGAAATCCACAGCCATGGTTGGCAACGCCACGTTGACGACGGTCACGTCCAATAGTGCCATAAAGACACCCAAAGACATGGCAATCAAGGCAATCCATTTATTCTTACCACTACCTGATTTTGTTTCTGACATTTAAACTACTCCTCTGTTTGAATTGCTGCTAATTGTGCGTTCGCCCAAGCGAGTTGGGCTTCACACATATCAATTTGTAATGCGATGGTGTTGCCGGCCCACTGATAATGCGCCTGTTGTTCAGGATACTTTTCTGCCTCGCGTACCATTTTGGTTTGGGCGTGGCGATAGTGATCAAGATCATTTTGTATGGAATGACAATAATCATCTAAAATTTGCTGTTGCTCATCGGGCCCAATTTGTCCAAATCCGCGAAACTTAAAACGATAAACATCTGCGCGTTTAGCGTCTTCTGCAACGGGCTGTGCCATGAGTTCATAAAAGCGATTCCGTCCAGCATCTGTGATATGCATCATCTTCGTGCGGCGTCCATTGATTTCGCACTCAGCTGAGGTAATATACCCTTCTTGCTCCAAACGATCCAACAACGGGTAAATCACCCCATTCGATAACTTACGGCGTGGCACCAAAACCTCACCCAGCACATGTCCTAGTTTGTAACCAGAATAGTCATGCGCCATTAACATTCCTAAAATCAATAAATCGTACATGCCGACCTCCATGTGTCGGCTTGACCTATCCGACAAAAGATAATTATAGGTCGTTCAGACCTATTGTCAACCATAAATTTTTTAGACAACAAAAAAGCGACAAACACCGAAATGTTCATCGCTTTATATAGCTGGGATAGTTGGATTCGAACCAACGATACACGGTACCAAAAACCGATGCCTTACCGCTTGGCCATATCCCAATAATAAAAATGGGGGCTATAGGATTCGAACCTATGAACCCGAAGGAATGGATTTACAGTCCATCGCGTTTAACCAGACTTCGCTAAACCCCCATGACGTCTACTCGCAACAACGTTGCGCCTCAACAGATTTATAATATACAGGAATTTCTAAACATCGTCAAGCATTTACCTCTAAAATTTTCAATCTTTTTTTCCAACTCGACATAAAGGTGGCTTCAGGCCAGTCATTGCGCCGACGAACACCCAAACTCACATTGTCATATTGCACTAGACCATGTTGACGCATCGGGGCTGTAACATGGGCATGCCCAAAGACCACATGGCGCACGCCCGGCACTTGTTCAAGTACCATTCCCGTCCGAGGTGAGCCCAACATGGCATTCACGAGCTCACGTGGCTTGGCTGTATTTGGTAATAAATCATCACTAATCGGGACAAAATGCGTCATCACAATCATTCGCTTGTGGGCCGTGGCACCTGCAGTTAACTGCTGCGTTAATTGCTCATAGGCCCGTTGATAACGTTGTAGGTCACTTTCATTTTGGTCAATGATGCGATCATAGAAACGACCAAAGTGAAAACCAGCCGCTTCTGATTCTGGTAAATCAGGTGCGAAGCCATAATCGTACCAGCCATTTAAACCAATGATGCGCCAATCCATGTTTGGCAAATCTACATATTGATTATGTAGGTAATTGGGATGTTTCAAAGTCTCTAATTCATTCTCCGAAATATCATGACTCATGTCATGATTCCCCGCGACAAAGAATACTTGCGTTGCAGGAAGTGCAGCCTGTAGTTGATCCACATAGTTCAACGTTCGATTAAAACGATTTGACACATCCCCGACAATCAAATAGTAATCTATATGTAATTCCGTCAATGCCTGTGCTTCCGCCTGAATAACCTGATCAACATCAACACGATTGATATCAAGATGATTGTCACTACTTGCTGCTATTCTGACCATGCGTGCGCTCCCTTAAAATATAATACTTTAACATAACACTTTATTCTTGTAGTTTCTAGTTTTATCCTTTAAAATTGATAATTGTGTGAACCCAATTTGGAAAGGGACGCAAATAAAATTTAATCGTTTGGAGATGTCTATATCATGGATTCTGCTGATAAAAAGGCCCTGGCAGACCAGAAGAAAGATACAGCTTTCTTTGGTCAACCACGTGGCTTGCGGACGCTCTTCATGACCGAAATGTGGGAGCGTTTTAGCTTTTACGGTATGAAGGCGATCCTGTTGTTCTATATCTGGTACTTAATTTCAGCCGGGCAATTACACGTTGATCGTGCAACCGGGGCTTCAATTATGGCCATTTACGTTTCAATGGTTTACTTAGCTGGAACGCTTGGTGGTTTCATCGCCGATCGTATCATGGGTGAACGTCGCACCGTGTTCTGGGGTGGAGTTTTGATCATGATTGGTCATATCGTCCTTGCCCTACCTGGTGCCACAATTGCATTGTTTAGTGCCATGGCCTTGATTGTTTTGGGAACTGGGTTGCTAAAGCCTAACGTTTCTTCAATGGTTGGTTCATTATATAAGCAAGATGATCCACGCCGTGACTCTGGTTTCTCAATCTTTGTGTTTGGAATTAACGTTGGTTCATTCCTTGCCCCAATCCTAGTTGGTTGGACGCAACAAAGCTTTGGTTTCCACGCTGGATTCTCATTAGCTGCCGTTGGTATGCTATTTGGATTAATCCAATTCCACTTCGGTCAAAAGGATCTTTCAGAGAATTCACTTTATGCTCCTGATCCTTTGCAACCTGAAGAAGTTCGTCCTTTGATTTTCAAAGTTGGATATGCCGTTGTTGCATTAGCTTTGGTTATCATCTTGATGAACTTGATGGGTTGGAACAGCATCAACGATTACATTAACTTACTAACCGTTGTCGCGATTCTATTACCAATTACTTATTTTGTTATCATGTCAACGAGTCCAAAGGTTACTGCCTTGGAACGTTCTCGTGTGTTTGCCTACATTCCTTTGTTCTTAGCCGCTGTGCTATTCTGGGCAATCGAAGAACAAGGTTCAATCGTCTTGGCAACATTTGCGGCTGATCGTGTTAACTATGCTGATTTACCATCATGGTTATCATGGTTTAAGCCAGCCATGTTCCAATCAATGAACCCACTGTTCATCATGCTTTATACACCATTCTTTGCATGGTTGTGGACAGCTTGGGGTAAGCGCCAACCATCAGCACCAATGAAATTCGCGGTTGGACTTATGTTCGCCGGAGCATCATTCTTGTTGATGGCCGTACCTGGAGCAATTTGGGGAACTGGTATGAAGGTTTCTCCACTTTGGCTTGTTGGTTCATGGGCCCTTGTTATTATTGGTGAAATGTTGATTTCACCAGTTGGTCTATCCGTTACAACAAAGTTAGCACCACACGCCTTCATGTCACAAATGATGTCAATGTGGTTCTTGTCTTCATCAGCTGGATCTGCCTTAAACGCACAATTAGTTCGTTTATACAACCCAGCCAACGAAGTCAGCTACTTCTTCCTATTCGGAGCTGCTTCAGTCGCTCTAGGGGTTGTATTGGTCTTCTTAGTACCAAGAATTAATAAACTCATGGCCGGCGTCAGGTAGACGCTGATCAAAAAAATGCTTAGCACATTGTGTGCTAAGCATTTTTTGTTTGTGTTTAATTAAAATGGCGCTGGCATTTTGGCAGCGCGTGCCACCAAATAAATGGCCAAGAATACGACCAACATCAACAACGCGGCAATGCCCCAGTTATTAACGACGGCTGATAATGACACGAAGCCACTGGCAATCACAGCCCCAATCGGACGCGTCACTGAGAAGACTCCAGAATAAGCGCCAATCTTAGCCGGATCCATCATATCCGCACGCAATGTTTGACTTGCTGGCACCCCGATCATTTCTCCAGTTGTGAAGATAATGGTTGCGATAATCAATGGCCAGAAGTCTTGCATTAGGAATGAAAGCGCAAACCCACCCCCTTGGAGCAAAACCCCAATTGCAAAAGCCCGAACCAAATACCACTTTTCAGTTGCACGCGTGACCCAACCCATGACAAAAATAATAATCACAGTGTTAAAGACCAACATCAATGACAACATCCGCTGTCCGTAGATATCCATCCCAAATAAATGATATTCATGGAATGATTGTGACAGGTGCGCCGCTAGATAGTAGTCAGGTTGCAAATAAACCACCGAAGCGAGCACTGAAGCCATAGCAAAGGTCAAATATCGACGATCTTTTAAGACGGCCCAGTAGCCCTTTAAAGCGCTCAAAATTGATGTTGTTTGTTCATGTTCACTGCGTTCCAATGTCTCAGTCATCCCGAAACGAACAATGCAGTAATTAATGATTGGCACAATCGTCATGAATAAGAGTAATTCAAACAAATAATCGCGGAAGAACCAACCCCCAATCGCAGCACCAATCATGACACCAATATTTAGAATCCAATAAATCAATGCGAAGACAAAACGTCGATTTTGAGGAGTGGATGAGTCAATCATCATGGCTTGTTCAGCGGGATCCGCCAAAGACGAGCCAATCATCGCTAATAAGAAACCAATGAAGGTCACATAAGGGTTCACCAACCACGGTGAATTGTTCACCATCGCAATGGCGTACCCGACTACCATGGCTATTTGTCCATATTCAATCGTTCGTTTACGTCCAATCACATCGGCAATATGTCCCCCATACAACCCGAAAATCAAACCAGCGACCGAAACCGCCATGAGCAATACCCCAGTCCAAAATGAACCAAAATGTTGCACATAGTAAATCGTCATATTTGGCCCAATTGAGCTTCCCAAAAGCACGGTTAGAAAAACCGTCAAGGCTCGCAACTTCAAGTTCCGATCCAATGCCATAAATTCTCGCATCATCCCACCTCCTAGCAATTATTTTATGCGTGATGCTAACTTACCTTTTATCAGTACAAACACTTACTATACCAGTTCTAATAGCTTTACCCAAGGGGTTAAACCAATCTCTCTTGAACAAAAAAACACAGTAGGTATTTGCCTACTGTGTTCCAAAAAACTAATTTGAATGTGTTTCCTTATACTCTTGCATCTTACGAACATGCTCAATTCGCTCTGCCTTCGTTTCACAATTTTCTTGAACAAAGTCATCACCGACTGTCTCAATCAAATAGTAATTGAGAATGTCGGTTTCATCAAATCCGCCCGCTAACAAATCAACATAGTTAATGGTTGTGTCAAGTGAGATATCACCATCATTATTCCCAAAGGTAATTAAGATATCTTGGGCAACGGAATCATCGCGGTCACCTTTTAGTACTGATACAAGTTCCTTCACAAGTTCACGATACGCATTTAAATGCGTTTGATGTTCTTCTGAGGACTCCACTCCTGATTCCACAAATTCTGAAAAGAAAACAAGTTCTTGATTACGATCCAAAAACCAGAAATCAGCATCAAGATTGCCTTCATGATTTTTACCTAAAAAGTACAAATCCCAGAAATCAGCATCTCCGATCGTTTCATCGGTAACTTGCCAAATATCTGTAATAATCTCAATAATTTGATCTTCTGCACTGCTCATCTACTCCACACCCCGGTTTATTTTTATTCTGAATCATCCACAAAAACTTGATAATGCAGAGTTTCATCATGTTTATCAGCATATTCCTGCATTTTGTGAATATCTGCCAAGTTATCATCATTTTCAAGATATTCAGGTCCGACAGTTTCTACCGTATAGTAATCCCACACAGCATCCGGACTCAGATCCAAATTTAAGTGTCTCCAGTCATACCTATCAAACGTTAACTTGGCCACCACTTGTGAACCAGTCATGTCAAAATCAATAAGAACGTGGATATATGGTTCCAATTGATGGTCTGAAAACATCTTTTCAAAAAGAAATACTTCAGCTGACATTCTCAACGATAATATATATTCATTTTCACCAACTCTTTTTGAGTCCTCAATCAACATATTTTCTTCATTTACATACCAAAAATCATCTGTGGTAGTATCTCCATACAACTCCCCCCAAAAAAATAAATGTCCTACCTGTGTTGCATCTATGGTAGAAATTATTCCTTGAAATGTTTCATTCACCTCAAAAATTAAGTTTTTTTCAAAAGGTACTTTCTTAAAATCCATGCCAATCCTCTTCTTAACTATTATTTTCCTGTGCATTCACATAAGCTAACATTTCATGAACCACGCGTCTATCAGATTGTTTTACATACTTCTCGCCAACAGTCACTGATTTATAATAGTTGTCTGCTGCAAATAGTGGAAAACCAATTTCTGGCCAATCATAATAATCGAGACTAATTTTCGGAATCCCTCCATCATCATTTACAGTATAATTAATCAAAATTTGTCGAAACGGACGATCACCTTGACCTATTAGTAACTGATCAATTTCAAGCATATCTGCTGTCAATTTTTCACCAATCCCTTGATTTTCACTGTGATATTCTGCAAATTCATTTAACCTTTTATCTGCACCAACATACCAAAAATTCACGGATGAGAGCCCATCGTATTCATTACCAAAAAACCAGAGATTTGAACAGTTAGTTAGGTCCACAAGATTATTAATAACCTCAAATATATTATCGACCTGTCGTTCTATTTTTTCATCAAATACATTCAATTTATGTTCCATATGTCCCCCCAGCTATTACTAATTAGATCTAAAATCATCCACAACAACTTGATAATGCAAAGTTTCATCATGTTCAGCAGCATATTCCTGCATTTTGTTAACATCTGCCAAGTTGTCGCCATTCTTAAGATACTCTGATCCAACCGTTTCTACTCTGTAATAATCCCACACAGATTCCAGATCAAAATCTAATTTTCTCCAGTCATAACTATCAAAAGTTACATTAGCAATGACTTGTGAACCAGTCATATCAAAGTCAATCAACACTTGAATGTATGGTTTCATATTGTTATCCGAAAACATTTTCTTAAACATAGAAACTTCAGCAATCATTCTACGAAATAGAATGTAATTCACCCCATTCACTGAATCAACAATAATTTTTGTAGTTTCATCAACATACCAATAACCAACACTTTTACTATTGCCATATACTTGTCCCCAATAAAATATATGCCCAATGTCAGACAAATCTAAGGACGTATTCAAAAATCGAAAGGTATCATTAATTTCTTCATGTAGTCTCTCTTCAAAGGGTACTTTTCTAAATTTCATATTCATCTTTTCTCTCGTTTTTAAACTGATAATTAAATGCCGTTTCCGCCTCATGACTTTCCGCATACTTCGTCATTTTTTCAACATTCTCCATTCCGAAATTAGTAACGTACTTCTCCCCCAATGCTTTAGATAAATAATAGTCAGGTACCCCGTACATAGCAAAGCCCTCCTCAGGCCAATCAAAATAATCCAACGCAACGTTAGCTACTATTTCTTCCTTTTGAAACGTATACTCAATAAATATTTGGTTGAAATTTTTCATATTTTTCTGCGTCAAAAATTGATTCATCTCAAGTATATCTGCAGTCAATTTATCATCAGTTCCTTCGTTTCCTTCTTCGTAAGTTACGAAATCAGATATTTTATCATCCTCCTCAATACACCAAAAATCAGTAGATGTTATCCCACCTGAAATCTCACCTAAAAAAAATATCCTTTGGTATATGGATGTATCTATGAGATCATCTATAATTTTATAAATATCCTTAATTTCATATTCCATAGTTAAATTAGGTTTCGCTGTCTTATCTTTCATGAAAACCTCCTAAGGGCTATTTATCGTTTTAGATTCCAAGCTCATCATGCCATCTTCCAAATAAACACATTATTTTGGTGGATTATTAAGGGTAATTTATCAAAAATAATTTAAAAATGCAAAATTTCTCCCAAATAATTTAAACAATAAAAAAGCACACGCCATAACGTATGCTTTTTTTATTATTCAGTTTCTTGCAATGGCAAACGAATAATGAAACTCGTTAACTCTGGATCAGAGGTAACTTCAATTGTTCCGCCATGCGCTTCAACCACGCTACTGACAATAGCTAAACCAAGTCCGGTCCCACCTGTACCAGTATTACGTGAACTCTCCACACGATAGAATCGATCAAATAAACGATCAATTGAATCGGCTGGAATCGGATCACCATTGTTCGTAACCCGTACTTCAACCACATTCTCATCTTCAATAATCTTGGCTGATAAACGAATAAACGTCGCATTTTTTCCGTACTTCAACGCATTACTAATCAAATTCATGAAGACTCGGGCTAATTGATCCGGGTCACCAATCATTTCAATCCGTTTTGGATTAGTTACCGCTGAAATCACAACATCCTTTTGTTTTGCTTCTAGTTCATAAGAAGCTGACAATTGTTGGAGTAGGGCGGCCAAATCCAAGGGTGCCCAACGTAATTTGAAGTCCACTTGCTTCACCTGCGTGTAGTCAAATAGATCTTCAACCAATGATTTCATTTGTTGGGCCTTGCTGAAAGCGGTCGTCGCATACTGCTTTGCATCTTCAACCGTCAGCGTTTGCGGTGAGTCGTTCACAATCAATCCCAAGTAACCCAAAATTGATGTTAACGGTGTCCGCAAATCATGCGACACATTCGTAATCATCTCATCCTTAGAACGTTCAATATCACGTTCCTCTTCCATGGCATTTTGTGCAGCCATGTAAAGATCATCCACACTCTTTGCCATTGGTCGTAGGCGTCGGCCTAATTTAAGATCCGTGACTGCCGGATTTCCGTCCATATCTTTTGCATTCTTTACTTGTACACCTAATTCATTCACCGCTTGCGTTAATGATGTTAATTGCAATTGCGTATGGAAATAGCGCACCGATAAAACCCACCCAATCAGCGTAACTACAGCTGCCAAAATAGCAGCGAGCGTATGTTGCGTCCACACACTAGTGAGCGTCGCTTGGGTTAGCGTTGCTTGTTGCGTTAATAGCCACAAGCCCATCACGCCATAAAAGGCGAACACAAAAAATAGGGCCGAAACGACACTCTTAAGGGTGAAGACCACCCATTCTAAAGTATTATGTTTCATCCCTAATTTCCTTTTTTCTTATAAGACTTCAATCTTGTAGCCCACGCCCCAAACGGTTTGGACAACTTGATTACCGCCAGTTGCTTCTTCTAATTTATCACGTAGGTGCGAAACGTGCACCATGACTGTTTTAGCTGAAACCACTGACTCTTGTTGCCAGACACGTTCGAAGATATCATCTGCACTGAAGACACGATTTGGATGTGACGCCAAAAGATAGAGAATTCCGAATTCCAAAGCCGTCAAATTCACTTCAACGCCATCAGCCGTCTTCACTTCATGACTATCTTTATTAATCGTCAATGGTCCAATATCAAGAATTTCTGGTGCTTCTTGTTGCATGCCGTTTTGTGAACGACGCAAAAGTGCACGGACACGCGCCATCACTTCCAATGGATTAAATGGCTTCGTGACGTAATCATCCGCCCCTTGAATCAATCCTTGAATTTTATCCATGGCTCCTGACTTAGCTGAAAGCAACAAAATTGGAATTGGATTATCCTTACGAATCTCCTTAACCACTTCAGTTCCATCCATTTCAGGCATCATAATGTCTAAGATTACCAAACCAACGTCTGGGTTTGTCCGCAACTTCTTCAAGGCGTCCTTACCATTGTCGGCTGAAATCGGTTCATAACCTTCATTCTTAACATAAATTTCTAGTAGTTCTGCAATTTCATGATCATCATCAACAATCAATATTTTCATTCAATTCACCCCTATTCCAGGTTGACGGTACGCCATTACAGCCGTACATTACTTGCGTGCTTTACCAGCACCACCTAAGAAACCACCTTGCATACCGGTCTTGCGACGCCACCATTGGAATCCCAAGAATGAAAGTCCGGCAAGAATCAAGTAAATCCATCCTGGCAAGATTGGATTCACAACTGTTGGAATCAAACCGAATCCCATGTAGCACCCAAACCATGCCGCAAAGATAACCAATGACCCAACAATTCGAAGAATCACGTTACGACGTTGACCTTCTGCATTTGGTGCCATCAACATGGTCCATCCAGCGAAGAAAACCCCACCAGTAATTGACGTCAGAATTAAGGCCGTCAAACCTAATGATCCAACACTTTGACCTGATGCTGTGACTTGCTTGGCACTAAAGAGCAACATAATCCCAAACATCAAACTAAACATCATGAAGAAGACAAAACTGTTGTCGACCGCAATCTTCCAGAAGCCGTTGGCCGCATAGTTGATTGATGCTTGTTGTCCTGATTGACTTTGACGAACTTCCTTTGTCTTAATTCCCAAAGCGTTTTCTGGCGTACCATAAATTTGCTTAGCTGTTGCACCAGACTTTTGCGCTTCTAACAATTTTGCTTCAATCTCAGCAACCAAACCAGCATTGATTTGATCATCATTGGCTGATGATTGTACCTGCCACATGAATTCTTGGTTACGTTTTGTTAAACCACTTTCAGCTAACTCAGCGTGTGTCTTCAACGCCGGCGCTGTTTGGTTTTGATTTTTATTTTCAGTCATTTTTCTCTCCACTATACGTTGAATAGGAATTCCATGATGTCACCATCTTGGACAACATACTCCTTACCTTCAGAGCGACGCTTTCCGGCTTCCTTAACGGCCTTCATTGAACCAAGTTGGTCCAAATCGTCGAAGGCAACTGTTTCGGCACGGATAAATCCACGTTCGAAGTCTGAGTGAATGACACCAGCTGCTTGCGGTGCCTTCATTCCAGCCTTAAAGGTCCAGGCACGGGTTTCCTTACCACCAGCGGTAAAGAATGTACGCAAATCAAGCAAGTGGTAAGCCGTACGAATCAAACGGTTCAAACCAGGTTCTGTAATTCCTTGCAATTCCATGAACTCTTGCTTGTCTGCATCATCCATTTCAGCGATTTCTTCTTCGGCACGGGCTGAGATACCAATCACTTCTGCATGATCTTGCGCTGCATATTCCGCAACTTGTTGGTAATACTTACCTGAAGTTGGGTCAGCCATGTCATCTTCAGCTACGTTCGCCACGTAAAGCACAGGCTTTGACGTCAACAAGAACAAGCCTTGCACAATTTTTTGTTCTTCTTCGTTCCAGTCCAATGAACGTGCTGGCTTACCAGCTTCCAAGGCTGGCTTTAGCTTTTCCAAAACTTCAAATTCAGCCACGGCATCTTTATCCTTAGCTGACTTAGCCATCTTTTCAACCTTAGCATAGCGCTTATCAACAGCTTCCAAATCAGCCAAAACCAATTCAGTGTTGATGGTCTCGATGTCCGCAATCGGATCAACGACACCCGTCACGTGCGTAATATCATCATCATCAAACGCACGCACAACATGCACAATTGCGTTCACTTGACGAATGTTTTCCAAGAACTTGTTTCCAAGTCCTTCACCTTGTGAAGCACCCTTAACGATTCCGGCAATGTCAGTAAATTCAAAAGTCGTTGGCACAACCTTGTCGGCTGGTACTAATTCTTGAATTCGGACCAAACGGTCATCTGGTACTTCAACCATTCCCACGTTGGGTTCGATTGTGGCGAAAGGATAGTTGGCCATTTCCGCCCCTGCTTTAGTAATCGCGTTAAATAGTGTTGACTTACCAACGTTGGGCAAACCGACAATTCCTGCTGTTAAAGCCATTTCTTAATCCCTCTTTTTCTTTTAGTCTTCGTTTGCTTTTTCTAAAACGCGCTTAAAGCGCTTGTCGAAATCGTGGCGCGTCAATGTGACTTGGCGCTGGCAACCTTGGCAGACAACTTTCATATCTGCGCCCATGCGCACAATTTTCCATGCGTTAGCACCACAAGGGTGACCTTTACGCATTTCGACAATATCATTTAATTCGTACATCGTCGCCCTCCTTCAGATTAATCTAATGAAATATCTAACACATCAAAAATCCGATTTAAGTCGTCGTCTGACAAATATGAAATTTCAATTTTTCCGGCCCCTTTACGGTTACGGGTCACATTGACTTTAGTGCCAAACTTATCTTCCAATGCTGATTGCGTTTCAGCCAGATAGGCTGACTTTTCATCAGTTTTAGGTTGTGGTTCAGACTGTTCATTCAACTTATTGACCAATTGCTCAACTTGACGCACAGTCATGCCTTCACGTACAACGCGCTTGGCAACTGGGATAATCCGTCGCTTATTGTGCAAACCAAGCAATGTTCGCGCTTGCCCCATTGATAGATCACCGGCATCGACCATCGCTTTAACTTCATCAGGCAAGTTCAACAAACGCAGCAGATTAGCTACGGCTGAACGCGCCTTTCCTAAGCGCTTGGCAACTTGTTCTTGCGTCAAGTTCAACGCCGTCATCATATCGCGGTATGCTTGCGCTTCTTCAAGTGGCGTCAAATCCTCACGTTGCAAATTCTCTAAAATAGAAGCTTGCAACATTTGTTCATCCGTATATTTACGTACAATCGCTGGGATTGTTTCCAAGCCTGCTGATTGTGACGCACGCCAACGGCGTTCACCCGCCAAAATTTCATACTTTTGACTGTCTTTAGGACTGTGACGCACAATGATTGGTTGCAAAACGCCGTTTTCCTTAATCGATGCCGTTAAATCAAGTAACGCATCGGCATTAAAAATATGACGTGGTTGAAATGGATTTGCTTCAATTGATGTGACTGGCAATTCGCGGACCGCATCTTCATTGCTAACCGATGTATCAAGACCTTGGTCAGCAAAAAGCGCACCTAGTCCACCACCATCGCCTAAAATAGACTTCTTCTTACTTGTCGCCATGAGCTGCCAAGACCTCCTTTGCCAAATCTAGGTAGACTTCTGCACCACGTGACTTATTATCATAATCAATAATTGGCAAGCCATGCGATGGCGCTTCAGACAAACGGACATTTCGCGGAATATTTGTGTCGTAAACTTCACTACCAAAGTAATCCCGAACACTGTCGACAACTTCATTGGCTAAGTTTGTGCGTGTATCAACCATCGTCAACAAAACACCTTCAATTTCCAAATCTGGATTGAAGTGTTGTTGGACCAACTGCATGTTATTCATCAATTGTCCCAAACCTTCCAAAGCATAGTATTCTGCTTGGACCGGAATCAAAATCGAATCCGCGGCTGAGAATGTGTTGATTGTCACCAAGCCTAACGAAGGTGGATTGTCAATCAAAATATAATCATACTTATCACGAACGCCTTCAACCGCTTGCTTCAGACGGAGTTCGCGGGCCATGACGGGTGCTAACTCAAGCTCTGCTCCAGCTAAACGAATTGTGGCTGGCACAATGTCCATATCTGGATGAGCCGTTGGTAAGATTGCATCTTCAATTGGCATCTCGTTTACTAAAACATCATAAACGTCACGTTCAATTGTTGATTTCTGGATGCCTGATCCAGATGTTGCATTACCTTGCGCATCCGTATCAATGAGTAACACCTTTTTTCCTAGCGTAGCCAATGACGCCCCTAGGTTAACTGTGGTCGTTGTTTTACCAACACCACCTTTTTGATTTGCTAATGCAATAACGTGTCCCATCAAATCATCCTTTCTTTGCCTACAATGGTTTTCTTACTGGATCACCAGGCTTGCGTGGATACTTCTTAGGTGTCTTACGAACCTTTTCAATCACAATCACGGTACGTGGGTCACCATTTGGTAACGTCACATCAATTTCAGATTGGATTTTACCACCTAAGGTATTAATCGCCTGCTTGGCTTGTTCAACTTCGTCTTGAGCCTGACTCCCCTTCATGGCAAGTAACACACCATGCTCTTTCACAAATGGCAATGTTAATTCACCAAGCACATTTAAGCGCGCCAAAGCACGGGCTGTCGCAACATCATACTTTTCACGTTCAGGGCTATTCTTGCCAGCAAACTCTTCAGCACGCGCGTGTACAACCGTAACGTCTTCAAGACCTAATTCTTGCACTAATTCACTCAAAAAATTAATCCGCTTATTCAATGAGTCAATGATCGTGATCTTCAATTGTGGAAACACAATTTTAAGTGGTAACGACGGGAAACCAGCCCCAGCCCCAACATCAATCATGTTCAGTGGTTGATCCTGAAGTTTAGGGTAGGCAAACGCCAGCGTTAGTGAGTCGTAAAAATGCTTAAGATACACTTCTTCTTGATCAGTAATTGCCGTCAAGTTCATGTGCTCATTTACCGCAACTAAACGCTCATAATATTGATTAAATTGTTCGATTTGGTGGGCATCTAAGTCCACACCATTTTGACGTAAAGCCGCCGTAAATTCTTCAGGGTTCATTTCATTTCTCCAAACTGATTCCAATACTAAAAGAATAGCGCAAAATGCCTATGTTATCAATACTTCTATCGTATAAAAAAAGAATTATGTTTCATGTGAAACACAATTCTCACGCTAAAAGCCGTTAAGATAGTTTTTTCCAAATTTTTTCTTGAATTTTTGGTTGTGGGTCACGATTTAAGTCATCCATTGTTTTCCACTCACCCTGCACAGGTTCTTGCTGCTCTGTGATTGTCCCTTCAAAAACAGAAACAAACCACTTTTGGTGTGTGTAAATGTGGGTAATTGCGGATAAGTCAAGTTTCGTCAAATGAACCGAAACACCATATTGCTCGGCTAACTGTTTTTCAAGCGCATTTTGGATTTCGGTTTCTGACCAATTAACGTCACGGTCGTTTACAAAATCATCAATGTTGAAAAGCGGGACGGTCCAAAAGTTGGCAAGTAGTCCGGTTTCTGGTCGTTTTTCCCACAGGTATGTATCGTCAAGTTTAATCACCAGAGCTGCATAGTGTACGGGCTTAGCCTTCTTCGCTTTTGATTTCACAGGATACAAGTCAGTCGTGCCGTTTTGATACGATGCATCGAATTCACGTACGGGTGAGTGCTCCGGATCAGAATTTTTGGCTGACATAAACGAAGAACCTAAATCCATGATGGCTTGATTGAAATCACCTGGGCGGTCCTGGTCAATAATTTGATTGCCTAATTCAAAAAATTGATTACGTGTTGCCGGTTGTGCGATATCCGAATCAATTTCAAAAAGTCGAGCAAATACGCGAAAGGCATTGCCATCAATTGCGGCTACTGGTTCATTGAACGCAATACTGGCAATTGCTGCCGCAGTATATGGGCCAACCCCCTTCAACACTTCCAATTTTTTCATGGTTTCTGGCCATACGCCATTAAGATCATTCACGATTTGTTGCGCCGCTTTTTGCATGTTCCGTACTCGTGAATAATAGCCCAACCCTTCCCAAGCTTTTAGCAAATCCGCTTCAGGCGCATTGGCGAGGTCTTCTACGGTTGGAAACGCCTCCATAAATCGATTGAAGTATGGAATCACCGTATTCACTTGTGTTTGTTGAAGCATGATTTCTGAAACCCAAACCCGATATGGACTGTGATCCGAACGCCATGGCAATTCACTGCGCCCGGCCTCGTCATACCATTTTAAGAGCGTTTTTTGAAACGCATGAATTTTTTCATCATCCCACATATCAATCATTTTTAGTTTTCCACCTTGTTTTAAACATTAAAAAAGTAGCGTTATGCGCGCTACTTTTCTTTACCATTTCGAGTTTTTGCTGTCTTAGGTAAGACGATATTGAACGTTGTTCCATGTGGAACAGTGTCGACAACTTGAATTGTACCATGATGTCCTTGAACGACCCACTTTGCAATTGATAATCCCAATCCGTGTCCTCCACTCGTTCGAGAACGGGCTTTATCAACACGGTAGAAACGGTCAAACAGATGTTTCTTTTGTTCATCAGTTACACCGCTTCCAGTATCAGAAACGGATAACTTAATTGAATTATTTTTTTGCTCAGCTTTAACCGTGACAACGCTATCAGGTCCAGCATATTTTTGGGCGTTATCAATCAAAATAATAAGTAATTGACGAATCCGTTGTTCATCACCGTACATCGGTAATGTTTCTGGCACATCAATTTCAAGTTTTTGATCACGCTCCTCCGCACTAAATTTGAAAATATCCCCAACTTCATTCACTGTCTCAGCTAGGTCAAAATCATCAAATTTGAACATTGGTACATCGGCGTCTGATTGTGCCAACGTTAGCATATCACCGATTAAATTGTTCAGGTGGCGGACTTCTGTCAAAGCACCTGCCACGTTCTCGACTTGATCCATGACAGTATCTTGTGGATGTTCCAACATCCGTTCCAGATCATTTTGGATAACCGTCATTGGCGTCTTAAATTCATGGGCAGCATCCGCCACGAAACGTCGTTGTTGTTTCCATGAACGCATAATCGGCCGCATGTTAGAACGCGTGAGCATCATCGAAAGGATGAGCAGGGCAATTTCTGCCATACCAAATATCCACAATAACCTTCGGGAAACATTTTCAAGAATCTCATGTTCCTTGGTGATATCAAGGTAGGCTAGTTTATCGCCTTGTCGTTCAAAGAAGTACCAACGACCATTGAACTCGCGTTCCGTCGCCTTTGATCCAGACTTCATTTTCAACACCTGTTCGACGGTACTTGTATAGTCCATCACCGGCGCTGGTTCCAATCGCTTGCGCGGATCCGAATTAGGATTGAATGTTTGCTCCACACGTGATTTTGGTGAATCGTACATCAATTCCCTGAACTGGCTCACCGAAAACAAACTAATGAATGCGAAGACAAGCGTAAAACCACAGACCATTAAAATCGTCATTTTTTCTTGCTGGGTCAATTCTTCACGAATTTTCTGAAGTGGCTTAGGTAACTTCAGTTTTTCAAAATTCGGCGCTTGATAGGGTGCATACGCCGTTTGATGTTTGTTTTTTCGCATACAAACCTCTAATCTTCGTCCGCCGCTGAAAGAGTATAACCAACGTTACGGAGTGTCTTAATATTCACTGAAGCATTTGCTTTACGTAAGTTCTTACGCAAATTACTCATGTAAACTTCGACCACAGTCAATGAAGTGTCAGAATCAAAGCCCCAAAGGCGATCAAAGATTTGATCCTTGGTAACGATTTGCCCCACGTGTTGCATGAGATAAACAAGCAATCCAAATTCACGACCTTGCAAGTTAACTTCTTTACCATCAATTAAAACCTTGTGTTGGTCAACGAACACTTGAATGTTACCCACTTCAAGCGCACCATCTTGCCCCAAAACACCAGTATGGCGCAAAAGCGTCTTCAAGCGAGCTAATAACTCTTCCTTGTAGAATGGCTTAGTAATATATTCATCAGCCCCCATATCGAACCCTTGCATCTTATCAGCAAGTTCACCCTTGGCAGTCAACATCAAAATTGGCAAATTAGGAAATTCTTCTTTCGCCTTTTTTAGGATGGTAAATCCATCAACACCTGGAAGCATCACGTCTAAAATCACTGCGTCATAGACTCCTGATTCAATTTCAAATAATCCTTCATCCCCATCATGCACTTGAGTGACGTCACCTAATTCACTGATGGTGTCACGCACTGTATCATTTAATGCATAATCATCTTCAACAACTAGTAATTTAATTGTATCTCCTGCCATCGCTAGCCTCATTTCTTGAATTCATTCATTTTTTATTTAAGTTCAATTATCTTGTAGCGCCAGTTTAAGGTAACCAGCTTTATCTAGGCTTTAAGTTTTAAAAAAAATGCGTTGATTATAAATAATCAACGCATCCGGACTGTGATATCACTACCACAGACACTTCTGTTTTTTAACAGATCGTGTCGCCCTTGTTTCCTCTACAAGGGCGACACGATTTGTTGTAATTCTACATTACTCAAATCGTATCACCCCCTTTCCTAGAATGTCTCTATTATAACACCATCTATTCAGTTGGCAAAAAAATCACCTTATTTTCCCGTCATTTTCTATAAATTGTTGCAATTGATAACGTTGTAACTTACCACTTGCGGTGCGAGGCCATGCTTGTGTTAGGCGATAAAATGCCTTTGGCACCTTATAATGCGCGATATGTTCACGTCCATACGTAATTAGGTCAGCCGCCGATACATTAACTCCGGGCTCCACATCAACAAACGCTACCGGTACGGAACCCCACTTTTCATCTGGAATCCCAACAACACCAATTTCCTTGATTCCAGGCATTTCACGATACATTGACTCAACTTCGTCCGGGAAAATATTTTCGCCACCTGATGAAATCATGTCACCTTCTCTTCCAACCAGATAAAGGTACCCATCATCGTCCAGATATCCCATATCGCCTGTATCAAACCAACCCTCTTCAAATGACGCTGCAAATTTTTCTGGCTGATTTAAATAACCCACCGTCAAAGTTGGTGATTTTACTTGAACCCGACCAATCCCGCGATCATTTGGATATGCTAATTTTAATTCAACTGGAAACAATGGTTTGCCGACTGAACCCATTTTCGCAATGGCATCAGCTGGGTCTAATGCGATAATTTGCGAGGCTGTTTCTGTCATCCCGTATGATTGCACCACTTCAACATTAGCGGCTTGTGCCTGTCGTAGCGTTGCCAAATCAGCCGGGCCACCACCAAGTAACATCGTCCGAAAGTTATCGGGATACTGTTGCCCTGCTGGTAATGTTTGAAGCAAGTCTTTTAGCATCGTTGGCACAACTGAGATTGTGGTAATATCACCAGTCATAATGTCCCGATTAATTTTTCCTGCATCAAAACGTTCATACAGTTGGACGGTAATGCCGTAAATCAGAGAACGCATCATAATTGAAAATCCACTGATATGGAAAATTGGTACTGCTGCGATCCAGACGTCAGATGCCGTAAGTCCCAAATTTAACATTGAGCCAACGGCTGAATAGAAATGGTTCCCAAAGGTCTGTTCAACCCCCTTCGGCTTACCAGTAGTCCCCGAGGTATACATAATCGTTGTCACTTGATCCAAGGCAAATTCTGAAACAGGTTCAAATCCTTGTGGTGCTTGTGCTTGCACTTGCTCAAACGTCACTTGTTGAATGGCATCCAACCGGCCTGTATACGCATCTGATTGAACAACTTGTGTTAGACCTGCGTCGTGAATTTGGAAAGCGAGTTCGTCCGGCGACAAGCGATAATTCAATAGTACGATTTCACGCCCCAATTGTTGGAGCGCCAAAATCATCTCATAGCCCAATAATGTATTGGGCGTTAAAACCGCCACACGCGGATTGTCGTCTAAAACACGGGCTAGCTTACCTGCTAACGTTAAAACTGCCGTATTTAATTCTTGAAACGTTAGACTTACGCCATTAAAGCGTAAAGCAGTTCGCGTTGGCGTTAATGCAACGCGCTTTTGTAGCCAATTTTGCATGCTAGCCTCCTTCAATAAAAAAGCCCACAACCAAATTTGGTTGGAGCTTGAACGACTTATGGGAACTTAGGGAATTGATCAAAGTCAGGATCGCGCTTTTCTAAGAACGCATCACGCCCTTCTTTCCCTTCGTCCGTCGTGTAATAAAGCATTGTAGCGTCACCTGCAAATTGTTGCAAACCAGCAAGCCCATCAGTATCAGCATTCATCGCTGCCTTAATGAAACGTAGTGCAGTTGGTGACTTCTTAAGCAATTCATTTGACCACTCAATCGTGGCATCTTCGACCTCTGCTAGTGGTACAACGCGGTTAATCCACCCCATGTCCATTGCTTCTTCGGCAGTATAGAACTTGTTTAAGAACCACACTTCCTTGGCACGCTTATGTCCAATCACTCGAGCTAAGTAACCTGAACCATATCCAGCATCAAAAGAACCAACCATTGGTCCTGTTTGACCAAACTTGGCGTTGTCGGCGGCAACTGTTAAATCACAAACTAATTGCAGAATGTTTCCACCACCAACAGACCAACCCTTGACCATCGCGATTACTGGTTTTGGAATAACACGAATCAAACGTTGTAAGTCCAACACATTCAAACGGGCAATTTCGTCAGGACCAACATAACCACCGTTACCACGGACTGATTGATCACCACCTGATGAAAAGGCTTCATCCCCAGCTCCAGTTAGGATAATAACCCCAATTGAAGCATCATCACGACAATAACTAAATGCTTCAATCAACTCAGAAATCGTTACTGGTGTGAACGCATTGCGCTTTTCTGGACGATTGATTGTTAACTTCGCAATCTTTCCCGTTCTTTCAAATAAAATTTCAGAATACGGCTTAACCGTTGACCATTCAACTTCACTCATCACTCATTATTCCCCCGTGACTTTAAAACTAGATTTATCAAATTAATAACTCATATTTTAACACGTTCGGAGCCTTTCGTGGGTCGCTGTCTTTTTTTTTACATTTATCGTACAATATAAGTGATTTCAAACCGTTTACACATGCTACTTTAAGATAGGAGACTTATGAATACAATAGAATTTTTTGGTATCACAACCGAACTTGCTACTGCCAACGAAGTCATCCTAACGATGCCCATCACGGATAAGACTAAACAGCCTTATGGTGTGGTCCACGGTGGTATTAATGCGATGTTAGCTGAAACCGCTGCTAGTATTGGTGGTAACGCCGCTATCAATGATGCCCATCGTGCTGCAGTTGGGGTGGATCTTGAAATCCATCACCTAAATGCCGTGACTGAAGGCACGCTCAAAGCCGTTGCGACCCCCATTCACGTTGGTCATCGTCTGCAGACTTGGCAAGTAAATCTTTATGAAACGACTACTGAAACACATGTGGCCGTCTCAATTGTTACGTTAACTAGTCGAACAATCTAAAGGAGCCTTTAACCATGGAAGCATTGCTTATTATTGATTACACAAATGATTTTGTTGCTGATGATGGTGCCCTCACTTGTGGCGCTGCCGGCCAAGCCATCAGTGATCGCATCGTGGCTTTAGCCGAACAATTTTACCAAAATGGCAATGCCGTAATCTTGCCAACTGATTTGCACGAACGTGATGATCCCTACCATCCTGAAACAAAATTATTCCCACCTCACAATATTGCGGGAACACCAGGACGTGATTACTACGGTCCCTTAGCTGATTGGGTGGCTGAACATAAAGATGCCAATAACGTCTACGTTTACCCAAAGAATCGTTACAGTAGTTTCGCCAACACAAATTTAGATAACTATCTCCGTTCACGTAATATTCGTGACATTCACCTTACTGGAGTTTGTACCGATATCTGTGTCCTACACACTGCCGTTGATGCCTATAACTTAGACTACAACATCACTGTTCACGCTGATGCTGTCGCCAGTTTCTCACCTGAGGGACATACATGGGCGCTTGGTCACTTTAAAAATTCACTAGGTGCCAATGTCGTTGACGCCTAAGTTTCAGATATTTTGACAATTGTCGCGCCCGCAAAATCACTATTTTGTAGGGACCTCAATTGTCTTTTTTTATTTTTAAAAATCCAATAAAACCGCCATTTGCGTTTTATCGCCCAACACTTTCCATGTCCGCTGAGCATCTAAGGCTGGCCCGAAATCAAAATAGGCATCCAACTCACCTGGCCATCGACGCGTGGCATCCTCACTTTTAAGCCGACAACTTTCCCAATGTTTTTCAGGTAAGCCCCGTGTGACTTGGTATGGTGCACATAAAATCACAGGCTTGATTTGGGCACGTAATAAATCATGTACCTCCAGTAGATATTGCGCCTTCAATCGATGAACTGATGGCGTTGAAATCACCGCAATGACATAGGTTTGCGTCTCAACGACAAGTAGCTTGATTTGAGGGGCTAACTGCCGATACCATAATTTTACAATGGCCGTTCGACAGAGAATTGCTTGTCCCATATGTGCATTTGCCCTTAAGTAGATTGTCGAAAAGACGGTCTGCCAATTTGCTGGTAGTCCTACGCCTAATTGATAACCGGGGTTATCTTGATAGATCCGCGTGATACCATCATTCAAATAAAAATGTTGCGGATACAATTCTGCTAATCCTTGTTGTTGATGTTGTCCCACTCGATTTAACACCAAGCATTCGATATCGAGTGTTTCAATCTGTGCCTGTAGCATTGCAACCATGTGCGGCTGCCACACATCAATTTGATTATCCATTAACGCCATCCGCATAAATTCACCTCGCACTTCGATTAAGAGAAGTCAAATATTAACTGAATTTTCCTGGTACCTCAAGCCATTTTCAGACTAATTGATGCCTAAATTATGCTGAAGTTTTTTTGCTTAATAGGCTTAACAACTTTATAAGCGCTCATCCTCATATTCTGAATAAACTTGATACTGTTAATGTTTAACACTGTTAAGTAAAAAAGACTGTGTCCTTTTCGGCACAGTCTTTTTGTTTAAAAATCACTCAATTTCGCCCAACCAGGCTTTTCATCAGCGTCATCATCCGATGCCGTTGACGCAATTTCTGGTTCCGGCGTAAACGCAACCGGTTCTTTTTCCACAGTTGGCATGTCTTCTGGCGCCAAAACGTGTTCAATCGCCTCCTGCAATTTTACCAATTCATCATGGTTCAAGGTAATCCCTTTCCCCATTTTTTTATGATCAGGAGACCATGTCCGTAAGTCAAACTTTGGCTGATTGTCACCCCATTGTACAAAATTCAATTGTAGCTCCCAACCACTTTTACTCGTTGAAAGGGTGCCAAATTGTTCTAAAATATCGAATTTCAATTCTGCCATTCGTTAAACCTCCTAAATAAAGTCCAAATCATGCGCAATTGGTTTTTGCATCATGACCTTAACCGTGTCCAGATTTTTGGTTTGCGCCAAAATCCACATCAATTTGGCCACCACAGCTTCAGTATTCATATCACCAACTGTAATACCCCCAGCTTTCGCAACTTGTTGGCCAACCTCATAGAGGTAGATATCTTGACCTTCTTGCAAAATTTGCGTTGTGATAATCACTGGAATACCGGCTTGGGTCATTTTCTCGATCCCTGGAATCAAATTCCGGTTTTCAAATGGTAAGCCCCCATTTCCAAAACTTTCAATAATCAATCCATCAACACGTTCAGCCAAGTAATCCAAAATTTCAGGTTGTAATCCTGGGAAAGCCTTTAAAACAAAGACGTTCGTATCCAACTTTAATTCACTTGGCATGACCTTATCGTCGTTAGATTCTGGCTCGAAGAGTGGTCCCATTTCACCATCACTCACACTGGCAATGTATGGGAAATTCACACTTTCAAACGCATCATAACTCTTGGTTTTCGTCTTAACCGCTCGCGTCCCCAAAATCACCAGACCATTGAAGACGACAAAGACACCATTCAACGTCGTTTGGCTCGCAAAGGTCAACGCATCATGCAGATTACGCACTGCGTCAGTTTCCGCCATCCCCAAGGGTACTTGTGATCCCGTCAAGATAACCGGCTTTTCAAGACCATTCAAGAGATATGATAACCCCGCGGCCGTGTATCCCATCGTATCGGTTCCATGCGTAATAATAAAAGCATCATATTCGGCTTGGTGTTGCTGAATCCGTTCTGCCAACGCCACCCAATCTTCGGGCTGCATATTGGTTGAGTCTTTATTCATCACACTTTCCACCGACAAAGTTACACCTGGGCGTTCTCCAAAGTAACTGATCAGTACGTCGTCAGCCATCCCTGGTGCTAGCCCATTTTCAGTTTTACGTGAAGCAATGGTTCCACCCGTTGTTAATACTAAAATATTTTGCATGTTTTTCCCTCTACGCCATCTTTTTCATTAAAATTCATTATCGCACATAAAAAAGAAGTTGGGAAACCCCCAACTTCTTTCACAATAAAATTAAGATTTCGGATCTGCTTCAACCTTATTCTTGGTACTGTGACGAATACCATAAGCAAAGTACAAGACGATTCCAATAACTAACCAACCAGCCATCAAGACCAATGCATCAACATTCAATGTTAAGAATAGTCCAGCAGCTGATAAAGCAGCAAGGATTGGGATAACTGGGTAGCCAGGTACCTTGTAACCTGTATTGACGATGTCCTTACGACGACGAAGCACCAAGACACCAAGTGAGGCTAAGATAAAGGCAATCAACGTTCCGGCTGAAACCAGATTTGAAAGTAAGTTAATTGGGAAAATTGAACCCAAGAAGACTGCCGCAACTAACATCAAGATTGTTGCGTTTCCAGGTAATCCACGCTTATCCAACTCACCCATTTGATGAGGGATCAAACCGTCACGCCCGAATGAATAAAGCAAACGTGATCCACCAACCATTAGGGCAATCAAACCTGTGAACATTCCAACTAAGGCGACAATTGAAAGCAAGTTCGCCGTGAAGTAGTGTTGCGTTTGACGCAAAGCCCAGGCTGCAGGTTCGGCGTTACCCGCATAGCGTTCGTATGGGAACATTCCTGTCAAGACAGCTGATACAGCAACGAACAAAATTGTCGCAATCAACAATGTTCCAATAATGGCACGTGGCATTGTCTTTTGTGGATTCTTAACTTCCGCAGAATTAGCGGCAATGGTATCAAACCCAATATAAGCAAAGAACACTTGCGAAGCACCGTGCAAAATACCGATGCCACCACCAAAGTCAGTTCCAGCTTTGTGGGCAGGCACAAATGGGACCCAGTTGTTAACTTGTACCGCTGTTAAACCAACAACGATGAAGAGCACAATCACAGCAACCTTTAAAATAACCAACCAGTTTTCAACGATTGCGGCAGCCTTAACCCCACGCATAACTAGTAATCCAACTCCAATTAAGGCTAATGCACCAAACAAGTCAATGAATTGACCTTTAGCAGGATTAAATGAACCAGAAATTGCAGCAGGTAATTTAATCCCAAAACTATTGACGAACCCTTGGAAATAAGAAGACCAAGCTGATGACACAAAAGCTAACGCAATCAGATATTCTGAAAGCACGGCCCAACCGGCCACCCATCCCATAAATTCACCAAAAATAACATTGGCCCAAGAATAGATTGATCCAGCAAACGGCATTGCTGATGCCAATTCTGAATATGATAAAGCTGATAGCCCCGCCACAATGGCAGCAACAATAAATGAAATCACAACGGCAGGTCCGGCATAATCAGCGGCAACGATACCAGGCATGGTAAAAATACCAGCCCCGACAACCGTTCCGATTCCCATCGCCACCATATCTTTAAGCCCCAAAACTGGCTTTAGATGACCGTCCTTATCCGCGTAATTCTGGGGATTTTCTTTTCGCCCCATATTTGCTAAAACACTTGATTTAGTCATAAGCTTCTCCTTTTTTACGGCTATAATACCAATACACTGGTAGGCCAATAAATACTAATCCAATCGCAATGATGGATGATCCAAAATCATTAATTAAGGTACTAATTAGGACAAATAATGCTCCTAGAATTGCAATAAGCGGTACCCATGGATAACCGGGTACGGAAAAAATTGATTCAAGTTTTGTGAGTGGCTCAGTAACTTTTACCATTTGCTTATCACGATGGCGTAAGATGAATAGTCCCACAAATGTCGCTGTGTAGAAAATCCAAATAATAAATACGGCAATATTTGATAACCAGTCAGCTGATGCTGTAAATTGCAACAAGCTAGCTGTTACTGTTAGAAATAGGATTGAACCAGTGGGTTCGTTGAATCGATTCACTTTGGCTAACCATTTTGGCAATACACCATCTTCCGCCATCGCAAATGTCATCCGTGGTAGTGCCATTAACTTTCCATTAATCGTTCCCAAAATTGAAATCAGGATAATGATGGTCAATAAACGTCCACCCAGTTTCCCAAAGGCTTGGGTAACAACCCCGAACGTCGCATTGTCACCTAAACGGACAATTTCGTTTGCTGGCATGGCGCGCATCATCCCGTATGAGATACCTGCGTAAGCCACAACCACAATTAGAATGCCAATCACGATTGCGCGTGGTAGGTTCTTTTGCGGGTTCTTTAGTTCACCACCCATGTTTGTCAACGTCGCCCACCCGTCATAGGCAAACAATGTCGCAAGGACAGCCATTCCAAAGCCACCTGACGGCGTACTCGTTACTGTGGCAACAGATTGATTCAAGGCATCAACCTTACCAAAGAATAACCCATAGGCAATCACTGCAATGATTGGCAATAATTTAATTGATGTCGTGATTACCGCAAAAGCTGCTGGAACTCGATTATCCAATAAATTAATTCCGGTAATAAATAAAATCGTTAAAATTGCGACAATCAACTGCCATTGTTGCGACAGGCCGAAAAAATTATTGAAAAGAATAGCAAAGTAGGCTGATAGCGATGCAACAATGGCCGGTGCATACAGTACCGTTTGTGCCCAACCGGTCAAAAAGCCCCAGACCTTGCCGTAAATCTTTTCCATGTAAATGTACAGGCCACCAGTCAGCGGGATCCGCGCTCCAATTTCTGAAATTGTCAGGCCGGCCGCTAACGTAATTAGCCCACCGAAGATCCAAGCTAGCAAAGCTGGTGTACTACCACCAGCCGTAGAAATGACTTGTGCCTGCTTAAAGAAAATTCCAGATCCGATTACGGTTCCAACAACCAACGAAATCCCTGACGTGACACCAACCGACCGTTTCAATCCAGTCGTTTTCTCCATATATCCGAGCTCCTTTGTACGAAAAAACCAACTGGCCTATAGCGATAACGGGGGATTGTTATCAACACGGTCAATTGGTTTGGGGGATTCTATTCAAGTTGTTCTACCTCAAGCAGAAAAACCCCAACCAGTCACGAGACTAATTGAGGTGAGAACCAACACTTGATTTGAATTTGAATAATTGCTTTGCATAATCTTGGTTCTCCCTTCTGGCTTGTTTAGAATAATTAGAATTCTATCATTTTAAATCCTTGCTGACAAGCCCTAAAACTCGTTTTTCTGAAAATAAACTTAAATTCTTTTTTGTTTGTCATTTTCACTTCCTCCAATGTCTCTGTTCGAGAAATATTCTGGAAAAATTCGCATTCGCCCGTCACACGCTTTACAATATAGATATGCAATTACCTGGAGGTATTCTAATGTTAGCAATTAAATTAAATCAATTCGGTGGTGTCGATGAGCTTAAAGAAGTGCACGTTGACCGGCCCACCCCAGCCGCCAAACAAGTCTTAATTGAAAACCATGCCGTTGCTATCGACCCTTATGATGTTAAGTTCGTCATGGGCCTCATGGGTGAAGGTGATAAATTACCTTTAGTTCCTGGTTCAAGCGTTGTTGGTGAAATCGTTGCAATTGGCGCCGACGTTACCGACTTTAAAGTTGGCGATCGCGTGGCTGCCAACCGCCACCATCAAACTTATGCCGAATATGTGCCAGTCGGCCAATCCGCATTAGCAAAAGTACCCGATTCAATCAGTGATGCCACCGCGGTGGCATCCGTTTTAGGTGCCGCAACGGGCTATCAAATGGTTGTTGAAAACTTAGATATCCAAGCTGGTGAAAAGGTACTCATCCAAGGTGGTTCAGGAAGTGTGGGAAGTGCTGCCATTCAAGCTGCGCTCAATCGTGGTGCCGAAGTTTATGCCACGAGCAGTCCTGCCCATTTTGATTACCTTGAAAGTTTCGGGGACGTGCACCCTGTTGATTACCATACTGCCTATGAAAAGGATCTCAGTGATTTTGATGCTGTCCTAGATACAGTCGGTGGTACCACGACGGTTAAGTCAGCACAAGTCCTCAAAGCTGGTGGTCGTTTGGTAAACCTATCATCTGATCCACAATTAGACGAATTGAGTGAACGCTACCATATTACGGCCAAGTCTGCTTATTTGTTTGGTAAAGGGGCGCTTTTAAATGACCTCTTTGCTGACATTGCCGCTGGCCGGATTACCATTAAAATTGCCGATACAAAACCTTTCAATCAAGCAAACTTACAAGCTGACCACGCGCTTATGCGTGAAGAAAGTCCAGTTGGTAAGCTTGTTCTCGAATTTTAAAAGAGGAGTTTAATCTATGCCAGAAATTACACCCGATTATTATCAAGCCGTTGTTGATGCTTTAGCCGAGCGTGGCGTGACATTAGCGGCGCTGGCTCCCATGGTCATTGAAGGTCAAAAGGACCATATTCCTGACTTGCCATACGAAACGGCCCTCACGTCAATTGAACATGTCCTCCACAAGACTGAATCACAAGATGCTATCTTAACAGGACTTGCTTTAGATGACTTGGCACAAGCCGGCAAGCTGCCCGAACCACTGCAGACCCGTGTGCAAGAAGATTCAAGCACATATGGTGTTGATGAACAATTAGTGATGTCAATTCTAGGGCTTTACGGAACCATTTCATGGACTAACTTTGGTTTCCTAGATCGCACGAAGCCGGGTATCATTGGTGAATTAAACGATGCTCAAAAAAATGGCGGTCGTGTAAACACCTTTATCGATGACCTAGTTGCTGCGATTGTTGCCGCTGCCGAAGCACGTATTGCTCACGATTATAAATAAAAAACGTCTAACACAATCAGCTTGTGTTAGACGTTTTTATTTTGCTTATTGAATTTGCGTTACGATTCCATTAGCAGAAACTTGGTAAACAGCCAAAGTTCCAGCAATTTGGTTGTTTGAAACGCTAACCGTGTAACCAGCACCACCGTCAGATGGGTGTGCACTTAGTGTGAAGCGGTTTGGATCAAAACCTTGTACTTGACTCATATGTGCTGCCACAGCTGACGTTGCAGCCCCTGGCGTTGTCACATACGTATTAGGATCAGCTTGAACGGCCCCTTGTGGGTTACCAACTACACTTGAACCAGCAACCTGGCTGTCACTTGTTTGTGTGTCAGCAGCTGCACTTTCAGAAGGTGCGGCAACTTGACTTGAAGCAGCTTGTTCAGTTGAGCTAGCTGATTCTTCGGAAGAACTCACTTCAGATGAACTTGAACTCATCTCTGAACTTGATTTTTTAGAGTCACGCTTGTGTGAACTAGCCTTTTTGTGGCTAGAAACTGATGATTCTGTTTCCTTTTCAGAATTATGTTGTGATTCGACAATAGCATAACCTCCGCCACCGATAACGGCAACAGCGGCAATTCCAAGCAACCACTTAACTAAGTTTGACATGTTTTCCCCCTATTGAGCTGACTAACAGCTCATTGTTTAATTCCATTTGATGAGGTTTTGGTTAACCTTGTACCAATTATACCTGAAATGTGCCCCAAAAGTCCAAAAGTGCCTATGCATAATTTTTTAAAAAAAGCTCCCAAAATAACTTTGGGAGCTTTTCATTGTTTTAGATTTAGGCTTCTTCAGAACCGAAGAACTTTGCAACAAACGCTGCCAAAGCAGCTCCGACCAAAGGTCCAATCAAGTACACACCGATTTGTGACATGGCTGTCGCTGATCCAAAGAACATTGCAAACAATGCTGGTCCGAATGAACGAGCAGGGTTCAATGAGGCACCAGTGGCTGAAATACCAAGCAAAATCAAAGCAGTCAATGCAAATCCAATGACTAATGGTGCAAGCTTACCGGCACCGTGCTTTTTTGAACTAACCATCATGATGACCAAAACAAAGACGAATGTAAGGAACATTTCAATCATTGTTGCGCCCAAGAAAGTTACTGGCGTTTGGTAAACAGTTTGTCCAAATCCAATTTGTTGGATGGCAGCTTGCTTAGCACCGAATGCCTTCATGAAGCCAAAGACAACAGCTGAACCAGCGATACCACCAAGAATTTGTGCGACAACGTAACCCAAGAAGTTAATCCATGAGAGACGCTTGTTGATGGCCATGGCCAATGAAACAGCTGGGTTAAGGTGTGCCCCTGAAACATTTCCAAACGTGTAAACGGCCATCATTGCAGCCAAGCCAAAGGCCACCGCGACCGGCAAGGCACCAGTTTGTACCCCAACAAAGACAACAACACCAGTTCCGATACCAACTAGCATCAATGTACCGATAAATTCGGCTAAGTAAAGACGTGCTTTTTCCATGATAAATCCTCCATTAATTTCCTGTTTAATTCTCTTCTAATATATAACATTAGGCGCTTTTAATTAAACTTAAAGCACTTAACTAAAGTATTTCTTATTAAATTTAACGCCCGATGATTGACGCAGCTGCATTGTCTAATTTAAACCAGACCTTATTCGGATCTTCTTTAAATTGTTCGATAAAACTAGGTTCTCCATCAGCTGGTTGGATTTCGCCTTCAATTGAGTCATCAATGCCAACAATCTGCAACCCACTAAAGTCATCATCCCAACGGACCGTGTCGTAGTTTCCATCCATTCGGTCGTTAACAATTGCTTGGAAGCCAGCCTTCAATGCTTCGCGAATCACATCGTCTTCGGAAACTTCAAAGCCACGCGCATTCATTAAAATAACTTGATCAGTTACTTCTTGCATATCCTGCGGAATTTTTGGTTCTGCCATGTTCTGTTCCTCCTCATTAAATATCTTTAATGAATATTGTAACATGCTCAATTAGTTTATAAAGGCTAATGCGAATTGAATTTGTAGGGAGTCGTAATTCCGTTTATAATAGCATTAAGTGCCTCATGCACCTCAAATAACATTAATTAAGGAGGTTACAATTCATGGTTGAAGCTGTAACCGCACAAGAAATGCAATTATTGGATCGCTACACGGTGGATCAAATCGGTATGCCATCCCTCGTTTTAATGGAACGCACGGCCCAATCTGTGATTGAAGTCCTTGCTTCTGGAAAATATGATTTATCCAAAGTCCTCATCATTGCTGGACTAAGTAATAATGGTGGTGATGGTATCGTCATTGCCCGCCTTTTACGTCAAAAGGGCGTCAATGTTGATCTACTCATTTTGGGTGATGAAAAGCGCGCCACGCCTAACACGGCAACCCAATTAAAAATTGCTCGTAACTACGGCATTGAACCTTTACATCGCATTCATGATTTTAAGCATTATTCTGTGATTGTTGATGCTTTATTTGGGATTGGTTTGTCAAAGCCTGTTCCCGTTAAGTTGGGTGACATCATCAAACGTGTGAATGCTGCTAACATCCCCGTTGTTTCTGTTGATGTACCATCTGGCTTAAATGCCACAACTGGCGAAATCTTAGGATCAGCTATTCGTGCCAATGCTACGGTGACCTTTGCTTATCCTAAAACTGGATTGCTTAAGAACGAAGGTATCAAGCGCGCCGGCGACATTTACGTCAAAGACATTGGGATTTACCGTCCTGAAAACCTCGAGGAATTCTTAGCTTCTCAACCAGAGGAGGAATAACACACTGTTATGAATATTGTATTGATTGGAGCGGGACCACGTAATTTGGTCCTTGCCGAACGCTTAGTGGCTTTTGCCAATGCTTCATCCCAAGCGCACACCATTACCCTCTTGGATCCATTCCCAGTAGGTGGTGTGGTCTGGAACCCTGATCAAAACCCAAAATTCATTGCCAATACAATTAGTCAACACCTCACATTATTTACAGATGATAGTGTTCCCAAACAGCAGCCTGGGCTGACTGGTCCTAACCTTTATGAATGGGTACATCATCAAGCCAGTGCGTACTTAGATGTTCATCCCTTCAAAAACGAAGTGGCGTTTCGTGATGAAATTGCGACGTTGAACCCGAATCATTTCGCTTCACGTGCCATTTTTGGTTTATATGCAGCCTGGTTCTTTGAACAATTGCAACAACACGTGGATGCAAATACGGAGTTGATTTTCAACCAAACGAAAGTGACGCACGTTCAGGCTCAAGCCGACGGTCAGTATCGCCTCACGCTTGCTGATGGTCAACAACTGACTGCTGATAACGTCATCTACACGCCTGGTTACACGGATACACAACTAACCGATGAAGAACAAACTTTTCAAACAGCAGCACAGAACGCTAATTGGCAATACTTTGCCCCCATGCAACCCAGCGCTGCCCCACTAAACAATCTCCGACCTGCCGAACCCGTTTTGGTGCGTGGTCTTGGTCTAAGCTTCTTCGATTACATGGCTGACCTTACTTTGGGCCGAGGCGGGATGTTTGAACGCCAATCCGATAATCAATTGGTCTACCATCCCGCTGGTCGTGAGCCACATATCATTGCTGGTTCACGTACGGGAACTATTCCACATGCCAAAGCTTATAATCAAAAGCCGCATGCGGAGGATTATGATGCTATTTTCTTCACCCGTGCCAACATTGAAAAGCATATGGTTCATGGCCATATTCGTTATGCTGATTTCTATCAGTTGCTCCAAAATGAAATGACTTACAAGTATTATTTCAATTTAATGAGCGATATGGCGGCTAACTGGTCATTCAATCGGGCTGATTTCTTATCTGCGTTACGCCAGAGTGATGATCTTTCAGCCACGGCAAATGCATTTGGCATCCCCGCCAATCAGCAAATTAATTGGTCACAGCTATTAAATCCATTGGCGGAGATTCCAACGGATTATCGTGCGTTTATGCAACAATATCTTGAAAATGACATTATCGATGCGCGCAAGGGTAATGATTTAGCGCCGTTTGCCGGTGCGTTTGAATTATTGAAAGATTTGCGTGGTCAACTCCGTCAATATCTCGAAGCAGATGTGTTAAGTGTGGATGAGTATGAAACTTTTTTGAAGAAGTTCAACCCAATTAACCGGTTGCTCAACGTTGGTCCGCCACTCTTACGAATCGAACAATTGCACGCACTTATTCGTGCAGGAATCGTAACAGTGGCGGCGCCACATTTCAAAGTCACTATCACGGACGCAGGTTTCCAGGGGAGCGACGAACAAGGACAAACGTGGACCGCAACACAATTAGTTGAAGCCCGCTTGCCCGCCACAACGCTTACCCACACCGCTGATCCAATCCTAAGTGAACTCACTCAAGCTGGACTTGTGACACCCGTCCAACTGAAACGTGCTGACGGCAGCATTTTTGAAATTGATGCTGTCCACACCAACCGCAAAACGCAACAAGCCATTGCTAAGAATGGTCAAGAACAGCAACATCTCTTTGTTTGGGGCCTTCCAACAGAAAAGTGGCATTGGTTTACGACCTTTGCCCCACGTCCAAATGTAGATGATAAAAACTTGAATGATGCCGAAGTGATTGCTGAAACTATTTTCAATGCATAAGAAAAGCACATGTCCGTTAGGCATGTGCTTTTTTGTTATTGCTTATTTAATTTTGAATGCTTAACACCGTAGGTTAGATAAATCACAATTCCAATGGCAAACCAAACGGCTGCGGCAACGAGCGTATCAGCTTGAAGTTGCGTCATCAAGAAGAATGAGAAACCAGCCGAAATCAGTGGCAATACTGGATAGAATGGCATCTTGTAACCTGCGTGGTTCAAGTCCTTACGCTTACGCAAAGGAATGATTCCCAATGATACGACGATGAATGCCAAAAGGGTTCCAATATTAACCAGAGCGACCAAGCGGTCCAACGGCACCAATCCTCCAAAAATCATCACGACAATTGTCGCAATAATCAAGGCCCGACTAGGTTCACCCTTCTTGTTCAACTTACCCAAATGACCTGGTAACAAACCGTCACGCCCAATCGCATAAACCAAACGTGATGAGGCATACAACATCGTGTACATCATTGTGAACATTCCTACCAAGGCTCCGATTGTTACAACAAAGGCCACACCGTTCTTACCAACCATTTGCAATGCAAAGGCAACTGGATCAGCCACATTCAATTGCTTGTAGTTGACCATTCCAGTTAGCACGAAGGCTACCAAAGCATATAAGATTGCCGCAATAATCAAAGTGCCAAAAATCCCGATTGGAATATTACGCTTGGGGTTCTTCACTTCGGCGGCTGATGATGACAAAGCATCAAAACCAAGGAAGGCGAAGAAGACCATTGAAGCACCCGTCAAGATACCATGAATTCCGAAAGCACCGTGTGAACGGGCTGGGACGAATGGATGATAATTACCTGCTTTAATATAGAAGATTCCAACACCAATGAACAAAAGGATGATGGCAATTTTCAATAACACCATGCCGTTTTGTAGACGCTTTGATTCTTTCATTCCCCCATACAAGAGAATTCCCAAAATAAGTAGGACAATCACTGCAATCAAATTGATGTACGTCCCACCAGCTGGGTTAAAAGGTCCTGAAAGAGCTTTAGGCATTTTGAAAATTGGCGCGACTAAGTTCGCAAAGTAGGCTGACCAACTCGTCGCAACCGCAGCAACAGCCAGGAAGTATTCCAAAATCAAAGCCCAGCCCAGAATCCAACCCACGATTTCACCGAAGACAATGTTTCCGTATGAATAAGCCGAACCTGCAACTGGTAGTGCAGACGCCATTTCAGAATAGGCCATCGCCACTAACCCTGAAATCAAAGCAGCAATAATAAAACTAATGACAACCGCAGGTCCAGCCGTCGTCGCCGCAACTGTTCCAGGAAGAATGAAGATCCCTGTTCCAATAACCGCACCGACACCTAGTCCCAATAAGTCTTTGGCACTCAATGTTTTCGTGAAATGTTCATCTGATTGCATATAATTGGCAATCGACTCTTTCTTAAATACCCGATTCAATAAACCCATAAAAATTCTCCTAAAATAATCATAAAAAAAGTGCGACGGATTAAAAAATTGAATCCGGCACACTTACTCACGTTGGCATACTTGTTTAAAGTAGTTCAATGCACGTAAACATTTCCGGATTCAGCATCCGAAAGTTCACGTAAACAGACTTTACATAAATTTCGGATAGTTACCCAAAAAACGTAAAGCCCTTAAATGATTCAATTGTTACCATTGAATGTTGCATTGATCCTACCTCCTAAAAGTTTATGTTTATAAGTTTAACGCATTTTATAATTATATGTCAATATCCTCATCTAAATCTCATTTATCCTTGAATAACACCAACTGGAAAGACACGTCTAAACGTCTTACGCACAATCGGTCCAGCAATCAACAATTGTAGCGGCAAAGCAATCAGAACATTCTTGCCAATATTCTGCATCCATTGCCCTAAAAAGTCGTGCCAAACGCCAGTATGGAGCGCACCAACGACCGCACCATACCCCGACATACAAATGACCATAGGAATCACCATACAAATTGAAATAGTTATGCCAATAGCTGCTTGTGATTGATTTGGCTTGATGATGTACTTAAAAGCAATAGTTTTAGCATTTTTTGACACAACAAACACATCTAGTGCCATTGCAACAATGTAAGCAAATGGAAAACCTAACCATGCTTGGCTTAACATAGCGACTGATAAATGACCTTGTATTAAGTAGGCATTGTATAAACTCATACCTAAGACCATGACAAAACACATCATGATTGTAAAAATGAGACTTTCATGTTTATTATTTGGCATTTTTCCCTCCGAAAATAATTAATTTAACCAACTTCACTAAGTTAGCAAATTTAAATTTTTTTCGTAAGTTAAATTTTCATTAATAAATGTCAGTCAGCTGCACTCGTAAAAATTATCCTGTATATGAAATGATTGCAAAAAAAACAAACAAAATCCCCATCACACCAAACATCACGCGATTTCCTTGATTTGACTTACTTTTATTGGCATAGTTCAGCAAAATCAAACCAATAACCAAATAAATGAGTACCCACACCTTTTGCATATTTTCATTTCTCTCTTCTTAATTAATATAGACGATTATAATCTTTTTTACTTGATTTTGAAACGCTTCACATTTATCATCCCTAAACGCATCACCGACGCTGATTCGACCATTGACATCGCTATTCAGTAAGTTATATTAGTAGATGTCCCAGTTCGGATGCGGAAGATCGAGCCGCAAAGTTTACAAATATAAATACCTGAAAGGACTTTATTATGGTACAACCAAAATCTGCCTTTTGGCAGAACGTTGTGGATGCTGCCCAACAGCATCCCCAGGTTGATGGCTTGGAAAAGTTACCCTTTTTCACTTTAGCACCCATGGAAGCTGTGACAGATACAGTTTTCCGTCGTGTTGTCGCTAAAGCCGCTGCACCTGATGCTTTTTATACAGAATTCACCAATGCCCGTAGTATTTCGCATCCCAAGGCGAAATTCACGGTGCAAGGTCGTTTGTCTTTCGACCCTAGTGAGCAAATTCCAGTTGCTCAACTTTGGGGCGATCGCCCAATTGACTTTGAACTTGGTGTTGCCGATGTTAAAAATCGTGGCTTTGAAGCTGTCGACATTAACATGGGTTGCCCTGATTCAACGGTCATTAAAAACGGAGCTGGTTCTGGTTTAATTAAAGAACCCGACAAAGCCGCTGAACTCATTGCAGCTGCTAAAACTGGCGGACTGCCAATTTCAGTTAAGACACGACTTGGTTTTAACAAACTTGATACCTTCCGGGAATGGATTCCGTTCTTGCTCCGCCAGGACATTCAAGTGTTAACAATCCACCTCCGTACGCGTAAAGAGATGTCAAAGGTACCTGCCCATTTTGAATTAATTGATGAGATTTTACAAATGCGTGATGAAATTGCACCAGATACCTTAATTCAAATTAATGGTGACATCAAAGATCGTGAACAAGGTCTTGAAATTGCGAAAGAACATCCCGGTCTTGATGGAATTATGATTGGTCGTGGTATTTTTGAAAGTCCATTTGCCTTTGAAGATACTCCAACAGAACACACCCTTGATGATTCATTGGATCTTTTGCGTTACCAATTAGATTTGCATGACGAATTTGAAGCTGAATTTGGTCCAACCAACTTTCAAAAGCTCAAGCGCTTCTTCAAAATCTACGTGCGCGGTTTCTCATATGCTTCCGATTTACGGGTAGCCCTTATGGAAACGAAGAACACGGATGAAGTTCGTACCATTCTTGATGAATTCGATCAACAATGGGCAGCTAAACAAGCTGAATTAGCTGAACAACATCAAAACGACTAGCAAAAAGAGCAACGATACCTTTTCGTATCGTTGCTCTTTTTTATTTAACAAGGGTTTTCTTCTTTTCAGCTGGTTTCTCCAAAAACGTCATAAACCACGCGATTAGAATTTGCGCCACTACTAAGACCATGGCAACTAGATTTAGATAAATGAGTAATACTAACAATGAACCAAGTGACTGGTAAAAACTTACATTCTTCAAAGCATACTTACTGTAAATCCCAAATCCTGAATTAAGCAGTAATAGTAGGACTATTTCGATAAATGAACCCAAAATGACCGGCTTCCACTGCATTTTTTCTGCTGGAATCAAATAATTGAAGAGGGAAAACAGAATCATTAATGCCACAAAAGCATACAGCCAACTTTGATTTGAAATTTGTTTAATCAAGGTTAAGCCTGGGATAGAAGGTAAAGTATTTACAATTGCTGGCAATACAGAATTGGCAATCAAAACCGCAACGGCAGCGCTTAGTAGCACGACCATCCAGACAAAACTGACAATCCGTGTTAGCATACCATTTTCAACGACATCTGACCCGTAAATCTCATTAAAGGCTTTACGAATCGTCGATAGAATACTGCTAGCACCCCAAATAGCGACCACAATTGAAATAGACAGCGTACCAAAACCACCCCGAAAAACTGAATCAACAATTGGAATGATAATATTAGCGACCCCGTCTGGCATCTGTAATTTTAACGTTGCATCAATCTGATTTTTATCCACACCCAGCAGACTGACGACTGATCCAACGGTCATAATCAATGGAACTAAGGCAACAATCGTATAGTAAGCAATCGTTGGTCCGACCATGGTCGCATTACCACGCTTCCAAAACGTTAGCAATTGTGGCACATGCCATTGTTCGGCCGTATTTGTGAGTTTGTTAACCCATTCTTTCATTCGGTACTCCTGTGTTTCACATGAAACATTTTATTTTTTATTCTTTTGTTTAAAGTGATCACTAACATAGTGATAAAAGCTAATAATCAGGCAAAGAAAATCAAAGCCTGGTAAGAAAATGAGATAAATCAATGTTGTTCCTGGCCCCATTGGACCTAGCACAGCTGTAAAAAAGAAGTACAGAAGCGCATCTGTAATTAGTGAATAAAACAACTGTGCTGGTGTCGCCCTAAAAAAACTGCCTCGAACTGAGTTATACATGTTGCTCCTTTAGCCATTTCTGCAAGAAATTGGCTTTAACTTGCGTCAACGATGGACCCATGTAATCGTCTGGTCCATGTACGCCGTCTTCCACAATGTAATACGGCGTCTTATCTTTACCAATTGCTTGACGCGCTGCTTCCATCATATTCACTGTTTGTTGATAAGGGACCACTGGATCAGCTCGGCCAACCATCGCTAAAATTGGTGGCATCTTCGCTGAGAAATAAGTTGCGGGATTCGCCTTTTTAACGAGCTCAGGTACATCTTTTGGTGCTTGCTTGCCAAATAATTGTCCTTGGAATGATTCAGCCGTACCTGTCTCAGGATATTTTGAAGTAACGCCTGACTCAGCAAATTGTTCTACGAATTTATCAAAGTCATATGGCCCATACATCGCAATCACAGCCTGCACATCTTCGGAAACGTTTGGATTTTCACCAAAATTCGGATCCTCCATTGCGCCCACAGCATGGGTTGCGGCGGTCGTTACAGCTAATTGAGCGCCAGAAGATTCGCCCATTAAGGCAATTGCGTCGGGATCCAGTTGATAAGTTGCCGCGTGAGCGCGGACATAACGGATCACCGCTTTTACTTCATAAATTTGAGTTGGGAAAGGCGCATCATCTAACAGTGAATAATCCATGCTAACGACTGCGTATCCAGTATTACGTAGCAAACGTAGTGCTGGTTCTAACTTATGTGAGCTCTTATCACCGAAACAAAGTCCGCCACCGAAAATATCGATAATCACCGGATATTGGTCGCGCTCCTCGTTTGGTAAATAGATATCAAGTTTGTGGCGTGCCCCATCCATATAAGGTACATCCAACCATTTGTGTTTAATATCGGAAACATCAGCGTATGTCCGTTGATAATCACGATCAATAAATCGTTCCGCCATCATTGCCCCTCACTTTCCATTTATCTGTCACTAGCCATTTTACCACTTCCGTTTCAGCTTTAGATAAAAAAAGACTAACGCTTGGCGTTAGTCTTTAAATTTTACGCTTTTGGTTCTTTTTGATCTTTTTTAATTCGTAGACTCAATAGAATCATTACCGCGAACCAACCTAAGGCAAGAATGGCTGTTAGTTGTGTATCTGCGGTCGTCAACAAGATGATGTAGATACCAACCAAGAACGCAATGGTTGCATAATCAGTATATGGTGCGCCTGGCATCGTAAACTTGTGTTCAAACTTGTTGTAATCTGAACTCTTACGGTAAGCCAAGTGTGCCAAAACAAGTACGGCATAAATCACAACGAACGCAGCAGAGGCGATTGACGTAATAATTTCAAAGGCACCTTCTGGTGAGAGGTAATTGATAACCGCTGCAAAACCAATCAAAAGAGCTGAAATGGTAATGGCGTTAAATGGCAACTTGTGATGGTTCAACGTGTGGAAACGTGACTTTTCAGGCGTTAATGAGTATAACATCCGTCCCGTTGTAAACAATGAACTGTTCAAAGATGATGCGGCAGCTGTCAAAACCACGAAATTAATAATTCCGGCGGCAGCTGTTATTCCGATTCCTGAGAACACTTGCACGAAAGGTGATTGATTTGCTGAGTAATGTGTCCAAGGTTGGATACTCATAATGGCAATCAAGGCTCCAACATAGAAAATCAAGATTCGCACAATAATTGAGTTAATGGCTTTTGGAATAACTTTTTCAGGGTCCTTTGCTTCAGCAGCTGTAATTCCAACGAATTCAATTCCAAGGAAGGCAAAGAAAACCATTTGGAAGGCTGCTAGAAGTTGGTGTCCGTGATGAGCCACAAAGCCATACTTCCAAAGGTTAGACAAACTTGCCACCCCAGCAGACGTACGGGTATGCGTCAAAACCATGATCACTCCGGCAGCAATCATTGCCAAAATGGCGATGATCTTAATCATTGAGAACCAGAATTCAGTTTCTCCAAACGCCCCAACGGCAATGATGTTCACCAGATAAAGGACAATCAAGAAGACAACGGCCCAAATCCAGACTGGAATCGAGGGGAACCAATACTTCATGTACGTTCCAATCGCTGTCAATTCGGCCATGGCGATCGTAATCCACCCTAGCCAGTACGTCCATCCAATCACGAAACCAGTTCGCAATCCAAGATACTTCTCAATAAAGCCAACGAAGGTTGGTTCATTGGTGTCGGTAAGCAAAAGCTCTCCCAACGCACGCATCATCCAGAACATAAACACTCCGGTAATGATGTAAATCAATAAGATAGATGGTCCGGCGGCACTAATTGATTTTCCTGCTCCCAGGAATAATCCAGTTCCAATCGTTCCACCTAAGGCAATCATTTCAACATGACGTCCAGATAACCCACGCTCAAACTCTTGCGGGCCACTTTCGTTTTGCGTTGACATAAATTGTGCCTCACTTTCGGTATTCAATTTTTTTGGTTCGTGCACATTGCACGCCAGTTAGTTATTTATTATAAATTACTCACCATGATTTGCAATATGTTTCGTTCGATAATTGATGAGTTTGATACTTTTTTAACAAACTCTGGCTAAAAAAAAGAGTAGCGAAAGCTACTCTTTTCCAAATTATTTATTTGTTTGTGGCGTATTATTTGCATCAGTTGATTCTGTTGATGTGTTACGCAACTGCCATAATTGCCAGGCGTAAACCACAATTGTTCGAACGATTGCATAAGCTGGGACAGCCAAAATCATTCCCGGAATTCCGGCAATATTTCCAGCAGCTAGCAAAATCACAATAATCGTTAATGGATGAATGTTCAATGTATTTCCAATAATACGTGGGTAAATTAAATTACTATCGATTTGTTGCACAACTAGCACAACAATTGTAACCAAGGCCGCTTGCTTCAACCCACCTTGCATTAGAGCAACAATCACGGCTGGAATGTAACCAATATATGGTCCCACGTAAGGAATCATATTTGTTAATCCAGCGACAACCCCAAGCAACAACGCATATTCTTGACCAATCATGAAATAACCAATCGTGGTGAAGACACCAACGAAAATCATTTCAATTGCTTGACCAGTAATATAGTTTGAAATGGTGTTATCAAGACGGTGCAAGATATCCGCAACCTTTTCCTTGTTCTTTGGCACAAACAACTTTTGTAAGAACGGTACCAACTTATCACCGTCCAACAACATGTAAATGGTCATAACTGGCACCGTAATGGCAGTTACGACAACACCAGTCAAGGTACCAACAAAGGCCCCTAATCCGTTCGCTGTTCCAACGACAAAGCCTTCAGCATACTTTTGAACATGCTTTTGGATCTTGCTTAAATCAAGTTCCTTACTTACGCGTTGTACAAATTCATTGTTGCTAAGACTCTTGAGCCATTCTTGCATCCCTGAAATGCTCTTAGGAGCACTTGCCACAACCTTGGTTAATTGTTCCACTAAATTAGGAACAAACGTAAAGATTGCTAAGACAATCAAGGCTAAGAATAAAATCATTACAATGGCGACACTCAAACCACGGCTGATGTGACGATTACCAATTTTAATCTTACTAACAAATTTTACCACTGGATTCATTAAGTAATACAAAAATCCAGAAACAATTAATGGGACAAAGACAGCACCAATAAACTGACCGATTGGCTTCAACACAAAACTTAATTGTGAAAGAACCCAAATCAAGACAACCACTGCGAGTGCTTCTAATGTCCAATATAGCAATTTAGATTGCTTTAGCCGTTCCATAACCTACTCCCTTAATCTATTATTCTCCAAAAAAAAATGCCTTGCGCCAGTATTAGCACTCAGACACTTTATTTTACTATATAAACAAGGCGATAATCAAACCAATCGCCAAAGTCACCGAAATGACAACCACATTTTTAATGGCCATGATAAAATTCTTTTTCTGCGGATCAGCTTGGAACGCCTTCACATTTTTGAAGACGATTGGCGCTGAGAGCAAAGCAAGTAAGCTTGGCCAAGGTAAGATGCGCAAGATAATTGCAACAATCAACACCACATATCCAGCAACATAGATACCCCCAAATAGCTTTAACGCAGCTGGTTTACCTAAGACAGCTACTAAAGTATGGCGTCCTTCCGCCATATCTTCTTCGTAATCCCCGATATTATTCGCCAACATAATGTCAGCAATCGCAAACCAAGCAATGGCCGAAGCTACCATGGCGTGCCAAATCAAAGTCCAGGTCATTAATGGCGCTACATTCACATAAACCGCAGCCAAGAAAATCAAATAGCCCATCGTTAGTCCCGAAGCAAGCTCACCAAATGGTGTACGTGATAAAGGCAGTGGTGTTCCCGCATACCAGTACGCAACAAACACACCAATTAACCCCATTATAAGTAATGGCCAACCCGTTTGTGTTACTAACCATAATCCGAGTACACCTGCAAACCCAACTAAGATAAGCAATACGAGCCAAACTTGACGAAGTGTATATCCGGCTGATCCAACAATGTTGTTAACCCCATTTTTCCAAGTATCACTACTTGCAACCCGGTAGTCCTGTAAATTATTCCAAACATTAACCGCCATTTGCAAAGCAAACGCAATTAACGCAAATACCAATGCATTGACCCAATTAAAAGTATCATAGGCATTCAATGTATATAGGTATCCCAACATCAAGGGCAAGGCACTTGCCACAAGTGATTGGATTTCCACAAGCTTCAATAAATTTTTCACGTTTGCACATCCTCTTTCCAAATCAATTTCGTTACAAATTATGCACTACTTACCCGCTCGATGACAAGCCTTGTCGTGTCAGTTGCCCTTTTTTTAAACAAAAGAAAAGCCAACCTCAACTGAAGTCGACTTTTTATATACCTATCTATATGAATTATTTTTTACTACCTGATAAATCTTTGCCAAAGTATTCCTTTGAAAGTTTCGTCAAAGTACCATCCTTCTTCAACTCATTTTGAGCCTTGGTAATCTTCTTAGCTAACTTCTTATCTTTCTTGCTCAACATTGGTGCTGCACCAGATGAATCAAGATCGTCGGTTGGAATAGCCTTCAAATTGGTCTTGGGGTGTTGCTTCTTGTAGACACTCCATGCATCATCCGCATTCAGAGTTGCATCTGCTTTACCAGAGCTAACCAAATCTAACGCTTCGGCAAAACCAGGTGCACTAACAATTTGGGCTTTCGCCTTTTGGGCAGCTTTTCCGTAATTTGATGATGTCGTTTGGGCCGCCTTCTTACCCTTCAAGTCCTTAACTGTCTTAATGTCAGAACCCTTCTTCACAATGATAACTGCCTGTGAATTCAAATAAGTCCCACCAAATGCATAATGTTGCTTACGCTCTTTGGTTGGCGCCATGTCATTATAAACAACGTCATATTTATTTGAGTCTAAACCGGCAACAAGGGAATCAAACTTGGTTTGAACAAAGACAGGCTTTAAATCAAGCTTCTTTGCGACAGCCTTAGCTACCTCAACATCGTACCCGACCAACTTGCCATGTTTATCCTTATAAGAAAATGGCGCATACGTCCCCTCAAGTCCAACGGTTAACTCACCCTTATGCTTAAGCTCCGACTTATATGAATCAGCGGATACATTTGAAGTTGCCAATCCTAGACCAACTAGCCCAGTTGCTGCAATTGCCATTGATGCTTTCAATACTTTATTCATGATTTAATACCTTTTCCTTTTTCTGAATTACGTCGTTAATTTAATACGAAATATATAATTAGAATGGAAAATCAACATCGGTCCCTTAAAATTGTCATGATTTTTTCTCGCTTCAAATTTAGATTATGCCCAAATCATAACCACCTTTTTTTAAACTGTCAAACCCTCAATTTTGACTATTTTGTTTTTCTTACGCTAAAAGCCCACTCATACCAGTGTCTAAACTCACTAATAAAAAGTTAATAATTTCATACCGTGGCAATTCATCCTGGTTTACACTTGCTTTTCGTTAGTAATTTAAATATAATTAAGACAACTTATTTTTAAATTTTTGAGGAGATCCAAAACCATGATGCATACAAACATTAACAATCAAGCTGCTTGCATCTGCCTAACGCGCGTCTTGCGTTAGGTCGTTTTGGTGAACAATTCGATATAACGTAACAAGCGCGCTAAGACCGACTACCGGATTCTTAGGCGCTTTTTCTTTTGCTCATGTACCGTCGAAAGGACTTATTCATGTTTGAATTCATTAAAACTTATGCACCACAGCTAATCGTAGCTGGAATTAAGTACACAATTCCCCTTGCCTTAATCTCATTTGTGATTGCATTGGTCATCGCCGCCTTTGTCGGTGTGCTTCGTTCATACAAACCACAAGTAACAGGTGTAAAGCGCGGTCTCTGGTTCACGCTCGACCAACTCCTCGCTTTCTATGTTTGGGCATTCCGTTCAACGCCTATGTTGGTACAACTCTTCGTTGTTTTCTATGGCCTACCTAAACTTGGCATTGCTTGGCTCCAACCATCAGCATGGACCGCTGCCATTGCCGTTTTGTCATTGAATTCAGGTGCTTACGCGAGTGAAGCCATTCGCGCCGCCATCTCTTCAATCCCAGACACACAACGTGAAGCTGCCGAAGCACTCGGAATGACGGATAGTCAAACGTTCGCGCGTATCATCTTGCCCCAAGCTGCACGTATTTCAATTCCAACGCTTGCCAACTCATTCATTTCATTAATCAAAGATACTTCATTAGCCTCAACCGTGACGATTGTTGAAATGTTCTACCTTTCACAGCAATTGGCTGCTGCAACGTTTGAGCCATTGCAAATGTACTTGCTCGTAGCTGCCATCTACGCCATCTTTGTTACTATCCTTTCGATTCCACAACGTTACATCCAACGTTGGGCTGATCGTTTCGTCAAATAAGCGAGGTTCATGATGTTAAAACTAGAAAATGTTAATAAGACCTATACAGAACACCAAGCATTAGATGATATTAATGTGACCTTTAACCCTGGCGAAACCACCGTTATCGTCGGCCCATCAGGTTCTGGGAAATCAACTTTGTTGCGCTCCCTAAATCTTTTGGAACATCCTGAAGTTGGTGAATATACCATTGATGACCGTAAAATCGATTTCAGCCAACCGATTACGAAGGAGACATTGTTGTGGATTCGTCGCAAAACCGGTATGGTTTTCCAACAACCCCGTATGTTTGACCATTTAACGGTTATGGGGAATATGGTTGAAGCGCCGGTGCATGTGCTCAAACAAAGTAAGGCGGATGCCAAAGCCAATGCGCATGACTTACTCAAACAAGTTGGGCTTGATGAGATGGCTGACCGTTACCCTTACCAACTTTCTGGTGGACAAACGCAACGAATCGCCATTGCTCGTGCCTTGGCCATGCATCCCGATTATCTCCTATTAGATGAACCAACGTCTGCGCTTGACCCTGAAATCGAAGCACAAGTGCTCCGCATCTTAAAGCGTTTGGCTGAGCAACAGGCCTCAATGATTATTGTGACCCACAACATGGAATTCGCCAAAAATGCCGCCGATCGGATGCTCTTTCTTGAAGATGGTGCAATTAAATTCGATGGTACGCCTGATGAATTCTTTAATCACCCTACTGAACGAATTAATCGTTTCCTTAATGCTTATAAAATTTAATGCAACCAAATTGAAAAAAACTGTTAATTTGCTGTTCGCCGGCCTTGGCTAAACACAAATTAACAGTTTTTTTGTTACAACATTAAAGCAACCCCAACTAAAACGTCTATGCGTTATCGGCCTGCCAAGGTTCCCCTTTGGCAATATGTCCAACGTGCTCAAGGGTTTCATTAATAATATCCAAAACGTGCGGATCATCAAGCCGATAGTAGATCGACTTTCCAGAGCGCTCTGTCCGAATCAAATGTCCTTCACGTAAAAGAGCAAGTTGATGTGAGATTGCTGATTGCTCCATCCCCAAGAGACTGACAATTTCACTCACATTCAATGAACGCTGTTCTAATATGTAGAGAATTTGTAAACGCGTTGGATTACTCAGCAATTTAAAAATATCATGGGCTGCATCTAAATCAGCGGCACGAATTAAATTAACATCTTCTGGCATCACATTTCTCCTTTTGAAATCAATAAATCTATCTTAACACACTAACAAAAGATTAGCACAATCAGTGTTGCAAAGCGATTTAACACATGATAAACTTTACACATGAACAAATATTCATATATAAAACTATCATTATAAAAGAGGTCCCCCTATGGAAAATACAAAAAGTACAAAGCCTCAATCATCATTTCATTTAACTGCTGAGCAAAAAAAGAAAGCCCTTCTACTAGGTGCCAGTGTTGTCCTTGGGATTATTGCTTACATCTTACCAAGTGGCTATTTACAAATTGCCCTATTCTTAGTGGCTTACCTATTAGCCGGCGGAAGCGTACTTTGGCATGCTGTCCAAAGCTGTTTGCATGGTGATTTCTTTGATGAAAACACCTTAATGAGTATCGCCACAATTGGTGCGCTTATTTTGGGACAATATCCTGAAGCAATTGCGGTAATGTTGTTCTTTGAAATTGGAGAATTGATTGAAGCGACTGCTGTTGATCGTTCAAAGCGTTCAATTAGTGAACTTGTTGCGATTAAACCTGAATATGCCAACGTCAAAGATGGTGATACGTTCAAGCAAGTTGCTCCTGAAGAAGTTAAAGTCGGTGACACGCTACTCATCAAGCCCGGTGAAAAGATTCCGGTTGATAGTGTCGTTACCGATGGTCAATCAAGTTTGAACACAGCTGCGCTGACTGGTGAATCATTGCCCCGTAGTGTTGCAGTTGGTGATGACGTTCTCAGTGGTTCAATTAATATCGATGGAACCCTAACAGTTGAGGTGACCAATGCGTACACTGATTCAACTGTTGCCAAGATCCTAGACTTGGTTGAAAACTCAGATACACACAAAGCTGAAACAGAAAAGTTTATCACGAAGTTTGCGCGCATCTATACCCCAATCATTGTCTTGGTTGCCGTCTTACTTGCGATTATCCCACCCCTCTTCTTTAGTCAAGACTGGAGCACTTGGGTCCAACGTGCCTTAGTCTTCCTAGTTATCTCATGTCCTTGTGCGCTTGTGCTTTCAGTACCATTGGCCTTCTTTGCGGGGCTTGGTGCAACATCAAAGAACGGTGTCCTCATTAAAGGAAGTAATTACTTAGAAGCCCTAAACGATGTTAAAACGGTTGTCTTTGATAAGACGGGTACTTTGACTAAGGGAAGCTTCTCAGTGACCAAATTAATTCCAGCTGATGGCGTTAATAAGGCTGACCTACTTGGTTATACTGCTGCCGTTGAACAAAACTCAACGCATCCAATCGCACGTTCAATTGTTAATAGCTGCACTGGCGATTTAAGTCAATACCACATTTCTGACAGCACTGAAACATCAGGTCGTGGTATTCAAGCCACCGTTAACGGACATCACGTTAGTGTTGGTAATGAAAAAGCGATGGCTGATTTAAATATTGATAACGTCGAACTTGATCCAACTGGAACCACAATTCTTGTTGCGGTTGATGGTAAATTCTGGGGTAGCATTATCGTTGCTGATGAACCGAAGGCAGATGCCAAAAAGGCGATTAGCCAACTTCATGATCTTGGGTTAGAGACTGTTATGCTTACGGGTGATAATCACGCCGTTGGAACAACCGTTGCCAATGAATTAGGCATTGATAAAGCTGTTACAAACCTCTTACCTGCAGACAAGGTAACGCAAATTACTGATATTCAATATAACAACGGTAAGCCACAAAAGGTTGCTTTCGTTGGAGATGGTATCAATGATGCGCCAGTACTTGTCCAAGCTGATGTCGGTATGGCTATGGGTGCTCTTGGTTCTGATGCTGCTGTTGAAGCTGCAGATATGATTATCATGGACGATAAGCCTAGCCGAATTTCGACGACCATTAATATTGCCAAGTACACACGTAAGATTGTGCTTCAAAACATTATCTTCGCCCTTACAATCAAAACCATCTTCTTGTTCCTAGGTGCTTTCGGCCTAGCCAACATGTGGGAAGCTGTTTTCGCCGATGTCGGAGTCACTGTCTTAGCCGTTTTGAATTCAATGCGGATTCTCCGCCAAAAATAAAAAGTTTCACGTGAAACTTTAAACCTAAAAAAACCACTTATGCATCTGCATAAGTGGTTTTTATTTTGACTATTTTTCCCAACTTGCTTTTTCAAATGATTCTTTATCACCGTGCAAGTGATATTGGGTTTGTTGGTTCACTTCTTCAATAGCCGCGCGAATATTTTGCGTATCCGTGTATGCTTGTGCCACCGCTTGTAAGAAATGCACCAATTCATTTGACCAAACTAACTTGGCATCAAAACCATACTGCAACCAAAAACTATCCGTGCTCTCATCATCCCATGCACTAGCCCCATGATATGGACGATCATCAACTAGAATACCACCCGTCCCATGCACTAGCCCTTTATCATGGGCCATCACAACACGCTTATAGAATGGATTTGTTTCATCCATCCCAAAATACTTTTGCAACCAAATGAGTTTATCTTGCCACGCACTCGGATTATTCCAAGGGGCCGTTGATAAGATATACATCTCATAGTCTTCAGATAAAACTTTAACCGCTTCAACTGCACCATCAACTGGTGGTAGGTTTTTAAAAATCCCTGGGATTTGATCCGGCTTAGCCACCATTTCTGTCTTCATATTTTGTGCATTTAACACTGGTAATGTGTCTACAAGAACATTATCCATATCCAAGAATAGTTTTGGTTTAGTCATTGTTTTCCTCACTTCTTTGGTCAGCATTACGTTTAAATGTGTCTTCAATCTCAAATTACCGTAAAAAGTTCCGTGCTTTTGCATCCATTTTATCACAAAAACCGGCATCAGTTATTCTGACACCGGTTTTACTTATGTTTCAGTTTGCGTATCAGCTAAAATTGGATTAATTTCCAACCAAGTCGATTCAAATAAGGTTTTAAGTAATGGATCTTTCCACATATTGACGAAATATGGATGATAAAACATGGCGAACGTCTGCATAATCGTTGCCCCACGTTGATGACGGAACGTATCCCACGCCATAATATTCTCAACGACTTCAGAAAAAGCCACCAATCGCGGATTTAACAATTCATGATTACGTTCTAGAACTTCTTTATATAGTTTGGTGAGCTCAGGCTCTTCAAAAAAATATTCCTGACGGCGTGACGATAGGAGCCACATCCAATCATGGAGGGCGCGATCACGTTCAGCCGGTTTCGCACGTTCGTTTGCCGCAAACAATGGTTCATCAATCATATTTAACCAATCAATCAATGTTCCCTCAAACAAATCTTCTTTATTTTTAAAATGTTTGTACAGCGCAGCGGATGAAATATCTAACTTACGTGCAACATCTGCTAAGCGCGCTTTTTCGTACCCTTTCTCATCTAACACTTCACGTGCCGCCTGAAAAATCTGTACCTGATTAACCTTGGACATATACCAAAAACACCCCGTTTTCATACAATTAAATATTAACGAAAATATATAACTATGCTCCCAAACAATATAATAGCATAAAAAAAGATGAAACAACACTCATGGTTGTCTCAACTTCTTTTGTTTCGATTAATTCAAAAAGTCTTCTTCAAGGTAGGCTGGATTTGGATACGTGTAGAATCCCTTGCCAGATTCTTGTCCAATGAGACCTTGGTCAATACGCTCTTTGATCTTCTTAGCCGCAAGTTGACTCTTTTCATCAGGACGGCCATTGTTAATTTCATACATCGTATTCAAACCAACTAAGTCCATGATGGCAAATGGACCCATTGGTGCCCCCGTAGCAATCATCCAAGTCTTATCAACCGTTTCTGGATCTGCAACATCCTTAACAAATAGATCTGTTGCGGCATCCAAAAAAGGCACAAGCAATGAATTCAAAACATAACCTGGTTGTTCCTTCTTAACCATGATTGGCACCATCTTGATTTCACGTGAGAATTCTTCCAGTGTCTCAGGCAATGCTGGATCGGTTTCAGGACCTGACATCACTTCGGCTGTGTTCTTCTTCCAAATTTCATTAGCAAAGTGGTAACCTAAGAACTTATCTGGGCGACCAGTCTTATCAGCAAATTGTGAAGGCATCATCGTTGATGAATTTGTCACAATCACTGTGTCAGGATCAGCCAACTTCGCAAACTTCTCGTAGAAGTCATCCTTCGTTGCTTCGTTTTCTGGTAGGGCTTCAATGACCAAATCAGCACCAGCTAAAGCATCTTTCAATGAAGTTGTATAAGTTAGGTGTTCACGGGTCGCTTCAATTTCAGCATCTGATGCTTGGTAATAGTCCTTCACTTCTTCTTCCCAACGTGCAACACGTGTCTTGGCGCGATCAAGTGAACCTTCTGAACGACCCCAAATCTTCGTATCCTTACCCGCAAAAGCAGTCATAAATGCAATTTGAGAACCAAGGGTTCCTCCACCAACTACAGTAACGTTTTGATATGTCATTTCCCAATCCTCCAATATTTTAGTGTTATGATTAATTTAAAGCGTTAGTATGAATAAATTCATTCCTCTTTTGATATTGTGAAAACATTATCAATTCCATTTACTATGTTAACGCCGTATTTTAAAAACTTCAACACCTTTAGTGAAACAATTCACATCAATTATAAAAAAGTGGGGTTCCGTTATGCAACGCAATGAAATGGAAGCAATCATCAAGAACAATCCGACTGTCTTTATCGTTGGAGCTGGTCTTTCAACAGCTTCAGGGATTCAAGATTTCGCTAGTCTACAAAAGAAATTCGATACAACTGCTCTGCTCAGTCATGAGGCTTATTATCAACATTTTTGGGAACAACATGACTTCATGGCTAAATATTTAATGAATCAGAACGCCCAACCAAATTTAGGACATGCGTGGATTGCAGATTTAAGCCATCAGATAGGTGTACGAGTCATCAGTCAAAATATTGATAATCTTTTGGAACAAGCCCACATTGAAGAAGATCATCTTTTAAAAATTCATGGCTCAATTGATCGATTTATTGATCGTGCTGGAAACCCCGTCGCCATGACAGAAACTGAATATCAACATCTCCCACATACTCCGGATAATCCGATGATTCGGCCTGATATTGTCTTCTATGGCGAAAACGTTAAAGGTATGGACCAAGCATTAACTTGGATGCAATCCGCCAAAAATGTCATCGTCGTGGGCACGCGGCTAAACGTTTCACCCGTGAACCAACTTACTTTGTGGGCCAAACAATTGGAACACATCTTTGTTATTAATCAAGAACCTGTGCATCCCCTCCAAAATAATGTACCTGTCACGCAAATTACAACTGACATCACAGAGTGGTTGCGTCAATAAGACAGTAAAAACCGCAGACGTTTATGTACAACGTCTGCGGTTTTTGTTTCACATGGAACATTAACGTCGGGTGAATTTAACAATTCCTTCCCAACGTGCTGTTTGTGGGAACATATCAATTGATTGAATGTAATCCACATCATAAACTTCAGTCAAATCTTCCAGGTCTCGTGCCAATGTTGAGGCGTTACATGAGATGTAGACCAACTTTTCTGGTTCAGTATCCAAAATGGTGTCACGCAAAGCTTCACCAAGTCCAGTACGTGGTGGATCAACGACCATAGCATCTGCAACCCAACCTTGATCTGCCCATTCGGGAATCAAAACTTCAGCTTCTCCAACGAAATAGTCAGCATTTTCAATTTCGTTCGCTTCAGCATTTTCATTGGCATCATACACGGCATCAGCGACTGTATCCATGCCGCGTACTTCACCAGCTTGGTCCGCTAATGATAGTCCAATTGTTCCAACACCTGAATACGCGTCGACCAACTTATCAGCATGCGTCAAATCAAGCGCCTTAATGGCTTCTTGGTAAAGGCGTTCTGTTTGCTTTGGGTTCAATTGCAAAAAGGCACGTGGTGAAAGCATAAATTGCTTACCATTGATGGTCTCCGTAATATAATCGGCACCCCACAAATGCTTTGTCTCTTCACCCCAAACCAATGATGTCTTACCCTTATTGATATTTTGGTCAATAGAAACCACTTCAGGTAATTCTGCATTAATGCGTTCAATGATTTGACGTGCTTTTGGTAGCTTTTGTGAATTTGTAACGAGCGTTAATTGCACATCCCCCGTTGATTCAGAAACTCGTGCAATCAAAGTCTTCACGATTCCAGAATTTTGCTTTTCATCATAGATGGGCACTTCTAACTCTTCTAAGATATCACGAACTGTCCGCACAACTTTCAAGGTTGCAGGATGTTGCGTTGAAATCTCAGGAAGATCAACTAATTCGTGTGAATTAGGCTTATACATCCCTACAGCAAGGTGATCACCTTGTTGGCGAATTGGGAACTGCGCCTTATTTCGGTATCCCGTTGGATCGTCCATACCGATTGTTGGACGCAAATCATAATCCTCATAACCGCGTGGGCGGTATTTTTCCAAGGCTTGGCGAATCACATCTTGCTTAAATTCTAGTTGTTTTTCATAACGTAAGTGACCTAACTCAGTCCCGCCCACTTCCTGGTTATCTAGCGGTTCGATCCGATCAGGTGACTTTTGTTTAAACTTGCGAATCTTAGCTTCAATAAACTTAGGATTCACCGCGGTTACGACAACATCAACCACTTCACCAGGCAAAGCATTGGGGATAAATGTAATCTTACGCTTATAATATCCGATACCTTCCCCATTGATACCGAGACGCTTAATGGTAATGAGGAGTTTGTCACCCACCTCCACTTGCACGTCTTGGTTTTGCTTTTGGTTTGACTTAGCATTTCGTTGATTTTGACTGTATGTTTTCTTTTTATACTCTGGCATTCGTTCTACAAAAAATTCACTTTCTTACATATTTGTTAAGTCCTATTCTAACATAGGTTTTCCCTTTAAAATGTCGAACAAAAAAGTTATGATAAATTGTAAGCAAATTATCGATTAAAAATGAAGGGATTTCACCATGCGGATGATTAAACGACTATTTAAATTACTACTCTTACTTTTCGTTTTAGCAATCGTTGCCGGCGGAATCTATGTTTGGATTACGATTGATGATGCACCCACGATTACAACCGCTCAACTAAAAGAAAAAGCCAACCCCGAGGGTGAACAAATCTATATTAAATCAGCTGACATTCCACAACGTTACCGACAAGCCGTGGTATCAACTGAAGATGCGACCTTTGAAACCAATAATGGGATTAATTCTGATGGGGTTAAAGCATTAATTGAAAGTAATATTAAGGCCGCCTTTGGTCAGGGAGTTGGCCGTGGTGGCTCATCAATTACCCAACAGCTGGTTAAATTGACCGCCTTTAAAAATGACGCAGAGCCAACACCAAAACGTAAGATTCAAGAACTCTATCTGGCTTATCACCTCAACCAAGTTTATCCAAAGAATCAAATTTTTGAATTCTACGTGAATAAAATTTATGAAGGTTATAATCGCTATGGCGCTGAAACAATTTCACAGTTCTACTACCAAAAGCCACTGAAAGCCCTTAGCTTAGATCAACAAGCAACCATAGCGGGATTGGGACAAAGCCCCGCTATTTACAACTTGTATACGAATCCAAGCACCGTTAAGGAACGGCGGAACATTGTGTTACTTTCAATGTTCAATAATGGCGAGATTTCCGAGAGTCAGTACACCCAAGCAACTAAAACTGATATTCAACACGGTCTTGTAAAGCCAAATTAAAGCCAAATAAAAAGCAGCGACGTTCAAACTAGAACATCGCTGCTTTTTTAATTTAATCTAATTCGACACCGCGTGTTTCGTGTCCCAAAGTTAGGATGGCAATTACCGCAATCACAATCGCAATACTGAAGACACTGAAGATGCCTACGAAAGACATGTTGTGACTCAAGAAGATTCCGATTGCTAGCGGTCCAAGAATACCACCTAAACGACCGAATCCTTCGGCCGCCCCATTCGCTGTTGCACGAACTGATGCTGGATAAAGTTCTGGTGTGTAAGCGTAAAGAACACCCCATGCTCCCAAGTTAAAGAATGAAAGTAACATTCCAGAGATCAAAACCATTGGAAGTGTTGTTGCAAACCCAAATGCGAAAGCACTAATGGCAGTTCCAGTTAAGAACAACGCCAAAACAGACTTACGCCCCCACTTTTCAACTAACCAAGCTGCGGTAAAGTACCCTGGTAATTGTGCCAAGGTCATGATAACAACATAACCGAAACTATTCACCATGCTGAAGCCCTTACCAATCAAGACGTTAGGTAGCCAAAGGAAGATACCGTAGTATGAGAACATAATCATGAACCATACAATCCACAACATGATGGTTTGCTTACGATATTCACCTTGGAAGAGCATCTTAAAGCGTTGTGCAATACTAATGCTATCCGCATGCGTTGTTTCTTTAACGCTATCTTCATCATCAGGCAGATGACGTCGCAAAACTAACACATAAAAGGCTGTTAATGATGCAATAATCAACGTAATGCGCCATCCATACTTAGGGATTACGAAGTACGCTAGCAAACTGGCTACTAACCACCCCACAGCCCAAAAACTTTCAAGCAACACAATCACACGTCCGCGAATATTATTCGGTACGCGTTCGGCTACCAAAGTTGATGCAACTGGTAATTCTCCACCAAGTCCTAATCCAACGAAGAAACGTAAGATCATGAACATGATATAGCCGGTCGCAAACGCCGACAACCCTGTCGCAATGGAAAAAGTCAGCAATGTCACCATTAACATTAGCTTACGTCCCTTAGTGTCAGCTAAGGCACCAAAGACAACTGCCCCAATCGCCAACCCGATTGAATTGACTGAACCAATCCAACCCACTTGAACTTGAGATAATCCCCAATCTTTTTGAACTGCCACTAAAATAAATGACAACAGTCCGACGTCCATTGCATCAAATAACCAGGCACATCCGGTTACTGACAGCAATTTCCCAATTCTTTTATTCATTACCCTACTCCTAAATTAGCTCCCATTTTTAGGTGTCAAGACACCCTAACAACAGGAAAAATAATAGCAAGAACGGGGGTGTCTTGTCAACCTAGTTTTGGTAAAGCATGCCTAATTCGGCTAAGTGCTTTTTGGCATCAGCTAATTGCTCGGGTTGATCGTACTTTAACGTATGCATGTGGAGTCCACTCGTCAACGACGATAATAACGCACCTTGGCTGGTGTGGTATTGATTCAAGAAGTGTTCAACCGTCTCGCGTGAGTCCAGGGCTAATTCACCCTTGAGTAGCCCATAAAGAGGATGCTCTACTTGAACGTCTTGCACCGTGACACCCGCATCAACTAATGCCATCAATTCGGCTTCCATTTGTTCGGCATCATGTTGTACCACAACGATTTGACTGTATGCATAGCCCGGCTGGTAGCGATATCCTTGTGTGGTTGAGACGATTTCTTCACCGGTTGCACGCAACAAGGCAATATCTCCCACGATTGTTTGACGTGATACCCCAAATTTTTTGGCAAATGTATTCGCGCTTATGGGCGCCTCTGCTGCAATTAATTCAGTTTTAATGGCTTGTTGCCTTTCAACACCTAGCATTGTATTTCCTCTTTTCGCTTTTACAAAATAACGTACAGCGTGCGATAAAAATCATAATTCAATTCATCAGCAATTCGCTATCATCATTCATTATATTAAAACCAAGACAAACTTAAAACAAAATTGCTATAAACCGCCTAACTATCGCAAAAATCAACATTGATTATTTGCGTCATTCCCGTATAATAAAGACAATTATTAAAAAGGAGGCCACCATGGCGAACGAACAACAACACGACACCATTCTCGTATTGGATTTTGGTTCACAATACAACCAACTGATTTCACGACGCATTCGTGAATTGGGTGTGTATTCAGAACTTAAGCCACATACTTTGACTGCGGAACAAATCAAAGAAATTAATCCTAAGGGAATTATTTTCTCTGGTGGACCGAACTCAGTTTACGCTGAAGATGCCTTCACCATCGATCCTGAGATTTTCAATCTCGGACTACCTATTCTAGGGGTATGTTATGGTATGCAATTAATGGCCCACATGCTTCCAGGTGGTAAAGTTATTGCTGCGGACAACACTGCTGAATATGGTGAAACAACCATTAAGGTAACTGATCCTGAGACTTTGCTCTTTGCCAATACACCTGAGGAACAAACCGTTTTGATGTCACACGGTGACAAAATCGAAGCAATTCCTGATGGCTTTACCGTTGCCGCAACTTCTGAGCAAACACCATTTGCAGCTATGGAAGACCGCGAGCACAACTTCTACGGAGTTCAATTCCACCCTGAAGTGCGCCAAACTGAAAACGGGATGAAGATTCTTGAAAACTTCATCGAAAATGCTGTTCATGCTAATCGTAACTGGTCAATGGACGACTTTATCGAAGAACAAGTCCAAGCTATCCGTGAAAAGGTCGGCGACAAGAAGGTGCTTCTAGGTCTATCAGGTGGGGTTGACTCATCTGTTGTCGGTGTTTTGTTGCAACGTGCCATTGGTGACCAATTAGTTTCAATCTTCGTTGATCACGGTTTGCTCCGTAAGAATGAAGCAAACGAAGTGATGGAAGCCCTTGGGGGTAAGTTCGGCCTTAACATCATTAAGGTTGACGCTCAAGATCGTTTCCTAGACAAGCTTTCAGGCGTTTCTGACCCTGAAGACAAGCGTAAGATTATCGGTAACGAATTCATCGAAGTCTTCGACGAAGAAGCTACCAAGCTTGATGGTATTGATTTCTTGGCGCAAGGTACTTTGTACACTGACGTTATTGAATCTGGTACTGATACAGCGCAAACAATCAAGTCACACCACAACGTGGGTGGTTTGCCAGAAGACATGCAATTCCAACTTATCGAACCATTGAACACACTCTTCAAGGATGAAGTGCGTGAACTTGGTGAAAAGCTTGGTATCCCACATGAACTTGTTTGGCGTCAACCATTCCCAGGTCCTGGACTTGGTATTCGTGTCCTTGGTGACATCACAGAAGACAAGTTAGAAATTGTCCGTGAATCTGATGCCATCTTGCGCGAAGAAGTTGCTAAGCATGGTCTTGAAGACGAAATTTGGCAATACTTCACGGTGCTAACTGGCGTTCGTTCAGTTGGTGTCATGGGTGATATTCGTACTTACGATTACACCATTGCTATCCGTGCCATCACATCTGTTGATGGTATGACTGCTGAATTTGCACGCATTCCATGGGACATCTTGAATGAGATTTCTCGTCGAATCGTCAACGAAGTCGACCACATTAACCGCGTCGTCTACGATATTACAGCTAAGCCACCAGCAACTGTTGAGTGGGAATAATCATAAACAAAAAGCGCAAGGTCAATGACCCTGCGCTTTTTATTATATAAATGTAGTTTACTTTTTATTGTATACTTTCTATACTCCTAAATAAGGAGAATTTATATCTATGGTAAATCCTAAAAAAATCGTGGCACAAAGCAACCTCATTTCTGAACTCGAGAAAATGAAAACAGAAATGATTACATTAGATTACCCTGTATCTGGTTTTTTAACCCCTAAAACCACTAAATATAGCGGTTTTGGGTATATTCCAAAATCACAGCCCTATCCCACTAATTCACACGGACAGCCACTCTCGCTTCTAGCACAAATTAACTTTGATGAGATGCCCAATTTAGAAAATTATCCCACTACGGGGATTTTAGGTTTCTATATTGACTGCTTTGATGAAAATCGCGGTTATGATGAATATAACCCAGCGGACCGCTCTGGATTCAAAGTCGTTTATTTTGAAAATACCGATGAGCCCTACCATAATACCACCGAAGTGAATGCACTTTTTGATCAATATGACGATGATGAACAGTATCCCATTTCTGATGGTGAAATAAAATTATCGGGTACATTAACGCCAGATGCCTTCCCTTTTAATGCAATCGAATTTGAAAATTACTTTGGTATGGATTTTGAGAGTTTTCTGTACGAAAAATTCGATACTGCCTCATCCGAGGTTGGAGATTACTTATACCAGCGTTACGCACCCAGCAGATTAAAAATTGGTGGATACCCCTTCTTTACACAAGAAGATTCCCGGGCCAAATCATCGCCTTATAACAAATTATTGCTACAAATTGTGTCTGATGTTTATAACATAACGTGGCAAGATGACGTTTTAGTCCACTTTTTTATCACGGAAGAGGATCTAAAACAACGGAACTTCGATAATGTCAGCTATGATTGGGATATTTATTAAATTAGCCCACATACATTGATTTGTCACTTTGATATTGAAAACAACCTAAATCTTGGAAATCGAACGTATGAACTAAACCAATTTAGCTGTATCTAATTCTTCTGAGTATCTCACAACAGTATCAATTCCGATTGTTGCTAATCCGTAATTAATAAAAACACAAAAAAACTGTTCCCGAAAAATCGGAAACAGTTTTTATTTTATATGAGGTTAAATCTTACCACCAACCATTAGCTTGACGGAATGAGATGGCGTTTGAAACTGAACCGTAACGTGAAGTTGCGTAGTTAACCATACCCTTAGTTTGTTGTGCAACTGAACCAGTTCCCCAACCTTCCTTAGTTTGACCTAATCCACGGTAACCGTTTGGTGAAACGGCGTTAGGGTTTCCACCTGATTCTGGGCGAACGATTGTGTTCCACATTGCATCAGTTCCACCATTGGCGATGAATTGTGCGTAAGTTGAACCTGAAGCGGCTGGAGCAGCAGCTTGTTGTGCAGGTGCAGCAACTTGCTTAGGAGCAGCAGCTTGTACAGGTGCTTGTTGTGCAGGTGCAGCTTGTACGGCTGGAGCAGCAGCTTGTTGTACAGGAGCTTGTGCAGGTGCAGCAGCAACAGCAGTTGCTTGTCCTTCAGTTTCAAGAACATCACCAGCATAGATCATGTGGATGTTCTTGATATCGTTGATTGATGCCAAGCTATCAACAGTTGTGTTGTGAGCTTGTGCGATTGAAGCAAGTGTATCACCTGACTTAACAGTAACTTGATCAGCAGAAGCAATTCCAGTAGCACCCAATAATCCGGCAGCAGCAGCAGTTGTCATAATAATTGTTTGTTTGATATTCATCGAAATAAATCTCCTCTGTGTTTTGAATGTTTATAATTTATATTTTAGTTTTTGTTGGTCGCTCTTAACGACAAGGAATACTATACCGTGATTAAAGCCCTGTAGAATATCATACATATAACGTTTCGTTACAAATGTTGCGTAGTTACGACATATAAATCAGGTAAAACGTTTCAAAACCTGTTCAGATGTACCTTTCACATCTGTAATATAAATCAAGGAATTTGGCTAAAAAAAAACAAATCATTTTTAAAAAAGATTTGTTCGGGGGTATATTCGACTATTTTTACAGTTTTAATTACAACAACGCAACAGCGTTACGTTACAAACCGACTGTTTTCTTAACTTATTTCGTCTATTTTGGCCTTATTTGGCTAAAAAGTTATGATGATGATCAAAAAACAGCATTATCTGCTTAAATCCAGATATGAAGTTTCTGCCTTTATATAGAAGAAAGTTATCTTTTTGACAAATTATGGTGCACATCACCATCCTCCATCCAACAATTGGGCTATTTTTTCATTGCGAGATGTTTTTGTTCATGCGCATTCAACCATTCTTTCATAGGAAGTCCGCCGCGATATCCTGAGCCACGATTGTTTTTAGCCACCACACGATGACACGGTACAGCAATTAAAGCTGGATTTTTGCCCACCGCATTTCCGACTGCTTGGGCTGCCTGTGGTCTTCCAATTTGATTTGCTAGATCCTGATAGGTAATCAACGTACCATACGGGACATTTCGCAATGCTGTCCACACCGCTTCTTGAAATGGTGTCCCCGAAATATCAAGTCGAACAGATGCTAAATCTTTGTTTCCATCTATATAATGTTTCATTTGCTGCATAACAGTCTTATTCTTCTGTTCATCGGCGACCAAGGTAGCCGTTGGATAGAAGTTTACCAGTTCATCGAGGCCGGCATTTGGCGAACCGACAAAGGCCAGGCCGACATCGGTAGAAGCTATCACATAATTATGGTCCAAATAGTCAACTTGGTTATAGTACACTTTCTTTGTCATTTTCAAACTTCTTTCCTTAATTTAGTGCGTTAAAAAACTCGATTTGAATACATATCCATTATAATATAGTACAATTTCAGTAAAGCATAACGTGAAAGGAAACCGATTATGGCACGTAAACCAAATTCACCCTATAACTTTAAAAATACTGATGTCGCTGTTGATAATGGCAGCTTAATTCAGATTGGGAAAAACATGGGTATTAATGTAGCTCGAACTGATATTAGTGATTTCACAGCTGAAAAGCGTGATGTGAAGCAAATTATGGATGTCCGAAACACATTGCTTGTGAAGGAGCTACTGCAAACGAAGCGAGAACGCATGTCGGCTTCAGACTTCGCTTTCTTCCGTGGTACGGTTGATATTATGAATTATGATTTGGACAAGCATCCAAATAGTAATATTCACGTCTTAATCGGTGGTGATGCTCACTTAGGTAATTTTGGATTCTATGGTTCTCCAGAGGGTCAATTACTCTTTGATATGAATGATTTTGATGAATCACGCATCGGTTTTTGGGAATATGACCTTAAGCGTTTCCTTGTAAGCTGTCTGCTTGTGGCTAAACAACAAAAGCTTGATATGAAGAAAGTCAATAAGTTCCTAATCAAGGTCGTTGATACGTATCGCGATACGTTGATTCACATGTCAGAGCTACCTGCTCTTCAAAAGTTTTATTTGCCAAGTACACTTGATAACCTTACCCAAATTTTCGGTAAGTTGGAAGAATCTTCGGAAAGTTTTGAAGAATCCTTTGATAAGCTAGTGCAAAAGAGTGTCAAAAAGGCTTTGCGCAGCGATTCTGATTATGCCGTTAAAAAATATACTGAAATTCGTGATGACGGAACTCGTCGCTTTATTGAAAATGCGCCCGTTACCATTCACATTGATCCAACTGATTACCAACACCTAACCGATGGTTATCTGAACTACCGTAACAATGCGCGGAGTGATGTACGTCTCTTCTTGGAAGATTTTCATATCATTGATGTTGTGCGTCATAGTGTTGGTGTAGGGAGCGTTGGAACACTTTGTTACTTGATGCTCCTTGAGGACGCCGATAACAATCATTTGGTGCTTCAAATCAAACAGGCACTCCCAATCTATCAAGACTCTAATATTTATCGTAGCCATCATCATACGCAAGGAGAAAACATCGTTGATAGCCAGTTAATTCTACAAAGTGCTTCTGATACTTTCTTAGGTTTTTTTGATACTGATGAACATAGCTTTTATGTCCGACAATTCAAGGATATGAAGGGATCAATTAAACTTGAAAAGCTCGACTGGTCATCTTATCAAGATTACATTTTGATTTGTGTCATCTTGCTCGCACGTGCCCACAGCCAATCACCAACTTTCCCAATGATTATTGGCTACTTACAAAGTCACGATTGGATGAGCCAATCGTTCGTTGATTTTGCTAATAATTACCTCCAACAAGTTGAATACGATTATGAAACGTTTACTGAGGAATAAATTATGAAAGATATTTATGCAGGCCAATTCTACAATCGAGATTTGAGTTGGTTACTTTTCAATCGTCGAGTGATTAATTTATCGACAAATCCCGATACACCATTGCTCGAACGGTTGAACTTTCTAGCAATCGGATCAAATAATTTGGATGAGTTCTATAACGTCCGCATCCCCAGCATTGAAGACCAAATTAGCTTAGGCCGTGATGGGATTGATCCAAAGTCGGGTCTGACCCCACAAGAATTGTTGACGCAAATCCACGTCCGTAATAGTAAAAATATTTCACAGCAGTATGATAGTTTGTATCAAATTCTGTCCATTTTTAATGAGCATAAATTATTTAGTTTAAATCCTTATGATCAATTAAGCGATGAGGAGCAAGCTGATGCTAATCACTACTTCCACCAACGTATCTTGCCGTTCTTAAATGTGGTTACCTATGATAAATTGCATAGTCGTCCTGAAATTAAAGATGGTACATTAATTATTGGTGTCCATTTAGCTGATACAGATCTCAATGCAATTCGTTTGATCCCGATTCCACCAAAGCTCAGCCGTTTAGTTCGTCTCCAACATACTGAACTTGACCAGTTTATTCTCATTGAAGATCTCATTCGCCATAACTTTGCAGAAATTTTCCCAGACCATGAAGTCACCGAAGCATTAACCTTCCGTATTACACGTGATAAAGATGTCGACATGGAAATTGATATGGATGATGAAAATTCTGAAGGCACCATTGCGAACATGGAACGTTATTTGGCAGCCCGTGAACGTGGTAATACTACCCGAATTGAAATCGAAGCGCATGAATCGAGTCCACAAGACCACTTGTTCCAACAATTGGTAAAACTCACGCACGTTCGTGAGACTGGGATTTACAACATTCCCGGGCCACTTGATTTGACGTTCTTGTTCCAATTCGCCAAGATTTATGGAAAAAAGCATCCTGAATTAACTTACGCCCCATTTACGGGACGTGAATGGACGCAAAATAAGCCTATGCTTGATTACCTCAATCATCACGACTTACTCTTACAGTACCCTTATGATCACTTCGATCAATTCCTAACTTTCCTTCAAGAGGCCGTGAATGATCCGCATACCGTAACCATTAAGCAAACGATTTATCGTGTTGCAGATAATTCAAAGGTTGTTGAATTATTGAAGGAAGCAGCGGCAAAGGGAATCCACGTTTCAGTCATTGTTGAGCTACGTGCCCGTTTTGACGAAGAACATAACCTCGACATCGTTGAAGAACTAGAAGATGCTGGATGTTTCGTCTACTTCGGTAAGGAACACATGAAGGTTCACAGTAAAACGTGTTTAGTTTTGAAGAATGATAGTGAGCATCCTACGGGTTACGTACACATTGGTACGGGTAACTATAATGAAAAGACGGCTGGTCAATTCGTTGATTTGAACCTCTTCTCAAGTAACCCCGCCTATGTCAAAGATCTAGCACGATTCTTCAATTATCTTGAAACAGATGATGCCCAACCACCTCATTACGAAACAGTGGCGGCATCCCCTCACCGCATTGAAGATATGGTGATCCAAAACATTAAACATGTTACAGAACGTTACCAAGCTACTGGTCAAGGACACGTCTTCTTAAAGACAAATGCCTTAACCGATCAAGAAGTGATTGAAGCGATTTACGACGCTGCTAAAGTCGGTGTGCCATTCCGCATCATTGTTCGTGGAGCTTGTTGTTTGAAACTTGGTGTTTGTGGGGATAAGGAAGATATTACCGTTACAAGTATTATTGGAGAATTGCTTGAGCATAACCGCATCTATGCCTTCTTCTCAGATGAAGAGCCAAGTTTGTGGATTTCGTCAGCCGATTTAATGACGCGCAACATGGATAACCGTGTAGAATTAGCGGCACCAATTTTGGACACCACAATTCGCCAACAATTGTTGAACATCATTGAAATTTATAGCCAAGACGACGTCGACGGATCCTTCTTGAACCTTGATGGTCGTTACTTCAAGCACGATGTTCCAAGTGGTAAATCCGCACAACAAACGTTTATTCGTGAGATTACTGATGAACATTCACCTGTGAATGCCCCTGTTCCACGTGAAACAATGTCAGCTGCTGTGTCACACACATCGGTAACTGAACAACTACAGCATGCTCGCATTTTAAACATTGTCCTAGCTGTGCTAGTTCTACTCTTGATCCTATTGCTTATTTTCAAATAAATTAAACGAGCCGGCTCTACCGGTTTCTTTTGCAAAATTTGCGCACTTAAAAACCCACATGTCCATGGACATGTGGGCTTTTTTATAGCTATGTTATGATAAAAATTTGGTAAGCCAGTCTGCACCATAAACCAGGGCTGCACTGTAGGCAATAATCGTCGCTGGCTTACATAGTAAGATGATTAACGTAAACTCACGCCAACTCATCTTCGTGAGACTCGTTAGTAGTACCAGGGCATCGTCAGGGGCCGCAGGCGCTAAGATAAGTAGGGAAAAGGTAATGTGCCAGCCCTTACCATCAAGTTTATCCATATACTTATCAAGGGTCTTTTCATTCACAAAAATATCAATGATTTTATGACCATAGCGTCGGCCTAATCCAAATAGCATCAATGAGCCGACTACAATCCCGACATAGTTATAGACAAAGCCCCAAAGCGGGCCAAAAATCACAACCCCTGCTGCTAGTGAAATCCCTCCAGGAATAATGGGAATCACCACTTGAATGATTTGAATGATCACAAAGACAATGGGTGCCCAGATACCACAACTTTCTACCAAATGTCTCAATACCTTTGGATCCGTGAAAGCACCAATACGGTAGAGCCAAATGGCAAGAATGACCATGATGATCAACCCAGCATATGAAATATAATTAACAATTTTACGCTTTGTTTTTAAGGTCATCCACTCGCCTCCATTGTTTATTTGAGTATCATCATTTAAGCTTTAAATAATCATAAAAGAACATACTTTGTGAAATTAGACCTAACATATTGGCATATATTTGTTAGAATATAAGGACTAGGAGAAATGATATATGTACAATGAAGACGGTAAAACCGTAGAATTAACAAGTATTCAAAGTATTACATTCTTATTGGCCGGTCTACTATTAAACGCGATTGGAAACGGACTAACCGTTGCTACAAACATGGGGTCAGCTCCATGGACCGCAGCCGCTGCCAATTTAGCGAACGTCACCAATTTACCCATCGACATCTTTTTGTTTGGCTTTGGCTTCATCGCTGCCGTTGCTGTTATCTTTATTCTACATGATTTTGATGCAGGGCGTTTCTTTAGAAATTTGGCCTTTGTCTTCATCTTCAGTGTGGTGATTGGTGCAACTGCAGCCGGATTCAAGTATATGGGCATTGGACACCTACACTATTGGCCTCGCTTGATCCTTGATATCGTGGGTATCACAATGATTGGAATGGGTATCTCAATTACACAACGTTTGGCAAAGTTCCTTCATCCACTAGATGATTTAACCAACGTGACCCGTTTCAAGTACTTCCATGGCAATGTTGTTGTGGCACAAACGATTAATTTCGCTGTCCCAATGACCATTTCATTGTTAATTTGGCTCTTCACGCATAAGTTGGTGGCCATTAACATTGGAACGTTGTTCTCATTCTTCTGCCAAGGCTTTGTGATTTCACGTGCCGATAAGTGGTTAATCCCACATCTTGTCCACCGCAAAGAATTGTAATCAAGTTGTTGAATCCGTTTAACGATGGATTCTTTTTTATTGCTTAAAGGAGTGACACATGAAAACATATGCGATTTATGGAAATAAAAATGAAGGGCTTTACACTGAACCTTGGTCCAAGGTTCAACCCCTCACCCAAACAAAACCTGCCCCAAAGTTTAAAGGCTTTGCGACTAAGCAAGAAGCACAAGCCTGGCTAGACGCCCAACGTCAGACTAATCGGCAATATGATACAGCCTACGATGGTGCTTTCAAAGCAGATCCCAGCCGTTTCTACATTTTCACCGATGGTGGTAACCGTAATACCGGTAATCATGCTGGTGGTCATGTTAAAGACACCGATAAAGCGGCGTGGGCAATTGCCATCTATGCCGGCGCTGATTTAAAGAACGCTGTCTATACAGATGCAAAAGGCTATTTTGGACGTACCAACAACGAAATGGAACTACTCGCCTTAATTAATGCCCTCTTACAAGCGCAAAGAACCGAAACACCCGTCACGATTGTCAGTGACTCAAAGTACGTCTTAGATGGGGTTACCAACTGGATGTACAACTGGCAAGCCAGCGGTTGGAAGAAACAAAGCGGCGAAATTGCCAATTTAACGGCTTGGCAACAAATTTACGAATTGGTCCAACAACTAGGTGATCGTTTAGCGTTTATCTGGGTAAAAGGCCATGCTACCAGTCAGGGTAACATCCTGGTGGACCAATTACTAAACGATGCTATGGATGCCCTCTAAACTTGCAATACAGTCCCGTCTTTAGGCGGGACTTTTTATTTTGAATAGATTGTGAATAAACATACAGGTGTCTTGGCGGATATCCCGTGATGTTTGTTCGACTTTTTAAGAGGCGAACAAAAAACTAAGCGAGCTTAACTTTTGGGCGCTATCGCTTGTGAAATGCAGATCATGATGGTGCAAAAAAAGGCCCCGATCGCAATGGACCGGGGTCTAATCGTATTTTTTTAACCAATCATAATTTCTTCAGTTGGATATTCGTGATGCATAGGTTGTTGGTGAATGTTCAAAACTGAGAACATGACCGTATAAATTCCAACACGACCGATAAACATAACGAACATGATAATAATTTTACCAAAGAGCGTTAAGTGTGGTGTGAGGCCGAGTGAGAATCCTGCCGTTGAGAACGCGGCAATCACTTCAAAGGTAATGTACTCAATCCCAAACCCGTGTGGAATCGTTTCCGTTTGCGTCAAAACTAATGAAGCTAACAACACGAAACCGATTGAGACAACGGCTAACATCAACGCTTTAATCACGTTCTTTTGGCTAATTTGACGATCACGGAAGTTCACATGGTCTTCACCACGCAATGTTGCAACTGATTGCAACCATAGAATTCCCAAAGTGGTCGTCTTAATTCCACCAGATGTTGATCCAGGCGTTCCACCAATGAACATAAGAATCATCAAGATAATCAATCCACCCGTCGAGATTGTCGACATTGGAATAACTTCAAATCCGGCCGTACGTGGCACGATTGATAGGAACAAGGTATCCAGAATACGATTACCCAGATTAACGCCTGTCAAATGGCTCAAACACCGTTCTGTAATCATAAATCCAATAAATCCGAACAGAATCAACCAGCCTGAGGTGACCAAAGAAAGCCGTGTATGCAAACTCAAACGGCGGTGATGCTTTCCGTATGATAAGAGGTCACGCCAAACTAAGAATCCCAGCGATCCAGCTAGAATCAACAACATCCATACAATTAGAACGTACGGATCATTTTTGAACATGGATACTGGTTGCGCGAAGAATGTGAACCCCGCATTTCCAAATGCGGAAATTGAGTGCGCAATACTAAAATAAATCCCTTTCCCCACCCCAAACCTTGGAATAAAGTCAAAAGAGAGGAGCACAGCTCCGACGATTTGAATAATTGCAGATAGCGAGAACACATACGTCAGCATAACTTTAACATCAGCTAAGTTTCGTAGGTTCAAGGCATCTTGCATGAGCAAGCGCGCTTTTAAATCAATTTTTTGACGCGTGATGGTCAGCAAGAGCACGGTGAAGGTCATGAACCCTAGCGCCCCCACTTCAATCATGACCAGAATCACGATTTGGCCGAAATAGGACCAAGTATGGGCGGTGTTCAGGGTTGTCAGTCCGGTGATGGCTGTCGCTGACACAGCGGTGAACAAAGCATCAATAAATGACACGCTCACACCCTGTTTGTGAGCCATTGGCGTCATCAGTAAGAGTGCCCCAGTGGCAATAATGACCAAAAATCCGAATGTTAGAATTTGAGGTGGTGCAAGTTTATCAATAAATTTTTTCATGGTTAAGTTACTCCCTACTTCCTCATTCATTATACCGAAGTTTTCCCAAAGTTATACACACGATTTGGGGAAAACTTGTGGAAAAGTAAATTCTTGTGGTTTACCCTGTGGAAATCTTGTTGATAAATAGCCGAGTTATACCCCAGACCCGTTCAAAGATGGGGATAATTCAGCTGTGGATAAGTCGTAGAAAACTCTTGTACTTTGCAAAATGCCCGCAGTATCAGCTTTGAATTCTATTGATTAGCTTAAAACTAACATAATTTGTGTATAAATCTATTTTCTTAGAAAAATAACGATGTATGTTCGGATTTAGGTTGATTGTATGTCATTTTTCATAATGCATTTCTGTTTTAAACAACGATAACCGAACGTTCACTGAAGAATGATGATCCATTTTTGGTGTTAGCTTCTGCCTAGCAAATTTATGCTGTGGATAACTGTTAATAAGTGGCAAAATTGTTGGCAACTCTTTAAATTATGGTAAGCTATAAGTACGTATTTAATCACTTTTCACCCGTTTATCCACAGAATTCAAAACAATTGTGCATAACTCATTTAGATACACACAGGCGAACGCGATAAACGTTGACATATAAACATTTATTGCACTTTATGACAATCGTTTGTTCGTGTGGAAAAAGTGTTTAAATCACAATTATTAACAAGTTATCCACATTTATTAACAAAGCAAAAAAAGTATAAAAATTTTTATAAGACGAGGTCCTACATGAATATTAAAATTGTATGCGTTGGAAAGTTAAAAGAGAAATATTTGAAAGCGGGTATCGATGAATACGCCAAACGCTTACAAAAGTTCGGAAAATTTGAAATCGTAGAAGTTCCAGACGAAAAAGCGCCCGAACAATTGTCGCAGGCACAAATGGATCAAGTTATGGAAAAAGAAGGGGAACGTATCTTGAGCAAAATCAAGGATCGCGAGTATGTCTTTGCCTTAGCCATTCTCGGTAAGGAACGTACGAGTGAAGGCCTTGCTGCTGAAATCGCCGATTTGGCCGTTCATGGGACCTCTGACATCACATTTGTCATCGGTGGGTCACTTGGACTAGCCCCCGCTGTCTTGAAGCGTGCGAACACGCAAATTAGTTTTGGGCGTTTCACACTTCCGCACCAGTTGATGCGTTTGGTACTGACTGAACAAATTTATCGTGCCTTCATGATTAATGAAGGATCACCCTATCATAAGTAAAAAAATCCACAGCTGCTATAAATGCAGTTGTGGATTTTTTTGAACGATTAGAGCGTCATATTCTTAATTTACAGTCAATATTTAACAACCGAATCAGTAAAACTATATAAATCCCCTGTGCCAACGAACTGATGATTACAATTTTCTGCATTACAACCAATAGAGTTATTGCGCTATATGTAATTATCATCTGCTCTAAGTTGCTTAATTTTTGTAGAAAACGGTGCACCTTTCCATGTAATGTGGCAAACAGTACGAATACCATTAATCACCTGTGCATCGAAATAACCGATTACACCAGATAATTGACAATTTCAATTAGGTAAAATCAAAAATTTCATTCCATTTCTAGAATCATTAATCCCTTTATATGAAGTTTCGTATAGATTAAAGCCAGTTTTTCGATTCCATATTATTTACCTAATGAAAAATTATTGCTCTTAGCCTTAAAAACAACATTTTTATCCTTGACGGATTTTTAGACTCGACTGATATCAATGATTCCATCTATTTAAATCACCAATACATACACCTATTCAACTGCCACTTTAAATTCCTCTATCTCATCCATAGCCCCCTTGGCCATTTCATCGGCTCCGATGCTCTTTAACAAATTTAAATTAACGTGTACTTGTTTAGTATCTCCATCAATTACTGCCAAACGAATTCGACATAACAATAGCAAATCATACCTAGAAGTATTTTTAGACTGTTCAATTGCAAGATTTAAATAGTGTCTAGCTACATCAGCTTTTTTATTTAGCATTAATAAATAACTATAGTTTATCAAAAACGAATTTTTAAGACGTTGAAGTTCAGGATAATTTTCATCAATCATGTTTAGTGCTCGTACAACAATATTATCAACTGTATCAATATCAAAGTAATAAAGAATTCCATTCACTATGTACAAATCTAACTCCGTCCAAGTATCTATTTTCTCGAAATAGTCCCAAATCGGACGAACGCGTTCCTTCAATTCATCGAAATCAGAATGATAATAATTTTCATATGTATCAAAAAGGACAAACATTGCCTGAGCGGTAGGGTTTTTTGTTTTCTCATATACCTTTAAAGCAAGTTGCTTGATTTCCTGGATTGAGGTAAATGAAGCCGTTGTATCAGACCAAGTTGAAAACAATAGCTCTAATTTATATAAACTAGTTTCAGGATGATAAAGCCGTTCAAAGTCAGACAAGCTAATTCCAAGATTCGCAATTAACATACTTGCGTTATCAAAACTTGATTGTTGTGTACCATTTTCAATCCTCGAAATTGTGGATCTTGAGATATTGTCAGTAACCAAATCTATTTGTTTAATATTCCTATCTAGTCGAATTTTTCTAATTAATTCACCAAAATTCATAATAATCCCTTCATGTGCACTTATGATACATTTGCATTCAACCAAGACATTTGGTGTTACCTTCTAACTACGATGTAATTTAGGTAAAACACAGGAGGATACAGCGATGCAAGGTTATATACCAAGTCTAATGACAACAATTCTAATTTGGGTTCACGCAGGCTAAATCACCAAATTTCACTCTTATTATACCTCTTATTAATAAGAAAATGTGCAAAAATGAAGCAAAAAATAAAATATAAAAAAGAATTGTTAGTATTTAATTAGAAACAAGCAAGCGACGGCCGTTTAACACATCGAAAAATGCCTATTAAATGACACCTCAAAAAACTTATTTCATTATTTCAAAGACTGCCAATTTTTAATTTGGTGAAAGGAGGTACTTATCATGAAGATCAAAGAAGTTAAAGAAGTTCAAGAAAAGAAAATGACACGTGGTGAAGGTGGTAACTAATTGCAGCTCTAGTAACCACACAATGAGCAATCAAAATTTTTTATTCACCGTTGATTGCTCATTGTATACATAAAAAGGAGAATTTATATCTATGAAATACGTCAAACCTAAAGTAAAGCCTATGTTAGCCCCCTTCATTAATGAAGATGCAAGCGGAATTCGAGTCGGAGGGTGGCAAGCAAATATTTCTAGAGATATCATCGTAGACGACGCACATGAATTTTACACACTATTAAGATACTTAGATGGTACACATGGTTTATCTGACATTGAAGAAACCTTCAAACTATCCGAAACTGAACTATTAGACTTATTGAATATCCTACAACAGCAAGGAATTATTTTTGAAAACGAAGCCACCGATTTTAGCTCAGAGGAAATTGAATACTATTCCCGTGCACTAAATTTTTATGAATGGTTAGACACAGAAGGACTTTATTATAATTATTGGGATGTTCAACGAAAATTGAAAAATGCCAAAATCCTAGTTCTCGGTTGTGGCGGGACTGGAAGTCACGCCGCTGTCAATCTTGCTAGACTAGGAATTGGAAACATTGTCTTATCTGATTTCGATAATGTTGAATTATCTAACTTAAATAGACAAGAGTTTACATATGCCGATGTTGGAAAGAAAAAGGCACCAACTCTAATGCGACATTTATTAGACATTAATCCTTTCATTACTGTATCTTCTAAAGAAGCCCAGATAGAATCTGCACAAGATATTCTAGATCTAGGAACAGATTTCGATCTTGTCATATCTTGCATAGATAAACCCACTAATGTAAGCGAATTTTTTACTGAATATACCAAAAAAACTAAAATCCCTTGGGTTTTAGGTAACTATGCAAGCACTGTGGTCACTGAGGGAATATTTAACGAAAGTGGCATTTCTTTTAAGGAAATAATTGATCATGACAAAAGTGAAAGCTACGTAGCTAAAACAATATCTGAATCTGACGATTGGCCTTTAGAAAACGCAATTGTATCACCTGTTGCAACAATTTCTGGAAGTTTCTCCGCTCTATATGCAATGTACTACTTAACCTCAATTAAACGACTCGAGTTCAACATCATTCAAAACATTGACTTATACAATGTTCAAGATTTGGCCAATTTTAGTTATATTGTTGGAGAAAACAAATATGACATTGCTAAAGTAGTCCATTAGGAGGAAATATTATGATTAGTGAGTTACTTATTCAGCTGCCCAGAGGAACTCGCAAAGTTAGCTTTTTGCATATTTGGGAACATAGTGTTGTTCGATCTCTTGAAGCAAATTTAAAAAAAGAAGGCTTAGATATCGATGGTATTGTCATAAGTGCAAAAACCTTCATAGATTCGGCAACGATTGAGTTGTACTATTTAGATTCTCAGAAAACAGCTGACCTAATTAGAATCTCCAAAAAATCTGTATCTAACATTCCCATAGATTTTGTAACAGAGGAACTCACACGATTAAAAGATGAAGTTTCATATATTGACATGGATGAAGAAACCAGGTTTCAATACGAAGGATTTATCCAGTCTGAACACGCAAATATCATGGAGCTTTATGACTATGAATATATTAGCAAGGTTGAAATACAAAGATTACTAACCAATGCAAAAAATGATATTCGCTATGGTTTGGTGAATAGTGATGGCACAAAGATTCTAAGTAGTAACCCCATAGATCAAAAAGACAATTACTTAATGTCATCCTTCCATCGAAATGATCAATTTATAAATTTTGACTTTATTATTTCAATCAGTACCCTAAAGGAGTATTTAGAGACATACTTACTTTCCTTTATTATTGGAATGACCGATGAAAGTATTTTACAAGAAACTTATCTAAAAGATCATGATAAATATCTAGGTTACTCATTCCATATCATGTTTGGTAATGATGTCCATATTGGTGGTAATATTGATTCCCAAAATGTTCCAAAAATCAACCTTCATCAACTATTTAAAGTCGATGATATTAAGAACATGTCTGATGGACAGTTCACCAAAAGCTTAAACTCATGCTTGATGTTCCTTGAACTATTCAAAAGCAGCTACGATTTTGGTAAAGATGCTTTACGTTTTTTACCACAAGACACACAAATCAGCCCACTTACAATAGATCAAACAATGCACAGCATTACTAAAAAAGATATTATAGCAATGTATCAGAATTTAATAGGTACTATTAATGTTAACAACATATAAAAATTTTAAAGATGTCTTTATTGGTCGACTCATCTCAAACTGTGGTGATTCTATATACCTCTTAGTTATTTCGTGGTACATATTAGAAGTAACTCACAGTACTGTTTTAGTCGGTGTTTTTAATGCCCTCATCTTCTTACCGAACATGTTCTCTTTCCTATTTGGACAATTTATTGATCGTGCCAACAAGAAGAAACTCCTCATTTATCTCGAATTGATTCAGCTGAGTGCCGTACTTTTTATTATTATTGGAATGTATTTACACCATCATTTTGAAATAGTTTCCCTTATAATAATCTTCCTTGGAGTATTCATCGCTGCTACTGCTGCAACAAATACTTACACCGTTCAAGATGCCCTAATCCCATCATTAGTCGAAAAGAAAGATTTACCTCGTACAGGAATTTACATGTCTTTCGCATATAATGGTACTGATTACGCATTTACATCTATATCCGGTATTCTTTTATCAATAATGTCATCCATGTCATTAATGTTTGTTGATGTTTTAACTTTTATTGCGTCAATTTTCTTCTTCTCTAAAATCGATGATAACGTTATAAAACCAACAGTTACTGACAAAAATAATGCATTAGTCAAACCAGATATTTTTTCAGGATTTAAGGTGATTTTTCATAACAATGCATTACTAGCATTTACATTAAGCATGTCCTTTTCAAATTTTCTCTTTGGTGGATTTAATGTATATACTTTAATTATTGGTCGAAATTTCGGTGGATCTGCATTTTATGGCATACTACTAGGTGCTACTTCAATCGGAACACTTATCGGGAGTACACTATTTGCAAGTTTAATCTTAAAGTATATTCCAGTTGGAAAAATCCTTTGGTCTTCTGCCTTAATTTTTGGAGTAACACTTATTCCAGTTATATTTATCTCAAATAAATATGTTTTTTTGTTACTTTGGATTTTTTCATTCGTATTTCTCGGTATAAATCAAGTCGTGCAAACCCCAATTTTACAAGCCAAAATTCCACATGAACAACTCGGTAAGGTATTAAGTGCTAAGTCAACCATCAGCATTTCTACCTTATCAATCGGATCATTAGCATTTGGATTTTTCGCTAAATATGTTGGATGGCAAGCATTTATGTTTATGTTTGGTTTGGGATATATTTTCATTGCAGTTGTTTTTTTCTCTGTCAAAGAATTACGCAGTTTTAAAATAAGCTAAATTAAAAAACCGGAAGCCCCACAACGGAGCTTCCGGTTTTTCACTATTAATTTTTAGCTTTACGCTTTTGCCAGACGGTATAACCGACGAGCATCAAAGCAAAGTAGATAATTGTTGCAATCACAGAAATCTGTGTTGATTTGTTGAACACCATGACCACCAAGACAGCGACGAAGAATAAGATCGTGGCATAACTTGAAAGTGGGAAAAATGGCATTTTGTATGATGACTTAGCACTATCCTTGCTCTTACGGTACTTAATGTGCGTAACCATAATAATGATCCAAACAAAGATAAAGCTCATCGTGGCAACTCCCGTAATTAAGACGAAAATCTTAGATGGGAAGAAGAAATTCAAGATAACCACAGCCAAGAAAATTCCAGCTGAGGCCAGCATGCCGTTCACGGGAACGTCTTGCTTTGATAGCTTGGCAAACATCTTTGGCGCTTGCTTGTTCTCACCCAAGATGTACAGAGTTCGTGACGTTGAGAAGATGGCTGAGTTAGCTGCTGACATCGCTGAAGTCAAAACAACGAAGTTAACGAAGTCCGCTGCTGCAGGCAAACCAATTCCGGCAAAGACTTGCACAAATGGTGATTGGCTTGGGTTCAATTGGTTCCATGGGAAGATTGACATGATAACAATCATTGACCCAACGTAAAATAACGCAATTCGGACGGGCACGGCGTGAATGGCCTTTGGTAGGTCAACTTCAGGGTGCTTTGTTTCACCAGCTGTTAGCCCCACCATTTCAATTCCTGTAAAAGCGAAAATAACCATTGGAAAGGCCATGATGAATCCGCCCCAACCAGTTGCAAAGAATCCGCCGTGATTGACTAAGTTACTAAATGATGCCGTGGTGCCATGTGTTTTGAAACCAGTCGCAATCATCCAAAGCCCCACCACAATCAGTGCCAGAATCGCGAAAATCTTCACACTGGCAAAGGCCGATTCGAGCTCTCCGAACAATCCAACGTTAATCAGATTGGCCAGGATTAGGATTCCCACCACAATCAGTGGCGTCACCCATTGTGGTAGTTGCGGGAACCAAAACCGCATGTATATTCCGGTCGCGGTTAAGTCCGCCATCGCCAGACTGGCCCAACTCAACCAATATGCCCATCCAATCGCGAATTCCCATCGTTCCCCGAGATACTCACGCACGAAGTCAATGAATGACCGTAATTTTGTATTTGATAATAGTAGTTCCCCGACTGCTCGCATCATCAAGTAGGCAAAGAAACCAGTTACAGCATACGCCAGAATTAGCGCTGGCCCCGCCGTCCGAATCGCCTCTCCTGATCCTAAGAACAGTCCGGTTCCAATTGCCCCACCTATGGCAATCATCTGCACGTGGCGGGATGTTAAGCCGCGTGATAACTCACGCTTGTCTTCTTGTTGCTCCATCATAATACCTCCGTATGCATAAGGACAAAAAAAGCCCCTATGCCAAATTTTGAATTTGACATAGGGACGTTAAATAACGCGGTTCCACCCTATTTCTCAACCTAGGTTGAGCAACTTAATTCCGAGATTATTGTCTTGATCTCCCAAAGTTCCACTTAGTCCTTTAATTTGCTCTTTTCCACCGTCCGAGCTCTCTGCTTGTTGCTTTAAATTAAATTCCGACTAATCCGCTTTGTTCACTGACTATTCACAATAAAAATTTATATTATCAGCAAAACATGACAAAGTCAATACAGCTTACTTTGTCTTATCCAATGCCTCATCCAACTTTTGGACGTCGCTATGCTTTCCGATAACCGTGATAATGTCCCCGATTTGTACGGTTGTGTCGACTTCTGGGGATATCGTAATATCGCCCTGTGACTTAATTGAAACCACTGTCAAACCATATTTTCCTTGAATATCTAATTCAGCAATGGTTTGATTTGAGAACTTCAAATTAGCCACCTTAATTTCAGCAAAGGCCGTTGCATCCCCTAAATCAACGAAACTCAACACGTTTGGTGAAATCAACTGTTCCGCCAAGCGTTGTGCCATTTCTGTTTCGGGTCGAACAACTTGATCAGCACCAACCTTATCAAGCACACGCGCATGCAACTTGTTTTCGGCTTTGGCGATGACATTATGCACGCCCAAATCCTTAAGCAGAATGGTCGTCAAAATTGAAGCCTGCTGATTGTGCCCAATACATACCACCACGTGATCAAAACTCGTCAAATCTAATTCAACAAGTGCTTCTTCTTCTTGCGCGTCAGCAATCACGGCGTGTGTTGCGACTTCCATGTAGTCCTCAACTCGCTCAGGATCTTTATCAATCGCTAATACTTCTTGATTGGCATTAATCAATGCTTCCAGTAGCGAACTTCCGAAACGTCCCAAGCCAATAATGGCATATGTCTGTTGCATAGCTTTCTCCTTAACCTTCATTTACGTTATCTTATTTTAACACCAACCTGGTTTGAAAAACGCAAATTAATCGAATCCTGCCAGAATCAATTCAAAAAACATATTTCATTGCCTTAATTGCACCTTAAATCACTGTTATTTTGGTCTTTTTTGGCATATAATAATAAATGACAAATTAATGAATATGTTCAATTTTAGAAATGAACGTTACAAGGAGTAGAAAACGAACCATGAAACGAAAAAATAAATTATTCTTGCTATTTTCAAGTGCTGTTTTAGGTTCAACACTCGCAATCGCAATTCCCCAAAATACATCAACTATCTCAGCGGAAACGGTTGCCGCTCAACCAGCAGCTGTAAATCCAAGCGCACCATATGCTAATGGTGTTTACCCTAACACGCCAATGGCATACCACAAGTCTGGTACACAAGAGACTTCAATCATGGCTCAGTTCATGAAACCGATGGTAACCATCACCATCAACGGTGCCAACGCAACCCTTTCTTTACCCGCTGATGATAGCGAGTCAGCTGATATGCTTAAAAAATTTACGATTAATGGTAAAAATACTGTCCGTAAAGGAAATAATTTTGAAGTGGTTATGCCATCCAATACCATCAACAAGGTACTAAAGGGCTATGTTGAAGTTCTCTATAAAGACGCGAAAAACAAGCCCCACGAAGAAAAACAACCCGTTGATATCAAAATAGACACAAGCAATATTAAAAAGGCTGTAGCTCCTAAGCCAACCCCACAACCTGAAAAGCCTAAGACTGACCAACAAAAAAAGGCCGAACAAGAAGCTGAAAAACGTCGTGCTGAACAACAAAAGCAGGATGAAAAGAAGCGACAAGAGGCTGAAAAACGTCGTGCTGAACAACAAAGAAAAGCTGATGCTCAAAAAAGAGCGCAAGAACGAGAACAAGATCGTAAGTCTGGGAATCCCACTAATAAACTGGATATCGTCGATTACACAGCCAACTACAAAAACAAAACTACTGGTCAACAATCTACCATGGCTAACTATATGTCACCTAAGGCCAAACTATATTATAAGGGTGGACATCAATACATTGTGATCAGTGCAAATAGTTCCGACTCTGCAAATATGATTAAAGATATGCGGTTAAATGGTCGTGGCTATTTTAAGAAAATTGGCAATGATTTTTACTTTAACTTCGGTACTAAAGAAATTCAAAAAAATAGTAGCATCACATTTGCTGGAAAAGTTAGTGTTTCAACTCGGATAAGAGGAAAGCAATTTACTGAGAACCCTGAATTCACATTGACTTTATCTAATCGCAGAGTTCACAAGGGAGACTCTTCTTCATTGCATACGGGTTCAGGTTCAATTGGAAAGCCAGTTCCATCAACAAGTACCAACAAAAGCAACGGATCTTCCGGCGGTAGTGTTGCTGTTGCCAAAAACAGTTACTACAACTATTCTGCCCAATTCCTAAAGCAGGGAACCAGTGAGAGTTCTGTCATGGCTACATACATGCTTAACGCTGCTCATGTTGAAATCAAGGGAAACAATGCCACCATTACTGTCTTTGCCAATAGTGCTAGTTCAGCCAATATGATTACACACATGACTCTTGGTGGTCAGACAGCTAGTCGTTCAGGTAATGGTTACACGGTCACTTTGCCTAAGTCTGAACTTGAGTCAGTCATTGCTGGGCATGTGGACGTCGACGTTCCTGGTGTCATTCATGAGTCACAACCATTCTCACTTCGTCTAACACCTGGCTTCAGTGGTACACCATCTGCCGGTGGTGATAGTTCTTCAGCCGATGGCGCAAGCGCAATGGGTGGTAACGCTTTCCCAATGGGATCAGCTTCAAACTTGAATGCAGCCAGTGCTAATAGTATTGCTGCAGCAAAGAAGGCCGCTGATGCTAAGAAGAATGGTGCCAAAAACGTTGATAACATCAAAAATCCTGATGCCACAGCCCAAGCCAAAGACAAGGAACAGTCAGATATGAATAAGACTTTCCTTTCAATCGGTGGAATTATCTCTGCTGTCTTAGGTTATATCGGTACAACCCTTGGTTGGAATATCTTTAGAGGATAGGTGGCTACTTAAATGCATAAAAAATTAATCATCAGCATCGCTTTGGCATTGGTTGCACTCTTCGCATTACCCATTTCTGTGAAGGCGGATACGCAAACAGTGCCTCTTGCTGTGCTAAAAGATGGTACAAATGATACGTCATATGCCGCTTCATATTTCGCGCATTCGGCGAACGTCACATCTGACGGTAACGGGATTTATACCATTACTTCAACCGTGACAACTAGTAAAAAGCTCGGGGATTATCCCGTGCAAATCCTCAGTATTGATGGTGGTCCAGCCAATGTTAGCAAGGCGGACAATGGTGATTCACAAACAATTACCTACTCATATCAGACAAAGGATTTAAGTGAACGTCACTCGGCGGTCATTAAAGTCGATGTGAACAACATTAACTACCACCACACTTACAATGTTGGTTTGCAGTTAGATGCCAGTTCAATCAAGCAAGATGAGCCCGCGAAATCTTCATCAGCATCATCACAAGCGGACAGCAGTAGTTCAAGCTCTGCCGCAAGTAGTGAGGCCAGCAGTTCTTCAGAACAAAAATCAAGCCAGTCAAGCAAATCTAGTCAACCAGATGCTTCTAGCTCAAGCGACGACAACGCAGATGATAAGTCCCACATGTTCAAGCAGGTGGGTGCCGTCGTTGCTGGTGGCTTAGGAATCGGTATCTTAGCTGCTGCTGGTACAATCTGGTATACCACAAGGAAGAAATAGCATGTCAAAAAAACAAATTCGTCTATTGTCACTTTGTTTTGTCCTTTTGCTCATTCTAGCTGGGGGTTGGTTATGGCTAGCCTTTAGCCAAAGCAATGCCAGTGATGATGCAAAATCATACAAGCGTGTTGTTACCACAACCAATGCACAAACCCAGGTCTTTGATCAATTGGGCATTAAGCAGGTTGTTGGGGTTGCCACACCTGGTGAAAAGCAAAGTGTGCCAAAACGCTACAAGAACTTACCTCAAGTGGGTAACCACGTGTCACCTAACATTGAGAAGATTGTCTCACTAAAGCCTGATGCCGTTTATGTCGACGAAGCTTTAGTGGATGATTATCAAAAGAAGTTATCAAGCGATAATATTCATACTGAAATTTTGAACTTCAAGACCGTCGCTGATTTGCAAAACAGCATTACCAGCCTCGGTAAAGCCTACAATAAGCCAATCAAGGCTGCAGAAATGAAGCATGAACTTGATTTGAAGGATACCTCAACCAAGAAGCACCCTAAGGTATTGCTTTTGATGGGGATGCCTGGTGGTTCATTCTTAGCTGGAACAAAGTACAGCTATGTTGGTGATTTGATTGAACGTGCTGGTGGAAAAGTGGTCACAACAAGCAGTTCTAAGAGTGATTATGTCCAACCAAATACGGAACAAATTGCTAAGGAACAACCTGATGTCATCATCACCATGGCTCACGCTATGGATCAAAGTGTGTTTGATAGCTTCAAGACTGAGTTCAAGTCTGATAGCTGGAAAAACATTAAGGCCGTCAAAGAAAACCATGTTTACCAAGCTAAGGAACCAACCTTCAGCATGACTGCCAACATGAATGCGCCTAAGGCATTTAAGCAAATTCAAACTTGGCTTGCTGATTCAGAAAAAAATTAAAAAGGGGACCACGTTATGCATAAAGCATACAATGTCATCCTAGCAGCCGCCCTAATCGTCAGTATCGGGGCGGCTTTGCTGTTAGGAAGCACGCATTTATCACTCATGGCCTTACTACAAGGTCATGCTGATGCCTGGCAACTTGCCATTAACTACCGTTTTCCGCGCATTATTGTCGCTGTCGTTGGTGGTGCAATGATTGGGATGAGTGGGGTTTTGCTTCAACTTGTCCTACGTAATCATTTAGTCGACGCCTCGATTCTGGGAATTATGAATGGATCACAATTTATGACCTTGTGTATCATCGTCATGCTACCATTTTTGACCAATGCGAATGTCGTCATTTCTGGAATTTGTGGCGTGGTGTTGCTCCTCGTTTGGCGCATTTGTATTCCAAAACAACGCTCAACAATGCAACTCATCTTGGTCGGAATTGCGACGGCGATGACGTTCCAGTCACTGACTCAATTAACAACAACGGGCTTCGGGGTGCCTCTGCCTTCACTGAGTACCGTAACTTGGTCACAAACTTGGCAATTACTCGTTATGCTCGTCATTGGTTTAATGCTCTTAATCCTCGTTTGGCCAAGCCTTAAGTATTTCGCCTTATCCTCAGAACAATTACGTTTGCTTAAAGTCCCTGAATCACACATCCTTTACCTCGTCTTAGCGATTGTTGGACTCTGGTCTGGTGCTGTTACCGGCCTATTAGGCGTGATTTTCTTCTTAGGGGCAGTCTTACCCCAGATATCTCGTTTAATGGCACCACAGGCAAAAGCACAAGCGCTTTTCGTCCCCACGAGTTTATGGGGCAGTCTCTTGTTGTTGAATGCCGATACCATTGCGCGAACAGTGGTTGCACCGACTGAACTACCTGCTAGTGCAGTCTTGCTGGCTATCAGCGGACCACTCTTCATTTTGTTATTAATTAAGGGAGGCCGTTAACATGTTGACCTTAAATCACGTTTCTTACGCCATTGGCAACAAAACGATTTTCAACGATGCGAGTGCTGAATTGATTGATCATGAAATCACTTGTTTGATTGGCCCAAATGGCATCGGAAAATCAACACTCTTTAATCTCATTACCCAAACTATCAAACCACAAAGTGGCGAGATTGTTGGGATTCCCGATAAAATCGCCTTATTAGCGCAAAAAAATGAATTGTTTGAACCGTTGACTGTACGTGAGTTATTAACCATTCAACGTGACACACTTGATAGGGAGGTCTTGGATCTCTTACAACTTAATCAATTGTTAGATCGACCCATTGAAAAGCTTTCCGGTGGTCAACGTCAATTAGTTTGGTTGGGGTATGTCTTACATCAAGAGCCGGATTTATTGCTATTAGACGAACCCACAACCTATTTAGATTTGTACTATCAACAAATCTTCCTAAAAGCGTTAACCACCTTACAGGCCCAACGTGGCTTTACGGTGCTCATGATTTTACATGACCTAACGCAGGCTTTCAGTAACAGCCAAAATATTTGGTTAATTGATGCCAATAAACAACTGATTACAGGTAGTGTCACAGAATTAATGGACGAAACTTTACTGTCAGAGACCTTTAAATTGCCACTTTCAATTGTGGAACATGCCGGACAACGTTTAATTGTTCCTGAGCTATAAAAAAAGACGCCGTTTGGCGTTTTTTTTTTATAATTAAGGAAAGACTTTTTGGAGGCATAGCTATGGCATTCATGAGACGGTATAAACTAGATATTTTGATAATCGCCTTTTTTATTTGCTATATGCTGCTTGCTAGTTTCACCACACACAATAAAATATTAGAACTGCTCCTTAGAATCCCCATCACCGTTCTGATCGTTTGGTTGATTCCAAAACGCGTTAATCTGGACAATCTCTTTGGACCAAGCGTTCACCTCGAACATGGTCAAATGATTTGCTACTTCTTTTGACTAGATCGAACCACAAAAAAACAAACAATCTGTGTCTAAAAAAAGACCCGCGGTTTGACACCGTGGGTCTTATTTATTAGCGATTATTCAAAAAAATGTTTCCACTGTTCGTTAATAGCAGCCTTCTTGTCGCTATTATCCCAGAATGGTACCTTGACCACTCCTGAAACTTTGTTTCCGTCCACAAAGCCCCAGTAACGAGAATCATTTGAGACAGAACGGTGATCACCAAGCACAAAGTACTTGCCCTTAGGGACCTTAACCGTCTTAGCTTGTTGCCATTCCATACGCGTCCCCAATTGCTTCAAATTACTCCAGTTACCGATATTCACCGGACCAGGGTTATTTGTCGCATATTGTTGGCTTTCAGAAATGTAGTCTTGGTTAATTGTCTTACCATTAACCTTAACAACACCATCTGTTGCACTGACAGTGTCACCAGGAACACCAATAACACGCTTCACGTACTTCTTGCTTTCAGTTACAGAAGGATCTTCACCCTTAGCATCAAAAACAATGACGCTACCACGTCGGACCTTACCATTCACAAATTGAACAACTCGTTCGTTATTGGATAGGTTAGGCGCCATAGAGGTCCCATCTACACGAACAAAACTCACGATAAAGTGGGTAACTCCCCATGCAATCAACAATCCAACTGCAATCGGAATAATCCAAGATAAAATACTTTTAATGATTTTCATATGTGACTCCTTCTTTACATCACTTCATTCTAACATATTAGACCTATCAACTGTTTTAGACCTTAAAAAAAAGACTAGTTTTTAAAAAACTAGTCTTTTTCGTAATGATTTAATGCTTATTTCTTCGAACGCTTAGCCTTTTTAATGGCCCGTTCACGTGCTTTTTCAGCAGCTTTCTTTGCTTCACGTTGTTCACGTAACTTAATTGGGTTTTGCAATGTCCAAGTTTGAGCCACTTGGAACGCATTGGAAACTACCCAGTAAAGTGACAATACAGATGGCACATTAATCGCGAAGACGAAAATCATTACTGGCATCGCGAAGGTCATCGTTGTTGTCATCGTATTACGTTCTGGTTGTCCCATCATCACAATATATGAAGAAAGGAATGTGAAGACAGCCGCCAAGATTGGCAAAATGAAGTATGGATCACGTTCACCCAATTGCACCCACAAGAATGTTCCATGTTGCAAAACCTTAGTCGTTTGAATGGCTGAATATAGGGCCATCAAAATTGGTAATTGCACAATCAATGGAATAAAACTTGCAAACGGATTAACACCCGCTTCTTTATACAACGCTTTTTGCTCAGCTTGCATAGCCATCATAGAATCTTGATCCTTTGACTTATACTTCTTTTGCAAAGCTTGCAGTTGTGGTGAAATTTCTTGCATCTTAATGGTAGATTCGGTTTGATGTACCATCAATGGCAAAATCAATAGTCGAATCAAAATAGTAAAGGCAATAATTCCTAAACCATAATTATTCCCCAACCATGCTGACACACCTAAAATAGAACGTGAAACAGCGCCAACAATGACTCCGCTCCATAATCCTGACCCTGAACCAACTGGTCCATTGTAGGTAACACCGGCAATTACCATAATAATTAACGCGATAATAGCGACTGGGAAAGAACGCATATACAAAAACTTCTTTAGGGTATCTTTCATATTAATTCTTCTCCGTTGAACTAGCGTCATACGTTTGTTCATCTGTATCAACAAATAAATGCGCTAAATTAAAGACGTGCTCTAGATTTTTCTTAATGGTCGCCATGTCTTGATCGTGTGCACTTGGACGCGCAATGACTAAAATATCCATATCCTGACGTAAGCGTGGTTTAAATTCTAAAACACTTTGTCGAATCCGACGTTTTACCCAAACGCGCTCATGACCACGCAACCCAACTTTTTTAGAAATCGAAATTCCTAAACGAAAGTGGGTGGGTTGATCACGTTGCATCGTGTAAACAATAAACATTTTATTTGCGACCGAGTGATGCTGATCGAAAACCTTTTGAAAGTCAGCTTCTGATTTAACTCGATAACTTTTTCTCATTTTTTCTCCATTAAGACAAAAAGAAAACGCGCCATGCAACCATTCCTGGCCGCATCACGCGCATCATTCATCAGTAATTCCTATAGAAGGTATGACCTACTTAGGCTGACAATGCCTTACGGCCCTTTTGACGGCGACGGGCTAATACCTTACGTCCGTTGCTAGTGCTCATGCGCTTACGAAAACCATGCACACGTGAGCGATGGCGCTTCTTAGGTTGATATGTACGCTTCATGTGAAAACACCTCTCATTCGTAGTTAGATTTGGCCTGCGGTTGGCGAGGCCAAACCACAATTCGTTTACCATAATACCATTTGTAGAAATACAATTCAAGCAAAACTAACTTTTGCATGCCAAAAAAGCTTTCTAATGGAACGTTACTATCTATTATACCAAATGTATGACTTCAAAAACTTAAACCCAGTCAATTAATTTACATATTTCAAAATAAAAAAGTTATCCCAAATCTAACGCTCTGTTATGTGGACAACCACACCCTACCTAACACTCCGTTATGACGTTTTTCCACAATTTCCACAGTTTTTCCACATTATCCACCGTGGTGTAAAAATAAATTCTCTAGCCCCTGTGAATATGTGGATAAGTCTGTTGAATACTGATAGAGTAACATCCGATTATCCACAATTGCTTATGGATAACTCTTTTTTTCGATAGTTATCCACAGATATCCACAATTTCGTGATTTTTTTAATCACACCCCTGTGGGAAGTCGGATAACTTTTTCCACAACCTGTGAATATCTCTATTTGTTATTTACAGTGGGATAGATTCCCAATCTAGCGCGTTTTTAGCTGTGGAAAACTCCATATATCCCTGTTACAATGAGTGACGTGATAAGATTTATTCACAGTTTGTACTGTGGATAACTATTCTGCACCAGTTAATTTTTTTAGGAGGTCGTCCAAAATGGATCCTATCCAACTTTGGAATGCCATCAAAGAAGATTTAAGAAAGAAAACCAATGAATTTTCATATGCAACTTATATTGATAGTTTGACTCCAGTCGCTATCATTGAGAATGATAATAATTCCGTTACCTTGCAATTAACCAGCAATCATGAAAATGTCGCTGATGAATGGCAGACTGAGGGTAATGCTTACACGCAATCTTTCGTCCAATCCGCAATGATGGCAACCATGTCTCTCAACGGGCAGCCAACTTATGTTATGCCGTCCGTTACATATATAGAACCAAAACCAACCCAATTGGATTTGAATCCCAATGACACGGCAGCAACCGATGCCATTGAACCTGAAGAAGGTGATTCAACTGTCTTGGCTTCCAATTTCATCACAAAAGCGACATTAAACCCCGAATTCCGTTTTGACACATTTGTTTCGTCAGACGAAAATCGTGAGGCTTATTCAGTTGCGCAAGCCGTTGCCGATAATCCTGGAACGCAATGGAATCCATTGTTAATTTATGGAGGCGTAGGACTTGGGAAGACCCACTTAATGCAGTCAATTGGAAATGCCGTATTAGAACGCACCCCTGAAGCTAAAGTTAAATTCATCACCACTGAAGATTTCATTAATGACTTCACGGAAGCCTTGCGTCGCGGACCTAAAGCTACCGAAGCCTTCAAACGTGAGTACCGTAGCACTGATTTACTGATGGTCGATGATGTCCAATTCTTGGCCGGTAAAGAAAAGATCCAAGAAGAATTCTTTAATACGTTTAACGCCATTACCCGTGAAAATAACCAAATTGTTCTAACTTCAGATAAGCTACCTAAAGAAATTCCCGGATTAGAGATGCGTTTAGTAACTCGTTTTGGACAAGGCTATTCAGCCAATATCACAAAACCTGACTTACCAACGCGTGTTGCCATTCTGCGCAACAAGTCTGATCAAGAAAACCTCAATATCCCAAATGATGTGATTGATGAAATCGCTGCTGCCGTTGATACCAACGTGCGTGATTTGGAAGGGGTCTTCAACCAAGTCGTTGGGAAGATGAAGTTTAGTAAAGCTGATGTGACTGTTGAAACTGCCCGTTCGATCTTGGAGAAAATGAGCTTTAAGCGCCAACGAGCCATTACCGTTCCAATTATTCAAGACACCGTGGCAACTTACTTTGATGTCACTATTGATGACTTGAATGGGAAAAAACGTAATAAGGAAATTGTGGTTCCACGTCAAATCGCAATGTATCTTGCCCGCGAATTAACACAGGATTCATTACCTCAAATTGGACGTACCTTTGGTGGCAAAGATCATACAACTGTGATGCATTCTACGGAAAAGATTGAAAAGAAGATTGCCGAAGATGAACAATTACAGCGTCAGGTTGAAGAAATTCGCGAAAAACTAACCAACTAATACAAAACCTGCCTGTGGATAAGTCAAAAGTTTCAAGAAAGTTATCCACACAGTCATCCACATAGACCAATTATTGGTATAATCGACTGTATTAGCGTTATCCACAGTATCCACACCCCTTATTACTATTACTATTTTTTATATTTATAAATAAATCATGCATAAGCAACGCTTGATACATGTTCATGAGGAGAGTCAAATGCAATTTACAATTAATCGTTCAGAATTTATCAAAGCAATGAACCATGTCAGTCGAGCTATTTCTTCACGAACATCAATGCCAATTTTGACAGGTGTTAAATTAGAATTAGATGAGACAGGGTTAACTTTAACCGGATCTAATACAGATATTTCTATTGAAACAAAAATCCCATTCAGCGATGATCAAGCTAAATTAGAACAGACACAACCAGGGGCACTTGTTTTACCAGCATCATTCTTTGCCAACATCGTAAAGCGTTTGCCCGGTGAAACGTTCACGCTGACCAACACTGATGGTTTGCAAGCAAAAATTACTTCTGAAAGTGCTGAGTTTGATATTAACGGGCAAGATGCCCAAAGCTATCCACATTTACCAGAGATTGAAGTGACGAATCATTTGATTTTGCCAGCTGCAACCTTGACTGAAGTTATCAGTCAAACGGTTATTGCCGTTTCAAAGCAATTAAGCCAACCCATTTTGACTGGGGTGCACTTCATTATTGCTGGCGGAAACTTAACAGCAGTTGCGACTGATCGTCATCGTTTAGCACAACGTACAGTAACCTTCGGTGAATCAGATGTTAATGCTGACATCATTATTCCTGGACCGTCATTGACGCAACTTCAAGCTATGCTTGATGATGTTGAAACTGTTGATGTGCGTGTGGCTGAAAACCAAGTGATTTTCCAATTAGGTGAAAACACAGTTTTCTATTCACGGTTACTAGAAGGAAACTATCCTGATGCGTCACGGTTGATTCCAACAGAAAAGCGCACAACACTAACAATTAATGCACGTGACTTGTTGCAAACGATTGAACGTGCGGCTTTGCTAAGTCACGAAGGTCGTTCAAACGTCATCCAATTTATGGTGAGCGATAGTCGTTCAACGATTTCATCAAATTCACCTGAAGTTGGACGCGTGGAAGAAGAAATCTTCGCTGCCCAAACGTCTGGGGATGAACTAACGATTTCATTTAATCCAGATTATATGCGGGAAGCCCTAAAGTCATTTGGTGATGAAGAAATCCAAATTGGATTTAAGACCCCATTGGATCCCTTTACATTGGTCCCAACAAATAATGAAACAAACTTTATTCAATTGATTACGCCAGTACGCACATACTAATAAAAAGCCGAAAATCGCCTTTTAAGAATTTGAAAGGGGTTTTCGGCTTTTTTGTCACATTTGATATAAATTGTTCAGAATGCTCATATCGGCTTTTTAAGATTGTGAAAACTGTCGTGAAAGCGTATAATAGACAGTAGAGAAAAAGCACTTTGTTTCAAATAGGAGGGGTTCAATTGGCTGAAGAAATTAATATTCAAACACCATACATTACACTTGGGCAATTATTAAAGCAGGCCAGCGTAACAGAAACTGGTGGACAAGCAAAATGGTATCTACGTGAAAACACAGTCTTGGTAAACCAAGAACCCGATGATCGCCGAGGCCGTAAGCTTTATCCTGGTGATGTTGTTGCTGTACCAACAGGTGAACGTTTTGTGATTAACGGGATGGGCGCAACGGATTAATGCGTTTAACGGAATTAACGTTAAAAAATTTCCGGAATTATAGAGATTTAGATGTCACATTTTCGCCGGGAGTGAATGTTTTTTTAGGGTCAAATGCCCAAGGTAAAACGAATTTGCTTGAGGCTATCTATGTGCTGGCGTTGACGCGTTCTCATCGAACGAATTCTGATAAAGAATTGATTATGATGGGGGAGAGTGAGGCCAGAGTAGCCGGCGTTGTTGAAAAAAATTCTGGAAAAGTACCACTTTCTTTAACGTTTACAAATAAAGGTAAGAAGGCGCGGGTGAATCATTTGAATCAGCCGAAACTAGCCAACTATATTGGGAACTTGAATGTGATTTTGTTCGCTCCTGAAGATTTAGAGTTGGTCAAAGGTGCGCCATCTGTCCGTCGTAGCTTTATTGATCGTGAATTTAGTCAGATGAGCCCCAAATATCTGTATGTGGCCAATCAATATCGGGCCACGCTAAAACAGCGCAATCAATATTTAAAACAATTACAAATGCAAAAACAATCTGATAAATTGTTTTTAGAGGTCCTAACGGAACGACTCGTGATTTTTGCCTCTGAATTAATCGAGCGCCGGATTAAGCTCTTAAAAGACTTAAATCAGGCTGCCCAACCAATCCATGAAGCCATTACACAGGGTCAGGAACATCTGGAAATTGAATATATTTCACAAATTAAAGATGTCACCGATATGGACCCCACCGAATTACAACAAGCTTTAACGCAAGAGTTTGAGCGAGTGCAAAAGCGTGAGATTGCGGAAGGCGTAACGAAAGTTGGCCCACACCGTGATGATTTACGTTTTTTAGTTAATGGATTTGATGTGGCAACATTTGGTTCACAAGGACAGCAAAGAACGACTGCATTGGCAGTAAAACTAGCTGAAATTGACCTTATGAAACAGCAAACCGGTGAGTATCCAGTACTGCTATTGGATGATGTCCTATCTGAATTGGATGCAAGTCGACAAACACATTTGTTGAAAGCAATGCAAAATAAGGTGCAAACGTTTATTACGACACCTTCATTGAGCGATGTTGCCAAACAATTAATCGAAGATCCAAAGATTTTTAATGTCCAAAATGGAACACTGCAAGAAAATGAATGAATGTTAGAAGGGGAAAATAATGGCTGAAGAAGATACACAAATGCATACACAAGCGGATGATTATGATGCCAGCCAGATTCAAGTCCTTGAAGGACTTGAGGCGGTGCGTAAGCGTCCAGGAATGTATATCGGAACAACAACGAGTCAAGGTCTACATCATTTAGTGTGGGAAATTGTCGACAATGGAATCGATGAGGCCTTGGCTGGCTTTGCGGATCACATTACTGTGACAGTTGAAAAAGATAATTCAATTACCGTAACTGACAATGGTCGTGGTATTCCAATTGACGTTCAAGCTAAGACAGGTAAATCTGCACTTGAAACAGTCTTTACGGTGCTTCACGCCGGAGGAAAGTTCGGCGGCGGCGGTTATAAGGTTTCTGGAGGACTTCACGGTGTGGGTGCCTCAGTTGTTAACGCGTTATCAACTGAATTAGATGTAATCGTCGTCCGTGATGATAAAGCCTATGCTATGGACTTTGAACGTGGACATGTGAAGGATACAATTCACGAAGTGAGACCAGATGGACTTGCTGTTTCACGTGGAACAATTGTACATTTCACGCCAGATCCTGATATTTTCCAGGAAACAACGGAATTTGATATCAAGACTTTGACAAATCGTGTTCGTGAATTGGCTTTCTTAAATAAGGGACTACGTATTTCGATTACCGATAACCGTCCTGAAGAACCAGTAACTGAATCATTCCACTATGAAGGTGGAATCAAAGAGTATGTTGAATACCTTGACGTCAACAAAGATGTTTTGTTTGCAGATCCTGTCTATGTTGAAGGAACTGAAAATGGGATTGCAGTTGAAGTGTCACTTCAATATACTGATGACTTCCACACAAATATGATGTCATTCGCCAATAACATCCACACTTATGAAGGTGGAACTCACGAGACTGGATTCAAGTCTGCTTTAACGCGTGTCATTAATGATTACGCACGTAAGAACGGCTTGTTAAAGGATGGGGATGAGTCACTTTCTGGGGAAGATGTTCGTGAAGGGCTAACAGCAATTGTTTCTGTTAAGCACCCAGATCCACAGTTTGAAGGGCAAACCAAGACAAAGCTTGGGAATTCTGATGCACGAACAGCCGTTGATCGGATGTTCTCTGAAACATTTTCACGCTTTATGTTGGAAAACCCAGCAACAGCTCGCGAAATTGTTGAAAAAGGTCTCTTGGCCAACAAGGCACGTAAGGCTGCTAAGCGTGCGCGTGAAGCAACGCGTAAGAAGAGTGGTCTTGAAATTTCAAACTTGCCAGGTAAATTAGCTGACAATACATCAAAAGACCCTGAAATTTCTGAATTATTTATTGTTGAGGGAGACTCAGCCGGTGGTTCAGCTAAGCAGGGACGTGAACGTTTGACGCAAGCGATTTTGCCAATTAGAGGAAAAATTTTGAACGTTGAAAAGGCAAGCATTGATAAGATTTTGGGTAACGAAGAAATCCGTTCACTCTTTACTGCGATGGGAACAGGTTTTGGAGATGAATTTGACGTTTCTAAGGCCAAGTACCACAAGTTAATTATCATGACTGATGCCGATGTCGACGGTGCGCACATTCGAACATTGTTGTTAACGCTGATTTATCGTTATATGCGTCCACTCCTTGAAAAGGGATATGTTTATATTGCGCAACCACCTCTCTACCAAGTACGCCAAGGTAAGTTTGTGCAGTATTTGGATTCAGAAGAAGAACTTAATCGTTTGTTGCCGACGCTAAATGCTTCGCCTAAGCCAGCAATTCAACGATATAAGGGACTTGGTGAAATGGATGCCAGTCAACTTTGGGAAACAACGATGGATCCTGAAAATCGTCGCTTATTGCGTGTGCAATTAGATGATGGTGTTGAAGCCGATCGTATCTTCTCAATGTTAATGGGTGACAAGGTTGAACCACGTCGTGAATTCATTGAAGAAAATGCGCAATACGCCGAATTAGATATTTAATACGTCCGTCTCGACGTATTTTCAAAAGATATAGAAAGGGTCAAGAATGTCTGAAGAACAATATGATAGTCGGATAACCAATGCCAATGTTGGCGAACAGATGCAGACGTCCTTTTTGGACTATGCAATGTCAGTTATCGTGGCGCGAGCATTACCAGACGTCCGTGATGGACTGAAACCCGTGCATCGTCGAATCTTATTTGGCATGAACGAATTAGGTGTGACACCAGATAAGCCACACAAAAAGTCAGCCCGTATAGTTGGGGACGTCATGGGTAAGTATCACCCCCACGGGGATTCAGCGATTTACGAATCAATGGTTCGTATGGCGCAAGACTTTAGTTATCGTTACATGTTGGTTGATGGTCATGGAAACTTTGGTTCAATTGACGGCGATTCAGCTGCCGCGATGCGTTATACTGAAGCGCGTTTGAGTAAAATCTCAGTTGAAATGTTGCGTGATATCAACAAAGATACAGTTAATTTCATCGATAACTATGATGGAACTGATCATGAACCTGAAGTTTTGCCAGCTCGTTTCCCAAACTTATTGGTTAATGGAACGAATGGAATTGCGGTTGGAATGGCAACCAATATTCCACCGCATAATTTGGGGGAAGTGATTTCAGCCATCCATATGTTGATGGATAACCCTGATGTCACAACCGCTGAATTGATGGAAGCAGTTCCCGGACCCGATTTCCCAACAGGTGGAATCGTTATGGGAAAGGCTGGAATTCGTAAAGCTTATGAGACTGGAAAAGGTCACATTACGGTGCGTGCTAAAGTCGATATTGAAACCGACAAGTCCGGGCACGAACGGATCATCGTCACTGAGTTGCCATTTATGGTTAACAAGGCGCGTTTGATCGAACGTATCGCCGACTTAGGTCGTGATAAGCGAATTGAAGGAATCACCGGTGTTAACGATGAATCCGACAAGGAAGGTTATCGAATTGCAATCGATGTGCGCCGTGACGTATCTGCTTCAGTTGTTTTGAACAACTTGTACAAGCAAACGTTGTTGCAAACAAACTTTAGTTTCAACATGTTGGCTGTTCAGAACGGTGCGCCAAAGCTCTTTGGTCTAAAAGAGATTTTGGTTGCCTATCTTGAACATCAACAAGAAGTGATTCGCCGTCGTACTGAATTTGATTTGAAGAAGGCTGAAGCACGTGCCCACATTCTTGAGGGATTACGAATTGCTTTGGATCATATCGATGCCATCATTACGATTATTCGTGGTTCAAAAACTGCTGAAATTGCGAAAACACAATTGATGGCAGATTATGCCTTGTCAGATAAGCAAGCCCAAGCAATTTTGGATATGCGTTTGGTTCGTTTGACTGGTTTGGAACGCGACAAGGTTGAGGATGAATATCAAGAATTGGTCGCAAAAATTGCGGACTTTAAGGATATTTTGGCAAAACCTGAACGTATTGATGCGATTATTTATCAAGAATTATTGGAAATTCAAGATAAGTTCGGTGACGAACGTCGTACCGAATTGCAAGTTGGTGATGTCACATCAATCGAAGATGAAGATTTGATTGAAGAAGAAGACGTCATCGTGTCACTAACGCGTGGTGGTTACATCAAGCGTATGGCACAAAGTGAATTCCGTTCACAAAACCGTGGTGGTCGTGGTGTCCAAGGTATGGGCGTGCACGATGATGACTTTATTGATCAAATGGTTTCATCATCTACCCACGATACTTTGCTTTTCTTTACGAACACAGGTCGTGTTTACCGCTTGAAGGGTTATGAAGTTCCTGAATATAGCCGAACAGCTAAGGGAATTCCAGTCGTGAACCTTTTGGGTCTTGATTCAGATGAATCAATCCAAACGGTGATTAGTGTGCAAGGAGATGCATCTGAAAGTGAAGATTATCTCTTCTTTACAACCCGTCACGGTGTTGTAAAGCGCACACCGGTTTCTGATTTCGGAAATATCCGCACGAGCGGATTGCGTGCCATTAATTTGCGTGATGAAGATGAATTAATTAATGTCTTGGTTGCCAATGGTGAGAGTAACATTCTCATTGGTACGCATAATGGTTACGCCGTGTCATTTAATTCAACCGCAGTCCGTTCAATGGGACGAACTGCTGCTGGAGTCCGTGGAATCAATTTGCGTGATGATGACTACGTTATCGGTGCCCAAGCACTTGAAGATGATAAGTACGTTTTGGTCATTACGGAAAATGGTTACGGTAAGAAGACACCAGTCAGCGAATACCCAATTAAGGGTCGTGGTGGTAAGGGAATCAAAACAGCCCAAATCACTGAGAAGAACGGACCAGTTGCTGGAATCGCAGTTGTTGATAATGATGAAGACATCATGTTGACAACTAACATGGGAGTCATGATTCGATTCAGTGTTGATGCTGTTTCTGAAACTGGCCGAGCAACGCAAGGTGTGCGTTTGATTCGTTTAGATGGTGATTCAAAGGTTGCAACGTTTACAACAGTTGATCCAGAACCTGATGCAGAAGCCGATGTCGATGGAGATGTCGAAGCAGTTGCAGTTGAAGTCACTGATGCACCAGCTGAAGCTGTTAACTCACAAGCGGAACAAGTAGAAGCATTGCTTGATCGCGCTGAAGATGATTTAGAATAAAATAAAAAAGCTTATTCAGTTCAATTGACTGGATAAGCTTTTTTTATTGTTTTAGTTTCAACATATGGATATGGGGGATGCCGACTTCTTCAAACGGATGACCGACTGGGGTAAACCCGAGCTTTTCATAAAATGATTGAGCTGAGCATTGTGCATCTAACTCGAATTGTCTGATGTCGTCTTGTTGGTCGAAGGCTGATAGAACATACTGCAATAATTGCGTCGCAAAATGTTGCCCACGATATGACGCCAAGGTCGCGACTCTTTGGATGTTAACGACATAATCAGTTACCACTAAGCGGACGGTTGTAACCGGAATGGCGTCTAAATAACCGACAAGATGTAACGCCGATTCGTCAAATGAGTCAAATTCATCTGAAGCATCAATATTTTGTTCTGTTACAAAAACAGTTTGACGGATGTTAAAGGCATCAATTTGAACGTCCGAAAAACCACGTCTGCAAAGGATATTAAAACGATTGGACATGTTTAACACACTCCTTATGGCTAGTTTAAATTACTTTTAATACAATTTATAGGTTATAACGATGGACACAACGGTCCGAATTTATCGTATAATGGAGAATAGTTAAAAAATTACAAAGGAACCAATAATCTATGAAGCAGAGTCGTCTTTCTGATTGGTTTAAATCACGAGTTGGCTTTATTATGATTTTAGTCGCATTACTCTGGGCTAAAACACAGATGGCCAATATTATGGATTTCAAATTGTATCAGGGTGCTACCCCGGTTCAATGGATAACCCTCTTAGTGAATCCAATACCAATTGCACTATTATTACTAAGTTTTGCTTTATATTTTAAATCACCTAAACTATTTTATCCGATTTCATTAATTATATATATTGCAAATATCGCGTTAATTCAGTTAAACGTTATTTATTATCGTGAATTTTCTGACTTTATGTCGGTCTCAGTTATGTTGGGGTACGACAAGGTTAACCAAGGCCTGGGTGCGTCCGGATTTGCCTTAAGTAATGTCCATGATATTTTCTTTTGGCTCGATTTGGTCGTGCTGCTAGTCCTTGTTATCTTTAGGAAAATTAGATTAAATGCACCAGCAGTAGCCAAGTTCAAAGCGTTTAGTATCACAAGTTTTGCTATTCTAGGCTCAATGCTCGTGTTGATGTTAAGTGAAATGGATCGTCCTCAATTAATTACCCGTCAGTTTGATAGCAAAATGATGGTGCGTTATTTGGGATTAGATAGTTATACTTTTTCAGATGCCGTGCGCGCCCAAAAAGTTTCAGAATTGAAGAGTAGCGCTAAGAAATCAGATATTGAAAAAGTGCAGAAGTACATTCGTAACCATAATGTGCCTGCGAATGCGAAGTATGCTGGAATTGCAAAAGGACGTAATGTTTTTGTGATTCATCTTGAATCAACTCAGCAGTTCTCGCTTGATTTAAAAGTTAATGGGCAAGAAGTAACCCCATTCTTGAATAGTATTTATCATTCAAAGAGTACCATTGGATTTGATAATTTCTTCAATCAAGTTGGACAAGGGAAAACGTCCGATGCGGAAAATATGTTGGAGACGTCAACATTCGGTTTGCCACAAGGTTCATTATTTGCCACGCAAGGAAGTGATCATACTTTCCAAGCGATGCCAAGTATCTTGAAGCAAACGCAAGGTTATTCTTCAGCCGTTTTCCATGGGAACACTGCCAGTTTCTGGAACCGAAATAACGTGTACAAAAACATGGGGTACCAGTACTTCTTTGATGCCAGTTACTATGATACGTCTGGAGACAAAGCCACAGGTTACGGATTGAAAGATAAGCTCTTATTCTATGATTCAATTCCATACCTAGAGCGTCTCCAACAGCCGTTCTACGCGAAGTACATCACAGTAACGAATCACTTCCCGTATAGTTTAGATAGTGAGGACAAGGATCCTAACTTCCAAACAACAGATAGTGGTTCAAAGGTCGTTGATGGTTACTTTGAAACGAACCATTACATGGATCAGTCGATTCATGAATTCTTTGATTATTTGAAGAGTTCTGGTTTGTACGACAATTCAATTATTGTGATGTACGGTGATCATTATGGTATTTCTAATTCTGAAAATAAGGCATTAGCGCCGATTTTAGGGAAGAATCCTGATGATTGGAACGCCAATGACAATGCACAATTGCAACGTGTGCCATTTATGATTCATATTCCTGGTTACCAAGGTGGCTTCATCGACCATACGTATGGTGGTGAGATTGATGTGATGCCAACATTGTTGCATTTGTTAGGTGTGACGGATACCAAGAAATACGTTGAATTGGGACAAGATTTGTTGAGTAATAAGCGTCAACAAATTGTTGCTATGCGTGATGGGGATGTTATTACGCCACAGTATAGCTATATTAATTCAGTTATGTATGATAATAAGACTGATAAGCCGATTGATAATCCAACTAAGAAACAGTTGGAACAAGAAAAGAAGGCAACAGATGCTGCGCATGAACAACTGCGTGTATCGGATGCTATCAATCAAAAGGATTTGTTGCGTTTCTACACACCAAAGGGCTTTAAGCCAGTTGATGCGAAGGAATACAATTATTCGAACGGCTTGGAGAAGTTGAAGAATCTCGAGAAACAACGTAAATCAAGTTCACGTGACTTGTATACAATTAACGGGAATAAATCAACGCAGCCATTGTATAAGACGGACGCACCTGAAAAGGATGAGCCTAAATCAAATACTTCCCGAATTCAGCAAGTAAACCCTGATCAAGGGGATACCACTGATGGTGGAAACGATAAGCCTAATCCATAAGGGTGAAGTAAAAAGCCAGCTGACCATGTGTCGGTTGGCTTTTTTAATGGGAATTTAGTAAAATTGAACATGCCTGTTAAATAGGTTAACAATCTTGGTAAGTAAAATTATTTGAAACAACGGGTGTGAATCAATGGCATATTTAGATAAAAGAGAAGTGATTGAAAGCATATTTAAACCCGACCTCTTTAAGTTTAGAATCGGGGAGCTATCAAAAATGACAGGTGTTTCAACTCGGCAGTTACGTTATTGGGAAAGCAAAGCGATTATCCGACCCTTACCACGGGAGGGGGATCAAGATGCGCGTGTCTATAACTATGAAGCTTTTCATAAAGTCCAATCAATTAAATATTTTTTGGATGAAGGCTATACACTAAAAGCAGCCGTGGCTAAGACCGATGAAATTTTGGAAATGTTCAAAAAGATTCATACGATTATTGGACATGCTGTTCGGGGAATTGAAGAAGTCGATGGTGAAATTATGGTGGATCTAGGAACTTTTGATGAAGAAGCGCAGACGCGTTTGTGGGCGTCAATTGATGAAGATGAAAAGGTTCATTATCATGTACGAGCAGAGGGTGAATAAATGAAATGGTCAGGTTACTATAAATTAGATTGGCAAGACCGTATTCAATATTTAGTTGAGAACCATGTGATTGATGCAACGCAAGCTAAGCTGATGGCTGAAAATTACAGTGCAGTTGGTGATCAACAGGTCGAAAATTATCTGTATAATTTTGGCGTACCAATGGGTTTGCTAACTGATATTGAAATTAATGGAGAACACAAGTCTGTGCCAATGGCAACCGAAGAACCTAGTGTCATTGCTGCAGCCAATAATGGTGCCCGGATGTTGAATCAAGGGGATGGTGTACACGCTGCCTTTAAGCAACGCCTAATTCGCGGCCAAGTCATTGCCATCAACCTTGATGATACTGGGGCATTCCAACATTATGTGCAAAAGCATACAGCTCAATTATTAGCTGTAGCCAATCACGCACATCCTAGCATGGAAGCGCGTGGTGGTGGTGCCAAGGATATTGTGATTGAGCCTCTAGATGAAAAAACAGTTGCCGTTGATGTTCTAGTTGATCCTTGTGAAGCGATGGGGGCCAATGTAGTGAATACCATGGCTGAAGCCGTGGCACAAGATTTACGCTCAGTTGGCTTTGAAATATTAATGGGTATCTTGTCGAATTACGCAACAGAAGCGCTCATTGAAGCAAATGTTGCGATTCCAGTAGCAGCTTTGAAAACAAAGCAAGGTATGGCTGGAGCAGATGTTGCGCAACGCGTTGCGCAAGCGAGTTATATGGAGCAACTCACCCCATATCGAGCTGTTACAGCAAATAAAGGCATCATGAACGGTGTTGAAGCGGTAGTCCTTGCGAGTGGCAATGATACTCGAGCTGTGAACGCGGGGATGCATGCGTATGCGGCGGAGTCAGGTCAATATAAGGGGCTGGCACAATGGACTGTTTCGGATGATGGTCAATTTTTGAATGGAAGTATTAAAATGCCGCTTATGCTAGGAGTTGTTGGTGGATCGATTGGGATTGTCCCAGCAGTTCAATTAAACCAACAAATTATGGGGAATCCAGATGCCCAAACATTGAGCGCCATCGTGGCTGGTGTCGCTTTGGCCCAAAATTTGGCTGCCCTCAGAGCGCTAGTTTCAAGCGGTATCCAAGCGGGCCATATGGCGCTGCAAGCTAAGTCATTGGCGTTACAGGTAGGAGCAACGGTCGCAGAAGTCCCATTGCTGGTGGCTGCCCTAGAAAAATCAGAACAAATTAATCAAGCCTCTGCGCAGGCGTTATTGGCAAATATCAGAAAAGAGAAGAGGTAGTACGTTATGCAATTTTCAGCAGATACATTAAAGTTACTTGATCAAGTCAATCAGCTATATCCAGGTTCAATTGTTTTACATGGTAATGGAGAAGCATCAGGTATCATTAACCATGAACAAGTAACAACGGATGTCTTAGGAGAACGTCTAGCCATTCAAGTCACTGATGCAACGGCCCCTGACTTTACGGCAACACACGAATTGCTACATATGATGCTTGGATTAGGCGGGTTTCCCCAAGTCTTCTTCCAATTGAAGGTAGCAGATAATGATGATTTGACTGAACAAATGATTGTGATGTCAACTTATCTTTATCGTCCAGCCTTACATGCCATCATCTATAAGGAACAAAAGCAACATGGTTTGATTACCGATGATGTTGTTGATGCCTATGTTAAGGGCGTTGAGGCAGAACTAACACCTGAAACTCCAGATGATGAGCAAAGCCAGGCTGCATTGCGCATTATGTTACTATTGGACACACAAGTTTTGTTTAGTGTGCTTGATCCAAACCAAATTAAAGCCAAGCAGACAGAACTAATGGACCAATATCCAGTTGCCTGGGCCGCCGCAAATAAAATCCTAGAGGCCATGCAACCTGAAAAAATTGTCAATGCGCTTGGATTACACCGTGCCGTTGTTGCGGCCTTCACGACATTTGATGAACAAATGGCTAAGATGAATCTACCATTGTTGAATGCCAAGGAGTTTGCAACATTAACGCCGGTCCTTTCAGAACGTCAACTACGTTTGACGGTTAATCAAATTTTCAATATTAAGCATATTGACCTTTTGGATGAGACAACTAACCAAAAAGCTTATATTGGTGTTACCAAACAAGATGGACAAAATAGCTTTGTGCTTTCTGCACCCGAAGACGAGAGTCAACGTGCTGAATTCTTCAAAGAACTCTATCAATTATCAGTGGCAGAGTTGTTTGATCAGATTAAACAACCTTATACGTTACGTGACTAAAAACGACGAAAACAAACAATTCAATTTGTTTGTTTTTTTTATTGACAAACCCCCTGGGGTTCTGTAATATAGTCTGAGTTCTCTACTTGAGCGATAAGAGTTACACGATAATTTAAATTAAAAAAGTGTTGACTTTGATTACTGAATACAGTATACTTAATCAAGTTGGGTCGTGAGAGGTTAACACCTCTTGTCTAACGAAAAAGTAGATCATTGAAAACTGAATATCGTTTCGATATAAACAAATGTGTAGGGTCACCAAATTTATTTGGTGCAAACATTTGCGAAGTCAATTCGCTAGTAAATTCGTTTAACAATCTGTTAAACAACAAAAAGAAAAATTGAGTAATATCAAGCTTTTGAAACCTTTCTTCATTTATGGAGTAAGTACAAAATGAGAGTTTGATCCTGGCTCAGGATGAACGCTGGCGGCGTGCCTAATACATGCAAGTCGAACGCTTTGTGGTCCAACTGATTTGAAGAGCTTGCTCAGATATGACGA